>BGOM01000024.1 GCA_003569245.1 Opitutia bacterium | reverse complement strand
TCATGGACGACAAGTTCGACCCGTCCTTCACCATGCGGGAGAAGGTGACCGAGCTCACCGCCAAGCCCCGCCTGCCAGTCCTGCCACGTGACCATCAACCCGCTGGGCTTCAGCTTCGAGCGCTTCGACGCCGTCGGCCGCGTCCGCGTGACCGACAATAACAAGCGGTCGACGCGACTTCCGAGTACACACCCGCGGCCGACGGGCAGGTCATCAGGCTGACCGGCGCCCGCGACGTGGCCAAGCACGCGGCCGAGAGCGCGGCCGGTCAGGCCGGGTTCGTCCGCAACCTCTTCCAGTCGCTCGTGAAGCAGCCCCCGGCCGCCTATGCGCCGACTTCGCTCGGCCGGCTGACCGACCAGTTCCGCGCGGACCATTTCCACATCCGGAACCTGGCCGTCGAGGTCGCCGTCGTCGCGGCCCTCCGTCCGACCGGCTCCGCCACCCCTCCTGCCCGCTAAGATCATGACACTCCAACATCGTCGGGATTTCCTCCGTCGCCTCGGCCTCTCGGCCGCCGCCCTCCCGCTCCTCGGGGGCCTCGCCACCCTCGGCGCGGCCGAGCCGGCCGGCGGGCGGCGCTCGCGGGTCATCTTTGTCTTCTCGCCCAACGGCGTCGTGCCGCCGGCTTTCTGGCCCGACGAGGAAGGCGTGAACTTCACCTTGAAGCCCATCCTCAAGCCGTTCGAGCCTTTCAAGAGCCGGATGCTGACGCTCAAGGGCGTGAACAACCGCGTGCGCGGCGATGGCGACTCGCACATGCGCGGCATGAGCTGCCTCCTGACCGGCATCGAGCTCTTCCCCGGTAATATCATGGGGGGCGGCGGCGCGCCCGCCGGGTGGGCCAGCGGCCCGTCCGTCGACCAGGTGATCCGGACCCACTTGCAAGGCAACGCCGCGACCAAGACCCGCCATGGCTCGCTGGAGATCGGGGTCGCGGTCGGCAATCGCGCCGACCCCTGGACCCGCTGGAGCTACGCCGGTGCGAACCAGCCGGTCGCCCCGATCTCGAGCCCCTACGAGCTGTTCGACAAGCTCTACGGTTCGATGAAGGAAGGAGAGAACCTGGGTTCCGTGCTCGATGGGCTGAAGGACGATCTGACCAAGGTCGCCACCGCCGTGGACAAGGGTGACCGCAGGCTGCTCGACCAGCACACCACGGCCTTGCGCGAACTCGAGCGTGGCCTGCAGGAAAGCCGGGCGCAGTCCGCCCTGAAGGTCCCGCACCCGCCGGAAGCCGGCGTGCCGCTGGATAACGACAGCATCCCGCAGGTCACGCGCCTGCAGACCGAGCTCCTCATCAGTGCCTTCCAGAACGACCTCGCCCGCGTCTCGACCTTCCAGTTCACCAACTCCGTCGGCGGGGCCCGCATGAAATGGATCGGCATCGAGGAGGGGCACCATGCGCTGTCGCACGACCCCGACCTCAACAAGGGATCGGTCGAGAAGCTCACCAAGATCAATACCTGGTTCGCCGAGCAGATCGCCTTCCTCGCGAAGCGCCTGCAGGAGACCCCGGAGCCGGACGGCAAGGGCAACATGCTCGACAACACGACGATCGTCTGGACCAACGAGCTCGGCAAGGGCAACAGCCACACGCACGAGGACATCCCGTGGGTGCTCATCGGCGGCGGGCTCGGCTTTAAGACCGGCCGGGCGCTCAAGTTCAACAAGACCCCGCATAACCGCCTGCTCATGGCGATCGCCCAGGGCTTCGGCCACCCCATGAAGACCTTCGGCAACCCCAGCCTCTGCGAGGAAGGGGCTTTGAAGCTGGGGTAGGGGAGAGAGGCGGAACGGAGTACGGAGTGCTGAATCGAGTGCGGAAGAGAGTGCAGCAGCGAGTACGGAGTGCAGAGTACGGAGTACGAAAAAGAGTGCAGCATCGAGTGCTGAATCGAGTGCAGAGGGCTGAATCGATAAAGGAGATGCAGCGCTCAGCACGGATTACTGAGTACGGATTACGGAGTACTGAGTACGGAAGAGAGTGCTGGCTTTAGTACTGAGTACGGAGTGCTGCGTACAGATAGAGTTTAGGGTCGATTAGGGGTGCGCGTGGGACGGGATGCTGGAGTCGAATCCTTCGGCCCCGCGCGGCCAGACATCGATTCAGCACTCGACTCCATCATCGACTCAAACATGACGCTACCCTCGACTCTGTACTCTGTACTCCGTACTCCGCACCTCAGTACTCTTTGCCTCACCAAAAAAGGTCCCCCACCTGTGCCGGTTCCGATTGGAGCTCCACTGTATCCTGGATTTAGGTGGGCGGTACGTTGCCACGGCTCGGACGAGGCCGGTCGGGTCGCACCTCCCGTATATTATGTTCGTAGGGAAGGGAGGCTGCCGCGGGTATCGAACACTGCAGGGGACAGTCAACTTAGCAGGCTTGGGATTAAAAAGCAAGCGGGTGGGTGGAACGGGCGTGATTTTAGGGCGGCTCGAGGCTAGTAAAGTCGCATGCGATACCCCCGCTTCCTGCTCGTCGGCCTGACTTTCGCCAGCACCTTGCTCGCCCGTGAGGTGCAACCCTTGCCGCCCGGCGTCCCCGCCGATTACGTGGGCCACCTCGCGCCCGAGCCGAAAGGTTTGCTGCTCAAGACGGGCGACCGCTATGCGATCTGCGGCGACTCCATCACCGAGCAGAAGATGTACAGCCGCGTGCTCGAGGCTTACCTCGCCGCCGCCCGACCCGACCTCCAGGTGGAATGCCGGCAATACGGTTGGAGCGGCGAGACCGCGGCTGGCTTCTTCGGGCGCATGAAGAACGACGTCCTGCGCTTCCGGCCGACCATCGCCTCCACCTGCTACGGCATGAACGATTTCCGCTACGTGCCTTTCGAGAAATCGATCGGCGAGGATTATCGCAAGAGCCAGACCAAGGTCGTGCAGGCCTTCAAGGCGGCCGGCGCCCGCGTCGTGCTCGGTTCCTCCGGCACGATCCACTCCGTCCCGCCGTGGGTGAAGTCAGCCCGCGGCACCTGGGAGACCCTGAACCTGGCGCTCCTGCAGTTCCGCAACATTGACATCGAGGTGGCCGAGTCCGAGCAGGTGACGTTCGCCGATGTCTACTGGCCGATGCTCGCCAAGGGCTTCGAGACACGCGCCAAGTACGGCGACAGCTTCAAGCTCGAGGGCGGCGATGGGGTCCACCCCGGCTGGGCCGGGCATGTCATGATGGCCGCCGCCTACCTCAAGGCCCTCGGCCTCGATGGTAATCTCGGCGCGGTCGAGGTCGATCTCGCCGCCCGGACGGCCCAGGGCTCCGCGGGCCAGCGTGTCGTCCCGGGGCAGGGTGGGGCGCTCACGCTGATCAGCGATCGGCTCCCGTGCGTCTTCGAGGCCGGGGATGTCGCCAAGGACAGCACGATCGCCGCGGGCCTGGCCTTGGCCGACTTCCATCAGCGCTTCAACCGGCTGACATTGACGGTGAAGGGTGCGCAGGCCGCCCAGGTCAAGGTGACCTGGGGTGGGCAGTCGAAGGTCTTCGATCGCGCCGCGCTGGAGGCGGGGGTGAATCTCGCCGCCGAGTTCCCGCAAGGTCCGCTCAAGCCGGCCTTCGATAAGATCTGGAAGGCCGTCGGCGAGAAGCAGGCCTTCGAGACCCGGCAGATCAAGACGCTCTTCCGCAGCCCCGAGGCCAAGAAGGACATGGAAGCGGTCGTGAAGTCCTCCGAACTCGAGCACGCCAAGCTGGTCGCCGCGCTCAAGGCGGCCTACGCGCCGACCGAGACCACCTTGGCGATCGAGGAAGTCCGCTAAGCGGCGGGGTCCGGAAAGAAACGGGCCGCACTCGCGTGCGGCCCGGGCTATGGCTAGCCAACAACGAAACTCTTATTCGGCCGAGACGTTTTCGCCCGCGCCGGAGGCGAGGGTCATGCCGCCGACGACCTGGACCTTCTCGAGGATGATTTTCTGGAGTTCCTCGAGGACCTTCGGGTTCTTCAGCAGGTAGTCCTTGGCGGCTTCGCGGCCCTGGCCGATCAGCTGGCCGTTGTAGGCGATCCACGCGCCCTTCTTCTCGAGGATCTTATGCTCGATGCCGAGGTCGAGGACCGAGCCCGTGCGGGAGATACCTTCGGTGTACATGATGTCGAACTCGCACTCGGTGAAGGGCGGGGCGACCTTGTTCTTCACGACCTTGACCTTGGTGCGGTTACCGATGACCTTGCCGGACGGCTCCTTGATCTGGCCGATGCGGCGGATGTCGATGCGGACGGAGGAGAAGAACTTGAGCGCGCGGCCGCCCGGGGTGGTCTCGGGGCTGCCGAACATCACGCCGATCTTCTCGCGGATCTGGTTGGTGAAGATCACCACGCAGTTCGTGCGGCTGATCGCGGCCGTGAGGCGGCGCATGGCCTGGCTCATCATGCGGGCCTGGACGCCGACGGTGGAATCGCCCATCTGGCCGTCGAGCTCCTGCTTGGAGACGAGGGCGGCGACCGAGTCGATGACGATGACGTCGACCGCGCCGGAGCGGATGAGCGTCTCGGCGATGTTGAGGGCGTCTTCGCCGGACTCGGGTTGGGAAACCAGGAGGTTGTCGAGGTCGACGCCGACGACCTTGGAGTAGCGGGGGTCGAGGGCGTGCTCGACGTCCACGAAGACGGCGTTGCCGCCCTGCCGCTGGATCTCGGCGATGATGGAGAGACAGAGGGTCGTCTTACCGGAGGACTCCGGGCCGAAGATCTCGACGATGCGACCGCGGGGGAGGCCGCCGACCCCGAGGGCCAGGTCGATGGCGACGGAGCCGGTCGAGACGGTGGAGACCGCCATCTTGGTGGCGTCGCCCATGCGCATCAGGGTGCCGTCGCCGTACTGCTTGTTGATCGCCGAGAGGGCGAGGTCGAGGGTCTTGCGTTCGGCGGCCTGAACGTTGGCTTTCTCCTTGGCGGAGGTTTCCTTGGCGGTGGTTTCGGGTTTGGCGGACATGGGCGTGATGCGTTGGTGAGCAGGAACGTGTCCAATCCGAGCCCGCAGGCAAGCAAAATGAACAAATGTTCACTAATCACCCTTACCCTATGTTTGGCAAGGGGTTAGAAACTAAATAAATCCCCCACCCAGTCCCAGAAGCCAGGTTCGGGCTTCATCGCGGGGGCCATCTTCAGCGATGCCACCGCCATCGGCGCGGGCTTCGCCAGCTTGGACTTCGCCAGCTCTTTCGTGGCCAGTTTCCCGAGGCCATCCTTCATCAGTTCGCCCGCCAATTGGTCGCGTAAGCGTTGGGCGGCCTTGGCGCCTTGCGGGCTGTCGCACCCGAGGACGACCGCGATCACGCGCCTGGGTCCGTCCGTGGCCGTCGTGGCCATGGACGCCTTGCCCGCCACGGTCCACCCGGTCTTGAGCCCGTCGCAGCCCGGGAACGTCGGCAGCAGGTGGTTGTGGTTCACCATCGCGACCGGTTTGAGGAAGCGGGCGAAGTCATGCTGCTGCGTGCCCGTGAAGCGCAGGGCCTCCGGGCGCTTGCACACCTCGACGCAGAGCTTGGCGAGGTCGCGGGCCGTCGTCGTGTCATGCGGCCCCGCCCCCGTGGTGAGCCCGTTCGGCGTCACGAAACGCGTGCGGGACATGCCCAGTTCGGCCGCCCGTCGGTTCATGCGGGCGACGAAGGCCGGGACGGTCTCCGCCCGGTCGACGGCGAGCGCGACCGCGGCATCGTTGGCCGATTGCAGCATCAGGGCGTAGAGCAGCTCGCTGATCGGGAAGGACTCCCCGGGCGCGAGCCAGACCTGCGAGCCGCCGACGCCGGCCGCCGCTTTCGTCACCGTCACCCGGTTGGACAAGGTGGTCTTGCCCGCCTGCACATCCTCCAGCACGAGCAGCATCGTCATCAGCTTCGTCACGCTCGCCGGGTGGCCCAGGCTATCCGGTCGGTCCTGCGAGAGTACTTCGCCGGTCGCGGCGTCCACGCAGATGGAGCCGTCGAGGGTCATCCCGACGCGGCTGTAGCCCCCGGTCGCCGACCATCCTAGCGCCGAAAGGCCGAGGAGGAAGGCGCAGGCGAGTCGTCGCACGGACCGCATTTCTCGGCCGTCAGGCGCGGAGGGCAAGACCGATTTGCAAAAACCAAGGTCGCCCGCACTTTCGCCGCATGCGGATCTACCTCCTGCGCCACGCCGACGCCGTGGATGGCACGCCTGACGCGACGCGCGATCTTTCCCCGAAAGGGCAGCGGCAGGTCGCGGAGTTGGCGAAGGGGGTCGGCCGCGTCCCGCTGGCGACCGTGCCGGCGATCGAGCACAGCCCGCTCGTGCGGGCCGTCCGGACCGCGCAGATGCTGCGCATGCTCGGTGGCAGCCACTTGCCGCTCAAGGTCCTGCCCGGCTTGGAGCCGGAGGCCGACCCGCTCAAGACCGCCGCCCAGCTGGGGAAGACCCGCCGCGACCGCTTGGTCGTCGGCCACAACCCGCACCTCGTCGCGGTCGCCGAGGCCTTGCTCGGGCTGCCTGCCGGCGGGATCCGGCTGCGCAAGGCCGGCCTCCTTGCCCTGGAGCGCACGGCCCGACCCACCCGCGCCCGACCTTGCGGCGCCTGGCAACTGCTCTGGTACGTCGTGCCGGACTTCGCCAAATGACACGGGCGGCTCTTGACTGAAACGCCGCCTCGGCCGACCCTGCCCCGTGCGTTCGCGCCGTCGCCATCTCCTGATCTGGTCCGCCGTCACGGGCGCGCACCTCGCCGCCCTGGCCGCGGTCTGGTCCGGCGCGATCGTCGGTCCGGGCGAGGTTCGTCCGCCCGACGGAGGCCTGCTTCTGGTCGTGCTCACACCGGAGACCCCGGTCGCCTTGCCGGGAGAAGTTCCGCTGGGTGACGGCCTCGGGGGCGGCGCCCTCCCGCCCTTGCCGGATCCGGCGATCTTCGCGGCCCCGCCCGTCGACCGCTGGGTCGCGACCGCCCTCCTTCCTGCGGTCGAAGCCGCGAAGCCCTCGGCTCTGGCCCTCTCCGTGGTCGCCGCGCCGGGTCCCGCGCCGACGCCGGTCGAGTTCGTGCCACCTGCGTTCCTGGAGCGCGTCGAGCCGGCCTACCCGACGCGCGCGCGGCGCGCGGGGGCCGAAGGCGTCGCCACCGTCCGCGTCCGGCTCGACCCGGCGGGGACCATCGTCGCGGTCGAACTCGCCGTCCCGTCCGGCAGCCGTCTCCTGGACGAGGCCGCCCTCGCCGCCGCCCGCGCCTCGCGCTTCGCCCCCGCCACCCGCGGGCAGGTGCGGGTGTCCTCCGAGGCGCTCGCCACCTACCGTTTCGAACTTCGCTGACCATGCTCCGTCTCCTCGCTCTCCTCGCCGGTTCTGCGTGCGTCTTCGCCGCGGACGTCCCCGCGCCGTCCACGCCCAAGCCGGCCACGATCGCGGCCAAGGTCACGCCCCTTGCCCCCGCCGATGCCGCGGCGCTCGTCGCGCGCATCAAGGAACTGAACGCGGCCATGGGTCGCGGCGATCCCGAGCCGCTCATCAAGCACACGCACCCGGCGATCTTCCCGCTGGCCGGCTCGCGCCAGAAGTTCGAGGAAGCCGTCCGCGCCTCCGTCAAGGCCTTCGCCGGTTACCGTTTCGAGGACTTCACCGTCGGCGAGCCGTCCGCCCCGGTGCGTGCCGGCGACCAGGAGATCGTCTTCGTCCCCCTGGTCATCGTGATGCGGATCGAGAAGAACCGCCTCCGCTCGGAGGGCTTCATGGTCGGCGTCCGCGCGGTCGGCACGACTGAGTGGTTCTGCCTCGATGGCGCGGGTTTCGCCAAGCAGCCCGAGGTCTTCGCCAAGCTGTTCCCCGGCTTGCCCGCCGGCCTCAAGCTGCCGGTGAGCAAGGTCGAGGTCCTGAAGTGACCGCGGTCACTTCGCGGCCGGGACACGCTCCCAGGCCTTCACCCAGTCGACCTCGAAGGTGTTCTGGAAAGCGGCCTGCGCGTCCTTGATCCCGTAGCCCTGCTGCGGGCGCTCCCCGTTCCAGCCCTTGATGTTCGACTCGCTCGTCAGCAGCAGGAACTGCGGCGCCTTGGAACCCGGGCACTTCGTGTCCGTCCACGCCACCGTCCCGTCGAACGTGAAGCGGTAGCCGGAGTCATCCCACTCCACGCCGTAGTCGTGCCACTCGGCGCCGACCGGCTTGGGGTGCTGGACCGAGCTGTTCTTCTTCTCCTCCTTATGGCCGTAGGGGCCCCAGTGCAGCACCGACTGATAGCCGCCCTTCTTGAGGCCGGTCGTCTCGAGGATGTCGATCTCGACGCCATCCTCGGCCGCGCCGGCGGCCTTGCCTGACTTGCCGTACGTCGGCGACTGCGCCCAGAAGGCGATCTGGGTGCCGGGCTGCACGCTGAAGCGGCAGCGCGCGACCGCCTTGCCCTGGGTCACGGCGAACTTCTTGCGGGTCGTCACGAAGCCGCAGTAGGTCGTCCCGTCCGCATCGGTCCACGTCGTGATCTTGAGGATGCCGTCCTTGAGATCGACCGCCTTGGGCGAGTTGAGCGAATCGCGGCGCTTGCCCGTCTCGATGTTCCAGACCTTCGGGTTGAGCTCGCCGCCGTCGAAGTTCTCCTCGAGCGTGAGTTTCCAGGTCGGCTCGGCGGCGCCGAGGGCGGCCGCGAGGAGGCAGGGGAGGAGGCGAGGGATCATGGGATGGGGAAATAACGCGGGTCGGCGCCCGTGAGCAGGTCGAGGAGCCGGTCCCAGTCGCCGTCGTCGAGGCGCCGGTCCATCCTCAGCGTCGTCTCCGCGGGCGTGCCGCCGGGGCCGCAGCGGACGGACCAGAGCGGGCGGCTGCTGGTCGGCAGCATCGCGAAGCGGATGTCGCCGACGACGATGGCGCCGTCCTCGCGGTCGTAGGTGTTCCAGCCCTGCGTGAAGACCGAGAAGTCGGTGATGACGTGCGCGCCCGGCGAGAAGGGCGGCGGGTTGCCCGCGCTCGTCGGTGTCCACGCGGTGCGCGTCTCGCCGAGCAGCAACTGGCGACCGCCGAACGGTGACACGCGGACCACCGCGACCTGCCAGCGGCCTTCGTGCAGCCAGATCGCCCGCCACGCGAGCAGGTTGGAGATGGTCGGCTTCACCGCGAGCTTCGCCGGCGCGACGCCCTTGGTCGCGAGCCACTCCCGCACGCCGGTCTCGGCGCGCCGCTGCTGCCAGACCCCGGCGAGCGCGTAGGCCGAGAACCAGAGCAGCCCGTAGGCGGCGAGGCGGGGCGCATGGCGCCGCCAGGCGAGGATGGCGAGGACCAGCAAGGGCAGGGTGGCGAAGAGGTCGATGATCGGCAGGCAATCCCAGGAGAAGCGCGCTTCCGAGAACGGCCACAGGAGCATCGTCCCGTAGCTCGTGCAATTATCGCAGAGCAGGTGCGTCAGCGTGCCCGCCGCAGCCGGGAGCAGCAGGCCGGTCCAAGGTCCCGGGTGCCGGCCGCGCCAATGGAAGAGGCCCGCGACGATCCCGGCCGTCAGCGCCGCCCAGACCGCGAGGAAGGCGAAGCTGTGGGTGAAATGCCGATGCCAGCGGAACGCGACCAGCGGGTCATCGGCCTGCCGGATGAAGACGTCGAGGTCGGGCGCCTCCGCGGCGAGCAGGCCGGCGACCGCGGCGGCCGGGAGCGAGCACCCTTGGCGGCGGACGACGATGCCGGCGGCGATGCCGAGGGCGGCGTGCGTGACGTTGTCCATACGATGACTATTGGCCCGCGGCCGACGGGACGGAAGCGTTTTGTGCCGGCCGGTCGCCTAGCGCGTCGTCGGGGCCGCGATGGGCGTGGCCGCGAGCGTGTGCAGCCGCGCCAGCTCCGTGGCGGTCAGGGCCCGGTCGAAGACGGCCACCCCGCCGATCCAACCGGTGAAGCCCACGCTGCGGGAACTATGGATGACCCGCCCGATGGTGAACGGGCCGCCCGTGCCATCGGCCTTGGGCGTATAAAGATCGTGCGGGAACCACCATGGGTTGAGGCGGAGCGCGACCAGTTCGCGGTCCACCTCGCGCCCGTCGATCAGCGTGACCTTGACCTTCGTGTAGCCGTACTCCCGGAGCTCGGCCCGCCGCTGGCGCCCGTCGGCGAAGACCTCCTCCGTGACCGTGACCTTGACCGGGGTTTCCTCGGGCGGGTTGTAGTATTGGTCGGCCGGGAACTTCGGGTCCTCGCCTTCCTGAAGTCCGGGGATCCGCGCAAGGCGGCCTTGGAGCCAGGCGTTGGCGGCGAAGGCAAGCAGCCGGTCCTGCTGCGGGTTTTCCAACCAACGGTCGCCGCTGGCGCCATCGAGCCAGCCGGTCAGCTCGCGGGTGCGGCTGTCGAACGTCATCGCGAACGTCCGCCAGGATTTCGCCAACGTCACCGGGTCGGCGTCCGCGGGCACCTTCGGCGCGACCTCGGCCGAGTTGCACTTGTGCAGGGCGTACTTGTTCAGGAAGGAGCTCGCGCCGTTCTCCGACACGTGCCCGCAGGCCGCGCCTTCCTTGTTCAGGCCGGCGAAGAGCGCGTATTGGCGCTGGCCCCGCTCCACCTTGGCGATCGTCTCGGTGGACTTCTCCTTGAGGTCCGTGCCCTCGTGCCAGATGCCGGCGAGCGCGTGGTTGCCGCTTTCGCGGATCGCCCAGACCACGACCGTGACCGCCCGGCCGGCGCCCTTGATGTCCAGCGGCGTGTCGTGCAGCCGGGCGCGCGGCACGAAGAGCAGCGGGCGGAAGTCGGGGTTCGCCTCGGCCTTGATGCGGAGCGCCTGGCCGAAAGGTCCGGAGCCCAGCAGCGGGAAGTCGGCGTAACTCGCCGCCGGCCCCTGGCCCCACAGGTCCCGCACGTAGTTGCCGGCGTCGAGCGCGTAGTCGTGCTTCGCGCCGGCGGGGACGTGGGCGGTGAAGCGCGCCCCGGGCGCCTCGCGCTTGGTGAAGTCCCAGAACGCGACGAGTCCGGGGACCGACGTCACCGTCGCGACGCGGTCCGCGTAGGGGTCGGCGCGGAGGAGCGGCCAGCACGCGAGACCGAACAGCAGGCTTCTCATAGGGCGGAAGAAATGTCTCGGTCCGGCCCGCGCGAGGCAACCCGTTTTCGGCGCGAGGCTTCCTTTAAGGATTTGCCAGCGACGTGCCGACCCGGCAGGCTGGAAATCCGATGACAAGAGGACTGGTCTTGTGCGGATGGTTGACGCTGCTCCGCGCGGCGGAAGCGGCGCCTTCCCCCGAGGTCGGCCGGCTGGCGGCCGAGGTCCGGCCCTTGGGCTGGGTGGCGTTCTCGGCGCGCTCGCCCCGCGGGGACTGGGACATCTACGCGATGCGCCCCGACGGCACCGACGTCCGCAACCTGACGAATGCGCCGGAGACGGAGGACTTCTACCCGCTCTTTTCCCGCGATGGCCGGCAGCTGCTCTACCGCGCGATGCCCCGCGGGCAGACCGTCAGCGGCAACGATTACGGTCGGCAGGGTCGGCCGATGCTGGCCCGCGCGAACGGCGCCGAAGCCAAGCCCTTGGGCGAAGACGGAGCGCTCCCTTGGGCCACCTGGTCGCCCGACGGCCGGCAACTGCTGACCTTGCAGCCGAGAGGTTTCGCGATCGTGGACCTCGCGACGAAGCAGGTCGTCCGCTCCTTCCCGCGCGGAGGTTTCTATCAGCAGCCCACCTGGTCGCCCGACGGGCGCGCGGTGGTCGGCGTCTCCAACGGTTTCGATACGGGTTGGTCCATCGCGCGGCTGGAACTCGCCACGCAGCGCGCGAACGCCGTGAGCGTGGCGGATTGCTGCACGCCGGATTGGTCGGCCGACGGCGAGCGGGTCGTGTTCTCCCGGCGGCGGCCGCACGGCGGCGAGAATGGCGGGTACGGCTGGACCGAGCTCTGGCAGGCCCGCCCGGACGGCGCCGAGCCGCAGCTCGTCTACGCCGAAGCCGGGCGGCATCTCTACGGCGGGCACGTCTCGCCGGATGGCCGCTTCGTCCTGTTCACCGGCAACCTGCGCGAGGACGGCGATCCCGCGCACCAAGGCGCGCCCATGGGGTTGGTCCGGCTGGCCGACACGCCGATGATCGCCGAGGACGCCGACCTGCGTCGCGCTTACCCGCAGGCGAAGTCCGCCCCGGTGCTCGTCCTCCCGGCCGGTCATGAACCTTGCTGGACGGCGGCGGAGGCGCCCGGTCTGTCCCGATGATATCCCGCCACCCGTCCGCGGTCATCGGCTCCGGCCTCGTGGCGAGCGGTTTTCTCCTCTGGATGGCCTGGCCGTTCTCGACGCCGCCGCCCTTCCCGGCGAACCTCGGGAATGTCGAGGTCGTGGCGCGCCTCACCGAAGTCCCGACCGGCGCGGTCTTCGAGCGCGAGCTTTACCATTACGCGACGATCCTGAAGTACGAGGTCATCACGTGCGCCCGCGGCAAGGTCCTGCCCGGCGACATCATCTACGTCGCCCATTACGATCCGTGGAAGCCGCGCGCGGCGGCGGCGGACGCGAAGGCGCCGGGGATCGGCGGCGATGTCCGCGCCTTCGTCGCCGGCGATCGCCATCACCTCGCCCTGGCCGTCCCGCTCGACGACCACTACATGGGCGGGCTGGTCGACAAGTATTTCGGGCGGCGTCCCGCCCTGGCCTACTGGGCACTCCGCACCGACGCCGATTGACGCATGGTCTTCGCCTCTCCCATCTTCCTCGGTTACTTCCTGCCGCTGGTCCTCGGGGGCTATTACCTGCTCCCCGCGACCGGGCCGGCCCGCAACCGTTGGCTGCTCGGGGCCAGTTACGTCTTCTATGGTTGGTGGGATCCCCGGCTGGTCCCGGCGCTCTTCGCCCTGACGCTCGCCACCTTCGGGCTCGCGCGCTGGCTCGGCCGCGCGGACCTCGCGGAAAACCGCCGGCGCGCCGGGCTGGCGATCGGCGTGGGCCTCGCGCTGGTCGTGCTCTTCGTCGGCAAATACCTCGGCTTCGCCTTCGACAACTACGACCGCCTCGCGGCCGCGTGGGGGTGGTCGGCCGCGCCGGCCGCGCGCTGGGCGCTCCCGCTGGGGATCTCCTTCTTCACCTTCCATGCGATCAGCACCTTGGTGGACGTCCATCGCCGGCAGGCCAAACCGATGGACAGCCTGGTCGACTTCGCCTGCTACCTCGCGTTCTTCCCGCAGCTGATCGCCGGGCCGATCCTCCGTTTCGGCGAGATCGCGCCGGCTTATGCGCAGCGCCGGCATTCGTGGGCGCAGGCGGCCTCCGGCCTGGCGTTGTTCTCGCTGGGTCTGGCCAAGAAGGTCCTCATCGCCGATACGTTGGCGCCGGCGGCCGACCTCGCGTTCGGGGCCCGTGAGCTCGACGCGCCCGCGGCCTGGTTCGGCCTGGTCGCGTACGGCCTCCAGCTCTATTACGATTTCGGCGGCTACTCCGACATGGCCACGGGCCTTGCGCGGCTCTTCGGGTTTTCCTTCCCGCGCAACTTCAACGCTCCCTACCTGGCCGAATCGATCACCGATTTCTGGCGTCGCTGGCACATCTCGCTCGGCACCTTCCTGCGCGATTACCTCTACATCCCGCTCGGCGGCAACCGGCGCGGCGCGGGGCGGACCGTGCTCAACCTGCTGATCGTGATGGTGCTCGGCGGGCTCTGGCATGGCGCGGCCTGGACGTTCGTCTGCTGGGGGCTCTGGCATGGCGTCCTGCTCGCGGCCGAACGGCTGCTCGGCGGTCGCGCCTGGTACGAGGATCTCCCGCGGTTCCTGCGGGTGCTCGCGACCTTCGGGCTGGTCCTGCTCGGGTGGGTCCTGTTCCGGGCCGAATCTCTGGCCGCCGCGGGCGACTACTACGCCGCGCTGGTCCGGTTCGACGGGACCGCCGGCGCGCCGGGCCGCCTCTTGGGCGCGGAGCTCTTCGCGGCGCCCCACCTCCTCATCATGGTCCTGGGGCTCGGGCTCATGTGGTCGCGGCGGCGGGCGCATGAGTGGTCCGGTCAGCTGACCCGGCGGCGGACCCTGCTTTGCCTGTTGCTGCTCTTGCTCGCGCTCGGCGTCCTGTCGACCCAGCGCTCCACCCACTTCCTCTACTTCCAGTTCTGATGAAAGCGCGACGCGAGCGGAAATTCGTCCTCCTGTGCCTGGCCGCCTTGGTCGCCCTGCCGCTCGCGCAGTGGTGGGTGGATCTCGCCGCGGGCCAGGCGCCGACGGGTACGGTGTTGCTACGTCGGTTCCCGACGGTCGCCCACCTGCGCGTCGCGGAGGCCGACTTCGCCGCGGCCACCGCGCGCAACCCGTACGCGCGCCTGCTGGCGGGCCTGCCCGGCCTGGCTTGGTTGCGCGGCATCGAAGCCCCTGTGCTCGAGGGACGCGTCGTCGCCGATGAGCCTTGGCTTTTCTACCGGCCGGACGTGCGCCTCGTCTCGCAGCGCCGACCGCCCGGCACGGGCGAACGGGCCAGCGCGGCCATCTTGGATTGGCGCCGGCAGCTCGCCGAGCAGGGCATCCGCCTCGTCGTGGTGGTCGCCCCGCTCAAGCCCGCGCTCCTGCCGGACCGGGTCGCCCGCCGGTTCGCCGTCGGCGGCGCGGCGTGGCGCGCGCCCGAGGCCACCGCGGCCGTCGCGCGGTGTCGGACCGCCGGTGTCGAGGTGGTCGACCTTCCGGAGGTTTTCGCGGCCTTGCCGGCGCCCGCTCCCGGCGAGGAACCTTGGTACGAACCCGGTGACACCCATTGGTCTCAGCGCGGCCTGCATGTCGCGGCCGACGCCATCATCGAGACCATCGGCTGGGCGCGCGTGCCCGGCGTCTACCAGGTCCGCGAGGAGATGGTGCGTCGCCCCGCCGACCTGGAGCGGCTGCGGGGGGGCGCCCCGGCCGCCGATGATCGGCCGAAGGAAGCCTGCCTGGTCGTCGCCGCTGCGCCAGGCCGCGCGCCGGTGACGCCGTCCGCCGGCGCCGAGGTGCTGCTGCTCGGCGATAGTTTCTGCCGTATCTTCGAGGAGGGTGAGGTCACCGGCGCCGGATTGCGCTCGCAGCTGGCCTGGCGCCTGGGCCGCCCCGTCGGCTTGATCCGGCAGGATGGCGGCGGCGCGACCTTGGTCCGGCAGGAACTGGCCCGTCACCCCGAAAGGCTGCACGGCGTCAAGGTCGTCGTCTGGGAGTTCGCGGAGCGCGACCTGCTCTCCGCCGAGACCGAGTGGGCCCAGGTCGAGTTGCCGCGTTGAGTCCGGCGGGAACTTCCGTCCGCGCGGCGGGACTCACTCTCACCCCATGCGTCCCCTGCTTTGCGCCTTGTTGCTGTCCGTCGGCCTGCTGCCGGCCGCCGAACCTGACTTCCCTCTCGCGGAGGCGAAGGAATGCCGGCCGCGCACGGGTCTGCCGAACTTCCTCGCGAAGGCGCAGGGGGTCTTCGGCTCCGGCGCCCGGCCGGAGATCAAGGTCGGTTACCTGGGCGGCTCCATCACCGCGCAGCCGGGTTGGCGCGTGAAATCGCTCGCCCACTTCCAGCAAGCCTACCCGGGCGTGAAGTTCTCGGAGATCAACGCGGCCATCGGCGGCACCGGCTCCGACCTCGGCGTGTTCCGTCTCCAGCAGGACGTGCTCTCCAAGCAGCCCGACCTTCTGTTCGTCGAATTCGCCGTGAACGACGGCGGCGCCGCGCCGGACCAGATCATCCGCTGCATGGAAGGCATCGTCCGCCAGACCTGGCGCGCCAACCCGAGTTGCGACATCTGCTTCGTCTACACGCTTGTCGAAGGCATGGCGCCCACCGTCGCGGGCGGCAAGTTCCCGCGCGCCGCGTCCGCCATGGAGAAGGTCGCCGAGCACTATGGTATCCCCACGATCCACTTCGGTTTGGAAGTCTCGCGCCTGAGCAAGGAAGGGAAGGTCCTCTGGAAAGCCCCGTTGCCGAAGACGCCCGAGGCCAAGGACGCCCTCGGCGACAAGGTCGTGTTCGCCCCCGACAGCGTCCATCCGCACGTCGAGACCGGCCATCGGATGTACCTGGAGGCGATCACGCGTTCCTTGCCGGCCATCGGCCAGGCTTCGGGCAAGCCGTTGAAGCACGAGCTGCCCGCGGCGCTGGCGGCGGATAATTTCGAGGATGCCCGGCTGCTCTCCGTTGCCGCGGCCAAGCTCCCGGCCGGGGTCGCGCCGCTTGACCCGCAGAAGGATGCGCTGGCGAAATCCTACGCGAACCGCCTCCCCGCCCTCGTCCGCCTGACCCAGCCTGGCCAGGTCATCGAATTCAAGTTCAAGGGCACCCACTGCGCCCTCTATGACGTCATCGGCCCGGCCGGCGGCAAGGTGGCCGTGACCCTCGATGGCGGCGCTCCCAAGGTCGTCACGCGTTTCGACGCCTACTGCACCTACGCCCGGCTGAGCACCTTCACGGTCGGCACCCGGCTGCCGGACGCCGTCCACACCGTCCGCCTGGAGCTGCTGCCGGACGCCTTCGACAAGGCGGCCATCCTGGCCCAGCGGAAGGAGAAGATCGACCGGCCCGAGCGTTTCGCGGACCGCCATTTCCTGCCCGGTGGCCTGCTCCTGCGCGGCGAGCTCGTCCCTTAAAAGCCGTCTTATCGAGGCCCAGCCTTGACCGTCCCCGCGCGCTCGGCAAATCTGGGTTTCTTCCCCCTCCCACCCAACCTCACCATGCGTTTCGGCCTCAACACCTTCCTCTACGCCTCGCCGTTCACCAACGAGAGCGTCTCCATGTTCAAGAAGCTCAAGAAGTGGGGCTTCGACACCGTCGAGATCGCCATCGAGGACCCCTCGCACGTCGACCCGGCCGTCCTCAAGGCCGCCGCCGCCAAGGCCGGTCTCGCCATCGGCTCGATCTGCGCCGCCATGGGCCCGGGCCGTGACTTCCGCGGCAGCGCCGCCGACCAGAAGAACGCGCAGAAGTACCTGACCGCGCTCGTCGACCAGGCCGCCGCCATGGGCTGCCCCCGCATCATCGGCCCGCTCTACTCCGTCGTCGGCCTCATCGGCTCGCATGACGACAAGACCAAGGCCGCGCACTTCAAGCTCGTGGTCAAGAACCTCAAGCAGCTCGCCAAGCACGCCGAGAAGAAGGGCGTCCTCCTTTGCGTCGAGCCCCTCAACCGCTTCGAGACCGACTTCCTCAACACCTGCGACCAGGGCCTGCGCCTCGTCAAGGCCGTCAACTCCCCGGCCGTGAAGCTCCACCTCGACACGTTCCATATGAACATCGAGGAGAAGAACCAGGCCGCCGCCATCCTCAAGGCCGGCAAGCATCTCGGCCACTTCCACGCCTGCGGCACCGACCGTGGCGTCCCCGGCGGCGACTCCCTCGACTGGAAGCCGATCGTGGCCGCGCTGAAGAAGATCGGCTACAAGCAGGACGTCGTCATCGAGTCTTTCACCACCGACGTCAAGGTGATCGCCCGCGCCGCCGCCATCTGGCGCAAGATGGAGCCCCACCGCGACGACATCCCGGTGAAAGGCCTGAAGAACATGCACCGCCTCTTCGGCCGCGCCAAGTAACCTTACCATCATGAAACTCCGCTCCTCCCTCCTCGCGCTCCTCGCGCTCGCCTCGACGGCCGTCGCCGAGGACAAGAATCTCTTCAACGGCAAGGACCTGACCGGCTGGAAGGGTCTCGACTTCTGGTCCGTCGAGGACGGTTGCATCACCGGCCGCACGACCAAGGAGAAGCCCACCAAGGGTAACACCTTCCTCGTCTGGCAGGGCGGCGAGATCGGCGACTTCGAGCTCACCTTCAAGTACAAGATCGTCGGCGGCAACTCCGGCGTCCAGTACCGCTCCAAGGTCGTCGACGAGAAGGGCTACGTCGTTTCCGGCTATCAGGCCGACTTCGAGGCGGGCAAGACCTACTCGGGTATCCTCTATGAGGAAAAGGGTCGCGGTATCCTCGCCCAGCGCGGGCAGAAGACCGTGATCAAGGAAGGCGAGAAGCCCGGCAAGGCCAAGGTCGAGGTGACCGGCGAGGTCGGCAAGTCCGCCGAGATCCAGGCCAAGATCAAGGCCGAGGACTGGAACGAGTATCGCATCGTCGCCCAGGGCGGCCACCTGCAGCACTTCATCAACGGCGTCCAGACCGTCGACGTCACCGACGAGACCGCGGTCGGCGCGAAGAAGGGCATCCTGGCCCTCCAGCTCCACGCCGGTCCCGCGATGGTCGTCCAGTTCAAGGACCTCGTCCTCAAGGAGGGCAAGTAAGCCCGCCTGGAATCTCCCTGAAGGCCGCAGGACTCCCCGTCGCTGCGGCCTTTCTTTTTACCCTTACCCACCTCCCATGAAGCAGCACCTCCTCCTCGGCGCGCTCGCCCTCTGCGGCGGCCTCGCCGCCGTCCACGCGGCCGACAAGAAGAACGTCCTCCTCATCGCCGGCCGGCCCAGCCACGGTCCGGGCGAGCATGAGCACAACGCCGGTATCCAGCTCCTCGCCGCCGGCCTCAGGCAAGGCGCGTCGGGCCTGGTGGACGTCGAGGTCTCCCTCGGCGGCAAGTGGCCGTCCGACGAGGCTGTCGCCAAGGCGGACACGATCGTGATCTACTCCGACGGCGGTGGCGGCCACCCGGCCCTCCCGCACCTCGACCAGCTCGCCAAGAAGATGGCGGCCGGCACCGGCTTCGTCTGCCTCCATTACGCCGTCGAGCCCGCCTATGAGCGCGCCGGCTGGCTCAGTGTCGACGGCAAGCCCGTCAACCCGCCGCCCGCGGGGCGCTCCTCGACCGGCAAGGGCGCCAGGGAGTTCAAGGACTGGCTCGGGGGTTACTTCGAGCAGCACTGGTCGGTGAACCCGCATTGGCTCGCCGATTTCAAGTCCCTCCCCGACCACCCGGCCAGCCGTGGCGTGAAGCCTTTCGCCACGACCGACGAGTGGTACTTCAACATGCGCTTCCGCGACGGCATGACCGGCGTCACCCCGTTGCTCGCCGCGCTCGCCCCCGAAAGCACCATGAAGCGCGGCGAAGGACCGCACGCCGGCAATCCGGACGTCCGCAAGCTCGTCCTCGAGGAGAAGAAGCCCCAGGTCGTCGCGTGGGCGGTCGAACGCCAGGACGGCGGTCGCGGCTTCGGTTTCACCGGCGGACACTTCCACAAGGGCTGGGCCAACGACAGCCAGCGCACGCTCGTCCTGAACGCCATCGTCTGGACCGCCAAGGCCGAGGTGCCCGCGGCCGGCGTCGCGTCCAAGTTCACCGACGAGGAGCTCGCCGCTAACCAGGACCCGAAGGGTAAGCCCAAGCCGAAGCCGGCCGCCACCCCCGCGCCCGCCGCCAAGTAAACGCGCTTCCCGCGGACCCTTGGGCCGGAGGTTCGCCTCCGGCCTTTTTGTCGGCCGGAAAAGCCGCGGGTCGCTTGACCTGCGGCGCCCGTCGCCGACTTTGCCGGCATGTCCCAGCACATCGCGATCATCGGCGGCACCTCCGGCATCGGCCGCGCCGTCATCGCCCAGCTCCAGGCCGATGGCCATCACGTCCACGCGGCCTGCCGCTCCCCGGAGAAGCTGGCCGACCTCGGGCTGGACGCGCAGCGCTTCGACGCGCTGACCCCGTCGCCGCTCGTCTGGCCGGAGCGACTCGATGGCCTCGTCTACTGCCCGGGGACGATCGTGCTCAAGCCCTTCCACCGGATGACGCCGGAGGACTTCCAGCGTGAACTGCAGGTGAACCTCTTCGGCGCCATCGCCGCGCTGCAGTCGGCGCTGCCGGCCCTCAAGGCCTCGGGCCACGCCTCCGTCGTGCTTTTCTCCACCGTCGCCGTCGCGCAGGGGATGCCGATGCACGCCGGCATCGCCGCGGCCAAGGGCGCGGTCGAGGGCCTGGCGCGCAGCCTCGCCGCCGAGTGGGCGCCGGCCATCCGCGTGAACGTCATCGCCCCGTCCTTGACCGATACCGCGCTCGCGGCCCCGCTGCTGAATTCGGACCTGAAGAAGGAGGCCGCCGCGAAGCGTCACCCGCTCCAGCAGGTCGGCCGCTCCGAGGATCTCGCCACGCTGGTCTGCCACCTGCTCTCCGGTCACGCGCGCTTCATGACCGGCCAGGTGCTCCGCGTCGACGGCGGGCTGTCGGCGGTGCGGACGTTCGCCTGAGTTCCCCGGCCAAAGAAAAACCCGGGAGCCTTGCGGTCCCGGGTTTCGGCAGAGCGCCCGCTCCGTTCAGATCAGCATCAGCGCGGGCTCTTCCAGCAGCTGCTTGAGCGCCTGGAGGAACTGCGCGCCGTTGGCGCCGTCGACCACGCGGTGGTCGCCGGAGAGGCCGATCACCATGCGATGGCCCACCACCAGACGGTCATGCGCGTCGACGACGGGCTTCTTGATGGTGGCGCCGACGGACAGGATCGCGGCGTTGGGCACGTTGATGATGCCGAAGAAGCCGGTGACGCCGTACATGCCGAGGTTGGTGACGGTGAAGGTCGAGCCGGACATCTCGCCCGGGGTGAGCTTCTTCGAGCGGGCCTTGCCGATGAGGGACTTCGCCTCGACGGCGATGTCCTTCAGGGTCTTGGCATGAGCGTCGCGGATGACCGGGGTGACCAGGCCGTCCTCGAGGGCCACGCCGAAGGAGAGGTGCACCGCGGAGTGCTGGCGGATGCTCGTGCCGGCCCAGGATGCGTTGACCGCGGGGACGCGGCGCAGCGCCTCGGCGGAGGCCTTGAGGATGAAGTCGTTGACCGAGAGCTTCACCGCGTCGGCGCCGCCGGCCTCGGCCAGGCGCTTGTTGAGGGACTCGCGCATCGCCATGAGCGGCGCGGCGTCGACCTCGACCTCGAGGTAGAAGTGCGGCACGGTCACCTTGGACTCGAGCAGACGGCGGGCGATGGTCTGGCGCATGCCGCCGACCGGGACATCGGCGTCGGGCTGGATGCCCTTGCCGTCGGCGGGCGGAGCCACGGCGACGTTCACGGGGCCGGCGGGGGCGGCGACGGCCGGAGCCGAGGCGGCGGCGGCGACATCGCGGGCGACGACGCGGCCACCGGGACCGGAACCGGCGAGGGCGCCGGCGTTGATCGCGGCCTTTTCGGCCATGCGCTTGGCGTAAGGGGAAACCTTGGCGCGGCTACCATCGGACTGGGTCGCGGGCGCGGCGCTCGCGGCGGGCGCGGGCGGGATGCAGGGGATGCCGGTGGATTCGGGGATCGCGGGGGCCGCGGCCTTCGGAGCCGGGGCGGCCTGGCCGGGCGCCGGGGCGGCTTCGCCTTTCTTGCCGATGGCGCAGATGGGCGCGCCGACGGGCAGCTGCGAGCCGGCCGGGGCGTAGATCTTGAGGATCGTGCCGGGCACGGTGCAGGAAAGCTCCATCGTCGCCTTGTCGGTCTCGACTTCGCCCAGGATGTCGCCGAAGGCCACGGTCTGGCCTTCCTGGACGTTCCATTTGACCAAAGTACCCACCGACATCGTGTCGGAGAGCTTCGGCATATCGATAATTTCAGCCATCGGTTTGAGAGGGTGGGGTGGGGCGATCAGGCGAGGACCTTGAGGGCCTCGGCGACGACGCGCGCCGGGTTGGGGAGCTGCTGGTCTTCCAGGCGCTTGCAGTAGATCTGCGGGGCGTCGATGGAGGACACGCGGTGGATCGGGGCGTCGAGCTCGTCGAACGCCTTCGACTGGATGAGGTAGGCGACCTGGGCGTCGACGCCGCAGAACGGCTTGTTCTCCTCGACCAGCAGGACGCGGTGCGTCTTGCGGACGGAGGCGAGGACGGTCTCCTCGTCGAGCGGACGGATCGAGCGGAGGTCGACGACCTCCACGCTGACGCCGTGCTCCTGCTCCAGGATCTCGGCGGCCTTGAGGGAGGTGATGACGGCGCGGCCGTGGGCCACGATGGTGAGGTCGGTGCCCGTGCGCTTCACGTCGGCGACGCCGAGCGGCACGATGTAGTCCTCGTCCGGCACCTCGCCCTTGTCGTTATAAAGGATGGTGTTCTCCATCACGTACACCGGGTCGTTGTCGCGGATGGCGGCCTTCATGAGGCCCTTCGCGTCGTACGGGGTGGCGGGGCAGACGACCTTGATGCCCGGGTGGGAGGCGAGGATGGCTTCGGGCGTGTGCGAGTGGGTGGCGCCGACGTTGGTGCCGCCGTTGGCCGGGCCGCGGATGACGATCGGGCAGTTGATGAGGCCGCCGGACATGTAGCGGATGTTGCCGGCGTTGTTCACGATCTGGTCGAACGCGACGTACGAGAAGGACCAGAACATCAGCTCCATGACGGGGCGGATGCCGAGCATCGAGGCGCCGATGCCCAGGCCGATGAAGCCGGCCTCGGAGATCGGGGTGTCGACGACGCGCTTGGGGCCGAACTCCTTGAGGAGACCTTCGGTGACCTTGTAGGCGCCGTTGAACTGGGCGACTTCTTCGCCCATGAGGACGACCTTCTCGTCGCGCTGGAGCTCTTCGCGCATCGCGGCGCGGAGCGCCTCGCGGTAGGAAATGACGGGCATGGAAAGGCGGGCGGAGGGTTATTCGAAGATGATCGTACCGCGGCTCGTGGTCTGGGGCCCGCGGTTGTCCTCTTCCCAGTAGATGTGCTTGGTGATGTCGGCCACCGTGGGGTCCGGGGAGGCGTCGGCGAAGGCGGCGGCCTCGTCGGCCTCGGCCATGGCGGCCTCGTTGATGGCCTGGACCTGCTCGGGGGTCAGGACCTTCTCGGCGAGGAGCTCCTTCTCGAAAAGGAAGACCGGGTCCTTCTGTTCGCGGTACTCCTTGATCTCCTCCTTGTCGCGGTAGGTCTTGTCCGGGTCGGCCATCGAGTGGCCGTAGTAGCGGTAGGTGAAGATCTCGAGGACGGTCGGGCGGGATTCCTCGTGGGCTCGCTTGAGGGCTTCGGAGGTCTTGGCGCGGACTTCGTAGACGTCGTGGCCGTTGATCACATCCCAGTCCATCCCGTAGCCTTCGGCGCGCTTGGCCAGGCAGCCGGGGTGGGCGGTCGAACGTTCCTGGGAGGTGCCCATGGAGTAGCCGTTGTTCTCGACGACGAAGATGACCGGCAGGTCCCAGAGGGCGGCGAGGTTATAGGCCTCGTGGACCGCGCCTTGGTTGACCGCGCCGTCGCCCATGTAGGCGAGGCAGGAGCCCTTGAGGCCCATGTACTTGACGGCGTAGGCGAGGCCGGTCCCGAGGGGGGCCTGGCCGCCGACGATCCCGTGGCCGCCCCAGTAGTTCTTGTCCGGCGCGAAGTAGTGCATCGACCCGCCCTTGCCCTGGGAGCAGCCCGTGACCTTGCCGGTCAGCTCGGCCATGCATTCGTTCATGCCCATGCCGACCATCAGGGCGTGGCCGTGGTCGCGGTAGCCGGTGATGAGGTGGTCGTGCTTGCCCAGCAGGGAGATGGTGCCGGCGGCCACGGCTTCCTGACCGACATAGAGGTGGAGGAAGCCCCCAATCTTGCCCTGCTGGTAGACGCGGATGCAGCGCTGTTCAAAATGGCGGATCCGGGCCATTTTGGTGTAAAGCGCGACCTTCTCCTTCTTGGAGAGGGCGGCGTTGACCGGGTGCTTGGCATACTCCGAAGGCCCGGCGGGGCGCTTCAGGGATTCCGGATGGGTGAGGACAGCGGGCTTGGCCACGGTGGTTCGTTTGGGACGATTGGAGGGGTCTGGGCAGGAAGGTCAAGCCAAGGGGTTAAAACAGCCGATTTCACCGTAATTAGGATGAATCTGGCGGTTTCCGGTAGAGAGTCGCCAAGCCAGGGAGGTGCCCGACTTCTCCACCGGTCAACCGCGACGGGCGAGATCGCGTATGACCAGCCCTCACCCCGACTACCCTGGGGTGCCTCGCCTTCTCCCCGTATCCTTAATAACCTTGACCCGTCTGGGGGGCCGTCACCCTTTTCCTTCCGCTTTGTTCCCCCAAGGCGCCCCCCTTATCATGGAAGATTCCTCCGAGGCCCTCACCCGCGAATTCACCGTCCAGAACCGGATGGGCATCCACACGCGTCCGGCCGCCCAGATCGTGCGTCTCGCCAACCGGTACCCCGAGGTCGAGGTCACGGTTTCCAAGGATGACGAGGTCGTGAACGGCAAGAGCATCATGGGCCTGATGATGCTGGCCGCCGGGCAGGGGTCGAAACTGCGCTTCTCGGTGAAGGGTAAAGATGCTAAACTGTTCCTCGACGAGATGGACGCGCTGTTCGTCCGCAAATTCGACGAATCCTGATCCCCTTCGCCTATGTTCGCCCTGCTCGCCTCCCTTTTCGTCGTCGCCGCAGGCGAGCCCGCCGCGGGTCCCCCGGCCCTCCCTGATGCCGAGGTGCCCCGGTACCTCCGGACCGGCGAGCTTTCCGAGTGGGGCAATGCCTTCCGGATGGTCGAGCAGGGTATGTCCCGCGCGCAGACCGGCCAGGGTATCGTCGGCTCCGCCACCACCCCCCGGATCGGTGAGACACCCGAGCAGGTGCGCGCCCGCGGCGAGAAGATGATCGCGGAGGGCAAGGCCATGGTCGCCCGTGCGCAGCCCTCGCTCGCTCGTCTTCGCGCCCTCGCCACCACCCGTCACGCCGAGCAGACCAAGACCGTCGCTCTCGGCCTCGATCTCGTCCAGACCGAGTGGGGTTACACGCTGAACCTCGTCGCGATCCGTTTCCAGAAACTCGCCCGCGACAGCGGCTTCGCCCAGGTGCATCTGGTGGGCGCCGTGACCCAGCTCGCCGACGGCAAGATCGGCGCCGCGCCGGCCCTCGCCGCCGGCTTGCGCGAAGCGTGGGTCAAGGTGGACCCCAAGGGACTCGCGCCCGCGCCCGCCGCCGGCTACGCTTTCCTGGTCAATTCCGCCGAGGCGACCACGGCCTTCGCCAAGGATTGGAAGAAGCCGGGCGGTGCTCGCCAGGTCGCCGTGGCCTGGGCCGAGGTCTACCCGCTGGCCGCCGATGGATCGGTCGCGCTCCTCGTGGTCAACCTCGCCGACGCCCACACGCTCCGGCTCGTCGGGTGCGAGGTGGCCCTGACCACGTTCGGTCCGGCGGAGCTTCACGCCAAACCCCTCACCGGCGCCTTCGCGCTCAAGGATGAACGCAACCTGCTGCGTCGTCTGGTCGGCACCGCCGAGGCGCTCGCAAGTTTCGACCGCGAGGCCTCGCCGCTGGGCGTCGCGCTCCTGCGTTACGTCAACCTCCGCAACGTCGGCCTCCCCGTCCCGGCCGCGGAAGCGCTTTCGGCCGCCCTCGGGGGCGACCCCGCGTTGCCGGAGAAGATGCGGCTCGCCTGGAAGGTCGCGCCCGCGCCGTTGGCCGACGACCCGGCGACCAAGGCCAAGCCTTCGCCTTACTCCCGCGCCTTCGCCGTGGACGCCGTCCCCGCCGGCGCCAAGCCGGTCGAGGTCGGCCAGCTCCTGCTGCGGATCGACGCGCCGGCGCCCGCCGTCCCGGCCACGCCGGTCAAGCCAGCCGCGAAGTGAGGCTCAGGTTTTCTTCCGCGCCGCCTTCAGTTCCGCCTTCGTCTCGCGCTGCAGCTTCTTGACCTTGGTCGCGGTCAGCAGCTGGTGCGCCCGCGTCATGCGGTCGATGAACAGCACGCCCTGGCAATGGTCATGCTCGTGCTGGACGCAGCGCGCGAGCAAGCCCGCGCATTCGAGCGTGTGGGGTGCGCCGTCGACGTCGCGGAAGCGGACCACCGCCCGTTCCACGCGCGGCACGTCGCCGGTGATGCCGGGGAAGGACAGGCATCCCTCGGTGTAGACCTCGGCCTCGCCGGCCGGCACCGTCACCTCGGCGTTGGCGAACAGCATCGGCATGAGCGCGTCCGGCGCGACGGGCCGTCCGTCGAGCAGCGGCGTGTGCTCCTCGTCGCGGACGTCGGCCACGAACAACTGCAGCCCGAGGCCCACCTGCGGCGCGGCCAGCCCGATGCCCTTGGCCTTGCGCATCGCGACCAGCATCGCGTCGCCGAGGGAGCGCAGCGCCGGGCCGAATTCGCGAACCGGCTCGCCCGGCGTCCGCAGGACGGGGTCGCCGTAGGTGCGGATCGTGAAGTCGGCCATGGCTTCTGGTTACGGGAACCGCGGGCGGGGGGAAGCGAAATCGGTCAGGCGCCGCGGCCGTAGTCGCCCTGCTCGCAGCGACGGACGAAGTCCTCGGTGCGGCGGCGCAGCAGGTTCCACTTCTCGCGGAGCCGCTGCGACTCGTCGGGCGTGATGCGCTCATCGTCCGAGGCGTCGACGACCTCGGCGATGAGCAGGCCGAACTCGCGCACCAGGGCGTTGGCGGCGCGCGGCAGCTCGGTCGGGGCTTCGCCCGCCTCGTCGCGCACGAAGTGTCCGCCCGCGCGGTGCGCCAGCCAATCGACGATGCGCGTGTCGCCGGTCACGGCGAGCAGCTGGGCCGTCCGCTCGAGGGGGTTGGGTGAGCCGCTGCCGCGCTCGGCGGGCTGGCGCCACTTGTAGAGCATCGAGGCGGAGACCCCGAGCTGCCTGGCGATGCGGCCGTGGGCCTCGAGCTGTTCGTCCGGGCCTTCCTTGCGTCCGGCGAGGAGTAGCGCGTCCTGGACCACCTCATGCGGTTGCTTGACGTGGGTGTGGCGGGCGGCCGGCGGTTTCTTCTTCATGTCTCGTTGTTACCCCGGGCGGGGCCGTCCCGCAAGCGGCCGTTCCAAGGTCGGCCGGATTTTGTAACCGTGGCCCGGCGGAAAAAGGTGGAAGAACGGGCGCTCCCTCCTAGCGTCGGGACATGTCGCTCGCCGCCGTCGCCACCGAAGCCCCTTCCTTGACGCTCGCCACCAGCCTGGTCATCGCCGGCCTGGTCCTCATCGCCGCCGAGTTCTTCCTCCCCACCATGATCATCGGGTTGTTCGGGGCGGTCGTCTCCTTCGCGGGGATCTACCTCGCCGCCGAGGCCGGCTGGGTCACCTGCCTCCTCTACGCCCTCGCCTTCCTCGTCGTGCTCGGCCTGGAGTTCGTCGCTTTCCGTCGCCTGCTCCCCGCGACCGCCGCCGGCCGCGCGATGACCAACCAGACGACCAACGCCGCCGCCGCCGTCCCCGCCGCCGCCGGTTACGCGCTCTACGTCGGCAAGACGGCCCGGGCCCTCACGGTCCTCGCACCCTCCGGCACGATCGAGGTCGACGGGCAGCGCCTGGAGGCTTTCTCCGCGGACGGTTTCGTGGAGCGCGGCGCCCAGGTGCTCGTGACCGAGGCCGACGCCGGCCGCGTCACCGTCCGGCTTGTCCGCTGAGCCCCTTTCCATGGAAAACCAAACCACCACCATCATCCTCTGGGTCGGCGCCGGCGCCTTGCTGCTGCTGGTCCTCTTCCTCCTGTCCTTCCTGACCGTCTGGGTGCGCGCCCGTCTCGCCGGCGCCGAGGTCGCGCTCTTCGACCTCGTGGGCATGCGCCTGCGCGGCGTCCCCTACTCGGTCATCGTCGACGCCAAGATCGCCGCCGAGAAGGCCGGCATCCCGATCGAGACCGACAAGCTCGACGCGCACTACCTCGCGGGCGGCAACATCGTGCAGACCGTGCAGGCCCTCATCGCCGCCCAGAAGGCCGGTCTCTCGCTCGATTGGAACCGCGCCTGCGCGATCGACATCGCCACCCGCGGCACGAACAAGTCGGTGCTCGAGGCCGTCCTCAACTCCGTCAGCCCGAAGGTCATCGACTGTCCGAACCCCGCCAGCGGCCGCACCACCATCGACGCCGTCGCCAAGGACGGCATCCAGGTGAAGGTGAAGGCCCGCGTCACCGTGCGCACGAACCTCGAACGCTTCGTCGGCGGCGCGCAGGAGGAGACCATCATCGCCCGCGTCGGCGAGGGCATCGTGACCACCATCGGCTCGTCCGAATCCTACAAGCAGGTGCTCGAGAACCCGGACCGCATCTCGAAGACCGTGCTCGAGCGCGGCCTCGACGCCGGTACGGCCTACCAGATCATCTCGATCGACATCGCGGACGTGGACGTCGGCGACAACGTCGGCGCCATGCTCCAGGAGGCCCAGGCGCAGGCGAACAAGAACATGGCGCAGGCCCAGGCGGAGATCCGCCGCGCGGCCGCCGTCGCGCTCGAGCAGGAGATGCGCGCCCGCGTCGAGGAGATGCGCGCCCGCGTCGTCGAGGCCGAGGCCCAGGTGCCGCAGGCCCTCGCCGAATCGCTCCGCACCGGCCGCATGGGCTACATGGATTACCAGCGGCTCGAGAATCTCAAGGCCGACACCACGATGCGCAAGGGCATCGCGGGCGACGCGCCCGAGCCCGGCGCCAAGGCCTGAGCATGGAGCACGCGCTGTTCAAGCTCCTCATCCTGGTCGGCATGTTCGTCGTCTGGGTCGTCCGGCGGATCCGCGCCGCCGCGGAGCAGCCGGCGCCCTCCGCGATGGCCGCGCCGGCGGTCCTGCCGCGCCGCGTCCGTCCCCGGGGACGTCCCGCCGCGAAGCCCCCGGCGTTGTCCGAGACCGCGCCGGTCCCGCCGGCGATCCCGGCCGCCGCGCCCCTGGTCGTCACCCGGCCGGCGCGCGCCGCGGTGCGCTTCGACTTCAAGGGGCAGGCCGCCTTGCGCCGGGCGTTCGTCGCGCAGGAGGTCCTCGGCCCGCCGCTCGCGCTGCGCCCGCCGCGCGTCTGATCAGCGGCGCGGGGCGAACAGGCGCGCCAGCAGGTAAGGCAACGCGCAACAGAGCACGATGCCGGCGCCCGAGGGGACGCCGGGCGCATGGTAGGAAAGGTAGAGCCCGGCGATGCCGCCGAGCACCGCCACCGCGGCGCCCCACGCCATCACGCCCGCCAGCGTGCGTCCGAGCAGCACGCCGGTCGCCGCCGGGATCACGAAGAGCGCGGTCGTGAGCAGCGCCCCGACCAGACGGACGCAACCCACCGCGCCGACGGCGACGAGCGCGAGGAGCACGGCGCGCATCAGGCCGGGCCGCGCGCCCAGCAAACGCGCGTATTCCTCGTCGAAGGACGCCAGCTCCAGTTCCTTGTGGAGGGCCCGCAGGCTCAGCAGCACCACCGCCGCGGTGAGGCCGATCGCCAGGAGATCCTCCGGTCCGACGGAGACGACGCTCCCGAAGAGCAGCCCGCCGAAGTCGCGCCACGAGCGCGCCTGCTGCATCAGCGCGATACCCGCGGCGAACATCACGGATAGCATCACGCCGATGGCGCTATCCTCGCTCGTGCCGCGTCGCGAGGCCAGCCAGGCCGTCCCGCCGGCGGTGAGCAGGGCCGCCGCGAGCGCCCCGGCGTAGGGCGAGCAGCCCAGGAGGAGCGCCCCGACGATGCCCGGCAGGATGGAGTGGGTGAGGGCGGTGCTCACGAACGCCATGCGTCGCAGCACGACGTAGGCGCCGAGGCAGGCGCAGGTCATGCCACCGAGGATGACCGCGGCGAGGGCGCGGAGGAAGAACTCCTCGCGCAACGGGGCGAGCAGCGGTTCAAGCATGGCGGTGGTCGTGGCCGGCGCAGTCGTGGAGCAGGCGCAGCGCGCCGCCGCGCAGTTCGAGCACCCGGTCCGAACGGCGCGCGTCGGCCGGGTCGTGCGTGGCCATGACCACGGTGAGGCCCGCCGGCCGTTCCGCCAGGAAGCGTTCGACGATCGCCCGGCTCGCGGCGTCCAGCGCGGCGTAGGGCTCATCCAGCAGCAGCAGCTCCGCTCCCTGCACGGTCGCGCGAGCCAGCAGGCCGCGCTGCAGCTGGCCCCCCGAGAGCGCGTGCACGGGGCGCTCGGCGAGGTCGCCCAATTCGAGCAGCCGCAGCGCCTGGTCGACATCCGCGTCCCCGTGGCGGCACTCGTCGAACCAACCATGATGGGCGTACTTGCCCATCTGGACCAGCCGTCGCAGGGTGAGCGGGAAGTAGGGTGTCAGGTCGGGCCGTTGCGCCAGGTAGGCCACGCGGCGGCGGCCCAACGCAGGAGCGCGGCCCAGCACCTCGACCTTGCCTGCCCGGGCGGGGGTCAGCCCCGCGAGCACCCTGAGCAAGGTCGACTTCCCCGAGCCGTTGGGGCCGACGAGCGCGGCGCGGCAGCCGACAGGAATCTCCAGGGCCACGTCGGTGAAGGCTACCGGCCCGTCGGGGCGCGCGGCGGCGGTCAGCCCCTCCGCCCGGATGGCGGGCCCGGCCACCGGGGTTTCCGGGGCGGCATAAGGAATCCGCGGCAGGACTCCGAAGATCGCGCCATGAAACTGCTCCCAGAGGCCGGCGGTTCGGTGGCTCATGGTCGCGACAAGGCCTCCCGGAGTTTGCCCGCCTGTCGACGCATCATTCCTAGCCAATCTGAGCCTGGCTGACCGGCCGGTGCCAGGGTCTCGAAGTTGAGGGCCAAGGGCGGAGGGAGCCCGGCATCCTGACAAAGACGGCGTGCGATACTCTCGTTCTGGCCTTCGTCCGTGACGAGCATCTGGATTTTCTCGGTGCGGATGAGCCCTAGCAGCCGGGAGTAATGCCGGGCCGAGGGGTCAGCGGCCTCTGCGGAAGGGCTCTCCAGGATGGTCCCGACGATTTGCAGGTGGTAACGTTGCGCGAGGCGTCCCAGGTTCGGGTGCTGGGTGATGAGTTTACGCCGATCCGAGGGTAGGGTGGCGAAGGCTTCCCTCAGCTCGGTATCGAGGTCTTTTACTTTTACAAGATATTGATTAACATTATCTTGAGTATTTACATCGGTAAATTTTCCTTGGATGGCGGCCCCGAGTTTGGTGACAAAACCCATCACCAGCGAAGGGTCGGTCCAGGGATGCGGCTCGCCGGCCGCCCCGTCTTTTTCCTCCAAATGGAGCCAGACGGTGGAAGCCTCCCGTCGGTGTGCTTTCACCCACTCGGCCAACCAAGGTTCGCTGGCCGGACTCAGTCCCACGATGAGTTGGGCCGCGGATAAGGCTTTGGCTTCGTTGGCGCCCAGTTGGAATCCATGCAGCTCACTGCCCGCGGGCACGAGGGCTTGGTGCCGGATAGCCTGACCGACAAGCACCTGGGTCCAGTCATCCACGATCGAGAAACTCGCGACGATCTGGGCCGGCGGGGGAGCGGAGAACAGGGCGGTTCCGACCAGCGCCCCGAGCCAAATCTGGAAGGTCAGCTTGAGCACGAAAGGTTAGTTAAAACAAGCCTCTCTTCAGGTGCAAGTTATTTGCAATAGAGGAATGTTCCCAGAGCGGGGTTTTTGCGTTTGCCACTCCCTTCTGGCTGAATAACTCCACTTGTCCCATGCCCCCGTTCCGAGCTGTTTTTGCCCTCCTCTGGGCGATGGTCATCCCGGTCTCCGTCTCTTTCGCTCAAAACGCCGCCCCCGCCGCCAAGACCGACAAAGCCCCCGTCTTCGTCCGCGATGTCAAGTTCGCCCAGACGTCCCTGGGTGGGCAGGTCAACAAGTGGAACCGGATGCAGGTCGAAATCATGTCGGGCGACAACCCCGATCCGAAGGCGCTCAACAAGAAGTGGCTCGATAAGGTCAAGGTCACCGTCACGCAGGTCTACAAGACCGCTTCAAAAAAGCCCGAGGATTGGAACTACTACCGCGCCTCGGCGACCGTCCTCACCATCGAGGCCAACCAGCCCCGGTCCGTCCTGTTCTACCTGCCGGGCGACATCGTGAAGCGCGACGTGCTCCATAAGGAGCCCGATTATTACTTCGTCCAGCTCGAGGTCGCCGGCAACGAAGCCCCGATCTTCGACGCCAAGGGCGCCCTGATCCCGGCCCAGGTCCGCGCCGTGCACAAGGATATCGCCACCAAGGTGGCCTTCGACGCCGCCAAGGACGCCGCGGATCGCGGCGTGGTCAACACCCCCGGCATCCTGCGCCCGCAGTACCTGGTCGCCTACTTTGACAACCCGGTCGTGCCTTCCTCGCCGGAATTCATCCGCGAAGACGTGCCGGCCCGCTGAACGTCATCCCTCCCCGCCGCCGCCCTCGCATGAGCCAGAAAAAGGCCACCATCGTCAACCTTGCCGCGTCCCACGTGTCCATCGCCGTGTTCGGCGCCGACCAGGGCAGCCTCGAACTGCAGCAGTTCCTGGTCGAGGAGATCGCGCCGGGGCAGACGAATGACGACGAGTGGTTGGCCTCCGCGGTGAACGCCGTCGCCGACCTCGTGCAGGCGCATGGTCTGGCCGGTCGCCGCGTCACGGTCATCGCCCCTAGTTTCCTGCTGCTGCAGAAGGCCCTGAAGGTCCCCCAGGTGGAGCGCGAGCGCCAGGCCCAGATCGTCGCCTTCGAGGCCCAGAACGCCATCCCTTACCCGCTCAACGAAGTCATCTGGGATAGCCAGGTGATGGCTTCCGACGGCGTCGAAGCCGAGGTCCTCCTCTTCGCCCTGCGCACGGAGGTCGCCGCCCGCATCGCCACCCTCATGATGGGCGCCGGCCTCCGGCCCGCCTCCATCCAGGCCGCGCCGCTGCTCGACAGCCAGGCCTTCCTGCTCGCGGGCGGCGCCGCCACCGAGGAGGTGCTCATCGTCAACGTCGGCGCCCGCTCGACCACCCTCAGCTTCGTCGGCCCGACCGGCGCGAACATCCAGTCCGCGAACATCGGCGGCAACCTCCTGACGCAGGGCGTCTCGGATAACACCGGCGAGCCCTTCGCCAATGCCGAGGCGGTGAAGGTCGGTTATTACTCCGGGGTCATCCATCTCCCCGAGTCGGATCCCAAGGTCGCGGTTCTCCAGGCCAATTCCCAGTCCTTCATCCGGCGCCTCGCCCAGGACATCAACCGCCGCCTGATCAACCTCAAGCGCGGGACGGCCGGCCGTCAGCCGACGCGCATCCTGCTCACCGGCCGCGGCGCGCTCGTGCCGGGACTTTCCGAGCAGCTCAGCGAGACCTTGCGCCTGCCGCCCGAGCTCTTCGACCCTTCCGCTTTCCTGCGGCTCGGCAAGAATGTCTCGCCCGAGTACGTCGAGCATCACCGCCACCAGATCTCCGAAGTCATCGGCGAGGCCGCCCGCCTCGTCCTGCCGCAGACCGCCGGCGTCAACCTCATCCCTCGCAACATCGCGAGCCAGGTCGCTTTCGACGCCCGCAAGCCCTGGCTGATCGTGGCCGCCGCGCTCGCCGCCCTGGCGCCGTTGCCGGTCTATTTCGCCTACAGCGACGCGGTGAATTTCAACACCGAGCAGGTCCGCGAACTGCGGCGCCGCCACGGGGAACTCAACGGCCACCTGTCCGCCCTGCGGACGATCCGGGACCAGGCCAACGAACTCCAGGCCGTGAGCGCGCAGCTGGAATTCGTCGTCCTCAACCAGGCTAACTGGCCGACCGTGCTGGCGGACCTGCAGACGCGGGTCTCCGAGTGCAAGAACACCTGGGTGGATGAGATCCGGATGCGACGCGAAGCCCAGGCCGCCGCTCCGGCCCCGGCCGAAGGCCAGCCGGCGGAGGCCGTCCAGCCCGCGACGATCACGAAGATCGTGGTCACCGCCCGCTTCCTCCAGCCCGAGGTCCCGCCGAACCCGAAGGCCAGCCACAACAGCGCGACCTTCATCAAGCGTCAGAACGAGCTGCTGGCCGCCCTGCGCAAGTCCCCCTTCGTCGCCGAGATCCCCGAGTCCGAGATCAAGGCCGATTTCAACCTGCCTTATCAGCCGCGCGTCACCTTCACGCTGGTCATCCGCAAGGAGAAGGCCCTCTGAGTCATGGATACTTCCAAGAACCGCCTTTTCCTCGCCACGCTGCTGCTCATCGGCATGGGCTTCCTCGCCGGCGTCTACCTTTCCTACACGGAGTATGCGGCGCACGGTCAGTCCGTCGCCGACCTCAAGAAGGCCCGGGATCTCTCGGGCCGCCTGCTCGCGGGCTCCCCGGTGGCCGATGTCACCGAGCCGGTCGCGCTGAAGCAGGGCAACGTCGATTCCGCCCAGAAGGACCTCGAGGATCTCAAAGCCCATATCGCCAAGCTCCGCGAGACCATCTCGGGCAAGGCCGAAGCCCGTATCGAGGGCAACCCGAAGACTTCCAACACCGAGCTCAGCTCCCAGATCAAGCAGTCCGTCGACGAGCTCAAGAAACTGGCCGCCGACCGGGATGTCCGCTTCCTGCCCCAGGCCTCCGAGCAGCCCGACTTCGGTTTCGGCCGTTATATCCATAACCCGGGCAGCGCCCCGAAGCGCGATTTCCAGAAGGTCGACCAGCAGCGTCTCATCGCCGAATTCCTCTTCAAGGAGCTCGTCGAGTCCCGCCCGGCCCCGACCGCCGAGTACAAAGTCCCCCTGCTGCTGCTGTCCCTCGCCCGCGAGCCGGTCGAGGTCGGCACCCTGGTCCCGGAAGGCAAGCCCGGCGCCGGCACGTACGTTATCGACGGCGGCGACACGGCCCGCTACGAAACGGAGGAATTCACCCCCTCCCGCACCTTCCGCCGGAACATCAAGGACAAGGAAGGTCGCCCGGTGCAGTTGGTCGACACCGTCTCCTTCCGGCTGAAATTCATCTCCAACACGGTGACCTTGCGGACTTTCGTCAACCGGCTCCGCAACTCGGGCAAGCCCTTCGCCATCACCTCCGTCGAAGTGGCGCCGACCTCCGCCGAGACCTTGAAGAACTTCCAGGCTCCGTCGGCCGTGGTCACGCCCGCGGCCCCCGGTCCGGCCTTTGACCTCTCCGGTTTCGGGGATAACGGCTCCAAGCCCAAGGCGGCCCCGGCCACGAAGGAGGAGCGCAAGCTGGTCATCGCCGAACAGCCCTCCGAGTTCACGGTCCAGGTCGACTACCTCGTCGTGCTTGAGCCCAAGCCGGCCGCCGCCGAAGGCGAGTCCAAGAAGTAACCCCCGCTCCCTCAGGCCATGAATCCCCGCAAGGACATCTTTCTCCTCATCGGTGCCGTGCTCTTCCTCGCGCTCGGCGTCGCGGTATCCCTCGGTATCATCCCCGGGTTGACCCCCCCTAACGTCCCCGAGGATGACCAGCGTGCCTTGCGCATCCCCGAGTTGCTGGCACCTCCCCGCGGCATCGAGTACCCGGCGACCCCCAAGGCGTTGGCCAAGGCCGATCCGGAGGACTGGCGCAGCCCGGAGGAGTCCGACGATAACTGGGACTACGACCTGTTCACCACCATCGACATCGTCTGGGATCCGGTCCAGAAGGAGTACTTCCCTCGCCGTAAGACGATCCGCCCGCTGCCGCCCTTCGGCGTCAAACTGGAGCGGATCGGACACCCGACCTACCCCTACGTGCTCCGTTCGACCTTGCCGGCGGCCTCCAAGAAGGAGGAAGACCGCCTGTTCTTCATCGAGAACGTCGAGACCAAGCAGTATTTCGAGAAGCTGAAGCTGAAGCAGCCCTTGGAAGACAAGTCCCCGATCTCCCTGATTTCCTTCCGTGTCGACAAGAACGCCAAGGACAAGGATGGCTTCCCGGTCACCCGCAACGTCCTCAAACTCGAGGACAAGAGCCTGACTTCCAAGGACAAGACCATCGAGATCGACGACCTCGGCGTGATCGAGTTCAAGAACCGGGTCGACATCCTTCTGGTCTCGACCTCGGAGCCTGGCAAGAGCTGGCCGGTGACCGCCCCGGGCGACCGCTTCGCCTACCAGGGAGCCCAGTACGTAGTCAAAGGCATTGACTTGGCTTCCAAGACCGTGACCGTAGACAAGACCTTTGCGCCCGACCCCAAGAAGCCCAAGAAGACCTTCACCGAGGTCCTTGGCCTCCCGGTCGAGACGAAGCCCGCTTCCCCTGAGAAAACCCCCACTAAGAAATAACTTTCCAGCCGACTGAATCGTATGAAGACCCTCACCCGTACCCGGCTCGCTTGGGCCGCTCTCGCCGTCGCCCTCGTGGCCGGCTCCTTGGTCGCCCAGGACAACGATCCGGTCGTCCAGAAGACCCGTCTGCTCGGCGAGGCCATCAAGGCCCGTGAGGAAGGCAACCTGAAGGGTGCCCTCGAGAAGTATGAGCAGATCCTCGTGCTGGACGCGGCCGACGAAGCCGCCAACGAAGGCAAGCTGAGCGTCAAGGCCGCCCTGGCCGAGGCCGAAGCCATCAAGGCTCGGGCGCTCGCCGCGGCCAAGCCGGCCACCCTCCTGGACGCCGTCGCCGCCGAGCACCAGAACATCTTCGCCGAGGTCGAGCGCGCGATCGTCAACGCCCGCCAGGAAGCCGCCGCCGGCAACCACAAGCGCGCGCTGGAGATCCTCGAGGGCGCCAACGGTTACCTCCCCAACAACACCGCGGCCCAGAAGGTGCGCGATGACATCACCATCGCCCGCCAGGAGATCAACCTCCACAAGGAAGCCGGCCCCCAGAGCCCCGACCAGATCGCCCGCGAAGAGGTCGTCGCGCTGGCCAAGGCCAACCAGCTCAAGATCAACAAGGGCGCCGAGCTGATCGACCAGGCCGAGAGCCTCGCCCGCAAGGGTTCCGCCGCCGAGCTCGACGAGGCTGTCAAGCAGCTCGACGAAGCCTCCAAGGAGCTGCCCGTGAACGTCGCCGCCAAGCCCTACCGCGACCGCATCAAGCAGGTCAAGGGGTACATCTTCTCCAAGCGCGCCTTCGCCGCCATCGACGACCGCGAGATGAACCGCGCCGACTCCCATATCCGCGACTACGAGCGCCTGTTCGGGGCCGACGATCCTTCCGCCAAGAAGCTTCGCCTCGAGTTCACGAAGAAGAAGTCCGACCCCTCCTACAAGAGCGTCGACGAGAACTCCCCCGGCCTGCGCGCCCGCGACGCCAAGGTCGAGGACCTCCTCGTGAAGGGCCGGGCCCGCTACCTCTACGGCGATTATCAGGGCGCGCTCGAGACGTACCGCGAGGTGCTCCAATACCAGCCCAGCAACGCGGAAGCCAAGGCCTACCAGGTCCGGATCCGCCAGATCCTCTCCGAGAATTCCGGCCAGCTGAACCGCGGCGTGACGAAGGGCAAGCTGCTCGAACTGCTCGACGAGAGCTGGAAACTGCCCGAGGTCTTCAGCAAGGAGCCCATCTCCGATCGCACCCGCAGCGACGTCGACCCGATCGTCGAGAAGATGCGCAACATGATCATCCCGGAGATCAACTTCCGCGACCTGCCTTTCGACAAGGTCGTGCAGCAGCTCCAGATCATCTCCCAGTCCTACGACAAGAGCGGCGAAGGCGTGAACATGATCACCGTCGACCCCGACCGCAAGAACCCCTCCATCTCGATGACGCTGAAGAAGGTCTCGCTCGAAAAGGCGATCGACCTCATCATGAAGCAGGCGAACTTCTCCTACATCATCAACCAGCAGGTGCTCGAGTTCCGCCCCGACGTCGGCTCCAACGACACCGAGACGGAATTCTTCTCCCTGGCCAGCGGTGCCGTCATGAAGATGACGGGCGTGGGCAGCGCCGCCAACTCCGCCGCCCCCGCGGCCGCCAACCCCTTCCCGACCGGCGCGGCCGCCGGCGGCGCCGAGGGTGGTCGTCCCGAGGAAATCGCGATCAAGAACTTCCTGAACCGTTCGGGCGTCTCCTTTGAGATCCAGGGCAGCAACCTCTCCTACGACGGCACCTACCTTATCGTCACGCAGAACCGGAAGAACCTGGACCGCGTGAAGAACATCCTGCGCCGCTACTCCGACATCAAGCAGGTCCACATCGAGGCCAAGTTCATGGAGGTCTCGGAAGCCTCGTTGAACGAGCTCTCCACCAACTGGCGCCTCTCCCAGGTCGTCAACAACCAGACCATCGTCCGCGCCCAGTCCGGCCTTCGTTCCGTCAATGACGTGTTCGGTTCCACCTCCGTCACGAACAACGGCAACATCGCCAGCCAGACTTCCCAGACGACGGTCGTCGGGGGTATTCCTCTCGTCACCACGACCTCCGTCAACACGGTCGTCCCGAACAACCCGCCCCGGATCAACACCGGCAACTACGGCGGCGCCGGCGCCAGCTTCGGCGGTTTTGACAACACCGCCAACCGCCCCGGCCCCGGCATCTATGACGGCAAGATCGGCACCCTCGGCTCCTACGACCTGAGCATCTTCCTGCGCGCCCTCGAGCAGAACAGCGGCACCGACCTGATGTCGGCCCCCAGCCTCACCGTCCTCGACGGCAAGACGGCCATCATCAAGATCGCCCAGCTGCTCCGTTACCCCTGAGTCCTATGGCGACACGCAGTCCAACGTCGGCAACCAGGGCGGCGGTGGCCAGAACGGCGGCGGCGGCGCCGGCGTCACGATCACGGCCGGTACGCCCCAGGACTTCACCGTCCAGGAAGTCGGCGTGACGCTCGAGGTGACCCCCAAGGTAAACACCGATGACTCCATCGAGCTCAACCTCAAGCCCAAGGTCGTCGAGTTCGAAGGCTTCGTCGAATACGGCGGCACCTCCGTCGCGATTTCCGGTGCCACGACCGTCACCATCCCCTCGGGCTTTTTCCAGCCGATCTTCACCACCCGCGAAGTCTCCACCGACGTCACCGTCTTCGACGGCGCCACCGTGGTCATCGGCGGTCTGACGCGTGAGGAAGTGAAGACCGTCAACGACAAGGTCCCGGTCCTGGGCGATATCCCGCTCCTCGGCAACGCCTTCCGGTCCACCGGCAAGACCACGACCAAGCGCAACCTGATGATCTTCGTCACGGCCAACCTCGTGTCTCCCGGTGGCTCCACCCTGAAGAGCAACTTCCCCGGCATGAAGGCGGGCAGCACCTTCTCCAATCCGGTGGTCATCTCCCCCGGCGGCGCGGTCTACCGCGAGCCGATCGAGCCGGCCCTGGCTCCGGGGGCTACCAACACCGCCCCGGCCGCTCCCAGCGGCGACGCCAAGTAAGCGCGCCGCCTCCGCCGCCGACCCGGGCCCGCCTCATGGCGGGCCCGCTTCTTTGGCCATGTTCCCGAACGCCTTTTGACTCGATGCCCTCGGCGGGGTGGGGAAACTCCCCGCATGCGCTGGTTGCTCATCGACGGCTTCAACCTGGTCTTCCGCAGCCACTTCGCGATGGAGCGCTCCAACCTGCGGCGTCCCTCCGACCAGTTCCCGACCGGCGCCCTGCATGGCTGGATGAAGGCCCTGCTCGACCTGCGCGCCGCCGAGCAGCCGGACCGTTGCGCGGTGTTCTTCGACCTGGGCGGCTCCGACCGGCACCTCGCCGTCCTGCCCGAGTACAAGGCCCAGCGCGACGATACGCCCGAGGACATCGTGCTCCAGCTGCCCGAGATCAAGGTCCTCACGTCCTTGCTGGGCTTCCAGGTCTTCGAGCGTCGCGGGGTCGAGGCCGATGACCTGATCGCCACGGCGGTGCGCCGCCTCTCGGCCGAGGGCCATGCCTGTCTCATCGTCAGCGCCGACAAGGATTTCGGGCAATGCGTGGGCGGTCCTGTCCTGCAGCTCGCCCCGCCGCCCACCGCCAACCCCGCGGCCGGCTGGCGCCGGCTCGACGCCGCGGCGGTCGAGGAGAAGTTCGGGGTGCCGCCCCGGCTCATCGCCGATTACCTGGCGCTCGTCGGCGACACCTCCGATAACATCCCCGGCCTGCGGGGCGTCGGTCCCAAGACCGCGGTCAAGTGGTTGCAGGAACACGGCGACCTCGCCGGAGTCCTGGCCGCCGCCGACCGGCTGCAACCTGAGCGCTTCCGCGAGCAGGTGAAGGCCGAGGCCGACCGGATCCGCGCGAACCTCGGGCTGGTCACCTTCCGCACGGATTTCGCCTTCGAGCCCGGCGAGCCGGTCACCGAGGATACGGCCGGGGTCGAAGCCTTCCTCGAGCGCATGGAGATGCTCGCGACCCTGCGGCGCTACCGCTCGGCGCGTGGCGCGGACGCTCCCGCGGAGCCCAGCCCGGAACCGACGCGGAAGCATCCGAAGCCGGCGGATCCCGCCGGCCCGGCGCAAGGCGAGCTCTTCTAGGCCTCGTCGGGCAGGCACAAAAAAGGCCCGCCGGCGAGGGCGGGCCTGATAAGCTTCGCCGGAGCGAGGCTTACTTCTTGGCTTCGACCTTCTTGGCCTCGGCCTTCGGAGCGTCGGCCTTCGGGGCGTCGGCGCCGGCGGCCTGCTGCTGCTGGGCGTTGGCGAAGAGGCTGGAGACCTGGTTCACTTCTTCCTGGTTGAGGAGGAAGACGAACTTGGACTCGAGGACTTCGACCTCGTAGTTGTGGGTGATCGAGTAGCCGACGGACTTGGCCATCTCCTCGTTGCCCTTCTCGAGGAGACCGCGGGTCTCGTCGAGCTGCTTCTGGATGTTCTTCTTCTGCTCTTCATCCTTGGCGTTGGCGAGGAGCTGGGTCAGCTGGACGAAGGCGTCGCGGCGGGCCTGGAGGACCTTGGCGAACTGGTCGAACTGGACGACGAACTCGAAGCCGCGGATGTCGGCGGTGTGGAGGAGGTTCTTGCCGTCGCGCTTGACGAGCTGCTCTTCCTTGAAGTCCTTGGCGGCGCGGGCCTTGCCGGCTTCCTCGTCGGAGACGACGGCGAAGAGACGCAGGGCGGTGTTGATGAAGGTCGTCTGGCGGTTGGCGAGGACCGGGACGTTGAAGTTCCAGACCTTGGCGAAGACGGCGTCCTTCTCGTTGAAGTCCTTGACCTCGGATTCACCGACCTTGGCGAGGGCTTCGCGCTCGACGGTGGTCAGGGCGGACTGGATGCGGGCCTGGAGCTGCTGGATGCGCTGGAACTGCTGGAGCAGCGTGCCGTATTCCTGCTGGAAGCGGGCGAGCGAGACGGGGTTCGCGATCGTCAGGACGACGCGGCCCAGGTTGTTGCCGAGCGGGATGAGCTCGATGACCGGGCCCTTCGGGGCTTCGGCGGTGGCGGGGGTTTCGGCGGCGGTGGTCATGGTGTTGGGTGGGATGGGTGGTTGGGTGGGGGTGGGGGAAATTACTTGGCGGCCGGGGCGTCCTTCTTGGCTTCGCCCTCCTTCTTGGGTTCGGCGGCCTTATCGAGGTTCTTCTTCTCGTCGTCGCTGAGGAGCGTGTAGAGCTTGGCCTCGGCGGTCTGCAGGTTGAACTCGGTCGGGATGTCGTAACCGTGGACCTTCTTGAACTCGGCGCCCGCGGCTTCGACGTCGGCCTTGGTCTTGGCGATGGCCTCCTCGATCTTCTTCTTGTCCTCGTCCTTGGTGAAGCGGGGCTGGGCGTCGATCAGCTGCTGGAGGCCGCGCTTGGCCTCGATGATGCGCTGGAGCTGGAGCTTGAAGGCCTCCACCTCGGCGGCGCCGGTCACGGTTTCCTTGATGAGGAACTTCTTGTCGCCGGCGTTGAGGATGGACTCCTCCTTGAAGCCGGCGGTGGCCTTGGCCTTGATATAGTCCTCGTTGGTCAGGGCGGTCAGGACCACGACCTTGGTCGGGACGATCACGTACTGGCGGGTGAGGTCGAAACCGTAGGTCTTGGCCATGGTCTCGTTATCGGTCTTCAGTCGGTTGAACTTGGTCTCCAGCTCGCGGATGCGGGCTTCGCGCTCCGGGGTGGTCAGGGCCAGTTCGGCCAGCTGCTTGACCTGGGCGACCTGCTGCTGCTCCTGGCTGATGGTCTGGACGTCGTTCTGGAAGTTGGCGAAGGCCTGGGGGTCGCCGATGACCTTGACGAGGACGAAGGTCTTACCGTCGGAGGTCAGGGTCTCGACCTGCACGGTCTTGGCGGCGTCAGCGGGCTTGGTGGTCTCGGCCGGCTTGCCGGCTTCGGCCGCCGCCTTGGCGGCGCCCAGCGGGAGGGCCTTGCTGGGCTTGCCCTCTTCGGCGAAGGCAGTCAGGGCGAGGACGGACAGGAGGAGCGGGGTAGTCTTCATAAGGGCTTTATAAGGGGCGGGAGGATTGACTATGCATACCGTCCAACCTCCCGCCATCAAAAAACACCCTTTTTCGCTTATTTACGAGGGTTCTGGAGGGCTCGGTCCATCAGTTCAGGCAGATCCAAACGGTCTGCCTGGCGCTGCAATTCTTCGTCCGCCAAGATCGCCCTAATTCGCGGATGGTCAATCAGGCCTCCTAAGTCCTTCTTATTCAACAACTCGCGAACCTGCTTATCTTCCCACGCTTGATAGACACTCGGGTAGGCCGCCAAGGAACGTATTTCGGGCATGGCCATCAGCCGCCCCCGGGCCGGAGGGTCCGCTAAAAGTTTTTTTACACCTAGGATGATCCGATTTTGGCGCTCCGGCAGGGGGGTCCAGCCTTTCAGCCACCCGGCGAAGGGAGCCGCCGCGAGCTCGTCGCGGGTGGTTACCCAGGCGCTCTGGCGGGACTGTTCGGGCGATTCCACCAGTTCGATCACGGCCGCCACCGTCGCCATGCCCAGCACCATCAGAATGAAGTACAGCATGCCCGTCCAGCAGCCCACGATGGTCCCGGCCAGCGGGCTCTCCGCTTCAGTCTGGCCTTCGGGTAACCGCCCCAGACGCCAGCAAACCGCGTAGGTCAGCAAGCCGCTGAGCAGGGCGAGGGACAACAACCCGACCGCTCCCCGGAGCAGCCAAGGAAAGGAGGTCCCGTGCAGGAGCTGGTGCCCGAGGTCGGGCCCGAACCCGGTCCCGACCAGGCACCCCAGGGCCAGTGAAAACGGCCCGGCCAGCTGCCGCATCGGACCTCGCCGGAAGCCGCGGATACCGCCCCGGACCATGAGGACCAGGAGCAGTCCGCCGGCCAGCCAGACGGTGAGGGACAGGGCGGGCATGCGCTCAGCGTTCGCCCAGGACCTTGCGGATGGCGGCCTCGCGGGTCTCGATGCTCTCGGCCAGCTTGAACTGCACCAGGGCGCGGCGGAGGTTGTGCCCCGGGTAGCGGACCTTGAAGTACACGTCACCGGCCAGGTGGTCGGCCAGGAAGCGGATACCCAGCTCGAGCGGGATCAGGTGGATGCAATCGAACAGGTGCCGGTGGTCGGCCTGGCTGAGGAAGTCCTTCGCGTGCGATTGGTAGCCCCGGTAGATGGTCGTGAACAGGTCCAGGTCGAAGATGACGGAGGCGAGCTCGGCCGCGTCCTCGCCCGCCGGGTTGCACGCCGAGCGCGTCGCGTCGCCGATATCGTAATGGACCAGGCCGGGCTGGACCGTGTCCAGGTCGACGATGCAGGTGCCGCGGCCGGTGGCCTCGTCGACCATGATGTTGCCCACCTTCGGGTCGCCGTGGGTCGTACGAAGCGTCAGGTCGCCCCGTTCCAAGGCCTGCTGGAGCACCTGGCAACGTTCCCGCCGGGCCTCGACGAAACGGACCGCCCGTTTGGTCTCGAGCGAAGCCTCGAGCCGCTCCTGTCCCTCGGGCGTGGCCAGCGCCGCGTCCATCTTGGCGAGGTAGCCCGGGGTCACGTGGAAGCCGGGCAGGGCATAGCCGAGCCGCTCGGGAGGCAGGTCGCTCACCATGCGGTGAAAATGCCCGAGCACGACGCCGACCTCATACGCGTGCTCCGGGTTCTGCACGCGATCGAAGGCGTTGGCGCTGGCGATCTGCGAGATCGCGCGCCAGAGATCGCCCTGCGCGTCGGTCACCCAGTCCTCGCCGGACTTGGTCTGGATGATCTTCGGGAGCTGCCAGATGCGGTCCGAGCGGTCCGCCTCCGCCTCGAGCTTGGCGTGGCAATGGTCCGTGAGCACCCGCATGTTCTGCATGATGACCTCTGGTTGGGGGAAGACGGCCTTGCGGATACGTTGGACGATGAAGCGCTGCTCCGAGAAGGTGGTCCGGAAGATCGCCAGGTAGGTGTCGTTCACGTTGCCCGACCCGTAGGGTTCGACCGTCACCAGGCGGCCTTGGACGTCGAATTGGCGGGCGATGAGGGCGGCGCGCATGGAGAACAGCCCCAATTTGGTCGGGTTTTCGGGGGTGGCGAGGGCATTCCGCCGACGGCTAGGCTTGATTTCCCGCCCCGCGTCCCCATTTTCGAAACTCCTCTGCGCCGCCACCTTAGCTCAGCTGGTAGAGCATCTCATTCGTAATGAGAATGTCGCCGGTTCAAATCCGGCAGGTGGCTCCAGCGCAGAGGTTACTTTTTTCCTGTCCTGTTTGCCAAAGCGGGCCTTCCGACCTCCCTCCTCTCATGAGCCGCGCCAAACAGTCACCCGGCAGCCGGGATCTCTCCCGCCGCTATGACCGCGCCTTCCGGGCGGATGACGCCTACCGGGCCACCCTCCCTGATATGCAGAACAAGGACGCCTCCCTGATCCAGGGCGCCAACGTCCCGATCCAGCATGTGGGCATCTCCGGTTTCCGCCTGCCCATGCTCGTGGCCACGCGGGACGGCAAGCCGATCCCCCTCGAGTGCGTCGTCACCGGCTCGGTCTCCCTGGCTGCCGACCGCAAGGGTATCAACATGTCCCGCATCATGCGGACCTTCTACGAGTTCAAGGACCGCGTGCTCTCCCATGAGCTGCTTGAGGAGATCCTCGTCCGCTACAAGAAGGACCTGGAGTGCAGCCGCGCCCGGATCCTCGTCGAGTTCCGCTACCCGCTGCTCCAGAAGTCGCTCCGCTCCGGGCTCGAGGGCTGGCAGTACTACCGCGCCGTGCTCGAGGGCACCATCGACGACCTCGACCGCCTGCGCCGTTACGTTCATTTCGACTTCGTCTACTCGTCCGCCTGCCCCTGCTCCGCCGAGCTCACCGAGCACGCCCGCGAGGAGCGCGCGACCTATGGCATCCCGCATTCCCAGCGCTCCAAGGCCCGCGTCGTCGCCGAGGTGGCCCCGGGACGCAGCCTGTTCGTCGAGGACATGAAGGAGCTCTGCCTCGCCGGCCTCCAGACCGAGACCCAGGTCATGGTGAAGCGCGAGGACGAGCAGGCTTTCGCCGAGCTCAACGGCGCCTATTCCAAGTTCGTCGAGGATGCCGCCCGGCTGGTCTACGAGCAGTTCGACGCCGATCTGCGCGTGCGCGATTTCGTGATCGCCTGCTCGCACCTTGAGTCCCTGCATTCCCATGATGCCGTCTCGGTGATCAACAAGGGCATGCCCGGCGGGCTTTCGGCCGATTTCCACGATTTCAGAGACCTGATCTGCTAGTTTCCTCGCGGCTTGCCCCATCCTCGGCGGCCGACTAGGGTCGTTTTCACGAGGGGGTAGCTCAGCTGGATTCAGAGCAGCAGCCTTCTAAGCCGCCGGTCGCGGGTTCGAGTCCCGCCCCCCTCGCCACTTTCCCCGCCCGATGTCCGCCGATCCGTACCACCTCGCCGAGCGCGGGATCAGCCTCGGGGTGTTCCGGCCGGCCGAGGTCGAGGCGGGTTTGGCGACGGGGCGTTTCGCCGGGACGGTGCTTTCCTGGCGCGAAGGGGAGGCTGGTTGGATCCCGCTCGCCCGCCGTCCTGAGTTCGGCGCGGCGCGCTCCGCCTTCGTCACGCTGCAGCCGGTGACCTCGCCGGCGTTCGAGGTCGGCCCGCGTTGGTTCGCTCCCGGCTTTTTTCGCCGGTGGGCGCTCACCTGGTTCGGCGTGCTCTTCCGGCCGGCCGCGACGTTCCGGCCTTTCCAGGAGGGCGGACGCATCGGGCGCGCGTGGCTCTGGTTGCTGCTCGCCGCCGCGCTCGCCGTGCCCGCGCTGTTCTTCCTCGGTCAGGCCTCGCTGGCGTTCTTCCTGCGGGCCATCGGGCGGACGGTGGAGATGCGCACCGCCGGGCTCAACCTCACCTACCTCGGTCGGGCGTTGTTCCTGCTTCCGCTCTGGGCGACGGGTCTCGCCGCTCTCCTGACGCTCGCGCTGCACGTCGGGCTCCGGGTCTTCGGCGGCGGGGTCGCCGGTTGGCGCGCGACATTCCGCGTCATCGCCTACCTCGGCGGCGCGTGGCTGCTCGCCGGCGTGGCGTCGTTCCTCGGCCTCGGCCCCTTGCTCCCGCGGACCTCGGCGGCCGGCGGATTCCTCTCCCTCGCGGTCTGCGTCGCCGGTCTCGGTTTCGGTATCCTGCTGGCCCGGGCCTTGGCGCTGGCCCACGGCGACGCCGGCTGGAAGCCGGTGTTGGCGATGCTCGCTGTGCTGGTGCTGGGGTGCTGCGCCGGTGGCCTGTGCATCGCGGCCGCCGCGGCTCCGTTCTTCGCCAACCTCGGAGGTTGAGGTTTGCAGGGCCAGGGCGCCCATTCTAAGAAATCGTCATGGAAGAAACTTCGCAGATCCATGTCGCCCGCAAGACCGTCCAGCTCGGTGTCTTCTCTCCGGAGGAAGTCGTCGCCGGTTTGGCCAGCGGCCGCTTCCAGTCCACCGACCTCGCCTGGACCAACGGCCTGGCGGCCTGGAAGCCGCTGGGCGAGTGGTCCGAGTTCACGGGCACGTCCGTCGCGGTGCCGGCCTCACCGGCCGATGCCGGGTCCGCGACGGTGGCCGGCGAACCGCTGACGTGGGAAAAGTCCAAAGGGCTCAGGTCCGCGTGGATCTCATTCACCGAGGTCCTGCTGCGACCTTCCCCGGTCTTGACGGTATCGCGCCTGGAACTGGGCTCCGTCCTCTCGCTGGCCTGGGTCCTCGGCGCGGTCGCCGCGCTCTTCCTCATCGTGGGCGGAAGCCTCCATGCCGAGGCCAATGCCGCCTTTCAACGCCAGCAAGCGGCACAGATGTTCGAGAGCATCAGCGGGGCCAAGGGGTCCATGGATTGGCTGCTGCCCTGGGCCGAGTATCTGCAGAAGACCGAGCCGGCGAGCGTCGCGGCGCTGACCGTCCAGGGCGTCTTGCTTGTTTTGTTCGGGCCGCTCCTCAACCTGTTGCTCGGGATCTGGGTCTGGCTCGGTCTCCGGTTGCTCGGTCTCTTCGGCCTGACCTCCCTGCGCCAGGCCGACTTCGGTCGCACGGTCGCCGCGTTCGTCCTGGCCATGGCCGCCCTCGGCTTGCTCGCCGCCCCCATCAATCTCCTCCCCGCGTCGACGGGCGCCATCCTCGGCCTGCCGTTGCTGATCGCCCTGCTCGTCCTGGCTTGCCGCGCGGTCGGCGCCGCGGTCCGCGTCAACGGTTGGGCGGTCTTTTTCTCCCTGCTGGTGCTCAACTTCCTCGCCTGCTGCCTGATGGGTTGCTGTCTCGGGGGGCTTGTCGCGATTATCGCCCGCTGACCGGTGCTGCGCCTCGTCCGTCGTCCTGCCTTCCCCGGGGAGTTCAACCACGAGCTCATCTGGCCGCTCGGCTTCGTCGGGACGCTGGCGGCGGGGTGGGGATGGTTCCAGACGGGCTGGCAGCTGCCCGGTTGCCTGTTCATGAAATGGACCGGCTTCCCTTGCCTCGGCTGCGGGGGCACGCGCTGCGCACGACACCTCGCGTCCTTCGATTTTACGCAGGCGTTCCTTTTTCATCCGCTGCTGTGGACGCTCATCCTGCTCGCCGCCGCGTGGTCACTCTGGTCGGCGGTGTGGTGGGTGCGCCGCGACCCGTGGCGCCTGCGCCTCGTCGCCGATGAGGCCGGCTGGACCGCCCTCCGCCGCGGCTTCCTCGGCCTCCTTGGCCTGAACTGGCTCTGGCAGTGCTATTACCTCCGCGCATGAGGGGCTTGGTGCGCATCCTGGGTTGGCTGGCTTTGGCCTTCGTCGTGACCGCGGTCACGCTCGCGGTCGTCTACCTGTGCAGCGACCGGCCCGGGCGCGTCGCGTTGGAGCAGCGCGCCCTCGACGTCGTCGATGGCGTCCGCGAGGACGGGACCACCCCCGCGCGCGTCGTCGGCTGGCTCGACCAGGTGGCGGACCGGACCGAGGTCATCAAGGGCGACATCGTGCCGGCGCCCGCGCCGGCCGAGACCGCCACCGCGCCCTACGGCGAGCCGACCGATCGGGTCGGCCTGCAGGTCCTGCATAACCTTGGCTATGCGGTCGGCTACGACAACGCGCTGCCGAGTCCGCGCTGGTCGTCCTACCGCGTCTTCCCGAACTCCGGTCAGGCCGCCGAACGTCCCTCCGGTTTCCGGACGGACGCCCGGACCGGCGCGCGCGTGAGCACGCAGGAGTACGTGCGTTCCGGCTACGACCGCGGCCACCTCGCCCCGAACTACGCCATCGCGGTCTGCCACGGCGAGGAAGCCCAGCGGGAGACCTTCCTGCTCAGTAACATCGTCCCGCAGCTCCACGCGCTCAACGCCGGCCTCTGGAAGGACCTCGAGCAACGCGTCGTGCGCCGGTACGTCGAGCGCTACGGCACCGTCTGGGTGCAGGTCGGCCCGGTCTACGCGGCCGCGCCTGCCCGGCGGATCGGGCGCCTGCCCGTCCCCGAGGCCTTCTGGATGGTCGTGTCGGAGTATGACGAGACCGTCCGCGGCATCCGCGCCATCGCGTACGTGATCCCGCACGAGGAGAAGTGGCGCGATCCCGAGCTCACGCGCTACGTCGTGAGCGTCCGGAAGGTCGAGGCGCTGACCGGCCTGGACTTCTTCCCCCAGCTGCCGAAGGCCGTCCAGGATCGCCTGGAATCAACGGCCGCGCCGCGCGCCTGGTGACGGCAGCGCCCGGCGCAGGTCCGCCGCATGGAGCAGGCAGACGCAGTCCGAGCCGTCGGCCGTCGCGAGCCAGAGCATCGGCAGCGTCGGCCAGGCGCGGTGCATCGCGGCCCGCAGGCCGCCCACCTCGATGACGAGGATGCCGTGCGGCTTGAGCGTCGCGCGCGCCTGCGTCAGCAGCTTGCGGATCACCTCGAGGCCGTCCTGGCCGGAGACCAGCGAGCCCTTCGGCTCTCGCTTGAACTCCGCGGGGAGGCGTCGGTAGATGCCTTCCGGCTCGTAGGGTGGGTTGCTGAGGATCAGGTCGAACTTGGGGCCTTGGAGCAGCGCCGTCATCGTGTCCGTCTCGTGCAGCGTCACGCGCTTCGCCAGCCGGTGGTCGGCGACGTTGAGCGCGGCGACCTCGAGCGCGGCGGCCGAGAGGTCGGTCGCCTGCACGCGCGCCTTCGGGAAGCGCTTGGCGAGAAGGATGGCCAGGCAGCCCGAGCCGGTGCAGATGTCGGCCACGTCGGTGACCTGCGCGGCCGGCGGGAGCCATCGCGGGATGGCCTCGGGGATGAGCTCGACGAAGTAGGAGCGCGGGATGATGACGCGTTCGTCGACGCGGAAGCGCAGGCCGCCGAGCCACGCCTCGCCGACGAGGTAGCCGGTGGGCACGCGGTCGAAGACGCGGCGCTCGACCAGCCCGAGGAAGGCGGCCTTCTCCTTGGCCGTGAGCGGCCGGTCGAAGCAGGCCGGCAGCTGCTCCCAGGCCAGGCCGGTGGCGTGGCCCATGAGCGTCAGCGATTCCTCCTCCGCGGTGACGAAGCCCTGCCCGTGCGCGATCCCGCCGGCCTTGAAGAGCTTGTTCGCGAAGCGTAAACAATCACCGCCCGTTTTCAGGCGGGCGGCGGTGGCGGGGGTCGGGCGCGGAAGGGCGCTCATCGTCGCGGCGGGCCGCCTCAGGTGAGCGGCGCGGCCGACCAGAGCTCCTTCGGGGTGCGTTCGAAGAAGTCCTCGAGGTACTTCGTCGTGGCGCCGCCCTGGCGGAAGACCGGGTCCTTCATGATCGCGCGGCAGACCGGGATGGTCGTGTGGATGCCGCGGATGATGTACTCGCCCAGCGCGCGGTGCATGCGGTCCAGCGCCTTCTGGCGGGTGGCCCCGACCGAGATGAGCTTGGCCACCATGGAGTCGTAGAGGGGCGGGATGACGTAGCCGGAGTAGCAGTGCGAGTCGACGCGCACGCCGTGACCGCCGGGCGTGTAATAGAGGCCGATGGTACCTGGGCTCGGGGCGAAGTTGCGGGCCGGGTCCTCGGCGTTGATGCGGCACTCGATGGCGTGGCCGGTCATCTTGATGTCCTTCTGGCTGAGCTCCATCTTCTCGCCGCAGGCGATGAGGATCTGGCGGCGGACGAGATCGATGTCGGTGACCTCCTCGGTGACCCCGTGCTCCACCTGGATGCGGGTGTTCATCTCCATGAAGTAATACTTACCATGGCGATCGACGAGGAACTCGATGGTGCCGGCGTTCTGGTAGCCGATCTTCTCGGCGAGGCGCACGGCGGTCTTGCCCATCTCCTCGCGGAGCTTGGGGGTGAGGAAGGGGGAGGGGGACTCCTCGATCAGCTTCTGGTGACGGCGCTGCACGGAGCAGTCGCGTTCGCCGAGGTGGATGACCTTGCCATGCTCGTCGCCCAGGAGCTGGAACTCGATGTGGCGCGGCTGTTCGATGTACTTCTCGATGTAGACGCGGCCGTCGCCGAAGGCCTTCTCGGCCTCCGAGCGGGCGCTTTCGAACTCCTTCGGGAAGGACGCGGCGTTGTGCACGATGCGCATGCCCTTGCCGCCGCCGCCGGCCACGGCCTTGACGATGACGGGGAAGCCGATGCGCTGGGCCTCCTTGATGGCCTCGCGCTGGTTGTCGATGGGGCCGTCGGTGCCGGGGACGCAGGGGACCTTGGCGGCCGCGGCCGTCTGGCGCGCGTTGGCCTTGTCGCCCATGAGGCCGATGGTCTCGGGGCGCGGGCCGATGAACTTGATGTTGGCGGCGGCGCACTTCTCGGCGAAGCCCTTGCGCTCGGAGAGGAAGCCGTAGCCCGGGTGGATGGCGTCGACGTTGGTGATCTCGGCCGCCGAGATGATGCGATCCTCGCGGAGGTAGGAGTCCTTGCTCGGGCCGGCGCCGATGCAGACGGCCTCGTCGGCCAGCTGCACGTGCAGGGACTGTTCGTCGGCCTGGGAGTAGACCGCGACGGTCTTGATGCCGAGTTCGCGGCAGGCGCGGATCACCCGGAGGGCGATTTCGCCGCGGTTGGCGATGAGGATCTTGTTCATGCTCGGGGTCCGGGGCTCAGCCGACCTTCACGCGGAAGAGAGGCTGGCCGAACTCGACCGAGGTGCCGCTCGCCACGAGGCATTCGACGATGGTGCCGGAGAGTTCCGACTGGATCTCGTTCATCACCTTCATGGCTTCGATGATGCAGACCACGGTGTCGGCCTTCACCGTCGAGCCGATCGCGACGAAGTTCGGCGAGTCGGGGGAGGGGGTGGCGTAGAAGGTGCCGACCATCGGAGAGGTGATGACCTTCACGTTGGGGTCGGCGGCGGCCGGGGCGGCCGGGGCGGGGGCGGCGGCCACCGGGGCGGCCACCGGGGCGGCGGCCGCGGGGGCGGGGGCGGCGACCGGAGCGGCGACCGGGGCGACCGCGGCGCGTCCCCCCACATCGCGCTTGATGCGCAGCTTGAATTCCTGGTCCTGGATTTCGAATTCGGACAGGTCCGACTTCTTCATCAAATCCACGACTTGTTTGATCTTATTTAGGTCCAAGGTTTTGTCCTCCGTGAGGGGGTGGACCTCTCTGATACAGCCACCGGAGGGGGTAAATCAACCCTCATTCCAAAAGGATGGGGGGCATTTTACCTAAATCACTGTCCTCCTTTGACTTAACTATGTCCTTGAGCTTGGGTAAAGCCGTCGTGCTTGGGTTCGAGAGGGGTCCTTTCACTCGCACCTTGGTGAGGGCGATCAGCAGACGGTTCAGGTTCAGCAGTTCGAGGGGGTTAAAGGACCCCCGGGAGGCTAGGGAAAAGTCCCCGAGGAAGTTCAGGGTGGGTCCGGTGAGGTCGACCTCCCCGGCCAGTTTCAGCTGGGCGTCCTTTCCGGCCAGGACGAGGTCCGGGAAGTAGGCCTTGCCCCCCAGGCAGCCGAAGGTGCCTTGGGCGGTGCGGAGCTCGTAGGAGGTGGCGTCGACACCGATGGACTCCAGGGCCGAGGAAAGTCCCCCGAGGACGCGCACTTTCTTCAACTCGGGGTCGTTAAGGAGGAAATCGCCGCGTCCACGCAGCCGGGTGGGGTCCTCGAGGTTGACGATCCCGGAGAAGCGAAGGTCAAGCCGGGCGATGCTGTTGCGGGCGGTCGGGGCAGACCCGGGGTCGGTGGGCGGGCTCCGCGTCAGTTGGCTGACCAAGGCCCCGACTTTCGCGAAATCGCATCCTTGGAGGTTCAGGTTCACCTTGGGGGATCGGAGCAGGTCGCCAGCGAGGTCCAGGTGAGCCCGGCCGGCGGCTAGGTCGAGGTCCGCGCCGACCCCGAGTTCAGGGCCGCTGGAACGCACGGTCACATCCAGATGGGCCGAGTCGAGGCCCCAGGCGCGGAAAGGTTCGGCGCACCGCACCTTGGCCGTGACGTCGGGTTGGGCGCCGGCCCCGGGGGCGACGTCGACGACGAGCTGTCGCGTGGGCGGAAGTTCCACGGCCTTGAGCGAGCTGCCCAGCGCGGGGCCGGCGATCGTCGCCGCGATCCAAGGTTGCAGGTTGCCTTCCACGTGGACGCGTGGGCCGGCCTCGGCGAGCGGCTTGGACCAATCCCAGGTGACGAGACCGTCGACGGACCCATCGGCTTCCTGGTCTCCGCCGGCGAGCCGTTCCAGCCCGATCCGGGTGCGACGGGCGTCGGCGTCGATCCGGACCGTGACCGAGCGGAACGGCGCCTGCATGAAGCGGAAGCCCGCGAGCGTGGTGACGCCGCGCGTCGTGGTGCTCAGCGGTTGGCCCCAGCAGCCCTCGACCTCGATGATCGCGTGCGGCTTGGCCGTCAGCCGGAACAGGTCCCAGAGCCGGACCCACCAGTCGCCGAGCAACCGGTCGAGGCACGGCGGCGCGAGCTCACCGCGCAGGTTGAGGCGGAACGGGCCGCCGGCCCGGAGCGAGCAATGGGCCTCGCCGTGGACTCCGGCGAGGTCGAGTCGTCCGAGGATCAGCGGGAAGTCGGCCGCGGTCGCGTCGAAGCGAACGTCAGCGTTCAATCCGGAACCCGCTCCCGGGGCGATGGCTTCCGCACCCAGCCCGAGGGCGCGCAGACCGCCGCAAGAAATCCGTCCGGTGGCGCCGCGCACCGTCCACGCCTCCGGCGCGAAGCGCACATCCAGATCGGCGAGCAGGATCGCGCCCTCCAGGCCGACCCCTCCTTCGGTGAGCGCGGTGCGGAGCGCGGGGATTCGACCGAGGTCCTCCGCCGAAAGCGTCGCCGTCGGGCAAAGCAGCTGCGAAGAACCATCGGCGAGCCGGTGCCAGGAGAGGTCGGCCGCGGAAGTCGCGGTTCGCAGCCGGCCGCGGCCGCCCTGTTCGGCGCCGCTCGCGGCCACGTCGAGTTCCACCCCGGTGAAGCCGAAGGCCTGCGCCTCCGTCACGTGCGCCTCGGCCCGCCAGGCGCGCGGGTCGAGCCCTTCGCCGGCGGCGGTGATGCGCACGGCGCGGGCCCGTCGGCCTTGCGACTCGAGGTCTTGCGCCGCCGCCGCGAAGCGCCAGGTGCCCGGGCGGCCCGGCGCGTCCAGCCGAACCTTTGCCTCGAGGTGCGGACGGGTGAACCGCACGATGCCGAGCCGCTCGTCGATCCAGTGGTCGCCGAGGTGGGCCTCGACGGCGACCTCGACGCCTCCGTCGGCGCGGCCGTCGCCGGTCAGGTGGAGGCTGCCGCCGCCTGTCCGGTCCGCCCAGTTCAGGCAGGTCTCGGCGGTCCGCAGCACGGCACCGAGGTCGCCGCCGCTTTCGGCGCCGGCCTCGGTGGGCGTTTTCGGTGCGGCCAGCATCCCGCCCGGCAGCGTGCCGGCGAACGCGAAGGTGAACTTGCCCGCGCGCCCTTGGAGTTGCGCCTGCCACCAGCGGCCTTCGTGCCGCAGGTCCGCGTGGACCTGGTCGAGCAGCAGGGTGCGTTGTCCGCGGCTGGAGGCCGTCGCCGGGCACCAAAGCCTCCCGCCGGTGATTCGCAGCGAAGTAAGTCCGCGGTTCTTCCCGGTGAGCCGGAGGCCGATCTCGAGGCTGCTGGCCGTGAAGATTTCACCGGACATGCCCGCGACCTCCAGCGCCACGTCCTGCGCGACCAACGTGCGTCGCGGGGTCAGCAGGTAGCGGCTCGCATGCAGGCGCCCGCCCGCGTCGGCGACCTTCTCCTCCAGGAGCCGCGCGACCACCCCGGGCAGCTCGATCGGCCCATCCCGGGTCACCACCCAAAGCAACAGGAGCTGGCAGGGGAGCAGCAGGTAGAGAGCCGTGTTCGCGAGCCCCCGCAGGAACCGGCGGACCGGCGAGGTGGCCGGGCGCGGTTTCATTTCCCGGCGTCGAGCAGGGGAATCAGGATGTCGGCCCGGGTCGGCGCGAGCAGGAAGGCGTCGGTGTCGGCCTCGTCCCGCATCAGCAAATTATGGGCGCCGCTCGGGCTCGCGAGCAGGTAGGTGCGCAAGGTTTCCGCGGCGCCGCCGGCGCCCGCGGCCGCCTGATCGGTCACGCGTAATTCGTATTTCCAGTCGCCCGCCCCGAGGTCGCGCGTCGGGAATTCGGCCGCCGTCACTTCGGCCATCGTCTCGGCCACGCGCCGGGCCGTCGCCGCGTCGAGTCGCCCGCTGCCGGTCCAGCTGCCGTTCGGCGCGAGGCGCGCCTCGCCGAGCACCTTGCCGTCGGCGCGATCGGCCAGGCGCAGGCCGGTCACCTTCGCGCCCTGCGGCAACTGCATGACGACGCGGTCGCGCCAGCCTGGCGGCTCGACCTGCGCCAGGAGTCCGCCGAGCAGGCCGACGTCGCAAAGGGCCCCGAACCTGGCGTCCTTGGCGAAGACCAGCCGCTGGCCGGGACCGGCCGGCGGCGGCGCGTCGGCCACGAGGAGCGTCAGGCGATCGTTGCCGAATTCGAGCTCGATCTTCGTCCGCGGTTCCGGCGTCGGCGTGACGGGCACCAAGGCCGGGCTGGTCGCGGAGCCGGTCGCTTCCGTGCGGCGCTGTCCGGCCCGCAGCGCGGCGAGGTCCTGCAGGAAGCGCGTCACCTGGGCGCGGTCGGCCTCGCGTCGCTTGGTCGCGGTCGAGCCGGGCACGACGGGGATCTCCCAGCGCGTGCCGCCGGCGGCGGCATCGAGGCGCCGCAACGTCAGCGACCGACCTTGGTGCGCGAGCGTCAGCCCGGTCACGAGCGCCGGATCGAAGCCCGCCGGGCGGGTGGAAAGGAACTGGGGCACCGCGCGGGACCAGACCGCCAGGGCGGCGCCGTCCACAACGAAGGTCGTCGGGTTGTCCTCGAGCTTCGCGTAACGGAGGTCGCCCTTCGCGTCGATCGGACGACCGATGAGCAGGGCCTGCCGCCGGGCGCTCCCCTCGAGCGCGATCCGCAGGCCGGGCGCGGCCAGGCCGGTGTCCGTCTCCGCCGCTTCCAGGAAACGGGCGACGCGCAGGTTGGTCAGCGCGGCGACGGCCTTCGGCGTGGCCTCGGCGTCGGCCAGGGTGTCGAAGGGGGACTCGAAGCGCCATTCGGGGCCGGCGGCGGCCACCCCGACGCGAGGGCGCGTCTCGCTGACGAGGGCGAACACCTCGTCGTCCGGTCCGCGCCGGACGGAGACGGCGCGGGCCTCGAAATCGGAGATCTCGAAGACCTTGTCCACGCGGTAGTCCTCGGGCTTGGCCTCGAGGGCCGCGACCATCGCCTCGGAGAGCGGGATGATGCGACGGCGATCCTCGGTCAGCAGGAAACCTTTCCGGGTGTTGGGCATCAGGCCCACCTTGGCCTCGGTCACGTTGCCCGCCTCGCCCGTGACCTTCAGCGTCCAGCGTGGCTTCGCCAACCCGTAGGTCGCGAGCCCTTCGCCGCCGTTCTCGACCGGGAAACCCTGGTCCAGGCTGATGAAGCGCAGTTCGTCCTGCAGGCGTTGGACGGTCCAGATGTTGGCGGCCCAGTCGAACGGGGCGGTCACGCGCCAGATGGAATTCCGGCGTTCCAAGGTGAGCGTCCGGCCCTCGTCCGTGAGTTCGATCCTATCCCCCGCCGCCGTGAAGACGAGGTCCGGGGTCTCCGCCGCGGCCCGGTGCGAGGACGTGGCCCGCCACACGAGGCCGAAGGCGACGAGGTTGGCGACGAGGAGGAGGACGGTGGTGCGGGAGATCCGCATGGGACCGTCAACTTCTGCGTCGCCAGAAGGAAACCGCAAGCCCGACCGCTAGGACCAGCAGGGGAATGAGGGAGAAACGCCAGGCCAGCGTCCACAGGTCGTCCGCCGTCGCGTTGAGCCGGTAGAGTCCGCCCGTCCGGACCGGGACGGCCACCGCGCGCTCGCGGTCGCCGAGCCAGGCGGCGCATTGCGTCAGGAAAGCGCCGTTGCCGCCCCGTTCGAGCCGGGCGTTGGCCGCGAGTTCGGACGTGCCGACGACCACGAGGCGACCGCCGGCGCCGGCGCCCTTGCGGAGCCCCGTCGTGCGCGTGGCGGCGGCGACGACGTAGACCGGTCCCGGATGGTCGCGCTCCGCGTCGAAGCGGGCCGGACGCTGCGCGGGGTCGGACTCGCCCCAGGCCGTGGCCGAGGAACGTACCAGTTCGCGCACGCTCAACGTGCTGTCCGGCGAGCTGCCGAGGTCGAAGCGCACCGGGCGCAGCCGGGCGGCGAGCAGGGGCAGCGCCGTCAACGGCTTCGTCAGCGGGTGGCCCTCGTAGAAGGACCGCAAGGCGATGTCGCCCTGGACGGTGCGGCAGCCCGGGTCGGGCTCCTGGAGCTCGGCGTCGGGGGAGAAGATCGCCCATTCCGCGAGCAGGTTGTCGAGCCCGTGACGTTGTCCCGGGTCCAGCAGGAGCAGCACGCGCCCATTGCGCTCGCCCAGGTAGTTGCGCAGTCGTTCGTCCTCCGTCGGCGAGAAGGGCGCGCGGGGTCCGGCGACCAGGACGAGCGAGGCGTCCCGGGGCACCGCGCCCGCGGTGGCGAGGTCCAGCGGGCGGACCTCGAAATTGCGGTTGCGCAGCTGGCGGGCCAGCAGCGAGAGCCCGCGGAGCGCCGACGCGTCGTCGATCCCCAGTTCGCCGTGACCCTGCGTCACGTAGCAGACGGCCGCTTTTTCCTCGGTGATCTCGAGCAACGCGCCGGTGACGGCTTCCTCGCCGCGGAAGAGTTCGGGTTGGTCGGCCGCGCGGGGGAAGAGCTCGGCGTAGGAGAGGTACTTCGCCTTGGTGCCGCGGAGGAGGATCAGCGCGGTGCCGGCCTCCGGCGCGCCGTGGCGGGCCGCGATCGCGCTGTACAGGGCGGCGTTGACCGAGTCCCCGATGTCCTGCTTCACGAGCCACGGCCGGCCGTCGCGGGCGGTCGCCGCCTCGTACGCTTCCAGCAGGCCTACCAGACGGGCCCGCCGCGGGTCCGCGGGCTGGCCCGAGTTCGTCAGCACCAGCGCGCGCACCCACGGCTGACCGTCGTCCTTGGCCGCGCGGGCGAGGGCGCCGGCGGCGCGCAGGGTCGCCGTGGTCTCCGCCGCCAGCGAGTGCCGTCGGTCCGGCGTCATGTCCTCCCGGAAGCGGAAGTCCGGCAACGACGCGAGGTAGTTCGCGGCCAGGGCCAGGGCGACGGCGAGCAAGGCCTGCGTCAGCCGGTTCAGCCGGCGGACCGGCCGCACGGCGGCGAAGTCGTCCCGGGGCGGAGCCATGTTATTCCTGGCCCTCCACGGTGAGCACGGCGAGACCGAGGCAGAGCAGCATCCCGCTGGCGTAGAGCACGAAGGGCCGGGCGTCGAGGATGCCGCGGGTGAAGTCCTCCATGTGCGAGAAGGTGCGCAGGTGCGCCGCCGGTTCCCGCAGCCAGCCGAGCCACTCCCAGCTTTCGATCGGCAGTTTCTCGAGGGCGCCGCCCGCGGCGGTGAAGGCGAGCAGGCCGACGAACGTGAGCAGCGCGGCCAGCGCCGAGCTGCGGGTCAGGCAGCTGCAGAAGATACCGAGGGCGACGTGCAGCAGGCCGCTCACGGCGATGAAGGCCAGGCCACCCCCGAGCACGACGGGATCGCCCAGGCGGAAGTCGCCCGCCGTGCCGAGGCGTTGCGCGACAAGCGCGGGGAAGGCGGCGAACGCCCCCCAGAACGCCAGCCACGTGAGCCAGACGGCCGTGAACTTCGACCAGACGACCGCCGCCGGGCTCGCCGGGGTCGTGAGCAGCGCCGCCAACGTGCCTTGCCGGCGCTCCTCCGCGAAGCTGCGCATCGTGAGCAGCGGCAGGACGCAGAGGAGCGGGATCCAGAAGAGCTGGAAGGTCGCCTCCAGCGGGGTGGCCGTCTGCGGGGCCTCGGCCCCGTCGAGCACCGCGAACCAATGGACCGCGCCCATCAGCGCGAGGAACAGGGCCGCGGAGACCCAGGTGCCGCCGGCGAGGACGGCGGCGCGGAGCTCGTGCGCGAGGAGGGTGCGGAAGTGGCGCATGATCAGGGGCGGCGGAGCTCCGCGGGGGCGCGGCGTGTGGCCGCGATGAAGATATCCTCGAGCCCGATGCGTTCCTCCGCGATCTCGCGCAACGGCAGGCCGGCCGCGATGAGGGCGGTGGCGAGCGTCTCGCGGGCGGGGGACGCGGCGGGGAGGGCGAGGCGGTAGCGCGTCCACCCCTCGGTCTCGCCGAGCGCCTCGACGAGCGCGGTGGGTTCGGCGCCGAGCGTCGCGCGGGTGACGTCGGCGAGCGTCGCGCGCGTGACGACGGTGAAGTTGGCGGTGGGGATCAGTTCGCGGCGGAGGTCCGCCGGGCGGCCTTGCGCGACGAGCCGGCCGCGGTTGATGATCACGACCTTGTCGCAGACCTGCTCGACCTCATGGAGGATGTGGCTCGAGATCAGGACCGCCATCTTGCCGCGCAGGGAGCGGATCAGGTCGCGGATACCGACGATCTGGTGCGGGTCGAGGCCGATGGTCGGTTCGTCGAGGATGACGACCTTGGGCTCGGCGAGCAGCGCGTCCGCGATGCCGACGCGCTGGCGGAACCCCTTCGAGAGCTGCCCGATGAGCTGACGCGCGGCGCGGCGCGCGAGGTCGCAGTCCTCCATGACCTTCGCCACCCGCGCGGCCACGCGGTCGGCGGGGACGTCCTTCAGGCGGGCGCGCAGCAGGAGGTACTCCTCCACCTTGAGGTCCTCCGGCAGCGGGTTGTTCTCCGGCATGTACGCCATGTGCCGCTTGGCCTCGGCGGGCTCGAGCGCCACGGAGACGCCCCAGATCGCCGCGCGACCCGACGTGCCGGCCATCGTGCCCGCGAGGATCCGCATGGTGCTCGACTTGCCCGCGCCGTTGGGGCCGAGGAAGCCGACGATCTCGCCGGGCGCGACGGAGAAGGTGAGGTCCTCGACGGCCGTGAGGGAGCCGTAGCGCTTCGTCAGGCGTTCGGCCGCCACGGCGGCTTCCGGCAGCGGCGCGGCGTCGGCCATCGGCGATTACTTGCCCGTCGGCAGGGCCGCGGGCGCGGCCACCGGGTTGAGCAGGCCGGGCTCGGAGCGGATCAGGCTGTCCTTGTATTCGCGCCAGACGTGGTCCTTGCGCAGGCGCTTGTCCATCAGGTTGAGCCACTTGGTCGCGGCGGGCAGGTCGCCCTTCGCGACGGCCAGGTTGGCCAAGGTCAGCATCGCGTAGCCGCGCCAGGTCTCGGCCACGCTCTCGTCGTTGGCGAGGGTCGTCAGCGCGGATTCGCCGGTGGCGTCGCCGCCGTCCACGCGGGCGAGGGCCGCCTCGAGGCGGGCCCGGGCGCCGAGCGCCTTCACCACGGCGGTTTCGCCGGCCAGGCCGGCCAGGCGGGCCGCTTCGTCGAACGCCTTGGCGGCTTCGGCGAGCTTGGCGGCGGCCTTCAGGTCGTCGGCGACCTCGGTCATCGCGACGACGGCGAGGGCCTCGCCGGCGTGCTTGGCGGCGAAGGCGCGGCGCGCCGGTTCGTCGAGGCAGGCGTTGTAGTCCTGGTGCAGGGCTTCCCGGCGGCTGGCTTTCCAGACGAACTCATACAGCAGGAGGCCGAGGACGGCGAGCACCACGGCGGTGGTCCCGCGGACAAGGACGGTCTTGTTCCGTTCCCAGAAGAGCCAGAGGCGATCCTCGGCGTCCGCGTTCTTGAAATCATCGTCGACGATCACGAGATTACGGTCGTCGCCGCCCGGGGGCTTTTTCTTGTGACTATCGTCAGGCATGGGGGCTAAACCCTTGCCATGGGAAGCGAGGTGTCAACCCCCGCCTCCCCCCGCCTCCGGGCTTGTCCCCGTCTCCCGGCAGGTAAGTATGGGGGCTACCATGAGCGCCGCCGCCGCCCTCCTCTCCGCCCTCCGGACCGCCCAAGCCCAGGGGCAGTTGTCCGCCGCCGCCGTCGGTCAGGCGAGCGGGTGGCTCCAGTCGGGCGCCTTGCCCGCCGCCGCCTTGGAGTCGCTGGCCGACCTCATCGCCCGAGGAGCGTGGGCCGAGCTCGAGGACCGTTTCTACAAGGGCATCGCCTTCGGGACCGGCGGCATGCGCGGCCGGACGGTCGGCCGGGTGTCCGCCGCCAACGAGCTGGCCGCCGACGGCACCCCGGTCCGGGCGGCCGTGGGCTCCGCCTGCCTGAACGATATCAACGTGCTCCGCGCGGTGGTCGGTCTCTGGCGCCACGTCGCCGCCGCGCACCCGTCCCCGCGGATCGTGGTCGCCCACGACGTCCGCCATTTCTCCCGGCACTTCGCCGAGCTCGTGGCCTCCGCCTGGTCGCAGCTCGGCGGCGAGGCCTACCTCTTCGCCGGCGCGCGTTCCACGCCGCAGCTCAGCTTCACCGTGCGGCACCTGGGAGCCCAGGCCGGCGTGGTCATCACGGCCAGCCATAACCCGTCGCACGACAACGGCTTCAAGTGCTGTCTCGGGCACGGCGGCCAGGTGACTCCGCCCGACGACGTCGCCATCGTCGCGGAGGTCGGCAAGCTCGGGCCGGCGGACGTCGCCCCCTATCTCGAGAAGGACCTGGCCCGCGTGCGGACCGTCGACGCCGCCGCCGAGGAGGCCTACCTGGCCCGCGTGGCCGGCATCGTCCTCGAACCCGAACTGATGGCGCGGCATGCGCCCAAGGTCGTCTACACCAACCTGCACGGCACGGGCGACGTGACCGTGGTCCCGGCGCTCCGCCGCCTCGGCCTGGATCCGCACCTCGTCCACGAGCAGCTGGAGCATGATGGCCGCTTCCCGACCGTGCCCTCCCCGAATCCCGAGAGCCCCGCGGCCTTCGCGCTCGCGCTCAAGCTGGCCGGAGAGGTCGGGGCCGACCTCGTGCTCGCGACCGATCCCGATTCCGACCGCGTGGGCGTGGCCTGCCCGCAGGCCGACGGCGCCTACCGCCTGCTCACCGGCAACGAGGTCGCGGCGTTGCTCGCCGAGTTCCGCCTCTCCGCCCTGAAGGACGCCGCCTTGATCCCCGCCGCCGGCTCTCCGCAGGCGGTCGTCCTCAAATCCCTGGTCACGACGCCGCTCGTCGCGGCGATCTGCGCCCGGCATGGCGTGCGCTGCGTCGAGACGTTGGTCGGTTTCAAATGGATCGCCCGCAAGCTCGAGCGCTGGTCCCGGCAGCTCGCCGAGGGCGCCGGGGCCGACGCGCCCAACCTGCCGCTGCGCCGGCGCGCGCCGCTGGCGCTCCGCCACGCCAGCCTCTTCGTCCTCGGCGCCGAGGAGAGCTACGGCTACCTCGCCGACGACGCGGTCCGCGACAAGGACGCCAACGCGACGGTCGTGCTGCTCTGCGAGTTCGCGGCCTTGCTGCGCTCCCGCGGGCGCACCCTGCTCGATGCGCTCGATGTGCTGCATCTCAGCCACGGCGCCTACCACGAGGACCTGCTCAACCTCACCTTCGAGGGTGCCGAGGGCGCCGCGGCCATCCGCCGCATCGTCGCCTCCTGGCGCGCTCAGCCGCCCCGCGAGATCGACGGCGCCAAGGTGCTGCGCGTGACGGACTACGAGCGCGACGAGGTGCTCGACGCCGAGGGCGAGCGCGTGCCGCCGGAGGAGTTCATCCTGGCCGAGCTCGCCGACGGCCGTCGCGTCGCGGTGCGCGCCTCGGGCACCGAGCCCAAGGCGAAGTTCTACGCCTTCGCCCGCGCGGCCGTGGCCGACGCCGACGACCTGCCCGCGGCCCGCGCCCGCGCCCGTGCCGCCGCCCTTTCCCTCCGCGCCTGGCTCGAGGCCGACGCCCGGCGCCGCGCCCGTTGATCGCCATGCGCCGCTTCCTGATCCTCCCTTGTCTCGCCCTGGCCGGTTGCGCGGTCCCCCCGAACGACCCGTCCTTCCGGACGGAGAAATCCCCCGCCGCCGCGGCGCTCGCCGGCGAGGCTCCGGCCGAAGGCACGCTGGAGGACCGGATCCGCGCGGCCAACGAGCGCAACGACCGGCGCCTGCGCGACGGCGACTGGCGCGCGGTCAAGCCGGCCGTCGGCCCGAAGCCGTAAGCCTAGCGCAGCTTCGTCCCGAAGTGCCGCTCGAAATAGACCTCGAGCGCCTCGGCGACGGCCTTGGCCGTCGCGGCCCGGTGCGCCGGGGTGTCGCGTTGCGGCGCCGGGACCTCGAATTGCGCCGCGTCGAGCCGGCCACCGTCCCGCGAGCCATGCGCCGCGATGTCGTAAGCCCCGTTGAAGTAAGGATCCGTCGGCGCCAGGACCTCCGCGGGCGAGGGGACCGCGGGTACGCCGCGCGCGGCGAGCAGGCCGCCGAGGCTGGTCTCGCCGCGGACCAGCTCGGAGAACTTCGCCGGCGTCCGCCGGCTCAGCGCCCGGAGGGACGACCGGGCCGCCACCGTGTCATCGGCGTCGAGGCGCGCGTCGGGCAGACGCAGGTCGTCGGCCTTGAGGAGGTAGCCGATCTCGAGCCGTTTCTTCGGATGGCCGTGGGAATGGAGGTCGAGGTAGAGCCCGTGCGGTGACCGCGCCAGCACCGCCTGTTCCGCGGCGTCGATGGCGCCGTGGTACTCGCGCCAGGTCCGGATCGCGACCGGGTCCGTCGCGCCCTCGGCCAGCGCGCGGTTGCAGTCGACCTTCCGGCGGGAGAGCTCGCAGACGATCAGGTGCGGCGCGCGGCCGCACCGCTCCCGCAGCGCGTCGCGGATCGCCTCCGCCAGGGCGCGCGCATGGCTGTCGCGCACCGTCACGCCCGTGGTCCGGTCCGGGATCTCCGCGGGCGCGATCGCGCCGTCGTGCGGCACGGAGAGCACGATCGGCAGCTCGCCGGGCCAAGACCGGATGTAACCCGTTTCGCCGTTACGGACCGGGCCGGGCGTGGTCGGGGCGGCGGGCGTGGTCGGTTCCGGTGCGCACGCCACCAGGAGGAGGCACGCGAGCAGGGCGGAAGACCGCGGAGCATGGAGTTCAGGCGACCGCCCCGCCGGCGACGAAGGCCGCGCTGGCCCGGTCCTCGGGGACATCGTCCGCGGTCACCGCGGTGCCGATGCCCTGCAGCAGCACGAAACGCAGCTTGCCCGCGCGGACCTTCTTGTCGCGTTTCATCGCCGCGAGCATCGGCGCCAGCGGGAGCGGCGCGCGCAGCCGGTCGGGGAGGCCGTGCGCGCGGACCGTCGCGGCGACGGCCGTGGCTTCCGCCGCGGCGCAGCGCCCGAGGTCGGCCGACAGGCGGGCGGCCATGACGAGCCCGATCGCGACGGCCTCGCCGTGCAGGTAGGTGCCGTAACCGGCGGTGGCCTCGATGGCGTGGCCGAAGGTGTGGCCGAGGTTGAGCAGGGCGCGGCCGCCGGTGGCGCTCGTCTCGCGTTCATCGCCGGCGACGACCGCGGCCTTGATCTCCACGCAGCGGCGGATGACCGCGGGCAGCAGCGCATGGTCCCAGGCGAGCGGGGCGTTCGCCTGCAGCCGGCGAAACAGGTCGGCGTCGGCGAGCAGGCCGTGCTTGATCACCTCCGCCATGCCGGCGGCGAACTCGCGCGGCGGCAGCGTCGCCAGCAGGTCGGTGTCGGCGAAGACGGCCGTCGGCTGGTGGAAGGCGCCGACGAGGTTCTTGCCGGCGCCGAGGTTGATGCCGGTCTTGCCGCCGACGGAGCTGTCGACCATCGCGAGCAGGGTGGTCGGCAGCTGGTAGAAATCGACACCGCGTTGGTAGGATGCCGCGGCGAAGCCCGCGAGGTCGCCGATGACGCCGCCGCCGAGCGCGAAGACCGCGCCATCGCGGGCGATGCCTTGGGCCGCGAGGAAATCCCACGCGCGGGCGAGTTCGCCGGCGGACTTGGCGGTCTCGCCGTCGGCGGCCGTGACGAGCACGGGCATGCGCCTGGCCAGCTCCGCGACGAACGCCGGCTGGGCGGCGGCGACGCCGGGCGAGGTGAGGGCGGCGCAACGCCGGCCGGCCGCGAGCCGCCGGTCGGCGACGGCCAAGGCCTCCTGACGCAGGCCGGCGCCGATCCTCACGGGGTAGGAACGGTCGCCTAGTTCAACCTGCACGGTCTCGGCCGACATGAGCCCACCGTGGCGGGCGAACGCGGCGGTGGCAAGCCAACCTAGCCGCCGAGGCCGGTGACCGAGCGGGCGTAGCCCCGCGGATCGAAAGCCTGGAGGTCCTCCGGCTTCTCGCCGAGCCCGATGAAGCGCACGGGGACGCCCAGCTCGCGGACCACGGCGACGAGCGCGCCGCCGCGGGCGGTGCCGTCGAGCTTGGTGACCACGAGCCCCGTGAGGCCGACGGCCTCGTGGAAGATGCGGGCCTGTTCGATGGAGTTGGCCCCGAGGGAGCCGTCGAGCACCAGCCACTTCTCGTGCGGGGCGTCGGCCTGCGCCTTGGCGGTCACGCGCACGACCTTGCGGAGTTCCTCCAGCAGGTGGGCCTTGGTGTGGAGGCGGCCCGCCGTGTCGAGGAGCACCAGGTCGCGGCCGCGGGCGGTCCCCGCCTTGACGGCGTCGAACGCCACCGCGGCCGGGTCGGCACCGGCGGCGCCGCCGACGACCTCGACGCCGAGCCGGTCGGCCCAGGCGGAAAGTTGCTCGCCGGCCGCGGCGCGGAAGGTATCGCAGGCGCCGAGCAGGCAGGTCCGACCTTCCTGCTGCCAGCGCCAGGCGAGCTTCGCGGCCGTCGTCGTCTTGCCCGCGCCGTTGACGCCCAGCAGCATCACGACAAGCGGCCGGCCGGTCGCGAGGGGCTTCGTCGCGGCCGGCGTGAGGGCGCGTTCGATGACGGCGGCCGCGGCCTCGGCCGCGCCGGCCTGACGTAAGCCGCCGTCCGCCTTCCAGGCGGCCTGCGCCGCCGCGACCACCTCGTCGGCGGTCGCCGGCCCGAAGTCGGCCGCCAGCAGGCGCTCGCGCAGGCCCTCGGCGGCACCGGCGTCCATCGGGCGGGCGAGCAGGTTCGCCACCGCGTCCGCGGTGCGGCTCAGTCCGGCCTTCAGCCTATCGAGGAAACCGCCCGCCATCCGTGGGTCAGCCGCCCTCGGCCTTGCGCGGGTCGCGGCCGAGCTCGGACATGTAGCTGTCGAGGATGCCGTTGACGAAGCGGCGGGACTCCTCGGTGGAGAACTCCTTCGCGATGTCGACGGCCTCGTTGATGCTGACGATCGGCGGGATGTCCGTGCGGCGCATCAGCTCGAACACCGCCAGGCGCAGGATGGCCAGGTCGACGCGGGCGATGCGGCCGAACGCCCAGTTCGTCGCGTATTTGGTGACGACCTCGTCGATCAGGGTGACGTCGCGGATGACCCCGTGGATCAGTTCCTCGGCGAAGGCGAAGTACTCGCGGCCCTGCTCGCGGCCGTGGAGGAAGTCGAAGAGCGCGGTGACCAGGTCGGCGTGCCGCTGGCTTTCCCAGGCGCAGAGGAACTGGACGGCCGCCACGCGGTTGTCATGGCGGCGGTTGCGCTTGGCCGGGGCGGCGGCGGGGTCCGGGACGACCGGTTCGTCCGGCTGCACGATGGTGATGTCGATGCCGGCCGGCAGGTTGAGGCGCTGCATGACCTGGATCGTCTGCGCGTTGGCCCCGATGACCTCGACGAGGCGGTGGTGGGCGCGGATCTCGTCCTGGCCGGCGGCGCGGGCGACCTCGACGCGCGAGGGCAGCGGCAGCGGGCCGTTGACGCGGGCGCCCGTGCGCGCGGCCTGCGCGGCGATCTCCCCGGCGGATTGGTCGACGAGGCGGTGGTCGAGGCCGTGGATCCGGATACGGATCCGGGCGGAAGCGGGGGAAGGGGCGTCCATCAGTTCTGGGCGAAGGGGTCCTTGCCGTCGCGCTTCGAGCGCTCCTCGGCGTCGACCTCGTCGAGGCGGGCGCCGAGCGTGACGCGGTGGTACGCCATCGTGAGGGCGGCCTGGGCGAACTCGCAGCCGCGGTCGAGGGCGCCCTTGCAACGCAGCTCGGCCTGGGCGCGGTCGTTCGTCACGACGATCCCGTTGATGATGGGTACCTCGGCGCGCAGGGCGGCGTCCTGGAGCGCGTGGGCGGTGGAATGGGCGATGACCTCGTGGTGCGGGGTGTCGCCGGCGATGACCACGCCGAGCCCGATGACGCAGTCGTAGTCCCCGCTCATCGCGCTCATGTAGGCCGCGTAGGGGATCTCGCCGGAGCCCGGCACGCGGACCACGACGATGTTGGCCTCCGGCACGTTGCCGTTCCGGAGGGTCCGGTTCACCCGGCGCAGCAGCGCGTCCACGAGCTCCCCGTTGTAGCCGGCGGCGATGACCGCGAAGTGCAGCTCGGTGCCGTCGATGGCGTCGGGGATGGGCTTGTCCTGGCTCATGGTGGGAAGAACGGAAGTCCGAGAGAAGGGGTTCGCCCCGCGGCTTCAAGCGGAAACGCCGGGCCTAGAAGGGCACCTGCTCGACGATCTCCAGCCCGTAGCCGCCGAGGCCCACGACCTTGCGCGGGTTGTTCGTGATGAGGCGGATGCGGCGCAGGCCGATGTGCGAGAGGATCTGGGCGCCGATGCCGTAGTCGCGCGCGTCCATGCGCCCGAGCCGGATCCCGTCCGCGTCGGCCTGCAGGCCGCCATGGGGTTGGTCGACGTGGACGACCACGCCGCGGCCCGCCTTGGCCACGGCCGCGAAGCTGGCGGCGAGCGAGGAGCCGGCGCCGAACTCGGTGCCGCGGAAGAGGTCGCCCAGTAAGTTCGCGCGCTGGACGCGCACGAGCGTCGGCGACTCGTCGGGCTGGCCGCGGACGAACGCGAGGTGCTGGCGGCCGTCGGGGAGCGAGCGGTAGACGCGGAGGGTGAAGTCGCCCCAGGCCGAAGGGAAGGGGCGTTCGGCGAGGAGCTCGACGAGTTTCTCGCGGCGGTGGCGGAACTCGATGAGCTGCGCGATGGAGACCATGCGCAGGCCGAACTTCCGCTTGAGCTCCACGAGCTCGGGCAGGCGCGCCATCGAACCGTCCTCGTTCAGGATCTCGCAGATCACGCCGCTCGGGTGGAGGCCGGCGAGCGTGGCGAGGTCCACCGCGGCCTCGGTGTGGCCGGCGCGCTGGAGCACGCCGCCCGGGCGGGCCAGCAGCGGGAAGATGTGGCCGGGCTGGACGAGCGCCTCCGGCTTGGCGGCCGGGTCGGCGAGGATCGCGATCGTCTTGGCGCGGTCGTAGGCCGAGATCCCGGTGGTGATGCCCTCGGCCGCGTCGACGGAGACGGCGAAGGCCGTGCGCTGCGATTCGCGGTTCTCCGGGACCATCTGCGAGATGCCGAGGCGGCGCAGCTGATGCTCGACGGTCGGCACGCAGATGAGTCCGCGCGCGTGGCGGATCATCATGTTGACGGTCTCGGGGGTCGCCTTGGCGGCGGCCATCACGAGGTCGCCCTCGTTCTCCCGGTTCTCGTCGTCCGTGACGATCACGAGCTTGCCCGCGGCGATGTCCGCCAGGGCGGCCTCGATGCTGTCGAAAGGATCGGACATGGGACGGGAGGGAGGTCGAACTTGCCGGCCGGCCCCGCCGGCGCAAGCGGGGAGATGCGTTCGCGGGCCCGAAAAGCCCGCCCGAAGCCTTATTTCGCCGGTTCCGCCGCCGGCTTCGCCTTGGCTTTCGCCGCCTTGGCCTTGGCGGCCGCCGCGGGCGCCGCCGGCTTCGGGGCCGCCTTCATCGCCTCGGCGATCTTCACGCTGGCTTCCTTCCACGAATCCTTGGGCTCGGCCTTGGCGCTCCAGATCACGAGGTGGCGGAAGGTGGCGGACTGTCCGGCGCAGGTGAAGCCGGGGTTGGCCTTCTCGGCCTTGAAGAGGTCGTCGCGGCCGAACGCGCTGATCTTGCCGTCGATCGTCGCGACCAGGGTGTCGCCGACCATCTCGAGGACGACGCGATGCCAGGTGCCCGCCTCGAACTTCTCGGCCTGATGCAGGAAGAGCACCGCCTTGTCGGGGCCGTCATGGTCGTGGTCGTCCTTCTGCACGCGCAGCGCCGTCGGCGTGATGAGCACGCGGGCGACGTGCTCCTTCGCGTCGTTGATGCTCAGGGAGATCGACTTGGCGCCGTCCAGGCGGAACTCGAAGGCGGCGACGAAGTCCTGCAGCTTCGTCGGCACGCGGCCGGCGGCGCCATGGTTGTCGGCGGGCAGCTCCTCGACCCGGATGCCTTCGGCGGTCCGCTCCCACTTGCCTTTGGCGAGCTTCCACTCGGCGCCCTTGGCGTCCTTGAGCAGGGTGTCCGCGACGATCTCCTTGTCCGGTTGGGCCAGCAGGGTGACGGGGGCTTCGGCGGCGCCCGACGGGGCGGCGAGCAGGACGAGGAGGAGGAGTCGGAGCATGGGGCTAGGATTGATACCCCGCCGGGCGGCGGAGGTTGCGGCGGACGGCGGGTCCGGTTATTTCGCCGGGGCCGGCTTGGCCAAGGTCTCCCGGCGGGCCTTCCAGTCCGCCTTCGGTTCGGGGCGCGCGGACCAGAGCGCGACGTTGCGGAAGGTGGCGGCGGCGCCGTCCACGGTGAAGCCCGGGCTGACCTTGGGTCCGCGGAAGAGCTCATGCGTCCCGACCGCCGTCACCTTGCCGTCGAGCGTCGCGACGAAGGTGTCGCCGACCATCTCCACGACGAGCGAGTGCCAGGTGCCCGGGTCCAGCTTCACGGTTTCCGTCAGGTAGGTGATCGCCACGTCGGGACCCTTCTTGTCGCGGTCATCCTTGCGGGCGGTGAAGCTGGTCGGCGTGAGCAGCACGCGGGTCAGGTGTTCCTTCGGGTCGTTCACGGAGAAGCTGATCCCTTTCGCGCCATCGAAGCGGAACTCGCACGCGAAGGCGAAGTCGCCCAGCGGCTGGACCAGCCGGTTCACGGCGTTGTGCTTATCGGCCTCGACCTCCTCGGCTCGCAGGCCGTCGGGGCGCCGCTCCCATTTGCCCTTGGAGGAAAGCCAGCGACCCATCTCCGCGCCGGCGGTCAGCGGGTCGACCACGAGGGGCGCGAGCGGTTGCGCGAGCAAGGTGGCCGGCGGGGGCGGCGCGGGCTTGGGGTCGGCCGCGAGCAACGGGGCGGCGAGGGCGAGCAGGAGCAGGTTTTTCATTCGTAGGTGAGTTGGCAGGTGAGGGCGGCGTCCTTGTTCGAGACCGCGCGCACCCAGTAGGCGTTGAGACCGTCGGGCAGCCGCTCGTGGAGCCGTTCGCCCGCCTGCAGGCGGAACGTGCGCCACGGCGCGAAGCGGCCGTCGCCGGCCGCGTCGAGCTCGAGCGTGATGCGCACGGTATCGTCGGAGTGATTCTCGAGGGACAGCGTCTTGCGGTCGTAGCCTGTCATCAGGTACGGGTCGGACGGGACATCGGCCTGGGCGGCGGTCTTCGCCCACGGACCCCCATGCCCGCGCGGCTTGCCGAGTTTCCAGAGGTCATCGGCGGCGCCCACCCACACGGCGGCCGCGCCGTCCTCGGAGCGGATCACGTGACGGTTGGTCGCGCCCGCGGCCGGGTCGAGGCCGGAGAGGACCAGCAACCCGCGGTAGGAACAGAAGTCGTGCACGGCGAGGTCGCTCGTGGCGACGGGGCGGAGCCGGATCGCGCCGCCGGCGTTGAGCGCGGGCAGTTCGTAGAAGCTGCCGTGGGCCTGCAGGAGGTCGCGTTCGGTGCAGACCTCGCGGGCCTTGCGCAGCGCGCCGGCGGTCAGCAAGGCGTCGTGGGCCGCGTCCTGCGAACCCGCGCGCGGCAGCCGCCAGCGGCGGCCGCCTTCCGCGAGGATCACCGAGGCCGCGTCGACCGAGAGGACGCCCGCGGGGATGGGCGTATGCTTGGCGACGAACTCGGTCACCTTCGGGTCGGCCTGCCGGACCAGCTTCATCTCGGCGGTCAGCTCGTAGGCCGCGGCGGTCTTGGTCCCGCCGGCCGTGACGTCGGCGGGGAGGACGGAAAGCGTGCGCAGGTTGCCGCCGCGCGTGAGCAGGAAGGCGCCGCGCCGCGCGGGGGCCGCCGCCTCGGCGAGCCCGGCGAAGAGCGGGTCGCGCTCCGTCCCGCGCGGGTCGGCCGCCGCATACTGGAACTGCGCCGTCGCCTTCGCCTGGTCGCGGTCGGAGACCACGCGGATCCAGGCGCCGGCTTCCTCGGCGGGGAACTGCAGCCACTCGCCGGCGACGCCGGCCGCGACCGGCACCTCGCGCAGGGCCGTCCACCGGCCGTCGCCCCGGCGGTCGACCTCGAGGGTGAAGCGGGTCGCGGCCGCGCCGTCGTGACCGAGGAACAGCGCCCGCTTGGCGAAGCCCGCGAAGAGGAAGGCGTCCGACGCGACCCCGGCCTTCACCGGTTCGTCGACCCACACGCCGCCGCGACCCAGCGCGGGACCAAGCTTCTGCGTGGCGTCGAGCGGCGTGAACCACAGGTTGGACTGCGACTGTCCGGGCGCGCCGAGGGTGCCCTTGGCCGCGCGCTTGTTGAGGAACTCGGACTTGGCGGTGTCGTCGCAGCCGAAGACGAGGCGGTCCTGCCAGCGCGTGAAGTCGCCGATGACCTTGAGGTAGGCGGAGCGCGGCGCAAGGCCGGCGGACTGCTTCGCCGAGAAGCCCGCGGGGAAGGTCCAGAAGAGGCCGTGCATCGTCATCAGGCGCGAGCCTTCCTCGCCGATGTCGCGGATGCGCGGCCACTCGGTGTTCCAGCCATGCGCGCCATCGTAGGAGTGGCTGCCCTTGGGCAGGCGGAAACTCGTCCACTTGCCGTCCTCCATCACCATCAGGATGAGCGAGCGGAAATCCCAGCCGATGGTCCAGAGGGGGTCCTTCGCCGGGTCGGCGTTGCCGGTCAGGCCGCCCGGACCGGTGACTTCGGTGAATTGGTTGCGGCGGATGAGCTTCCAGTTGCCTTCGCCGTTGAAGGAGCCCAGCCCTCCGCTCACGATGGTCGGGTCGACCAGCGCCTGCGCGCTTTGCTCGCCGTTGTTCGCGAGGATGACCTGGCCTTGCCCCGAATAGAGGCCTTTGCCGTGGTAGCCGGCCAGCGTGGAGGTGATCGTCGCCGGGCTGACCTCCGCGGTCTGACCGGGCTTGGGCACGTTCTTGATCTCCCTGATGAGACCCTTCACGGCGAGCGTGCGCACATCGACCTCGTAGAGGCCGTCCTCCATGGTCGCGAAGTAGACCTTGTTCGCGGGGTCGGTCAGGTGACGCGCGTTGCCCGTGAGGCGACCGGGCATCAGCTTCGGGGGGATGACGCGGACGTTCCGCTGGGCGTCGATGAAGTAGGGACCGATGATGAGCTGGTTGGACTCGCGGTGGATCATCCGGTTGGCCGGCGTGCCGCCGACGCTCTCGGGTCGCACCACGAGCTCCAGATCGGGAGTGATCTCATAGAGCTTGTCGCTCGAGCCATACGGCAGGTGCGGACCGTAGGTGATGACCCAGAGACGGTCGGCCCAAGGCACGACGGCGCCGGTCCCGCATTCGCCCTCGTTGTTGAAATAAGCCAGGCTCGGGTAGATGCCGGACCATTCGGCGGGGGCGGCGGCGAGGGTGAGGGTCGTCGCCGCGGCGGCGAGCCGGAGGAAAGTCGGGAGCATCTCCCGACTTTTTCGCCTTCGCCGGGCGTGGGCAAGCCTCGACCGGTCCTAGGCCAGCGCGAACCAAGCCAGCAGCAAGCCGGCGGGTATCCCCAGCAGTCTCGCCACCGAACGGGATTCCGCCTGCGCGAGGAAACAGGCGACGAGGAGCAAGGAGCCGGTGGCGCCCGTGGTCGCCGAGATCCGTTCGCTCGCCAAGTCCGGCCAGGGCACCTGCGCCGCGAGACCCGCCAGCGCCGCCATCCCGTCAAGGGCCGCCGCGGCGCCGCCGTTGAGCCACCGCGCGACCGGTAGCAGCGGCGGCCAGACGCTGAGCGCGGTCGAAGCCATGCCCAGCACCAACGGCACCTCCGACAGCGGGACCAGGAGGAGATTCACGAGCAGGCCGCCGGCGGAAGCATGTCCGAAGTGCGCCAACGTGAGCGGCGCGCCGGCGATCGTCGCGGCGCAGGAGATGCAGAGCCCCGCCCGGAGGAAGCGCCGCCCCCGCCAGCGCCAGCGCTGCGCGAACCCCACCGCCCCGGGCGGGGTCAGCCGCTGCGCGATCGTCGGCGCGGCGGCCAGTTCCGCCGCGGGAGCGCCCGCCGCGAGGATCGCCAGCACCGCCGCGTAGCTCAGCTGGAAGCCCGCGTCGCTCACCGCGCCCGGGTCGAGCAGCAACGTCGTCGCGCAGGACAGCGCGAGCGATTGGAGGCCGGGGGTGTCGCGCTCGCCGACCCGTCCCGCCCAGACGAACGCGGTCATGATCCAAGCCCGCACGGCGGAAGGCGAGGCGCCGGTGACCTGCACGTAGAGCCAGAGCGCCGTGAGCACGGCGAGGCCCGCGGGGATGTCCGGTAGGCGGAGACGACGCGCGGTCCAGAGCAGGGCCGCGGCCATCCCGGCGATGTGCAGCCCGCTGATGGCGAAGAGGTGGAGCGTGCCGGTGACGCCGAAAGCCTCCTTCGCTTCCGTCGGTAGCAGCGCCGTCCGCCCCAGCATCGTCGCCGCGAGCAGCGCCCCGCCTTCCGGGTCCGCCCACGGCAACTCCCGCAGCCAGGCTTCCAGGAGCCGCCGTCGCGCCTGACACCAGCGGCTGAATTCCGACGCGGACGCGAGCTCCCCGAGGATGCGGCCGCCGTTGAGCCGGAGGCTGGCCCCTTGCGAGCGGACCCAGGCATCGTAGCCCCGGGGGTCGGCCGGGAGGTTCGAGACGTGTCCGGAGATCTTCAGTTCGGCGCCGTCCGCCGGCGTCGGCCCGCGGACCGAGAGCGCGAGTCGCCGGCGGAAGAGACGATCGTCGCGGTCCGTCACCCAGCCGAGGCCGGTCCAGCCTTCACCGTCCCGCCTTTCCTGGGCACGTTCGATCCGCACGGAGAGTTCGACGAAGGGGCGGCGCAGTTCGACCGGCCCGGGCGGAGGTGTGCGCGCCTGATGCCAAGCCGCACCGAGCAAGACGGCGGCGCCGGCGAGGGCGGCGAGCGCGAGAGGTGCGCGAGCGACGGCCCAAGCGCCGAGCACGAGGGCGCACGCTCCGCCGAGCAGCATCGCGGCGGCTTCCGGTCGCCAGGCTTGATCGAGCGCGCAGCCCAACAGGAGCGGCAGGGCCAACCAGAGCGCAGGGGCGTGGCCGAAGCGAGGAAGGTTCAGCCCGGGGTCGGGCGCCAGGGGGTCGAGCCGTGCCATGCGCGCAATCCGTCCTCACCGGCGGGGGCGAGGGGGACTTCGCGTCGGAGCCAATCCCAGACGGTCGTCGAGGCGAGGGCGGGCGCTTGGAGCAGATGCCTCAGCGGTACGGTCACGAAACCCCGCTCCATCCACCTAGGGTGGGGAAGGGTAAGCTCCGGGGTGTCGACCGTCCCTCCCTCCCAGAAAAGGAGGTCGATATCGAGGGTACGGGGACCGTTCCTGTTACTAGTACGGAGGCGCCCCAGGGTAGCCTCGATCGCCAGGGTCTGCTGGAGAAGTTCGGCGGGTTTTAATGCACAACCCATTTCCAAACATAGATTTAGGAAACTTGGTTGGTCGGTAAATCCCACCGGATCCGAGTCAAAGACAGGGGAAATGGCGGTCACTTCGGCCTGCGGGAGCTGGCCGAGCAGCCGAATGGCCTCGTTTAGATGACCGACCCGGTCCCCGAGGTTGCTACCCAGACCCAGTAAATAGCGTTGGCGGGCTCCGCTCACGCTCGCTCGCGCCGGATTTTGACGGAAATCGCGTCGAATTCGGCCGCCACGGGCGCGAACGGCTTGGTGACCTCGACGGTCACGGCCTTCACCACCGGAAAGGTGCCGAGCAACCGGGCGGCGATCTGCTGGGCCAGCGTCTCGATGAGATAGACCGGCTGGCCGGTCAGCTGCCCCTCGACGGTCCGGATGACTTCCGCGTAGTTCACGGTCAGTTTCAGGTCGTCGGCCGCGGCGGCCGGCCGGGTATCGACCTCCAGGTCCACGGACACGGTGAACCGCTGGCCGAGGCGTTTTTCCTCAGGCAGGGCCCCGTGGTGTCCGAAGGACTTGATGCCGGCGATCCTGATGATGTCCACGGAGCGATGAATGCCGGGACGGACCGCCCCTGCAAGCGCCTTCCGCATTTGTTAGAAGTCCCCACTTGACCACCCTTCCAAGGGTCGCTGACAGTCCGCGGAACACCATGCCTAAGAGGACCGATATCCGTACCATCCTCATCATCGGCTCGGGACCGATCATCATCGGCCAGGCCTGCGAATTCGATTATTCCGGGACCCAGGCCTGCAAGGCGCTCCGCGAGGAGGGCTACCGCGTCATCCTGGTCAACTCGAACCCGGCCACGATCATGACCGACCCGGAGACGGCGGACGTCACCTACGTGGAACCCCTCACGGTGGAATCGGTGGAACGCATCATCGCCAAGGAAAAGCCCGACGCCCTCCTCCCGACCCTCGGCGGCCAGACCGCCCTCAATCTCTCCCTCAAGCTCGCCCGCACCGGCGTGCTGCAGAAGCACGGCGTCGAGCTCATCGGCGCCAAGGAAGCCGCCATCGAGCGCGGCGAGGACCGCGAGATCTTCAAGAAGCTGATGCTCGAGATCGGCCTCGACGTCCCCCGCTCCCGCGTGGTCAAGACGCTCGACGCCGCGCGCGAGACCATCGCCCTCATCGGCGGGGAGTTCCCCGTCATCATCCGTCCGTCCTACACGCTCGGCGGCACCGGCGGAGGCATCGCCTACAACCGCGAGGAGTTCGAGCGCATGGCCCAGGCCGGCCTCGACGCCTCGCCCGTCCATGAGGTCCTCATCGAGGAATGCCTCCTGGGCTGGAAGGAATACGAGATGGAGGTCATGCGCGACCACAAGGACCAGTGCGTGATCATCTGTTCGATCGAGAACTTCGACCCGATGGGCGTCCATACCGGCGACTCCATCACCGTCGCCCCCGCGCTCACCCTGACCGACAAGGAATACCAGCTGATGCGCGACGCCTCGTTCGCCGTCATCCGCGCGGTCGGCGTCGAGACCGGCGGCTCCAACATCCAGTTCTCGGTCAACCCGGCGAACGGCCGCATGATCGTCATCGAGATGAACCCGCGCGTCTCGCGTTCGTCCGCGCTCGCCTCCAAGGCCACCGGCTTCCCGATCGCCAAGATCGCCGCCAAGCTCGCCGTCGGCTACTCGCTGGACGAGCTGCAGAACGACATCACGAAGTCCACGCCGGCCTGCTTCGAGCCGACCATCGACTACGTCGTCACCAAGATCCCGCGCTTCACGTTCGAGAAGTTCGTCGGCGCCGACACCACCCTCACCTCGGCGATGAAGTCCGTCGGCGAGGCGATGGCCATCGGCCGTACCTTCAAGGAGTCCTTCCAGAAGGCCCTCCGTTCGCTCGAGGTCGGCGCCTGGGGCTTCGGTTGCGGCGGCAAGCACGGCGACGCCGCCTTCGCCGACCTCACCGAGATCCGCGCCCGCCTCGCCCGCCCGAACCCGGAACGCCCCTTCTTCGTCCGCTACGCGATGCTCGCGGGCCTCACCGAGAAGGAGATCTTCGATCTCTCCAAGATCGATCCTTGGTTCCTGCGCCAGCTCCGCCAGATCGTCGACCTCGAGCTCGCGCTCAAGGCCGCGGGCAAGTCCGTCTCCGCCGAACTGCTCCGTCAGGCCAAGGAGGCCGGCTTCGCCGACCGCCAGATCGCCCACGCGACCGGCCTCGCCCCGGCCGACGTCTACGCGAAGCGCAACGCCGCCGGCATCAGGACGGTCTTCCGCCTCGTCGACACCTGCGCCGCCGAGTTCGAGTCCTTCACGCCGTACTTCTATTCCACCTACGGCGACGAGTCGGAGGTCCGCCCCTCGCCGAAGCCGAAGGTCATGATCCTCGGCGGCGGCCCCAACCGCATCGGCCAGGGCATCGAGTTCGACTACTGCTGCGTCCACGCCTCCTACGCGCTGCGCGCCGCGGGCTACGAGACCGTGATGGTGAACTCCAACCCGGAGACCGTCTCGACCGACTACGACACGTCCGACCGCCTCTACTTCGAGCCGCTCACCCTCGAGGACATCCTCGAGATCTACCGCACCGAGCAGTGCATCGGGGCCATCGTGCAGTTCGGCGGCCAGACCCCGCTCAACCTCGCGGCCGACCTCGAGGCCCACGGCGTCAAGGTCGTCGGCACCTCGCCGGCCAGCATCGCGCTCGCCGAGGACCGTCAGCTCTTCAAGGACATCCTCATCGAGCTCGGCATCCGCCAGCCGGTCAACAAGACCGCGCTCTCCGCCGAGGAGGCCTACCGGGCCGCCGAGGAGATCGGCTTCCCGGTCCTCCTCCGTCCGTCCTTCGTGCTCGGCGGCCGCGGCATGTTCATCGTCTACGGCATGGACGAGCTCAAGGCCGTCGTCCGCGAGGCCTTCGACGTCGCCCCCGGCAAGCCGGTCCTGCTCGACAAGTTCCTTGAGGACGCCATCGAGCTCGACGTGGACGCGATCTCCGACGGCGAGACCACCGTGATCGGCGGCATGCTCGAGCACGTCGAGCACGCGGGCGTCCACTCCGGCGACGCCGGCATGGTCCTGCCCCCGCACACCCTCTCGCCGGCCCTCGTCGACGAGGTCCGCCGCATCACCCACTCCCTGGCCAAGCGCCTCAAGGTCGTCGGCCTGATGAACATCCAGTTCGCGATCAAGGACGGCGTCGTGTTCATGCTCGAGGTCAACCCGCGCGCCTCGCGCACGATCCCGTTCGTGTCGAAGGCCATCGGCGTCCCCCTCGCCAAGCTCGCCTCGCTCTGCATGCTGGGCGCCAAGCTCAAGGACCTCGGCTTCACCCGCGAGATCCGTCCGCCCTACTGGTCCGTCAAGGAGTCCGTCTTCCCGTTCAGCCGCTTCCCCGGCGCCCCGGTCGCGCTCTCGCCCGAGATGCGTTCCACCGGCGAGGTGATGGGTTGCGATGACGACCTCGGCATGGCCTACGCCAAGGCGCAGATGGCCGCGCAGCCCGCGCTGCCCGTCGCCGGCAACGCCTTCCTCTCGGTCAAGGACCGCGACAAGGACGGCGCCGTCGCCGTCGCCCGCGACCTGGCCGCCCTCGGCTTCAATATCTACTCCACGAGCGGCACGGCCGCGGCCATCGAGGCCGCCGGCGTCAAGGTCACCAAGCTCGGCAAGATCTCGGAGGGCGCCCGCCCCAACGCGCTCGACCTCCTCAAGAACGGCCAGCTCCAGATGATCGTGAACACCGCCGCCGGCATGCTCCCCCGCAAGGACGAGAACGCCATGCGGTCCGAGGCCGTGCTCCGCGGCGTTTACATGGCCTCCACGATGAACGCGGCCCGCGCCGCGGTCCTGGGCATCCGTTCCCTCAAGGAACACCCCCTCACCGTCAGTTCCTTGCAGGAGCACGCAAAGGTGCTTCCCCCCAAGGCCTGATTCGAGTAGGACCCCTTTCCCCATGAACTACCCCGTCCTCGCCGCGCTGGCTGTCGCCGTCGCGTCCCTCCACGCCGCCGACGAGGCGAAGCCGGCCGCCCCGGCCGCCGTCCCTTCTCCCGCCGCCCAACCCAAGATGCTCACCCCCGAACAACAGAAACAGGCCTTCTACCTGCAGGGATTCTTCCTCGCCGGCCAGACGCCCCTGCCGCAGATCACCTCCCAGCTCGAGCTTTCCGATGAGGAACTCGACCAGGTGATCGCCGGCATGCGCGCCGCGGTCAAGGGGGAGCAGCCCAAGGTGAAGCCGGACGACGCCCTGATCGCCGGCGCCGAAAAGTTCTTCGCCGAGCGCGTCGCGGGCAAGTCCAAGCGCTGGGCCGCCACGAACGAGGCCTTCCTCGCCAAGGTCGACGCCGACAAGGACGTCGTGAAGAGCCCGTCCGGACTCCGTTACAAGATCGTCACCCCGGGCACCGACCCGAAGCCCGTCGCCACCAGCACGGTCAAGTGCCGCTACACCGGCAAGCTCGTCGACGGCAAGGTCTTCGACTCGACCGCCAACCGTGGCAACGAGCCCGCCGAGTTCGGTCTCGGCCAGGTCATCCCGGCCTGGACCGAAGGCGTCCAGAAGATCGGCAAGGGCGGTAAGATCGTCATCTACGCCCCGGCCGCCCTCGGCTACGGCAAGGAAGGCCAGGGCCCCATCCCCGGCGAGTCCGTCCTCGAGTTCGAGGTCGAACTGGTCGAGTTCAAGTAAGCCCCGCCCGAGTTCGTGCCCCGACGGCGCACCGCGAGGTGCGCCGTCTTGCTTGTCGGGGGGAACAAAACCCCTCATACGCATTACCTACCCCTCCGCATGCCCCGTCTGCTGCCCGCCCTCTTCCTCGCTTCCGCGGCCCTGCTCCGCGGCGAGGTCGAGTCGTTGGCGCGACTCCCGGCGGTGACCTTCGCGGTCGACCGGGTCCTGCCGCTTGACCAGGCCATCGATCGGGCGCTGAGCCACAACCTTGGCCTGGCGGTCAACCGGTTGGACGCCGGCAACGCCCAGGACGTCGTCACCATCGCCGATGCCGAGTTCGATACGGTCTTCGGTTGGACGAATGGTCTGCGTCGTTCGGCCGACCCCGCCTCGCGGGCCGCGGGCGCGCCCGCCGCCGGCGGGTTCGACTCCGACCTGAGCCTGACGCGTAAGTTCACCTGGGGCGGCCGGCTCACCGTCGGCGCGGGCCTCACCCGCCAGTGGGATGAGCCCGCTTTCCCGGGCAGCCCTTCCCGTTACGACCTCGGCACCAGCATCACCTACGTCCAGCCCTTGCTGGCCGGCGGCTGGGGACGGGTCAATCTCACCACCCTCATCGGCGCCCGCCAGACCGCGCTCCGCGGCCGGCTCGCCCTGCGCGCCGCGGCCCTCGACCTGATCCGCGACACCGAGGTCGCCTACTGGACGCTCGCGGGCGCCCGCACGCTGGTGGCGCTGCGCGAGACGAGCCTGCGCTCCGCCGAATCGTTGCTCGCGCAGATCCGCGCCCGCCGTTCGCTGGGCGACGCTACCATCCTCGACGAGCTCCAGGCCGAGGCCGAGGTGGCCGGTCAGCGCGTCGCGGTGCTGACGGCGACCCAGTCGGTCGACGGCGCGGAGATGGCCCTGCGCCGGCTGCTCGGTCGCGGTACCGTCGAGGACGTGCAGGTCGCGATCGCGGTCCCGCCGCTCGTCCCCGCGACGACGCCGCCCGTCGGCGACTTCGCGCCGTGGGTCCGCACCGTCGCGTCCTTCGATTTCGCCACGGCGATCCAGCTGGCCCAGCTCGCCCAGGCGGAGGCGAACCTGGAGCAGGCCGACCAGAACGACCAGGCGCGCCTGGACCTCACCTTGTCCGGCGCCAGTTTCGGCGACCCCGCGCTCGGCCTGAGCGGGGGGTTCGATAATTACCGCAACCGCGGCGGGTGGACCAACTCGGTCTCGCTCGCCTACCGGATCCCGCTCGGCGCCCGCGAGAACGCCGCGAACCTCCGCGTCGCCACCCGCGCGAAGCGCCAGGCGGAGCTGCGCCTCGCGGACGTCCGCCAGTCCCTGGTGTTCACCGCCCGCGCCGTCTGGCGCGATCTCGAGGCCGCCCGGGCCCGCGTCGTCGCCGCGACCTCGGCCCTCGGCCTCCAGCGTAAATCGTACGAAGGGGAGCGCGCCCGCTACCAGGCGGGGCAGTCCGACCTGCCGCGCGTGCTCCAGGCGCAGGCCGCCCTGGACGCCGCCCAGCTGGGCTGGCTGCAGGCGGTCCTCGATCATCGCGCCGCCGGCGTGCGCGCCGCCCGGCTCGACGGCTCCATCCTGCCCGCCCATGGCTTCGCCATGGAGACCGTGGAGGCCAGGGCCGGCGACGGTCTGGGCTCCCTCGACACGTTGCCTCCCTTGCCCGAAACCCCATGAAATTTCTCAAGCCCTTGATCCTGGTCGCGCTCGTCGGCGGGCTCGCCTTCGCGTTCTGGCCCGACCGCAAGCCGAAGGCGCGGACGGCCATGGGCATCTCCGAGGCCCGCGCGGAGCGCCGCGACATCAGGGAGACCGTCGAGGCCGCCGGGTTCGTCCGCGCCGTCACGTTCAGCACGATCCGCGCCCAGGTCAGCGGCCCGATCCTGAAGCTCAACGTGCAGACCGGGGACATGGTCAAGAAGGACCAGATCCTGGTCGAGCTCGACCCCGTGCTGGCCAACGCCGACGAGGAACAGGCCCGCCGGTCGCTCCAGCTGCAGGTCCTCACCCTGGAGCGGCTCGAGCGCGACCTCCGCCGCGTCGAGGTGCTCGTGAAGGAAGGGTTCGTCTCCGAACGCGAGGTCCTCGACCATCGCACCGCGTACGACGTCGCCAAGCTGCAGCGCGACATCGCCCAGGCCAGGCTCGACACCGCCGTCGAGATGGTGCGCCGCACGATCATCCGCGCCCCGCACGACGGCCAGATCTCCGACTGCACCGTGCTCGTCGGCCAGATCGTCATCGGCGCCCAGTCGATCAACAACGGGACGCCCCTGATGACGGTCTCCGACACCTCCTTGCTGCGCGTCGACGTCAACCTGAACGAGTTCGCCGCCACCCGCGTCGAGCTCGGCAAGGACGCCCTGGTGACGTTCGACTCGATCCCCGGGCTGCGCAAGGCCGGCAAGATCAGCTTCATGACGCCCTTCGGCACCGCGGACCTGAAGGTGCCGGACCTGCGCGTCTTCCCGACCCAGGTCTCCTTCCCCGCCGGCGACGGCGTCCGTCCCGGCATCAGCGCGAACATCACCGTCACCGTCGACAGCGTGAAAGGCTGCGTGGCGGTGCCCGTCTCCGCCGTCTTCGTCGAGGGCGCCGACCGGCTGGTCTACGTCCGCGGGGCGGATGGCGAGTGGGAGGCCCGCAAGGTGCGCCTCGGCCTGAGCGACGCGGGTTGGTCCCAGGTGCGCGAGGGCATCGAGCCCGGCGCCGTCGTCAGCCTGGTCCGGCCCTCCCTGGTCCGCTAGATGACGTCGCTCATCTCCATCCGCGGGCTCCGCAAGACCTACCGCATGGGCGACGAGAACGTCCATGCCCTCGCCGGCGTCGACCTCGACTTCGCCGCGGGCGAGTTCGTCGCCATCCTCGGTCCCTCCGGGTCCGGCAAGTCCACCCTGATGCACATCCTCGGCTTCATGGATACGCCGAGCGAAGGCAGCATCGTCTTCGAGGGCGAGGAAGTCGCGCGGCTCGGCGCGGACCGCCGGGCCTGGTACCGCTCCAACCGCGTCGGCTTCGTCTTCCAGTCCTTCAACCTGCTCCCGCGCCTCACCGTGCTCGAGAACGTCGCCTTGCCCTTGCTGTACCGCGAGCGCCCCGAGGCCGAGGCCGCCGCCGCCGCCGCGCGCGTCGCCCTGGAGCGCGTCGGGATGTCGCATCGGCTCGACCATCGACCCGGCCAGCTGTCCGGCGGCGAACGCCAGCGCGTGGCGATCGCCCGGGCCATCGTCGGCTCGCCCGCCATCATCTTCGCGGACGAACCCACGGGCAACCTCGACGTCCGCAACGTGGACCTCGTGCTCGACCTCCTCGGGTCGCTCATCCAGGAAGGCATCACCGTCGTGCTGGTCACCCATGACCTCTCGGTCGCCGAACGGGCGCGCCGGGTGATCACGATGCGGGCCGGGCTCGTCCAGGAGGACCGCCAACGATGAACTTCCTCGAACGGCTCCGCCCCGCGGTCGTGAACGGCCTGCGCGAGCTCCGCGCGAACAAGATCCGCTCCCTGCTCTCGATGTCGGGCATCATCCTCGGCGTCGCCTCGCTCGTCGCGATGGTGACCGTCGTGCAGGGCATGGTCGGTAACTTCCGCCAGTTCGTCGACGCCATGGGCGGCATCGAGAAGATCACCGTCGACAAGCAGCCGCTCCCGAAGGAGCAGGAGCACCTCGCCGAGCTTTCCGAGGGCATCACGATGCGCGACGTGGACCGACTGCGCCGGACCGTCCCCCTCGTGCGCAACATCTCCCCCGAGGCCCGCGTGGGCTTCGAGAAGCTCGCCTTCGACGGCCGCGAGACCAGCACCTACGTCAACGGCGTCACGGCGGATTACCTGCCCGTGGCCAAGCGCTGGGTCGACCCCGGCCAGGGTCGCTTCATCAGCGACCTCGACGTGCTCAACCTCAACGACGTGATCGTCCTCGGTTCCGCCGTGGTGCCGGACCTGTTCCCCGCCAACGTCGACCCCGTCGGCCAGGTGGTCAAGGTCCGCGGCCGGCGCTTCACGGTCATCGGCATCCTGAACAACATCGAGGGCTCGGGCATGCAGATCCGCTCCGCCAGCTCGCGCGGTTCGGGCGGGTCCTGGCGCTGGCGCAACAGCGGCGTCTTCATCCCGGTGAGCACCGCCCTGACCAAGTTCAACGGCAACGACCGCCTGAGCGGGCTGGGCCTGCGCATCGCCGACCCGGACCAGCTCCGCGACGCCGTCGAGCAGACCGAGCGCACCCTGCTCGCCGCGCACAAGGGGCTGCGCGATTTCTCCATCACCACGAACGAGCAGACGCTGGAGGACTTCCGCAAGACGGAGGTCGCCTTCAAGCTCTCCCTCGGCGGGGTCGCGGGGATCTCGCTCTTCGTCGGCGGGATCGGCATCATGAACGTGATGCTCGCGTCCATCAACGAGCGCATCCGGGAGATCGGGGTGCGCAAGGCCGTCGGCGCGCGCGGTTCCGACCTGTTCCTGCAGTTCCTGGCCGAGGCCGCGGTCGTCTCGGTCGTGGGCGGCTTCCTCGGCCTGCTGGTCTCCACCGGTATCGTCGGGGTGATGAACTATATCCTCACGCAAGCCCTCCCGACCGGCGCGGTCGCGACCTTGGACTGGGCGATCATGGCCCAGGGCCTCGCCTTCTCCGTCGTGATCGGTCTCATCGCCGGCGTCTACCCCGCGCTGCGCGCCGCCCGACTCGATCCCATCGAAGCCCTTCGCCACGAATGAAAACCACGCTCCTCGCCTGCCTGTCCCTGCCGGTCCTCCTGCTGGCCGAACCGTTGTCGCCGTTGCCCGTCTGGAAGGACGCCCCGCCCGCGGAGACGCTCGCGCCCAAGCCCGGTCAGGATCCGAAGGGCATCCTCAACAAGAACGGCCACCGCACCGACGTGATGATCCCCGAGTTCATCGTCTGGCCCGCGGCCAAGCCGAACGCCCCGCTCATCATCGTCTGCCCCGGCGGTGGTTACGGCATCCTCGCCGAGGAGCATGAAGGCGCCGAGGTCGCGCGCCGTCTCAACGCCGCCGGTGTCGGCGCCGCGGTGCTCCGTTACCGCGTCCCCCGCCGCAGCAACGACCAGCCCTGGGTCGTCCCGGTGCTGGACGCCCGCGAGACCCTGCGGCTCGTCCGTGCCCGCGCGGCCGAGTGGAACGCCGACCCGAAGAAGATCGGCATCCTTGGTTTCTCCGCCGGCGGCAACCTCGCGGCCCGCGTGGCCTACTCGCCCGCCGCCGCCGATGCGCCGCGCCCTGATTTCGCGTGATGGTCTACCCGGCCTACCTCTTCGAGAAGGACAAACCCGACAGCGTGCTGCGCGAAGGCCCCGACGGCGTCGTCCCGCCGAAGGGCCCCAAGCCGGTGCCGGCGTTCTTCGCGCACAGCGCCGACGACCCTTACCCGGCCGAAGGCTCGATGGCCCTCGCCGCCAAACTCAAGTCGCTCGGGGGCAGCGCCGAGGTCCATGTCTGGTCCAAGGGCGGCCATGGTTGGGGCGCCTCCGACCGCTGCCTCGCCGCGAAGGAGTGGACCAACGTCCTCGTCGCCTGGTTGAAGGACCGCGGCCTGCTGACGCCCTGAGCGCCCGCGCTTTCCGGGCATGAAAAAGCCGCCCCGATCGGGGCGGCTTTCTTTTGGGCCTTTCGGTCGGCTTACTTGGCCTTCGCGTCCTTCGCCGGGGCTTCGCCCACGATCTCGACGGACTTGATCTCGACGCGCTCGGTCGGGGTGGAGCGCTCCTGGCCGACGCATGGGATGGCCGCGATCTTGTCGAGCACGTCCTGGCCGGAGACCAGCTTGCCGAAGGCGGTGTACTTGTTGTTCAGGAAGTCGGCGTTGCCGTGGCAGATGAAGAACTGGCTGCCGGCGCTGTCCGGGTCGGACGAGCGGGCCATGGAGAGCACGCCGCGGACGTGGGCGCGATTATTGAACTCGGCCTTGATCTGGTAGCCGGGGCCGCCGGTACCGGCGACGCCGCGGGCGCCGACCTTGGAGTTCGGGCAGCCGCCCTGGATCATGAAGCCCTTGATGATGCGGTGGAAGGCCGTGCCGGTGTAATAGCCCTCGCGGGAGAGCTTCAGGAAGTTGGCGACGGTCTTGGGGGCCACGTCGGGCCAGAACTCGACGGTCATGTCGCCGTAGTTCGTGTGGATGATGACGTTGGGCGCGGCTTCGGTGGTTTCTTTCATGGGAGAGGGGGCCGGCTGGGCGGCGGGCTTGTCGGCCGCGGTCTGGCCGGTGCAGGCCGTCGCGGCGAGGGCGCAGAGGCAGAGGAGGCGGAGGGGGCTCATGCCACCGAGGGAAAGCCTCCCCTGTTCGCCCGCAACCCCAAACCTCCGCTTGCCACCCGCCCCGGGCGGGGGCACGTTGTCTCCACGCATGCGCGTCCACGTCAACGACGAGCCCCGGGAAACCGCCGCCGCCCACCTCGCCGCCCTCCTCCAGGAGCTGGGTGTCGCGCAGGAGCCCGCCGTCGCCGCCGCCGTCGACGGCCAGGTCGTCCCGCGCTCGCGCTGGTCCGAACAACCGCTTTCCGAGGGCGCCCAGGTCCTCGTCATCCGCGCCGCCCAGGGCGGCTGAACCTATGCTCCGCTTCGTCAAGGAACTCTTCGCGTCGAAACCCGAGGCTCCCGCCCCGGCCAACCTCGTGCTCATCAGCCCCAACGGCAAGTATGTCGAAGGACGGGCCATGCTCAAGACGACGCGGGCGCTGCTCGACGCCGGCCTCGCGCGCTTCCATCTCCGCGAGTACGATTGGACCGACGCCCAGCACCTCGAGTTCATCGACGCGCTGCCCAAGGCTTACTGGTCGCGGATCGTCCTGCACGGCCGCCCGGAACTCGCGCTCGCCCGGCCCCTCGGCGGCGTGCACCTGCGCGCCGGTGAGCGTCGCCACCGCGCCTGGCCCAAGGAGCTCGCCCTCAGCTGTTCCTGCCATTCCTACGACGAGCTCCAGCAGACCGCCGGTCCCTGTTCGTACGCGTTGCTCAGCCCGCTGTTCCCGTCCGTCTCCAAATCCGGCTACCAGCCGCAGCGCACCGTGCTCGAGCTCGCCGCGATCCGCAGCCATTGGCGCGCGCAGGGCGGATGTCCGGTCTACGCCCTCGGCGGCGTCACCGCGCAGACCGCGCCGCAGGCCCGCGAACTCGGTTTCGACGGGATCGCGTTCCTCGGCGAAGTCTGGGGCGCGGAGAACCCGGTGAAGGCCTTCCTCGAGATCGAACGCGCCTGGTCCAAGACCCCGCGCCCGCTCCTCCGCCGGTACTGAGCCCTGCGCCGTGACGCCGCGCCTGCAGTTCCTGACGCTGGACGCCTCGCCGCTCTCGCATCCGGAGCAGGCCAGAGCCGCCCTGCGCGCCGGCGTGCGCTGGATCCAGGTCCGCGTCAAGGGCCGCGCCGAGGACGAGTGGGTCGCGCTCGCCCGCGCGGTCGTCGCCCTTTGCCGCGAGCACGGCGCCATCTGCGTCATCAACGATTCCCCTCGCGTGGCCCGGCTCGCCGGCGCCGACGGCGTCCACCTCGGCCCCGAGGATGCGACGCCCGCCGAGGCGCGCCGCGAACTGGGCGACGCGGCGATCGTCGGCGCCACCTTGAACTTCCCCGCGCACCTCGCCCGCCTCGGCGCGACCCGCGTCGACTACGTGGGCGTCGGTCCGTTCCGCCCGACGACGAGCAAGGCGAAACTCGCCCCGGTGCATTCGGCGGATTCCCTCGCGGCTTTGATCGCCGGAGCCGCCCCGCGGCCGGCCTTCGCCATCGGCGGCGTGACGGCGGCGGATTTCCCCGGCCTGCGGGCCCTCGGCGCCCACGGCATCGCGGTCAGCGGGGCCATCGCCCTCGCGACCGACCCGGAGGCCGCGGCCCGCGCCCTCGTCGCGGCGGTCGGCGCCTAGTTTCGTGCGCGTGGGCTGGACAAGCCCGCCGGGTCTGGGATTGTGTGCCTTCCGATGGCCTCGCTCCGCATCGCCGACCGCACCTTCGCCTCGCGCCTCCTCACGGGCACGGGCAAGTACGCCTCCGCGGCCCAGCTGCGCGCCGTGCTCGACGCCTCCGGCGCCGAGGTCGTCACGATGGCGATCAAGCGCGTGCGCTTCGACGCGGCCGACGACGGTATCCTGTCCGCGCTCGACCGCTCCAGGCACCTGATCCTGCCGAACACCTCCGGGGTCCGCACGGCCAAGGAGGCGATCTTCGCCGCCGAGCTCGCCCGCGAGGCGCTGCAGACTTCCTGGCTCAAGCTCGAGATCCATCCGGACCCGAAGTATCTGATGCCCGATCCGGTGGAGACCCTCGAGGCTTGCCGCGAGCTGGTGAAGAAGGGCTTCACCGTCCTGCCGTATATCCATGCCGACCCCGTGCTGGCCAAGCGTCTCGAGGAGGTCGGCGCCGCCGCGGTCATGCCGCTGGGCGCGCCCATCGGTTCCAACCGCGGCCTGCTGTCGCGCGATTTCCTCCGCATCATCATCGAGCAGGCCCGCGTGCCCGTGATCGTCGACGCCGGGATCGGCGCGCCGTCGCACGCCGCCGAGGCCCTGGAGCTGGGCGCCGACGCCGTGCTCGTGAACACCGCCATCGCCTCCTCCGGCGATCCGCTCGCGATGGCCCGCGCGTTCCGTCTCGCCGTCGAAGCCGGTCGCGCCGCCCGCGAGGCCGGCCTGGGCGCCGGTTCCGTCACCGCGCAGCCGACTTCGCCGCTGACGGGCTTCCTCGACTGAGGCCATGGCCGCCAAGCCCGGCAGAATCCGCGCCGACGAGCTGCTCGTGAAGCTCGGCCTCGCGCCCTCCCGGTCGATGGCCCAGGCCCTGATCCTCGGGGGCAAGGTCCGCTCCGGCCCGGACAGCGTGGTCCAGAAGGCTTCGCAATCCTTCCCCGAGGATGCCGTCCTCATCGTCGAGCAACCGCCCCGCTTCGTTTCCCGCGGCGGCGAGAAGCTGACCGCGGCGCTCGACCATTTCGCCATCCCGGTCGCCGGTCTCCACGGCCTCGACGTCGGCGCCTCGACCGGCGGTTTCACCGACTGCCTCCTGCAACGCGGCGTCGCCGACATGACCTGCGTCGACGTCGGGACCGCCCAGCTGCACGCGAAGCTCCGCGCGGATGCCCGCGTCCGCAACTTCGAGAAGTTCAACGCCCGCGAACTCAACGCCGTCGAACTCCCCCATGCCGACTACGGCATCGTCGTCATGGACCTCTCGTTCATTTCCCTGAACCTCATCCTGCCGGTCGCCTGGCAGCGGGTAGGGCAGGGCGGCCACCTCGTCGCGCTCATCAAGCCGCAGTTCGAGGCCACCAAGGCCGAGGCCGACAAGGGCCGAGGGATCATCAAGGACCCTGCGATCCATGCGCGCGTGGTCGAGGCCCTGACCGTCACCGGCGCCGGCCTGCCCGGGGCCACCGTCCTCGGCGTCATCCCATCCCCCATCGAAGGAGGGGAGGGGAATAAGGAGTTCCTGATCGGGTTGAAGAGGGTCTGAAGAGGCACTGAAGAGGGTCAGGGTCAGGGGCAGGTAGCGTTTCTACGGTAAAAACGGGCAAATACCCCTATTTATTGGCGCTATTCCTGTCCCTGACCCTGTCCCTAGCCCTGTGCCGCTGGCGCTCACCCCATTTCTCCTTGCCCTCGGCCTTCCGTCCCTTACTTCCAAACCTCCCATGACCACCGAAGGTAAGCTCAAGCGCTCCCGCAATCCCCTCGACTTCGATTTCACCGAACCCGAGGCCTTGACGCGCTACGTCACCGAGACGGGCAAGATCCTGCCCCGCAAGCTGACCGGCCTCACCGCCCGCCAGCAGCGTCATATTGCCAAGGCCGTGAAGCGCGCCCGCAATATGATCACGATGAAGTAAACGGTCATCCACCGACCTGACGAGGCCGCCTGACCAGGCGGCCTTTTTGTTGCCCGGGATGGGAGGTTGCCCCCGTCCGGGCCTCGGGGTAAAACGGGCGGGACAATCCCGCCGTCTCCGCCTATCCGCTTCCTGTCCTTGGACTCACCCGTTCCCAGCCCGCTCACGACCTCGCCGACCGACCTCGCGCGCGCGGCGGAGCTGCTGCGTGCCGGGCAGTGCGTGGCGCTGCCGACCGAGACGGTCTACGGCCTGGCCGCCGACGCGTCGAACCCGACGGCGGTCGCCCAGGTCTTCGCGATCAAGGGTCGCCCGCTGCTGGATCCGCTCATCGTCCACGTGCCCGACCTCGCCGGCCTCGCGCAGGTGGCCGAGCCCGATGCACGGCTGGCCAAGCTCGCCGCGCTCTGGCCCGGCCCGCTCACGGTCGTGCTGCGTCGCAAGGCGGGCGTGCCCGACCTCGTCACCGCCGGCAAGGACACGGTGGCGGTCCGCCTGCCCGCCCACCCGGTCTTCCGCGAGGTGCTCCGGCTCGCCGGCCGGCCGCTCGCCGCGCCGAGCGCCAACCCCTTCGGTTATGTCAGCCCCACCCGCGCCGCGCACGTCATCGCGTCGCTCGGCGCGCGCTGCCCTTGGGTCGTCGACGGCGGCCCCTGCGAACACGGCGTCGAATCGACGATCCTGGACCTCTCCGTCCCGGGGCGCGCCCGCCTGCTCCGTCCCGGCCCGATCCCGGTCGAGACGCTCCGCGGCTTGCTCGGCGAGGTCGAGGTCGTCACGCGCGCCGCGAGCCAGCACGCCCCGCAGGACGCGCCGGGCATGCTCGAACGGCATTACAGCCCCGCGACGAAGGTCGCGCTCTTCCCGGTCGGTTCGTTGCCGGTCGTCGCGAACCTCCGTTCCGCCGTGGTCTTCCTCGGCCGGCGCGCGTCGCCGCCTGCGAACGCCGATGTCTTCCTGCTCTCGGAATCGGGCGCGGTCGCGGAGGCCGCGCATCACCTGTTCGACCTGCTCCGCCGGCTGGACGGACGCGGTTACGAAACCATCCATGTCGAACTGGCCGACCCTGCCGGGGTCGGGGCCGCCTATAACGACCGCCTGACCCGCGCCGCCGCCCGCTGATGCAGAATCTCCTCGAGACGTTGAAGAAGTCGACCGACTTCCTGGGCCGCAAGGGTGTGGAGAAGCCGCGCGTCGAGGCGGAGCATCTGTTCGCCGCCGCGCTCGGGCTCAAGCGGCTCGACCTCTACCTGCAGTTCGAACGTCTGCTGACCGAGGCCGAGGCCGATCGCCTGCGTGGCTTCGTGGTGCGCCGCGGCAATCGCGAGCCCCTCCAGCACATCGTCGGCCAGGTGGGGTTCCGCGATCTCGTCCTGAAGTCGGACAAGCGTGCCCTTGTGCCGCGGCCTGAGACGGAGGAATTGATCGACCTCGCGCTGGCCCTGTTCCCGGCCGAGCAGACCGTGCGCGTGCTCGACCTCGGCACGGGCTCGGGCGCGATCGCGCTGGCCCTCGCCGCCGAACGGCCGGCCTGGAAGGTCGAGGCCGTCGACCGCTCGCCCGACGCCTTGGCGCTCGCCCGGGAGAACGCCGCGCAGTGCGGCCTCGCCGAACGGGTCGCGTTCGCGGAGTCCGACTGGTTCGCCGCGGTCACCGACGCCTACGACCTGATCGTCTCGAACCCGCCTTACCTGACCGAGGCCGAGGTTGCCGCCGCCGAGCCCGAGGTGCGCGAGTTCGACCCGAAGTCCGCCCTCATCGCGCCCGACGAGGGTCTGGCCGACCTGCGCCGTATCCTGACCGACGCCCCACGCTTCCTGCGCGCCGGCGGGTGGGTGCTCCTCGAGACCGGCATCGACCAGCACGCCGCCTTGGCGACCTTGTCCGCCCAACTCGGTTATGCCGAGTCCGCCGGCCGACCCGACATGAGCGGCCGTCCGCGATTCTGGCAGGCGCGGAAAACTAACTGAACCAGGGCTAGGGATAGGGCCAGGGCCGGGGACAGGAGTGTTCGTCTGCGCATGCGCATCAGCCGAGCGTACCTTTGACCTCCCTTGTTTTCGTCCTAGCCCCAGCCCAGGCCCGGTGAAGCTTGCCGCCCAGGCTACATCTAGAGGCGACCGGCGCGCCCCTTGCCCACGTGCCCGCATGCCGGCGTGCCCCCTTTCGTTTCCTTGCCCTTCCTGCTTCCTTCCCTCTTTACTGACCGCATGTCCCAGCCGCCCGCCGCCAAGCCCAAGACCGCCATCACGCCGACCCGCGCCGAGGATTACCCGGAGTGGTATCTCCAGGTGATCCGCCATGCCGACCTGGCCGAGAACAGCGCGGTCCGCGGTTGCATGGTGATCAAGCCGTGGGGCTACGCGCTCTGGGAGAACATCCAGCGCGACCTCGACGCGATGTTCAAGGAGACGGGCCATGTGAACGCCTACTTCCCGCTCTTCATCCCCGTCAGCTACATCCAGAAGGAGGCCGCCCACGTCGACGGCTTCGCCAAGGAGTGCGCGGTCGTCACCCACTCGCGCCTCGAGGCCGGTCCCGACGGCAAGCTCGTCCCCGCGGGTGAGCTCGAGGAGCCCCTCATCGTCCGCCCGACCTCCGAGACCATCATCGGCGAGACCTACGCCAAGTGGGTGCAGTCCTACCGCGACCTGCCGATCCTCATCAACCAGTGGGCCAATGTCGTCCGCTGGGAGATGCGCACCCGCCTCTTCCTGCGCACCGCCGAGTTCCTCTGGCAGGAAGGCCACACCGTCCACGCCACCGAGGCCGAGGCGATCGAGGAGACCAACAAGATGCTCGAGGTCTACGCCGACTTCGCCGAGAACTACATGGCGATGCCGGTCATCAAGGGTCGCAAGACCGAGGGCGAGCGTTTCCCCGGCGCGGTCGACACGCTCTGCATCGAGTCGATGATGCAGGACCGCAAGGCCCTCCAGGCCGGCACCTCGCATTACCTTGGCCAGAACTTCGCCAAGTCCTGCGGCATCCAGTTCCAGGATGAGAAAGGCACCCAGCAGTACGCGCACACCACCTCGTGGGGCGTCTCCACCCGCCTCATCGGCGGCATGATCATGACGCATTCCGACGACGACGGGTTCGTCGCCCCGCCGCGCCTCGCCCCGCAGCACGTCGTCATCTGCCCGATCTACAAGGACGACGCCACCAAGGCCGACATCCTCGCCTATTGCCAGTCGCTCCAGAAGGAGCTCGCCGCCCAGCGCTTCCACGACCGCAAGATCGTCGTGACCGTCGACAACCGCGACATCCGCGGCGGCGACAAGGCGTGGGGCTGGATCAAGAAGGGCGTCCCTCTGCGCGTCGAGGTCGGCCCGCGCGACTTCGCCGCCGGCGCGGTCTTCGTCGCCCGCCGCGACACCGGCGAGAAGGCCGGTGTCCCGCGCGCCGAATTCGTCGCGACCATCGGCCAGCGCCTGCAGGCCATCCAGGACAACCTCCTGGCCCGCGCCAAGGCCCACCGCGCCGCGAATACCCGCACGATCGACACCTGGGAGGAGCTCAAGGCCTACTTCACGCCGCAGAACCCCGAGCGACCCGAGATCCACGGTGGTTTCGCGCTCTGCCACTGGAACGGCAGCAAGGCGGTCGAGAAGCGCCTCAAGGAGGAGCTCAAGGTCACCATCCGCTGCATCCCGCTCGACGCGAAGGACGAGCCCGGCAAGTGCGTCGTCACCGGCGAGCCCAGCGCCCGCCGCGTGGTCATGGCGAAGGCTTACTGATCGGCCTTCCGGCCGATCAGAGGGCTAGGGCCCGGGGTAGGGCTAGAGGCAGGGACAGCACCACGTGCTGCCCCTTTGTTTTCATGGTCTCTCCTTACCCGCCGGTGGCGGCGGCCTCGCCGTCGCCGAACTTCAGGCGGAGTTTCCGGCCCGGGGTCACGCCTGCGCGGGTGCTGATCACGGCGCCGTCGGCGTCGCGCACGATGCTGTAACCGCGGGCCAGCACGGACTCGAAGCCCGCCGAGGTGAGGCGCTTGCCGAGTTGGTCGATTTTCTCCCGCGCCACGCCCATCCGGGCCTTGGGGGAGAGGCGATGCAGTTCACTGCCGAGCTCGGAGAGCCGGTGCCGGTGGTCCGCGACGATCTCCTCGGCGGCGCCGTCGAGACGTTCGCGCAGGAGGTCGAGGTCCTGATAGAGCGACTGCAGACGGGCCTTGGGCGAATGGCGCGCCAGCTCGGCCCCGAGCAGGCGCAGGCGGTCGCGCAGTTTCGTCTGGCCCGAGGCGATCAGCTCGGCCGCGGCCGTCGGCGTCTCCGCGCGGCGGTCCGCCGCGAAATCACAAAGGGTGAAGTCGGTCTGGTGGCCGACGGCGGAGATGACCGGGGTGCGGCTCGCGCGCACGGCGCGGACGAGTTGTTCGTCGTTGAAGCCCCATAGGTCCTCCATCGAGCCGCCGCCGCGGCCGACCACGATCAGGTCGATGCCGGGGATGGCGTTGGCCTGCTTCAGGCCGTTGATCACCGAGCCCGGACAGCTCTCGCCCTGCACGCGGGCGGGCACGAGCCACGCCGTGCCGCTCCAGCCGCGCGTCTTGAGCACCTCGGTGAAGTCATGCCAGACCGCGCCGATCTCCGACGTCACGAACGCGACGACCTTGGGGAAGTCGGGCAGGGGCCGCTTGAGCGACTCGTCGAAGAGCCCCTCGGCCTTCAGTTTGTCGCGCAGTTCCTTGAACTTCTGGAAGAGGTCGCCCTCGCCGGCCGGCTTGATCGAGTCGATGATCAGGGACATCTTGCCGGACTTGCCGTAGAAATCCGCCTTGGCCTTGGCCACGACCTTCTGGCCCTCGCGCAGCGGCTCCTTGAGCCAGCGGGCCTGGAAGGAGTACAGCACGCAGTCCACCTTCGCTTCGGCGTCCTTGAGCGCGAAGTAATGGTGGCCGGACGGGTAGGTCTTGTAGCCCGAGATCTCACCTGTCACCTCGAGCGTCCCCATCCCGTTGAGATGACCTTTGAGGACATCCGCGAGTTCGCTGATGGTAAGGGGGGCCGAGGCCATGTCGGCAGGTTCGGGGATTTCAGAGGGGAGGGCAAGAGGGGGATTCGGAAGGGCTGGGGTGAGGGCTTGGGTTTGGGCCAGGTGGATGCAAAAAGGTCTGGTGGATGCAGTAGGGAAAGGGTCAGGGACAGGGACAGGTGGATGCAAAAGGGACAGGGTCAGGGACAGGGGAAGGATCTCGAAACGGCATCCTGCCGACTTGATTATTTACCTGACCCTTCCCCTGACCCTGTCCCTATTTCTCTTGATGCTATTGCTCTTGTTTCCTCGGTGCTGCCCTTACCTGTGACGGGTACGCGCCTTGCCTACGTGCCCGCTTGCCAGCGTGTCCCCTGCGCTTTTCACTGCCCGCATGAAGATCGCGTTCGTCGGCACGGGAGTGATGGGCAAGAGCATGGTGATCAACCTGCTCAAGGCCGGCCATGCGGTCACGGTCTACACCCGCACTAAGGCCAAGGCCGAGGACTTGTTCCCGCTGGGCGCGACCTGGGCGGACTCGTCGGCCGCGGCCGTACTCGGGGCCGACGCCGCGATCTCGATGGTGGGCTACCCGAACGATGTGGCAGAGGTCTGGCAGGGTTTCCTGTCCGCCGCGCGCCCGGGCTGCCTGGTCATCGACATGACCACCTCGAGCCCGGCCTTGGCCCGCCAGCTGGCGGCGGCGGCGACGGCCAAGGGGTGCCTGCCTCTGGATGCCCCGGTATCCGGCGGCGACCGTGGCGCGCGCGAGGGCACCATGACCATCATGGTCGGCGGTGAGGCCGCGGCGTTCGAGCAGGCCCGCCCGCTCTTCGAGGCCATGGGCAAGACGATCTCCCTGCAGGGCGGCCCGGGCGCCGGGCAGCTTTGCAAACTCGCCAACCAGATCGCGATCGCCTCGGGCATGGTCGCGATGGCGGAGGCCCTCGCCTTCGCGCGCGCCAACCAACTCGACCTCGAGGCCGTGCTGAAAGCGCTCTCCGGCGGCGGTGCCTCCAGCTGGGCCCTGCTCAACCTCGCTCCTCGTGTGCTCAAGGGCGACTTCGCCCCGGGCTTCTACGTGAAGCATTTCGTCAAGGACATCGGCCTGTCCCTGGAGGTCTGCCGCGAACTGAAGCTCTCGCTGCCTGGTCTCGAGCTCGCCGCGAAACTCTACGCCGACGTCCAGGCCGCCGGTGACGGCGACTGCGGCACGCAGGCCTTGGCGCGCCTTTATTTCTCGAGGTAGGGGCAGCACCGCGTGCTGCCCTAGGTTGAGGCGGTCAGCGGATAGCGGTTGGGGGATGGATGCAAAAGGCCTAGGTGGATACAGTAGGGAAAGGGTCAGGGTCAGGGACAGGGGAAGGTGGATGCAAAAGGGACAGGTACAGGATTTCGAAACGGTATCCTGCCGACTTGATTGTTTGCCTGACCCTTCCCCTGACCCTGTCACTGACCCTATTGCTCTTGTTGCCTCGGTCGGCCGCGGACCAGCGGGGACGCAGGTCCCTACCTGCGCGCCTGTGGCTTCAACGCGCCGGGACCGCGCGGAGCTGGACGGAGTCGATGACGGTCGGGCCGAGGATGACGTTCGTCACGATGACGAGCGTCTGGCCGGGCTCGGCGTGGCCTTCGTCGCGCAGCCGTGCGAGCGCCAGGGTGATGTTGTCCTCCGCCTTGGGCTCGAACTTCATCTGGAAGGATTCGACGCCCCAGAGGAGACTCATCTTCCGGTGGACGTGCGTCTCCTCCATGAAGGCGTAGATCGGGCAGCCGACCGCGCGGAGCGAGGACAGCGAGCGAGGCACGTCGCCGTTGCGGGTGAAGGCGATGATGCCGGTGTTGCCGAGGTCCTGGGCGAGGCCGGCGGCGGCCCGCAGGAGCTTGATCTTGGCGCTCTCGTGGGCCTGCTCGGGCGAGAGGACGCGCGGCAGCTCCTGCTCCGTGGTGGTGGCGATGCGGGTCATCACCTCCACGCAGCGGATCGGGTGCTTGCCGGTGGTCGTCTCGCCGGAGAGCATGACCGAGTCGGCCATCTCGAGCACCGCGTTGGAGACGTCGGTCACCTCGGCGCGGGTCGGGACGGGTGCGTGGATCATGGACTCCAGCATGTGGGTGGCCACGATGACCGGCTTGCGGCGGGCGATGGCCATCGCGACGGCCTTGCGCTGGACGAGCGGCAGGGTCTCGTAGGGAATCTCGATGCCGAGGTCGCCGCGGGCGACCATCAGGGCGTCGGTGGCCTCAAGGATGTCGCCGAGGTGGACGATCGCCGACTGGTCCTCGATCTTGGAGATGATGTGCGCCTTGGAATCATGCTGCGCGAGCAGGCCGCGCAGGGCATGCACGTCGGCCGCCTCGCGCACGAAGGAGAGCGCGTAGAAGTCGACCCCGACCTCGCAGCCCACGGCGACATCCGCGCGGTCCTTGTCGGTGAGGGCGGGGAGGTCGACCTTCACGCCGGGCAGGTTGATGTGGCGACGGCTGCCGAGCGGACCAGGTTGCTCGACCTTGCACCGCAGGCGGTCGGGCCGCTGCTCCAGCACGCGCAGCTGGATGAGCCCGTTGTCGACGAGGACCACGCCGCCCACGGGGACGGCGGTGATCATCTTCGGGTAATTCGTGGGGATGACGAGGACGTCCCCGTCGGCCGGGGCGGTGTCGGAGCCGGTGACGTCGACGATCTGGTCGACGCTGAGCTGGGTGGGCTCCTTGCGGGCGCCGGTGCGGATCTCCGGGCCCTTGATGTCCATCATCACGGCCAGCTCCTTCTTCAGCCGGCGGCTGACGTCGCGGACGCGGGCGACGATGGTCCGCACCCATGCGTGGTCGGCGTGGGCCATGTTCAGGCGGACGACGTTGGCCCCCGCCTTGATGATCGCCTCCAGCTGCGCTTCGGACTCGGTCGCGGGCCCGATGGTGAAAGTGACCCGGGTATGACGGAAAGGCTTCACGGCGTTTATGACTAGGTCTGACGCCGGCCCTTGCAAGGGAAAGGATGGCGTCCCTTTACTTGCTACGAATCAGGCACTTAACCCGTCACAATTGAGCGACAATGCCTAAGCGCGGTCCGCGACGAGGTCGCGTTTATCCTTCATCCGTTCCTCGAAGAACGTGGTGCGCTCGAAGGGCCAGGGCACGTCGGCCGCGAGCCGCCACGCCGGGTGCGCCGCGAGGTGGTCGCGCGTCCACGCATGGTAATCCGCATCGTCGGTCCGGAAGTGCAGGCGCGCGCCCGGGCCGGCGTGGGCGGCGAGGCGCGCCAGATTCTCCGCGTTGATGAAGCGGTTCTTGTGGTGCTTCTTCTTCGGCCACGGGTCCGGGTAGAGGATGAAGATCTTCCGCAGGGCCACCGTGGCCGGCAGCGCATCCAGGAATTCCGTCGCCTCGGCCTTGAGGAAGAGGACGTTGTCGAGCTTGCCCAGCGTCTGTTTGCGCACGGAGCGCTCGACGCGGTGCGTGATGAGGTCGATGCCTACGCAGAACTCGTCCGGGTGGGCGGCGGCGTACGCGGCCAGCCAATGGCCATGTCCGCAGCCCAGCTCGAAGGTGAGGCTGGTCCGGCCGGCCAAGGCCGCGGCCAAGGTCGCCCCTAGCCGCTCCACGTTGGCCTGCCGGCGGGCGTCCGCCCATTCCTTCCCCATGACTTTGGTATGCTCCGGCACAGGTCGGTTAAGGGGGAAAGGGGAAGGGGAGGCGAAAGGAAAAAGGGTCAGGTTCAGGTAGGGGCAGCACCGCATGCTGCCTTAGCCCCCTTAAACCTAGGGCAGCACGCGGTGCCGCCCCTACCTCGGCGTTGCGAATAACTCCGGCTTCCCTCGGGGGCGGGGTTGGCCTCTCTTGGGGGCCTATGGCCAAGGTTGATATCGAACTGGTGCAACGCGTGCTCAAGGAGAACGGCGTGGACGTCCGCGTCGCCGCCGCGATCCTCAACCAGATCCGCGAGGCGGCCGCCGAGGATGCGGTCGAGCGCGAGAAGCCCCAGAAGAAGGAGTTCCTGGTCCTGGTGAGCGAGCCGGAGGGCGGTCTGCCCAAGGACCTCACCGGCTGGGTCGTCCAGTACCCGGAGGACGGCGACCCCCGCGATGTCTCGGACAAGATCCTCGACGTGGCCTCGACCTTCAACGGTTCCCCCAAAGGGAAGCGCGTGCCGGTGACCTCGTTTGGCGACGCCTGCCAGAGCCTGCCCTCCAAGCTCCTCAAGGAGCGCGACGTCTGGGTGAAGACGCGCGAGCCGGTCCGCGTCATCGCGGTGAAGAACGCGCTCGGTCGTCGTCGTTCCGCGGATTGAAAGTTCCGGAGCGCGGGCTGATTAAGGCGGATTACGCCGTTTTGGTCTTCGAAAAACGGGGTATTAAGGCGGTTAATCCGCGCGGATAGCCGTCCCGACATTCGTCGTTTCGACTCGCCAAAACGGGCTTGGGTGCCAACTTGGATTTTCATGAAGTTCAAAAACTTCCCGATCTACCGCATCGAATGGGTGACCTCGTCGTTCCTCATCGGAACGGCGCTGCTTTCCCTGACCGTCGTGCCCTGGTTCCTCTGGACCCAGTTCGACAACGTCGAGGGCTGGGGGTTCGTCTGGGCCCTGTTCATCTTCTACTACTACGCCACCGGTTTCGGCATCACCCTCGGCTACCATCGCCTGTTCTCCCACCTGTCCTTCAAGGCCAAGTGGCCGGTCAAGCTCTTCGTGCTCCTCTTCGGCGCCGCCTCCTTCGAGAACTCCGCCCTCGATTGGTCGGCCGACCACCGCATCCACCACAAGCACGTGGACGAGGACGAGGATCCGTATGACATCTCCAAGGGCTTCTTCTACGCCCACATCGGCTGGCTCCTCTTCCGCCTCAAGCCGAAGCCGCCCGTCACCAACGTCAAGGACCTCGAGGCCGACCCCCTCGTCATGTGGCAGCACAAGTACGTCCAGTGGATCGGCTTCTTCGTGGGCTTCGTGACCCCGGCTGCCCTCGGCTGGGCCTACGCCACCGCCCGCGGCTTCGCCAATCCCGGCATGACCGCCCTGGCCTGCTTCCTCATCGCCGGCCTCCTCCGCACCGTGGTCGTCCAGCAGGGCACCTTCTGCATCAACTCGCTCTGCCACATGTTCGGCCGCCAGCCTTACTCGACCAACCACAGCGCCCGCGATTCCGGCGCCGTCGCGCTCCTGACCTTCGGCGAGGGGTACCATAATTACCACCACGAGTTCCAGCACGACTACCGCAACGGCGTGAAGCCCTGGCAGTTCGACCCGACCAAATGGATCATCTGGACCCTCTCCAAGGTCGGCCTCGTCCAGGACCTGCGCCGCGTGCCCGACTCCCGCATCATGGCCGCCGAGCTCAAGGAGAAGAGCCTCACCCTCGGCAAGGACATCGATTCCCTGGCCAACCGCCTCGACGCCCGCACCCGTGAGCTGAAGGCCAAGACCATCGCCGCCGCGCATGACCTCGCCAAGGAACTGGCGCTCCGCGCCGAGGCCCTCAAGGAAGCCGCGACCAACAAGGCCGAGGTCGCCCATGAGACCATGGTCGAGCTGCGCGCCCTGCTGAACCAGGCCGCCGGTCATCTCGAGACCCTGCGCCGGGCCGACGCCGGTTCGGCCGCCTGATCAGGCCGGTCCGCCGAACTCCCTGACCAGCTCGAGGACCCGTGCCTCGATCTGGGGCAGGGCGTGCGCGGGTTCCAGGAAGTCGATATCGTGGACCGTCCAATATTCGATCCGGTCCGCCCATTCCGGGTGCGACTGGCGCATCATGGCGTGATGCTCGTCGCGCTTGAGCGCGATGGTCCGGTGGGCGCGGGCGAGGTCCTCCTTGCGCAGCTGGGTCGGGGCTGCGCCGGTGTGGTGGAGGGGGATGCCCAGCTCGCCTAGCCGGCGTTCGGTGTCCCGCGAAAGCAGGGTCGGCTCATCCGCCACCAGGGAGGTGAGCAGGCCGCGCGAGAAGGCCCGGGCGGCCAGTCCATGGCGCTCGGCATGCCAGTTGAAGAGGGCCTCCGCATGACGGCTGCGGTAGAAATTACCGGTACAGACGAACAGGAGGAGCTTGGAATCTGCGCTTGTGCGGGTCGTCATGCCGGGTAAAGTGCCAGCATACAAACACCCCCCGCCATGGCACGCAAACTGTTCGTCTTCTCCGCTCTTTCCCTCGCCTTCGTCGGTTGCATGGGTCCGAAGAAGGGTCCGAGCCCCGTGAACGATGGCCCGGCCGCCGTGGCCCCCGCCATCCTCGTCCCGATCGACACTGGCCTGACCCCGGTGACCCCCGTCGCCCCGGCCAAGCCGACCCCGGCCAAGCCGACCCCGGCGAAGCCGACGACCCCCGCGAAGAAGTCGACCGGCAAGCTCCCGCTCGGTAACAACGTCGGCAACAAGTAAGCCGAGGCTTACATCAAGGACACCTCGGTGACGAAGGTGTCGACCTGCCCGGGCTCCGCGAAACGGAGCCCGTGCTTATGTTCGGGGCTGTTGGGCGGTCCCATCCAGGGCTCGACGCAGTAATACGGTGCCTCGGGGTCGGGCGTCCAGGTGACGACGCTGGCCCAGGCGCCCGGGATCGGCTCCTCGCCCACCTTGACGGTGATGTCCTCCTCGCCCGACTTGGGGCCGAAGGCGAGCGTGGCCGACGTGAGGTTCGTGAAGATGCAGTCGGAGAGGTGCGGGTTATCGAAGCCGATCGCGGCCTGCCCTTTGAGCTCGGCGAACGGCACCAGCTTGCCGTCGGCGGCGTGGCGCCACTGCTTCTTGGAGGGAATCTTCACCACGTAGTCGCGCCGGCCCAGGCCGGGATGCCACGGCAACGTGAAGTAGAAATGATGGCCCGCGCACCACGGCAGCGGCTGCGCGTCGCGGTTCTCGAATTCGAACGTGATCCGCAGGAAGAGCTCGAGGAAATCGAAGCGGATGCGGAAGTCGTAGGCGAAGGGGTAGCATTGCCGGCCGCGCTCGTCCTGGACCAGGCGCACCACGGCGTGCCGGGGGCCGCTCTCGACGATCGCGAAGGCGGAGTCGCGCGCGAAACCATGCTGCGGCATGGGCCGCTTCACGCCGTCGGCCGCCTTCCAGGCGAACTTCTCGCCGTCGGCGTAGTTACGGCCCATGAAGGGGAAGAGGATGGGGTTGCCGCCCCGGACGGGGCCGATCTTGTCGAGGTCCAGTGGCGCGCCTTCCGGCCAGAAGAGGATCTCGCGGCGGCCGGACGGGACATCGAGCCGCCAGCGCAGCAGGCGCGCCCCGCGCGTCAGGCAGGTCTCGTAGGTCGAGGCCCCGACCCGCCACCGTTCCATCGGCACGCCGTTCTCTTCGTAGCTCTCCATGGGGCCGAGCAAACGCGGTGCGCCGTCGGTGGCAAACGCGGACTTAACCCGCGCGCTTGGCGAAGCGGTAATGGCAGACCATCCATTCGGCGCCGCCCCGGAAATTCCAGAGCTCGGCGCAGGCCATGAAGAAGACCCGCCAGTTCGCCAGCCAGGCCTTGGCCCGCTCCGGGCCGTAGGTGCGGGCGAAGATCCGCAGGATCTCCTCCCGGTGCCGGTCGGTGTTCTGGAGCCAGTGCTCCGAGGTCTGTCCGTAGTGGCGGCCCTCGACCTCCCACTGCTGCTCCAGCCTGAGGTCATCCTGGAAGCGGCTGGCGAGGCAGTTCGAGGGCATGATGCCGCCGGTGAAGAAGTGGCGCGACATCCAGTCCGTGCCGTCCTTGGCCGCGAAGTGGTAGGCGATGTCCTTGTGCGTGAAGACGTGGAAGAACAGCTTGCCGCCGGGCTTGAGCCAGCCGGCGATCCGGCGCATGAGCTCGGCCCAGTTCTTCATGTGCTCGAACATCTCGACGGAGACCACGCGGTCGTAGCGGGCGGCCTCGGCGGCGAAGACGTTCATGTCGCACGTGATGATCCGGACGTTCTTGAAGCCGCGCTTGGCGCATTCGCCTTCGATATGGGCGCGCTGCGAGGCGGAGTTGGAGACCCCGGTGATGCGGGCGTGGGGATACTTCTCGGCCATCCAGAGGGTGAGGGAGCCCCAGCCGCAGCCGAGCTCGAGGATCTCCAGGCCGTCCGCCAGCTCCGCGCGGGCGCAGGTGCGGGCCAGCATGGCTTCCTCAGCCTGGCCGATGGTCTCGCCGCCGAGCTCGTAGTAGCACGAGGAGTACTTCAGGCGCGGCCCCAGGCAGAGCTTATAGAACTCGGCCGGCACCTCGTAGTGTTGCTCGTTGGCCGCCTTGGTCTCAATCGCGACCGGCAGGGTGCGCAGCTCGGCGGCGAAGGCGTCGACCCGGGCGAAGCGCGCGGCGGCGGAGTCCGGACGCTCGTCCCGGAGGCGCTGGCGGAGCAGGCGGCGGATACCCCAGCGGAGCACGGAATCGGGCAGGACGTCCTTCGCGATGAGGGTGTCGATCAGCGGCATGCCCCCGAACGTGGGGAAGCGGCGGCCCAAGGCAATCCGCCGCCGCCAAAAAATCAGGCCCGCGGCGGCCGGGGCCAGAAGGCCGGGACCCTCGCCTGGTACTCGGCGTAGGCCGCTCCCTTCGAGGTCAGTAACTGCTGTTCGGTCAGGGGAATGCCGGTGACGTGGTTCAGGAGGTAGTACATCCCGCCGGCGCACAGCAGCCCCGGTATCCCCTGGAGTAGCGGCGTCCAACTGAGCAAGGCGAACCCGACCCAGATCAGCCATTCGCCGAAGTAATTCGGATGCCGGGTCCAGCCCCAGAGGCCTTGGGCGCAGACTTGCCCGCGCCGGGCCGGGTCCCGCTTGAACCGCGCCAGCTGCAGGTCCGCGGTCGCCTCGGTCAGCATACCGAGGCCGACGAGGCCGGCGCCGATCAGGTGGATGGTCCGGATGCCGCAGGGGTCGGCCCAGGAGGCCAGCAAGGGCAGGGCGAGGATCGTCAGGGCGACCGCTTGCTGCGCATAGAAGACCGCCATCTTGGCCGCCATGCGTTCTCCCCAGGTCGCACGCATCTTCAGATAACGGCCATCCTCCCGGTCGAGGTGCCCGAAGATACGCCAGCCAAGGTGGGTCCCCAATCGCAGGCTCCAGGCCGCCACGAAGATGGCATGCAACGCAAAGGCGGTCCACCCCGTCGGACCGGGAGCGACGAAGACCAACAACCCCGCAATCAAGGCGAACCCGTAGGACCAGACGACGTCGACGATGGACCAGTTGTCCAGCCGGCGGGCGACGAACCACGTGAGCGCGAAGAGCGCCAGGCCAGGCAGGAGCGCCCAGCGCAGGATGGCTTCGGTATAATCAAAAAATAGCGTGGTCATGGGCGTGGAGTCAGCGTAGCGAGCCGGCGGAAGGTCGGCAAGAGCAGGCGGCGCAAGACCCAGGCGAGGGCGGGCACGACGACCACCCAGGCGAGGGCGGCGTGCAAGCCGGCGAGGCCGAATCGTTCGAAGAACAAGCCCGGGGTCTCGGTGAAGACGCGGGCGACGGTGGCAAGGTCGATGGCCACAGGCTCCGCCCCGGTCAGTCGCTCGCCGAGCCGCACGAAAGGGATGATCAGGAGGAGCTGCACCGGTGCCAGCAGGTAGTTCGTCAGCTGCAGCGCCAGATGGTTCAGCCGCGCGAGCCGTCCGGCCAACGCGCAGGCCGCCGTGGTCGTCCCGAGGAAGGGGAGCAACCCGAGCGCGGCGCCCGTCGCGACCGCGGTCGCCAGCGCCTCCGGGGTCACGCCTTGGCGCAGTTCCGCGACCAGCGGGTCGCGCACCTTGCGGCGCAGCCAGTCGCCGACCCGGCCCATCAGGCCGCCTTACGGGTGAAGAAGACCTGGCCGAGGTCGGTCACGCCGGGAGAGGACCGCAGGCAGAGCAGGGCGTAGGCGGCGATGGCGAAGTTGCCGAGGAGCAGCAGGGCGACGAGCCAGCCGGCGCGCGCGGCGACGGTGCGCTCACGCCAGGCGACGTACAGCCAGAAGGCCAGGAAGCCGAAGTAGGCGTCGAACATCGTGGCGAGGCCCCACGGCTCGGAGCAGACGGTCACGAAGCCTTTGATCACATTGATGCCTTCCTTGTTTTTGACGAGGTCGGCGAACTGCGGCAACGAGGTGATCGTCGGCGCGGTCGAGGCATACCACGACACCCAGGTCATGGCGGCGAGGACGAGAACGAAATAAAGGGCGATGGCGCGGCGGGAGTTCATGGCGTGGAGGATGGGGGGAAGGGGGGAAAAGGCAAACGGGGGAGGGCCGAAGGGAGGGCTGGGGATAGGGCCAGGGGAAGGGCTGGGAAGTGCGGAAGGCAGGGACAGGGGAAGGGATAGGGGAAGGAGTACGGAGTACCGAGCGCGGATTATAGAGTGCAGGTTGTAGGAGATGGGTGGTTAGGGGGCGGGGCAACGGTCTTATCCGTACTCTGCACTCTGCACTCCGTACTCTTCCATGACTCAACCCGCTCATCCGCGCATCGCTGACACGGACCAGCGGGGACGCTGGTCCCTACCTGAAGGCAACCCCTTCTCACTTCCCCTTGCCCACGTGTGCCCACCCCTCGCGAGGCTTCGCCTCGCGCTCAACCCTTCCGATTCGGGCGGACGTACACGGCCTGGACGACCCCGATGTTGCGGTGCTCGAAGGCCGCCTGGCAGTAGCGGAAATAGAGGCGCCACTTGCGGATGAAACGCTCGTCGAAGCCCATCGCGCGGATGGCGTCGAGCTTGGTCTCGAAGGTCTGGCACCAGGCGTCGAGGGTCCGGGCGTAATCGAGGCCGAATTCCTCGAGGCGCTCCAGCTGGAAGCCGCTTTCCGAGGTCATCAGCGCGCCGACGCGGTTGATCGAGAGCAGGAGCGAGCCGGGGAAGATGTGCTTCTGGATGAAGTCCACCCCGTCGCGGAACTGCGCGTAGCGGCTGTCGGGGCAGGTGATGTATTGGAACGCGGCGATACCGTCCGGCTTGAGCAGGCGGCCGATGGAGGCGCAGAAGGCCGGCAGGTACTTGTCGCCGAGGGCTTCCATCATCTCGATGGAGACGCACTTGTCGTAAGTGCCTTGGTGGTCGCGGAAGTCCTCGAGCTTGACGGTGATGCGATCCGAGAGGCCGGCGGCCTTGATGCGCTCGACGGCCAGGTCGTGCTGAGCCTGCGAGATGGTGAGCGAGGTGACGCGGCAGCCGTGGTGTTTGACCGCGTGCAGGGCCCAGCCGCCCCAGCCGGTGCCGATCTCGATGACGTGGTCGGTGGGCTTGAGCTGCAGGAACCGGCAGAGGGACTCGTTCTTATTGGCCTGGGCCTGTTCGAGCGTCGTCGCGCCTTCCCAGCGGGCGGACGAGTACATCATCGACGGGTCCAGCCAGAGGCGGAAGAAATCATTGGAGACGTCGTAGTGCTCCGAGATGTTGCGGCGGACGGTTTTCTTGTCGTTTGGCCGCAGGAGGTGGCCGAGGCGGTCGGCGATCCGGAACAGGCCGACGCCGAGGGCCTTGCGGGCCGAGCCGGACATGCCCGGGGTCTGGTCGATGTTCTCGATGAAGAAGCCGATGAGGGCGTTGAGGTCCGGCGAATGCCACTCGCCCTCCATGTAGCCCTCGGTCAGCCCGATGTCCGCCGCGAGCATGATGCGGCGGAAGGCGTTCTCGTCGCCGATCTCAAGGCGGGCGCCGCCGGTGGCCGCGGGGTCGCCGAAGACGAGCTCCGCGCCCTCGGGCAGGCGGAGCATGAGCCGACCCCGGCGGAGTTTCGCCAGCTCGTTCAGGACGAGGCGACGGGCGAGGGAGGGCTGGCTCATGAAGGGCGGGTCAGTTCGGGGGTGGGGTGGCGCAGGTTGCGCTGGAGGGGGATGTCATCCCCCTTGCGGCGAAAAGGAAGTTTTTTCACCAGCCAGAGCCAGGCGGCGTGCAGGTGGATCAGCGCGATGACCTTGAGGATGAGGAAGGGGGTCTTGACCGTCAGCCAGAGCAGCCGCCCGTCGGTGCAGGGCACCTCGCGACCGGTCCAGGCGCTGACCAGCGTGAGCCGCCCGCCCTCGTAGTGGTCGACGCCGACCGCGAGCCGCGCGTCCGGCAGACGCAGCGTGAACGCGAATTCCGTGTCCAGGCCGGAGAAGGGCGACACGTAGAAACGCTTGGGCGTGCGCAGGCGCAGGCAGGGCCGCCCCGCGTCGTCGACGGTACGGCAGGCCGCGCCGAGGAACCAGGCCTTGCGTTCGCCGAAGGTGTTGTGGACTTCCGCGATCCCGCAACTCAGCTCGCCCCCGACCGTCACCAGGAGGAAACTCGCCGGGTTGTAGGACTTGCCGAACGCGCGCGGCATCGCGATGAGCGTCACCCGGGCCTCCGGCGGCAGGGGCTCGCCCTGCGCCGCGCAGAACGCGCGCACCCGCGCCTCGAGGTCGGCCGGCGAAGCGCCGAAGGACTGCGGCGTTCCTTCCGGCTGGAAGAGCGGGGCGGACGGGAGGAAGTCCTGGTCGCGGAACGCGTAGGGCGACCAACGTCGGCCGAGCAGCCAGCGCCCCCGGCCGAGCTCCTTGAATTCCGCCGGTTCCACCGCGCAGGCGAAGGCCGTGTGCGTGAAGCGGTGCGCCTTCGGCCAGAGCCGGGCGTGCATCACCTCCGCGTCGTAGAGTCGGGCCACGCGGCGAAAGTGGGGACGAAGACCCGTGGGCGCAAGCGTGGCGGGGGCTTATCGGCTCGCTTGCTTTCCGGTGCCCCGGCGGCATACCTTCCCGCAATGTCGTCCGACCCCCAGACTCTTGGCGCGGGAACCGCCGCCTTGTCCCTGGGTATGCTGTGGCTGGGGCTGCGGGCCGGCCGCAAGCAACGTCTGCTCGACGACACCCCGGTCTCCAAGGCCCTCGGGGTCTTCATCGGGGAGGTCGAGATCGAGGGGGCCTGCGTGCTGAGCGAGCCGTTCACGGCCTACCTGTCCGGTCAGCCCTGCGCGATCTATCGTTGGAGCATCGAGGAGGAGTGGGAGCGCTGGGAGACGGAGACCTACACCGACAAGGACGGGCGGACCCGCACGCGGCGCGTCCTGCGCAGCGGCTGGACCACGGTGGCCGACGGCGGCGAATCCTCCGGCTTCTACATCCAGGACGAGACGGGGTACGTCTGGGTCCGGCCCAAGGGCGCCGAGATCGAGCTGCTCACGCTGTTCTCGACGTCGGCCTACCGCGGCGACCCGCTCTACCATGAGAAGGGGCCATCCGAGGCGATCGACGATTCGACGGGGCGTCGCCGGTACTTCGAACGGGGCATGCCCATCGGTACGCGGTTGTTCGTGCGCGGTCGCGCCCGCGAACGTACGGACATCGTCGCGGCGGAGATCGCCGAGGACCCGCGCGCGGAGATGTTCATCATCAGCCCGCGGAAGGAGAGCGACCTCAGCGCGGGCCGCGAAGGGGCCTATTGGACCTGGTGCGTGCTGGGTGGCCTGCTCGCCGTCGTCGCCACCTGCCTGCTCGCCGGCACCGAGGTCGGCTTCCGCGGCGCCGCGCCGTGGTGGGGCGGCTTCGCCTACCTGCTGGCGTGGATCGCCGGCTGGGTCTGGATGGTGTACAACAGCCTCGTCGGCCTGCGGCTACGCGTCCAACAGGCCTGGTCGCTCATCGACGTGCAGCTGAAGCGGCGCGCCGACCTCATCCCGCCGCTGGTGGCCTGCGTCCAAGGGTATCGCGACCACGAGGCGCGGTTGCAGACGGCGATCGCCGCGCTCCGCGCCCAGGCCGCCGCCGGCGGCCGCACGCAGGCCCTCACGCCGACCTTGCTGGCGCTGGCCGAGGCTTATCCGGAGCTGCAGGCGCGGGCGTCTTTCGGCGAACTCCAACGCAACCTCGTGGAGACCGAGCAGCGCATCGCGCTGGCGCGGAACTATTACAACGACAGCGCCACCTTCCATAACACCCGCCTCGAGCGCGTGCCGGACCGCTACGTGGCGAATTTGCTCCGGATGCAGCCGGCGGCCTTGTTCGCCGCGACCGGCTTCGAGCGCGCCGCGGTCGGGGTGAAGTTCTGATCAGGCGTCCCAGGGGTCGCGGCCGAGGAGCTGCGCGCAGAGGCGGTGCGCGGACCATAGCCCGTCCTCATGGAAGCCGTACCGTTGCCAGGCGCCGACAAAGTGGACGCGGGCGCCGGGGCGCGCGTTGAGCGCCGGCAGCTCGGCCTGGGCCGCGACGGCCTCCAGCGAGAACAGCGGGTGCTCCGTCGGGATCACGCGGATCACCTTCGCAGGGTCGACCTGATCGGCGTGGTTGATCGTCACCACGAAGTCGCCCTTGTCGGTGAGGCCCTGCAGCGAGTTCATCCAGTAATGCGTCGAGGTCGCCAGCCCGCCGTCCTTCGCCCAGGTGCGGTAGTTCCAGGAAGAACGGGCCTTGGTCGCGCGGGGCAGGGGGGCGGTGTCCGTGTGCACGATCGCGTCGTTCTGGTTATACGCGAACGCCCCGAGCAGCCGGCGCTCCTCGCCGTCGGCGTCGGTCAGGAGCCGGAGCGAGGTCGGCGCGTGCGCGGCCAGGATCACGCGGTCGAAGCGTTCCTCGCCCCGGTCCGTGGTGACGACCACCTGCGCGCCCTCGCGGCGGAGCGCGGTGACGCCTTGGCCGAAGCGGAAGTCCGCCGGGTGCGCCTTCAGGAGCGCCTCGACGTAGGTCCGGGAACCGCCTGCGAGCGTCAGCCACTGGTGCTGGGTGTCCAGACCGAGGAAGCCGTGGTTGTGGAAGAAGCGCATCAGCGCCGCGGCCGGGAACCCGAGCATCTTCTCCGCCGGGGTCGACCAGACCGCGGCCGACATCGGGATGAGGTAGAGGTCGAGGAAGTCCTGGCCGAGCCCGTGGCGCGCGCACCAGTCGCGCAGCGAGGTCGTCTCCGCCTCGGCGGAGCGCCACGCGGTCTTGGCGAGGCCGTTGAACTTGTTGATCTGCCAGAGGAGCTTCCAGAAGCGCGGGCTCAGCAGGTTGCGGCGCTGCGCGAAGAGGTGGTTCAGCGAGCTGCCGCACCACTCGAGCCCCGTCGGGTCATGGCGGACCGCGAACGACATCGAGGTCGGCTTCGGCCGTACGCCGAGCTCCTTGAACAGCCGGCAGAGGTGCGGGTACGTGACCTCGTTGAACACCATGAAACCGGTGTCCATCGGCAGCGCGCGCCCGGTGCCGGGTTCGGTGACGTCGATGGTGTGCGCGTGGCCGCCGGGGCGGGTGTCCGGGTCGAAGAGCGTGATGTCGTGGTGGGCGCGCAGGAAGCGCAGGCAGCCGAGGCCGCTCACGCCGGCGCCGACGATGGCGATCCGTTCACGCACGCTGCGAAGCGTCCTCGGCCTTGGTCTGCGCGGCCTCCTCGTAAACGGAGGCGGGCACGCCCTTGAGGCCCCAGATCAGGCCCAGCCAAGACATCACCTTGAGGCCGTAGTAGGTCGGGTCGAACTCCCACCAGTAGAAGCCCTGCTTTGTCGTGGCCTGGTAGCGGTGGTGGTTGTTGTGCCAGCCCTCGCCCAGGGTGATGAGGGTCAGCAGGAAGGAGTTCCGCGATTCATCGCCGGTGGTCCGGAAGCGCTTGCTCCCGAAGACGTGCGCGAGCGAGTTGATGCAGGCGGTCCCGTGGAACAGGACGACGGTCGAGATCACGCCCCAGACCAGCAGCTGGGGGCCGTTGGTATCGTAACCCTGGGCGCCCAGCCAGGCGCCGGCGCCGTAGGTCGCGGCCGCGGCCAGCAACGGGATCAGGATATCGAAGCGGTTCAGGAACACGAGCTCGGGGTACTTCGCGAGGTCGGGGATCTTCGCGTAATCCGTCGGGAAGTTCTTCTTCGAGGTGATCCAGCCGATGTGCGACCACCAGAAACCGTCGACCACGGGGGAGTGCTTGTCCTCCTCCTCGTCGGAATGCTTGTGGTGGTGGCGGTGCGTGTAGGCCCACCAGAGGGCCCCGCGCTGCACGGCGGTCGCGGCCCACACGGCCATGATGAACTGGAAGGCGCGCGAGGTGGAGTAGGTCTTGTGCGAGAAATACCGGTGCAGGAAGCCGGTGATCGCGAACATCCGGACGAAGTACAGGCCGACCGCCGTCCAGACGGCGATGGGGCTGACGCCCACCCAGAGGACCGCGAAGCAGGCCAGGTGCATCACGACGAAGGGCAGGCTCCGGGGCCAGTCGACCTTCTTGGGGGTGTTCTGCAGCGCCGCCACCCCTTCCGGGATGTGGTCGGCGTCAAACCAGCGGATCAGCGACCGGAAAAGGCCGTTGGCGGGGGGCTGGGCGGGTTCGGCGGGCATCTAGGGCCGAGTTAGGGGGCTGTTTCAGGGTTCGCAACTGCTTTGACCAGATAGGGGCGGCGGTCAAAATGATCTTCCGGGGAGACAAAACCCGCCCGCGGCCTCGCTTCCTTGTACCATCCGTTCATGCCCGACGCCCATGCCGATCAGGATTGGCGGGCCTGGTTCGCCGAGCACGGCGCCCGGCTCCGGCTCATCGCGCGTCAGTGGACCCGCTCGGAGGCGGATGCGGACGATGTCGTGCAGGAGGCGTTTGTACGCTTTTGGAAACACCAACGTCACCTGCCGGGCGACCCGAACGCCCTCGTGGTGACCTCGATCCGCCGGGCCGCGCTCGACCTCCTGCGGCGCACCGACCGACGCGGGGTCCGCGAGCAGGCCGTCGCGGCCGAGACCGAGACGGTGGCCTGGTTCGAGCCGGAGGCCGACCCGCGGCTGCAGGCGCTCGCTCAGTCCTTGCCCTTGTTGCCCGCCGAGCAACGCGAGGTCGTCGTCCTCAAGGTCTGGGGCGCGCTCACCTTCGAGCAGATCGGCGAACAATTGCAGCTTTCTCCGAACACCGCGGCCTCCCGGTGGCGCTATGCCATGGAGGCCCTCCGCAAACTCATCACCGCCCGCGCCCATGACTGACCCCGACCACGACCTCGAAAGCGCCCTCGCCGGCCTGCGCCCGCGCCCGCCCGGCCCCGCCGTGACCGCCGCGCTCGCCCGCGAGCTCGACCCGCCCGTCTCCCGTCGCGGGGTCATCCTCGCCTGGACCGCCGGGTTGACCACGGCCGCCGCCGCGCTCGCCGCGGGCCTGTTCCTCGCCCGTCCCGCCGCCGACGAGGCCCCCGCTTACCAGCTCGTGCGCGCGGAGCAGTCGCCCGCCAACATCGAGGTGCTCCGCCCGGTGCGCCTCGACGACGGCTCGTTCGCCCGCCCGGTCCGCGTCCGTTGGGATAACACCACCCAGTGGGAAGACCCCCGGACCCGGACCCGCTTCATCAACTACCGCCCCAACGAGCAGACGACCTTGCTTCCGCTGGAGACTTACTGAACAAATCCCGGCCGCCGCTTCGCTTCTTAACAAACCTCAGACCCGCCATGAACATCCCCCTCCACACGCTCCTGCTGGCCGGACTCCTCGCCCCGGCGGTGCTCCCGGCCCAGACCGCGGCCTCCGCGTCCGCCACCGCCCCGGCCGAGCCGCAGCCCTACGCCGGCGTGAACCTCGGCTACCTGTCCGAGAAGGTCCGCACCGAACACTCCCAGGCCGCGATCCCCGCCGGGCTCGGCGTGCTCGTCGGCTTCGTGGACCCGACCGGTCCCGCGGCCGGCAAGATCGAGGAGGGTGATATCCTCACGCGCTTCGATGACCAGATCCTGGTGAACACGTCGCAGTTCCAATCGCTCGTCCGCCTGCGCAAGGCCGGCGATATCGTGAAGCTGACGTTGGTCCGCGGCGCCGAGGTGCAGGTCGCCGAGGTGAAGCTCGAGGCCCGCGTGCCCAAGGCGTTCGCCTCTCGTCCGGTGACGCCGCGCGCCGTGACCGGCGCGACCCCGGTCAACCCGACGAATCCGTCGGGGGTTTCCGGTGGCCGGGCTTCCATCACCATCAACGGCCAGCCGATCGAAATCGACCTTAACAACGGCCGTACCCAGGCGGGCCAAGGTCAGGTCATCGTGATCGGGCCGAACAACCAGCAGCTCCCGCCCGAGGTGCTGAAGCGCCTCGAGGAGATGCGCGCCCGTGGCCTGCCCATCCCGCCGGTCGACCTGCCCGGCGGCGGCCTCGGCGTCGGCGGTTCCGTGACGGTCACCCCCGGCGGCACCTCCCAGTCGTTCTCCAAGACGTTCTCCTTCGGCCTCGGCTCGGCCACCGGCACGTCTTCCAGCTCCATGGCCGCCGACCAGGATGGCACCGTCTCCCTCGAGGAGAAGGATGGCAAGAAGCACGCCACCATCAAGGACCCGGCGGGCAAGGTGGTCTTCGAGGGCGAGGTGACGACCCCCGAGCAGCGCGCGGCCCTGCCCGAGGAGGTCCGCCGCCGGCTCAAGCTCGTCGAAGGCAATGGTTTCTCGATCCCCGGCTTCAATGGACCCGGCGCCAACCCCCGGTCCGAGGGCAAGGCCAAGGGCGGCGTGGCTCCCGCCGAGGAGAAGCCGAAGAAAAAGCGCGATGCCAAGGAGGGCGCCTGAGCCCGACCTGCGGGTGAACGAAAAGGCCTCCCGGGCGGGAGGCCTTTTTATTTCCGTTATTTGGCGTCGGGCGCTTCGCCCTTGGGCGGTCCGTCGAACGGGGGCGGGCCATCGAACGGCGGAGGTCCGCCGGGCCGGCCTTTGCCTTGGCCGGGACCACCTTTGCCCTGGCCCGGGCCGCCCTTGCGTTGCCCCGGACCGCCTTGGCCGCCGAGGTTCGCGTGCGGGTCCATGCGCTGCTTGCTGAACGACGGGTCCGGCGTGCCCTTGAACTTGCGGGGGATGAACGGGAACTCCTCGGTCAGGACATAATAGTACGTCCCCTTCGGGAACTCCGGGGTCACCCCGGTGCGGCCGCCGAACTCATCGAGGTCGCCCGAGCCGGCGACGTACTCGAAGTCGAGCGCGTAGGAGCCGTCGGGCTTGCCGGTCGGGGTCTCCTTGCCGTCGCCCCCGCGGTCGGCTGTCTTCAGCCGGTAACTGCTCTTCATCTTCTTGAGCTCGCTCTTCGGGTCCGTCGGGTTGGCGTAACCATAGACCGCATACGCCGGGAAGCCGTCGGCCGCCCAGCCGACGTGCACCATCTGTTTCTCGCCGGTCGAGAGCCGCTCGACGAGCAGGGTGGGGAGGCCGTGGTAGTGGTAGGCGCCGTTGGGCTGGACGTGACCGTGGTTCTCATCGAGACCGAGCCCGGTCGGGATACGGGGGGTGGTGCCCATGGTGGTGTTGCTCCGCAGGGCTTCGTAATGCCAGGGGTTGGAGCGGTCGCCGTCGTTGTAGACCTCGGCGGTACCCGGGTCGAAGACCACCCCGTTCAGGGCCACGCCCCACGCGGACATCATCCGGCCGGTCGCCCCGCCGGCGGCGGCTTTGGGTTGGGCCGGCACCTCGAGGTGGTACTTCTGCTCGGCGATGGCGTTGGGGTTCCCCCGGTTGGGGAACTTCGAGACCTTGTGGTCCGGAATCCCGTTGGACTCGATGATGCGCTTGTCGCCCTTGACGGTGATCGTGACCTTGTTCTGGGCGGGCGGGTTGGCGTCGGCGGGCTGCAGCGCCGGGCCCTTGGCGGTTTCGGCGGCGCTCAGGCCGGCGGTCAGGCCTAGGCAGACCAGGGGGAAGAGGCGGGGACTCATGGGAATAACATCATAATGGATACCCCCTTAAGCCAAGGTTAAGCGGGGCTCGGGTTGCCTTTTCCCCGCCGGAGGTTCTGTCTAGGGGCATGGCTTCCACCACCGAACTCCTGTCCCGCGGCGTCGCCGCGATGAACGCGCTGGCCACCGTCTTCCTGGTCGTGGGCTTCCTGCGCATCCGGCGGGGCGACCGGGCCGGTCACGGCAAGGCCATGGCGACCGCCTTCGTGACCTCGGCGCTCTTCCTGGCCCTCTACCTCGCCTCGAAGGTCCACCTCTGGGTCGCCTTGGGCAAGACCAACATCCTCTACCGCCCCGAGGTCGGCCTGACCTGGGACAAGCTCCTGTACTATGTCATCCTGTTCCCGCACATCCTCCTGGCGATCGCCGTGACCCCTTTCATCATCCGGTCGGTGATGCTCGCCCGGGCGGGTCGCTTCGAGGATCACAAGCGGCTCACCCGCTGGGTCTTCCCGGTCTGGCTCTACGTCTCGGTCACCGGCGTGCTCGTCTGGGCCTTCATGGAGTTCAGCGGCTCCCTGGCGGCGGCCGCCCAGCAGGCGGTGAAGTAGTCGGACACTTTCCCCTCGCGCGTCCGCCGGTTTCGGGTTCACTGCGGGTCGTCCCATGGAGAGCGCCGAAACTTCCGCGAACCCGCAGACCGAGAAGCTCATCCTGTGGGCGGTCTTCTTCCTGTTCCTCGCGGTGCTCGCTTTCACCCTTTCGACCTACGCGGACGAGACCGAACGGCTCGAGGCGCTCGGTTTGTCGGAGCGCCAGAAGAAGGCGCAGCTCGACGCGTTGGAGCGGCAGCGTGAGCAGACCGCGCGCTACATCGAGCGCATGGGCCGCGATCCCGAGTTCGTGCAGGACCAGGCGCGCGAGCGGCTCGGCGTCGCGAAGGAAGGCGAGATCGTGATCCGCATCGAAGGCGGCGGCGTGGCCGGCGCGCCGTTGCGCGTCGTCGCGACCGTCCCGAACCCCGGCGCCACCCCCGCGGTCCCGCCCGCCAAGGGCCCGGCCGCGAAGGCCGCACCGCCGAAGGACAAGGCCGCCAAGGCCGCCCGCTGAGCGTCCTGGCTTGCCTGCCCGCCTTCCCGGCGGCATTGCTCTCCCATGTCCGCACGGAAGAAGGCACAGGCAACCTGGGGCGGCCGGTTCACCGCCGGTCCCGCCGAACTCATGCTGCGTTTCGGCGAGTCCGTCTCGTTCGACCATCGCCTCTGGGCCCAGGATATCCGCGGTTCGAAGGCCCACGCCACGATGCTCGCCCAGGCCGGCATCCTGACCAAGCGCGAGCGCGACGCCATCCTGCGGGGTCTCGACGGGATCGCCCGGGAGATCGCCGCCGGTAAGTTCGCCTGGAACCGCGACCTCGAGGATGTGCACATGAACATCGAGAGCGCGCTGACCAAGCGCGTCCCGGCCGCCGCCAAGCTGCACACGGCCCGCTCCCGCAACGACCAGGTCGCCACCGACGTCCGCCTCTGGATCAAGGACCAGTGCGATGCCGCCGACGCGGCGCTCGTCTCGCTGCTCAAGACCTTGGTGAAGCTGGCGGAAGCCAACGCCGACGTGATCCTGCCGGGCTACACGCACCTGCAGCGCGCCCAGCCGGTCTCCGTCGCCCACCACCTGCTTGCCTACGCCGAGATGTTCGGCCGCGATCGCGCGCGCCTCGCCGCCGCCAAGGCTTCGGCCAACTGGTGCCCGCTGGGCTCCGGCGCCATCGCCGGCACGACGCTCCCGATCCGCCGTGAGGTGACCGCCAAGCTGCTCGGCTTCGTCGACGCCAAGGGTCGCCCGCAGGTCACGCGCAACTCCATGGACGCGGTCGCCGACCGCGACCCGGCCACGGAGTTCTGCTTCGCCGCCGCCCTCTGCGGCGTGCACCTCTCCCGCCTGGCCGAGGACATGGTCCTCTGGTCCTCCGCGGAGTTCGGCTTCGCGCGCATGCCCGACGAGTTCTCGACGGGTTCCTCGCTGATGCCGCAAAAGCGTAACCCGGATTCGATGGAACTGCTGCGCGGCAAGGCCGCCCGCTTCCAGGCCTCGCTCACGCACCTGCTCACCCTGACCAAGGGCCTGCCGCTTACCTACAACCGCGACCTGCAGGACGACAAGCCGCCGCTCTTCGACGCCGCCGACCAGCTGATCCTCGCCGTCGCCGTGGCCGACGCCACGCTGGCCGGCACGAAGTTCCAAAAGGGCCGCTGCCTCGCCGCCGCGTCCGACCCCGCGCTGCTCGCGACCGACCTCGCCGACTGGCTCGTCCGCCGGGGCATGCCGTTCCGTCACGCCCACCACGCCGTCGGTCGCCTCGTGGCGCTCGCCGAGAAATCCGGCGTGCCGCTCGACAAACTCTCCGACGAGGCCGCGTTGACCGCCGATAAGCAGTTCACGAAGGGCTGGCGCGAGGTCTTCAGCCTCAAGCGTGGTTTTGCCGCGCGCGAGAACACGGGGATGCCCGGCCCCAAGGCCGTCGCGCGCGAGCTCGCCCGCTGGAAGCGCGCCCTGCGCTAAGCGACGATGGACGTCGGCATGCTGATCGGGGTGTGCCTGGTGGCCAGCCTCTCCCCGGGGCCGGCCGTGCTGTCCACGGTGGAGACCTCGCTCCGCTACGGGGCGCGGCGCGCGACCTGGCACACGCTCGGCCTCGCCGCGGGGGAGATGCCGCAATCGCTGCTCGCGCTCGCCATCGCCATCTGGATGACGCAGCAGTTCGCCTTCGCCCGCGCGCTCGTCGGCGCCGCCGGCGCGCTCTGGTTCGTCTGGTTGGGCGTCTCGCACCTGCTGCGCCCGCGGGATACGCTGCCCGACGGCGCCAGCCTCGAGGGGGCGCCTGCCCGGCTTTTCTGGCGCGGGGTCTGGGTGAACTTCTCGAACCCCAAGACGGTCCCGTGGATCTTGGTGATCATCCAAGCGGGCAACCTGCCCACGGATCGCCTGCACCTTTCCGCGGTCGTCGCCCTGCTGCTGGTCACGGTCGGGTCCGAGACCCTGGTGATGAGTTTCTACGCCTTCCTCGCGGACCGGCTGCGCCGCCACCTGCGGACTCCGGCGACGGTGCGCGCGGTCGACCAAGTGACCGGTGTCATCTGGATCGTCCTTGCCGCCTTGCTCGGCTGGCAATCCTGGCAGCTCGTCCGGGCTTGAGCCTCAGGTAGGGGCAGCACCGCGTGCTGCCCTAGCCGCGCCCTCGCTCGGCCTGGCGGGCTTAAGTCATCCCTCCGCGAACCCGTGATCCTTGAGCATGCGGGCGACGGCCTGGGGGAGGGCGGTGAAACCTTATTTACCGACGGCGTCCCCGCCCGGGGGCTGCTTCGGCGTGCCCCAGAACGTGGCCGCGAGACCGGCGGTCACGAGGGTGAGCAGTAAGCAGGGCCAGACGAGGTCATCGCTTACCTCCAGGCTGAGGCTCATGGTGATGCCGAAGACGAGCCAGAGGAAGATGGCTCGTTCGCCCACCAACGGAGGGCGAGTAACCCGCCGGGGATGGCCCCGAAGGGGAGCACCTCGATCAGGATCCAGAGGCAACGCAGTAGCGAAACTTCTTCACGCCACATCTCCAAGACCACGAAAAAAAGCATGGGGGCGCAGGCCAACCCGACGCACCAGGTCCGGCGAAAGGAGACATCCTGCAGCCACCTCGCTGGCATCCAGCGACGCGGGGCGACCATCAAGTACGCGAAGAGCGCGCACAAGGCCGTGAGAGGAAGGAACTCAGGGTTGAATTGATAACCTCCCCAGAAGCCGTGGAAGGCGAAAGACCCGAAATAGATGCATACCAAGAGGATGTAGGCCTTGATGGCTAATTTGAAGACCCGGACGCATCCTCGGACGAAGCTCTCCATGGCCTGACCGTAAGGTGGCGGCGGGCCTAGGCGAGCGCCAACCCTACCGAAGGAGGGGTGCGAGCTCACTTCGCCGCCTTCTTGGCCGCGGCGATATCTGCCTTCAAGCCGAGGGCGGTGAGGTCACCTTTGGCGATGAGGATGAACGAGGATGTCCTGAGCAGTTGCGCAAGAGGTCGCCTGGCATCGCGGTCCCCGTAGTCGAGCGCGGCCACCTTGTAGTAAGCGTAGGCCTGCGCTAGGTCCTTCTCCACGCCTTCGCCTTTCTCGTACATCTGGCCGAGGTTGAGCATGGCCGAGGACTCTCCCTGCAGCGCCGCGGCGCGGAACCACTTCGCGGCCTGCGCCAGATCCTGCTCAAGGCCTTCGCCCTTCTTATAGCTGAGGCCGAGGTTGAACATGCTGCCGCCGCAACCCCCGGCGGCCGACTTCCGCCACCACTGGATGGCCGCCGCCTTGTCCAAAGGCACGCCCTTGCCGACGAGGTAGAGGTAGCCGAGGTTACCCTGCGCCATCGCGTGTCCTTGGTCGGCCGCCCGTCGGTACCACTTCGCCGCCTCGTTGAAGTCGACCTCGACCCCCTCGCCGTTCTCGTAGAGGCAGCCAAGCTCGTTCTGCGCGACCGCCTCGCCTTTGTCGGCCTTGGCACGGAGCGCCTCGAGCGGCTCTTTGGCGGCCGCGGTGATCACGCAGAGAAGCGCGAGCGCGGACCATCCGAGTCTGCGCAGCCGGGGTAGGACGAGCATACGATTTTCTACGTAGACTCCTCGTGGCTGTCAACCGGCCCACCTGTTCCTCTGTGGCAATCACAGGGGGATGGGATTCGAAGGGGGCTCGGCTTCAACCCTCCGCAAAGCCGTGATTCTTGAGCATGCGGGCGACGGCCTGGGGGAGCGCGGGGCGCAGCGCGGTGGGGACGGCCTTCTGCGCTTCGACGGTGCAATGCAGGTAGCCGAGCTTGCGCTCGGCGTCGGCATCGCGGCCGGCGGCCTCGAGCCAGCGTTGCAGCACGGCGGCCGCGCGCGCCCACTCCGGCCAGTCGCTGTCAGCGCCGTCGGCGGCCTCGACCAAGGCGCAGAGGGCGCAGCCGCCGAGGAAGCGTTCGACCGCGGCGGCGTCCTCCGCGCCGACGGCCGCGATGAGCTTCTCGCGTTCGCGCGCTTCCATCGTCAGGTCTTGTAGCCGAGTACCGGACGCAGCCAGCGTTCGGTCTGCTCGATCGTCCAGCCCTTGCGCGCGGCGTAATCCTCGACCTGGTCGCGGCCGACATTGTCGACGTCGAAGTAGATCGACTGGGGATTGCCGAAGTAGAGTCCGGAGACCGAGGCAGCCGGGTTCATCGCGAAGGTCTCCGTCAGCGTGCAGCCGAGGCGGTCCGCGTTCAGCAGGCGCCAGATCTCGGCCTTCTCGGTGTGTTCCGGGCAGGCCGGGTAGCCGGCCGCCGGACGACGGCCCGCGTACTTCTCATCGACGAGTTCTTCGACCGTGAGGGCTTCGTCCGGCGCGTAGCCCCAGAGCTCCTTGCGGACCTCGCGGTGGAGCCATTCGGCGCAGCCTTCCGCGAGGCGGTCGGCGAGGGCCTGGATCATGATCTGGCGATACGGGTCCGTCTGCTTGAAGGAAGCCGCGTAGTCTTCGACTTCCTGGCCGGCGGTCACGGCGAAGGCGCCGAGGTGGTCGCCCGGTCCGGTCGAGACAAGGTCGGCGAGGGAGCGGCAGGTATCGACTTTCGGACGCTGGCGCTGGTCGCGCAGGAAGTGGAAGCGGCCGATCTTCTGCGCCTGAGCTTCGTCGGCGAAGACCTCGACGTCATCGCCCACCCGACGGGCGGCCCAGAGGCCGGCGACGCCGCGGAGATGCACCCGGTTATTGCGGATGATGTTGTCGAGCTCGGCACGACCGGCGTCGAAAGTCTTCCGGGCCTCGGCGCCATACTTGGCCGACTTGAAGATCTGCGGGAAGCCGCCCTTCAGCGACCAGGTCACGAAGAACGGCGTCCAGTCGATGATCTCGGCCACCGCGGCGGGGTCGATGCGTTCGAAGAGCGTCACGCCCGGCTTGCGCGGGGCGGGCTGCACCGGGGCGGTCGTGATGAGCGGACGCTTGCGGGCCTCGGCGAGCGGGATGACCACGGCGGGCTGCTGCTTCTCGTAGGCCTCGCGCATCTCGGCCTGCTCCGTGCGGAGGTCGTCGATGAAGCCGTCGCGCTTGGCGGGATTGAGGAGGTCGCTGCAGACCGTCGTCACGAGGGACGCGTCGCCCACGTGGACCATCGGGCCGTCGTAATGCTCGGCGAGCTTGATCGCCGTATGTTCCTTGGAGGTGGTGGCGCCGCCGATGAGCAGCGGGGTGCTGATGCCGGCGCGCTTGAGCTCGGAGGCGACGTTCACCATCTCGTCGAGCGAGGGCGTGATCAGGCCGGACAGGCCGATGAAGTCGGGCTTCAGTTCGAGGGCCTTGGCGACGATGCGCTCGGTGGGCGTCATCACCCCGAGGTCGGTGACCGCGTAGTTGTTGCAGGCGAGGACGACGCCGACGATGTTCTTGCCGATGTCGTGGACGTCGCCGCGGACGGTCGCGATGAGGAAGGAACCCTGGGTGGAGCCGCCGACCTTCTCGGCGGCCATGAAAGGCTCGAGGTGGGCGACCGCGGTCTTCATGACCTTGGCCGACTTCACCACCTGGGGGAGGAACATCTTGCCCTCGCCGAAGAGCTGGCCGACGACACGCATGCCGTCCATCAGCGGACCTTCGATGACGAGCAGCGGACGGCCCAGCTTGACGCGGGCCTCCTCGGTGTCGGCGACGGCGTGCTCGTCGACACCCTTGACCAGGGCGTGCTCCAGGCGCTTCTCGACCGGCAGGGAACGCCACTCGTTCTTCTTCGACTGGTCGGTCTCGGTCTTCTGTCCGGCGAAGCGCGGCGCGATCTCGAGGAGGCGCTCCGTGGCGTCCGGCCGGCGGCAGAGGACGAGGTCCTCGACGCGGTCCCGGAGCTCCGGGTCGATCTCGGAGTAGACCTCGAGCATGCCCGCGTTGACGATGGCCATGTCCAGGCCCGCCTTGATGGCGTGATACAGGAAGACCGAGTGGATGGCCTCGCGGACCTTGTTGTTCCCTTGGAAGGAGAACGAGACGTTGGACAGGCCCCCCGAGGTGCGGGCGCCGGGGCAGAGGCGCTTGATCTCCGTCACGGCCTCGATGAAGTCGAGCGCGTAGCGGTTGTGTTCCGGCATGCCCGTGCCGACCGTCAGGATGTTGCCGTCGAAGATGATGTCCTGCGGGTCGACGCCGGCTTCCTCGGTGAGGATGCCGTAGGCGCGGACGCAGATGCGGACCTTGTCGGCGAGCGTCGCGGCCTGGCCCTGCTCGTCGAAGGCCATGACGATCATCGCCGCGCCGTAGCGGCGGCAGAGGCGGGCGCGGCGGACGAACTCCTCATGGCCCTCCTTGAGCGAGATCGAGTTCACGATGGCCTTGCCCTGCACGCAGCGCAGGCCGGCCTCGACGATGTCGAAGTTCGACGAATCGATCATGAACGGCACCCGGGCGATGTCGGGCTCGGTCGCCGCCATGTTCAGGTATTTCGTCATCGCCGCGGTTCCGTTGAGGAGTCCGGCGTCGAAATTGATGTCGATGACCGTGGCGCCGGCGTCGATCTGTTGCTTGGCCACGGCGAGGGCGGCGCGGTAATCGTTCTTCTCGATGTGTCCCTTGAAGATCCTGGAGCCGGCGACGTTGGTGCGTTCGCCGACGTTCACGAAGGTGCCGGGGCCGCCGACGATGTTCAGCGCCTCGAGTCCGGCGAGCCTGAGGGCGGGGCGGACCTCACCGGGCACGCGGGGCGGGTATTTCTCGGTGCGGCGGCGGATGGCGGCGATGTGTCCGGGCGTGGTGCCGCAGCAGCCGCCGAGGATGTTGACCAGGCCGTCGCGGGCGAAGGTCTCGAGGATGGCCGCGGTGTCTTCGGGGCCTTCCGGGAAACCCGTCGGCGAGAGCGGATTCGGCAGGCCGGCGTTCGGGTAGCAGGAGACGTAGATCTCGGCCTTCTTCGCCAGCTCGGCGATGTGCGGGCGCATCTGCTCACCGCCGAGGGCGCAGTTCATGCCGATGCTGATCGGCTGGGCGTGGCGGACGGAGTTCCAGAAGGCTTCGGTCGTCTGGCCCGTGAGCGTGCGGCCGGAGGCGTCGGTGATCGTGCCGGAGATCATCACCGGCAGGCGGGCGCCGCGGGCCTCGAAGGCCTCGTCGATCGCGAAGAGCGCGGCCTTGAGGACGAGCGTGTCGAAGACCGTCTCGCAGAGCAGGAGGTCGGCGCCGGCGTCGATCAGGGCGTCGACCTGCTCGCGGTAGGCGTCGCGTACCTGGTCGAACGTCACGTCGCGCTTGGCGGAGTCGTTGACGTCGCGGGACATCGACAGCGTCTTGTTCGTCGGCCCGATGGCGCCGGCGACGAAGGCATCCTTGCCCGGGTTCGCGGCCTTGAAGGCGTCGACGGCCTGGCGGGCGACCTTGACCGCTTCGGTGTTCAGCTCGCGGACGAGGTGGGTCATCGCGTAGTCCTCCATCGCGATGGACGTGCCGTTGAAGGTGTTGGTCTCGAGGATGTCGGCGCCGGCGTCGAGGTAGGCGCGGTGGATGTCGCGGACGACGGCCGGCTTCGTGATGACAAGCAGGTCGTTGTTGCCCTTCAGCTGGCCGGGGTGGTCCTTGAAGCGATCGCCGCGGTAGTCCTGCTCCTGCAGCTTGAGCTGCTGGATCATGGTGCCCATCGCGCCGTCGAGGTAGACGATACGCTGGCGGAGGAGGGCCTCGAGGCGCTCCCCGGCCGGGTTCAACGGTAGCCGCTGGCTGGACATCGCCCCTAACGTGGGGGTTGCCGCCCAAGGGTCAAGGCACGGGGCGGGCCTAGTTCGTCATACCGGGTGCGTCGGGCTTCTTGCACCGGAGCAGGTCCTGGGTGCGGTAGAGCACGATCCGCTTGCCTTCGAATTTCTCGTCGTTCCAGAGCAGGGGCCGCAGTTCGAAGCTGAACACGGGGTTCAGGTGGGACTTGGCGGCCTCCTCGGCGGGGTCGCCGCCCTGCCAGTAGAGGATGCCGTTGGGCAGGGAATGCTTCTGGCCCTTGCAGAGGAGCTGACGGGTGTTGTGGACGAACGTCCGGAGGTCCGCCACGGCCCGGCCGGTCACGAAGTCATGCTCGTGGTTCATCGTCTCGGCGCGGGCGTTCTTCACGTCCACGTTTTTGAGCCCGAGGCGCGCGGCGATGTCCTCGACGACGGTGATCTTCTTGCCCACGGAGTCGACCAGCGTGAAGCGGGCCTTGGGGTAGAGGACGGCGAGGATCAGCCCGGGGAAGCCGCCGCCGGTGCCGACGTCCATGACGCGGCAGCCGTCCATGAGCTTGAGGAACTTCACCGCCGCGACGCAGGGAGCGTAGTGGTGGCGTTCGAGGTGCTCGATGTCCTTGCGCGAGACCAGGTTGATCTTTTCGTTCCACTCGCGGTGCAGCGCGGCCATGGCCGTGAGCTGGTCCCACTGGGCGGGGGTGACTTCGGGGAAGAGCGGAACGAGGGCCTGCATGCGGAGGGCCGTGAGCGTGGGGCTCGTCGGTCCGGAGGCAAGGACGCTTCAGCGTCGGGCCGGGGCCAACGCCTCGCGGAGACGGCCGATCGCCTCGAGGCGGGCCTGCACGGACGCGCGTTCCTCCTCGCGCGCGGCCAGATGGATCCGCGCGTTCCAGCGGAGGTATTCCTTGGTCACGTGCCGGCGCGCCTGCTCGAGGTCCCAGTCGCGGCGCAGGCCCAGCTCGCTCGCCAGCGCCAGCAGCGGCGCCTCCAGCCGGTCGAGCACGTCGCCGGTCGTGCGCGGGGAACGCTTGCGCCCGCCGGTCCTGGGTTTCCGCCGGCCGCGGCGCACGTGGGCGGCGTAGGCCGCGAACTGCGCGACGGTCATGCCGAGGCGATCCTCCGCGAGCGTCAGCTCCGTCCGGAACTCCCGCCCGGCCGCCGCCAGGAAATCCTCCGCCGAGACGCGGCCCAGCACGTCGCGCAGCACGCCATCGCGCGGGATCCGGCGGGGCGGCGTGCCGGTCAGCTTGCCCAGCACCCAGGCCACGCGGTCGGCATCGCTCGCGCCGGCCGGGGCCGCGGTCAGACCCGTCGATCGCCGCCGGGTGCGCCGGGCGCCTTCCGCACGTGGGCGGAAGGCCACCCAGGCCGCCAGCGCCAGGACGAGGACGCCGGCCAGCGCGAGCGGGAGCAGCCAGGTGCGCATCGCTCAGCCCAGGTCGACCTTCGCCACGTTGAGCGAGCCGCGCCCGGCGCCGTTGTCGCGCAGCTCGATGACCAGCGGCTTGCCCGTCCCGAGGTCGCGGAACTCCGCCCGCATGATGCCGTTGAGGTCGTAGGCGAAGGTCACCTCGATCGGTTGGTCCGCGGGCCGGCCGGGCGGCAACGGCATCTCCACCTCGGCGATCCGCAGCACGAGCGTCGGGTCGGACTCGGGGATGGCCGATTGCGTGACCTCGCAGGTCAGCACGCGCTGGTCGTCCTCGACCGTGTAGTACGTGCGCGTCCGGGAGACCGGCAGCTTCTCGCCCTTGGCGATGATGATGCTGTTCTCGAGCAGACCGTCATCGTCGACGGAAAGCGTGCCGTAGTAGTGCGGGGCGATGTCCTGGAAGGCGATGGCCGCCGCCTGGCGGCGCTGGCCCGGCGAGAGCTTGGCCGGGTCCGCCTTGTGCGCCGCGTAGAGCGCCGCGCCGAGGGCCACCGCGGTGTCGGGGTCGCGCAGCAGCGGCTCGCGGCCGAAGACCCGGGCCACCGCGGCGCGGACCGCCGGCACGCGGCACGTCCCGCCCGCGAGGAAGACCCCGGCTAGCTGGGCGCGGTCGAGGCCGGCGCGCAGCAGCACGCCCTCGCAGGCCATCTCCGCCTGGGCCACCAGTCCCGCGATGGCCGCCTCGAACTCCGCCCGCGTCACCGTCACGGCCACGCGCCCGTGGCGCGCGGAGCGCAGCGGCAGGCGCACCGACTCGCGGGCGGACAGCCGGTGCTTGAGCCCCTCGGCGTCGGCCTTGCCGAATTCGCAGTCGCCCGGCCGCAGCTCGTCGCCCGTCGCGGCGCGGAACTTCGCCGCGACGAGCTCCGTCAGCTTCGCGTCGAAATCCTTGCCCCCCAGGCGCTGCACGCCCTCGGTGAAGACGACCTCCACCGCCAGCCCCTGCGCGCGCACCAGCGAGACGTCGAACGTGCCGCCGCCGAAGTCGAACACCGCGTAGAGTCCGGCGAGCGGCTGCCGTTGGCCGCGCGCGTAGGCGAGGGCCGCCGCCGTCGGCTCGTTGATCATGTGCACCGCGCCGAAACCGGCGCGGCGGGCGGCCTCCAGCGTGGCCTCGCGGGCCGCGTTGGTGAAGTTGGCCGGGATCGTGATCACCGCGAGGTCCACCGGTCCGTGGGCGGCCTCGGCGTGCTCGCGCACCTTGCGGAGCATCAGCGCGGACAGGTCGAGCGGGGTCACGCGCCGGCCGAAGACCGGGTGCGAGACGCCCGTGCCGAGGTCGCGCTTGAACTCGAGGAAGACGTGCTCGCCATCCTCCGCCATCGCGCGGGCCTCGCGGCCGACCACCACGTGGTTCGCGGTCTCGAACGCGACCGCCGTCGGCGTGATGGGCTCGCCCTCCCAGTCGCGCACCAGCTCGGGGGCGCCGTCGGCGCCGATCCGGGCCACGATCGTGGTCGTGGTGCCGAGGTCGATGCCGAGGAGGTGGGCCATCCTTAAGATTTTTATGAGGGCAGGGGCGGGGCGGGGGAAGGCGAAACCCTTTGCGCTTCCCAGCCCGGGCCCGCCGCGTAGAAAGGACCCATGCGCCCCTGGCTACCCCTCCTGCTGCTCGCTGTCCTGCCCCTCGCGGCCGCCGACCCCGCGCCGGCGTCCGCGCTCGCGCCCGTCGTGCAGGCCCTCGAGCTCAAGTGGCCGCGCAACCGCACGGTCCATCTGGTCTGCCACGGTCACAGCGTCCCCGCCGGCTACTTCGTGACCCCGGCCGTGCACGCGAACGAGGCTTACCCCGCCGGGCTGCAGGCCGGCCTGCGCGCCCGCTTCCCGCACGCCGTGCTGAATGTCATCGTCACCGCCATCGGCGGCGAGGCCTCCGACCGCGGGGCCGCCCGTTTCGAGCGCGACGTCCTCGCGCTGCGGCCGGCCGTCGTGACGATCGACTACTCCCTCAACGACCGCCGGCTCGGGCTCGAGAAGGCCAGGGCGAACTGGTCGGCCATGATCGTCGCCGCCAAGGCCGCCGGCATCCAGGTGATCCTGCTGACCCCGACGCCCGACCAGTCGGCCAAGCTCGACGACCCCAAGGACCCGCTGAACCTGCACGCCGAGCAGGTCCGCGCCCTGGCCAAGGAGCACGGCGTCCTGTTGGTGGACAGCCTCGCGCTCTTTAAGTCCAAGGTCGCGGCCGGCACGCCCCTCAAGGACCTCATGTCGCAGGTCAACCACCCCAACGCCGCCGGGCACGCCCTCGTGACGGCCGCCCTGCTGGAGCTCTTCCGGAAGTAATTTGCTGTTTCCTTCCCCGGTCGCTTCCGCAAACCTCGCCTTCCCATGTTCCACCACGTCGTCTTCTTCTACCTGAAAAAAGATATCACCGCCGCCCAGCGCGCGGAGTTCGAGACCAAGCTCCGCGGCCTCCTCGCCATCAAGAGCATCCACAGCGGCTACGTCGGCGTCCCGAGCAAGCACGCCGTCCGTCCGATCATCGACACCTCCTACGACTTCGCCGAGTTCTTCGTCTTCAAGAACCACGCCGACCATGACGCCTACCAGGTCGACCCGATCCACCAGGCCTTCATCGCCGACTGCAAGGCCTACTGGGATTCGGTGAAGATCTACGACTTCGAATAAGCCGAGGTCCGGTTGACCGCATCAAAAGGCCGCCCACCCGGGCGGCCTTTTTGTTCACTTGGCTGCCGGGCTGTCGTGCTTGGCGTGGAGGCGCTGCCAGTAGTCCTTCCAGTACTGGTCGTAGTAGTCTTGGGCGGCGGCGTCGATGTGCGGCAACTTCTTCACCTTGGGAGCCGTGGTCGGGTCGTAGCCGACGAGATGCCCTTGGCCGGCCCGCTGCCGCGGCGAGACGAACCGCCAGGGGGTGTCGCCCATGACTTCGGCGCAGAGCGCGGCGAGCGGTGGGTCGTAGGCCTTGAGCTGGTCGCGCGTGCGCAGCTGGCTGTGGTCGTGGTCCATGGTCCGGTTGGTGTCGAACCAGTCCTGCACGCCCTCGGCCCAGTATTCCGCGGGGTTGGTCGAAGCGTAGCAGGCCTTGGGGCCGCCGAAGACGATCAGCACCTTGTCCTCCTGGGTGACCGTCACCCGGGCGTGGCTGGGCCGGCCGTTCACCAGGATGTCGCCGCCGTCGAGGCACTTCGCGAGGAAGGCCCGCGGCTGGTCGGGGAAGGCCGCGACGAGCGCGTCGAGGAGGCTGACCGGGGTGGCGCTCGCGACGCGCCGGAAACGCTGGGCCGCGTAGCCGTCCTGGTAGCGGCCGGCCTGCCTCGATTGCTCGAACGCGGCCTTGGCGCGGGCGTTCATCTCCGGCGTGAAGCCGGCGCCCTGGATCACGTGGCCGAACTCGTGGATGAGGATGCTCTCCATCTGCATGCCGCCCTCGTACTCCATCACGTCCTCCTCGGCGAAGAGCACGACCTGTCGGCCGTCGACGCGGGTCAGGAAACCCCGCTGGCGCCAGTTATAGAAGTCCAGTTCCTTGCCCGTCTTGTCCGAGGCGAACTGCGGCACGTCGGAGGTGAGTTCGTCATGCGCGACGATCACGCAGAGGACCTTCCGCGCGCGGATCCGTTCGGCGACTTCCGGTCGCAGGGTGCGCATGACCTGGCTGAACTGGTAGGCGGCCTCGCGGTGGGTGTGATCGGCGACCTTGCCTGACGTCGCGATCAGGATGCCTTCCGCCAGCGTGGCCTTGCGGTAGAACTTGGGGTCGAGCTTGTATTCGGCCGCTTGCTCCGCCGTGAGCACGGGGACCGGGGCGAGCGTCGACTCGGACGTGGTGCGGCAGGCGGTGAGGGCGGCCGCCAAGGCGAGGAGGAGCGTCGGACGAAGCATGGGGTACCCCGAGTAAGCGGGGCCCGTGGACGGTGGCAAACCAAGCCTCGTGCGGTCGCCGGCTTCGTTGGGATTGCCTCCGGCGCAGGGGCGCCCAACCTGCGGCTACCCCCATGAAGACCCGATTCGCCTCCGTGCTCGCCCTCGCGGCCTCGCTCCTCCCGCTCGCCGCCGAGACCAACTACGCCATCCAGCCGGTCCTGCACCCCGGCACGGAGAAGCGTCACGAATCCTTCAACGCCATCTCGAAGCAGGGCGAGGCCCGGTTGGTCTTCCTCGGCGACTCGATCACCCACTCCTGGGACGGCAAGGGCAAGGCGATCTGGGACAAGACCTGGGCGCCGCTTAAGGCCGCCAACTTCGGCATCAGCGGCGACCGCACCGAGCATGTCCTCTGGCGTCTGGAGCACGGGAATTTCGACGGTCTCAAGCCCAAGGCGATCGTCCTGATGATCGGCACGAACAACACCGGCCACCAGGGTCGCCCGCAGAAGGAGATCGGCGGCGCCGTCTACCAGTGCACGGCCCAGCAGACCGCCGACGGGATCAAGGCGATCATCGCCCGGCTTCAGCAGAAGTGCCCCGACGCCAAGATCCTGGTCCTCGGGATCTTCCCCCGCGGCGCGAACAAGGACGACAAGTTCCGGAAGCAGAACGAGGCCACCAACGCGATCGTGAAGGGCTTCGCCGACGACCAGAAAGTCTTCTTCCTCGATATCGGCGCCAAGTTCCTCGAGGCCGACGGCACGCTCTCCAAGACCATCATGCCCGACCTCCTGCACCCGAACGAGAAGGGCTACCAGATCTGGACCGACGCCATCGAGGCCAAGGTGAAGGAACTGTTGAAGTAAGCGCCCAAGGGGGCCGGTGGGTTAGGTGACACGTGGGCAAGGGGCCGCCGATGACGGCTCGAGGCCCTCTGGTAGGGGCAGCACCGCGTGCTGCCCTAGCCGCTTCTCCTGTCGCGCCGCCCTGGCCGGAGATCCTCAGCGGGCGGTGTCGCGGTAGAGTTCGCCGAGCTTGGTCGGCGTCTTCGCGTCGCCCTTGCCCTCGAAGAGCGCCCCGGGTTCGGCGTGGAAGCCGTTCATGTAGGCGAACCGTTCGACGAAGCGGTGGTGCTCCAGCATGCGGAAGGCCTCGCGCGCGAACTTGTCCCGGTCGCCGTCGGTGAACTTGGCGTTGAACTCCGTGACCCAGATCGGGCGGTCGTAGCGCTGGTGCAGCCCGTCGAGCCATTCGGAGAACTTCCCGACGTCGGCGCTGCGGTACCAATGGACCGCGAGGAAGTCGACGCGGAGCTTCCGCTTCTCGACGCCCTCCATGAACTTCTCCAGCCAGGCCATCCCTTCCTTGTCCGACGACGGGCGGGGCTGCCGAGGCGCAGGCCGGTGGCCATCAGGCGCGGCCAGAGGTCGAGCGCTTCCTCGACCGTGGTGTCGCCCTGCTTCTCGCGTTCGGGCTCGTTGAAGCCCAGCAGCGCCTTCGCGCCGCTCTTCCTCACCTGGGCCAGCACCTTCTCGGTCGCGCCCTTCTTGCCCTTGATCATCGGCACGAACTCGACGCCGTCCTTCGAGTTGCCATGCGGGCCCCAGTTGTAGAACCAACCGCAGTTCATCTCCTTGGCGGTGTCGGGATGGCCGCCCGCCCAGCCCTTCTTGCCGGGCTCCTTCTCCTTGGTCGACGTCGCGACCGGCTCGGCCGCGCCCAGCGGGGCGAGCGTCAGCAGGCAGCAAAGCAGCGTCAAGGAAGCGCGCATGGAGTCAGGTATTCTTAGGCGGACAGCGGAAAGGGGCAAGCACAGGTGGTTTGCATGAGCCTCCGCGTCAAGGGCCGGGGTCGGGGCTGGGGCCCGGGCTAGGGCTCGGGTGATGCGATCAACCCAGTTAAGAGGTCATGCGAGGGGCAGCTTTCTTTCCCCAACCGCCAACCGCTAACCCCAAACCGCTATCCTATTGTAAACCTCCCCCCACTTCGGGCTTAACAATGGGCTTGGCCAGGCTTAGGACCGGGGGGTGCCGACTGCCCCCGCAGCCCACCCGTCCGCCTTGGACGCCCTCGATGCCGCCGACCGGCGCTTCGGGTGGCACCCGTTCACGCAGATGCGGGAGTATCAGGATAACCCGCGGCTGCACCTGGTGCGCGGCGAGGGTAACTGGCTGATCGACTGGGAAGGGAAGCGCTACCTCGACGGCAACGCCTCGGTTTGGACGAACGTGCATGGCCACAATGACCCGGACCTGAACCGGGCCCTCCGAGAGCAGGCCGAACAGGTCGCGCACGTCACCCTCCTCGGGCTCAACCACCCGGTCGCGACCGAGCTGGCCGAGGACCTCGCCGGGCTCACCGGCGGCGCGCTTCCCCGCTGCTTCTTCTCCGACAACGGCAGCAACGCCGTGGAGGTCGCCCTGAAACTCTCGTTCCAATACTGGCAACTCGTCGGCCAGCCCGCCAAGCGCGGGGTGATTTCGATGGCGGGCGCCTACCATGGAGATACCTTCGGCACGATGGCGGTCGGCGCCCGCTCCGAATTTCACCGTCGGTTCAACCCTTGGCTCTTCGCCGCGCAGACTTTCCCCGCGCCGACGCACTCCGAATGCGCCGGAAAGGTGGCGCGTTCCGACGCCACCGAATCCCTGGCCGCTCTGCAGGCGCTCCTGGACCGCGACGCCGCTACGACGGCCTGCGTAATCCTCGAGCCGCGCGTGCAAGGGTCCGCCGGGATGGTCCAGCAGCCCGCTGGCTTCGTGCGAGCCGTCGCCGACCTGTGCCGGGCCCATGGCGTGCACCTCATCCTCGATGAAGTCTTCACGGGCTTCGGCCGGGTCGGGGCGCTCACGGTCGCCGAGCTCGAGGGCGTCATCCCGGATTTCCTCTGCCTCGCGAAAGGGCTCGCGGCCGGCTACCTGCCGCTCGCGGCCACGTTGACGTCGGAGTCGATCTACGCCGCCTTCCTCGGGAAGTCCTCGGAGGAGCGCACCTTCTTCCACGGCCACACCTTCTCGGGCAACCCGCTCGGCTGCGCCGTCGCCCGCGCCTCGCTGCGCAAACTGAAGCCCATGCTCGCCTCCGGACAGGTCGCCGCCCGCGCCCAGCTCCTCGGCCAGGAGATGCAGGCCGCGTTCGCCGGCCACCCGCACGTGCGGACCTTCCGCAGCTCGGCCTCACCGGCTCGGTCGAGTTCAAGCCCGCCCATGCCGACCGTTGGCCGACCGATACCCGCGCCGGTTATCAGGTCGCCCTTGCCGCCCGCCGGCACGGATTGGTCATCCGCCCCCTCGGCGATTCGATCCTGTTCGTCCCGCCCATCTCCATCCAACCCGACGAAGTGAAGCACCTCGTCCGCGCCGTCCGTTTGGCGATGGAGGAAACCCTGGAGGGATTAAATGCATGAGAAGCGAGTGCTGGATCGAGTGCTGCATCGAGTACGGAGGGCTGAATCGATCAATCACCGGACCCCGAAGCGGCTCCCTGCATCTCATCGACTCAGCACTCGACTCCGCACTCTGAACTCGATCCAGCACTCTCAATTTTCCAACCGCCAACCGCTACTACCTTCCTTATGCCCACCCTCGCCGACGCCCGAGCGCTCTACGACCTGCCGCTCAACACCCTGATCTTCAAGGCCCAGCAGGCCCACCAGACCCACCAAGACCCGGCGGGCGTGCAGCTGTGCACGCTGAAGTCGATCAAGACCGGCGCCTGCCCCGAAGACTGCGCCTATTGCCCGCAGTCCATCCACAACCAGACCGGCCTCGAGACCGAAGCCCTCATGGAGACCCAGGCGATCCTCGCCGACGCCCGTAAGGCCAAGGCCGGCGGCGCGACCCGTTTCTGCATGGGCGCCGCCTGGCGTCGCGTGAACGATGGCAAGCAGTTCGACAGCGTCCTGAACACCGTCGCGGGCGTGAAGGAACTCGGCCTCGAGGTCTGCTGCACCCTCGGGATGGTCAGCGAAGCGCAGGCCGCCCGTCTCAAGCAGGCCGGGTGCGATGTCTACAACCACAACCTCGACACGTCGCGCGAGCACTACTCCAAGATCATCACCACCCGCACCTACGACGACCGCCTCCAGACCCTTTCGAACGTCCGTAAGGCCGGCCTCGAGGTCTGCTCCGGCGGCATCATCGGCATGGGTGAGACGGTCGACGACCGACTGAAGATGCTCGTCGAGCTGGCCTCCCTCGACCCTCAGCCCGACTCCGTGCCGATCAACGCCCTCGTCGCCGTCGAAGGCACGCCGCTCGCCGGCCGCAAGTTCGTCGATACCATCGAATTCGTCCGCACCGTCGCCGTCGCCCGCATCCTGATGCCGAAGGCGATGGTCCGCCTCTCCGCCGGCCGCGCCAGCATGAACGATGAGACGCAGGCCCTCTGCTACCTCGCCGGCGCCAACTCGATCTTCCTCGGCGAGAAGCTCCTCACCACCGGTAACCCCGACATCGAGGAGGACATGAACCTGATGAAGCGTCTGGGCCTGCACCCGATGCATCCGGACGAGGCCCGTCGCATCCACCGCGGTGAGATCGCCCCGGCCGCCGCCCAGCCGGCGCCGTGGCCGAGCGTCGCGGAGTTCGCCGCCGCGAACGCCGCCGAGGAATCCTGCGGCCAAGGCGGTTGCGGTTGCAAATAAGCCCGTGCCCATCCTCTTCGTCACCGGTAGCGACACCGGCGTGGGCAAGACCCACGTCGCCGGTCTGCTTGCCCGCCGGCTCGCCCGCGACGGCTTCACGCAGGTCATCAAGCCGGTGGAGTCCGGCGCCGGCTTTGGTCGCCCCGCCGACGCCCCGAAGGCGGCCGGCGACTGGGCTGAGGCGCACACGCTCATCTCCCTGCCGCGCCCGATCGCCCCGCTCGCCGCGGCCAAGCAGGCGCGCAAGAAGGTCGACCTCGCCACGCTCCTGAAACTCTACAAAGCCCTCCCGCCGGCCCCTTGCCGCGTCGTCGAAGGCGCGGGCGGGGTCGCCGTGCCGCTCGACCCGTCCGGCAAGGACTGGGCCGACTTCGCCGCGGCGATCAAGCCGACGGTCGCCGTCGTGGTGGTCGCGGACCGCCTGGGCGCGATCAACCAATCCCGCCTGGCCATCGCTTACCTGCGTCGGCGCTTCGACGGCCCCGTGGGCGTCTGGCTCAACGCGGCCAAGAAGCCGTCGAAGGAGGTCGCCGCGAGCAACCGCGCCGGTCTTGCCGCCGCCGGCATCCCGCTGCTCGGCGAATCCGGTCGGGGGCCGAAGGCCGTCCGTTTCCACTTCCTGCCGCGATGAACGCGGCGCTCCTGCAACGCCTGCGACAGGCGCTGGTCCAGCGCGAAGGCTCCGCCCTGCGCCGCCGGCTCGTCGCGCGCGCCGCGGACGACCATCGCGTCAACCTCGCCGACAACGATTACCTCGGGCTGGCGCGCGACCCCGCCGTGGTCGCCGCCGCCACCGCCGCCCTCCAGGCCTGGGGCGCCTCGTCGTCCGCTTCGCCGCTCGTCACCGGTTACACCGAGCTCCACCAGAAGCTCGAGCGCACCTTGGCGGCCTGGCAGGGCTACGCGCATGGCCTCGTCCTCAACACCGGGTACTCCGCCAACGCCGCGGTCCTGGGCGGGCTGCCGCGGAAGGGCGACCTCATCCTCGCCGATCGTCTCGTTCACGCGAGCATGCTGGACGGCATCCTCAAGTCCGGCGCCCGCCTACGGCGGTTCGCCCACAACGACCTCGATGCGCTGGAACTGATGCTCCACGAGGAGCCCGCCCTCGACGGCGTCATCTTCGTCGTGACGGAGAGCGTGTACTCGATGGATGGCGACAGTCCCGACCTGCGCCGGCTGGCTTCCTTGCGCCAGCGCTTCGGTTTCTGCTGGGTGCTCGACGAGGCTCACGCGACCGGCTGGTATGGCGCGACCGGTTCCGGCCTGCAGGAAGGGCAGGGCGTCCCCGCCGCCGCCGACATCGTGGTCGGTACCCTCGGCAAAGGCCTCGGGTCGCACGGCGCCTACGTCCTCGCCCACGCGCCCGAGGTCCGCGACACGCTCATCAACTTCGCCGGCGAGTTCATCTACTCCACGTACCTCGCCCCCGCCAGCGCCGCCGCCGCCCTGGCCGCGATCGACCGGGTCCGCGAACTCGCGTCCGAACGACCCGCGCTCCACGCGCTCTCGGTCGAATGGCGCGACGGCCTCTGCGCCGCCGGCTTCGCCGTCCCCTCGGGCGACTCACCCATCATCCCGCTCATCCTCGGCGACTCCGACGTCACCCTGCGCTATGCCGAGGCCTTGCGCGGCGCGGGGTTCCTCGTTTCGGCGATCCGTCCGCCCACCGTCCCGGTCCGGACCGGCCGCATCCGGATCTCCCTGCGTCGCGGCCTCCCCGCGGGCAGCCTCGCGAGTTTCCTCTCCGTGCTGAAAGGGGTCTCCGCATGAAGATCGGCTGGATCGGCGGCTGGGGCGTCTCCCTCGCGGAGATGCGCGACCTCGCCGTCGCGCATGCGCCCGACGCCGAGCATGACATCTACCCGCCCGTCGTCGGCGCCGCCGAGAACCTCGTCGGGTGCGACGCGGTGGTGGGCTGGTCCCTCGGCGCGCACCTCTTGCTGGAGGCCGGCGCGCGCGGCGTGAAGCTGCCGCCGAAGGCCTTGCTGTTCGCCCCGTTCACGTCGTTCTGCGCCGAGCATGGCTCGGGCGGACGCGCCTCCGAGACGCAGGTCAGGTGGCTGCGCCGCTGGCTCGATAACGACCCGGCGGCCGCGCTCGCGGATTTCCGCCGCCGCGCCGGCCTCGCTCCCGCGCCGGCGGCCGACCTCCCGTACGAGATCGAGTATCTCCGGGCCGGCCTCGACCTGCTCGCCCAACCGGCCGGCATCTCGCTCGTCACCTTCGGCCGTCAAGGCCTGTCCGCCGGGTGGGAAGCCTACGTCGGCGAGGATGACCCGCTGCTCAATCCCGCCGGCGTGGGCGAAGCGATCGTCGGTTGCCAGACGGTCGAAGGGCTCGGCCACGATCTCCGGACTTTCCTCACTCCCTGACCATGCGTTTCGACGAACGAGCCGATAGTTACGAGGCCCACGCCGCGCCCCAGAAGCGCTTCGCGGAGGCCCTCGCGGCGTTCGCGCCTTTCCGCCGCGGCGCCCGCGTCACCGAGCTGGGCGCCGGCACGGGCTTCCTCACCGCCGCTTTGCTGGCGCAAGGGGTCAACGTCGACGCCACCGATGCCTCGCCCGCGATGGTCGAGCTCGGCCGCCAGGCGGTGCCCGCCGCCAGCTGGTCCGTCCACAATGCCTTCGGTCCCATCGAACCGGCCAAGGCCCTCGCCTCCACCGGCTTGCTCCACTGGGCCGGCGATCCCGCCGCCGTGCTCCGTCACTGGCGCGCGGCTTTGCCCGCCGGCGGGCGACTGTTGCTGGGCGTCCCTTGCGACCCGTGCTTGAACGAACTGCGCGACCTCATCGGCGAAGGCCCGGTCCGCTGGCGTGACGAGTCCCAGTGGCTGGCGCTGCTCAAGGGCGCGAAGTTCGACGTCCATGCCCACGGGGTGCTAGAGGCCGAAGAGGTCTACCCCAGCGCCTTGGATTTCTTCCGTACCCTGCATCGCAGCGGCGTCACCGGCGACCCCCGTTTCTCGCCCACCGAACTGCGCTCGCTGCTCCGCGACTACGACCGCCTCCACGCTCATAAGGACGGCGTCGTCGCCACCTGGGCCTGGCTGGTGGTGGACGCGACGGCGGGGTAGGGAGAGGTGGGATAAGAGTGCAGAGTCAGAGTACTGAGTGCAGAGTACGGAGTACAGAGTACTGAGTATGGAGGGCAGAGTACAGAGTGCGGAGGGCGTGGCGCTTGGATCCGCACTCTTGCGCTCGCTCAGGCCTCTTCCTCGAACCTGAACTCGTCCTGGGACTCGGGCGGGGGTTCCTCGCCGGCGAGGATGCCGCGGACGAAGAGTTCGCGGTGCTCCGGACAAGGGCCGAGCCGGCGCAGGGCCTCGATGTGGTCCGGCGTCCCATAGCCTTTGTGCCGCGCGAAGCCGTATTCGGGGTAGCGCGCGTCGAGTTCCACCAGCAGGCGGTCCCGCTCGACCTTCGCGACGATCGAGGCGAGCGCGATGGCGAGGCTCTTGCCGTCGCCGCCCTTGACGGCCTCGTGGGCCCAGGCGAACGGCCGGAGCGGGAGGCCGTCGACGAGCACGAGCACATTGCGTTCATCGGTGCGGCCGAAGAGTTCACCTTCCGTGCCCGCCGCCGGGAAGAGTCCCGCCAGCGGGCCTTGGGCCAGTTGCGCGATGCAACGGGCCATCGCCAGGCGCGTCGCGCCCAGGATGTTGTGAGCCGAGATCTCCAGCACCGAGGCCTCCGCCCAAACGGCGCGCAGCTTGCCTTCGGCGGCCATCTCCGCGATCCGGCCGCGCAGTTCGGCGCGCTTCTCGGCCGTCAGCTTCTTCGAGTCGTTCGCTCCCGCGAGCCGTCGCAGCCAGGCCGTCTCGCCGTAGAAACCCGCATCGAGCAGCACCGCGCCCGCGACGACCGGCCCGCAGAGCGGCCCGCGGCCGGCCTCATCGACGCCCGCGATGCCCGGACGTCCGGCGCCGCGTCTGCGGTCGAAGGAGGCCAGCGACGCCATCGGTTCATTCCGCCTTCTTACGGCGGAAGAAGGGCTTTGGTTCCGGTGGCTCGAGCCCGCGGGCTTCGTACGCCGTCTTGAAATGCATCTTCGCGAAATTGATCAGGATCGCCGGACCCAGCCGTTCGATCAGCTCGACCGCGGCGCGCTTGGCCTCCGCGCCCGAACCCTTCGGCAGGTGCACCCCGCCGTCGGCCGAGAGGCGATCGAGCTCGCGGACGAACGCCGCGCGGGCGACGATCGAGGCCGCCGCGACGACCGGGTCGGATTCCGCCTTGGTGCGCATGCGCAGGTCAAAGGCGATGTTCTTGCGGGCGAGCTCCTTCTGGACGATCGGCTCCTCGGAGAACTGGTCGAGCAGGCCCCAGGCCGGCCGGCGGCCGTTCATCTCCTCATAATTCTTCAGGGCCTCCTCGCAGGAGGTCGCGTGCATCCAGCCCAGCAGGCGGTTCAGGTTCTTGCCGAAGCGCGAGTGCAGCTCGTTGTACTTCGCCATCCGGGCGAAGGTCGTCTTGACCGCCACGCCCGGCGTCGCGCGGATCATGCGGTCCAGCTCGGCGATGGTCGGGTCGGTCAGCTTCTTGGAATCCTTGATGCCCGCCTTGATCCACTCGCGGACCACGTCACCCGAGGCGATCACGCAGGCCGAGACCACCGGGCCGAAGAGGTCGCCCTTGCCGGACTCGTCGAGGCCCGCGTGTTCCTCGAACCACTCGGGGTTGAGCTCCGCGTCGTAGCCCAGGACCGCCTGGCCGGTGACGTCGGGTTCCAGCGTGAACTTCACGAAATCCTCGGTGCCCTTGCCGGAGATCACGCACTTGCCGGACTTGTAGTGCACGATGTTCAGGTTCTCGCCCTTGAAGGCGAAGGCCGAGTGCTCGACGGGGAAGGAGACCCAACCCTTCGCGACGAGGATACCCCGCAGCTTGGCGGCCTGGGCGGAGTCCAGCTTGAGGGTGTGCATCGCCACCTTCTTCGGTTCGTCGTCGGAGTCCTGCTTTGCCTTTCGTGCCATGTCCTCCAAGGTCTACCGAGCCGCAGGACCAAATCCAGCCCCATCCCATGCCGACCCCTGAACCCCAGCCTTGCGCGGCCGCCCCGGCGATCCGGAAGGCCTTGTTGGCGTGGTTCGCCCGGCACCGGCGCCCGCTGCCCTGGCGGACGGAAGTCTCGGCCTACCGTACGGTCGTCTCGGAGCTCATGTGTCAGCAGACCCAGGTGGCGACCGTCCTCCCGTATTTCGAGCGGTGGGTGGCGCGCTGGCCCGGTTTCGACGCCCTGGCCCGGGCGCGGGAAGCCGAGGTCCTCGCCGCTTGGGCGGGTCTGGGTTACTACACCCGCGCCCGGAACCTCCTCGCCTTGGCGCAGCAGGTCGCCGGCCGACCCGAGCCGCGCACCGCCGCCGATTGGCAGGCCTTCAAAGGTGTCGGCCCCTACACCGCCGCCGCCATCGCCAGCATCGCCTTCGGCGAGCCGGTCGCGGTGGTCGATGGTAATGTCATCCGGGTGCTCGCCCGCGTCGCCGGCGTCCGGGAGCGTTTCAAGGACGGCGCCGCCGCCGCGAAACACTTCGCCGGGCTGGCGGCGACCTTGGTCGACCCGCGCCGTCCGGGCGATTTCAACCAGGCGATGATGGAACTCGGCGCCACCGTCTGCCGTAAGGCCGCGCCGGCCTGCGACCGTTGCCCGGTCGCACGGTGGTGCGACGCGCGCGCCCGCGGCGACGCGGCGGAGCTCCCGCGCTTCGCCCCCAAGGCCCGCCGGACCGACGAGATCTCCCGCGGGTTGGTCCGTCACCGCGGGCGCGTCCTGCTGCACCGCCTCCCGCGGGATGCGCGTCGGCTGGCCGGCATGGCCGAACTCCCCGCGCTCGCCGTGCTCGGCGTGGCGGGCGTCGGCGAGCCGACGCTGGTCCGCCGCCGCACGATCGGCAACGTCACCTACGAGGAGCGGCTCCACGCCTTGCCGGTCGCGGTGGCGGACGTCCGTCGCTGGACGCGCGACCCGGCGCTCGAGTGGGTCGCCGAGGCCGCCCTGGATACGGCGGCGCTGACCGGTCCGCACCGCCGCTGGCTGGGCGAATGGCTCAGTCCAGGCGGTCGGACAGCGCGCGGCAGACGGCCTTGAGGGCCGCCACGCGCGCGTGGCGCTTGTCGTCGCCCGAGATCACGATCCAAGGCGCGTGCGGCGTGTCCGTGCGGGCGATCATGTCCTCGGCGGCCCGCAGGTTGTCGTCCCACTTCTTCCGGTTGCGGTAATCCTCCGCCGTCATCTTGTGGCGCTTATGCGGCGATTCCTCGCGCGCCCGGAAGCGCCGGAGCTGCTCCTCCTTGGAGAGGTTGATCCAGAGTTTCACCACCACCATGCCGGTCTCGGCGAGGCGCGCCTCGAAGTCGTTGATCTCGGCGTAGGCGCGGGCCCACGCGGCGTCCGGCGCGAAACCTTCCACGCGTTCGACCATCACGCGGCCGAACCAGGACCGGTCGAAGACCGCGAGGTGGCCGGGCGCGGGCACCTTGTTCCAGAAGCGCCAGAGGTAGTGCCGGGCCTTTTCCTCGGGCGTGGGCGCCGGCGTCGGGTAGACCTGGTAGTGCGCGGCGTCGATCATCCCGCACAGGCGGCGGATCGCGCCGCCCTTGCCGGCGGCGTCGGGACCTTCGAGGACGACGACCGTCGCGAGGCCCTTCTGGGCCGCGAGCCGGGTGAGCCGGCCGAGGCGGGGCTGCAGTTTCGCCATCTGCTGGCTATAGCCCTTCTTGTCGAGGGTCGGGTGCGCCGCGGCGCTCTCGAGCAGCCCGCGGGGACGGCTGCCCGGCTTTTTCGCGACGACGGCGGCCCGGCGGCGCGAGGCTTGGTTGAGCTGGTCGGCGATCGCGAGGCCGGCATGGAGGTCGCGGAGTTTCGTCTCGGCGGCGCCGCTGACGACCTTCCAGGGGAGGTTCTTGCCGCTGCCTTGGCTGCGCAGCGTGCGCGCCAGGTTCTGCCCGGATTTCTTCGCGAGCAACAGGTCGTCAGCCGTGACGACCCAGCCCTCGGCGTCGGTGTCCTCGGCCTCGCGCAGGCGTTTCCGCAGGCTCTTCTCCGGGGTCTCCAGCCAGACCTTCACCACGGAGGTCCCGTCGGCCGCGAGGAGTTCCTCGAACGCGCGGAGCGATTTCAGGCGCGCGCGGAGGGTGTCGTCGTCGAATTCCTCGCGGGCAGCTGCGGTCGCCGTGCGGGTCAGCCAATCCCCGACCACGAGGGTGATGCGACCTTTCGCCGGCATCTCCTGCCAATACGGCCAGAGGAAGGGGCGGCCGGCGCCGGCGTCCTCGGTCGGGGCGCAGATGCGGACCGTACGGGCGTCGAACCACTCGGTCAGCTGGTTCGCGAGTTCGGAGGCCGCGAGGCGGTCGTTGCCGCCGAGCACGAGGACGGCCCCGCGCTGCTCCGCCGTCAGCCGACGCTGCGCCGCCAGGAGGCGGAGGTGGAGGGCGGAGCGGGCTCGCTCCAGGGCGCTGCGGGTGGCCATCGCGGTCACTATGTCCGGCCCATCGCGGATGGGAAGCGCGATTGAGCGGCGGTCGGGTGACGCCTCAGCCCAGCAGGTCGGCGATGTCGGCCACGTAGACCTGCCGGCCGCCGGCATGGGCGGAGTCGAAGCAGAACTGGCGGCCGTCGCGGCTGGCCGACGGGTGGGTGTCGCAGCGCCATTCCGTGCCGTTGATGGCCGCGATCGTCGGGAACGCCCCGACCTCGATCCGGCGGTTCGTCGGGATGTGGTAAAGGTAAGGGCGCTGCAGCTTCTCCGGACCCTGCGGGTAGGTGTCATTGAGCACCCAGGCATTGTCCGTCTGCGGGAGGTAGGTGTTGTGACCGTTGTTCGGCATCGCGTCCTTGCCCACCACGGTGACCTCGTCGCAGAGGTCCTTGAACAGGTAGAACCGTTCGCCATGCGACGGGTGCCAGGCCCACGCGAAGATGTGCCGCGGGTCGCGCCAGACGAAGTGCGACGTCCCGCCGTTGGGGTCCAGCACGTGGAGCCGGCCGCCGTCGACATCGATCGTCAGGGCGCGGGTGCGGAAGCCCGCCTTGTCGCCGGGGGTCTTCCAGCGATGCAGGAAGAACAGCCGGGTGCCGTCGGTGTTGCAGAGCAGGTGGTTGAACCAGTGGACCGAGTCGGGCCGGAAGGCCGCGGCCGCCGGGCCCGTGAAGGGGAGCTTCGCCGCGTCGGCGAGGGAGAAGAGCAGGCGTTGGCGGCCCGTGGCCAGGTCCATCCGCCAGATGCCCGTGTCCTCGGGCGCCTTGACGAGTCTGGACAGGTCGCGCGGCGCACCGGTCGCGTAGCCGTAGCCCGGACGGGTGACGTCGAGGCGGGCGAAGTCGGGGGCGAAGGCCGTCCGCCCATCCGGACTAAAAGCGTAGAAGGGGTGCGGCAGCGTGCGCCGTCGGCCGGACCGGACGTCGAGGAGGCGCGTCACGAACCGCCCGTCCTCGCGGTCGTTCCAGGCGACCTCGCTCGCCGAGCCCGGCACCCATTGCAGCATGCAGCCCTGCTGCCAGTTCCAGGCGCCGGAGCCGCCGAGGTCGATCCAGCGGTCGCCGTCCTGGGTGTCGACCATGCCGACGCGCAGCGCGTCGGCCGTCGTCGGGGAGCGGCCTTCGAAGTCGACCTCGTTCGCGAGCACGAAGCGGTCGTCCGGGGAATACAGCAGCTTGTCGTAATAACCGCGCCAGTGGAATTTCGGCCCGCGGGTGATCGCGCGGATGCGGGCCGTCGCCGGGCCGCCCTGACAGCCGGCGAGGAGGGCCCCGCCCATCAGCGCGGCGGCGCCGCCGAGGAAGCCGCGGCGGTCCATGCGCTCAGCGATCCTCGTCCGGCACGTTCTCGGCCGGGGGGAGCTCGCCCTTCTTCAGGGCGTCGAGCGTGCGTTGCAGCAGCTCCTTCATCTCGGGGTCGGCGGTCACGGCCACCGCCTGCTCCTGCAGCTTCACGGCCTCCTTCTTGTCGCCCTGCAACCAGCGTACCCGCGCGAGCGTGTCGAGTTTGTCGCCTTCCTTGCCCTTGCTCAGCTTGACCGCGCGCACGGCGCACTTCTCGGCGAGCGCGAGGTTCGGCTTCTTGAGGAAAGTGGGGTTCGTGACCAGTTCCCACGCCAGCTCGTTCTGCGCCTCGGCGTCGTCGGCCTCCTCCTCCGCGAGCTTGGCCATCTGGGCATAGGTCTTGGTCGGGTCGCCCTTCGCGAGCGCGATCTGGGCGCCCACCGAGTCGAGCAGGTCCTGGCGCTCCTCGACCGGGAGGACGGCGGCGGCGGCGGGCAGGGCCTTCTCCGCGGCGGCCCAGTCGCGGCGCATCATCGCCTCGGCCAGGGCCTGCAGCTTGGCCTCGTTGCGGGCCTGCTCCGGGTCGGCGGCGGGCGCGGCCTTCGCGAACTTTTCCGCCTTCGGCGTGAAAGTCCCGGTGATGATGTCGCCCAGCATCTCCTCGGAGAGCTGCGCGGGGTGGCCCTGCCACGCGAGCTTACCGTCCTTGACGACGAACGCGTGGGGGATTCCGTTCACGCCGGCGGCCTCGAGCCAGTCCTTCACGAAATCCTTGCCGCCGAGGGCGACGCGGTAGGACATCTTCGCGCCCTGCGACTGCACGAACGTCCGGACGCGCTCGACCATCGCCGGATCCTTCTCGGACTCCCAGACGTTCACGCCGGTGATGATGACGCCCTTCGGCCCCATTTTCCGGTGCAGCGCGTCGAGGTGGGGGATGGCGGCGACGCACGGTCCGCACCAGGTGGCCCAGCACTCGAAGACGTAGACCTCGCCCGGCTTGAACTCCTTGACGGGTTCGCCTTGGAGCATCGTCTCGGGTCGGGTGGCCGGGGCGGGGTCGCCGACCTTCAGGCCGGCCAGGGCGCAGACGGTGGAGAGCAGGAGGAGGGCGAGGGAGCGCATAGGATAACAGTAGAGGCCGGGAGGGCCGGAGGCAATGAGGGACGATAGCGGTTGGCGGTCAGGGGGTGGCGGTTGGACGGCCGCTTTCTAGAATGGCTTAGGTATCCCTCCCCGACCCCCAACCGCTGGTCCTCCCTAACCGCCATCCGCTTACCGCTACCAAACAAAAAACCCCGACTGGGTCGGGGTCTCGGGGCGGCGGGCGGGGCTGCTCAGCCCTTGGCGGCGAACTTGGCCCGGATCGCCTCGACCACGGCCGGATCGGCCAAGGTGGAGACGTTGCCGAGTTCCCGGCCTTCGGAGATGTCGCGTAGCAGGCGGCGCATGATCTTGCCGGAGCGGGTCTTGGGCAGATCCGGCACGAAGACGATCCGCTCGGGGCGGGCGAACTTGCCGATCTTGGCGTCGACCATCGCGTTGAGCTTCTTGGCGAGGTCGGCCTCGTTCACGGACTGCGCGGCGGCGGACTTCAGGATGACGAAGGCCATGAGGCCCTGGCCCTTGAGGTCGTGCTTCACGCCGATGACCGCGGATTCCGCGACCGCGGCGTCCTCGATGAAGATCGCCTCGAGTTCGGCCGTGCCGATGCGGTGGCCGGAGACGTTGACCACGTCGTCGACGCGGCCGGTGATCCAGAGGTAGCCGTCCTTGTCGCGGATGGCGCCGTCGCCGGGGAAGTAATACTGGCCGCCCCAGCGGTTCCAGTAGGTGTCCACGTACCGCTGCTCGTCGCCGAAGATGCCCTGCGTGATGCCCGGCCAGGGTTTGCGGATGGCGAGGATGCCATGGTCGGTCTCGTTGCCGTGCTCGTCGAGCACGGCGGCGTCGACGCCGAAGAAGGGCAGGGTGGCGGAGCCGGGCTTGGTGGGCGTGCAACCCGGGATCGGGGTGATCATGTGGCCGCCGGTCTCGGTCTGCCACCAGGTGTCGACGATCGGGCAGCGCTCGGCGCCGATGTGCTTGTGGTACCAGAGCCAGGCTTCGGGGTTGATCGGCTCGCCGACGGAGCCGAGGAGGCGCAGCGAGGACAGGTCATGCTTCTTCACCCACTCGTCGCCCCACTTCATGAACGCGCGGATGGCGGTCGGGGCGGTGTAGAAGACGGTGACCTTGTGGTCCTGCACGATCTTCCAGAAACGACCGAAGTCCGGGGCGTCGGGCGCGCCTTCGTACATCAGCACGGTGGCGCCGTTGAGCAGCGGGCCGTAGACCACGTAGGTGTGGCCGGTCACCCAGCCCACGTCGGCGGTGCACCAGAAAAGGTCGTCGCCGCGGAGGTCGAAGACGTACTTGTTGGTCGCGTAGGCGTGGACCATGTAGCCGCCCACGCTGTGCATGATGCCCTTGGGCTTGCCGGTGGAGCCGGAGGTGTAGAGCAGGAAGAGCATCTCGTTGGCCTCCTGCTGGACGGCGTCGCAGCGGTCGGAGACCTGGGCGGCGGCCTCGTGGTACCAGACGTCGCGGCCGGGTCGCATGACGCAGGCGGGGTCGGGCTTGCCCGGGTGGCGCTGGAGCACGAGCACGTGCGCGCAGGTCGGGCAGTCCTTCACGCCCTCGTCGACGGTCTGCTTGAGCGGCAGGAACTTCCCGCGCCGGTAGCCGCCGTCCATCGTGATGACGGCCTTGGACTTGGCATCGTTGACGCGGTCACGGATGGACTCGGCGGAGAAGCCGCCGAAGACGACGGAGTGGACGAGGCCGAGGCGCGCGCAGGCGAGGACGGCCATCGCGAGCTCGGGCACCATCGGCATGTAGATCGCGACGGTGTCGCCGCGCTTCAGGCCCATGCCTTGGAGCACGTTCGCGAAGCGGCTCACTTCGGAGAGCAGCTGGCGGTAGGTGATGCGGCGGACCTCGACGGCCTTGCCGTCGACGGTGGGTTCGCCTTCGTAGACGATGGCTACCTTGTCGCCGAGCCCCTTGGCGACCTGGGCGTCGAGGCAGTTGTAGGCGATGTTGGTCTTGCCGTCCACGAACCAGCGGAAGAACGGCTTCCTGGATTCGTCGACCACCTTCGTCCACGGCTGGAACCAGGCGAGCTCCTTGGCTTCGTCGGCCCAGAAGCCATCCGGGTCCTTGATGGAGCGCCGATAGAGGGCCTGGTAGCCGTCCATGCCCTTGACGCGGGCCTTGGACACGAAGTCGGCGGAGGGCGGGAAGATCTGCTCGTTGGAGCCAAAACCTTCGGCTTGGGCCTTCTTGACGTCGTCGATTTCTTCGGAACTCATGGCGGGGTCGGGGAGGGGGTATTTGAACGGCCTTGCCCGCCTTTGGGCAATCAAAACCCCTTCGCGCGGCTGGGTTTGACACCCCGGGTTCACCCCGGACTTTGGCGACCCGGCATGCGCTTTCGCTGCTTCCATCACCCTCTCTACCACTACCCCTTGCCGGCGGAGCATCCTTTCCCGATGGAAAAGTTCTCGCGCAGCCGGGCCTTGCTGGAGGCCGAGCTGCCGGCCGCGATGTTCCTGGCGCCCGACCCCGCGCCGTGGGACATGCTCACGCTCGTCCACGACCCCGCCTACCTGACGGCGGTCCGCGATGGCCGCCTCTCCGCCTTCGATCGCAACCGCCTCGGACTGCCGGACGACGCGGCCTTGTTCGACCGTTCCCGGCGCGAGACGCACGGGACCGTCCTCGCGCTACGTGCCGCGCTCGAGCACGGCGCCGCGGCCAACCTCGGCGGCGGCACGCATCATGCCTTCGCCGACCGCGGGCTCGGGTTCTGCGTGCTCAACGACGTGGCCGTCGCCTGCGCCGTCCTGCGGGCCGAACGGCCCGGCCTGCGCGCGCTCGTCCTCGACACCGACGCGCATCAAGGCAACGGCACCCACGCGCTCCTGCGCGGTCAGCCTGACCGCTTCAGCGCCTCGCTGCACGTCGGCCGTAATTACCCCGCGGAGAAGGAGACCGGCGACCTCGACGTCGCCCTGCCACGCGGCGTGGACGGTCCGGCCTACCTCGCCGCGCTCGACGCGGCGTTGGCCGAGATCGCCGGGCGCTTCGCCCCCGACGTCGTCTTCTGGAACACCGGCGCCGACCTGCACGTCGACGACCGCTTCGGGCAGATGGCGCTCACCGACGCCGACTTCGCGGCCCGCGACGCGCGGGTCCTCGCCTGGACGCGCGCCCGCGGCCTCCCGCTCGTCGCGCTCTACGGCGGCGGCTACAACCGCGACCGCGCGCGCACCGCCCGGCTGCACGTCGACACCGTCAAGCGCGTCGCCGCCGCCTACGGGGCGACCTGAAGCTCGGCCACCAGTTCGGCGAAGTTGTCGACCACGCGCACCCCGAGCCCCTCGAGCCGGTCGCGGTGCTGGTGTCCGTGCGCGACGAGCACGCAGTCGACCCCCATCGCCCGGGCCGCCTCCGCGTCGTGCGCCGTATCGCCCACGTAAAGCACGTCCTCCGCGGCCAGGCCCAGGTCGGCGAGGTGCCGCCGGGCCCGCTCCTCCTTGCTGCCCGCATGGATATCGTCGCCGCCGCAGGCCTTGCGGAACCGGTCGCGGAGTCCGTAGTGCCGGAGGGTCGCCTCCAGCAGCGTGCGTTCGTAGGCCGAGAGCACCGAGTGCGTGGCGCCCCGCGCGCTCAGGCCGTCGAGCAGGTCGAGGGCGCCGGGATGCAGGCCGCACTCGTGCTTGCGCGCCTCGTACGCCGCCATGAAGCGGACGGACATCGCGCGGAAGGACGACTCGTCCGGCGTGAACCCGATCGCCTGGTAGACCTTGATCACCGGGAACTCGAAGATGCGTCGGTAGCGTTCCGGGTCCACGCGCGGGTGGCCATCCTCGGCGAGCAGGAGATTCAGCGAGGCGCAGCAGAGCCAGGTGTCGTCCAGCAAGGTGCCGTTCCAGTCCCAGACCGCGTGGCGGTACGCGGCGAGCCGTCTACGCATGGGCCGGGACGAGGCCGAAGGCCTCGACGTCGACGCCGACGGAGCAATGCGCGTGGTCCGGGGCGCGGCCGGCGAGCGGGAAGCCGTCCCACTCGACCGGCTGCTCGCTCCAGGTCGTCAGCTGCGCCAGGCTGAGGGCGTAAGGGGCATGGTGTACCTGTCCGCGCAGGAGCCGACCGCCCCGCACCGAGAAGAAGTTGTAGCGCTCCGCGAGGTGGAAGAGCAGCGTGCCGGGTTCGGCCGGGGCGGCCGGCGTCAGCGCCTTCCAGGCGTAGCGGGCCGAGTGCGCGTACCCGTCGCGCTGGCAGTCCATCGTCCAGCGATCGCCGAAGGGCTTGTGCGTCATCTTCGCGTCGCGGTAGGGCAGGCCGAAGCCCGCGCGGGCGATCCGCACCGCGGGCCAGCGGTCGCAGTCGAGCGAGAGGAACCAGACCCCCGGTTCGCCGGCGGCGTCGCGCACGTAGACGCGCACATTGAGCTCGTTGAAGAAGGAGAGCCAGGGCAGCGCGGGCAGGCCGGCGGGACGCACCCGGCTCATCCGGAAGCCGACGACGCCCAGGTAAGCCTGACCCTCGAAGGTATCCACGGTGAGTCCGGGCGGCAGGAGCTTGGCGACCGCGGCCGGGTCCACGCGCCAGTGCAGGAAGAAGAGGTGCTCCCAGCTCTGCCGCATCACCGGCCGCCGCCCCGGGTGACGACGGGCGTCGAGCAGGCGGAGGGTGGCGGCGTCCATCGGGCCACCATCCCGCAGCGAAGCCCCCGCGTCAAGCGGCGGGTTATTTTCCGGCGCCGAACGGCGGCGCCGACAGGTCGACCTGATACAGCACCTGGTTGTAGTCCCAGCGCGGGGTCGGCTCGCGGTGGCCCGAGAACGTCGTCACGTAAGTCCCCTCGAAGTGGATCAGCGGTGAATCGTCGCGGAACGACTCCGCGTGCAGGACCGGGTTGTAGAACGTGTAGTGGTCGTGCGTGGCGATCTGGCGGGCTTCCGTCCACGGCCCGGTCGGGCTCGGCGCGGTCGCCAGCCAGATCTCCCCGAGGTAGGAGGAGGCCCCGCCCTTCTGGGTGAACAGCAGCAGCCAGCGTCGGCTCCACGGGTGCCAGGCGAGGTCGCCGCCGTGGGCTTCGACCGGTTTGCCCTCCGGCGTCAGCACCCGGCGGTCGGGAGTCAGCGGCTCCCAGGTCGCGGGATCCTTCCAGGCCTCGTACGTGGCCGGGCAGCGCATCGTCGGGAACGGGTTGCAGAAGAGCAGCCAAGCCTTGCCCGCCGCATCCGTCCACCTCAGCGCATGCCCATCGGGTACCTTCGTCGGCTTGGGTTCTTCGGCCGACTTCTGCCAGAAGGTCAGCAGCGGCGCGAATTTCGCCACGGTGGCATCCCACTCGACCAGGTCCCAGCGGTAGGCTTCCATGTTGCCCCGGACTTTCACCGCCGACGCCACAAGGTGCTCGCGGCCCCGGGCATCGGGCAACGTCGCCGCGCCCCAGACCCAGGTCGGGCCGTCGCCGGGCACCTCGGCCACGCCGCGGGGCGCTCCCGCCGCGTTCCGGAAATAATCGAAGCGCACCTTCAGCGGCGGGCGGGCGGGCGGGGTGAAGCCGGCGGTCGTGGCGGCGGAGACGTTGAAGATTCCCAGCGGGTACCGCGCGAGGTTGGTGTCGCCCCAGAACCAGTAGTGTTTCCCGCCGAAGCGCGCGGTGACCACGCTGTCGCAACCCAGCACGCCGCTCTCCGGCCAGTCCAGTTCCTCGCCCAGCTTCTGGCTCTCCGCGAACAAGCCCGCGCCGGTGAGGCGGCCGAGCCGCCGCGCCGGTTGCGTGCGCTCGACCTCGATCCGGACCGTCGCGCCGGCGCGAGGGACGAAGCGGACCCCGGCGTAGCCGAAGCCATCCCGCTTCACGCCGTAACCGTGACCGCGGATCTCCGCCCAAGTCTCGCGGCCCATCAGCTCGGGCAGGTCGAACGCGATCAGCCCCGCGTTGTCCGAGACCAGGCGGGCGCCGTGCACGGTACGCAGTTCCACGCCGGGGACGGGCCAATCGGTCCCGCGCTCGACGACCTCGACGCGGCAGGGGTTCGCCCCGAGGCCGGCGGCGCCGAGGAAGAGCCCGGAGAGGAGGCCGCGGGGAAGCATGCCGTCACTTACCGCGGAAACCGGTCAGGCTTCAAGCGCAGCTTCTGATGCTCACGGACCGAGGTTCGTGAAGGCGTACCGACCTTCCGCGAGTTTTCCTTCGAAGGTATGACCTCCAGCCTGGACCTTGAGAACCCCTTCTTTCCACCCTAAAGACACCGGCGAACCGGCGCCGGCCCAGAGGGCGCCATGCGTCTTCCAGTCATGCGGTTGGCCATCCCGGAAGACCACCCAGGTCCGGTCGTTCGTCAGTTTGACGCCGACCCGGGTGGCGTCGGCGGCTTGGAAATGCGCTTCACCTTGGGCCAGGCGGGCCAGGTCGACGCGGGACTTCGTCCGCACGGCCTGCTGGAAGTCGGCGAAGTCTCCGTGCGTCTCCGGCTCGCCCACTTCCAGCGCGAAGCCCCCGGGGCCTTCGCCCGTCTCCGCCCGCCAGACCTGGTCCTCCGGGAACGGACGCTTGCCTCCGCAGACCTTGGCCGTCGCCGCCGCGTCGTGGCCGGCGGGACGCGCGTTGAGCCAGTGCAACGCCAGCCAGGTCCGGGGCAGCCGGATGAACGTCACGCCGGGCGTTTCGGTGATCGCCGCATCTTTCGGGAGGAAGAAGTAGACGTTGGTGCGCGGCCGGGCATTGAGCCAGACCAGCGCGCCTTTCCTTTGCCCGAGCCGGTCGCCCCCGTTGGTGGCGCTGGCGTGGCTGTGGTTATAGTCCAGCGAGGTGAAAGGGATCACGGTATCGACCCCGCGGCGCGGGTTCTCCGCCAGCAGCCGGAAGCCGTTGAGGTTCATGCCCGCTTGGTCGAAGTGCCCCTGTGGCAACGACCCCATCTGCGTGTGATGACCGAACCAGGTCGTCTCGTGGTAGGTCGGCGCCGTTTCGCCGCCGGGTTTCGTCCAGCCATCGTAGCTCGGCTTGCTGGCCAGCACCTCGACCGGCCGCGGGAAGTCTTTGCGCGCCAAGGCGACCACCGCCGCCGGCGGCCGGTAGGCGCTGGTAGCCAGATGCACGAAGTCGCGGTAGGGCTTGGCGGCGGGTTGCGCCCAGTCGCCGAAGTAGTGCCAGAACTCGCCGCTGGCGCCGTCGTGGACCCCGATGTTGCCGTAGTCGCGGATGTTGGGCCCGGCCCAGGCGCCCCGGTAGTATTTCACGGCCGCCGCCGTGCAGGTCCAGTCGAGGTGCGCCTTCGCCAGCAGTTTCACCTCCGGGTCCTGGGCGAAATCGTAAAGCTGCAGATAAGCCGTCAGCCCATGGCTCAGGTAGTTCGCGCTATCCCATTCCCCCATGCCCGTCTGGAAGAGCGCCGTCACGTAGGCCCGGAGATGTTCCTTGTAAAGCTGCGCCGTCGCGCGGTTGCCGGTCTCCTCCGCCATCAGATACACGGCGACCTCGCGCATCGCCCGCAGATTGTCCGTCGAGCGCACGTCCACCCAGGAGTTGTGGTATTCCGGCGTCCAGCCTTCGCCGGCTTTGGCGCGTTGGGCGGGCGGTTTCCAGAACGGGTTGGGTCGGCGCAGGGGATCGATCTCGGTCCAGACCTGGGCCGAGGCGAACATGCGTCGGCGATAGGCGGGCTCGAGGTATTGTCCGAAGAAGAAGTATTTGCGGACCTGCCCGCGGATCGTGAAGGACGGAAACCAGTCCACCCCCATGGTCAGCTGCTTGCTCCAGGCCGCGTCGTCGTCCTGCTGCAGGAATTTCAGGGCCTCCTTGCGTTGACCTTTCAGGAAGCCAATGAACGCCTGGGGGTAGCTCGCCTTCTCGTTCTCGAAGAAGGTCCCGCCGTACTTGCCTGGCTGGATGTCGCTGGCCTGGAGGCTGGCGTTCACCCGGTCACGGAATTTTTCCTCCCAGGCCTCGGGCCAGACGTTGCGGAACGCCGGAGCGACCGGCAAGGGATGGATGCGCAGGCGGCCTTGGGCGTCGATCGTGACCCGCTCGTCGGAGGCCGTAGGGGAGGGCTGGGTCGCGCCTTCGGTCGATGTCGCGGCGGTGAGCAAGGCGCAGGTCAGCAGCAGGGCGGCGGGGGGCATGCGGAGGCGCAAACTAGTCGGCGAGGATGGGCGGGCAAGGTGTTTTGGCCGCCGACCCGCGCGGGCCGCGGGCTTTTCGCTTGGAGGCCGCGGGCTCCCGCCTTACCCCTTGGACATGCTGAACGAAGCCAGCCAGCGGGAGTTGACGGACTTTGCCGAGTCCTTGGCCGACCTCGCCCGCGGCGTCCTCTCCGCGGCCCATGCCCGGCTCGACACGGAGATCGAGATCAAGCCCGACGGCACGCCGGTGACGGTGGCCGACAAGGAGGCCGAGCGGATCATGCGCGCGGCCATCCGGCGCGCCTACCCCGGTCATGGCATCCTCGGCGAGGAGTTCGGGCCGGAGAACACCGACGCCGAGTTCTGCTGGGTGCTGGATCCGATCGACGGGACCAAGTCCTTCCTCTCGCGCGTGCCGCTCTACGTCACGCTCATCGGTCTGCGCCACCGCGGTGCGCCCATCCTGGGCCTCATCGACCAGCCTATCCTGCGGGAACGCCTCATCGGCGACAACCGGGTCGCGCGCCTCAACGGCCGCGTCGTCCGCGTCGCCGAGGCCCCGCTGTCCGAGGCCGTCGTCGTCTCGACCGACTTCGACAACGTGCGCCGCCTGCACAAGGGCGCCCGCTGGGCCCGCCTCGCCGACTCGGTCGCGCACACGCGCACCTGGGGCGATGGTTACGGCCACCTCCTCGTGGCCAGCGGCCGCGCGCATGTGGTGGCCGATCCGGTGATGAACCCGTGGGACCTCGTCCCCGTGCTGCCGATCCTGCGCGGCGCCGGCGCCGTGGTCACGGATTGGCGGGGCGGCGACGCGCTCGCCGGCGGCAACGTCATCGCCGCCGCGCCGGACCTGCATGCCGCGGTGCTGCGCGCCTTGTACGACTGACCGTGCCCATGGCCGCGCCCTCCTCGTCCGGTGCCCGTCCGACCCGCCGGGCGTTCCTGGCGGCCTTGGCGGCGGGCGGGGCGGGGCTGTCCGCGGCCGCCTACGCCCGTTATGCCGAACCCACCTGGTTCGAGCTCGCGGAAGTCCCGCTCGACCGCGCGCTTTTCCCCGCGCCCGCCGGGCTGCGCATCCTGCACCTCTCGGACCTGCATCTCGGTCCGCACGTCTCGCTCGGGCACATCGAGCAGGCCGTCGAACTCGGCCTCGCGCAACGGCCCGACCTCGTCGCGTTGACCGGCGATTACATCACGGGTCGGTTACGCGAGGCCGCGGCCTACGCCGCCGTCCTGCGCCGGCTGAGCGCCGCCGCGCCGACGTTCGCCTGCCTCGGCAATCACGACGCCATCGTGGCGGACGGTCCGATCGGCGAAGTCGCCCGCACCGCCGCGGTGATGGGCTTGTTGCGCGCCGCCCAGGCCGACGTGCTGGTGAACGAGACGCGGGAGGTCGCGGTGCGCGGCGGCCGGCTGAAGGTCTCGGGGCTGGGCGACCTGTGGACGAAGCAGAACCATCCGGCCCGCTGCCTGACGCCGCGCCGCGGTCCCGGCCGGGAGCCGCTCGCGCACCTGCTGCTGAACCATAATCCGGATGCGCGCATCGCGACGATGCCCTACCATTGGGACCTCATGCTCTGCGGGCACACCCACGGCGGCCAGGTCGGCGTGCCCGGCTTGGCGGAATGGCTGGCGCCGGTGAGCGACAAGTCCCACCTCGAAGGCCTCCGCGAACGGGAAGGCCGGCTGATCCACATCACCCGCGGGATCGGCAACCTTTACGGGGTGCGCTTCTGGTGCCGGCCGCAGGTCAGCCTGCTCGTCGTCGGCTAGGCCTTCGGGTCGAGGCGCATCGTCAGCGAACGACCGTGGGCGTCGAGGCGCTCCATGCGGGCGAACGCGTCGACCACGGAGGCCGCCTTGCGCAGCGAGGCCGCGTCGTAGCGCACCAGGCTGGTCCGGCGGAGGAAGTCGGCGACGCGCAGGCCGCTGAAGAAACGGCCGGTCCCGCCGGTCGGCAGGGTGTGGCTCGGGCCCGCGGTGAAGTCGCCCAGCACCGTCGGGGTCTCATGCCCGAGCAGCAGGGCGCCGGCGGTGGTGATGCGGGCCGAAAGGGCGTTGAGCTTGGACTTCGCGACCATCAGCTCGAGGTGCTCCGGGGCGACCAGGTTCGCGACCTCGGCGGCCTCCTCGATGCGGTCGACGACGACGGCGCAGACCATGCGGTCCAGGGCGAGGCGGATCTTGTCGCCGTGCGTGAGGCGGCTCGCCTGCGCGCGGGCCTCGGCCAGGCAGCGCTCGACGAGTTCGGCGGAGTCGGCGACGAGGTAGAGCTTCTCCTTGCCCGAGCCGTGCTCGGCCTGGGCGCAGAGGTCGGCCGCGACCCACGCCGGCTTGGCCGTGCGGTCGGCGATGATCATCACCTCGCTGGGGCCGGGAAGGAGGTCGACGCCGACGACGCCGAAGAGCTGGCGCTTGGCCTCGGTGACGTACGCGTTGCCGGGCCCGAAGACCTTGTCGACCGCGCGGATGCTGTCGGTGCCGAAGGCGAGGGCCGCGATGGCCTGGACGCCGCCGACCGCGTAGACTTCCTTGACGCCGGCGAGATGGAGGGCCGCGAGGATATCGGGGTTGACCTTGCCGTCCGCCTGGGGCGGGGTGCAGGCGCAGAGCTCGGGCACGCCGGCCACCTTCGCGGGCAGGGCGGTCATCAGCGCGGTGGACACGAGCGGGACCTGGCCGCCGGGGATGTAGAGGCCGCAGCGGCGGATCGCATGGTAGCGCTCGCCGACGGTCGCGCCGTGCGGGTTCTTCGCCGTCCAGCCCTTGGGCAGGGTCCGGCGATGGAAATCCTCGATGCACTTCGCGGCCTCGGCGAAGGCCTTGCGCTTCGCCGGGTCGAGGCGGGCGGCGGCCTGCTCGATCTGGGCGGCGGGCACCCTTAGCTGGCGGACGTTGAGCTTCGCGTGGTCGAACTTCGCCGTGTGGTAGAGCACGGCGGCGTCACCGCGGTGCTTCACGTCGGCGACGATCGCGGCGACGGCCGCGCGGACGTCCTCGGCGGCCTCGCCGTTGCCGATGAAGGCGCGCAGGCGGGCCTCGAAACCCTTGTCGCTGGCCCGCAGGACCGGCATCGGCTCAGCGCTGGGGGAAGGCGAAGGCGGCGTCCGGCACCTCGTGGTTCACGACCACCTGGGTATACTCGACGGCGCTGATCTTCTTGCCGTCCAGCAGGATGGTCTCCTTCTTGGTGAAGGACACGCCTTCGACCCAGGTGTTCTCGTCGACGACCTGGCGCTGGACCTTGCCGCCCTGGCCGGCCATGTCGGAGGCCACCAGATGGAAATCCTTGGCGTCGAAGTGGCGGGTGACCTTGAAGCCGCCGCGGTAGCCGTACTCGACGCTGTGCACCTTGAGGCCGTTGATCTCGGCCTCGCCCTTGTACTCGACCTTGCCGGCGCCGGCCGCGGGGGCCGCGTAGAAGGCGAGCTCATCGGTGGCCATGTCCTTCAGCGTGCTCACGGCTTCGTAGCGCATGACGCCCAGCTGGGAGCGGCCGCCGGTGACGAGTTCGGAGCTCTTGGTCCAGCCCTCGAGGCCGTTGGCGCAGGTGATGGTCTCGACGGAGTGGTTCGCGTTATAGGCGAACTCGCGGCGCTTGAAGGGGCTGGCGACCTGGATGATGACGGAACCGGCGCCCTTGCCTTCGGCGTCGGTGATCTTGGCCTCGAGGTGCAGGCTCTTGATCTTGCGCAGGGCGTCGGGGTTCTTGACCATGGCAGCCTGGGCTTTGGCGATCACGTCGGCGGCGGTCAGCGCGCCGGCGGCGGGGGCATCGGCCGCGAGGAGGGACGTGCCGAGCGCGAGGAAGGCGAGGAGGGGGCGAATCGTAGCCATAGGAAGGTCGATGTTGCGAACGAGGGGGGCGTTGGCAAGCCTGTGCACGCCTTCGGACTTCTTGAAACAGGCCAAAGATGGCCGTTTTGGCCGTTTTCTGTCAGCGGCAGGCCTGGAGCAGGCCGGCGACGTCACAGCGACCTTCGTAGAGGGCCTTGCCGACGATGGCGCCGACCAGGTTCGGGTAGGCCTTGGACAGCTGGGCGAGGCGGGCGACGTCTTCCGTGCCGGCGACTCCGCCGGAGGCGATCACGCCGCAGGGGCAGGCCCGGAGGACCGCCTCGAGGGATTTCCAGTTCGGACCCGTGAGCATGCCGTCGGTGGCGATGTCGGTGTAGATGACGGTCGAGATCCCGAGCTCGCCGGCTTCCTTGGCGAAATCGGTGGCCTGGAGGGCGGTGACGGCGGTCCAGCCTTTGACGGCGACGAGACCGTCCTTGGCGTCGATGCCGACCGCGAGGCGCGGGCCGTGGGCCTTGGCCATCTCCCGGAGGAAGCCGGGGTCGGTCGCGGCGCGGGTGCCGATCACGATGCGGCTTGCGCCGGCGGCGTAGGCGGCCTCGGCGAGGGCGCGGTCGCGCATGCCGCCGCCGAACTGCACCTTGGGCCCGAGCGCGGCGATGCGCCGCAAGGTCGGCAGGTTGAGCGGAGCCCCGCCGAACGCGCCGTCGAGGTCGACGACATGGATCCACTCCGCGCCGGCCTGGGCGAACCGGATCGCCGGCTCGACCGGGTCCTGGTAGTAGTCGGTGCGGGCGTCGTCGCGACCCTGGCTGAGGCGGACGCAGCGACCGCCGCGGATATCGATGGCCGGGTAGACGATCATGGGATCAGGAGGCTTTCTTCTTGGGCGCGGCGACCGTGACCGGTTGCTCGCCGCGGATCGCCTCGGGCGTGACCGTGAACTTCGAGCCGGTCGCGGCCGTGGGCAGGGCGTACATCGTGTCGAGCAGCACGTTCTCGAGCACGCTGCGCAGGCCGCGGGCGCCGGTGCCGAGGGCCAGGGCCTTGTCGGCCGCGGCCTCGAGGGCCTCGCGGGTGAACTCGAGCGTCATGCCCGAGAGGGCGAAGAGCTTGCGGTACTGCTTGGTCGCGGCGTTGCGCGGCTCGGTGAGGATGCGGATGAGCGCCTCGCGGTCGAGCGGCTCGAGCACGGAGATGACCGGCAGGCGGCCGACGAACTCGGGGATCATGCCGAAGGCGAAGAGGTCCTCGGGCTGGAGACCTTTGACGATCTCCTCGGCGCTGAGCTTGGCCGCCTCGCTCGGGGCGGGCACGAAGCCGAGGGCCTTGGAGCCGGCGCGCTTGGCGATCAGGCGGTCGAGCCCGACGAAGGCCCCGCCGCAGATGAAGAGGATGTCGGCCGTGTCGACGCGGATGCACTGCTGTTCCGGATGCTTGCGGCCGCCGGCGGGCGGCACGTTGCAGACGGTGCCCTCGAGCAGCTTGAGCAGGGCCTGCTGCACCCCCTCGCCGGACACGTCGCGCGTGATCGAGGCGGAGTCGGACTTGCGGCCGATCTTGTCGATCTCGTCGATGAAGATGATGCCGCGCTCGGCGCGCGCGACGTCCATGTCGGCGGCCTGGAGCAGGCGGAGGATGACGTTCTCGACGTCGTCGCCCACGTAACCGGCCTCGGTCAGCGTGGTGGCGTCGGCGATCGCGAACGGCACGTCGAGCATGCGGGCCAGCGACTTCGCGAGCAGGGTCTTGCCGGTGCCCGTCGGGCCGATCAGGAGGACGTTGCTCTTGTCGAGCTCGACGTCGGCGAGGTCGCCGGCCTCGGCCGCGGTCGCCTTGCGGAGCCGGTCGTTGAGGCGCTTGTAATGGTTGTGGACGGCGACGGAGAGGACCTTCTTGGCGTGGTCCTGGCCGATGACGTGGGCGTCGAGCTCGACGCGCAGCTGCGTCGGGGCGATCAGCCTGACCGGGGCGAGCGGGTGGGCCTTCGGGGTCTCCTGCAGGGCGGGGCCGCCGGTCGCGCCCGCGGCGGGCGCGGGCTTGCCGTCCTTGGCGCGTTCGCGCTCGAGCAGTCGTCCGCACGTGCCCACGCAGGCGTCGCAGATGCCGACGCCGCCGGGGCCCGCGATGAGCTTGCCGGCGTTGGCGGCCGGCTTGCCGCAGAAGGAACAGGTCTCCGCCCGGTCGCCGGCCATGGGATCAGGCGCGGCCCGGCTTGGGCTGGACGACGTGGTCGACGAGGCCGTAGGCCTTGGCCTGCTCGGCCGTCATGTAGAAGTCGCGGTCGGAGTCGCGCTGCAGGTCCTCGGGCGTCTTGCCGCTGTGCTTGGCGAGGACGTGGTTGAGCGTGTCGCGCCAGCGGAGGATCTCCTTCGCGGCGATCGAGATGTCCGACGTCTGGCCGGTGGCGCCGCCGCTCGGCTGGTGGATCATGATGCGGGAGTTGGGGAGCGCGTAGCGCTTGCCCTTGGTCCCGGCCGCGAGGAGCACCGTGGCCATGCTGGCGGAGAGGCCGACGCAATAGGTGTTCACCTCGCAGGTGAGGAAGTTCATCGTGTCGTAGATCGCCATGCCCGCGGTGATCGAGCCGCCGGGCGAGTTGATGTAGATCGAGATGTCCTTCTTCGGGTCCTCCATCTGCAGGAAGAGCATCTGCGCGATGATCGCGTTGGCGACCTCGTCGTAGATGGGGGCCCCCAGGAAGATGATGCGGTCCTTGAGGAGGCGGCTGTAGATGTCCCACGCGCGCTCCCCGCGGGCATCGCGTTCGACAACGTTGGGGATGATGTAGGACATGGGCGGGAGGTGGGTGCGAGGGATACTATACCCGGGACTCAGGCTTTCTCAACCTTGGCCGGCGAATCGCCGAGGACGAGGTCCAGGGCCTTGTTCAGCAGGGCGTCGCGGCGGATCTCGTCGACCCGGGCTCGGTCCCTGACCAGCTTCTCGGGCGGGGTCTGGGAGGCGTAGGACGCGCTCATGAGGGCGGTGCTGACCTCCTCGCGGGAGAGCTCGAGCTTCTCGTCCTTGGCGATGCGACCGAGGACGACCTGGGCGCGGACCTTGACGGCGGCGGCCTTGCGGGCCTCGGCGAGGATCTCGTCGCGCTGGGTCGCGAGCTGCTCGGGCTTGGCGCCGTTGCGCATGCGGAGCTGGGCGTACTCGTAGAAGAGGCCGTCGGCGACGGAGTCGACGGCGGAGTCGGGGAGGGCGAAGTCGAGGCCGGCGAGGAGGGCCTCGACGGCTTTCTCGCGGCGGGCGGTGGCGGCGGCCTGCTGCTTCTGGCCTTCGACGGCCTTGCGGACCTGCTCGCGGAGCTCGGCCTCGTCCTTGACGCCGATGGACTTGAAGAAGGTCTCGTCGAGGGCGGGGACGGTCTTGCGGCGGACCTCGCTGGCGGTCACGGCGTACTCGGCGGTCCGGCCGCGGAGGGCCTCGCGCTCATGGGTGGCGGGGAAGGTGTAGGTGGCCTTGGTGGCGTCGCCGGCCTTGAGGCCGATCACGGCCTGGGCGATGGCGGGCACCGCGACGATCTCGCCGGTGGCGCCGGCCTCCTCCCAGGTGGACTCGGCGGAGCCGTAGGCCTTGGCTTCGGCGTCGATCTCGGCGATGGCCTGGCCGCCGATGGTGCCGGCGTAGGCGATGCGGACGTAGTCGCCCTTGGCGGCGGCCTCCTCGGTCTTCTCGTAGCGGGAGCGCTGCTCGCGCAGCTTGGCGATGAACTCCTCGACGTCGGCGTCGGAGACGCTGATGGGCTCGGCCGGGATCTTGACGGCCTTCCAGTCGGGGGTCTTGAACTCGGGGATCACGTCGACCTCGTAGCGGATGACGACGTCGGCGCCGGCCGGGAGCGTGTCGTCCTTCTGGACGTCGGCGATCGTGTAGACGGTCAGGGACTTCTCCGCGAGGATGCGCTTGTAGCCGTCGGACAGGAGGCGCTGGCTGACCTCGTCGGCGATGTTCTTGCCGTACTTCTGGCGGACGATGGTCTCGGGCGCCTTGCCCGGACGGAAGCCTGGGAGGGCGGCCTTGCGGCACAAGCCCTTGACGACTTCCTTGTCGGCGGCGGCGACCGTCGCGGCGGGGATCGTCACGGTGACGGAGCGGCGGGTCGGGTTGGTCTCTTGGATTTTGATGTCCATGTTTGGTAGAAGTCGGAGGGTCCCCGGGGCCCGATGGGCGAGGGGGAAAGGCGGAGCAAATAGAACTGCCCCCCACGGTCAACAGCGGAGGCGGGGACTTCAGGCCTTTTCCGCCAGTTTCCGGCGCAGGCGGGGCAGGACGCAACGCGGCACAAAGGCGGCCGCCTGGCTCAGCTTGTGGCGGGCGATGTCCTTCACGAAGCTCGAGGAGGTGACGAACTGGTCCTGGCTGGGCATGAGGATGACGGTCTCGATCTCCGGCGCCATCAGCCGGTTGGCGTGGGCCAGGTCGAATTCGAACTCGAAATCGCTGAATTTGCGGAGACCGCGGATGAGCGCGGCGGCCTTGTGCCGGTGGGCGAACTCCACCGTCAGGCCCTCGAGCGTGCGCACCTGCACGTTGCGGATGCCCTTCGAGGCCTCCTTCGCCATCGTCAGGCGTTCCTCGAGGCTGAACCACGGGTTCTTCGCGTCGCTGGGCGCCACCGCGACGATGACGCGGTCGAAGAGGCGCGAGGCCCGGCGCAGCACGTCGAGGTGCCCGAGCGTGATCGGGTCGAAGGTGCCGGGGTAGACGGCGATGCGGAGGGGACGGGACATCGTTTTCCTGTTGCGGCGTACTCTCGGTCGGGAACATCCTTTCCGCAAGCCCGCATGCGTCTTCTTCGGCATCTCCCCAACCTCCTGACGGCCGCCCGCTTGCCGGCCATCTTCCTGATCACGCTCTGGACCTATCGGGCCGGGGTCTGGGCCAGCGCGGCCCTGGCGCTGTTCATCCTCGCGGCCCTGACGGACATCTTCGACGGCTGGATCGCCCGCAAATTCGACGCCGTGACGGATTTCGGCCGTTTGATGGACGCGTTGGTCGACAAGATCTTCATCCTCGGGCTGCTGGTCGGGCTCGCCGCCATCGACTGCCTGCCGGTCACCCGCTGGGACGACGCCGGTCAGGCGCTCCCGTCCGACCGCGCGGCCACGCTGATCACCGCCTTCGGCGTCGTGCTCATCCTCATCCGCGAGTTCCTGATCACCGGCCTGCGCCTGGTGGCGGCGGCGTCCGGCCAGGTGCTCGAGGCCGAGCGCCTCGGCAAGATCAAGACCTTCCTGCAGATCCTCGCCATCGGACACCTCATCGGTCTGCGCGCGTATGAGACGCACTGGAAACTTTCCGCCGTCTGGCATCAGCGCTGGGAGGTCATCATCATGGCGCTCTTCTGGCTGTCGGTCGCGCTGACCGTGATCTCCGGCCTCAACTACCTCATCCGCCATCGGCGCCACCTGCCGGGACTCGCGTCGTGATCGTCACGCTCGCCACGCTCGGACCGCTCGGCCGGCTGAAGGCGCCCGGCACCTGGGGTTCCGCGGCCGGGCTCCTCTGGTGGGCGCTGGTCGTGCGCCTGGCGCATGCCAAGGGCGGCCCGCATGAGTTCCTCTTCGATGCGCTGGTGGTGCTCATGGCCATCTGCGTCTGCGGCGTGGCCGCGGCGTTCCTCGGCAAGAAGGATCCCTCCGAGGTCATCCTCGACGAGTTCGCCGCCATGCCGCTGGTATTCCTCTTCAATCCTTATGTCCACGGCGGCAAGTCGTCGCTCCTGCTCATCCTGCTGGGCTTCCTCTTGTTCCGGCTCTTCGACATCACGAAGCCCTTCGGCATCAAGGCGCTCGAGAAGCTGCCCGGCGGCTTCGGCATCGTGCTCGACGACGTGATGGCCGCCGTCTACGCGAACCTGGCCCTGCACGGCATCGCCTGGCTTTGGGCGATCCTCTGATGTCCTGCCGCCACGCCCCAGTCGACACCGCGGTCGTCCGGGTGACCGGCGAGGATGCGGCGGCTTTCCTGCAGGGGCAGTGCGCGGCGGATCTCCGCGGCGTCGTCCTGGCCGATGCGCTCTGGCTTAACCGCAAGGGGCGGGTGCTCGCGCATACGGTCGTCGCGAAGGAAGCCGACGGCTCGTTTCTCCTGCTGGGCCCGCACCTCCGCGCCGACGAGCTGATCGCGATCGTCACGGCCAACGTCATCGCCGACGACGTGGTCGCGACGGATGAGACCGCGCGCTGGGATCGCGGGGTCGTCTGGGGCGGGGCGCCATCCCTCGCGGGCGCCCACGTGTTCGCGACGCGGCGTTATGGCGTCGACGCGTGGGACGTGCTGGTCCCGGTCGGCGCGCCCCTGCCCGGGGCGCCGGGGGCGTTCGCGGAGCTCGCGGCGCACCGCCTCGCCGCCGGGGTGCCCGCCGTGCCGGCCGACTGCGGGCCCGGCGAATTCCCGCAGGAGTGCGGGTTGGACGCCTGGGTGAGTCACACCAAAGGCTGCTACCTCGGGCAGGAGGTCATGGCCCGCATCCAATCGATGGGCTCGCTCCGCCGCATCCTGCGTCGCGTGGAGGGCCCGGTCGCCGTCGGTCAGGAGTTGCGGACGCCGGAAGGCAAGGTCGTCGGGGTCGTGCGTTCCGCCGCCGGCGAGGTCGGGCTGGCTTTGGTCTCGGTCGACCTCGCGGAAGGATCGGTCGTCGGCGCGGTGCGTCTCGGCGCACCGGCCCGGATGCCCGCGCGCTGACCTGTTTCCGTTTGCGGGCGCAGGGGTGTCCCGTATGGTGGCGGCGATGGCCTCCTCCTTCCATTATCAGGATCCTTTCCCGCTGGGTCCGGACACCACGAAGTACCGACTGCTCACCAAGGAGCATGTCTCCGTCGCCGAGTTCGCCGGCCAGCCGATCCTCAAGGTCGCCCCGGAGGCCCTCACGCTGCTCGCCAACCAGGCGCTGCATGACATCAATTTCTACCTCCGCACCGAGCACCTCGAGCAGGTCGCCGCGATCCTCGCCGACCCGGAGGCCAGCGACAACGACCGCGCCGTCGCGCTCGCCATGCTGCGCAACGCGGAGGTCGCCGCGAAGGGCGTCCTGCCGTTCTGCCAGGATACCGGCACCGCGCAGATCACCGGCAAGAAGGGCCAGCAGGTCTGGACCGGCGCTGATGACGCCGAGGCGCTCTCGCTCGGCGTCTACCAGGCCTACGCGCAGAACAACCTGCGTTATTCCCAGCTCGCGCCGCTCGACCTCTACACCGAGAAGAACACCGGGACCAACCTGCCCGCGCAGATCGACCTCGCCGCGACCAAGGGCATGAAGTTCGAGTTCCTCTTCGTGGCCAAAGGCGGCGGTTCGGCCAACAAGTGCTACCTCTACCAGGAGACCAAGGCCGTCCTGAACCCGAAGTCCCTCGTGAAGTTCCTGACCGAGAAGATGCAGTCGCTCGGCACCGCGGCCTGCCCCCCGTACCACCTCGCCTTCGTCATCGGCGGCACCTCCGCCGAGGCGACCATGAAGGCCGTCAAGCTGGCCTCGACCCATTACTACGATGCGCTCCCGACCTCGGGCAACGAGCACGGCCGCGCCTTCCGCGACACCGCCCTCGAGGCCGAGCTCCTGAAGGTCGCGCACACGCTCGGCATCGGCGCGCAGTTCGGCGGCAAGTGGTTCGCCCTCGATGTGCGCGTCATCCGCCTGCCGCGTCACGGCGCCTCGTGCCCGATCGGCCTCGCCGTCTCCTGTTCCGCCGACCGCAACGCCAAGGCGAAGATCGACGCGGACGGCGTCTGGATCGAGCAGCTCGAGACCAACCCCGGCCGCTTCATCCCCGCCGCGGCGCGTCAGCATGCCGACGCCACCCGGGTCGTGAAGATCGATCTGAACCGCCCGATGGCGGAGATCCGCGCCGAGCTCTCGAAGCACCCTGTCACCACGCGCCTCGCCCTCACGGGCACGCTCGTCGTCGCCGCGACATCGCGCACGCCAAGATCCGCGAACGCCTCGAGAAGGGCGAAGGTCTGCCCCAGTACCTCAAGGATCACCCCGTCTATTACGCCGGTCCCGCCAAGACGCCGGTCGGCATGGCCTCCGGCTCGTTCGGCCCGACCACCGCCGGCCGCATGGACAGCTACGTCGAGCTCTTCCAGAAGCACGGCGGCTCGCTCGTCATGATCGCCAAGGGCAACCGCGGCGAGGCCGTCACCAAGGCGTGCCAGGCGCACGGCGGCTTCTACCTCGGGTCGATCGGCGGCCCCGCCGCGATCCTCGCGCAGGAGAACATCCGCAAGGTCGAGGTCATCGACTACCCGGAGCTCGGCATGGAGGCCGTCTGGAAGATCGAGGTCGTCGATTTCCCCGCCTTCATCCTCGTCGACGACAAGGGTCACGACTTCTTCCGCGAACTGCCCGGCGGCTGCGGTATCTGCGGACCGTGAACGTCGGATGGAGCCACGAAAAAGGGCGCCCGGCGGGCGCCCTTTTTCGTCTACGGGACCGGTGCCTCAGGGTTGCGCCTGGTAGGTCGACCCATCGTAGGCGAGCGCGGCCCGGAAGAAGAAACCGGTGACCGGGAAGGTCAGCCCGAGCCCGAAGCCGATGCCTTTGCCGAAGCGCCGGGCGATGCGCTGGCAGAGCCAGCCCCACCAGACGAAGAGGAGCAGCAGGGCCAGCAACTTGGCCGGTTTGCCCGGAGCCAGGAGGGCCGGCACGACGAGCAGCAACGGCAGGGTCCACCAGGCGGACAACCCGGCGACGCGCGTGAGGATCGCGTGGTGGTAGGTCGGCACCAGCGCCTTCCAGCCGGCCTGGCCGGCCTTCTCGAAGATCTTCCAGAGCGCGCGCAGGTTGAAGGCCAGCGCCAGGAGCAAGGCCCCGCCTAGGAAGGACCGAGGAAAATCAGGCCGACGGCCTGGCGGGCGGCTGCTCGTCGAGCAGGGCGAGGGTGGGGTGCATGCCAAGGAGAACCCCGGCCGGGCGCCGAGGTTTCAGCCGACGGCCGGCGGCCGGCCGGTTTACTTTTCCCAGTCCAGCGCGCCGCGCTTGAACTCGTAGACGAGGCCGAGCACGAGCACGCCGAGGAAGACGGCGGTCGCCGCCGTGATGGCGATGCCCGCCGCGAGGAACTCGCGGTACACCAGCGCCCACGGCACGAGGAAGACCACCTCGATGTCGAAGAGGATGAACAGCATCGCGGTGAGGTAGAACTTCACGGCGAATTTCGGGTGGGGCTTGCCCTCCATCGGCAGGCCGCACTCGTAGGCCTTGTCCTTGATGTAGTTGCCCTTGGCGCGCTGACCGAAGAGGTGGCTGGCGGCGAGGATGCCGGCCGGGATCGCGAGACCGAGGGCGACCTGCACGAGGACCGGCAGGTAGGTCGAGAGGGACTGGGTTTCGGCGAGGACCATCGGAGACGGACACGAAAAAGCCCTCGCCCCGGGAGGCAAGGGCTTTTGCGGGCCGGGCGGGTTATTTGAGGCCGGGCGGCGCCGAAACCGGGCCCAGTCCGGGGATGTTCAAGGTGGGGCCGGCGCCGGGGGCCGGTCCCGCGGGCGGCGGTTCGACGGCCTTGCGGAAGTCGGCCAGCGTGGCCGGCAGCTGCTCGGCGAGCCAGGGCGGCGCGATGAACTCGGCCTTCGCCGTCATCCCGTTGGCCTTGTGCTTGGGGTCGGAGTGCGCGACGCGCATCCAGAGCTTCGGACTTTCGTTCGGGCCGGTCGCGGCCGTCTTCGCGAGGGTCAGCGTGACCTTGGCGCCGTCGAAAAGCTCCAGCTGGATCGACCACGGCTTGGCGAAGGCGGCGGCCGCGTCCTTGTCGCCCTTGGCGACGGCGTCGTTGGCGCGCAGGGTCATGAGCACGTTGCTCATCTCCTCCAGCACGGCGCCTTCCTTGCCGGCGAACGGCTTGCCCTTCTCGGCGCGGGCGAACGTCTGCGTCCCGTCCGGCCAGGTGAACGTCAGCGCGCGCAGCTCCTCGCCCTTGGCGGTGAAGAGGACCGGGTCGAACCAGTTGACCGGGTCCGCCTCGAGGAAGCCCGTGAAGCTGGTGCGCACGGCCTGCGTGCCGCCCTGGCCGTCGGCCACGGTCGCCGCGGCGCCGAGCCCGTCATCCGTCGTCTTGCCGAAGGTGAGCTCGGTGACCTTGCCGTCGGCGGCCGTCAGGCGCAGCGCGGAGTCGAGGTTGAGTTTCTCGATGCGCTTCGGGTTGACCGTCAGCACGCCGAAGTTCTCGGCCTTCTGCAGCGCGCGGAAGAGCGGGATGAGCCGGTTCTCCAGGTCCGCCGGGAGGCCGTGCTTCTCCTTGACCGTCCAGACGCCGTCGGCGCCTTTCTCCACGGTGACGGCTTTGCCGGTCGGCTTGAGGGTGATGGTGAGGGCGCGGGCGCCGTCGAGCACCGCGGTCGGCACCAGCGCGGTCTTCGTCTCGGCGGCGGCGTCGTCCGTCCGGCGGAGCTGCAGGGAGACGAGCGCGGCGGCGCCCAGGGCGAGGGCGAGGAGGAGGAGCTTGGTCGGTCGCATGGCTTAGTTGGACGGGCGGCGGCGGAGGAGGAAGTAGGCCAGGCCCACGAGGGCGGCCAGCAAGGGGCCGGCCAGCAGGTTGAGGAGCTGCAGGCGGCGGCCGAGCGAGGTGACCTCCTCGGTGGCTTGGCGGCGGATCTCGCGGCGGTCATCCATGAACTTCTCGGCCTGCTTCTGCGCCTTCTCGAGTTCGCGCTGGATCTCGGGGGTCACGATCAGGCCTTTGGAGAGGTCGCCGCCCTGGCTGCGGCCCAGCTCGGCGATGCGGCCGTTGGCCGCCTCCAGCTGCTTCTCGATCTCGTCGAGCTTGGCCTGGTACTCGATCTGCGCCTTGCGGTTGAGGTCTTCGACGACCTTGAACGGGCGCAGCGCGGTGCCCTTGGTCCGGAGCGAGCCGAGGTCGTCGTTGCCGACGAGGGCCTCGACGGAGTTGAGCACGAAGGCCAGGTTGTCGTTGGCCGGTTCGGCGATGGTCTGGCCGCCCGCCTGGCGCTGGCGCACCGAGAACGGGTCGAGCAGGAAGTCGGCGTCGGCGACCACGAGCAGGCGGCCGGGCTTGGCCGAGACCGCCAGGTGCGCGGCCGCGGGCGCCTTCGGCGCGGCCGGGGCGGCGGGCTTGCCGTCGGCGGGCTTGGTTTCCTCGGCCGGCGCGCCCTTGGGGAAGGCGGAGGTGAAGGAGCCGCTCGCGAGCGCCGCGACCACGCGGGGCTTGCCGTCGGCGCGGAAGGCGAGGGAGACCTTCTCGAAGGGGCCGGCGTTGGCCGCGGTGGTGGTGATCGCGCCGACGGCGGGGCCTTGGAGCGTGATCAGCGGTTCGAAACGGAGGCCTTTCTCGGCGCCCGAGATCAGGGAGACGGCGCCGGCCTCCATCAGCTGGAGCTCATGCAGCTCGCTCGTCAGCGGGGAGCCGGGGTTGAGGGCGTCGGGCCCGACGGCGATCGCCGGCGGGTATTGCACCGGCTCGCCGCGGGCGCCGCGGATCGGCAGGTTGCGGTTCAGGTCGCCGGTGACGGCGTCGAGCTCCACGTTGACGCCCCAGCCGCGCAGGAGGGCGGCGTCGCTGGAGGCGCCCATCGCCATCGGCGCCATCATGAAGGGCATGCCGCCCTGCTGGAACTTCTGGAAGCGGGAGAGCGGGTCGACGGCCGCGAACACCTGGCCGCCGCCGAGCAGGAACTGGTCGACCGCGTAGGCGAGCTTGTCGGCGAGGTGGTGCGGGTGCAGCAGCACGACGACCGCGACGCCGGCCGGCAGCTCGGTCGCCTGGTTGCCCAAGGTCACGACCTGGAAGGTCTGGCCGAGCTCGGCGAGCAGCACGTCGGCCGGTCCGGCCTGCTGGTCCTGGCCGGGCGGCACCTCGTTCGAGATGTTGAGCGTGTTGATCAGGGCGAGCTTCGGGCGTTCGAGGCGCGTCACGGAGGCGACCAGTTTCGACAGGTCGTACTCGAGGAACTTCTCGCGCATCGGGTCGAGGTACCCGATGCCCTTCACCGTGTCGGCCTGCTGGGCGGTGAGGCCGAGGTAGCCCGTGCCCTGCGGCGTGCGGATCCCGTTGAGGCCATGGCGTTGGGCCCGCTGCTCATCCTTGGTGTCGGGCTTCGGGTCGGTGACGATCAGGCGGAGTTTGCCGCCCGAGGCCGCGACGTACTGGCGCAGCAAGGTCTCCACGCGGCGGGCGTAGCTCTCGCGGTAGGCCCCCAGCTTGACGTCGGCCCGGCTGACGAAGAGCTCGAGCTTCACCGGCTCGTCGAGCTTGCCGACGAGGCGGCGCGAGGCGGGGGACAGGGTGAACGTGCGGTCCTCGGTGAGGTCGACGCGGCCGCCGAAGAGGGTGAGGAGGAGATTCGCGAAGAACGCCGCGGCCACGAGGGCGAGGGCGGCGAGCAGGGCTTGGGAGCGGGACATGGCGGAAGGCGGCGGGGGTTCAGCGGCGGTCGACGACGAGGGTGCTCAGGCCGAGGCCGGCGAAGGCCAGCGATAGGAAATAACCGGCGGCCGGGACGTCGAAGATCCCCAGCGTGAAGGGCTCGAGGTTGCGCCACAGGCCGAGCCGGCGGACGGCGTCGACCGTCTCGTCGGACAGGACGCCGACGAGCAGGCCGTCGAAGACGCCGTAACCGAGGAGCACCAGGACGAAGCAGGCGAGGAAGCCCGTGACGAAGGCGATGACCTGGCTGCGCGTCACGGCCGAGGCGAGGGCCGCGAGGCCGAGGCACGCGCCGGCGCAGAGCAGCGAGCCGACGTAACCGCAGGCGATCACGCCCCAGTCCGGGCGGCCGAGGTAGCCGACGGTGAAGGCGATGGGCAGCGTGACGAGCAGCGCGCAGGCCAGGAAGAGCCAGGCGGCGAGGAATTTGCCGAGCGCGGCCTGCCAGACGGTGACCGGCCACGTCAGCAGCAGCTCGAGGGTGCCTTGGCGGCGCTCCTCGGCCCACAGGCGGGCGCCGGCCGCCGGGGCGAGGAAGGCCCACAGCCAGGGATGGTAGAGGAAGAAGCGGTCGAGGTTGGCGGTGCCGGCCTCGTACAGGTTGCCCACGAAGAACGCGAGCGACATGGCGAAGGCGTTGAAGACGGCGAGGAAGACGTAGGCCAGCGGCGTCCGGAAGTAGCCGGCGAATTCGCGGCGCACGATGGCGGCGAACGCGGCGCGACCGGCGGGGCGGGCGGAGGGGGTGGCTTCGGCGGGGGAGGACATGGGGAGAGGGCTTAGGCGGTGAGGCTGCGGAACACCTGGTTGAGGTCGGCGCCGCGCGCGAGGAAGCGGTCGCGCGGCTCGTCGCAGCGCAGCTCGCCCTTGGCGATGACGATGACGCGGGTGCAGAGCTCGCCGACCTCCTCGAGGAGGTGGGTCGAGACGATGACGGCCTTGCGGCTGGCCATCTCCTTGAGGATGCGGCGGACCTCGTGCTTCTGGTTCGGGTCGAGGCCGTCCGTCGGTTCGTCGAGGATCAGGGCGGCCGGGTCGTGGATCACCGCCTGGGCGAAGCCCACGCGCATCCGGTAGCCCTTGGAAAGGGTGTCGATGTTCTGCGCCGCGACGTCGGTCAGGCGGCAGAGGTCGAGCGTCGCGCGCACGCGCTCGGCCGGCTCGGCGAGGCCGCGGAGGTCGGCCGCGAAGCGGAGGAACTCGCGCACGGTCATCTCGCCGTAGGCGGGCGCGCCCTCGGGTGAGTAGCCGAGGTGGCGCTTGGCCTCGATGGGGGCCGCGGCGACGTCGTGACCCGCGATGCTCGCGGCGCCGGCGTCGGCCCGCAGGTAGCCGGCGAGGAGCTTCATCGTGGTGGTCTTGCCCGCCCCGTTGGGTCCGAGGAACGCGACCACCTCGCCGCGCTCCACGGCGAAGGAGACGTCATGGACGGCACGCAGGGCGCCGTAGGTCTTGCGGAGGTTCCGCGCTTCGATGAGGGCCATGGGGAAATCAGTTCTGGGGGGTGCCCTGCGCGGCGAGGCGGATGCCGGCTTTCTGCAGGCGCGCGGACACCGCGAGGATGAGCTTCTGGTTGAACTCGAGCTGCTTGGCGGAGGACGCCGGGTAATACCAGTACATGATGCGGATGTTCACCGCCCAGTCGGCGAACTCGTGCACGTGCACGAGGGGCGGGTGGCGCGGGTCATGGCCCTCGTGGTTGACGACGAGCTCGCGGATGAGGCGGAGGGCCTCCTCGACCTTCTCGGTCGGGGTGTTGACCTCGAGGTGCACGAGGTCCTGCGCGCGGATGAACTCGCGGCGCGTGATGTTCACGATCGGACGGTTGGCGAGATCGCTGTTCGGGATGGCCAGACGCTGGCCGTCGACGAGGACCAGGATGGTGGAGCGCAGGCCCAGCGATTCCACCCGGCCCTCGTGGGAACCGGTGTTGATCAGGTCGCCGAGGGTGAAGGGCTGGTCGACGATGAGCATGACCGCGCCGAAGATGTTCTTCAGGGTGTCCTGGGAGGCGAAGGCGATACCGATGCCGCCGGCCGCCAGCAGGCCGAGGATCGATTTCGAGGTGTCGGCGTCCACGATCGAGATGGCCTTGACGCCGCCGACGAGCACGACGGCGAGCTTGATGACGGTCGAGATCATCGGGACCAGCACGTCGTCGAGCTTGTTCTCGGTCTGGTCGGCCAGCTTCTGCCCCCAGGCGATCGCGATCGAGACCAGGTGGAAGACCGTGGTGGTGTGCGCCAGGGAGAGGAGCAGCTCGATGGCGATGGCCGCGCCTTTGTCGTAGGTGTCGGGAATCAGGCCCGGGTTGAGCTGGTTGAACCAGAACACCGTGTAGGCCGGGATCAGGACCTGCAGCGACTTGCCGACCGCCGTGACCGCCGCCTGGGCGATCGGACTGTCGTCGAACTTGGTCGCGATCCACCCCAGCAAGCGTTTGGCGATCCAGCCGGCGAGGACGGCGGCGGCGACCCAGCCAAGGGCGCCGAGGAGCAGGTTGGCTTCCTGTGCGGCGGTGACCTTCAGGGCAGGGGAGGCGGTGGGCGAGGCTTGGGCGAGGAGCATGGGCAGGGAAAGATGGGTGCCGACCTATGTAGGCGGGTGCGGTCCCGATTTCAAGCGTCACCGCTCGCCCAATCCGCTTGATGCCCGGGCGGCCGCCCGCCACGCTGGGCGGACCGGAATGAGCGAAACGACCGATAAAAAGCCCGCCAAGCCCGTGGTCCTGACCTGCGCCCAGCCGACGGGTCGTCTCCACCTGGGTAATTACCTCGGGGCGGTCCTCAACTGGGGTCGGATGCAGGACGACCATGAGTGCTATTTCGGGATCGTGGACCAGCACGCGATCACCGTGCCCACCGTGCCGGCCCAGCTCCGCGAGAACACCTATTCCTGCCTGGCCCAGTATGTCGCGTGCGGCTTGGACCCGGCCCGGAGCCGGCTCTTCGTCCAGTCCCACGTGCTCGGCCACACCGAACTGGCCTGGGTCCTCGGCTGCCTCTGCCCGCTCGGGCAGCTGGAGCGCATGACCCAGTTCAAGGACAAGTCCCGCAAGCAGCAGTCGGTCGACGCCGGCCTGCTCTTCTACCCGGTGCTCATGGCCGCGGATATCCTGCTCTACAACGCCGACCTCGTGCCCGTGGGCGACGACCAGAAGCAGCACCTGGAGCTGGCCCGCGACCTCGCCGAGAAGTTCAATCACCGCTACTCGGAGACCTTCAAGCTCCCCGCGCCCTTCATCTCCAAGGTCGGCTCGCGCATCATGTCCCTCCAGGACCCGACCGCCAAGATGTCGAAGTCGGACCCCAACCAGGCGGGCACGGTCTACGTCACCGACCGCCCCGACGAGATCCGCAAGAAGGTCATGTCGTCCGTCACCGACTCGGGCGCCGAGGTGCGCGCCGCCGACGACAAGCCCGGTATCCGTAATCTCCTCACGATCATGGCGGGCTGCACCGGCCGCGACGTCGCCGTCCTCGAGGCCGAGTTCGCCGGCAAGGGCTACGGCGACTTCAAGAAGGCCGTGGCCGACGCCGTCGTCGCCACCCTCGACCCGGTCCGCCTGCGCTACGACGAGCTGATCAAGGACCGCGAGGAGCTTGCCCGCATCCTCAAGGCCGGCGCCGAGTCCGCCCAGGCCACCGCCTTCCGCACGCTCTCCAAGGTCCACCGCAAGGTCGGCTTCGTCGAGCGGCCCCGCTGAGCCCCGTCCCTTACCCCATCCCCATGAACCGCGACCTCCAGAAACTGCTCCAGGAAAAATGGTTCCTCGTAGCCGCCGACTTCATCGCCGTCCTCGGCGTGCTGTGCCTCGACCTTGACCCGAAGGACGGCTTCCAGGCCTTCCTCGCGGTCTGCGGCATCCTCGGCGCCTCCCTGATCGTCGTCATCCCCGTGCTCCGGGACGGCGGCGGCAAGGCCGAGCGCCTCGCCGAGCAGGCCCGCCTGCGGGCCGCGCTGGCCGCGGAGATCGACCGCCTGCGCGACGATGCGCGCGCCGCCGCCGAAGCCGGCAACCGCCGCATCGGCGAGGTCGAGCTGGATGTCCGCCGGCAGGCGGAGGCCGCCGCCGCGGCCGTGGCCCAGCGCGCCTCGACCGAGATCAACGCCCTGAAGGCCGAGCTCGCCGCGCTCAAGGCGACCGCCGCCGAGCTCGAGAAGAAGGTCGCCGTCGCGCAGCGTTCCGCCGCCGTCGGCACCGAGGCCAAGGAGTCCCTCGACGACCTCGGCGCGAAATTGGAATCCCTCGCGGAGACCGTGCGCAGCGGGCTCGCGACCACGGAGGAGACGGCCGAGGCTTTGGCCGAGCTCAAGGCCGCGGCTCCGGCCGTGACGGCCGAGGATCTCAAGGCGGTGCGCGATGAGGTCAGGAAGGCGACCCAGAAGGCGGCCCAATCCGCGGACAAGCTCGATGAGCGTCTCGATGCCGTCAGCGCCGAACTCCAGGCCTTGCGCGACCGCCCCGTCGTCGCCCCGGCGGCGCCGGTCACGGAAGACGCGGATGAAGAGGAAGCCGAAGAGGATTCCGCGGATGAAGCCGAAGAGGAAGCGGAAGCCGACGAGGAGGCGATCGAGTCCGAGCCTGCGGCCGAGGAAGCCGCGCCCGCCGCGGCCCCCGTGGTCACCGGCGACGGCACCGCCCTCGTCATCAACCTCATGATCGGCATCGGCAACAAGCCCTTCGTCCGCGGGAGCGGCCCGGGCCTCAGCGCCGATCACGGGATCCCGATGAACTTCCTCGGCATCGGCCGCTGGCAGTGGGTCTGCCCGCAGCCCGACGCTCCCGCGACCGTCGAGGTCTGGAAGAACGATCAGTCTCCGCTCGGTGAGCCGATCCACCTCTCCGGCGGCGAGACCGTCGAGCTCGACGAAAGTCATTTCAGCGGCGCCTGAGGATGTGGACCGCCCTGGCCACCTGCGCGTGCCTGGCGGCGGCCACGCCCGAGGTCGCGCCTCCGCCCGTCCCGCCTGCGACGACGGTGCCGGCGGCGGTCGCCGACGCGCGCGTCTTCTTCAACGAGACCCGCTTCGCGGTGGTCGTCGGGGAACGGCTCGATGAGGTCAGTTTCGTCACCGCCCATTTCGCGGCGCTCGAGCGCCATCTGGAGTTCGCCTATGGACTCGCCCCCTTGCCTCCGCCCAAGGCGCGCGTCGAATTGGTCGACCTGCCCGGGTTCGCCGATGTCGACGTGCGCGTCCTGGCCGGGCAGGTGCTCGTCTCGTTGCGGCTCGGCGCCGCGGAGCGGGCCCCGGCGCTCGCCGCCGAGGCCGCCGTGCGGGCCTGGCTCCGTCGTTGCGCGCTCCTCGCCGGCGGGCCGCCCCGGGAACCCGAGCCGTGGCTCGCCCAGGCGCTCGCCGCCGAGACCCTGGCTTTGCTGCGTCCCGCCTTGGTCGATCTTTGGTATCGCGAGGGTTTGCGCGAGCCGCCCGCCTCCCTGACCGACCTGCGCGCCGGCCGCGCCTCGGAGCGCGAGGCCTTCCTGTTCTGGCGGACGTTGCGCGCCGCCCAACCGCGCGAGACCGCCGGCCTGCTGGCCCGCCATGTCGCCGGCGGCGCGACCGCGGCCCTCCAGGAGGCTGACTGGCAGGCGAAGCGGTCTCAGCTCCTCGTGCAGCGCAAGCCGGTGAGCCTGGGGATGCGCGAATCCGGCGCGGCCTTGGAAGAGCTGGCCCGGTTCGTCTTCGACCTCGGGTCGGGCGACGCGGTGCTCGACGGGCCCGCGCTCGTCCGTCACCGCGCCATGCCCGCGGTGGCCGAGGCGATGCGGGAACGGCTGGCCACGGTGCGCCGGGAGATCCTCCGGCAGAATCCGGTCCACGCGAACGCGTGGCGAACTTTCGGGGCTTGGTTGGAGCGCTTCGAGCAAGGCTCCCCGGAGGAACTCGCCGAGAAGTGGGCGGAGTTCCGGCGGGAGCGGGCCGCGGCGCAGGCGCTCGCCGCCGAGGTCGAGGCGGCGTTGGGCGCGCCCCTCCTGCCGCCCAAATAAAAAGGCCGGCTGGTCAGCCGGCCTCAAGGAGTGCTCCCGGTCGCGTTCAGCGCTGGTCGGGGGACTTCGGGAGCATCTGGTCAGCGAGCGTGACGCGGAACAGGCTCAGGGCCATCCAGAGGACGCCCGAAAGGCAGAGGGAGCAGTAGGCGGCGCCGAGCAGGACGGCCGTCTCGCCGGCTTCGACCCAAGGCACGTGCTTCTTGAGCACGGTCGTCATCCAGACGAAGAAGATGACCGTCAGGACCACGTCGATGATGGCACCCCGGGTGGTGACGAGCTTGGGCTTCAGGTTATCCATGGCAGGGGACTTATTGGTGGGCTTCCCGCGGTGCCTGTCAATCCCGCCCGCCAAGGCGGCTGCCGGGAAAGACCCCGTCCCCCATCTCCGCCCTTGCCTCATCCCCCGTCCCGTTCACTTTCTCCGCCCCGAAGGGCGTTTGCGCCCCTCGCCCCTGCCCAAACGTAAACATGGCCGAAGAGCTCAAGGATACCCTCAACCTGCCGGTGACCGACTTCCCCATGCGGGCCGGCCTGGCCGAACGCGAACCGGTCCGGATCGCCCACTGGGAGCGGCTCGGTCTCTATGACGCCATCCAGGCGCGCGCCGCCGGCAAGCCCGCCTTCGTCCTGCACGACGGTCCCCCTTTCACGAACGGCGACGTCCACATCGGCACCGCCCTCAACAAGCTGCTGAAGGACGCCATCCTGCGCTACAAGTCCATGCGCGGGTTCCGGACGCCCTACGTGCCCGGCTGGGACTGCCACGGCCTCCCCATCGAGCACAAGGTGATGAAGGAGCTCCAGGCGGCCAAGCAGTCGCTCGACGCGCTCGGTGTCCGCCGGGCCTGCGCCCAGTTCTCCGCCGGCTTCATCGAGAAGCAGCGCGGGCAGTTCAAGCGCCTCGGCATCCTCGCCGACTGGAAGTCGGAATACCGCACGATGGATCCGGCTTACGAGGCCGAGATCCTCGGCGGCTTCGCGAGCTTCATCGAGCAGGGCCTCGTCTACCGCTCCAAGAAGCCGGTCTACTGGTCGATTCCCTGTGAGACCGCCCTCGCCGAGGCCGAGATCGAGTACCAGGACAAGCGCTCCTTCTCGATCTGGGTCGCCTTCCCGGTCCCCGCGCCCGCCGCGAAGGGCCTCGCGCCCGCGCACCCGCTCTCCGTCGTCATCTGGACGACGACCCCGTGGACGCTGCCGGCGAACCTCGCCATCGCGGTGCATCCGGAACTTGAGTACGTCGAGGTCCGGCACGGCGACCGCTCCTTCCTCGTGGCCGCCGCCCTGCGCGACGCCTTCGTCGCCGCCTGCGGGCTCGAGGGGGCCGTCGACGGCTTCCGCGTGACCGGCCGCGCCCTCGAGGGCCTGGTCGCCCGTCATCCTTTCATCGATCGCGCCTCCCCGGTGGTGCTCGCCGACTACGTCACGACCGACGCGGGCACGGGCTGCGTGCACACCGCCCCGGGCCATGGTCTCGAGGACTTCCAGACCGGCAACAAATACGGCCTCGAGCCGTATTGCCCGGTGCGCAACGACGGCACCTACGCCGACGATGGCCGCGTGCCCGCCGCGCTGGTCGGCGTCACCGTGCTGGAGACCGATGGCAAGAATCCGGCCAATCTCGCGGTGCTGGAGCTGCTCAAGGGCGCGGGCGCGCTGCTCAAGGCCCAGGGCTTCAACCATTCCTACCCGCATTGCTGGCGCTCCAAGACGCCGGTGATCTTCCGCGCCATGGACCAGTGGTTCGTCGGCCTCGATCGCGGCGATCTGCGCCAGCGCGCCCTGAAGGCCGTCGGCGACGTCCAGTGGATCCCCGCTTCGGGCGAGAACCGCATCCGCGGCGCCGTCGAGGGCCGTCCCGACTGGTGCATCTCGCGTCAGCGCGCCTGGGGCGTCCCCATCCCCGCCTTCACCTCGCCGTCCACGGGCGAGTCGTACCTCGACGCCGGCGTCGTGCGCCACGTCGCCCGGCAGGTCGCGCTCCACGGCGGCGATTGGTGGTGGGCCTCCTCGGTCGAGACGATCCTCGCCGGCGCGCCGGTCCCGGCCGGCTGGCCGAAGGATCTCCGCAAGGGCACCGACACGCTCGATGTCTGGATCGACTCCGGCTCGAGCCACCTCGCCGTCTGCGCCAAGCACAAGGACCTGCATTGGCCGGCCGATCTTTACCTCGAGGGTTCCGACCAGCACCGCGGCTGGTTCCAATCCTCGCTCTGGACCGCGGTCGCGGTCAAGGGCGCCGCGCCCTACCGCGCCGTCCTCACCCACGGCTTCGTCGTGAACGAGAAGCGCCAGAAGATCTCGAAGTCCGACGGCAAGCCGCAGACCGCCGACGGCTACGTGAAGAAGTACGGGGCCGACATCATCCGCCTCTGGGTCGCCTCCGAGAACTACCAGTCCGACATCCCGCTGTCCGACGCCATCTTCGAGCACGTGTCCAACCAGTACCGCGGCATGCGCAACTCGCTGCGCTACCAGCTGGGCAACCTGTTCGACTTCGACGCGGCCAAGGACGCCGTCCCGGTGGCGCGCCTCTCGGCGATCGACCGCTGGGCCCTCGTCGAGACCGCCCGCCTCGTGCGCGAGGTCACCGACGCCTGCGAACGCAACGAGTTCCACCGCGCCGCCGCCGCGCTCGCCCACTTCACCACGGGCACGCTGTCCTCGACGTACCACAACATCGTCAAGGACCGCCTGTACACCCTGGCGCCCGCCGACCCGCTGCGCCGCTCCACGCAGACCGCGCTCGACCTGATCCTGCGCGCCTACCTCCGGGTCATCGCCCCGTTCGTGCCGTTCACCGCCGACGAGGCGTGGTCCCACCTCGTGGCGAAGGCCGAGTACACGGACGCCGCCTCCGTCCACCTGCAGGATTGGCCCGCTCCGCCCGCCGACTGGGAGGACGAGGCCGGCCTCGCCGCCCACGCCGCCTGCGCGCGCGTGCAGGCGCTCGCCGCCCTCGTCAACGTCCCGCTCGAGAAGATGCGTCAGGAGAAGAAGCTCGGCCAGTCCCTCGAGGCCGCCGTGGTCGTCTCCGGCGACCCCGCGGACGCCGATTTCCGCCTCCTGACCGGTCTGGGCGAGGCCTTGGCCGAGCTTTGGATCGTCTCCGCGGTCTCCTTCGTCCCCACCCCCGGGTCCCCGTTGGCCTGCCAGGTCGACAAGGCCGGCGGCGTCCGCTGCCCGCGATCCTGGCGATGGGTCCCGACGCTTGTGGACGCCGGCAAATTCGGTATGGTATCTCCTCGGTGCCGTACCGCCCTCCTCGCCAAATACCCCCAATCCTGATTTCCCATGCCCAAGAAGCCCGCTCCCAAGAAGAAGACCGCCGCCAAGCCCGCGGCTAAGCCGACGCCGGCGAAGAAGCCCGCGCCGAAGGTCGTGGCCAAGACCAAGCCCGTCGCCAAGGTCACCCCGGCAGGGAAGGGGAAGCCGTCCCCGTTGAAGCCGGCCGCTCCGGTCGCCAAGGGCAAGCCTGCGGCCAAGCCCGGCAAGCCGGTCGCCGAGGTCGTCAAGGAGCCCAAGCAGGGCAAGCTCAAGCCGGAGGCCGGCAAGCCCGCCAAGCCGGCGAAGGGCGGCAAGCCCCCGAAGGTCGACCACGACACGCAGAAGAAACTCCTCGAGACCCATCGCAAGGATCACCACCAGGACGCCGCCACGGAGGCCCCGCCTCGTCCCAAACTGCTTTTCTACACCGTCGCCGAGGTGCAGGCTTATCTCGCCAGTCGCAAGAAGAAGGGCGTGAAGCTGAACCTCTGGGTGCCCGAGGAGGAGCGCAAGGCCCGCGAGAAGGCCGCGGCCGCCGCCCGCGCGGACGATCATCGCACCCACAACGTGGCCGCCGCCACGATCGCCGACCTGCTCGGCACCAACCCGTTCCGCAAGGGTTCCACCTCGGGTGACGAGTCCAAGCAGGTGCCCGAGCGTTTCCGCCGCTACTACAGCCTGCTCGTCAACATGCGCGAGGCCCTGCAGAAGGGGCTCGCCTTCCACTCCGAGGCCGCGCTCAAGAAGTCCGGCAAGGACGACGCCGGCGACCTGTCCGGCTATTCGCAGCACCTGGCCGACGCCGGCACCGACACGGCCGACCGCGACTTCGCGCTCTCGCTGATCTCGAACGAGCAGGAGGCGCTGAAGGAGATCGCCGACGCCATCGAGCGCATGAAGAAGGGCGGCTACGGCGTCTGCGAGATCACCGGCAAGCCCATCCCGCACGCCCGCCTGATGGCGGTCCCGTTCACCCGCTATTCCCTCGAGGGACAGAAGGAGCTCGAGCGCAACCGGCGCGCGCACCGTCGTCGCGGCGGCAACCCGCTGGGTGAGCACGGCGACGAGGTCGGCTTCGGCACCGGCGGCGGCGGCGGCGAGGACGACCCGAGCGACTCCTGAGTCCGCCATGGGCTCCCGGTTCCGTCCGTACCTGACGTTCTGGGTCGTCGCCCTGGTCGCGTTGGCCGCGGACCTCTGGACCAAGTGGCTCGTCGGGCGGCATCTCCCGTTCAACACGTATTTCCCGGAGGCCGACGGGTCGGGGCCGCTCCAGCTCCTGCCCCGTCTCTGGATCGTGCACGTAGGCAACAAAGGCGCGGCCTGGGGGCTCGGCTCGGACCACGATGTCCGCCCCTTCCTCGTCCTGCTCGCGCTGGGGGTCCTTTTCTTCGTGTGGCGTTGGCGCCGGCCGCTGTTGCGCGAACTCCGGGGCGGCCAGCTCGCCTTCGGGCTCTTCGTCGGCGGCACCCTCGGCAACGTGCGCGACCGCGTCTTCGGGGACCACGTGGTCGACTTCATCGACGTCCATCTCCCCTACTACCGTTTCCCGGCGTTCAACATCGCCGACGCCGGCATCTGCGTGGGCGTGGGCCTGTACCTCTGGCTGTCGTACCGGCAGGACGCCGCGCGGCGCGCCGCCCTGGCCTCGCATGCCGGCGAGGACGTCCCGCCCGGCGCATGACCGACCGCTTCGACGTCGCCGCGCATCCCGGCGAGCGCGCCTACCGGCTGCTCGCCGGCCTCGTCGTGCCGCGACCGATCGCGCTCGTCACGACCGTCGACGCCGCCGGCCGGACCAACGCCGCACCCTTCTCCTTCTTCAACGTCCTCGGGACCGAGCCGCCCATCGCGGGCTTCGCCCCCGCGGATCGCGACGACGGGACGATGAAGGACACGGCGGCCAACCTGCTCGCGACCGGCGAATGCGTCATCCATCTCTGCGACGAGCCGCTGGCCGCGCGGATGGTCGCGTGCGCCCGCGCCCTGCCGCCGGGCGAGAGCGAGATCGTCCGGGGCGGCTTCGCCACGCGCGCCGCCGAGCTCGTCCGGGCGCCGATCCTGACCGAATGTCCGGTCGCCTTGGAGTGCCGCTTCCTCGATCAACGGCGCTACGGCGAGAACCGGCTCTTCGTGGTCGAGATCCTGCTCGCGCACGTCCGCGCGGGCGTGGCCGACCCGGTCACGTGGAAGGTGGACTACGCCGCGTACGCGCCGATCGGCCGGCTCAACAGTCCCGACGGCTACGCGCGCACGACGGACCGCTTCCGGCTGCCGTTCCCGCGCGACTGATCAGAGTCCCTTCGACAGCCGCTTCACCACGGTCGCGAAATCGTCGGGCCGCGGGGCCACGAGCTTGATCCGCTCGCCCGCGACCGTGCCTTCGACCTCGGCCAGGCGGAGCAGCAACCCGCGGTGCAGCGGCTTGTCCTCGCCCTTGTTCAGGCGACCTTTGGGCGTGGTGTCCGTCAGCGTCACCCGGCCGGACCTTCCGTACTTGAGCTCCCCGGCGATCCGCAGCCCGGCCTCGGCCGCGTGCACGCGGATCTGGTCGCGGCGGTGGAACGGCGTGTGGGCCGTCCAGATCCGCCAGCGTCCGCAGGCGCGGCCGGCCTCGAACCGCGTCGTCGCCAGCTTGCCGTGCTTGTGCGAGACCACGGCCCGGCGCTCCGCGTCGTCCATGGCCAAGGGCAGGTCGCAGAGGCCACCCTCCGCGGGCGCGTCCTCGGTCCGCGCGATGAACTCGAAGCGGAACACGAAGGCGCCGGAGCCGAGCGCCTCGCGCCAGGCGGCGAGCACCGTGGCCCGGTCGGCGAGCAGCGCGATGCCCGCGGACTCGGGCTCCGGGCCGAACACCGCGCCCGGTTCCTTGAGGCCGAGGCGGACGATCTCCGGCTTGCCTTGTTCCAGCTGCACGCGGAGCCCGCCGACGAGGGTGGGGGCGTTCTGCTGCCAAGGGTGGTCGTCGAAGGCGACGCCGGCCGGCTTGTCCAGGGCGACCCAGCCCGGGCCGGCGGCGAGGACGTCCACGCGCACCGGTTCCTCGGCCAGCAGGCCGAGGGGGAAGCCGATCGAGGCGGGTACGTCCATGTTCCGGGAACAAAAAAACCCCGGCGCCTAGGCGACGGGGTCGGTGAGGCGCCGCAGCGGCATCACTTCTTGGCGGCGAGCTTCTTCGCGAGGCGGGCCTTGAGGCGGTTCGCCTTGTTGCGATGGATCACGCCGGACTTGGCGGCCTTGTCGGCGGCCGAGGCGACCAGGGAGGCGGTGGCCTGCTTGGCTTCGGCGGTGAAATCCTTCACCAGGGACTTGAGGCGGGTGCGGACGGACTTGTTGTGCTCGGCACGACGCGCCGTCTGGCGGATGCTCTTCTGGTTAGCTTTGATGTTGGCCATGTGAAGGAGTAGGGAAGCCGTGGCCACCCCTCTTAGTCAACGCGGATTTAAGGGTTTTCCGCCGACAAGAGGCCGCCCCCCGGAGGGGGCTGGCTTTGTCCTGCTGGTGGAAGGGGTGGGATTCGAACCCACGAACAGCGAAGCTGAGAGGATTTACAGTCCCCGACCTTTAGCCACTTGGATACCCTTCCGACGGGCAGGAAGGGCATACTTGGCAGTCCGACGGGGCCATGACAAGCGCTTTCCACCCTCCGTTTCATCCCGCCCGCGCCCTTGGTTTGGCCTTTAAACAGGGGGGCGCGGACCTAGCATCCGGAGCATGGACCCGGTGCCCTGTATCGTCCTGATCGACGGGGATTGCGCGATGTGCAACGCCACGGCGGTCTGGTTCGCCCGCCGCGACCCGGCCGGCCGGTTGATCTTCGCCGCGGGTCAGGGGCAGACCGCCCGCATCGCTGGCGAGCCTCCTGGCGGCGACCCGGGCACCTTGGTGGTCTGGCAGGGTTCCCGCCGGCTGGTCCGCTCCACCGCCGTCTTGACCCTGCTGCGCCTCCTCGGCGGGGGCTGGGGTTGGCTCGCGCGGATCGGTTTCCTTTGCCCCCTTTTCCTGCGCGATGCGGTCTACGCCGGGATCGCCCGTCACCGCCGCCGGTTTCCCGGTCAGCCGGGCGCGTGTACGCGCTTGAGCCCCTTCCACCTCGCGGAGTAAGCTGCGGTCATGAACTTCCTGCGTTACGGACTCCTGCTCGGCGCCCTCGGCCTCGCCGGCTGCGGGATCTTCGACGACCGCCGGCGCCAAGCCGAGCTCGACCGCGCGATGGAAGCGGACGCCGCTGAGCGGCAGGCGCGCCTCCGGGCGGAAGGGAAGTTGCGCCCGAAGGAGTTCGAGGAGGTCTCGAACAAGATGGGCTGGACGCGCGCCGACGCCCGCGGTCTGCCGCCCCCGCCCACCACCGACGAGCTGGAAAAGAAGGTGAAGGCCGCCGCGGGCAACTGAGTTCCGCAGGCTTGCAAGCCGCCTGAGCCACCCCACGCTGGGCCCCGCCCCTCGATGCGTTACGGCTATATCTTCACGCGCCTGGCCGAAATGCTGCCGGTCCTCCTGATCGTCGTGGTGGCGACCTTCTTCCTCGCGCATGCCGTCCCCGGCGGCCCCTTCGAGAAAGACCGCCGTATGCCGCCCGAGGTCAAGAAGCGCCTGGAGGAGTATTACGGCTTGGACAAGCCGCTCGCTTCCCAGCTCGTCACCTACGTCGGCAACCTCTGCAAGGGCGACCTCGGTCCCTCGCTCAAATACCCCGGCTGGTCGGTCAACGAGATCATCGGCTCGCGCATCCCCGTCTCCGTGCAGCTCGGCCTGACGGCCCTCCTGCTCGCCGTCCTCATCGGGATACCCGTCGGCGTGCTCGCCGCTTCGCGCCCCAACACCTGGCTGGATCGCGTGCCCATGGGTTTCACGTTGCTGGGCATCTGCGTGCCTTCCTTCGTGCTGGGTCCGCTCTTCGCCCTGGTCTTCGCGCTCGGTCTCGGTTGGTTCCCGCCCTGCGGCTGGGGTTCGCCGATCCACTTCGTCCTGCCGGCGCTGACGCTGGGCATCGTCACGGCGGCCCCGCTGGCCCGCCTCACCCGCGGCAAGGTCATCGAGGCCGGTAATCAGGATTACGTGCGCACCGCCCGGGCGAAGGGCCTGCCCGAACGACGCGTCTGGTTCGTGCACGCGCTGCGCAACGGCATCCTGCCCGTGGTGACCTACCTCGGTCCCGCCGCCGCCGGCCTGGTCTCGGGATCCTTCGTGGTCGAATCGCTCTTCGACGTGCCCGGCCTCGGCCGGCTCTTCGTCTCCTCGATCATCAACCGCGACTTCACGCTGATCCTCGGCACGACCCTGGTCTACGCCGCGGCCCTGCTCGTCCTCAACCTCGTGGCCGACCTCGCCAAGGCCGCCCTGGACCCGCGCGTCGCGCGCGGCGGCGACCGATGAGCGGCCCCGTCGTCCGCGGCCCGACCGAGACCGGCTGGCAGCGCTTCCGCAAGGATCGCGCCGCCGTCTTCGCCGCATGGTTCCTCCTCGCCATCGCCGCGGCCTGCCTGCTCTCGCCCTGGCTCGCGCCGTACCCTTACCAGAGGCAGGACCTGGCCCTCGGCGCCGTCGGCCCCTGCGCCAGCCACTGGCTCGGTACGGACATCCTCGGGCGCGACGTCCTTTCGCGCCTGCTGCAGGGCGGGGCGGTCTCGTTGGGCGTGGGGCTCGTCGCCACGGTCGTCGCCCTCGCGTTCGGCGTGCTGTACGGGGTCGTCGCCGGTCAGGCGGGCGGTCTGGTCGAACGCGCCATGATGCGCACGGTCGACATCCTGAGCACGCTGCCGCTCACGCTCATCGTGATCCTCTGCATGGTGGTCTTCGGCCAGAACATCTGGATGATCTTCCTGGCCGTCGGCGGCGTGTCCTGGCTGACGATGTCGCGCATCATCTGCACCGAGACGGTGTCGCTCAAGAACCGGCAGTTCGTCGAGGTGTCGGTCGCGCTCGGCCAGTCCAAGGTCGGCGTCTTCACCCACCACTACCTGCCCAACCTCGCCGGGATCATCGCCATCTACGCCACCTTGACCGTGCCCGGCGTCATGATGCTCGAGGCGTTCGTCAGCTTCCTCGGCCTCGGCGTCCAGGCGCCGATGACCTCCTGGGGTCTCATGATCAAGGACGGCGCCGACATCATGGAGGAGTGCCCCTGGCTTCTGATCGCCCCCTCGGTGGTCTTCGCGCTCACCTTGCTGTCGCTCAACTTCGTCGGCGATGGTCTGCGCGACGCCTTCGACCCCCGGGCCTCCAAGAAGTGATCCCATGCCGCTGCGACGTTACATCGTGCTGAAGGCCGACGGCGCCGAGGGCGAGGAGTTCGAGGTCGACCTGCCGGCCGAGGCCCCCGACTTCACGCATCACCCCGCGAGCGGTGAACCGTGTCGCCGCGTGCTGGAGTCCCCCTCGTTGACCATCCGTTACGGGGAGGGCGCGATGAAGCAGTCGGTGAGCGATGAGCGCCTGGCCCGGGCCGGCTTCCGGCGTCTGGAGAAGGACGGGCAGGGCGGTTGGACGAAGATCAACTGAGGTCGGTCCCGACCGGCGACCCTGCCAAACGAAACACCCTGCCGGTGGGCAGGGTGTGACGTCGTCAGGGTGGGGCGTTTCCGCCGTGTGGGTCTAGCTTCAGGCCTTGGCCGGAGCGGCCGCGCGGGCGCGCTTCACGAGCGACTTCGCGGTGTCCGAGGGCTGGGCGCCGAGCTTGATCCAGTGATCGACGCGCTCGACATTGATGCTGAGGGGGTTGGCCTTGCCGCGGGCGGCCGGGTTGTAGTTGCCGAGGACTTCGACGAAGCGACCGTCGCGGCGGATGCTCTGTTCGGCGACGACGAGGCGGTAGGTAGGCTCGTTCTTGGTGCCGAAGCGTTGGAGGCGGATGCGTAGCATGTTGGTTGGAAAATGAGGAAGGTGGAAAGACGCAGGAGGGCGGGGTGGAGTCAAGCATTCCCCGGCAGGAAAGGATGAAATTTTAACCCGGGGTCAGGAGGGGGTGTTCGGGAAACCTCGAATTAAGCCTATGGGCCAGAGACATTTAGGGCGTGTATTTTGAAATACTATCCGGAAGAGGGTGCCGCCGGGCACAAAAAACCCCGTCAAAAGACGGGGTTTCTGGGGTAGGCCGGGGAGGGCTTACTTGGCGGCGACTTCGGAGGGCTCGAAGCGCTTTTCCTTCACCTTGGTCGCCGACTTGCCCTGGCGATCACGGAGGTAGAAGAGGCGGGCGCGCATGACCTGGGACACGCGTTCGACCTCGATCTTCTCGATGTTGGGGGAGTGGACCGGGAAGGTGCGCTCGACGCCCTCGCCGAAGGAGACGCGGCGGACGGTGAAGGTCTCGTGGATGCCGCCGCCCTTGCGCTGGATCACGATGCCGGAAAAGAGCTGGGTGCGCTCCTTGTCGCCTTCGCGAACCTTGGTGGAGACTTTGACGCCGTCACCGACCTTGAAGGAGTCGTCGCCGCGGCTGGTCTTCAGCTGGCTCTGGGTGGCGAATTGGATGAGGGGATGGTTGCTCATGGCTGGGTTGCTTGGTCTTTCAGTAGGTCCGGTCTGCGTTGCTGAGTCTTCTCGATTTGCCTTTCCCGGCGCCATTTGTCGATTTCGGCGTGATTTCCTCCGAGGAGGACCGGGGGCACCTCGAGACCATCGTAAACGGCGGGTCGGGTGAACTGCGGAAAGGCGAGCAACTTGCCGTTGTAGCTGTCCCCCGTCAAGGAGTTTTCCTCCCCTAATACCCCGGGGATCTGCCGACCCAGGCAATCGACGAGGACGCAGGCCGGCAGGGTCCCGTTGGTCAGGACATAGTCCCCGATGGAGATTTCGCGGGTGACTTTGCGGTCCCGGAAGCGCTGGTCGATGCCCTCGTAGTGCCCTGAAACGAGGATTAAGTGCTCTTTTTGAGCCAATTCCTTGGCCAAGGGGTTGGTCAGCTGCTCCCCGTCCGGGCAAAGGTAGATGACCTCGCAGCCCGGGGTGGCCAGGGCATCCACCGCGTCGAAGAGGGGTTGGCAGGTCATCAGCATGCCCGGCCCCCCTCCATAAGGCATGTCGTCGACCTTGCGGTGCTTGTCCTTGGAATAGCTCCGCACGTCGTGCGCCTTGAACTGGATCAGGCCCTTGGTCATGGCCTTGCCGATGACCGACTCCTGCAGGAAGCCGTCGGCCATGCCGGGGAAGAGCGTGAGAAGGTCGATGCGGATGGCCACGGGAGGAGAAGCCCCATCCAACCGGGGGCGACCCGGGAGGGCAAGCCGTCGGTGAGGGGACTTACTTCTTCTTGGGCGCGGCGCGGAGATTCATCCGCGTCTCCGGCTCAGCCGGGACCGCCGCGCCCACTTCGTCCACCGGGGAGGTGAACAGGTAGCGCCAGACATCTTCCTGAAGGGCGTTGCCCTTGGCGTCCTTGGGGGCGTTCTTGTTCACCTGCACGAAGCCGTGCGCCTTGTTGGCGTCGCCCTTGACGTCGAACTTCGTGATCAACCGGCGGGAGTGGCCGAAGGGGGCCTTCACCTCGTCGGTGTTCACGATCGGGCCGAACTTGTTCAGGCCGAGCAGCAGCCAGGAGCGCGGGTAGTGGTCGCCCGCCCAGCCGCCGTCGAGGACGTGGCTGTAGCCGAAGAAGCGGTTCGCCGGCGTCGCCGACGGCAGGCCCTGCCAGGTGTCGAGCTGGTCGCGCGGTCCGCAGAACATCACCACGCGGGCGACCTTCTGGGCGATGGCGAAGCGCGCGGAGGACGTCGCGCCGTGCGAGGCCCCGGAGACGATGACCTTCTCCCAGTCGAGGCTCTGGCCATCCTTGGCGAGGAACTGCTCCCAGCGGCCCTGCGGGTGGGTCTTGGCCAGGTGCTTCACGAACTGGAAGGCGCGCTCCTTCATGCTGTCGGGCGCGGGGATGTCGATGGCCTTGCTGGCGTCGACGCCGGTGGTCGCCTCGAGGCGGATGTTGCCGAGGTGCTGGGGGTCGTCGGCCGGCTCGGTGTTCAGCTTGCCGAACCATTCGCGGGCGTAGGCCACCTGGATGTGGTGGAGGCCGTAGCCGTTGACCTTGTCGGCCAGCGGCTGGCTGTAGCCCATCAGCCAGATCACCAGTTGCCCGCGGGGCGCCACGCGCGTGTCGACGTCCGCGTGCTGCACGTCCTGCGGCTTGCCGTCCTTCTCGAGCACGAAGCCCACCTCGGGGTGGGACTTGCACCGCGGGTCGATCTCGCTGGCGCGCGCGGTCAGGTGGTACGCCTGCGGTTTGGGGTCGGCGAACTTCGGCGCCGCGTCGGCGGCGAAGGCGACGACGGCCAGGAGGAGGGGCAGGCTCGGGAGGAGGCGCATGGGGATGGACCTACCGATGGCTTTGCCGGCCGACCTTGGCAACCCTGCGCTGCGGCTCCGCCTACCTGGGCAGTCGCGCGTCGATCGAGTCGAGGGCTTCCTCGACCGTCTCCTTCGGCGCCCATTGGTGGCCGCCGCGGAACTCGAACAATTCCATCCGGTCGCCGAAGAGCCGCTTCATCCGCGGCCCCTCCGCGTAGTTCGGATCCTTCTCGCCGAAGGTGGCGGCCAGGGCGGGCGCCTTGATCCCCGCCACCGGCGAGGCGCCGTTGGGGCCGATCGGCGCGTAGCCGGCGGCCTGGAACAGCAGGCCGCCGAACCCGGGGCGCAGGCCGACGAAGACCGAGCAAGCCCGGGCCCCGCCCGACATGCCGGTGGCGACCTTGCGGCCCTCCGCCAGCCGCACTCGTCGGATCACGTCATCGTGGGCCGCGATGAAATTGCCGACCGTCGGTTCCCAATCGCCGTTGCGCGATTCCTCGAGCATCACGGCGACATAGCCGTGACGACGGATCCAGTCCGCCATCGCGCCCATGGTCGCCTTGCCGTTAGGCGAGGCGATGAAGAGCGACGACCGGGCCTGGGTCGGCGACGATGCGTAGTCCGCCGGTAACCAGAGCTGGTAGTGGTAGGGGTCCGTCCCGCGGTAGAGGCAGGTGATGCGGGTCAGGCCGCACCGCGGTCAACGGGCGTCCGCCGGCGTCGGCCGGAAGTCATCCGCCGCGCCGGCGCGGGCCGGGACGGCCGGGACGACCTTGGCGCCGGTGGTGGCGACGCCGCCCGGCCCGCCGCCGGCCTTCATGGCCTCGGCCGTCGCGCGGGCCTTCTCGGCGTTGGTCGCGGCGGACGCGTTCCCGGCGACGAACGTCGCGCCGGCCAGCACAGAGGGAGGATGCGCATGCGCCGGCGGCCCTCAGCGCTTGCGGTGGCGCTTGATGGCCCGCTCCTCGATCTTGGCCTTGGTCCGGAGCACGACCATCGCGATCGAGATGATGGCG
>BGOM01000023.1 GCA_003569245.1 Opitutia bacterium | reverse complement strand
CATCGACCACCAGGGTCGCCCGGGCCTGACGGCCCGCCTGCCGGGTTATCGCCCGACGCAGGAGGATATCGTCGAGTTCCAGACGAAGCTCGACGTCGCGCTGCGCCAGGCCGGCTTCTGATCAGCGGGTCTTCAGGATCGCCTCGGCCAGCACGAAGTCCGACGGACGCGTCAGCTTCAGGTTGACCGTCGTGTTCTCGACCAGGGAGACGTCCTGGCCGACGTATTCCACGGCAGAACTGTCGTCGGTGACCTTGCGGCCGAGCATGGCGACCTTGCGGTAGGCGCGGAGCACGGTCGCAGTGCGGAAAACCTGCGGCGTCTCCGCGGTCCAGACCAGGCCGCGGTCCGGCGAGGCCTCCACGGAGTCGGAATCGCCCTTGGCGATCTTCACGGTGTCGGCCGAACGGCCGGCGAGGATGCCGCGCCGGTGGCCCAGGCCTTGGCGCGCACCTTGCGGATGGCTTCGTCGGTGACCAACGGGCGGGCCCCGTCATGGATGTGCACCAGACCGGTGTGGCCCTCGCAGGTCTGGAGCGCCGCGTAGACCGAGTCCATGGCGCGATTCGCCGCCGCTCACGAACTGGATCAGGTGGTCCGGCATCGGGTGCTCGGCGAGCTGCAACCGCAGCCGCGCGAACTGGTCGCTGTCGCGGTAGGTGATGATGACGCGGCCGATCAGGCCGGTGTTGAGGAACGCCCGGAGCGAGTGGACGAAGACGGGCGTGCCCGCCAAGGTCGCGGTGATCTTGTCGTCGACGACGGACTGCATCCGACGCGCGGAGCCCGCGGCCAGGAGGATCAGGATATCGTCACCGCGGTTCAGCACTTACTTGGCTTCGCCGATCTCGCGGCGGATGCTCAGGGTTTTTCCGGCGGGGTCCTTGTCCTTGAGGATTGGTCGGCCCACCACGATGAAGCTCGCACCGGCCGCGGCGGCCTGGGCCGGGGTCATCACGCGGTTCTGGTCGTCGCCGGCGGCGTCCGGGTAGCGGATGCCGGGGGTCACGAGCGCCGGGCCCGGCCCGAGGTCGGCGCGGAGCACCGGAAGCTCGAGCGGGGAGCAGACGAGGCCATGCGAGCCGGCCTGGATGGCCAGGCGACCCAGGAGGCGCACCTGTTCCTCGGGCGTCCGTTGGACCCCGATGGCGTTCAACTGGGCTTGGTCCATGGAGGTGAGGACCGTGACGGAGAGGAGTCGGCAGTCGGGCAGGGCGAGGTCAGCCGCCTCGCGGGCGCGGGCGATCATCTCCGGGCCGCCGGCGGCATGCAGGGTGAGGAGCGAGCAGGGGCGACCCTTGAGGCTCTTCACCGCCGAGGCGACCGTGTTGGGGATGTCATGCAGCTTGAGGTCGAGGAAGACCTTGAAACCGAGCGCATGGAATTCGTCGACGATGCCCGGTCCGTGACGGGTGAAGAGCTGCAGGCCGAGTTTCACCCAGGCGAGGTTACCGGCCAAGGGGCGAGCCAAGGCCAAGGCTTCCTCCTTCGTTTCGACGTCGAGGGCGAGGATCAGGCGGCAACCAGCGGACATGCGGTTTGCATAGGGGCGGAGGGGCAGGGTCGCAAGAGAAAGAGGTGAACCAGGGGTCAAGCGGGCCGGTGGGCAAGGGATTATGCAACCGGAGGGTAAGCGCGGCCTTGGCCTAAGATGGAGAACAAAGGTGGTCTGCGGCGGCCTGCTTGGCACCATGTCCCCGTGTCGCCTTGCCCGCTTGTCCCCTGGGCGAGGTCACTTCTTCCTCTGGGTGGTGCTGGGGAGCCTCGAAACGCCGTTGGTGAAGGGGCGCGTCGGCTGCTTGCCGAGAAGGTGGAAATCAAACCATTCCAGCATCCGCAGGCTATCCTCGCCCATCTCCCTCCAGCCGCCGTGGCCTGCGCCTTCGCGGATCAGCACCTCGCAGGTCGCGCCGGCCGCGGCCGATTTCGCCTGGAAGCGGGTCGCCTGGGAGTGGTGGACCAGTACATCGTTGTCGCCCTGCACGATGTAGATCGGCGGTTGCGACTTGGAGATATGGTTGATGGGTGAAAGCGCCTTGCCCATCGCGAGCATGCCCTCGGGCGTATCGATCTTCGGGCCGAAGGCCGGCTTGCGGGTGGCGAGCGGGCCAACTCCTTTGAGTCCGTCGTTCTCGTCGATCCAGCTGATGAAGTCGGTCGGCGGGTAGAAGCAGGCCACGGCCTGGACCTCGCTGCCGACGCGACCGAAACCATCGGCGGCCTGCGGGTCGCCGGGCTTGCCCGTGAGTCCGAGCATCAGGGAGAGGTGGCCGCCGGCGCTGCTGCCCGTCACGCCCATCTTGTCCGGGGAGAAACCGTAGGTGCCGGCGTAGGCGCGGGCGACGCGGACCGCGCGCTGGACGTCGGTCACGATCTCGTCGATGTGGAAACGAGGCTGGGAGCCGTGGACGACGACGAAGGTCGTGTAACCGGCTTTGGGCCAGCCGCCGTCGCCGATGCCGGAGTGGTTGGAGTTCCAGCCACCGCTCACCAGCTTGATGATGGCCGCGCCGTTCGGCTTGGCCGGCTGGAAGACGTCCATCGTCAGGACGAACCCGTCGCGCTTCTGGTAGATGACGTCGCGGACGCGGGTGACCTCGGGTGCCGGTTGGGCGGAAGCGAGGGTGAGGCAAAGCAGCAGGGCGAGGAAGGAGCGCATGGGTTGTGGATGGTACCCCGGGCGGGGTCGGAAGTTGCCGTCGGGCCTTCAGACGCGGAACTTGATCACGACCTTGAGCACCGTCGCCGGACCCTTCACCGCGACGCCGGGCTGGTGGCCGTCCTGCGGGTGAAACACCGTGAAGGCGCCCGGCCGGAGATGGAGGCGGGTGGTCGGGGCGTTCGGGTGGGCGTATTTCGCGACATCCTTGGCGGGGTCGTAGGGCTCGGTCACGGTGAGCGTCCGCACATCGGTGTGCCCGCAGATCTCCTCGCCGGCGAAGACCACCTGGATGTCGCCATAGACCTCGTGGGCTTCCCATTTCTTTTCCGCGTCCGGCTTGGACTCGTAGCGTTGGACCCCAGCGGTCAGGCCCGGGCCGTCGATCTCATATTTCCCGTCCGGCGTGGCGGGGTCGAACGACCGGAGCCACGCGAAAGCCTTGGGGAAGTCCGGGTGCAGCTTCTCGTAAGCGGAGGCGTGAGCGAGGAGGTCGTGGATCATGGAGGGAGGGCTAGGGACAGGGCTTGGGCTAAATCAAAGATAGGCGTGACAGGTGAGCAGGGGCGAGGCCAGGCGAGAGAGGGCATTTAACCAGGTAGAAGCCCTAGCCCCGGCCCTAGGCGTTCTCCACATCCTCGGCGCTGAGTTCGACGGGTTTGGCCGAGCCGAGGAGTTCGAGGAGCACGGCGATGCGTTTCTGCGGACCGTGCAGCCGGAGGACCTCGCCTTCGGAGCCGGCGAAGATACCGCGGATGATGCGGACTTTCCCGCCCACCTGCGGTTCCTCGTCAAGCAGGGACAAGGTCGCGTCCGGGCCCAACGCCAGCAGATCGGCGATCACCTTCGGGGCGACCTCCACGGCCCGGCCGCCTTGCGTCACCAGGTGCAGCACACCGCGGGTGCCGCGGACGGAGGCCGCGAGCTCCGCCGGATCGAAACGCAGGAAGAGGTAGCCGGGGAAGAGCGGTTCGACCACGACCTTGTTCTTTTCATGTCCGCGCCGCGTCCGTCGCAGGCGGGGCAGCACGACCTCGACTTCGCCGAGCGACCGCAGGTTGCGTTCGGCCACGGCCTCCTGGCGGGGCCGCGACTTCACGCAGAACCAGGCGGTCGCCGGCAGGTCGGTCATGCGGGGGTCGCCGCCGGACGGTTGCGCGCCGGGAGCCAGCCGAGCGCGATGAGCGCCAGCTGCGAGGGCATGAAGACGAGGTAGAGCCAGAAGAAGCCCGACTCCGTGAAGCCGTAGCTGTGCAGGCCGACGCCGAGGAGGTTCGTGCCGAACCACGACCAGGCGGTGACGATGTTGCCGAAGACCAGGAGCTGCATCAGGCCTTCGCGGCGCACGAGGCCGCCCCAGCGGGCGTGCAGGCACACGGCACACCAGAGAACGATGAGCACCGCGCCATTCTCCTTGGGATCCCAGCCCCAGAAACGGCCCCAGCTCTGGTCGGCCCAGATGCCGCCGAGCATCGTGCCCACGAAACTCGCGAGGGTGGCGAAGGCGAGGATGCCGTAGGCCGCCCGGCTGACGCTGTCGCCGGCGGCGTAGTCGGCCTTGATGGCGCGAAGCACCAGGTGGAGCCCGCCGAGAATGCCGGCGACGAACGTCGCCGAATAGCCGAGGGTCACGATGGTCACATGCGTCGCCAGCCAGAAGTTGGAGTCGAGGACCGCGCGCACGCTCTCGAGGTTGTCCTCGCCCGAGAGGCCGAGGTTGTGGGCCACCAGCAGCGACAGGAAGCCGCAGAGGCCGGCCGCGGCGGCGCCGATCCCGTTCTTCCAGAAACGTTCGAGGATGAGGCCGAGCGCCACGCCGCCCCAGGCGACGAAGATGCCGGAAGAGTAGAGGTTCGTCACCGGCGGGCGGCCGTGCAGCCACATGCGGTAGAGCAGGGCGGCGGTGTGCAGCACGAACAGGACCCAGAGCGCGACGGCGCCCCAGCGGCGCAGGCCTTCCTTGCCGGTCGCCCAGTAGATGAGGATGGCCAGCAGCGCGACGAAGTAGGCCTGGAGCAGCAGGTAGAAGGCCTGGAGGCGCCCGAAGCCGGCCTCGGCGGCCACGTGGTCGCTCCAGGTGCCGGCCAGCGACGCGCGCAGGGCGGTCGCCTCACGCATGCACGCGTCGTTGTCGCCCTTGCGCCACGCGCTGCAGAAATTGGCGTAACGCGTGACCACGCCCTCGGGCCCCAGGGCGTCGCGGCGGGTGGCATCGCGTTGGATCGTGCCGAGCAAAGCCGCACCGAGGTTGTCCCACTCGTCGAGCGAGCCGGCTTCCTTGGGCGGAACCAGCCGGATGGCGCCTTCGCGGGCGAAGTTCTGGTAGCGGTCCACGAGCGAGCGGACGGTCTGCTGGAGTTCCTGGTCGATCGCCGGGGCGGCGCCGGTCTGGGTGTCGCGGTTCTTTGCCATCTCGGCCAGCACGCGGTTGATGGTCATGAACCAAGCCCGGTATTCCTGCTGCGGCTCGATGTCGGGCGGGAGGTCGCCGGGGATGAAGGCCATGCTGAGCGCGGCGTACTGGCGGGCGGCGGTCTCGAGCTGGATGATGGCCCGGTCCTCGGCGTCGCGGTCCGCCTGGGGGCGGTTGCGGGCCTTGTCGGCCGCCTCGGAGATCGCCTTGCTGTGCTTGAGCACGTCGTCCCAGCTCACGAACTTCGTCAATTCCGGATCGCGCCCGGCCATCCGCAGGACCGCGGGGTGGTCGACCCGGAAGGTGGGCAGGTGGCGGGCGACATGGGCGCGGAAGGCCACTTCGATGAGCCAATCGACGGAACCGAGCGCGCCGCCCTTGAGCGGCAGGGGGCGGACCTCGAGGGAGTCGAGCACGGCCTTGTTGTCCTTGAGGCCGGGCAGCGCGCGGAAGATCCCGGCGCGGTCCTCCGGAGACCAGGAGGAAGGTTTCTGCCCGAAAGCGATCCGCTCGAGGCCGCTCAGCGCCAGTTCCCGTCGGGCCCGCATCTGCAGCAACGAGCCGCTGGCGAGCGTCTCGATCGGCTGCACGCGGCCGCCGCTCTGCACGGGAATCTCGCCGAACACCCGGCTATCCCAGGACGCCGTTTCCCCGGCCTGCGCGGGCGCGATCGCGGCGAGCAGGAGGGCCGCGGTCGCGGTGGTCTTTCCGCGGCCGGCGATGAAACGGATCAACGAGAATCCGAACTGCCAGAGAAGCCCGACGGACATGATGAGCACGGACGCGTAGGGAATCCAGGCGCCGGGGTTGCGCACGACCTGCAGCACCGTGATATCCTTGCCGTCACGGGAGTTGCCGAAGCTGGACTGGAAAAGCGTCGCGCCGGCGTGGCGCAGCGGCTGGTTCATCGAGATGACGTAGTTGGGCAGGGTGACGCCGTCGGCCACGACGGTGACGTCGCTCGCGAAGCGCTTCGGCGTGTTGGTGCCAGGGTACTTCTCGTGGGTGAAGGTGTTGAGGCGGACCGCGAAGGGGTGGTAGACGCGTGCCCGGCGCAGGGCGACCTCGTAGGCGCGTCCCGCGTGCTCGAACCCCTGGGATCCGAAGGATTCCGCGAGGGCGGCCGAGACGACCCAGCGGCCCAGCTCGACCTGGCCCGGGCCGAGGACCGTCACCAGCGCGAGCGGCGCGTTCGGGTTGTTGTCGTCGAAGCTCTCCGGCTGCGGTTTGAAGGCGAGCTTGGAGGTCGCCCCGATGCCCTTGGTCACGTCGATGGCCTGGCCGTCGGTCAGCTGGGATTGCGCGCGGAGGGTCGCGTTACGGTGATAGGCGTCGACGCGCAGGGTGAGGCCGGCCGCGGCCTCGAAGCGGGCGTCCTTCGCCAGCAGGTCGTCGGGAATGGCGGTCACCTGGTCGGTCCCTTTCCCGGTTTTCGCGATCAGCACCAGCTCGAACTCGCGGAACGCCTCCGAGTAGTCGCGGCTTTCGCCTTCCGGGATGATCATGGCCGACTCTTCCTGGTAGAGGGCGGTCACGAACCCGCCGGCGAGCAGGAGCAGCAAGCCGCCATGGATCATGCCCATGCCCAGATGGCGGAGGCCGCTCTTGAAGTGACGCAGGTGCGCGAGCGTGAGGTTGAGGATGAGCAGCGCGCCGAGCAGGAAGCCGCCGGGCAGGGGGATGCGCGCGACCGCGGTATCGTCGAGCGGGTAGAAGCAGACCCAGGAACCGAAGTAGGCTTTTTGGATATGCCAGACACCCCAATGGACCTGTTCCAGCGTCCCGAGGAAGACCAGCAGGATGGAGAGAATGAGCAGCGTCACCGTCAGCCGGAGGCCGGCCAGCGTATCGAGGAGGCGTCGCCCCGTGTCGGCCTTCGTCTGGAAATCGTCGTTCACGGCAGCTTGGACTGGAGGAGGAATTTGGTGAAGGCGTCGGCCTGGGCCTGGACTGCGGGGGTGTCGCCGCTCAGCTTGCAGAACCAGGTGGAGCCGTTCTTCGGTACGAGGAAGGCGTCGGTCGACTTGGCGCCGTCGGCCGAGACCATCACGAAACGTTGGGCCTCATCCGCGCCGACCTTGCCGGGTTTGGCGGCGGCGAGGATGTCGGCCTCCGTGGCGGGAGGCAGGCCGAGCTGACCCCGCCAGCGGTTCACGTTGGCGGTCAGGCCGCCGACGTTGCCGGGGAAGACGGTCACGGCGAGCTCGGCCTTGGTGCCGTTCGGACCAGCGATCGTCCAGCTCCCTTTGCGCATGGCGTTGGGCGGACCGACCGTCCATCCCTCCGGCAAGGCCGCCCAGGTGGGCTGGCCGGCTTGGGCGGCCTCCGCTTGCATGGCGGGCGTTGCCTGCATGGCGGGGCGCGGAGCGGGCGCGGGGGTCGCCGCGACGGCTTCCTGGGCGGCGGGCGGGTCGGACTTTACCTCGTAGGTCGAGACCTTGGGGGTGGGGCGGCAGCCGGCAAGGAGCGCGGCGGTGGCGAGGAGGGAGAGGAGTCGCATGAAGTAAAAGTCGGGCGGGTCACTTGTTGGCTTTCTTGCCTGCCTTCTTGGCGGGGGTCGTCGCGTCTTCGGCCACCTTGCCGGTCTTGGTGCGTTCGACGTATTTCTCGTCGCGAGGTTGGATGATCCCCTTCTTGACCAGATCCTCGACGCTCATCTCGCCGACCGGGCCGCAGTGCGCGACCCAGCGGTCGCATTCGGCGCGCAGTTCGGCGAGCTTCGTCGCCTGGGCGGGGTCCGCCGCGAGGTTCCGCACTTCCCAAGGATCCGTGACCGTGTCGTAGAGTTCCTCGGGGGCGCGTTGCGGGTTGAAGTAAAGGGCCTGCACTGGCGTCAGCGTGCCCGCGGCTTGGGCTTTGCGGAGCGCCTGCATGGTCTGGCCGACTTCCTGGTAGGCGACCTGTCCGGCCTCGTCGACGCCCGGCGCCTGGTTGCGCACGTAGCGGTAGCGCGCGTCGCGGACGGAGCGGACGCGGTCGAAGCTCTCGTCCATGTAATCTCGGAAGGCGTAGACGTATTTCGGTGGATTGGCCGCGGTCGGCAGGAAGCAATGGCCGTCGTATTCCTTGGGTACCGGGGCACCCGCCAAGGTCAGGGCGGTCGGCGCGAAATCGATCCAGCTGGCGAAGTCCTCGCGGACCGTGCCCGGCGCGATCTTGGCGGGCCAGCGCACGATGAGCGGCACGCGCGTCCCGGTGTCCTTGGGGGACCGCTTGAAGCGCGGCATCCCGCGGCCATGGTCGCCGGTCAGGATGACGATGGTGTTCTCCTCGAGGTTGTGCTCCTTCAGGTACGTCAGCACGCGGCCCAGGGTGTAGTCGACCGCCGTGACGAGCTCGTGGTAGTGCGCGACCTCGCGGCGGACCTCCGGGGTGTCGGGGTAAAAGGGCGGCAGTTCGACCTTGGCCGGATCGCGGCGGTCGGAGGGCTTCAGGGCCGAGGTGTTGCGCGCATGGGCGTCGTCGCCGGCGCGGACCTGGCTCTCGTGGCTGACGGTGTCGTTGATGTAGGCGAAGAACGGCTGCTTAGGCGGAGCGGTCTTGGTCGCCGGCCGGTTCCCGTAGTTCACCAGGAGTTCGCGGGAATCCGCCAGGTTGCGCTCGCGAATCCCTTGGAAGTCCGTCTTGCCCGGCCACAGGACGAAATAGCCGGCTTCCCGGAGTTTCTCGGTGAAGGGCGCCGGCGGGTTGATCACCTTGGACCGCATGTTCTGGCCGCCCCAGGTGAGCGGGTAGATGCCCGAGACCATCCCGCTGCGGGAAGGCGCGCAGACCGCGCAATGGGTGAAGGCCCGCGTGAAGAGAGCACCCTCCCGGGCGAGCCGGTCCATGTTGGGGGTGATGGCGTCCTTGCAGCCGTAGGCTCCGGTGTCGGGCCCCATGTCCTCGCCGATAACCAGGACGATGTTCGGGCGGGTGTCCGCTCCCGCCGGCGCGCCGGGGGCGACGGCCGCACCGAGGGCGAGAAGGGCGAGGAGGGCGGGACGCATGGGATTAGGACAGGCGGCTGGGGCGATGGTTGCCCGCGACCGGCGGATGGCAAAGCGAAAGGGCGGCCGGAAGGCCGCCCTGGAGGGTAGTCGGAACCATTGCGCCCCCGGCGCTTCCCGCTAATCAGTCGGTGAAGCGGAAGAGGGCCACGTCGCCATCCTTGAAGAGGTAGGACTTGCCTTCGAGGCGGTAGCGACCGGCGTCGCGGGCGGCGGCGACCGAGCCGTTCTTGACCAGGTCCTCGTAGGAGACCACCTCGGCCTTCACGAAGCCCTTCTCGAAGTCGGTGTGGATGACGCCGGCGCACTGCGGGGCGGTCATGCCGTGGCGGAAGGTCCAGGCGCGGACCTCCTTCTCGCCGGCGGTGAAGTAGGTGGCCAGACCCAGCAGGTGGTAGGCGCCGCGGATCAGGGCGGACACGCCGGAGTCGGTCACGCCGAGTGACTGCAGGAACTCCGTGGCCTCGGCCGGGGAGAGGTCGCACAGCTCGGCCTCGACCTGGGCGCAGATGACGACGTGTTCGCAGCCGTGGCGCTGGCCGATGAGCTGGGCGACGGCGGCGACGTGGCGGTTCTTCGACGGATCGGCGAGGTCGGCCTCCGAGACGTTGCAGGCGAAGAGCACCTTCTTGGAAGAGAGCAGGTTATACGTCCGGAGGCGGGCGCGCTCGTCGTCGGTGACCTCCAGGGACGAGGCCGGCAGGTTCTCGTTGAGGTGCTTCACCAGCTTGGCGAGCAGCTCGACGTTGGCGATGGCGTCCTTGTCCTGGCTGCGGACCTTCTTCTGGTTGCGGTCGAGCTGCTGCTCGGCGGACTGGATGTCGGCGAGGATGAGCTCCGTCTCGATGACGCCGATGTCGCGCACCGGGTCGACCTTGCCCATGCTGTGCACGATGTCGTCGTTGTCGAAGCAGCGCACGACGTGGATGATGGCGTCGCACTCGCGGATGTTGGAGAGGAAGTCGTTGCCCTTGCCTTCGCCCTTGGAGGCGCCGGCGACGAGGCCCGCGATGTCGACGATGTCGATCGTGGCGGGGATGACGACCTTGGTCCCGGCGATCTTCTGCAGGGCGAGCATGCGGTCATCGGGGACGAGCACGACGCCGACGTTGGGCTCGATGGTGCAGAACGGGTAGTTGGCCGCCTCCGCCTTGCGCGAGCGGGTCAGCGCGTTGAAGAGGGTGGACTTGCCCACGTTGGGGAGTCCGACGATGCCGGCCTGGGTCTTTGCCATGGAAAGGGCAACGTGGGCATCCGCCTCCCCGAGGTCAAGAGCCGGGAGGGCGGGGCGGCAGGGCCTGGGCCGCCCGGGTCAGGTCCGTCGAGGGCAGGACCACCTCGTCGCGCGGGCCGGGGAGACCGCGCAAGACCTCGGCGACGGCGATGCGGCCGTCGAGGCGGGTCACCTTGAGCCAGCCGGTGGGCCGGAGTTCCGCATCACGGCTGACGATGAAGGCCTCGCCTCGCAAGGGGTGTCCGAGGGCCAACGTGACCACCCGCCAAGCCGCTCCCGGCTGGCCGGGCGTCAGACGACCGACCGGGAGGTTGCGCGAGGCTCCGTCCGGACGAGCGAAGGGGTTGGAGGGCGCCGCCGGGTCGGGCGACGCCGGGTCGGGTGAAGCGGCGCAGCCCGCCAGCAGGGCGCCGGCGAGCAGTCCGGCGAACCGATTCATCCGCGGGGCGGTTGCGGGCCGTCCTGGGGCTTGTTCATGAATGCCTCGAGGGCGCCGCCGGAGGGCACGTTGCCGCTGAGCGGGCCGGATTCCTCGGCCTCCTTGTCCTCGTCGGAGATGAACTGGTCGAAGCCGGGGCCGGAGGTGTCGAGTTCGCCTTCGAACATGCCCTGCAGCTGGCGCATGCGCGTCGGGTGGCGCATCTTGCGGAGCGCCTTGGCCTCGATCTGGCGGATGCGCTCGCGGGTCACCTTGAAGTGGCGGCCGACCTCCTCGAGGGTGCGCTGCACGCCGTCGAGCAGGCCGAAGCGCAGGATGAGGACCTCCTTCTCGCGTTCGGCAAGCGAGCGCAGGACGAAGTCGATCTTCTCGCGGAGCAGGCGGGTCGAGGCGGTGTCCGACGGGTTCTCGGCGGACTTGTCCTCGATGAAGTCGCCCAGCGAGGTGTCCTCGCCGTCGCCGACCGGGGACTGCAGGGAGATGGGCTGCTGCGCCATCTTCATGATCTGCTGCACGCGCTCGATGGGCATGTTCATCTCGTTGGCGACCTCCTCGGCGGTCGGCTCGTGGCCGAGCTCCTGGGTGAGCTGCTTCTGGACCTGCATGACCTTGTTGAGCGTCTCGATCATGTGGACCGGGATGCGGATGGTGCGCGCCTGGTCCGCGATGGAGCGGGTGATGGCCTGGCGGATCCACCAGGTGGCGTAGGTGGAGAACTTGTAGCCGCGGCGGTACTCGAACTTCTCGACCGCCTTCACGAGGCCCATGTTGCCTTCCTGGATGAGGTCGGTGAACAGCAGGCCGCGGTTCTGGTACTTCTTGGCGATGGAGATGACGAGGCGCAGGTTGTGCTCGACCATCTCGGTCTTGGCCCGCTGGGCCTCGTCGAGGTGCTTGCGCACCTGGCGGCAGACGTCGACCAGCTCCTGCGGCGAGAGGCGCCAGCGCAGCTCGATCTCGCGGGCGCGGGTCAGGGAGATCTCGGCCTTGACGGCCTTCTTGGCGCGGACCGGGCCGCGGTTGACGAAGGCCGGCTGCAGGAGGTTGCGCGCGTCCTCGAGGTCGTTCTTCACCTCGGGCGTCTCCAGCCATTCCTCGAAGAGCTTCATCTTGAAGCAGAACTTGCGGAGGATGGGCTTGGCGGGAGCCTCGGACTTCTTGTACTTGTCGCGGGCCTTGGCGCGTTCGGCGTCATCCTTGCACTCGAGGACCTTCTCCCACTTCTTGCCGAGGTCCTTCTCGAGGGTCTCGCAGTCCTTGATGACCTTCTCCAGATCCTTGTAGTAGCGGTCGCGGGACTCGACCTTCTTGTCGATGACGACCTTGTCGAAACGTTCCTCCTTGCGCTGGACCTTGCGGGCCAGGTCGAGCTGGTAGGGGAGGGTGAGCCAGATGGAGAAGAGGAAGTCCTGGGCGCGGAGCTCGGCGTCCTCGATGCGCTTGGAGATCTCGACCTCCTGCTCGCGGGTGAGCAGCGGCTTGTGGCCCATCTGCTTGAGGTAGACGTTGAAGGGGTCGTAGGGCGCGTCGGCCGGCACCGTGCGCGCGGCCTCCTCCTCGGAGTCCTCGACCTTCTTGATGAACGCCTCGACCTCGTCCTCGTCGAGGAGCTTGATGTCGAGGTTGTCCAGGATGTTCATGATGTTCTCGATCAGCTCCGGGTCGGTGGCGCTGTCGGGGATAACCTCGTTGATGTTCTGGACCGTCACGTAGCCGTTCTTCTTGGAGAGGCTGACGAGCTGCTGGACCTTCTCGTTGACGTCCTTGGGGACGACCGGCGTGGCGAGGGGCTTGGCGCCCGGGGCGGCCTTGACGATGGGCGCCGGCTTGGGCGTGACCTTGGCGGCGGGCACGGCCTTCTTCGGGCTCGGCTCCTGGACCTTGCCGGCGGACGCGACCGGCTTGCCGGCGGGCGACTTGGCCGGGCTCTTGGCGCCGGGCGCGGGCTTGGCGGCGACCGGAGGCTTGGCCGGCGCTTTCGCCGCGGCCTTGACCGGCTTCGCCGCGGTCTTCGCGGGGACGGCCTTCACGGGCGGCTTGCCGGCGGGCGCCTTGGCGCCTTTGGCGGGGTTCTTCTTCGCGTTCTTGTCGGGCATGGGTGGGTCAGAGGGAAAGGGCGGGCGGGGTGCCGTGCTGCTTGCGGAGGCGGATCTTCTCGGTCTGCAGCGCGTTGAGGGCGGCCACGTCCGCCTTGTCGGCGGAGGCGATGCGGGCGTCCAGCGCGCGGACGAGGCCTTGCGTGTGGCGGGTGTGGAAGGACTTGAGGATGCCGTTGACGTGCGGCAGGACCTCGTCGGGCTGTTCGGCCGGGCTGAAGGAGCCGGCGGCCAGCCGGGCGGCCTCGGTGCGCAGGTCGTCGTCCAGCGCATTGAGCGCCTCGCGGACGCCGCTGAAATGACCGTGGACCGCTTCGTTCAGCAGGGCCATCAGGAGCAGGCCTCCGCGGCCGGCTTGGTCGATCCAATCGAGCGGGAGGGCCTGCGCGACTGGGACGAAGAAGGCATCATGCCGGAGGAGGAAGAGGACTAGGTCCTCCTCGGGGGTTGTCAAGCCCCCCCCCTTGACAACGGGCTCGGCGGGGGCTTCCGCCGTGCCCAGCTGGAGGGCGGGGCGTTGCGCGGCGACCGTCGCGACATGGCGTTCGTAGGCCATGTGCATCTCGCGGATGCCGATGCCGGCGTGGCGGGCGGCCTCGTTGAGCGCCTCGCGGACGATCTCCTCGGCGCCGGCCTGCTGGACGATGGGGAAGAGCGTCTCGAGGAGCGAGAGGCGGCTGGCCAAGGGGAGGTTGGACGAGCCCTCGGGCACGAGGGACTGGACGCAGAACTGCATCGCGCTGCGCGCGGTCTTGGTCAGGGCGGTCCACTGCGAGGCGTCCTGGGTCGAGAAGAACTCGTCGGGATCCTTGCCGCCGGGCAGGGAGAGGAACCGGATGTCGAGACCCTCCTTGAGGCCGATCGGCAGCAGGCGCAGCGCGGCCTTCTGGCCGGCGGCGTCGGCGTCGAGGAAGACGAGCAGGCGCTGCGAGAAGCGGTGGAGCTGCTGCAGGTGGTCCTCGGTGACCGCGGTGCCCTGCGCGGCGATCACGCCCGGGATGCCGGCGCTGTGGCAGCGGATCGCATCGAGCTGCCCTTCGACGAGGATGAAGGGCTCGTCACCCTTGCGGTTGGAGCGGGCGCGGTCGAGGTTGAAGACCGTGCGCGACTTCTTGAACAACTCCGTCTCCGGCGAGTTGACGTACTTGGCCTCGCGCGACGGATCGTCGGGCGGGGTGATGTCGAGCTGGCGGGCGGTGAAGGCGATGACGCGCCCCTGCACGTCGCGGATCGGGATCGTGAGCCGGCCGCGGAAGCGGCAGCGCCAGCGGGCCGGGTCGGGGATGCGGTCGGTCCCGAAGAACAGACCCGTGCCGGCGAGCGCCTCCTTGGTGAAGCCCTTCTTGAGGAGGCCGCCGATCAGCTTGGAGTCGTCCACCGGCGCGAGCCCGACGCCGAAATCGTCGGCCACCGCCAGGTCGAACCGGCGCGTGCGTGTCCAGTAGTCGCGGATCCATTCACCGTGCACCGGGTCCTCCAGGAAGCAGCGGCGCCAGTAGTCGGCCACCAGTCCGTGGATCTCGAGCAGCTGGCCGCGCAGCGAGCGTTCGTTGGCGTCGGCTCCGCCGTTCTCGTATTCGAGCTGGAAGCCGAAGCGGGTGGCGACGCGCTCGACGGATTCGGGGAAGTCCAGGCCTTCGCGGGCCATCACCAGCTTGAAGGCGTCGCCGCCCTGCTGGGTGCTGAAGCAGTACCACAGCCCGGTCTCGGGGTTCACCTTGAACGAGGGGCTCTTCTCGGACTTGAACGGACTGAGGCCCCACCAGTCGCGCCCGCGCTGCTTCATCTGGGTGTAGTCGCCCGCCAACGCGACGATGTCCGCGCGTTGGCGGAGGTCGTCGATGGATCTGCGGGAAATTCGGGCCACGGCTGTCAAGGGGTGCGTGTCAAGGGGGGCAGGGCAATGGAAATGAGTTCCCAATCGGCGGAGGTTTGTTCCTCAGGTGGTCTGCCCGGCAGTACCCCTTCGTCAAGCAGGGGGCCTGCCAAGTCCCTCACCGGCAGTCGGTTGGCGTGCGTGCGACCTTTTCAGCACTCGTCGCACAGCTTGCGACGGATTTCCTTGGCCTTTTGGCGAAGTTCCGCCGCCTCCGGTTTCCGGTCCTGCAAGGAGAGCGCCTCGGCCAGGTGGTCCATCACGGAAGCAGCCTCGCGGCGGTCGACCCCGCGGACCCGGACGATCGTGTCGAGTTGCCGGCGCAGCAGGCGTTCGGCTTCGACGGCGTGGCCGAGTTTGAGCTCCAGGCCGGCCCGGATGCTCAGCAAACCGAGGAGGTCGTCGTGGTCGGCGCCCAGCCGGGTCTCCTCGAGGGCGATCGCCTCCGCATAGCCGCCCGAGGCGCGGGCGAAGTCGTTCAGGCGGTAGTGGATGCCCGCGAGCTGGACCAGCGCGTTGGCGAAGGCCTCGGCGTCGGCGGCGGGGAGGGAGCGCCAGGCTTCGACGCTGTCGCGGTAGGCGGCCTCGGCATCGGCGAAATCACCCTGCTCGGCATGGATACGACCGAGTGTCTCGAGGTACTGCGCGCGCTTGCGGAGGTTCTCGGCCGTGCGGTGCAGGCGGCGCGAGAGCATGTGGCGCACGTCGCGCTCGACCTCGGCGAGGCGCGCGGGGGCGCCCTCGGTGGTCCGTTTGGCGATCTCCTGGGTGAGTCGCAGGGGCAGGTCTTCCGCGACGATGCGCAGTTCGGCCGGACCATCGAGGGTCGGCGTGCAGCCGACGAGCAAGGCGAGGAGGGCCGCGCAGGCGGGGAGGAGTCTACGGGGGGACATCGGTGTCGGTAGCCTGCCCTGGGAGGGGCGGGGTCGCAACGGGATTATGGGCCGGCGCTCAGTCGCCGAGGAAGGTGACGTCGTCGCACTGCGCCTTGAAGAAAGGCGCGGCGCCGTCGACCTCGACGGTCAGCGTGTGATTGCCCGCGGCGATCGTGGCCTTGGCCGTGCCGGCGGCGAGTTCCAGCGGCTTGCCGTCCAGCCACGCGGCCTTCGCGCCGGTGAGCAGCAAGGGCTTCGTCGCGGCGGCGGAGGCCGTGAGGCGGGCGCTGGCGTAGAGGCGGCCCGGGTTGAAGGCCTTGGGCAGCTGCCCGTTGATCAGGGTGTAGACCGGCGTGGGCGCGGCGGACTTCGCCAGCGCGCCGGGCGGCTGGTCGTCGAAGAGCCAGAGACGGGCGACGTTCGCCTTGCTGGCGTCGAACGGTCCGGGCTTGCCGATCTCGCCGAGGAAGGCGAAGAGGCTGCGCTTGGGCACGTAGGCGAGACCGTCCACGAGGCCGGCGGGCATGAGGCTGCCGATGTTCTCGCGTTTCACGATGTTGGCCTTGGTCACGGGCAGCTCGACGCCGGGGCCGGGGCGGATGATGACCTCGGTCGCGGTCTCGCGGGCAGGGATGCCGTTGAAGACGCTGCCGTCCTTCATCGTGAAGGCGAAGCCATGGTAGCCCTCCTTCACCTTGGCGGCGGGATTGAGGACGCTTTCGATGATGTAGTCGAGCGGGGCGCTGGCGCCGATGCTCGAGAGGTCGGGGCCGAGTTTGCCGCCGGCGCCGCCGATGGCATGGCAGAGCGCGCAGCCGTTCTGGCGGTAGACCATCTCGCCCTCGGTCGGGTCGGCGCCTTTCTTGACGGCCGCGACCATCGCGTTGACTTCCGCGGCGTGATCGCGGGCGCCGGCCTTGGCTCCCGTGAGGGGTGTGAGCACGTCGACGAGCGGCTTGCCGCCGCGACCCATGCCGCGGGCGGCCTGCAGGGCGGCCGCGTAGGTGTCGGGGCTCAGGTCCGCCGGGAACTTCTTGGCGAGACGTCCCGCGAAGGCGGCGTTGGTGAAGAGTTCCTGCCAGGTGCGCACGGCGTCATCCTTCTTCAGTTGCGCGAAGACGCTCGGCAGCAGCTGGAGCGCCTCGGCCGGCGCGTGCACGGACAGCCCGAGCAGGGCGCCGCGGCGCACGGCCAGAGGCTGGGTCTCCGCGGACAGCGTCTTGAGCGCGTTGACCGTGGCGGGTTGGCCGATGTCACGCAGCGCCTTGAAGGCGAGGTCGCGCAGGCCGCCGTCGGCGTTCTGGCCGGCGAGGGTCGCGATCGGCGGCACGAAGGCCGCGAGTTTCCAGGCACCGCTGAGGCGGACGGCGGCGACGCGGAGGTCGCGGTTGTCGGACTTGAACAAGGCGCCGAGCGCGGCGAGGTCGCCTTCGGGCCGCGCGTTGCGGCTCACGGCCGCGTCGACGAGCGCGGCGGCGGCGCGGACGCGGGCCGCGGGTTGCAGCGCGCCTTCCTTGGTCACCGCTGCGAAGAGCATGGTCAGTTCCGCGGGGCCGCCGGAGCGGCCGATCAGCTCGATCCAGGGACCGGTGCCGGCGGCGTCCAGCTGGCGGCCGGCGAACAACTGCTTGATGTAGGGCGCGGCCACGACGGGGTCGGCGATCTTGACGATCCGCTCCAGCTTCGCCTCGCGGCCGGCCACCTTGTCGGGGTGCGCGGCGAGGTCGGCCAGCCAGAAACGGGCGGTGTCGTTCACGCTCGTCCAGGCGGCGAAATCGAGGAACGAGTCCTCGGGGTTGGCCGGCAGGTTCTCGAGGATCAGCTCAGCGGCGGCGGGCGAGGGGATGCGGGCCAGGGCGCGAAACGCCTCGAGCTGCACGCGCGGGTTGGCATGGCGCAGCTGGGCGCCGATCAGGGCGAGGTCGCCGGCGCGCAGTTGCGCGTGCGCCTTGCCGAGCTCGCGCAGGGCCACCTGCACGTTCACCGGGTCGGCGCTCCCGAGCAGGGCGACGAGGTCGGCGGTCTGGTCGACGCGTCCGCTCAGCAACCACGCCGCGTGCCGTCGGGTGATGTCGTCCTTCGCCCAGTTGGTGAGCGCGGTGTTGAGCCGTTGCGGCGAGAACTGCCGGAGCAGCTCGCGACGCGCCTGCTCGAATTCCCAGCGGCTCGCGGAGGTCAGCCGGGGGAGCAGGTCCTCGATCGGCCGTCCGACCAGCGGTTGCCAGGCCAGCGGCTTGCTCCCGGTCGGGGCGATGCGCCAGATACGGCCGCGTTGCTTGTCGCGGCGCGGGTCGCGGAAGTCGACCTCGCCGTGGTTGATGATCGGGTTGGTCCAGTCGGCCACGTAGAGCGCGCCGTCCGGCCCCATCGCCAGGCCGATCGGGCGGAAGGCGGCGTCGCTCGTGCGGACCACGTCCGGCTGCGTCTTCGTGATGTAGCCCGAGCGCGGCTTGGCGTCGGCGGTGAAGTCATTGAAGGCGAAACGGACGATGCGGTGGGCGCGGAAGTCGTTCGTGATCGCGTTGCCCTGCCACTCGGCCGGGAAGAGCGGGCTCTGGACGAGCTCGAGGCCGCAGAACTTGGGGTAAGAACCGGGGCTGATGCTGGTGATCGTGCGACGGGCGCCCTCGGAGGGCGGCAGGACCGCGCCGGGGAAGCCCCAGCTCACGCCGTTGCCGTCGGCGCCGGAGGTCAGGAAGGTCTGCCCCGCGAGGTCCTCCTGCTGGCCCCAGGCGTTGACGAGACCCTTGGAGTGGACCTCGAGGCGTTCGCGGGCCGGGTCATAGGCGAAAGCCACGCCGGAGTTGGCGCGGATCAGGCCCCACGGCGTCTCGATGTGGGAGTGGATATAGATCGTCTGGTGGAAGTAGAGCCGGCCGTCGACGCCCCAGTGGAGGCCGTGGATGATGTGGTGGGTGTCCTCGGTCCCGAAGCCGCTGAAGACGATCCGACGTTCGGAGAGCAGGCCGTCCGCGCCCGGCTTGGTCAGGTGGAGCAATTCGGTGCTGGCGCCGACGAAGCAGCCGCCGTCGCCGTCCGGCGCCACGCCCGCGGGGATCAGCAGCTTGTCGGCGACGATGCGCGAGGTCTCGGCCACGCCGTCCTTGTTCGTGTCCTCGAGGAGGATGATTTTGTCGTTACCGGTGGAGGGGCCGAACTTCGCGGAGTTGCCTTCCATCTGCGCGCCGAGGTCGTCGGGGTTGACCTGCGGGTAGGTGTTGGAGGTGGCGACCCAGAGACGACCCAGGCCGTCCCAGCTCATGTGGACGGGCTTCTCGAGGAAGGGATTCTCGGCGAAGAGCGAGATATCCAGACCGGGCTCGAGCTTGAAGTCGGGCTTCGGGAGGGGCGGCAGCGCGGCGAGCTTGGGCTCGGACTTCGGTTCCGGCGGCAGGGTGCTCGGCCGGCCTGCGGAGAGCCCGATCACGTTGGCCTCGGCCTTGTCCACCAGCGGGTCGAACTTCGGGATCTCGACGGCGTTACGCCCCTGCTCGCCGCGACGGAAGCCGAAGATGTAGGTGTAGTTCGCGGGGCGGCTGCGGTGGAAGAACAGGGAGTTCTTGCGGAGGATCTCGGCGCGTAGTTCCGCCTGCGCCTTGGTCTCGGCGTCCCAGCCTGCGACGTCGTCGCGCCAGCCGAGCTGACGGGCGAAGGAGGCGGCCAGCGCCCGATAGCCCTTCTCGTTCAGGTGGATGCCGTTGTCCGTGCCGTGCGCGAGCTCCACGCCGGCGTCCTTCCAATCCCCGCGCACGAAGGGCGCCTTGCGCTCGGCCGCCAGCTCGCGCAGCACCTGCTCATACTGGGCCAGCAGGGCGTTATGCTCGGCGGGGTCGGGCAGGCCGGGGCGCGTGGCGCGGAGGTCTTCGTGGCGGATCGGGCCGACGAACACGAAGCGGACCTGGCCCTGCGGGCTGGCCTTCACGATCAGCTCCATCAGCTCGGTCAGTTCGCGGCGGAACTTCGCGGGGCTGTGGTCGACGCCGTAGCGGGCGGGATCCGGGTTCAGGACCGGGTCGTTGCGGCGGTAGGTCAGGTCGTCGAGGCTCGCGGCCATGCCGTAGCCGAGGACCGCGACGGTGGGCTTCACGACGGCGAGCTGCTCGCGGAGGCTGTCGACGCCCTTGGTGACGGGGTCGAAACTGGCGCGCGAGGCGCCGAGCGGGCTGTCACCGCTGTAGCCGAGGTTGCGCACGGCGAAGTTCTTGCCGGGGAACCGCTGGCGCATGCGGGCCTCGAGGTGGCCGTAGTTGTTCTCGCGCTCGATGAGCACGTCGCCGATCAGCAGGACACGGTCGCCGTCGTTCAGGACGAGCGCGGGTTCGGCGGCGAGGAGACCCGTGGCGAAGGCGCACAGGGCCGCGAGGAGGGGGAGGCGGGGCATGGTCGGATTGGAAGGGATTTGGCCGAGGTGGCGAGCCGACTTTAGACCCCCCGCCCGGGAAGTTGTTGCCAATTCCGTCCCGCCAAAAAACGCCGTATAACCCGCTTCAGTCGACGAACGTCGGCCAACGCTCGCGGAAGGCCAACTGGGCTTCCTTATCAGGAATCACCGGCCGGGCGGGGTCGGTCAGGAATTTCAAGGGGAAGGCCGGCTTCAGGTGCCGCACGGTGACCAGATCGCCCTCGACCTGGAAGACCGCGAACCACGCTCCGCAGCCGATATCGAACAAGTCGCCGTGCCGGCTGCGGATCCGGCGGGTCCGGTGCGGTGAGGGGTCGCGCGCCAGCATCTCCGTCATGCGGTCGCGGAAGTCGATGCCCCAGGAGTCGCGCAGCCACGCGAGGTGTTCGTTCGCCGTTTCGGTGAAGGCCACGCGGAAGGCGGGCGGGGCCGCCAGCGCGGCGTCGACTTCGGCGATCCAGCCGGACTTTGCGTCGGGGAAGGAGTCGTAGGCGGGGATGTACGGCTTGATGTCGAAGACCGGGGTCCCGTCGACGAGGTCGCACGGCCCGAGCAGCAGGTAGCCCTTCTTGACCGCCAGCAGTTGCACCGGGGTGATGCCGAGCGGGTTCGGACGGTGCGGGGAGCGGGTCGCGAAGACCCCGCGGCGCTTGGACGGACCGCGGGGCGGCAAGACCTCCGGTCGCCAGTCCTTATTGCGGTGGAACCACCAGAGCAGCCAGATGCGGTCGAAGCCGGCCAGGTCCTTCAGGGCTTTCTGGTACTTATCCCCTGGCAGCAGTTCCAGGCGGTTGGTCTCGGCCTGGCGTTCGTCCGGCTGGTGACGGGCGTCGAATTTCAACGGCTTCTTCTCCGTGCGGATGAAGCCGATGGGGCGGAGGATGAGCTCGTCGTCGGACACGGGTGCGAGGCGTTAGGACTGAGGGCTAGGGCGGGGGAGGCGAAAGGCAAGAGCCGGGGCGGCCCGACTCGGGGTTGACCCTCTGCATCGAGTCCTCATAAAGGAGTCATGCGGAGCCCCACCTTCATCTGCCTGCTGTTGGCCGGTTCGGCCTTGGGCCTCGACCTCAAGCCCTCGCTGGCCCCTTCGAAGCCCGCGGCCCCCGCGACCCCGGCTCGCCCGGTCGCGCCTGCCCCGGTGGCCCCGGTGCCCGTCGCCAAGAAAGAGACCGGCAAGGCGGAACCGGCGAAAGCGGAGGCGGGCAAGGAGTCGGAGCCGGCGGCCGTCGCCTTGGCCAAATTCGCGAACGAAGCGTCGGTCCGGGCCGACTACCCAGGCATCCAGGTCCTGCTCGCCGGCTTTGTCGCGCGCGGCCCCCGGGATTTCCTGGAAGTGAAATTGGCCGGCGTGGAAGGCAAGGCCGAGGCGCTCTGTCACGTCCGCCTCCTCAACGCCGAGGGCAAGGCGATCGGCTACCTCAAGGCCTACCTCCATGCCAAGGGTACCTCGTTCGACCTCGCGACGGTGGAGCGGGATCCCGCCAAGCGTCGCGCCTTGCTCGAGCGCACGCTGTCCATCCAGTTCCAAGGGGTCGACCAGAACGAGCAGGTCCTGCCGGCGGTCTGCCGGCGGGTGCCCTGAGCCCCGCTCCGGTCCCGCGGTGATGACGGAAGCCATCCTTAATCTTTCCTGCTACAAGTTCACGCCGCTCGACGACTTGGAGGCGCGTCGGGAGGTCCTGCGCGAGGCCTGCGCCCGGCACGGTCTGAAAGGGACGGTCCTGCTCGCCCCCGAGGGCATCAATTTCTTCCTCGCCGGTACGCGCACGCAGTTGGCCGCCGTGCTCGAGGTCTTGCGCGCCATGCCGGGTTTGGCCGACCTCGCCCCGAAGGAGAGCCCGTCATCGGACCGTCCGTTCAAGCGGATGCTCGTGAAGGTGAAGAAGGAAATCATCGCTTTCGGCGTGCCCGGGGTCGATCCCGCCCGCGCACCTTCCCCGAAGCTCAAGGCCACGGAGCTGAAGCGCTGGTTGGACGAAGGGCGCCCGGTGGTGCTGCTCGACACCCGTAATGTCTATGAGGTGCGCATGGGGACCTTCCGCGGGGCGCTGGCGCCGCCGATCTGGAATTTCCGGGACTTTCCGCGGGCGGCCGCCGACCTTCCGGCCGAGCTCAAGGACCGGCCCGTCGTGATGTTCTGCACCGGCGGCATCCGTTGCGAGAAAGCCGGTCCTTATATGGAAAGCCTCGGCTACAAGGATATCCACCAGCTCGACGGCGGTATCCTGAAATACTTCGAGGAGGTCGGCGGGGCCCATTACGACGGCGAGTGTTTCGTCTTCGACGAACGCGTCGGCGTGGACGCTGCCCTGCGGCCGACCCGCTCGGTGGTCTGTTTCAACTGCCAGATGCCCCTGACCCTCGCGGAGCAGCGGGATGAGCGCTACGTCTACGAGAAGTCCTGCCCGCACTGTTTCGGCGGCAAGCCGAGGGGCCGCGGCAACACCGCCACGGAGGCGGGTTGAGCGTTCACCAGCGCAGTTCCGGCAGCCAGGACCACTCGCCGAGCGGGAGGCGGGCCGTCAGTTGCGCCGGGTCTTTTCCGGCCAGGATGCCCGTGCCGAGCAGCGCGCCGGCGATGCCCGCGCGGTCGGCGCCCGCCAGGTCGTGCTCGGGGCTGTCGCCGATCGCGAGCACCTGCGAGCGGTCGGGGTCGCCGGCGGCCGCCAGCGCGACCCGGTAGATGTCCGCGTGGGGTTTGCCGAACCAGAGCAGACGAGCCCCGAGTTTCTCCAGTTCGCGCGCCACGGCGCCGGCCGAAGCGCGGACGCCCGCGGGGGTCAGCATCTCGAGGTCGGGGTTGGCGACCAGCACGGGGACGCCGCGGCGGGCGGCGCCCGCGAGTTCGGCGACCTGTTCCGTCCAGGGTCGGTCGGGTTCCACGCTCGCGGTCAGGATGATCGCCTCGCAGGCGTCGGGGCCGACCAACCTTAGGCCGAGGGAGCCGAAGCCATAATCATCGCCGGGCTTGCCGGAGAGGTGTACGCGGGCTCCGGTCTTGAACGCGCGGCCGAGCCGGCCTTCGCGGATGGCGGCCTGGGCCGCATCGCCGGACGTGACGACGGCATCGAGGTGCTTTGCGCCGAACCCGAACTTCGCGAGCCGCGCGCGGTTGTCCGCCCCGTTCTTGGCGGAGTTGGAAAGCACCACGACCTTGCCGCCTTCCTCGCGGAAGCGCCGCAATGCCTCGGCCGCGCCCGGATAGGCTTTCTGGCCGTCGTGCAGGGTGCCGAACTGGTCGACGAGCAGGACGTCGTAGGACTTGGCCAAGGCGGCGAGGCCTGGGTGCGAACGGAGCGATCCGACGTGCCCGCCCACGGTCTGGCCGAGCGCCTGCCAAGCGAGGCGCGCGACGCCGGCGGCCGCTTCCTCGCTGGTGGCCTCGCTCAACGGGAGGCCGAGCGCCTGGGCGCGGAGTTTCATCCACGCGGGGTTGCGCGCGCCGCCGCCCGCGTGCCGCACCGAGCGCAGGGCCGGCCCGCCGAGTTCCCGCAGTCTTTCATAGCCGAGGCGTTCGACCGCGGCGAAGCCTTCGAGGATGCCTTGCAGGAAGCGCGCGTCCTCCGGCGGGCGCGGGGTCAGCCGCGGGGCGAGCGTCGCATCGGCGATCGGGAAACGCTCGCCGGTCGCGGGCAACGGGTAGTAGTCCAGCCTAGTCGGGGTTTCCGGATTCGTCTGCGCGGTGAGCGCGGCGAGTTCCTCCGGCGACCAGAAGCCAGCCAGCGTGCGCCCGCCGCAGTTGGAGGCCCCGCCCGCCAGCCAGCGATCGCCGAGCCGATGGCTGTAGATGCCGTATTCGGGGGCGAAGATCGGCCGGTCGCAGAGTAGCTTGATCACGAGCGTCGAGCCGAGGGCGGTGGCGCCTTCGCCGACTTCCTGGGCGCCGCTGGCGAGGAAGGTCGCGCACCCGTCGGTCGTGCCGGCCGCGAGCGGGATGCCGACGGGCAGCCCGAGCGCATTGGCCGGCGCGGAGGCCAAGGTGCCGATCGGCGTGCCGACCGGTACCACCGTGGGCAGCCAGACCGGGTCGAGGCCGAATTCCTTCAACCAGGCGGGCCAGACGCGCGCCACCGGGTCGTAGCCTGTCTTCAAGGCGTTGTTCTCGTCGGTGACGTAATCGGTCGCCCCGAGTTGCCGGTTCAACCAATCGGCCTGGTGGATGATGCGATGCAGCCCGGGCAGGCCGAGCCAGTCGAGCGCGCGCGCCGCCGGCGAGGTCGCTCCATGCGCCGCGCTCTCCCGCGGGGCTAGCGCCCGGATCCGGGCCGCGCGCTCGCCCGTGTCGGCGTCGTCGTAAAGGCGGGCCGCCGCCAGCGGTTGGTTGCTGGCGTCGACCGGGACGATCGTGCCCGACGTCCCGTCGACCGCGAGCGCGCGGGCCCGGGAGAGGTCGACCTGCTGGCCGAGCTCGCGCAACGCGACCTTCACGCCGACCCACCAGTCATCCGGGTGCTGTTCGCGTCGCGCGCCCAGCGCCAAGGTCGGCGGCAGCTTCGCCGTGCCCAGCCCGAGCACCTTCCCGTTCACGTCGACCGCCGCGGCGCGCACGCCGCTGGTCCCGAGGTCGATACCGATGACAAAAGAATGCATGAAGTTGGAGAGCGGGGGCTAGGGCCGGGGCTAGGGTTAGGGCCTGGCGGTTGGAGGAAGGCGACGGGAAGTGTGGACGGTGGCCTTCGCGGCTATGTTAACCGCCAACCGCTAACCGCTTACCGCTCGTCACCTGGGATTCACTTCCTCCCAACTCTGCAGCCCGCACGTCTTCAGGTAAGGTTCGGCGGTGGCCTTCCATGCGGGCGTGCCGGCGGCCTGGAGCGCGAACCAGATCGGGCGCTTCTGGTCGGGGTCGGCGATGCTGCCGGGCTGGTTGCTCCACAGGCCAAGCCGCAGGCCGCCTTCCTTGGCGTGGTCGACGTGCCGATGGTAGAGAAAGGCGTCGATGGAACCCTCGAGTCGGCGGATTTTCTCCCAAGCGTAGGCATACGCGGCGGCCTGTTCTTGCGCGGAGTCGGGGCGATTGCCGAGGTCGAAGCCTTGTTCGGTCAGGCTCAGTCGGCGCGGCCGGCCCTCGAAGGTGAGTTCAGGGGTCGCTAGCTTGCGCGTCAGCACCTCGAGGTTCTTGAACGTCACCTTCGGCGTCGCGTCGTCGAAGGTCACCTTATCTAGCCAGGTGCGGGAGTCGCGCAGGTTGGTCGGGTAGGGGTGGAACGCCAGGTTCCAGTCGAAGTCACCGCGGGCCCGGGCCTGCTTGGCGAAGGCTTCCAGCAGGGCGCGCCCTCCGCAGGCGAGTCGCGGGTCTTTCCGGTAGGTCGCCGTCCAATGGTGCTCGAGGGAAAGGTAGACGCGCGCGAAAGCCGAGTGCTTGCGCAGCGACGTCCAGGCGATCCGGACCTGGTCCTCGTATTGCGCGGCGACCTGTTCGACGGTGGCCGGACCCATCTGGTGCCACTCCTGATGCGAATTCACCTCGTTGCTGATCACCCAGTTCCAGACTTGGCCATGGGCGCGGTCGGCGGAGCTCCAGCGCGCCGCGATGAATTCGGTCACGGCCCGATAGCAGGCGCGGCCTTCGGGGGTCACGGTATTCGCGGCGATCGTCGTGCCTTTCATCGGGTCCGCCTGCGGGTGGAGCGCCATCGCGTTCACCCTGGGGTCGGCTGAGCGGTAGTGGATCAGGATCAAGGTGACGACGATACCGCGGTCCGAGAGCCGCTTGATCGAGCGATCGAGGCTGCGGGCGTAGTTCTCGTTGAAGCCGAACGTGAAGCCGTCGACCGTGGCGCTGGGCTGGCCGGCTTGCGGTTCCGGCCGCAGGAGCGCGGTGAGGTTGACGTTGAGTCCGGCGTGGTGGATGCCCAGTTCGATCGCGTCATCGACCATCTGGACCTGCAGGCCCTTGGGCGAAGGGGTGGTCGGGTACGGGGTGCGGTCCGGTCCGGCCCGGAGGGAGGCGCCCCAGGCCAGGGCGAGGAGCAGGAGCGTCCGCATGGTCTCCCGACAGGTGGGCGGGGGGCGGGTTCCGTCCGTTCGGGCTGGTTTTCTGTTTACGACCCCCGGGTTTAGGAGATGAATGAACCATGCCCCGTTTCCTCGCCTTGCTGACCTGGTGCGCCACGGCCTTCGCCGCCGAACCGACGCGCCCGAACATCGTCTTCATCTACTCCGATGACCATGCCTACCAGGCCATCAGCGCCTACGGCGACGAGCGGAAGCTTATCCAGACCCCGAACATCGACCGGATCGCCCGGGAAGGCATGCGCTTCGACCGGGCGCTGGTCACGAACTCCATCTGCGGCCCGTGCCGCGCGGTGATCCTGACCGGCAAGTATTCCCACCGGAACGGTTTCTACAACAACACCAATTCCGTCTTCAACGGGGCCCAGACGACGTTCCCGAAACTCCTGCAGGCGGCCGGTTACCAGACCGCGATGGTCGGCAAGTGGCACCTCAACACCGACCCGACCGGTTTCGACTTCTGGCAGATCCTCCAGGGGCAGGGCATCTACTACAACCCGCCGATGAAGACGGCCGGCGGTATCGTGAAGACCTCGGGTTACGTGACGGATATCACCACCGACGTCTCCCTCGGTTGGTTGGCCAAGCGCGATAAGTCCAAGCCCTTCCTGCTGATGTGCCAGCAGAAGGCCCCGCACCGCGAATGGTCGCCCAATCTTCCCGACCTCGGCTGGGACAAAGGGCGCGTCTATCCCGAGCCGGAGACGCTGTTCGATGACTACGCCAATCGCGCCCACGCGGTCGGCGACCAGGACATGACCCTGGCCAAGACCATCAGCCCGCTCGACATGAAGCTCGTCCACCCGCCCGGCATCACGCCCGAGCAGGCCAAGGTCTGGGACGCCTACTATGGTCCCATCAACGAGGCCTATCAGCGGACGAAGCCCCAGGGCCGGGACCTGGTCAAGTGGCGCTACCAGCGCTACATGCACGATTACCTCGGCTGCGTGAAGTCGGTCGACGACAACGTCGGCCGCGTCCTGAAGTACCTCGAGGAGGAGGGACTGCTCGCGAACACCATCGTCGTCTACTCGGCCGACCAGGGCTTCTACCTCGGCGAGCACGGTTGGTTCGACAAGCGCTGGATCTTCGAGGAGTCCGTCCGCACGCCGCTGCTCGTGCGCTGGCCCGGCGTCACCCCCGCGGGTTCGGTCAACAAGTCCCTCGTCGCGAACGTCGACCTCGCCCAGACCTTCCTCGACATGGCCGGCGTCCCGGCCCCGGCCGACATGCAGGGGCGCAGCCTCCGTCCGCTCCTCGCCGGTCAGGTCCCGCCGGACTGGCGCCAGGAGTTTTATTACCACTATTACGAGTACCCCGAGCCGCACCACGTCTCGCCCCATTACGGCATCATCACCGACAAGCATAAGCTGGTGCATTACTACGGCGTCGGTCATGACGCGGTCGACCTGTTCGACACCGCCAAGGACCCCCGGGAGTTGCGGAGCTTCGCGGGTCAGCCGGAGTACGCCGCCATCCAGGCCGACCTCGAGGCGCGTCTGAAGCGCCTCCGGACCGAGTTGCTGGTGCCCGACGTCGACGACCCGGACGCCACCGGCGAGCGCACGCACCGCGAGCGGCAGGCGAAGGCCGCGAAGAACGCCGCCAAGAAGAAGGCCGAAGGCGCGAAGTAGGCCCGAGGTTTCGGGTTGGCGAGGCTCGGGGGCGGGGTAGAACGAACCCATGTCCCTGCGCGTCTTCCTGCTCGGCCTGCTGTCCTTGGCGCCGCTCCTCGCCTCCGTGCAGGAGACCGAGGCCTTGCGCCTGGCCGAAGGGCGGCGGATGGCCGTGGGCCGCGAGATGCGTACGTGGTCCTTCGCGGCGTTCCCGACGCCGATGGCGGACTGGCCGAAGGAAGTGAAGGGCGCGTTCGTCGAGCTTCGTTGCGAGGACCATGAGTTTTCTTCCGCCGCGCTGATCCTGCTGCGGGACGACTACCGCCTGCGCAGTTATCCGGCCAAGCTGCTTTCCCCGGCCGATCGGGCCCTCGCCGAGCAGCTTGAGGCGAAGCGCCGCCTGCAGATTTCCCCGAAGCCCCGCACCGAGTACCCGCTGGTGATGAAGGGGTACACGAAGGAGACGGCGGACGTCACGGTGAGTCCGCATTTCGCCTTCTACACGGGTCCCGACAAGGCCGGCTCGGGGAAGAAGGCCTTCGCGCCCGGTTTCCTGGAGCGGCAGAAGGAGTGGTTCGAGAAGGTCTGGACCCACTTGGATGAGCTGGGCGCCCCGCTGCCGATGGCGGCCGATCCGTCGCCGCACAAGCTGAATGTTTTCGTGACGGGCACGGGTCTGGCGAAGCACAAGGACGGTTTCGCCTTCGGCGGAGCCGACGTGATCATGCACCCGGGCGCGCTGGGCGACGGGAGCAGCGTGGTCATCCATGAGTTCACGCATTCGGTGCAGTACTACTCCAAAGGCTTCCGCGATTCGCCGTTGGTCGGCTGGTTCTGGGAGTGTCACGCCAACTGGAGCACACACCAGTTCATGCCGGCTTACCCGCCGGTGCTCGGTCATTACGCCGAGCGGGCGCATTACGAACTCAACTCCAGCCGTCACAACTACGGCTCCTGGCCCTTCCTGCAGGTGCTGGCCGAGGATCCGCGCTTCGGTTGGTCCTTCCCCTATGACCTCTGGCCGGCCTGCCGTCGGAATGAACGCGACGGCGCCCTGGAGGATCCGTTCCAGGCGATCATGCGCGTCGGCGTCGAGCGCAAGATCTGGAAGGACGGCGTCGAAGGTTTCGGCGACACGATCGGCGAACTCGCCGCCCGCATGGTCGGCTGGGATTTCCAGAACCAATACTTCCACCTCAAGGAGATCCGCCGGCTCGAGCGCGACACCGGACGGGTCTCCAGCCTGGGCACCGTCCTTGAGCAGGGGCGGGACCGGCGCTGGTACCCGCTGCATTCGCAGGCCCCCAAGCAGTATGGCGTGAACATCGTCTGGCTTGAACCGGCGCCGGGGCGAAGGCGATCGAGGTCGATTTCGCCGGTGAGGTCGACCCGACCGAGGCCGGGGATTGGCGCGCGACCTTGGTCGCGACGGATGCGCTCGGCCGTTGTCGCTACAGTCCGACGGTCCGGCGCGGCCGGGTGACCTTGGAGGTCCGGTCCGGGGAGCGGGTCGCCTTGGCGGTGGCGGCGACACCCACGAAGTACGTGCCGCAGGAGTTTCGTCCGGGCTTCGCGGTCAAGCGTCGCTACCCTTATTCCATCGCCGTCACCGGCGCGACACCGCCTGGACCGCCGCTCGCCGAGGCCCCGCCGAAGGTGGCCGGCGCCCCGCATCCCAACGGTGGTGGCTTCGTCGCCAAGTCCGCCAAGGTCGAGGCGACGGCCTACGTCGCCCCGGGCGCGCGGGTCCTCGATGGTGCCCGGGTCACCGGTCGGGCTCGCATCTGCGGCCAAGCCATCGTCCGCCAGTCGGCGCAGGTCGGCGACGACGCCGTCGTCAGCGGCCTGGCCCGGGTCGGCGACCGCGCCCGCGTCGAAGGCCAGGCGCATGTCGGCGGCTACGCCAAGCTTTCCGGCAAGGCGGTGCTCTCCGGTCGCGCCCAGCTGCTCGAGTACGCCACCGTCGACGGCGAAGGCGTCGTCTCCGGCGATGTCATGATCCGCGGCTTCGGGGAGGTCCACCTCTCGCCGACGACCGAGGTCACGGGCACGGCGATGTTCGCCGAGGACCTCGAAGTGCATTTCTCCGGTTGCAAGACCCCGCGCTTCGATCGCGGTCTGTTCTACGGCTACCTCAACGCGGACCTCCTGAAGAAGCCCAAGGAAGTCGCGGACAATCGCGGTCTCTACGCCCATTGGAAGTTCGACGGCGCGCAGGCGCCGTTCGTCCGCGACCTGGTGGGTGACGCGGACGCCGTGCTGTTGAAAAGGGCCCCGCGCGAGACCGGTCCGGAGTTTGCGCGCGACGGGTCGGTGTCGTCCCTCCGGCCTCACACCCCGGGGTTGCAGGTGGGCGGCCATGTGCTGGCGGCCGCCAACCTCGGTTTCGAGGCCTTGGTGTTCGTTCCCGTGGATGCGACGGTCCTTAGTGGTAGCCTGCTCGAGGCCGACGCCGCCTCGGACGAGAGCTCCGGCACGGTCTTATCCTTCAAGGTGAACAAGGACGACGTCTGGCTCCAGTTGCAGAGCGGGGATCCGCGCGACAAGTCATCCGCCCGCGGTCTGGCTTTGTCAGGGAAGGCCCGCTTGCCCGCCGGTCGCTGGTTCCGGATGGGCTTCACGTTCAAGGACGGCGAGGCCGCGATCTTCGTCGACGGGCGTAAGATCGCGGCGGAGCGGACGGAACTTCCCCTCACTTGTCTCTTCGCGGAGACGCGCGCCCGTAATCCCGCGGCGAGCCCGCAGGTCCTGCTCGGCGCCGGCTTCGCCGGCCGCATCGCCGAGATCAAGTTGACCCACACGGGCGAGCTGCCCGGGTTTGACGAAGCGCCCAAAGGCGCGAAGTGACCCTTACTTCGCGGCCTTCTTCTTGCCCTCACCGCCCTTGGCCTTGCCCGCGTTCGGGTCGAAGTCGGGGTTGGGCGTGGGCAGTTGCGCGTCGACCGACTTCAGCCACGCCTCCAGTTGCTCGCGCATCGCCTTCGCGCGCGTGGCCTGGGTGCTCGCGAGGTCCTTGGTCTCGCCGATGTCCTGGGACAGGTCGTAGAGCTCGTCGCGGTTGTCCTCGTAGAAGTGGACCAGCCGGAAGTCGCCCTTGCGGATCGCGCTGTATGGCGTGGCGCCGCCGGGGTGATAGTGCGGGTAGTGCCAGTAAAGTGTGTCGCGGTCGATTTTGCCGCCGCGCAGCACCGGGGCCAGGCTCCGGCCGTCGACCACGGAAGCGAGCGGCTTGACCCCGGTCATCTCCAGCACGGTCGGGTAGAGGTCGAGCGTGATGGCTGGGGTGGCCTCGACGACGCCCGGCTTGGTCACCCCGGGCCAATAGGCGATGAACGGCACGCGGACCCCGCCCTCGTAGGCGGAACCCTTGCCGGCTCGGTAAGGGCTGTTCTCGGTGATCGGCAGCAGGCCGCCGTTGTCCCCGGTGAAGAAGATTACCGTGTTCTCCTCGAGCTTGAGGCGGCGGAGGTTCGCGCGGATCGTCCCCAGCGCATCGTCGACGCTGCTCACGAGCGCCGCGTAGGTCGCGTTGCGCTGCTTGAGCGTCGGGTCCGCCTGCACCTTCGCCTTGAACTTGTCCACGACCTCGGGCTTGCCTGCGATCGGGGTGTGCACCGCGTAGTGCGGCAGGTAGAGGAAGAACGGCTTGTCCTTGTTCGCCTCGATGAACTTCACCGCCTCGGCCGCTTCGCGGTCCGTCAGGAATTCGCCTTTCGGTCCTTCGGGTAGGGTGGGGATGTTGTAGGGCGCCACGTAGGTGGGCGGTTGGCCTCGGTGGTAGCCGCCCACGTTGAGGTCGAAGCCGTGTTTCTCGGGGTAGTAGGCTTGGTCGCCTTCCTTGAGGCCGGGGGTGAGGTGCCATTTGCCGATGCTGGCCGTGGCGTAGCCGGCGGCCTTAAGCTGTTCGGCCAGGGTGATCTCCTCGAGCGGCAGGAATTTCTGCCACGCCGGGATCTTGAGTTTTGCCTTGGGCTTCTCGTGACCCGCGATCCAGTCGGTCAGGTGCAGCCGGGCCGGGTACTTGCCGGTCAGGAGGGCCGCCCGGGTGGGGGAGCAGACCGTGCAGGCGGAGTACCCGTCCGTGAAGCGGACGCCGTCCTTGGCCAGCTGGTCGATGTGGGGAGTCGCGTACAGGCGGCTACCATAGCAGGCCGCGTCCGTCTGCCCCATGTCGTCCACCAGGATGACGATGACATTCGGCGGGCGGGCGGGGGTGCTTTCCGCGGCAACCAGCAGGCCCCCTGAAAAACTCATAAATAGACTCAAAAAGAGACTTTTGACCGTGGTGGGGCGCATACCCCCGACCTAGGGGCGGACGGCCTTAGGCACAAGTGAAACCTCCACAATGGGGTTGTCGGTCGTTCCGAAAGCCATAATTTAAACCTCATGTACTCCCGCTTGCTTTCGGCTTTCGTCGCCGCCGGTTTGGCCCTTTCGCTTTTGGACGCCCAGCCCGCCCCGGCCGGTGCCGCGACCTCGACGAACCCGAACGTCACCTCGACCAATAACGGCACTAACACTTCCCGTCGTCCCGCCGACAAGACGACGCGCGCCGAACGCGACCGCGCGGCTGATGAGTCGGGGGTCGAGCGGGTGGACTTCGACCGAGCCTGCGGTAACCATAAGCACCTTTACTTCGATCGCTCCAACCGCGCCCACTTCATCTGTCTAGGCGCCCAGGCGCAGGTCGGTCCGGATACCACGCCCTACACCGCGACGGCGAACCAGCCGCTGGCCAACACCTTCCTCCTGCACTCGCGCCCGGGCGCGGCCAAGGTGATCTACCTGGATTTTGACGGCCACACGACGACCGGCACCTCTTGGAATAGCGCCTATGCCGCGGGCGCTCCGATCGTGACCCCGGCCTTCGACACCGATGGCAATCCCGCGGCGTTCTCCGACGCCGAGCGTACGGTCATCCAGGATGTCTGGCGTCGCGTCGCGGAGGACTACGCCGCCTGGGATGTGGACGTCACGACGGAAGACCCGGGCGTGGAGAAGCTCCGCCGCACCGCCTCCTCTGACGCCGCCCATGGGGTGCGTTGCGTCATCGGCGGTTCCAGCACCCAATGGCTCGGCGCCTCCGCGGGCGGGGTCGCCTACGTCGGCTCCTTCGGCGGCATCGTTTCCGCGACGACGACCATCAACGATGTCCCGGCTTTTGTCTTCTCCCAGCAGCTGAGCAATAGCGGCCGCTACATCGCCGAGGCCGCCTCGCACGAGGTCGGCCACACCCTCGGCCTCTACCACTCCGGACAGACCACCGGCGTCGAGTACTACGCCGGGCATGCCGACTGGGCCCCGATCATGGGGGTCGGCTACTACAAGAACGTGGTCCAGTGGACTCGCGGCGATTATCCGCTCTCCAACAACACCCAGGACCAGGTCGCCCTGATCTCCGGGCGCATCCCCCGCGTCGCCGACGAGCATGGATCCTCCGCGACCACCGCCGCCGTGGTGGCCGGCGCCGATTTCACCGCCGGCGGCATCATCGCCGATCGCGCCGACCAGGACTGGTTCCGGATCACCGCCGGCGCCGGTACGGTGAACGTCTCCGGGCTCGTGGCCCAGCCCTCGCCCAATCTCAACCTGTCGCTTTCCCTGGTCGACGCCAACGGCCTCGTGCTGGCGCAGGGCACCGCCGCCGGGCTCGGCGCGAATCTCTCGGTGCCTGTCACGGGAGGAACCTATTACATCGTGGTCGACGGCAAGGGCAGCACCAATGACCCCCTGACCGGTTACACCGACTACGCCTCCCTCGGCCGTTTCAGCCTCTCCGGCAGCTGGCCGGCCGCCGTCGTCGTGAATCAGCCCCCGGTGGCCTCCACCGCCGGGACCAGTCCCGCGCCCTCCGCCACCGGTGGTATTTCCGGCACCGCGCCTTTCACCGTCAACTTCGTCGGTAATAATTCCAGCGACCCGGACGGGCTCATCGCCAGCTACCTCTGGGACTTCGGTGACGGCACCACCTCGATCCTGTCCAACGTTACCAAGACTTATCAGGCCGCCGGTAATTACACCGCCAAGCTGACCGTCACCGATAACGCCGGGGCCACCGCGACGGCGACCCTGCTGATCGCCGTGGGCGCCACGCCGCCGCCTACGACCCTGAAGTCCGTCAACGTGTCGGCGATCACGATGGCCTGGGTGAAGAGCACCAGCATCTCGGGTTATATCACGGGTACCGTCACCATTCTTGACCAGGCGGGCAAGCCGGCGCCGAACGCCAATGTGACCATCGAGGCGACCGGGCTCTTCGCCGGAACGGTCACGGCCCGGACCAATTCCCGCGGTCAGGTCACGCTCAACACCCCGCGCTTCTCCTCCACGACCAAGGGCACCCAGACCTACACCGTCACCAATGTCGTGTTGACCGGCTACGTCTACGACCCCGCCAAGAACAAGGTTTCCAGCGCTACGCTGACGAGGTAAGGGCCGGGGTTAGTTGATCAGTTGAACGGTTGGCCAGTTGACCAGAGGGGCAGATGTAGCCTCCGGTGGAGTCTCTTTCCTTTCCCTGACCCTGCCGCCTGTCCCTGTCCCTAATGCCTTTAACTCCCGGCCGACCGAGGACGGTCAGCCCTGCCTGGCAGACAGAGTATAGAGTACAGAGTACGGAGTGCGGAGTGCTGCATCGAGTGCTGAGTCGATGCATGCCTGACTGCCTCTGAGTCCGCGCACGTCCCGCGCAGGTAGGGACCAGCGTCCCTGCTGGTCCGCGGATATGGGGATTAGTTGATCGGTTGAATCGTTGGCCAGAGGCGCACCTGATGCCTCGGCCTTCTTCTGTATCTCCTTCCCCTGACCCTGCTCCTGTCCCTGACCCTTAAAGTAGCCCCAGCCCTAGTCCCAGCCCTGGCTCTAGCTCAACACTCCCTTGATCACGTGCGCTTCCTCGACGCCGGTGAGTTTCACGTTCAGTCCGCGGAACTTGAAGGTGAAGCGTTCGTGGTCGATACCCAGGCAGTGCAGGATGGTCGCGTGGAGGTCGCGCAGGTGCGCGGGGTCCTTGGCGATGTTATAGCCGAACTCATCCGTGGCGCCGTGCTCGTAGCCGGCCTTCACGCCGCCGCCGGCGAGCCAGACGGTGAAGGAGCGGCCGTGATGGTCGCGCCCCGCGCCCGGGTTGCCGAAGCCCCCTTGGCTGAACGCCGTGCGGCCGAACTCGGTCGCGAAGACCACGAGCGTGTCCTCGAGCATGCCGCGTGCCTTCAGGTCCTTGATCAGGGCGGCGGTCGGCTGGTCGATGTCGCGGCACTGGTTGGGTAGCTGGCGGGAAAGGGCGATGTGCTGATCCCAGCCGCGGTGGAAGAGCTGGACGAAACGGACGTCGCGTTCGAGCAGGCGGCGGGCCAGCAGGCAGTTGGCCGCATACGAGCCGGGGCGGGTGACCTCGGGGCCGTAGGCCGCCAGGGTCTCGCGGGATTCCTGGGAGATGTCGGTCAGCTCGGGTACCGAGGTCTGCATGCGGAAGGCCATCTCGTAAGCCTTCACGCGGGTGACGGTCTCCGGGTCGCCGATCTCCTTGGCCCGCTCCTCGTTGAGGGCGGCCAGGTCGTCCAGCAAGGCGCGGCGCTGCTCGCCGTCGACGGTGGGCGGGTTCTGCAGGTAGAGCACCGGGTTGGCGCCCGGCCGCAGGCCGACGCCTTGGTGGCTGGAGGGCAGGAAGCCGCTGCCCCAGAGGCGCGAGAAGACCGGCTGCCCCGGGTTCTTGCCTGTGCCTTGCGAGACCATCGCGACGAAGGCGGGGAGGTTGGCGTTCTCGGTGCCGAGGCCATAGCTCGCCCAGGCGCCCATGCTGGCGTATCCCGGCTGCTGGTTGCCCGTGTTCATGAACGTGATCGCCGGGTCATGGTTGATCGCCTCGGTGTGGAGGCTCTTGATGAAGCACAATTCGTCGGCGACCGTCTGCAGGTGCGGGAGCAGGTCGCTGATCCAGAGGCCGTTCTTGCCGCAAAGCTTGCCGTCCTTGAGCGCCGGCGTGCACGGGTAGCTGCCTTGGCCGCTGGTCATGCCGGTCAGGCGCTGCGTGCCTTTCACGGAAGGCGGCAGGTCCTTGCCGGCCATCTGCTTCAGCATCGGCTTGTGGTCGAAGAGGTCGACGTGCGAGAGGCCGCCGGACTGGAAGAGGCAGAGCACGCGCTTGGCCTTGGGGGCGAAGTGCGGCAGGCCGGGCAGGCCGGCCACGCGGCCGCCACCGGCCTGCCTGGCGCCGAGTAGCTCGGGCATGAGCATCGTTCCCAGGGCGAGGCCGCCGACGCCGCGGGCGGTCTGCCCGAGGAAGGTCCGGCGGGTCAGGTGGTTCGTGAATTCAGCGCGGGGATCCATGGTTTTAGTTACGGGTGACGGTTTCGCTGAGGTTGAGGAGAAGGACGCCGACCTGCATCCAGGCGGCTTGCTCGGGGGCGGGCAGGGGCGCGTCCGGGGCCTCGCCGACCTGCAAGGCTGCGGTGGCGCGGGCGGGTTCGGCGGCGTAGCGTTGTCGCTCGCGGGCCAAGGTGCGGCGTGCGACGGCGAGCTCGCGGTCCGAGGGGTCGCGGGAGACCACCTCGCGGAAGGCCCAGCGGAGGCGGGCCTCGTCATCGCCGGGTCGGCCGAGCGTCCGGGCCGCGAGGACGCGGGCGGCTTCGGCGAACTGGACGTCGTTCAGGGTGACGAGCGCCTGGAGCGGAGTCGTCGTGTTGCCGCGTGTCACTGTGCACACCTCGCGGTTCGGGGCGTCGAAGGCCATCATGTTCGCGGGCGGGGCCGTGCGCTTCCAGTAGGTGTAGAGGCTGCGGCGGTAGAGCTTGTCACCGTGGTCTTGTACGAAGTTCTGCGCGGTGGCCGGGGTCGAGCCGTAGTGGCTGACCTCGCGCCACAGGTCGAACGGTGAGTAAGGGTTGACGCTCGGGCCGCCGAGCTGCGGGACCAGCAGGCCGCTGGCGCGCAAGGCGTTGTCGCGGATCAGTTCGGCGGGCAGGCGGAAGCGGGCGCCGCGGGCGAGGCGTCGGTTGGCCGGGTCCTGCGCGAGCATCTCAGCCGTGGCCGTGCTGCTCCGCTTATAGGTGGCCGAGGTGACGATCGTCCGCGTGAGGCGCTTGATGTCCCAGCCGCTCTCGACGAACTCGACCGCCAACCAGTCGAGCAGCTCGGGGTGGCTCGGCCATTCGCCTTGCAGGCCGAAGTCCGCCGCCGACGCGACGAGTCCGGTGCCGAAGAGCGTCTTCCACAGTCGGTTGACGGCCACGCGGGCGGTCAAGGGGTTCTCCTTCATCACGATCCACTGGGCGAGACCGAGGCGGTTGGCCGGGGCGCCGACGGGCAGCGGGGGCAGGGCGGCGGGCGTACCCGGGCCGACCTTGGTCGTCGGTTGGCTGTAGTCGCCGCGATGGAGGATGAAGGTCTCGCGGGGCTTCGCTGCGATGTTCATGACCATCGTCGACTGCGGCTGGGTCAGCGTGGCCAGGCGTTCCTCGGCGTTGGCGAGGTCGACCCGGACCCGGCGCAGCGCCTCGCCGTACTTGGCGACATAGGCCCAGAGCAGGTTGGTCTGCTCGGGCGTGCGGCGGTCGTCCGCGGTCTGGACGGCGGCGATGATGTCGGGCGGCAGGTCCGTGCCGTCATCATGGCCGGTGACGGCGAAGAGCTGGCCCTGCAGCGGCGGGCGCCCGGTACCGAAGTAGACCTGCGTGGTGATCGCGGGCGTCTCGGTGGCGGACAGCGGCTTGGCGAAGGTCAGCGTGAGCGACTGATCGCCGGGTGCCTTCATGTCGGGCTGCCAGGCCAGCCGCTGGTTCATCGCCCGGACGTTGCCCGGAGGGTGGGCCGGGTCGAAAGAACTCGCGGTCACGCGGCTGAATTTCTGGAGCTTGTGGATGTTGACCTGGTCTCCCGGCACCTTGTCGACCGTCACGTCGACGGCCGAGACCTGGTAAGCGCTCGGGGCGGGCGGCGTCGCGGGCTCCGGCTTGGCGTCCTTGGCCGCACCCTTCTTCGGCGCAGGCTTTCCGCCCGGGGTCATCTTGGCCTGGAAGACCAGCCGCAGCGCGATGATCGGCTCCGTGGTCTGGGGGAGTTCGCCGAGCAGGTCGTAAGCCGCGCCACCGAGGCCCTTGAAAGTGTTGCCCTCGACGGTGAAGCCGCCGCCGCTGTTCGGCGTGGAGATCTTCGTCAGGTTGATCGGGTGGAGCCGGGTGCCTTTGGTCCGGTCCGCCAGCCAGGCGCGTTGCTCCTTCACCCAGGCCGCGAGCACGGCATCATCGCGCGTCGCCAAGGTCTGGCGCAGGGCGGCGATGCGGGCCGTCAGCTTGCCCTCCTCGTCGGTGCGCAGGACGGTCTTCTTGGACACGGCCGGTCCCGAGTTATTGCCGCCGTTACCATCCAGACCGGCGTCGCCCAGCGTGTTGAAGTAAGCGAAGACCTGGTAGTAATCCTTCTGGCTGATCGGGTCGAACTTATGGTCGTGGCACTGCGCGCAGGCCAGCGTCAGACCCAGCACCGACTCGCCTAGCGTCTTCACGCGGTCCGCGTTGTAGTTCAGCAGGTTTTCGGCGGGGATCGTGCCACCCTCGTGGGTGTTCATGTTATTCCGTTGGAATCCGGTCGCGATCAGCTGGGCGTCCGTCGCGTTCGGCAGGAGGTCGCCCGCGAGCTGTTCGAGCAGGAAGCGGTCGTAGGGCTTGTTGTCGTTGAAAGCCTGGATCACCCAGTCGCGCCAGAGCCAGAGATGGCGGCCGCCGTCGATCGAGAAACCATTGGTGTCCGCGTAGCGGGCGGCATCCAGCCAATCGAGCGCCATGCGTTCGCCGAAGTGCGGCGAGGCCAGCAGGCGGTCCACCTGCTTCTCATAGGCGCCGGCGGAGCGATCCTGCAGGAAGGCTTCCAGTTCCTCGGCCGAGGGTGCCAGACCCGTCAGGTCAAGCGATAGCCGGCGCAGCAAGGTGGCGCGATCGGCCTCGGGGTTGGCCTTGAGCCCGGAAGCACGCAGCCCTTGGTCGACGAGCGCATCGATCGGCGAGCCCTTGAGGTCGGCAGGCAGGGCCGGGCGACGCGGCGGCAGGAAGGCCCAATGCGCCTCGTACTTCGCGCCCTGCTCGAGCCAGGCCTTCACCTTCGCCTTGTCCGCGGCGGAAAGCTTCAGGTGCGACTTCGGCGGCGGCATCACGTCGTCCTCGTCGTCGCTGGTGATGCGCGTCCAGACCTCGCTCTTCTTCAGGTCGCCCGGCACGATCGGGGTGCCCGTCTTGTATTCCTTGGTCGCCTCGGCGAACAGGTCGAGCCGCAGCTTTGCCTTGCGCGCTTTATCGTCGGGTCCGTGGCAGGAAAAGCAGTTCTCCGAGAGGATGGGGCGGATGTCGCGGTTGTAGCGCACCTCCTCGGCGGCGAGCACGGACAAGGGTAGGGCGAGGAACGCCAGGGGTCGCAGGGCGGAGAGCATGGGGCTAAGCATCAGACAAGGGGGTGAGGGCGGGGTTTCAAAGCAAAAGCCGAGGCGGATGCCCAAGGCGGCCTCTGCGGTATTTGAAGGGTAATGGTGGCGGACTCGGAGGGTCAGGCTGGACAGGGCGGGGGTGCAAATCACGATGCCTGCCTTTCGCCATGCGTATCGCCCGTCTTTGGTTCCTGCTCGCCACGTTGACCGTCGCCAGCCTCCCTCTGCTCGCCGCCGGTCCCATCGAACCCGCCCAAGGCGGCGTCATCGTGCTTGTCGGCGGCGGCCAGGGTGAGCGACTGCTCCGGGATGCGGCCTTCGAGGTCGAGCTCCAGCGGCGCTTCGCCGGGCGTGACCTGACGATCCGGAACCTGTGCGACGACGGTGACACTCCTGGATATCGCGATCACTCTGGGCGCAACTCGCCTTTCGCCTTCCCGGGCGCCGAGAAGTTCTACCCGCTCTCCAAGGCCAAGGACTTCTGGGGCTCCGGCCATGCTGGCTCCGGCTTCGCGCAGTCGCCCGACCAGTGGCTGACAGGCCTCAAGGCCGACGTGATCCTCGCGTGGTTCGGCTTCGCCGAGTCTTTCCAGGGCAAGGAGGGCGTGCCCGCCTTCAAGGCCGAGCTCGAAGCCTGGCTCGATCACACCGCCCAGCAGAAATACAACGGCAAGGCCGCCCCGCAGGTCGTGCTGATCACCCCGCGTCCGCTCGACGTCGCCACCGCCCCGCAGGGCTCCGCCGCGGCCGCCGCCGTCAACGCGAACGTCGCCCTCTACGCCCAGGTCATCAAGGACGTCGCCTCCGCCCGCAAGCTCCCGCTCGTCGATCTGCACGCCGCCGGTTCGGTCGACGTCGCCCGGACGCTCGTCGACGGCGCCTTCGTCGCGGGCTCCGCCGCCAAGGTCGACCTCGCCGCGCTCAGCGCCGCGATCGACGACAAGAACTGGTATTGGGAGAAGCTCTACAAGGTGCCGAATGGCGTCCACGTGTTCGGCCGCCGTCACAAGCCCTTCGGCCCCGATAATTTCCCGGCCGAGCTGAAGAAGCTCGACGAGCTGGTGCTGATCCGCGACCGCGCCGTCTGGGCCGCCGCCAAGGGAGCGACGTTCGACGTGGCCGCGGCCGACGCGCAGACGACGGTGCTGCCCCCCGTGAAAACCAACTACTCCGCGGGCAACACGAAGAACGGCTCGCCGAACTACCTGCCGGGCGAAGAAGCCGTGAAGACCTTCACCGTGCCCGCCGGCTACAAGGTCGAGCTCTTCGCGTCCGAGGAGAAGTTCCCCGACCTCGCCAACCCGGTCCGCCTGACCTTCGACAACCGCGGTCGCCTCTGGGTGGCCACGATGCCGAGCTACCCGCAGTGGCGCCCGGGCGACGCCAAGCCCGACGACAAGATCCTCATCTTCGAGGACACCGACGGCGACGGTAAGGCCGACAAGCAGACGGTCTTCGCCCGCGGCCTGCACCTGCCGCTCTCCTTCGAGTTCGCCCCCGAGGGCGTCTATATCCCGCAGAGCAGCCACCTCGTCCTGCTGCGCGACACCGACGGCGATGGCCGCGCCGACCGCTCGGAGGTCGTCCTGAGCGGCTTCGACGACCACGACACGCACCACGCGATCAGCGCCTTCCGGGCCGATCCCTCCGGCGCCTTCTACCTGGCCGAGGGCACGTTCCTGCACAGCCACGTCGAGACCGCTTACGGGGTCGAACGCAGCACCAACGGCGGCTTCTTCCGCTACTCGCCCCAGCGCCGCCAGCTCGAGCGCACCGCCCGTGTGAGCATCCCCAACCCCTGGGGCATCGCCTTCGACGCCTATGGTCAGGACTTCTTCGCGGATACGTCCGACCCCAACCTGCGCTGGATGTCCCCGGCCACGTTGCGCGTGCCGTTCGGTGAGTTCGCCCCGCTCCCGCCCAACCTCGTGCCCAAGGCCCAGATGGTCCGCCCCACCGCCGGCCTGGAGTTCGTCAGCAGCCGCCATTTCCCGGACGACGTCCAGGGCGACATCCTGATCAACAACACCATCGGCTTCCTGGGGACCAAGCAGCACGCGGTCGCGGAGGAGGGCACGGGCTTCAAACTGACCTTCCGCCATAACCTCCTGCAGTCCAAGGACGGTAACTTCCGGCCGGTCTCGATGGAGTTCGCCCCGGACGGCTCGCTCTACCTCGCCGACTGGCATAATGCGCTCATCGGTCACATGCAGCACAGCGCCCGCGATCCGATGCGCGACCACACTCACGGCCGTATCTACCGCATCACTTATCCGGCCCGCCCGCTCGTCACCCCGCCCGTCATCGCCGGTGCCTCGGTCGCCGCGCTCTTCGCCAACCTGACCCTCCCCGAGGATCGTGCCCGTTCCCGCAGCCGCCTCGAGCTCCGCAATCATCCCGCCGCCGACGTGCTCCGCGGTCTCGATGGCTACCTTGCTTCGCTGAAGTCGGATGACCCGAACCTCGAACGCCATCAGCTGGAAGGCCTCTGGGCCACCTGGGGGGTCGATCGCGTGTCCGTCCCGCTCCTCACCAAGCTCCTGCAGGCGAAGGACCACCGCGTCCGCGCCGCCGCCGTGCGCGTGCTCCGCTACAACACCGGCGTCGTGGCCGACCACGCCGCGCTCCTGAAGCGCGCCGCCGCCGACGCCCATGGACGCGTCCGCCTCGAGGCCGTGAACGCCGCGACCTGGCTCGGCAAGGACCTCGCCCTCGCCGTGCTCGCGGAGGCCCGCCGTCAGCCCGAGGATAACTGGCTCAAGCCGGTCTTCGCCGCCGCCGAGACCTACCAGAAGGGCGGCTCCGTGCAGGCGCCCGAGGCCCCAAGGCCGTGACGACCCTGACCGGTGACGCCAAGCGCCTCTTCGAGCTCGGCGCCGAGGTCTATCGCCGCGAGGCCCACTGCATCACCTGCCACCAGGCCGATGGCCAGGGCCTGCCGGCCGCCCAGTTCCCGCCCATCGCCAAGTCCGAATGGGTCACGGGCAGCCCCGAGCGCCTCATCCGCCTTGCCCTGCACGGCCTCATGGGCCCGATCGAGGTCAACGGCGTGAAGTATCCCGGTCAGGTCCCGATGACCGCTTTCAAAGGCCTCAGCGACCAGGAACTCGCCGGCGTCCTGACCTACGTCCGCAATTCCTTCGGTAATCAGGCCGCGCCCATCACCCCGGCGCAGGTCGCCGAGCAGCGCGCCGCCACCAAGGCTCAGGAAGGCTTCCTGAACCCGGCCGAACTCCTCAAGCAGTTCCCGTCCAAGCGCTGAGCCGGCGGGCCCTCGCCGGGCTTACGAGCCCCAGCTCCAGCGTTCCGGCACCCAGGCATACTGGTCGCCCTTCGGGACGACCGTGCCGATGCCCGGCCACGGCAGGTGGAAGCCGAAGGCGCGCGACTTGTTGGCGGCCATGCGGGCGAAGAGCTTCTGGCGGGTCTTGACCGCGGTCTCCGGATCATGGTCCATCGCGACGGTCCAACCGACGTTCTCGAACATGAGCACATGGTGGTGGACCACGTCGCTGATGTGCACCAGCGATTCGGTACCGGAGCGGATCTCGAAGCAGGCGTGGCCGTCGGTGTGGCCGGGCGCGGCGAGCACCTCCACGGCGTCATGGAAGAGTTTCTGCCCGTCCTTGGCGATCACCAGCTGGTCCTTCAGGATGTCGAAGTTGCGGCAGACCGTCTTCACCATGTTCGGTAGCGGCTTCTTGTCGCGCTTCGACTTGGAGAAGTCGGGGTTCGGGCCGCGCCAGAAATCATATTCCTCCTGCAGCAGGTAGATCTTCGCGTTGGGGAACGCCGGCTTATCGCGATCGACGAAGCCGTCGAGGTGGTCGGAATGCGAGTGGCTGAGGAAGCCGGCGGTGACCTGCTCGCGCTTGATACCGAGGGAGCGGAGGCCTTCCTCCATCCAGCCGAAGTTCACGTTCGGGTGGCGCTCGCCGAAGCCCGCGTCGATCAGGGCGACCTCGTCGCCGATCCGCAGGCCCATGATGTTGATATAAAGGGGCAGGGCGTCGAGGCGCTCGCGGTTGAAGACCATCGACTCCTTCATCTTCGGACGGTCCGCCTCGGGCCACATCAGGTTGAGCCCTTCGCGGAAGAGCATGTGGCCGTCGCTGATGGAGAAGGCCTCGATGGCACCGATCTTGAACTTGTAGACGTAGGGGTTGGGCGGGCGCTTGACCGGCGCCTTGGGGGCGTCCTGGGCGGCGAGACGGGCGGAGCCGGCGGCCAGGCCGGCCAGCGTGAAGGCGGCGGCGCCGAGGAATTCGCGACGGGAGGAGGGCAGGGAGGCCATGCCCGCAGGAAAGCCGTCCGCCCGACCGAGGCAAGAGCCGAGCCGACGCCTTTCCGTTTGAGTCGGCCCGGACCCTCGGCCAAGGTGACGTATGACCATCCAGCAGGAACTCCGGCAGAAGCTGCGCCCGTGGGATTGGTTCGTGCTCGGCGTGGCCGTGTTGTCCTTGGCCCTCGTCATCATCGAGACTTTCGTCCTGCTGTCGCCCGCGACTTTCCATGCTCTTGTCGTCGTCGATCGCTTCGCCTGCGGCATCTTCCTGGTCGACGTCGTCGTCCGTTGGCGGCGCGAGGGCTGGTCCCGCGGCTTCTGGAAGTGGGGCTGGCTGGACGTGCTGGCGAGCATCCCTTTCGACGCCGCCTTCCGCACCCTGCAGCTCGTGCGCATCTACCGGATCATCCGCGTCCTCCGCGCCCTGTATAAGCTCCAGGAAGTCGCGACCGGCACCTCGCTCACCGAGAAGCTCCTCGCCCTGCCCGGGGTGGCCTTCGTCATGGTGCTCTTCTCGACCACCCTGATGCTCGAGGCCGAGCGCCACGCCCCCGACGCCACCATCAAGACCGGTGGCGACGCGCTCTGGTGGGCGCTCACCACCGTCACGACCGTGGGCTATGGAGATACTTACCCCGTCACCGGCGAAGGTCGCGTCATTGCCGCCGTCCTCATGCTCGTCGGTATCGCCCTCTTCGGTTCGATGTCGGCTATCATCACCTCCAAGCTGATCCTTCCCAAGGAAACCAAGGACCACGAGGAGATGCGCCGCGAGGTGCGGGCCCTGCACGCCGAGATCAAGGAACTGCGGGACGAGATGCGGAAGAAGTAGGGGCTTCCGTCAAAAAAGGGTCAGGCCGTAGCACCGGGAATGGGTTGTTTAAAAGGTTTCTAATCGCTATTTACGCCACTCCTTTGGTGCAATTTGGCTCTGTCCCTGTGATTGGTAAGGAAGTTCTCTCGGTTTGACAGGGGGTATCTACTGGATGAAAGTTTTTCCATGCCTACCCGACGCCACTGTTGGTTGCTTTCCTGTATCTTGGTTTTGGGGTCGCTGTCGACCTTGGTCGTTTATGCGGGCACTACGACCGAGGAGCGGCAAAAGTTCGCCGCGATCCAGTCGAAGGCCCAACAGGGTCTTCCCGAGGCACAGTGCGACCTTGGAATCTGCTTTTGAAGGGCGTCGGGGTGGAGCGGAATCCGGTTCAGGCGGTGTTCTGGTTCCGCAAGGCGGCAGACAAGGGATTGCCGCGGGCGCAGTTCGACCTCGGGGCTTGCTTCGCCATCGGAGAGGGTGTGGCCAGCGATCCGGTCCAAGCGGTTTCTTGGTATAGGAAGGCCGTCGCAGGGGGCGATAGCCATGCGCAGTACTACCTAGGGGTTTGTCATCGCAATGGTTTCGGGGTCGTCAAGGACTCCAGCCAGGCGTCCGCCCTCATCAGGGGCTCGGCCGAGAAGGGTTTGGCGGATGCGCAGTCCATGCTTGGCACTGACCTTCTCGATCAAGACATCGCCCAATCGGTTGTCTGGATCAGGAAAGCGGCGGAACAGGGAGAGCCTGTCTCCCAGTATAACCTCGCGAAATTCTATGCCGATGGTGTCGGGGTGAAACGCGACTTGGCCCAAGCGGTATCTTGGTACCGTAAGTCCGCGGATCAGGGCTTAGTCGAAGCCCAGGTGCAACTAGCCGACTGTTATGCCTCCGGCGAAGGCGTCGGCGGCGATGAAGAGACCGTCATCGCTTTGATGCGCAAGGCCGCGGAACAGGGGGATCCCCGGGGGCAGAATTTGCTCGGGTTGTGCTACGCGACCGGGTTGATGAAACTTCCCAAGGATGAAGTCGAGGGCTGCGCATACCTGACTCTAGCGGCCCGATCTACTCCCTCTGCGCGTGATTTGCTCGCCCGGGTGAATGCCGGGATGACGGAGGTGGCGCGTGAGCGAGCCAAGGCTCGCGCCAAGAAGTTGGAGGAGGAAGTGCAGGCACGTGTCGCCGAACGCAATCTTACCCGCAAGTTCAATGTCTTTTACTAGGACTCCCTTTGATAGGTACCGCGCATTTGCGCCGGGCGGCGGTTCCGTTTAGGTCTGGGGATGTCCTTCGACCCGGAATTCACTCCGACCCGTGCCGCCGCCTTGGCGCGGCTTGAGGCTTTTCTGCCGGTCGCCGGGAGGTATGCGGCTGAGCGGAACTTCGTCCGCCCCGGCAACGATCATGTCGGTCGGGTTTCCCCATGGTTGCAGAAGCGGTTGATTCTCGAAGAGGAGGTGGTGGCCGCCGTCCGGGAGCGGTGGTCTTTCCCGGAGGTCGAGAAGTTCGTCCAAGAGGTTTACTGGCGTACTTACTGGAAAGGCTGGCTCGAGCAGCGCCCGGCGGCCTGGTCGCGCTGGCAGGAGTCGGTGCCGCGCCTCCGGGCTGGCTTGTCGGGTGAGCAGCAGGAGCTCTGGGTGGCCGCCTGTGCCGGCCGGACGGGCATCGCAGGTTTCGACGACTGGGCCAAGGAGCTGGTCGCCTCCGGTTATCTGCATAACCACGCCCGCATGTGGTTCGCCTCGATCTGGATCTTCACGTTGAAGCTCCCCTGGGAACTTGGGGCGGCTTTCTTCTATGAGCACCTGCTGGATGGCGATGTGGCCAGTAACACGCTCTCCTGGCGCTGGGTCGCCGGGCTGCAGACCCCGGGTAAGACCTACGTGGCGAGGGCCGACAACATCGCCCACTACACCGTGGGCCGTCACGTGCCAGATGCCGGCCGATTGGCTGCGCAGCCTTTCCCGATCACCGAGGAGCCGCTGCCCAAAGTTCCGGCCTGGAGCGAGGCTCCGGCCGCGGCGGCCCTCGAGCAGGGAAGGGTCGGGCTTTGGTTACACCCGGAAGACCTCGCCGTCGAGCGGGGCGAACTCGCGGGCCTTCGTTTCGAGTCCATCAACGCCTCCTGGCCGGCCGGTATCGCCACCGCTGCGGGCTGGTCGCCTAAGGTCGCGGAGTGGACGCGTGCTGCCTTGGGCGAAGGTGCCTCGCGGGTTGGTAAGCACTTTGGGACTGAAGTTGTCGCCACCGAGTCGTCTGATCTTGCCACGGCGATAGTGGAATGGGTCCAGACTCGAAAGCTCTACGCAGTGGTAGCGTACCGTCCCTTTATCGGCCCTTGGTTGACGGAGGCCCTAGCCATCGAGGCCGCTCTGGCCAAGGCCGGCATCACGGTGCACTGGCGCCGTCGGGTTTGGGATACGACGCTCTTCCCGCACGCCACCCGTGGGTATTTCCCGTTCTGGGAGCGCATCCGGTCGGCGGGGTGAGGATTCGCAAGGGGTTGACCTAGCGGTCGGTTTGTTCAGTTTAATTGCTGCATGCGTTACCTTGTCCGTAGCTTCTTGCTTCTCTTGAGCGCGTGGGCTTGCGCCGGAGTGACCCCCGCCGAGGTGGCGCATTTCGAGAAGTGTCGGCTCCGGGCCGAAGCCGGAGAGGCGCAAGGACAGTCCATGCTGGGGTTCTGTTATTTCGTAGGGCAAGGCGTCGAACAGGATTACGAAAAAGCGTTCCTTTGGTTGCGCCGTGCGGCGGTCAAGGACTCCGATGCCCAGATGATCCTGGCCCACGCTTACCGCAACGGCGAGGGCGTCCCGCAGGATCATGCCGCCGCGGTCTCGTGGTACCGCAAGGCGGTGGAACTGGGCAACCCCCGGGCCATGGTCAACCTCGGCTCCTGCTACCAACGTGGCGAGGGCGTGCGTGCCGACTCCGCCGAGGCCGTCGCCCTCTGGCGGCGCGCCGCCGAGATGGGGGAAGCGAGGGCGCAGTATTTCCTGGGCGAGGCTTATGCCCAAGGTCTCGTGCCCGGCGGGGATGAACAAGCCGTGGCCTGGTATCGCAAGGCTGCCGAGCAGGGCGAAGCCTCCGCGCAGGAAGAACTCGGCATGCGCTTTTTTACCGGCAAGGGTGTCGCCAAGGACCTGCCGGCCGCCTTCGCCCTGTGGCGTAAGGTGGCCGACCAAGGGGTGGCCACGGGGCAAGCCAGACTAGGACTTTGCTATGGCTATGGTCTCGGCGTGGCCAAGGACCCCATCCTGGCCGCCAGCTGGTGGCGCAAGGCCGCTGAGCAAGGCTCCGCCAGCGCGCAGGACATGCTTGCCGGCGCTTATCAGCGAGGCGAAGGCGTCCCTAAGGACCTGGTGGAAGCCTGTACGCTTCGGCTGTTGGCAGGTCCGCGTGACGCCAAGGCCGTCCAAGCCTTAGCCGACCTGCAGGCCAGCCTCACCCCGTCGGAGCTGGCCCTTGCGCAGGAACGCGTGCAGCACTACCGGAAGATCATCGCCCGGAACGAGGCGGAACGCGGACGTCCGAAGCATCTGCGCTGAGGAAATCAGCCGGTAGGTTTCGCCTCAAGTCTGCTGCCTCCCTTGAAAATAGGTCGATTGGCGAGAGGCGCCGTGAGTTGCGCGCCTTAGACTTAAAGAGCAAGAAGGTAGTTAAAAACTGCGGAAGGTGTCAGGGTATGAGAGCAGGGTTTAACCTGTGCGCTGGCGCCGTCAGGCCTGGGATGTCACAATCTTCCCGTGCGTCATCCGCGGGTAATTACCGTTCCCGGAGAAGGTGAAGGTTGCTGACTTTGATCATGTCGCGACTTTCTCTTTGCCGAACAATCAAAGCGCGTTATTTTGGTCTCGGACTTTATGCGAACCAACCCCTTCGTTCAGGCTTTTTTAGTTCTGATTGCTTTTGTTTCTTTTGCCTCAAAAGCGTTTCCACAGGTTCGACAAAACGATGGCGTCGTCCTCGGGTTTTCGGCTGAAAACGAAAAGACCGAGTTTCATCGTCAGAAAGCCGAGCGAGGTGACGCCGAGGCGCAGTTTTCCCTCGGCTTCTTGTATCTCTACGGCGACTTTTATTCGAATCTGGATGCCGATGAAGCCAAAGGCCTGCTTTGGATCCGCAAATCGGCCGCGCAAGGGTACGCACAAGCACAAGATCTGATGGGCTGTCTTCTTTATCAGGGCCGAATCCTCGCGCAGGACAAGGCGGAGGCGGTGAGGTGGTTCCGCAAGGCCGCCGAGCAGGGCGATGTCTATGCGCAATCTAATCTCGGCTATTGTTATTACAAAGGTGAGGGCGTGGCGAAGGATTCGGTCGAGGCGGTCAGGTGGCTTCGTCTGGCCGCCGCCAAGGGTGAGGCGAAGGCGCAGCGTCACCTCGGATTCATCCTTGAAGCAGGCGATGGTGTGCCGAAGGATTGCCCTGAAGCCGCTAAGTGGTTCTTCAACCTCGCTCTGCAGAGGGAGACTGTGGAACGATATTTCCCGAGGGAGGAATGTCCTGCGCGCGCCGGCTTCTCCCCGTCCAATCAAGCCCCGCCGGCGTCTTCATGGCTTAAGGCCGCCGAGGGAGGTGACGCCCATGCCCAGTATGAGCTGGGATGGTGTCATGAAAACGGCGAAGGCGCGGCATCGGATCCGGATGAAGCCATTAGGTGGTACCGCAGGTCAGCCCAAGGTGGTTATGCTCCCGCCCAATTTCTTCTGGGTTACTTTTATGAATGGCGTAGCCATGACATCGCGTATGACCATGACGAAGTCGTCAAGTGGTATGGCAAGGCTGCTGACCAAGGTTTCGCCAAGGCTCAATACAATCTGGGGTGCTATTACCGTCGCGGCAAAACCGAGATGCACAGGATCATTTCTGATCAGCTTGTTGTTAGTTCGATGATTGGTGTTCCTAAGAACCTCGTCGAAGCGGTGAAGTGGTTTCGCAAGGCGGCGGAAAACGGGCATGCGCAGGCCCAATACGTCTTGGGGAAGTGTTATCACGCTGGCGAAGGCGTGCCGAAGGATCAGGTCGAAGCGTTCAAGTGGTGGCGAAAGGCGGCGGAGCAAGGGCATGCCACCTCCTTGTTTAACGTTGGAGTGATGTGTTTCCTGGGTGACGGAACAACCAAGGATTTCGCCGAGGCTGCGAGGTGGTTTAAAATCCGCGCCATGCGACCCCATGTCGTGTTTATTTGCGGCCATGGTATGCCGAGCCCGCGACCGATGGTGGATGGAATCCAGGAAGCGCTCGTCCTGCCGAAGGATGTTATCGGCGTGAGATAGCCTGACGGGGTCAGTTATCGCTGCTGTTTACTGAGTCCTCCTGGCTCCTCGTGCGCTGCCTTCAAGTATCCAAGTAAAATGGGCCCACCCGGATTCGAACCGGGAACCAAGGAATTATGAGTTCCCTGCTCTAACCGTTGAGCTATAGGCCCGTGGGGCTGATTAAGCCGCAATCGGGCCGGGAGGGAAGCATGAAGGCGGCCGCGCCGCCCGGGGCTACTTGTCCTCGGCGGCGAACTTCACCAGCTTGGCGGCCAGTTCCACGAACTTGGGCGCGAGGCTGGTCGACATGGAGGCGCCGTAGCTGAGGCTTTCCTGGGTCGTGGCGTTGACGCCGTAAAGGCCGAAGGCGCTCTGGTCGCCGCGCTGTCCGGTGATGGCCACGATGTGGTCGTGGGGGAGGGCGTCGAGGTAGGCCTTCACGAGCGCGGCCGTGCGCTGGCCCTTGGAGCCCTCGGCGGCGGCGTTGTCGATGAGGTCGCGGTCCGAGAAGACCACGAGGAGCTGCCAGTCCTGGTAGGCGTCGAGCACGCTGAGGCGCGGGGCGATGAAGGAGGCTTCCTTGCCCTGGAGCGCGGCGACGGCGTGGGTGAGCACGGTCGGGGTGGCGATCACGAGCGTGTGCTCATCGACGGCGGTGAGGCCGAAGCCGAAGGGGTCCGGGCTGCTTTCCTTCTCCTTGGCGATCTTGCCGACGAGCTCGACGAGGGCCCAGGTGGGGGCGCCGCCGACCTCGGTCTGCTTGAGGCTGTTGTTCTTGGCGAACTCCGCGAGGCGCGCCGGGTTGAAGTTGCCGCGGAGGATCAGGACGAGCTGGAGGTCGGCCGGCGAGGGTCCGATGAGCGCGGCGTTCTTCGGCAGCGTGGCGCCGAGGGTGACGGACTTGAGGTCGCCCTTCGCGAGGTCGCCGAAGCCGGCGTCCTTGATCGCGCCGAGGACCTCGTTGAGCTTGGCGAGGTTGCGTCGGGCTTCCGGGTTGGCTTGGATCAACGCTTCGAGTCCCTGGAGGAAGTCGGCGCTGGCCTTGTTGGCCTGCTTGCTGTCCGCGACGAGGGACAACTGGGCCCACACGTTGGTCGACACGGGGAGACCCTGGGTCAGCGGGGCCTTGGTCTTGGGTTGGCCGCAGCCGACGAGCAGGAGGAGCGGGAGGAGGGGCAGGAAGCGGCGCATGGGTAAGGACTAGGCCAGCCCGGCAGAGGGTAAATAAGAAACCTTCAAACCCGGGCTTTCCGTGGGGGTGCCAAGCCGAAATATCAAAAATCTACCGTAGGTAAGGGCGGCGACCCCCTCCCGGCGGGGTGCGAAAACCGGAACCTCGGGTATGATGGGAGCACCCGACCACCGCCACCCATGATCACCGACCTCACCCCTGATAGCCCCGTCACCCCTCCCGACAACGAAGGTGGCCATACCCCGGATGCTACCCTCCGCGGGACGATTCTCTACGTCGTCCGGTTGGATTACTTCGGGGCTTTCCCGGCCGCGAAGCAGGCGAAACTGGATGAGCTCAACCCGCTGGCCCGGAAGAAGGCGCCCGTCTTCTACGTTGGCCAGACGAGGCTCCCCGCATGGAAGCGCTACGAGAACCATCTCCAAGGTTACCGCGCGAGTCGCTGGGTCGAGAAGCATGGCCAGCAGCTGATCAAGGTCGACGAGTGGAAACCTGACTTCGGGGTGGCGGTGTCCGCCGATACGATCAAGGCGGCTTGGCGGCTGGCTCGACGCAGTAACGGCGACCCGGGGAAGCGGGAAAAGGCGCTGACCGAACTGCTGCGCGCCCAAGGGTTCTACGTCATCTCGAACTGAGGCTCGCCAAACAGCGGGCCGTCCGCTTGGTTGCGCGGATGCGAATCGACGCGAAGGTGGGCGAGCAGGCCGAGGGCTGGACATGCGTGGGCGTGGGGGTCGTCGACGACTTCTACGATTTCACCGACTCCGTTCCGTGGGTGGGCGATATCTCGCTCGGCTTCATGGAACTCGACATCGCCGCCGAGGACCTGGGCGGTCATGTGCGCGCCCTGGTCGATGGCGCCGACGACGAGGACGAGCTCTGGACGCTCGTGCTCGGTCTGCGCCTCGAGGTCGCGGAAGGGGCGGGCGAGCCGCCGCGCTTCTCGCTCTGGGCCGAGGACGCCGAGGGCGTCGCCGTGAAGGCGGCCTTCAAGGAGATCCAGGACGTCGCCCTGTGGCGCCTGCAACAGCTGGCCCCGGAAGCGCTCCGCCCGCAGGTGGCCGCCGCCGGCGACGACATGGACCGCGTCGTGGAGCTGCTCCGCGGCGCCTGCGTCCGCGTGCCGGTGATCAGCTGGGAGTGAGCCTCAGGCGCGCGGGATCACCACGCGGGCCTTGAGTTCGACGGCGACCTGTCGGAGCCAGCCGAGGTAGATCGGGTCGTTGCGTTCGGCCAGGAGGAACAGCTCCTTGCCGCGGCTGAAGCGACGGGGGTCGAACGGCGCCCGGGTCGCTGGCAGACCGAGCTTGGCGGCTTCCTCGGCCGTCATGAACTCCTCCTTCACGTCCGCGGGTAGCTTGGGCGGCACCACGGTCCATTGGTAGACCAGCGTGAGCGCCCCGCAGGCGGGGTCGTCCTTGGCTTCCTTATGGGGCGGGCTATTCGCCAGGTCCGTCGCCGAGGCCGCGATCCAAGGGGTCTCCAGGACGACGAGTTTGGACTCCACGGGCGGCGGTAGCCAAGGGCCGAGCGGACCGGTCGCGAGCTTCTGGTAGGCGCCGCGCAGGGCGCCGAGCTTGGCCTGAGGGTGGAGTTCCATCAGGGCCTCGGACCAGGTGGTCTCGAAGCTCGCGGCCAAGGCATCGGCGCTTTCGCCGACCAGGTGCGGGGCGAGCTCGAGGCCGGGCTTTTCGTCCTTCGCGCCCGTGCCGACGGCGAGGAGCAGCGCCTGGCTGTCGGCGATCAGCGAGGTGGCGCGGACATCCGCGCCGAGGCGGACCTTGACGCCGCCGAGCGCGAGCTTGCGCAGGGTCTCGACCGCGACGGGGCGGTGCGAGGTCAGCAGGCGCACATCGGCGCCGGCGGTGGCCTTGGCGAGGAGCGCTTCGATGAGGAAGGCCTGGGTCTCGGGCTGAGGTACCGCGCACCAGAGGCGGGTCTGGGCCGGCTCGAGCAAGGTCTTGATCCGCGGCGTGATTTCCAGACGCGCGGGCGTCTCGGCCTTGGGCTTTGCGCTGAACTGGAGATTGACCGCCAAGCCTTCGATCGGCCGGTCCAGCGGGTAATTTGGCTGCGGCTCGGCTTTCGCGGGTCCCTGCTTGGTCAGCCGTTCCACCGAGAGTCGCCACCAGGCGAGCGCGAAGACCTCCTGCAGCGCGCGTGCGTGTTGGGGCAGACGATGGACCGGGGCCGGCTGCTCGGGCGTCGGCAGGCCGGCCGGACAGAGGAGGGCCTGGGCCGTCGGCTCTCCGGCGTCGATGACGATGAACTGGGCGTGGACCTGGGCGGAACTCTGCAGGATCGCGCCGGCCGCGGAAAGCTTCGCCAACGCCTCGGCGTGAGCCTGCTTCTTAAGCGCGTCGAACTGAGGCGCCAACCCATCGGTCGTCAGGATGTAGACGCGGACGCGGTGCTGGCTCAGCGCGCGCACGACGGCCTCGTTGAAGGCGGGCGCGCCGAGAAGCGGCGTCGCGATGTGCAGCGTGTGCCGGGCGGAGTCGAGGGCGGCGAGCACGGTCGACCAAGCCTGGCCGGCTACCGGCTCCGGGGCGTCGAGTTTCCGCCAGACATCACCGATCACCCGCTCGTGGTAATGGAAGGGCTCGGACGTCTTGCGCAGCGCGGGGATCATCGGTCGGTCGGCTCCCACAGGAGCAGGTCATGCGCCTCGAGCAAGGTGGCGCGTTGCGGGACATCCCGGCCGAGCGGGCTGCGGCCGAGGGCGAGGCGGGCCAGTTCGGCTCCGCTGCGCGGTTGGTAGGAAGGGAGGCGTTGACGCACCGCCTCGCCGGCGCGGGCGGGGCCACCCGGCGACTTGTCCGGCCCCAGCAAGTGGCATTGCAGCCACTGGCCCCAGAGATCCTCGTCGCCGGCCGCCGGGGTGATCGGCACCTCGAAAGCCTCCACCTCGAACGTCCCGAGATCGAACTGCCCCGGCACCTTGAACTGCACCTTGGGAATCTTCGGCACGCGCAGGCGGAAATGCACGCGGGCCTCCGTGGGCGCGTCGGCGAAACGCGTCGGGTAACCCGTGGAGAGGTCAGCCTGGCCGCCGGGGGAGGCGAGGAAGTCCTGACCGCTTGCCGCGGCCGCCATCTGCAAAAGGTCGGCGTAGCCTTGGTCGGGACGACGCGGCTGCGCGGACGTCAGGCGGACGTCGATGGCGCCGCCGGTGCGGTCGCGCCCCGTGCCTTTGCCCGCGGGCCACTGGCCGGTCAGGCGGAGGTTGAAGGGGCCGTCCTGGCCGGGGCGGATCTCGACCTCCATCATCAAGGAGAGATCCTGTTTGCGCGGCACCGGTCGCATCTGCGCGGAGGTGCGGAGGACCGAGAAGAGCAGGCCGCGCTGGGCCACCGAGCTGAAGAACGCATCCGGCTCGGTGTGCAGGGCATCCGCCGCTTCTTCCAGCGTCGTCTCCTCGAGGTCGGTGAGGTCGCGACGCTCCTCGACATGCAGCAGCTGGCGGCCGGCGAGCAAGGGCTCGTCCGTCACGGCGAAGCGGAACAGGCCATGATGTCCGTCCATGCCCACGTCCTGACGGAGGCAGGCGCGACCCAGCGCGGTCAGGCGGAACTTCTCACCGTCGCGGCTGAGCATCCCGAGCTCGACGCCTTGGCGGAGCAGGGCGCGGGCCGCCGGGAGCGGCAAGGGCAGCAGCGCGCGTGCGGCCTCGGCGGTGAGTCCGCCCTCTTGCCGTTCCGAGTCGGCAGCCAGCCGCAGCAACGCCGGCCATTCGGCCGACTCACCCGAGGTGCGCACGACCGCCATCGCGTCGACGAAGCGCACGGCGATGGGGCGGCGGAGGATGAGGGGAGGGAGGGCCATGGGTCAGGCGCCGGGGAGGCGTTCGAGGCGAGACGACAGTCCGAGGGGGCGCGGCAGGCCGGAGTGATGGACGCTTTCGGAGCGGTCGGGGGCGTTGCTCTCGCGGACGCCGTTCTGGAGCGCCTCGAAGATCGCGCAGAGCTCCTGCTCCTTCAATCGCAGCAAGGCTTGCGGCTCCCACAGCGGCTTCTCGAAGGGGTGCAGGGTCTTGAGGTCGAGCAAGAGCGCCCGGATGTGGCGGCTACGTTCTTCTTCCTGGCCCGGGCGCCGGCAGTCGTAGAGGCCTTGCAGGTTGGCGGCGCAGCGGCGTTGCCAGTCGAGGAAGATGAGCGGACGCGGTTTGCCCCGGGTGGTCGCGGAGGCCTTACCCCGGGCCTTGGGTAACTTCACGCGGCGGGCGAGCGGTTCCAGCAGTTCGGGTTCGAGGTGACCGACGATCAGGCGGAATTCCGGCGGCAGGCGAAGCGCCAGCTCGGTCCCGGTCAACGCGGTGCGGGCGCAGATCAGCACGTTGAGGTCGGGGCTCAGCGCCGCCGGGTCGAACGCGGCGACTTCGCCGGTCGCCACCGTCGCCGTCTGCAGTTGACGCTGACGCAGGTACGCTTGGGCGGTCGCGAGCGAACGGGCCTCGTCGACCGGGGCGTCGAGGACCAGCAGGACCTTGCGGCGTCCGTGGGCGTCGGGGATATCGGAATCCTCGTCGTCAGCCGAACCGTCCTTGCCCACGCACGCCTTGAAGGCCAGCTCGGCTTGGAGCTCGTCGAGCAGCCGTACCCGCGAGGCCTCGACCACCACCTGCTCCGCCAGCTCATCGAGGTCGGTGTCGGTGGTGGGCGCGTTCGGGTCGCTGACCAGGATCCAGCGACGCGCGTGTACCGCGGGCACCAGGAAATCGGCGAAGCCCAGTCGTTCGGCCCCGAGCACGATCAGCTGGTCGAAGTCCGCCGGATCCCGGGTGAGGGCGGCCGCACGGAAGGAGGGATGCGCGCCGAGCGCCGTGAGGGGCAGGCCGACGAGATTACAGGTGTCGAGCAGGAGGGTGGAGGCGACCTCCCGGGGACGGCGGCCGCGGCTCAGCGGAGCGACGGCGCCGGTCAGGAGCGCCGCCTGGCGGTCGAGGTCGAAGGCCTGGGCGGCGGGCGCGGTCGGTTCGCAGGGGTCGGTGAGCCGGACCGCCGCGACCTGCTCCGCCCAGCCGGAGAGCGCCGCGCCGGCGGCCAGCAGTTCGTCGAGTTCGGGGGCGTCAGCGGCGACGACCAGCAGGCGTTGCCCACGCGCGATGGCCTGCAGGATCAGTTCCAGCACCGCGGTACGGCGGGCCGGACCGGCGGGGGCTTCGAGCAAGGTGAAGTCGGTCGTGCCGATCGCCTTGCGGACGAACGCACGGCCGGCGGTCGTCAGGGACGTCGCCCCGGTCAGCAGGCGCCAATCGGCGTCCTGGTCACCTTGGTTGACCATCTGGGCTTCGCCCCAGCCCCGCGCTTCGGGGTTGAACAACTGCAGCAGCGGCAGGTGCGAGGCTTGCCAATGTTCGCGCAAGCGACGGAGGGCGATGAGTCGGCGGGTGAGGTGGCCACGCGCGATCCGCCCCGTGAGGAAGACGGGGTCGCCGTCCTCGAGCTGTCGCTCCGTCGGGTCGGCGGGCGGGGCGGCCTCGCCCGGCGCGTAGGCTTGCACGGCTTTGCGAACCACCAGCAGGCCTTTGCTGCGCAAAGCGCAGACCCGTTCCACCCGGAGGCCGGGTTGACGTGACTTCGCCCCGCGCATGGTCGCGTGCAGTTCGAAGGTATCCGCCTGTCCGAAGAAGGCGCGGCGAGCCGCCGGTTCCAGCGGGGAGTCTTCCGTCGCGCCCGCGAGGCGCAGGACCAGCAGGTCTTTGGGCGAGGCGCCCGGGATGTTTTTGAGCGCCCCGGTCGACTCGGCCAGGTCGAGCATCGCCTCCGCCTGGCGGATGGTCGCGGCGACACAGGTCACGGTGACGAAGCCGGCGGCGGCGCGCTTCTCGGCGGCTTCCGTTGCCCGTTCCCACTCGGCCAAGGTCCGTTCGGCGGCCTCCGTCCACGCGTGCGTCGGGCGGCGGCGGGCATCCTCCAATTTGCGGAGATCGAGGGCCGCATGCTTCAGGCGGTCGGTCTCCGCCTGAGCCTGCGCCAGCTCCAGCCGGAGGGTGTCGGCTTGGTGCGTGGTCTTGGTCGGGCCCGGGGCTTCCATGGGGAAGGGTCACTCAATAGGGTTTAAGCCCTTGGGTGAAGGGTATTTATCGGCGAAATCGCCCCCGGCGCCGGCCGGCCTCTACAGTTTCAGGAAAATCTGCCGCCGGTAGAGCCAGTAGCAGAAGAGCCAGAGCATCCCCGTGACGAACAAACTGGACCAGAGCGGGCCGTAGGTGCCGGCGAAGGTCGCCTGACCAAGATAAGTGCGCCCGATGCCGGCCAGCGGCCCGGCGAAGAGCGAATGCGCGACGTAGAGCGCGATGGAGTTCATCCCCACGACGGTAAGCGGGAAGGCCCACGCGCGGTGACCGCGTACGTCGATCACGTGGTGGAAGGCCGCCAGCAGCCAGAGGACCACGCCGCCGCTCGCCAACGCCCAGGAAGGCGTCCACAGGCGTTTGACGATCGGGCAGACCGTCGCGCCCGCGAGCCAACCGAGCGCGAGGCAAGTCGCCCCGGCGCCGACCAGCCAGAGCGTCTTGCCGCGCGGGGTGCGCTCGCCGCGCAGGACCTCGCCCGCCATCAACCCCAGCGTCATCGTGATGATCGCCGGGACGAAGTTGAGCGTCTGGTAGCCGCCCCCGTTGAAGACGAAGGGCTTGGCGGTCGGGAAGAGGTTGAGGAACCAACGGTCGAAGTGGGCCGCGACGTTCGTGCCCATGTTCCAGTGCCCGAGGAAGCCCGGCAGCACGCATTGCCGGAGCTTCTCACCCGTCACGCCGAAGTCGCGGAAATTCGTGCCCGGTCCGGGCAGCGGGTGCAGGACGAACGCGCCCCAGGTGGCCGTGGCGAGGATGACGATCGCGCCGACTTGCCAGCGCCAGCCCCGGTCGGCCAGCAGGAAGACGAACACGTAGCCGAGTCCGATCTGCGCGAGGACGTTGTGGAAGGCGAACTCCGGTCGGGGCCGGTCGCCGGTCGTCAGGAAGATGGCCAGGGCGACCAGCAGGGCGGCGCGGCCGATGGCGTGGAGCAGCGACCGTTGGTAGCTCTCGCCGACCCGACGGCGGCTCGCGAGGGAGTAGGGGATCGCGACCCCGACCATGAGCATGAAGGCCGGCTGGATCAGGTCCCAGGCGCCGCCACCCAGCCAGGCGGCGTGCGTCGTGTGGTACTTCAGGAACGACCAGAACGCGGAGTCCGGGTGCTCGGCGGCGATCGCGGCGAAGCCCAGCCCACCCGTCGCCATGAAGAGCATCGCCAGACCGCGCAGGGCGTCGAGCGAGGCGAGGCGGGGCGCGGGCGGGGCGGCGTTCGACATGGTCAGGTCAGCGTACCAGGCAGGGTTTCTTCGGGTCGAACTTCCAGCCGGGGAGCAGGAACTGCATCGCGACTGCATCGTCGCGGGCGCCGCTCGGCAGTTTCAGGTAGAGGTCGTGCGCGGCGGCCAGCTGGCGCTCGTCGATGGTCGCGCCGAGACCCGGCTGGGCGGGGACGGCGACCTTGCCGGCGCGGATTTGCAGCGGCTCTTGGGTCAGGCGCTGGCCTTCCTGCCAGATCCAATGCGTATCCATCGCCGTCACGTCGCCCGGCGCCGCGGCGCCGACGTGGGTGAACATCGCGAGGGAGATGTCGAAGTGGTTGTTCGAGTGCGAGCCCCACGTCAGCCCATGCTTCGCGCACGTCGCGGCCACCTGTACCGAGCCCTCCATCGTCCAGAAATGCGGGTCGGCCAGCGGGATATCCACCGCCTCGAGCTTCAGCGCGTGCTCCAGCTGGCGCCAATCCGTCGCGACCATGTTCGTGGCCGTGCGCAACCCGGTGGCCCGGCGGAACTCCGCCATGATCTCGCGCCCGGAGAAGCCGCCTTCGGCTCCGCAAGGATCCTCGGCGTAGGCCAGCGTGTCCTTGAGGTCGCGGCCGACGCGGATGGCCTCGGTCAGCGACCAGGCGCCGTTGGGGTCGAGGGTGATGCGCGCCTGCGGGAAGCGCTTCGCCAGCGCCTTGACCGCGGCGGCCTCCTCGTCGGCCGGCAGCACACCGCCCTTGAGCTTGAAGTCCTGGAAACCGAAGCGCTCCTGCGTCGCCTCCGCCTGACGCACGATGGCCTCCGGGGTCAGCGCCTCGTCGTTGCGTAGCCGATGCCAGGCCACGGCGGAGCCCGCCTCGTCGCGGTAGGGCAGGGTCGTCTTGCGACGATCGGCGACATAGAAAAGGTAGCCGAGCATCTCGACCTCGGTGCGGAGTTGCCCGCCGCCGAGCAAGGCCGCGACCGGCACGCCGCGTTCCTGACCCAGCAGGTCGAGCAAGGCCGACTCGATCGCCGTCACCGCGTGGATCGTCGTACGCAGGTCGAACGTCTGCAGGCCGCGCCCGCCCGCATCGCGGTCGGCGAAGGCCTGTCCGACGCGCGTCATCAGCTCCGCCCGGCGGTCGATGGGCTGGCCGACGAGCAGTTCGGTGGCGTCGAGGATGGTCTGGCGGATCTTCTCGCCGCCCGGCACCTCGCCCAGGCCGGTCCGGCCGGCGCTGTCCCGGATAAGGACGATGTTGCGCGTGAAGAACGGGCCATGCGCGCCGCTGAGGTTGAGCAGCATGCTGTCGTGGCCGGCGACCGGCACGACGCGGAGGGATTGGATCAAGGGGACGGACATCGGGAAAAGTTCAGGCGCGGCGGAAGCGGACGAGGAGCACGAGCACGGCGGTCAGCAGGGAGGAGGCGGCGAGACCGTGGAGTCCCCACGTCACGCTGCCGGTGGTCTCCTTGATCCAGCCGAAAGTGGCCGGGGCGACGAAGCCGCCGAGATTGCCGAGGGAGTTGATGAGGGCGATCCCCGCGGCGGCGATGCGGGGGTCGAGTTCCTTCTGGGGGAGCGGCCAGAACAGGGAGGCGGCGGACTTGAAGCCGAGGGCGGAGACGCAGATGCAGACGAAGCCGGCGACCGGGCCGCCGAGGGTCGCCGCAAACATCCCGAGGCCTGCCACGATGAGCGCGACCGCCACCCAGCCTTGCTGGCCGGGGCGGCGCGCGGCCGCGATCGCGAAGAGGTACATCCCGACGATCGAGATCAGCCAAGGGATCGAGTTGAAGAGGCCTACTTGCAAGTCCGAGAGCCCACCCATGCCGCGGATGATTTCCGGCAGCCAGAATGTCACGGCGTAGATGGTCAGCTGGATCGCGAAGTAGACCCAGCAGAAGAACAGCAACCGCGGGTCGAGCAGGAGCTCACCCAGGCCTGCCTTGGGTCGGGTGATCGCGGCGGCCCGCTCGGACTCCACCGCGGCGGTGAGCGCCGCGCGTTCGGCGGGCTCCAGCCAGCGCGCGTCGGCGGGAAGGGCGTCGAGCCAGCACCAAAGCACACCGGCCATGCCGACCGAGAAGATTCCTTCGAGCAGCACCATCCATTGCCAGCCTTGGAGGCCCAGTCCTTGGATGCCCAGCAGCGCGGCCGACAGCGGACCGGAGATCACCGAGGCGATGGCCGAGCCGCTCAGGAAGACCGCCATGGCCCGGCCGCGTTCCGCAGCTGGGAACCAGCGCGTGAAGGTGTAGACGACCCCGGGGAAGAAGCCGGCTTCGGCCGCGCCGAGCAGGAAGCGCAGGGTGTAGAACTCCTCCGCCGTACGTACGAAAGCGAGCAAGGCGGCCAGCGCGCCCCAGACCGCCGCGATGAGCGTCAGCCAGCGGCGCGCTCCCATCCGCTCGAGCGCGAGGTTGGCGGGGACCTCGAAGAGCGCGTAGCCCCAGAAGAACAGGCCGGCGCCGAGGCCGTAGGCGGTGGCGCCGATCCCGAGGCTGGCCTCCAGCTGCGGTTTGATGAAGCTGACGTTCACCCGGTCGACGTAGTTCACGATGAACATGACCACGAAGATGGGCAGCAGCCGCCAACGCGCCTTGCGCACCGCGGACGCGAGGGCGTCGGGGGCGGAGGTGGCGGCGGCATCACTCATGAGCGATGCTTACTGCGGGCCGAGCTTGGTGATGAGCGCGGCGAGGCGTTCGCTCTCGGCCGGCTTGAGATCGAGCAGGGGCGGACGGACGGGGCCCGCGTCGTGGCCGACGATCCGGGCGCCGGCCTTGATGATGCTGACGGCGTAGCCGGCGCTGAGGTTGCGCAGCTCCAGGTACGGCAGGAAGAAGGTGTCCAGCAGCCGGTTCACCGTCGCGTGGTCGTCGGCCGCCACGGCGCGGTAGAACTCCATCGCGGTCTTCGGGATGAAATTGAAGACGGCGGAGGAGTAGACGGGCACGCCCATCGCCTTGTAGGCGCTCGCGTAGACTTCGGCGGTGGGCAGACCCCCGAGGTAGCTGAAGCGGTCGCCGAGCCGGCGGCGGATGGAGACCATGAGCTCGATCTCGCCGAGGCCGTCCTTGTAACCGATGAGGTTGGGGCAGGCGGCCGCGAGTTTCTCAAGGTGGTGCGCCTGCAGGCGGCAGACGTTGCGGTTGTAGACGACGACGCCGATCTGCACCGACTTGCAGACCTGCTCGACGTGCGCGGCGACGCCATCCTGGTTGGCTTCGGAGAGGTAATGCGGGAGCAGGAGGATGCCCTTGGCGCCGAGGCGCTCGGCTTCCTGGGCGTATTGGATCGCCACGCGGGTCGGGCCGCCGGCGCCGGCGAGGATCGGGACGACGCCGGCGCAGGTGTCGACGGCGGTGCGGATGACCTGCGAGTATTCCTTGGGCTCGAGGGAGAAGAACTCGCCGGTGCCGCCCGCGGCGAAGAGCGCGGTGGCGCCGTACGGGGCCAGCCACTCGAGGCGCTTCGCATAGGTGTCGGCGCGGAAGTCGCCGTTCGCCGCGAAGTCGGTGATCGGGAAGGAGAGCAGGCCGTGCGAGATCGTCTGCTTGAGCTCTTGGGGGGACATGGTCGGTACGCCCCCGAGGCAAAGCGAGCGTCCCCGGAGTGGCAACGCCGGACTGGTCGGCCGCCGACCTTATTCCGCGAGCTGGGCGATGAGTTTCAGCGTCTCCAGCGGGGTCTCGTGCGAGGCCACGGCGCCACGGAGGCCGACGGGCAGGAGGTCGGCCGCGATTTCCTTCAGCTCGGTCAGCCGGGCTTCGGCGGCCGCAAGCGGACCGCGGGGATTCGCGGCGTCCACCCACACATCGAAGACCGTCACCATCGGCTTATCGGGCGTCTCGCCGTCGATCTCGCCCTCGCCGACCTCGTACCCGCAGTCGAGCAGTTCGTCCCAAAGGACCGCGTCGAGGTCGAAGGCGTCCTCGAGGTCGTACAGGCGGATACCGCTCATCCATTGGTCGAGGAGTTTGAAGGCCGCCGCGTGGTCGGGGTGGACCTCCGTGAAGGTGAAGTCGATGCCGACGGCCACGAGCGTCTGGCCGTCCAGCGTGTCGCCGATCTTGGGGCCTTCGAAGGAGTCCGCGGAAGTCATGGCAGCAGGAGAGGGCGGAAAGGGAAGGAGGGCGAGAGGATTGTCGATGCAGGATGCGGACAGGCGAAGGGACAGGGTCAGGGGCAGGGTAAGTGACAGGAATAGGCACGGGCTTTGCCCTTGATCTTGCACAGCCAAGTTGGAGGTGAGGGTCCTTTCCAACATTCCTTCCCCTGACCCTGACTCTGTCCCTGCCGAGTGCCTTTATCCCTTTACTTCGCTGCCGCCGTCCCTGCGAGGTAACCCGTGGTCCAGGCGTTCTGAAAATTGAAGCCGCCGGTGACACCGTCGATGTCGAGCACTTCGCCGGCGAAATGGATGCCCGGGCAGAGCCGGCTCTCCATCGTCTTGAAGTCGACCTCGGACAACTTCACGCCGCCGCAGGTCACGAACTCATCCTTGAAAGTGCTTTTGCCATCCACGGCGAAACGTCCGTCGACGAGTTGCGCGACGAGCGCCTGCAACGTGGCGTTGGTGACGTGCGCCCACGGGGTCGTGGCCGGGATGCCGGCGGCGACGACGAGCTTCTCCCAGAGACGCTGGGGGAGGGGCAGCGGGCTGAAGGTGCCGACTTGCTTGCGGGCCTCGGCTTGGCGGAGGTGCGTGAGCTGGGCGAGGATAGCCTCGCGCTTGGCGCCCGGCACCCAGTTGATCGCGACCTCGCAACGGTAGCCGCGGTCGGCGAACTCACGGGCGCCCCAGGCCGAGAGCTTGAGGATGGCGGGCCCGCTCAAACCCCAATGGGTGACGAGCAGCGGGCCGTCGGTGCGGAGCTTGGTGCCGGTGAGCGAGGCCGCGACCTGCTCGACGGAGACGCCGGAGATGTCGGCCAGCCGCGGGTCCTTGATGTTGAAGGTGAAGAGCGAAGGGACCGGCGGGACGATGGTGTGGCCGAAGGATTCGGCGATCGCCATACCGCCGGAGGCCTTGTTACCCCCCGTCGCGATGATGACCCGGTGGCAGAGCAGGGGCTCGCCCGCGCCCAGCGTGAGCTTCAGGCCGAGCGCGGTCCGTTCGACCGAACGGACGGTAGTCTGGACGCGGATGTCGACGCCGGCGCGCCGGGCGGCTCCGAGCAGGCAGTCCGCGATCGTGGCGGAGTCGTCGGTGATCGGGAACATGCGGCCATCCTCCTCGGTCTTGGTGGCCACGCCGCGGGCGGCGAACCAGGCGATGGTGTCGCGCGGCTGGAAGCGGTGGAACGCGCCGAGCAGCTCGCGGCCGCCGCGGGGGTAGCGTTTCACCAGCTCGGCCGGCTCGAAGCACGCGTGGGTGACGTTGCAGCGGCCGCCGCCGGAGACCTTGACCTTCGAGAGCAGGTGGGGTGTCGCCTCGAGGAGCGTGACCTCCCCGTGTCCGCCCAAGGCCTCCGCGCAGGTGATCGCCGCGAAGAAGCCGGCGGCTCCTCCTCCGATGACGGCGATGTGGCGGCGGGATGGCATGGTCTTTCCTTATCAAGCAGACGCGGGACCGGGTATCGAGCGCAGAGTGGGTTGCGCCTTTCGCAGGCGATGCCGAGCCGGTCGGCTCGCGACGCCTTCCCGACGCTGTCCGGTCAGGGCAGGATCGACTTGAGGAACGCCAGGAGTTCGGCGGTCGAGGGGTCGTTCGGCAGGCCGAGGTCGGTGTTGATCTTGCCGTGATTGGTATTCTGGGCGCCGAAGGCCCGGGCCGGGATGCCTTTCGAGGTCAGCGCGCTTTCGAGGCGCTTGGCCTGGTCGGGCGTGAGGGCGGCGGCCGCGTCGTAGAGGATGAGGAAGGGCGGGATGCCTTTGCCGGCGGCGACGTGCGTGACGGCGGAGTAGTCGGTCCACCGTTCGGGCTGGCCGCCGAAGATCTCGCGATGGCCGTATTTCGGCTCAGGCTTGCCGGCGGCTTTTCGATTCGCCGTGGCGAGGGCGATGACCGCCGGGACATCAAACGTGTCGGCGTCGACCGGCACGCAGCCCTTGAACATCTTCAGGGACAGTCCCTCGGCCTTCAGTGGGCGTTCATCGATGGCCAGGTAGGCGGCGAGTTGGGCACCGGAGGAGTGTCCCATGATCACGATCCGCGCGGGGTCGCCGCCGAATTCCGCCGCATGGTCATGGGTCCAGCGGAGCGACTTCGCGAGGTCGGCGAAAATTTCGCTCATCGGGACGGCTTTCACGTAGCGGTGGTTGGTCGAGATGAAGACGTAACCCAGGTCGGTGAAGAACTTCGGCTTCAGCTGGACGTTGGTCTTCTCGCCGCCCTGCCAGCCGCCGCCATGGATCCAGAAGATGACCGGGGCGGGTTTGGCCGGCTTGGTCGCCGGCGCGTAGACGTTGAGCGTCTGCCGGAAATCCGTCGTGCCGGCATAAGGGACGTCCGCCTTGGTCGGCGCCAGCGGGGCGGAGGCATCGGCCGCCCAGGCCGCGAGAGGGGCGAGGAGGAGCAGGAGGGGTTTCATGGCCTGAGGATGGGCGCGGCCGTCGGCGGACTGAAGGAAAAACGGCCGAGCGGCCGGTTGGCGGCAACAAACCCCTTCCCATGGGTTGATATTCTTCTTACCAAGAGACATGCCCCTGTCGCGCCTGCTCGCGTTCCTCAGCCTGGGACTCCCCGCCCTCGCGGCTCAGCCGGGCTTGGTCCGTGCGGAGTTCATCTTCGCGAGCAACCCTGAGCCGAGCTGTCACGCGACGACCATCGTCGAGGCCAAGGATGGCGCACTGGTCGCGGCCTGGTTCGCCGGGGAAGCCGAGGGGAAACCGGACGTCGCGATCTGGTCGGCCCGTCACGTCGACGGCCGGTGGTCGGCGCCCGTCAAGCTCGCCGAAGGCACGCAGCCGGATGGCCGTCGTTTCCCGTGTTGGAATCCCGTGCTGTTCCAGCCCAAGGAAGGCCCGCTGCAACTTTATTACAAGGTCGGGCCGAATCCGGTCGAGTGGTGGGGCGTGCAGCGTCTCAGCCAGGACCACGGCCGGACGTGGGGGGAGCCACGCCGGTTGCCCGACGGCATCCTCGGACCGATCAAGAACAAGCCCGTGCAGCTGGCCGACGGCACCATCCTGTCCGGTAGCAGCGCGGAAGGGTTGAAAGCCGGCCCAAGCTGGCAGATCCATTTCGAGCGTAGTCGCGACAACGGCGTCACCTGGGAGAAGCTCGGTGTTGAGCAAGGCCCGGGCAGTCCCGCCGCGATCCAGCCCAGCATCCTCTTGCTCAAGGATGGCGGACTCCTGTCGGTCGGCCGGACCCGCGACGCCAAGGTTTTCAGCGCGATCTCCCGGGACCAAGGATCGACCTGGTCCAAGGTCGGGCTGACCGACCTGCCCAACCCGAACTCAGGTACCGACGCCGTGACGCTCAAGGACGGACGTCATCTCCTGATCTATAACCATACCACCAAGGGTCGTAGCCCGCTCAACCTCGCCGTGAGCAGGGACGGGGTCGTCTGGGAGGCCGCGTTGGTCTTGGAGGACGAACCCAAGGCCGAGTTCAGTTATCCGGCCATTATCCAGTCGGCCGACGGTCTCGTGCACGTGACCTATACTTGGAAGCGCAAACTCGCCAAGCATGTGGTCATCGACCCGGCTAAACTCGTCGCTCGCCCGATGGAGGGCTCGGCTTGGCCGAAGGCGGCCTCCGAAGTTTCCGGGCAGGGCCAGCTCGAGCGCCTGAAATACAATCATCCGGGCTTGGTCGTGGATCTGGGCGTCGGCCTCTGGGCTTGGCCGCTCCCGATGGATATCGATGGCGACGGTAAACTCGATCTGGTCGTGAACTGCCCCGACAAGCCCTCGAACGGGGTGTATGTGTTCAAGTCCGGTGCCGACACCGCCAAGGAGCCGCTGCCGGTTTTCGCGCCCGGCGTCCGGATCAGCAAAGGACTGCAGAACGTCGAGGTCAGCGTGGGCGCCGACGGCAAGCCGCGCGTGCTTTCTCCCGGCGTCGAGTACCCGGACTTCGCGCGCACCGGGCTCGAGGTCGGCCAGAAACTACCGCTACCCGCGAACATCCACCCGCGCAAGGTGCGGGCGAATATGTGGAAAGTCGTCGACTACGACGGCGACGGGAAGACCGATGTGATCGTGGGCGTCGGCGATTGGACCGACTATGGCTGGGATAACGGCTATGACGCCCAGGGTGTCTGGACCAAGGGCCCGCTGCGCGGCTTCGTCTATTGGCTCCGCAACGAAGGAACCGACGCTGCCCCGAAGTATCGGCCCGCCGAGCGCGTGCAGGCGGCCGGCAAGGATCTCGAGGTCTTCGGCTGGCCATCCCCGAACTTCGCGGATCTCGATGGCGACGGGGATCTCGACCTGCTCTGCGGGGAGTTCCTCGATGGGTTCACTTACTTCGAGAACGTCGGCACGCGGGCGGCGCCCCGCTATGCCGCCGGCCGACGGCTCACGGTCCCTCCCGGGCATCACTCGTTGGCCCGACCGGCGGCCTGGAAGGCGGTACGCGAGACCCCGACGGGCGCCACGCCGCTGACGATGGATCTGGAGATGATCACCCCGGTGGTCTGCGATTGGGATCGGGACGGGAAGCCCGACCTCATCGTGGGCGATGAGGACGGACGGGTGGCCTTCCTCCGGAATACCGGTGATTTCACCGCCGACCGGACGCCGATCTTCCTGCCTCCCCGTTATTTCCAGCAGCAGGCCGACGAGTTGAAATTCGGCGCCCTGGCCACGCCGGTGGGTTTTGATTGGGACGGGGACGGCGATATCGACCTGCTGAGCGGGAACACCGCGGGCTACGTGGGCTTCTTCGAGAATCTCAGCGGCGCCGGGGTGGCTAAACCGAAGTTCGCGGCCCCGGTGTTGCTCGCGGTCGAGGCCAGCCGTTGCGGATCATGGCCGGCGAGAACGGCAGCATCCAGGGGCCGGCTGAGGCGAAGTGGGGCTACACGACCTTCACGGTGGCGGATTGGGACGGCGATGGCCGGCCGGACCTGGTGTTGAACTCGATCCTCGGGGAGGTCGTCTGGTATCGGAACATCGGCACCCGCCGCGCACCGCAACTCGCCGCCGCCCAGCCGATCGAGGTCGAGTGGGAGGGCGCGCAGCCGACGCTCGCCTGGGGCTGGAAAAAGCCGTCGGGCAAGGCCTTGCTGACGCAGTGGCGCACGACCCCGCTTGCCATCGATTGGAACAAGGACGGGCTCACCGACCTCGTGATGCTGGACCAGCAAGGCTACCTGGCGTATTTCGAGCGCGCTCAGGTGGACGGACGTCTCGTGCTGAAGTCGCCCCGCCGGGCGTTCTGCGATGAGCAGGGGCAGCCGCTCCAGTTGAGCAAGGGCAAGGCCGGCGCGAGCGGTCGGCGCAAACTCTGCGTGGTCGACTGGGATGGCGACGGCAAACTCGACCTGCTCCTGAATTCCACCAGCGCCAATCTCCTGCGGCAGGTCGAGGGGCCAGCGGGCACCTGGCGTTTCCGGGACGAAGGCCCGCTCGTGAAGCAGAACATCGAGGGTCATGACGTCAGCCCGGCCGTGGTCGATTTCGACGCCGACGGCGTCCCGGATTTCGTCGGCGGGGCCGAGGATGGCCGCTTCTACTTCCTGAAGAACCCTCGTTCCGCCCGCTGACATGCATCGCCGCGACTTCCTCGGAGCCTCCGTGCTCGCCCTGACCGCCGCGCTCCTGCGCGCGGAGCCCGCCGGCCGACGCCTGACCGTCGCGGTCATCGGGCATACGGGGCAGGGTAATTATGGCCACGGGGAAGACCTGGTCTGGCTCAAGGTGCCGCGGACGACGGTGGTCGCCGTCGCCGACGCGGACCCGGAGGGGCGGGCGGCCGAGGCGCGGAAACTGGGTGGGGTGAGGGCCTTCGCGGATTACAAGACCATGCTGACCGAGGTCCGGCCCGAGCTGGTCGCGATCTGCCCGCGTCACGTCCATGAACACCATGCGATGATCGTGGCGGCCATCGCCGCCGGCGTGAAGGGCATCTATGTCGAGAAGCCTTTCGTGCGCACCTTGGCGGAGGCCGACGAGGTGGTGAAGCTCTGCGCGGAGAAGGGCGTGAAACTCGCCATCGCCCATCGCAACCGTTATCACCCCGTCCTCGACGTCGTGAAGCGGCTGGTCGCGGCGGGTGAGATCGGTGAACTCACGGAAGTCCGCGTGCGCGGCAAGCAGGACCAGCGCGGCGGTGGACTGGATCTCTGGGTCCTCGGCGGCCACGGCTTCAACCTGGCGACCCTCTTCACCGGTCCGGCCGTCTCCTGCGAGGCGACCATCCTCGTCGAGGGACGTCCCGCGACGAAGGCTGACGTCCATCCGGGCGACGAGGGGGTGGGGCCGATCGTCGGTGATGAGATCCGGGCGCGTTATGAGACGACGAGCGGTGTCCCTTTATATTTTGATTCCAAGCAAGGCAGCGGGACCAAGGGCATGCCGTTCGGCGCGCGGTTGATCGGCGCCAAGGGGGTGATCTCCCTGCAGGTGGACGAGGAGCCGTTGGCGATCCTCGAGCGCGATGGCCGGAAGACCCCGATCACCACCGCCGGTCTCGGTCAGGCCGAGCCGATGACGGACATCAAGCTTCTCAACGGCGGGCACCTCGGCGCGGTGCGGGACCTGCTGGCGGCGATCGATGAAAAACGCGAGCCCCTCTGCGGACCCCTCGCCGGACGGGAGACCGTCGAGCTGACCCTGGCCGTATTCGCGTCCTTCGCCGCGGGCGGCCGCAAGGTCGCGCTGCCGCTGGTCGACCGCGGGCACCCGCTGCGCTGAGCTCAGCGCACCGTCGCCCCGCACACCAGCTCGAGGATGCGCGGGATGCTGTAGTTCTCGTAGGCGCCGTTCTTGGGCGCGACGGGCGGGTTCGTGTGCGTGCCGAAGTTATCGGCCGGCTGCGGGAGGCGCGTCAGGTCGGGGTTCCACTGCCCATCCTTGCCGCCCAACTTGTAGATCACCAGGTCGAGGGACGGCACGATGTAGAGGCAGAAGCCATTGGCGCCCGTCTTGTAGAAAGCGTCGCGCGGCGCCCCGAGGATCTGGCCGGCCTGGTTATGCTCGAACTGCAGGCTGAAGGGAAAGTGCGGGTTGTAGGGCGAGGCCTGCCGGCAAAGCCGGAGGTAGTCGGCCGGGACCAGCTGACGGTCCTGCCAGCGGCCGCCTTGGGCGAGGCAGTAGCCGAAGCGCAAGGTGTCGGTGGCCCGGAGCGCGATCGACCCGGCGCCGTTGGCGTGCGCCATCGTGACCTCGCCGCGGTAGAGACAGTAGCCCCAGGGCCCCCAGCCCATCGGGCGGGCGAACTTCTCTTCGATGTAGGCCGGCAGTTCCTGGCCGGTGACGCGCCGCAGCACCATCGATGCGATGTGCGGGGCGGGGGACGAGTAGGAATAACCTTCGCCGGGGGCGGCCCAAAGCGGCGTGCGCAAGGAGGAGCCGTCGACGTCGCGGATATCCTGGCCCTTGGACGGTTTCAGCGGCTGCGTCACGCCGCGCACGACCGCCGAAGGAGCGGCGCCCTCGCCATTGTGCCCCGAGGTCATGCAGAGCAGGTGCCCGAGGCGGATATCGGCCTCGCGTGGGTCGCGTAGCGGGAAGGCTTCGGGCAGGAATTCCCGGGTGTAGACCTTGGTGTCGAGCCCGTCGGGCAGCTTGGCCTTGAACTCCTGCAACATGAGCCCGCAGGCGATGCTCGTGAAAGCCTTGCCCGTGGAGGCCATGTCCGGGTTGGCGTTGCGGTGGGCCTTGCCGTAATAACGTTCCAGGACCAGGTAGCCCTTGCTCACCACCAGCAACCCGCCGTTATCCGCGTTGGAACGCTCCGCGGCGCGGGCCGCCACTTCCAGCCGCTCAAGGTCGATGCCCGCCAACGCCCGGGCCTCGGCGGCGTCCTTGGTCGTCCGCCAGCCTCCTTGGCTGTCGGGCGGAGGGAAGTAAGTCGCGGCGGGGAGGGCGAGCGGGAGGAGGAGGGAAAGGAGGCGCATGATGAATCAAGAGGGCTAGGGCCGGGGCCGGGGCTGGGAGTAGTATTAAAGATAAATGAATCGCCGAGATGAGTCCAAAGTCGAGTCCAAGCCCTGGCCCCGGCCCCCCTAGTCTTCGCTTTAGCCTAGCCCATTACTCTGGCAACCTGTGCGGTCCTGGTTTGTCTATGGGTGACCCCGATGCGTGCGCTCATCGTCCTTCTTCTGACTTGGCTGGCCTTGCCGGCGGCCGAGCCGTTGTTCGAGCGGGACAACCTGGTGGCGTGGTGCATCGTGCCGTTCGACGCCAAGAAGCGCGGGCCGGAGGAGCGGGCGGAGATGCTCGCGCGTCTGGGGCTCCGTCGTTTCGTCTACGACTACCGCGCCGAGCATGTGCCGCAGTGGGACGCCGAACTGGCGGCCTTGAAGAAGCACGGGATCAAGCTCGAGGGGTGGTGGTTCCCGACGGTCCTGAACGACGAGGCCAAGGCCGCGCTCGCGCTCTTTCGCCGGCATGACGTCCGCCCGCGGCTCTGGGTCATGGGGCAGGGTGGCCCGGTCGCCGTCAAGGATGCGGCCGACCAGCGGGCCCGCGTCGTCGCCGAGGTCGCCCGACTCCGGCCGATCTGCGAGGCGGGCGCGGCCCAGGGCTGCGAGGTCGCCCTCTATAACCATGGCGGTTGGTTCGGTCGCCCGGAGAACCTGGTCGCCGTGGTCGAGGCGCTACGCGCCGAAGGGGTCCGCAACGTGGGGATCGTCTATAACCTGCACCACGCCCATGATGTCATCGAGCGGTTCGACAAGTTCCTGCCGCAACTGCTGCCCTACCTGCTCTGCCTGAACCTCAACGGGATGGACGCCGACGGCGAGGCCGCGGGACGGAAGATCAAGCCCTTGGGGTCGGGGCATCTGGATCTGGCCCTGCTGCGGCAGATCCGCGCCAGCGGTTACCGCGGGCCGATCGGGATCCTTAACCACACGGACGCCGACGCCGAAGGTCGCTTGCAGGATAATCTCGACGGGCTGGCTTGGTTGACGGCCCAGCTGGACGGGCCGGTCGCTCCGCCCGCGCCGCGTTACCGCACCTGGAGTGAGCCGGCCGCGAAACGTCGGCGCGCCGGCGCCCAGGCCGTGCCTTCGCTGTCGCCGGAGTTCGGTTCGGCCCTGGCGGGTGGTCTGGTGTTCCCGGGTAAGCCGGAGTTCCATGCCTGGCCGATCACGGTCGAATGCCGGGCGCGCCTCGATGGTAAGGCCGGCTACAACGTGCTCATCGCCTGCAATCACAAACCCGAGCTCGGGCACTGGGAGTTCAAGACCGACCCCCGCACCGGCGCCTTCGGCTTGTACATCCCCGGGCGGGGTGGCGAGTTTCCGACGGGGCGTCCGGTGGTCGATGGCAAGTGGCACGACTACGCCGCGACGATCGGGGTCGACCGGGTACGCGTCTGGATCGACGGTGAGCTCGTGCTCGACCGTCCGTTGCCGCCCGAGACGAAGCGTCCGGCCGCGAAGACGGAGCAGCTGGCGGTTGGTCGGCTCGTCGATGGTTCGATCGGTTGTGACGGCGTCATCGATGATGTGCGGATCTCCCGCGGCGAAGGCGCGCCGGTTCGTTCCACGGGGCCGCGCACGAGCGGGGGGCCGACTTTGGGCCTATGGTCTTTTGAGGAGCCTTTCGCGGCCGCTCCGGTCGCGGCGGAGTTCCGCCCGGCCAAGCCGCCGCTGCATCCCGAGGAGACACGTCTCTGGAAGGCTTTCGTCAATCGCGACCGCATCTACGATTTCTACGCGAAGCAGGCGGCGGCTTTTCGCGGCACCGCGCCGACGCTGCTGCCGGAGTATCCAGGTTTGGATGGCGGACTCTACGGCCATCAGGGTAATCAGAACGACCAGGTGACCTGGCGCGACCGGCGCTGGGAGCAGGCAGATAAAGGGTCGTTGTTCTCCGGCGTCTTCCGCGGCGAGGGGCTGACGGTCCCGAAGGCGGTCTGCGTCCATGAAGGCGACCGCAGCGCTTGCTTCGATCCGACGACGTTGTCCTTTCCGCTGGAGTGGAAGGGCGGGTTCGTGCGGCTGGGCGAGATGCGCCACGGCTTCAACGACGGCGGGCGTCTCCTCGGTGAGGTCGTGCGGCGCGGCTCCCCCGGCGTGCCTGCCCCGGACGGCGTCTACCATGGTTTCTACCGCCATGGGTCGCAGACGGTCTTCAGCTATTCCGTCGGCGGTCGCGAGTTCCTCGCCACGGCGTGGGACGGACCGCAGGAGCCTACGAAGCTCGCGCACCTGACCCAGGGCGGGCCGACGCAATGGCCGACCTGGATCGAGACGAAGGGTTCGGTCGGACAGGGCAAGCCGTTCGCCACGGACACGATCCCCGTGCCCTTCGCCAATCCCTATGGCGCGCTGATGTTCCTCTCCGGGCTCGACTTCCTGCCTGATGGCACCGCGGCGGTCTGCACGATGACGGGTGAGGTCTGGCTCGTGCGCGGTCTCGACGCGGAACTGCGTCAGGTGCGCTGGAAGCGTTTCGCCACGGGGCTGCACCAGCCGCTGGGCGTCAAGGTCATCGGGGGCCGGGTGCACGTGCTCGGTCGCGATCAGGTGACGCGTCTGCATGACCTGAACGGCGACGACGAGGCGGACTTCTACGAGTGCGTGACGAACGGGTATGCGACGTCCCAGGGCGGCCACGATTACGTCATCGGCCTCGAGGCCGATGCCCAGGGTCGCTTCTACACGTCCTCGGGCAACCAAGGCATGCTGCGGCTGAGCGGGCGCCAGGGCGTCGAGGTGCTGGCGACCGGGTTGCGCAACCCGAACGGCACCGGCTTCTCGCCGGACGACCGGTTCTTCACCTCGAGCCTGCAGGAAGGCAACTGGACCCCGGCCTCCGCGATCGTGCAGGTCGAACTGGGCAAGGACGAGGGCGCGCATTTCGGTTACGGCGGTCCGAAGGGCGGGCAGTCCCCGAAGCCGCCTTTGCTCTACCTTCCTCGTGGGGAGGATAACTCCAGCGCCGGGCAGGTCTTCCTCGGGGACGCCGCCTGGCCGGCCCTCCGCGGGGCCGGGAACCTGGTCCACCTCTCCTTCGGCGCCGGCGCCGCGCTGATGGTCACGCGCCAGCAGGTCGGCGGACAGTGGCAGGGGGCCGCGCAACGGATCGCCGCGGATTTCCTGTCGGGCTCGCAGCAAGGCCGGTTCAACCCCAAGGACGGCCATCTCTATGTCACCGGTATCGCCGGCTGGCAGACCTACACCACGGATGACGGTTGCTTCCAGCGACTCCGGCATGTCGGCGGCACGCCTGTGCTCGTCGCCCATGAGGTCCGGGACAACGGGGTGTGGCTACGTTTCGACGCGGCGTTGGACGGCCGGTCCGCCGGTCGCGCCGCCGGGCATTTCGCGCAGACCTGGAATTACCGCTACGCCGCCGCCTATGGTTCGCCCGAGTTCTCCGTCGCTCACCCCGGCGTCGTGGGGCACGACGTGCTGGAGGTCCGCAGCGCGCACGTGCTCGGGGATGGGCGCGAGCTCTTCGTCGAGATCCCGCAGCTCACCGTCGCGCATCAGATCCACCTCAACCTGGCGCTCGTCCCGGGCCGCAACACCGACATCTTCCTGACGGCCCATGCCTTGGCGGAGCCCTTCAAGGAGTTCCCGGGCTACGCGGCCATCCCCAAGCAAGCCCATGCGCACGCCAGCCCGGCGGTGAACGCCGGCGCCGCCGGCATGATGCGCCCGGTCCGCTGGGAGACGGAAGTCTGCGGCAATCCCCCGCAGGAGCTCACCCTCGAGACCGCGACCGGCCTGCAGTTCGCGCAGAAGGAACTCCGCGTGAAGGCCGGCCGCGGGGTCGCGCTCACCGTCGTGAACCCCGATTCGATGCCGCATAACTGGGTGCTGACCAAGCCGGACGCCTTGGAGGCGGTGTCGTTGCTCTCCGCCAGGATGGCGGCGGAGCCGGACGCCTACTCGCGTCATTACGTGCCTGACTCGCCGGACATCCTTTGCCATACGCGTCTCCTTGACGCGGGTAAGCGGACGACGGTCTACTTCAACGCCCCCCGGACCCCGGGCCGTTACCCGTACCTTTGCACCTTCCCCGGCCACGCGCAGATCATGCGCGGCGTGCTGATCGTCGAGTAAGACCATGTTCGGCCCGCTCTCCGGATACCTCTCCGCGCTTTCCTCGGCCTACCAGGCCAAGGGCGGTCGTGGTCCGCTCTTCCGCGAGGCGGAGGCGGCGGAGCTCGAGGCCGTTCAGGTCGCGCGGGTGATTCCGGCCGCGAAAGGGGCGATCACCGCCGCCCGCGACGCGCTCGTCGAATCGACCGTGACGGCCGTGGCCGCCGCGACCCCGGTCGATGCCTTGGCGGATTTCGGCGCGCGGAGCGGGCCGCTCCAGGCCGCGGGGTTTCGCACCGTGGCTGAACTCCGGGGGCAGGGTCTGTCCTCCTTGATGGCCCGCGAAGGTATCGGCGAAGTCACCGCCGCCGCGGCGGTCTCCGCCACCCAGGCCTTCCTCGATGACGCGCGATCCGCGGTGCGGGTCATGCCGGATCCGGATGAGCGTCGCCCGGGCGACGCCGCTTTGTTGCTCGCGGTGGCGCGTTACGAGATCCTGCTCCGCGAATTTCCCGCCCGCGCCGAAGGGGTCGAGCGTCGACGTCAGGCCCTCCGGCGGGAGGTGGCCTTGTTCCGGGACGGCACCGTCCCCGGCGAGCATTTCTTCTCCGCGGCCAAGCGCGCCGCCCATGCCGCGCATGAGACGACGCTCCGTTCCGAGGCCACCGGGTTGCTGGCCGAAGCCCGCCTGCTCAACCGCTACGCGCGCGACCTCGTGGTCGATGAGGCCGAGGTCTGGCGCCGGTACGGCGAGAACGCCGCCGGCTTCATCGCGCTCATCGAAGGCGCGGGCGCAGGGTCGCCTGGTCCGGCGATCCGACCCGTCGCCCCTGCGGATCAGCGCGGCGGTCTCCCGGCCGAGATCGCCGATGCGGTCGAGGCCACGAAACTGGACCTCTCCCTTCTCAGCGCGACGCTCCGGCGCTACCAGCTGTTCGGCACGCAGTACCTCATCCACCAGCGGCGCGCCCTGCTCGGGGATGACATGGGGCTCGGCAAGACCGTGCAGGTGCTCGCGGCCATGTGTCACCTCGCCGCCCAAGGGAAGCGCCACTGCTTCGTCGTGGCCCCCAACGCGGTGCTCATCAACTGGGAACGCGAGGTCCGTAAGCACACCAAACTCGGGGCCATCGTCATCCACGGTTTCGACCGCGACGACGAACTGGACCAATGGCGGCGGGAGGGCGGGGTCGCCATCACGACCTTCGCGACGCTCGGCAAGCTGGTCGACCGGATCGGACCCGTCGACCTTGTCGCGGTCGACGAGGCGCACTCCGTCAAGAACCCCGAAGCCCAGCGCAGCCAGGCCGTCGCCCGCTTGGCGGCCACCGCCGAATTCGTCACGTTCCTCACCGGCACGGCGTTGGAGAACCGCCTGGAGGAGCTGCAATACCTCGTCCTCACGGTGCAACCCGGGCTCAAGGAGTCCCTCGGCGGCCTCTTGCGACAAGCCCGCCCCAAGCCCATCGAGGTCCGCCTGAAGCTCGCCCCGGTGTACCTGCGACGTACCCAGAAGGACGTGCTCAAGGAGTTGCCCGACCTCCAGGAGATCGACGAGGTCATCCCGCTCGAGCCGGCGGACCGCGAGGCCTACGCCAAGGCGCCCATGAACCTGATGCAGAAGCGGCTCGCGGCGACCATCGGGGCCGGCGACCGGCAGGCCGCCAAGTATGACCGCCTCCGCGACCTCCTCGGCCATTACCGGGAGGAAGGGCGCAAGGTCGTGCTCTTCTCCTTCTTCCGCCAGGTGCTGGATGACGTCGGCCTCATCGCCGGCGACCATGACCGTATCGACGGCGACCTCTCCGCCGAGCAGCGGCAGGCGGTCATCGATCGTTTCACCGCCCGCACCGGCTTCGGCCTCATCGTCCTGCAGATCGAGGCGGGAGGCGTCGGCATCAACCTCCAGTCGGCCCAGGTCGTCATCCTCATGGAGCCGCAATTCAAGCCCTCCACCGAACGCCAGGCCGTCGCGCGCGTCCGCCGGATGGGGCAGACGCGTAAGGTCATCGCGCACCGCTTCATCGCCGCGCGCACGATCGACGAGCACCTGGTCCTGCTGATCAAGCAGAAGGCGCAGCTGTTCGAGGACTATGCCCAGCAAAGCGCGGTGAAGGCCGCCAGCGCGATGGCCGTGGACGGCGGCGGCTTGGTGGCACCGGCGGCCGCCGAATTGCAAAGGCTGATTGAGGAGGAAGGGAATGGGTAGAGAAGGGGGAGGGCCTGGGCTTGGGCCGGGGATAGGGATAGGGAAAGGGACAGGGACGGGGGAGAGCGGGGAGAAGGGTCAAACGGGTTGCCAGAGGGTGGATGGGTGGACTAGGGGAAGGGGATGCGTCTCCCCTCGCTGCTTGCTTCGCTCTTCGCCTTGTCCGCTTTTGCCGCGGAGTCTCCGCAGGTTTCCCTGCGTCCCGGCGAGGGGGCCCTCGAGGTCCTGGTCGACGGCAAGGTCGTCGCGGCCTACCTGACGGCGAACGACGTCTCCACCCCGGCCCGGGCCAACGAGACCTACAAACCTTACCTGCGCGTCGTCGATCCGGTCGATGGTCAGGCCATCACCAAGGGGCCCGGCGGCACGTACACGCATCACCGCGGGATCTTCTTCGGCTGGATGCGGGTCGGTCTCGAGGGCCAGAAGCTCGACCTCTGGTCGATGGGTTCGGGTCGTCAGGTGCACACGGGTTTCAAGCAGCAGACCGCCGAGCGCGGGCTGGCGCGACTCGTTTCGACCATCGAGTGGAGCGATAAGAAGGGACGGCTCATCCTTTCGGAAGAGCGCACGCTCGAACTCTCGCCGCTCGCGGCCCTGGTTTCCTGCGGGTCGATTTCCTGACGACCGTCAAGGCCGAGGCCGGCGACCTTGCGCTCGAGGCCGACCCCGAGCACGGCGGCGTGCACTACCGCGCCCCGCAGGAGGTCATCGCCGCCAAGACGAATTATTACTTTCCGGTCGCCAAGCCGCTCCCGCACAAAGACGTCGATTACCCGTGGGTCGGCATGACCTACGCCCTCGGCGAGAAGACCTTCGGCGTCGTGGAGATCGACCACCCGGCCAACCCGCGCGGCACCCGCTGGTCCGCTTATCGGGACTACGCGCGTTTCGGGGCTTACCCGCGCGCCAACCTCAAGAAGGGCGAAACCCTTTCGCTGAAGTACCGCTTCCTGGTCGCCCGCGGTGGCTTGGTCGCGACCGAGGTCATCCAAGCCGAGCAGGCCGCCTTCACGGGGTGAAGCCTGAGCCCGTGACCGTGACCGAGCTCAAGGCTGAGGTGACGGCGGCCGAAGGCGAAGAAGTGAAGGGAGGATAGGGTTGGGGACAGGGCTAGGGCTAGGGCCGGGGAGGGCAGGGTCAGGGGCAGAGGTGACTGCAGAAAGCGGCTATCTACTGGCATATCGTTAGTTGGTGCTCCTGACCCTCATTGTTTAGAAGCCTAGCCCTAGCCCTTGCCCAGGCCCTACCCCTAGGCTGAAACCTCTGGTCTTAAGCCGGGGTTAATCCTAGTGTGAACCCCTTCATGCGCCTCCTAGCCCTTTGCGTGGTCGCCTTTGGTCTCAGCGTCTTGCCACCGGCCTTCGCCGCCAAGGGTGACAAGAAAGCCGCCAAAGCCAACGAACCGGCCGCGGCCGCCCCCGCGGTCCCCGCCCCGAAGGTGGCCCCGGTCGCGGTCGCCCCGATTCCCCGCTGACGCATCTGGCATACCTGGCGCGACAACCAAGGGCGCAGCGTCGACGCGATGTTCCTGCGCGCTGACCGGTCCGTTCCTGACCCTCCAAGGTCGTGACGGCAAGGTCTACCATTTCAACGGCAACGTCCTGTCGCCGAGGACATCGAGTTCGCCCGGAAGTGCGCCGCCAAGGCGAAGTCAGGCACCTTCGGCCAGAACACCGTCGCGGTCGCCGCGGCTGAGATCGACCGCGTGGTCGGCGCGTGCTCGCCAAGCATGGCCAGCAAACCGAACCCGCTCACGTCCGACGAGCAGTTCCTCAAGCGGCTCTACGTCGACGCCATCGGCCGCATCCCGACCGCCGCGGAGGCGCAGGCGTTCCTCGCCGACCGCTCGCCCGACAAGCGCGCCAAGCTCATCGACCAGCTCGTATACTCGCCCGGGTACTCGATGCAGATGTTCAAACTGGATGGCCGACCTGCTCCGCGTGAAGGATACCTTCAACAAGGGCGTGCCCGCCTTCACCTTCGAGGACTGGCTGAAGGCCCGCCTTGCCGCCAACGCGCCGTGGGACAAGCTGGTCATGGAGATGCTGACCGCCGATGGCCGCCTGTGCGACAACGGCGCCGCGGGCTTCCTGCTGTTCGACGCCGAGATGCCGCTGGACGGCGTCTCGAAC
>BGOM01000022.1 GCA_003569245.1 Opitutia bacterium | reverse complement strand
CTCGATCGCAGCCTGGCGGCGGCGAGACGCGCGACCGGCACGCGGTAAGGCGAGCAGGAGACGTAGGAGAGGCCCACGCGGTGGCAGAACTTGACGGATTCGGGTTCGCCGCCGTGTTCGCCGCAGATGCCGAGCTTGATGTCGGGACGGGTCTTACGGCCCTTCTCGATGGCGATCTGGACGAGCTGGCCGACGCCGGTCTGGTCGAGGGTCGCGAACGGGTTCTTCTTGAAGATCTCGTTCTCGGTGTAGGCGCCGAGGAAGTTGCCCATGTCGTCGCGGGCTGACGCCGAGCGCGGTCTGGGTGAGGTCGTTCGTGCCGAAGCTGAAGAACTCGGCGGTGTGGGCGATCTCGTCGGCCGTGAGGGCGCCGCGGGGAACTTCGATCATCGTGCCCACGGAGTAGGCGATCTTGACCTTCTGTTCCTTCTGGACCTCGGCGGCGACGCGGTGGATGACCTCGACCTGGAGGTCGAGCTCGCGCTTGAAGCCGACGAGCGGGACCATGACCTCGGGCTTCACCTTGATACCCTTCTTCTGGACCGCCGCGGCGGCTTCGAAGATGGCGCGGGCCTGGGTCTCGGTGATCTCCGGGTAGGCGATGCCGAGACGGCAGCCGCGGTGACCGAGCATCGGGTTGAACTCGTGCAGGGCGGCCACGCGGGCGACGACCTTGTCCTTGGAGATGCCGAGCTTCTTCGCGAGTTCGGCCTGGGCCTTGTCGTCATGCGGCACGAACTCGTGCAGGGGCGGGTCGAGGAGGCGGATCGTGGCGGGCAGGCCGTTGAGGGCCTTGAAGATGCCGGTGAAGTCCTCGCGCTGGTAGGGCAGGATCTTGGCGAGGGCCTTCTTGCGGCCTTCGAGCGTGTCGGCGAGGATCATCTCGCGGACGGCGTCGATGCGGTCGCCTTCGAAGAACATGTGCTCGGTGCGGGTGAGGCCGATGCCCTGGGCGCCGAAGGCGAGGGCCTGGGCGGTCTGCTCCGGGTTGTCGGCGTTGGTGCGGACGGCGAGGCGGGTGGCCTGCGAGCACCACTTCATCAGCTGCACGTAGTTCCGGTACTTCTCGGTCTTCTGGGCGGCCTTGTCGCCGTTGAGGAGACCGGCGACGATCTCGGACGGGGCGGTCTTGATCTGACCGGCGTAGACCGTGCCGGCCGTGCCGTCGATGGAGAGGTAGTCGCCTTCCTTGAAGGTGTGGCCGGCGATGGTCGTCGTCTTCTTGTCGTAGTCGATCTGGACGGCGGCGGCGCCGCAGACGCAGACCTTGCCCATCTGGCGGGCGACGAGCGCGGCGTGCGAGGAGACCCCGCCGCGGGCGGTGAGGATGCCTTCGGCGGCGATCATGCCACGGAGGTCTTCCGGGGAGGTCTCGACGCGGACAAGGAGGACCTTCTCGCCCTTCTCGGCGGCCACGACGGCGCGCTCGGCGTTGAAGTAGATCTTGCCGGTGGCGGCGCCGGGGCCGGCGGGGAGACCGGTGGCGATGGCCTTGGCCTTCTTGACCTCGGCGAGGTCGAAGATCGGGGCGAGGAGCTGCTCGAGCTGGTCGGCCGGGTTACGCATGACGGCGGTCTCCCAGTCGATGAGCTTGGACTTCACCATGTCGGCGGCGAACTTCAGCGCGGCGGCGGCGGTGCGCTTGCCGTTGCGCGTCTGCAGCATGTACAGCTTGCCTTCCTGGATGGTGAACTCGATGTCCTGCACGTCCTTGAAGTGCTTCTCGAGGATCTGGCGGACCTTGAGGAGCTGGTCGTAGCTCTTCGGCATCACGTTCTTCAGCTTGAGCACGGGCTCCGGGGTGCGGACGCCGGCGACGACGTCCTCGCCCTGGGCGTTGACGAGGAACTCGCCGTAGAACTCATCCACGCCGTTGGCGGGATTGCGGGTGAAGGCGACGCCGGAACCGGACTTGTCGCCGGTGTTGCCGAACACCATGGCCTGGACGTTGACGGCGGTGCCCCACTCGGCGGGGATGTTGTACTTGCGGCGATAGACGATCGCGCGGTCGTTCATCCAGGAGGAGAACACGGCGCCGGCGGCGCCGCGCAGCTGATCCCACGGGTCGTTGGGGAAGACGCGGCCGGTGCGCTCCTTGACGAGCGCCTTGAAGCGCTTGACGAGTTCCTGCTGGTCGGCGGCGGTCAGCGCGGAGTCCTCGACGTCACCGTCGTACTTCTCGTGCTTGAAGCCTTCGATCACGGTCTCGAACGGCTCATGGTCCTCGCCTTCGCGCTTCTGCACGCCGAGGACGACGTCGCCGTACATCTGGATGAAGCGGCGGTAGCAATCCCAGGCGAAGCGCGGGTTGTTGGTGGCCTTCTCGAGGGCCACGACGGACTGGTCGTTGAGGCCGAGGTTGAGGATGGTGTCCATCATGCCCGGCATCGAGTCGCGGGCGCCGGAGCGGACGGCGACGAGGAGCGGCATGCCCTGGGTGGCGCCGAACTTGGTGCCCATGATCTTCTCCATGTTGGCGACGCCGGCTTCCATCTGGGCCTGGAGGGAGGCCGGGTAGGTGCGCTTGTTGGCGTAGTAGTAGGTGCAGACCTCGGTCGTGATCGTGAAGCCGGGAGGCACCGGGAGACCGATGCGGGTCATCTCGGCGAGGTTGGCGCCCTTGCCGCCGAGCAGGGCCTTCATCGAGCCGTTGCCGTCAGCTTTGCCATCGCCCCAGGTGTAGACGACCTTGGTGGACTTGGTGGTTTTGGAGTGGTTTTGGGTTTTCTTGGCCATGGTAGAAGGGGTGGTTGGGTGGACGTCGCCGGGCAGCAAGCTCGTGGCTTGGACCGAGGGCGTGAAGGGCAAAAGAAGGCGAACGAGGGCTCAGGTGGCAAGGCAAGATACAAGCCCGCCCGGGGTGAGCCTCCGGCGACCGGGCAGGCCGGGGCGGGGTCAGCGCTTGAGCACGACGAGGAGCACCAGCGTCACCACGGTCAGGAACAAGCCGATCAGGAAGAGATTCCAACCGAATTGACGCCGGTCGGGGCGGTCGCTCGCCAGACGCATTTTTCGGACGGATTTCACGCCCCGGCGGCTCACTCGCTGGATGGTGACCTCCGGGTAGGACCTGCCCGCGACTGGCTGGACCTTGCCGTAGACCAGACCGAGGCGGATGAGCTCGGCGAAGGCCCGGGCCTTGCGTTCCGGGGGGAGACGGTCGAAAGCGTTGCATTCGCGGCCGACGACGAGGCGCTCGAGCCCCAGGGTGGCGTCCGCGGAGAGCTGGCGCCGCTGCGCGGCGGTCTCCGGTCCGGGTTGGCTTTCCTCGTTGCTCAAAGGGTTGATTTACCTTCATTTTACAGTGCTCTCAAAGGGGTCCTGCAAGCAGATTGTCGGGGCGACCCTTTCTTATTATACTTACAAGCATGTCCTCCGCCCTCCCCTCCGCCCTCAGCATCGCCGGCTCCGACAGCGGCGCCGGCGCGGGCATCCAGGCCGACCTGCTGACCTTCGCGGCCCAGGGGGTCTTCGGGACGACGGCGATCACCTGCCTCACCGCCCAGAACCCCCGGGGGGTGTCGGGGGTGCTGCCGGTCCCCCCGGATTTCGTCCTAGAGCAATGCCGCCAGGTGGCCGGGCATTTCCACCCGAAGGCCTTGAAGACGGGAATGCTGCTGGAGACGGGGATCGTCGAGGCGGTCGCCCGGTTCATTCTGGAGTCAGGTATCCCGGCCGTGGTCGACCCGGTCATGGTAGCCACCAGCGGCGCGACCCTGCTGGCCCCTGACGCGGTCGAATCGGTCAAAAAGCGGCTGATTCCTCGGGCGGCCTTAGTAACCCCGAACCTGGACGAGGCCTCGATTTTGCTCGGACGAAAGGCCTTGGGTGAGGTCGGAGGGGAAGCCGAGGCGGTGGAGCTGGCAAAGACCTATGGGGTTCCCTTCCTTCTAAAGGGAGGCCACGCGGAGGGGGACGAATTGATCGATGTCCTCGCCTGGCCGGATGGCCGCACCTTCATCCTAAGAGCCCGCCGCGCCCCCGGGGTTGATACCCATGGCAGCGGGTGCACCCTTTCGGCGGCTATCGCTGCACATCTCGCTCTAGGAAAAGGACTTAAGGAAGCAGTTGAAGCCGCCCATCAGTATCTCCAGCATGGAATCCATAAGAGCATCGAGGTCAGTGGGTTAAAGGTGATTAGGCATGGGGGATAATTAAGGGGACAGGGCCTGGGCTGGGGCTGGTTACGATGAAGGAGCAGGGTCACAGGTAGGGACGAGCGTCCCTGCTCGTCCGCGGCGGACCGGGACGGTCACGCCCTACCTAAAGCCAGGGCACAAAACGCCTGCCCCTCCCCCTGACCCTTTAGTAATCCCCCGGCCCAAGCCCTGGCCCTAGCCCTAGCCCACTTATTCACACTTGCTCCCTTTACTGGCAGTCCTTTTCTAACCCATTCCCTGCAGGCCCGCCCTGCCCCCCTGACCATGCCCAAAAAGAAAGCCGCCCAGACGTTCACTTCCAAGGCCAGCGCCGCCTCGGTCTCCGCCGGAGCCAAGATGCGCGGTTGTGACGTCATGGTACGCTGCCTCGAGAACCTGGGCGTCGACACGATCTTCGCCTACCCGGGCGGCGCCTCCATGGAGCTGCACCAAGGCCTCACCCGCTCCAAGAAGATCCGCACGATCCTGCCGCGCCACGAACAAGGCGGCGCCTTCATGGCCCACGGTTACGCCCGATCGACGGGCAAGCCGGGCGTGTGCATGGCCACCTCCGGCCCCGGCGCGACGAACCTCGTCACCGCGATCGCCGACGCCCACATGGACAGCATCCCGCTGATCTGCATCACGGGCCAGGTCTACCAGCAGTTCATCGGCCGCGCCGCGTTCCAGGAGACCGACTTCTACGGCATGACGCTGCCGATCGTGAAGCATTCCTTCCTCGTGCTCGATTACAACGAGCTGCCGAGCATCATGTACAAGGCCTTCAAGATCGCCACCACCGGCCGCCCCGGCCCCGTGGTGATCGACATCCCGAAGGACATCCAGCAGCACGAGTGGGTCCCGGTCTTCCCGAAGCACCCCGACGACGTCGAGATCCTCGGCCTGCCGGTGCCTCCGCAGGCCCCGGACGCCGAGTTCGAACAGGTCCTGCGCCTCGTCGAACAGGCCAAGCAGCCCGTCATCTACATCGGCGGCGGCATCCTCTCGGGCGACGCCCACAAGGAGCTGCGCGCCTTCGCCGAGGCCACCGGCATCCCCGTCGCCTCCACGCTGATGGGCCTGGGCGCGTTCCCCTGCGACCACCCGCAATCCCTCTATTGGTACGGCATGCACGGCACCGTCGCCGGCAACTGGGCCGTCTGCAAGAGCGACCTCCTCATCACGATGGGCGCGCGCTTCGACGACCGCATCACCGGCGTCGTGGAGAAGTTCGCCCCGGACGCCACGATCGTCCACATCGACATCGACCGCTCCGAACACCAGAAGAACAAGTTCGCGCACTACCCGATCCACTCGGACATCAAGCACGCGCTCGCCCGTCTCACCGCGCTCACGAAGAAGGGCTTCAAGAAGCCCGACCTGAAGAAGTGGTACGAGACCATCAACGGCTGGAAGAAGGAGCACCCGTATCCGTTCAGCTACGAGCGCAACACCAAGCACATCCTGCCGCAGGAAGCCGTCCAGGTCCTCTTCGAGGAGACCAAGGGCCAGGCCATCATCGCCACCGGCGTGGGCCAGCACCAGATGTGGGCCCCGCAGTACTACCACTTCGGCGAGCCTCGCCGCTTCATCAGCTCGCTCGGCGCCGGCACGATGGGCTTCGGTCTCCCGGCCGCCATCGGCGCCAAGGTCGCGAACCCGTCCAAGCACGTCATCGACATCGACGGCGACGGTTCCTTCCTGATGAACATCCAGGAACTCGCGTGCATGAAGATCGAGAAGATCAACGCGAAGATCCTCATCCTCAACAACCAGCACCTGGGCATGGTGGTGCAGTGGGAAGACCGCTTCTACGCCGGCAGCCGCGGCCACACCATCCTCGGCGACGCCAAGAACATCGGTTCCCCCGACAACCCCGGCGGCCTGTACCCGGATTTCGTCAAGATCGCCAACGGCTTCGGCATCAAGGCCCGCCAGGTGATGAAGCGCGAGGACCTCCGCGCCGCCATGCGCGAGATGCTCGACCACGACGGCCCCTACCTCCTCGACGTCATCGTGCCCTACACCGAGCACGTGCTGCCCTTCATCCCGCAGAAGAAGTCGGCGATGGAGATTTTGACGAAGTAAAAGACAGTAGGGCCAGGGCTTGGGCCTGGGCTGGGGCTGGGATTTGAAATCCAGACTCCTGCCTACTGCCCCTGTCCGGCTTCGGTTCTCAGGTAGGGCTGACCGTCCTCGGTCGGCCGCGGGAAATCAGAGAGAGCTGGCCAGCTGGCAAACTGACCGGTGGACAAGGGATGCACGGACCAGCAGGGACGCTGGTCCCTACCCGCGCGAACGGTGTTCGCGAGCGGTGGGGGTTGGCGGTTAGCGGTTTGGCCGATGAGGGCCACAGCTGCGCTCGATTCATCACTCGATGCAGCACTCCGCACTCTGCACTCTGCACTCTGTACTCTAGCTCTTTCAGGTAGGGCTGACCGTCCTCGGTCGGCCGCGGGAAATCAGAGAGAGTTGGCAAGTTGACCGGTGGACAAGGGATACACGGACCAGCAGGGACGCTGGTCCCTACCTAAATACATCTCCCGACCCTAACCGCTAACCGCCAACCGCTGATACCTCGGCCTCGCGACTCCGTCGCGACGCGCGCTCAGTGCCCCGCGAGCCAGCGTTCGGCTTCGATCGCGGCGCGGCAGCCCATGCCGGCGGCGGTGATGGCCTGGCGGTAGACGTGGTCGGCGCAGTCGCCGGCGACGAAGACGCCGGGGACGCGGGTGCTGACGGTGTTGGCGCCGGCGACAAAATAACCGCCTTCGTCGACCTCGAGGGAGGGGGTGAAGGCCTGCGAATTGGGGATGTGGCCGATGGCCACGAAGACGCATTTGACCGCCAAATCACGCGGGGCGCCGGACTTTTCGATGACCCGCAGGGTGTGCACCTTCTCGTCGCCGAGGATTTCGGTCGGGGTGACGTTCAGGACGAGCTCGATCTTCTCGTGGGCCTTGACGCGCTGGACCATGATCTCGGAGGCACGGAAGGTGTCGCGACGGTGCACAAGGTAGACCTTGGAGGCGAAACGAGTCAGGAACAGGGCCTCTTCGCAGGCCGAGTCGCCACCGCCGACGACGGCGACGGGGACGTTGCGGTAGAAGGCGCCATCACAGGTGGCACAGGTGGTGACGCCGTTGCCGCCGTAGTACTTCTTCTCGCCGGGAATGCCGAGGAGGCGGGGCGAGGCGCCGGTGGCGATGATGACGGCCTTGGCCTCGTAGGTGCCTTCGCCGCCCTTGAGCTTCTTGACCGGGCCGGAGAAGTCGACGGAGTCGATGCGGTCCCAGGCGAACTTGGCGCCGAAACGCTCGGCCTGGCCCTTCATATTCGTGATCAGCTCGTTGCCGTCGACGCCGTGGACGAAGCCCGGGAAGTTCTCGACCTCGGAGGTGGTGGTCAGCTGGCCGCCGGGCTGGCCGCCTTCGAGGACCAGGGGGCTGAGGCCGGCGCGGGCGGCGTAGATGGCGGCGGTGAGGCCGGCGCAGCCGGTACCGAGGATGAGGACGTTTTCAGCCATGGGGAAGGCCTCCATCTTGAGGGCTGGACGGTGACGGCAAGGCCGAAAACCCCTTGTGAACAACTGAGTCAAATGGCTTGCCCCGGGGGGCGGGTGCGGGTTTGCTACGGGTTCGCCCCGGACCCATGTTTCTCAGCATCCTCAAGCTCTTCGCCGGCAGCCACAATCGGAAGTTCCTCCGGCAGTGCGCCCCCCTCGTGAAGCGGATCAACGCCCTCGAGGTCGAGTACCAGACCCTGACGGAGGAGCAGCTGAAGGCCAAGACCGGCGAGCTCAAGGCCCGGGTCGCCCGCGGCGAGAAGCTGGACGACCTGCTGCCCGAGGCCTTCGCGGTGGTGAAGAACGCCGCCCGCCGCCTCTGCGGCACGAAAGCCATCGTCTGCGACCACGAGCTCACCTGGGAGATGGTGCATTTCGACGCCCAGCTGATCGGAGGTATCGCCCTTCATAAGAACAAGATCGCCGAGATGGCCACGGGCGAAGGCAAGACCCTCGTCGCCACCCTGCCCCTCTACCTCAACGCCCTGACCGGCCGCAACTGCCAGCTGGTCACGGTGAACGACTACCTCGCCCGCCGCGACTCCGAGTGGATGGGCCACCTCTACGGCTACCTCGGCCTGACGGTCGGCTGCATCCAGAACCAGATGCCGCCGGACGAGCGCGTCGAAGCCTACAAGCGCGACATCACCTACGGGACCGCCTCCGAGTTCGGTTTCGACTACCTGCGCGACAACGGCATGGCCCTCAGCGTGGCCGAGCAGGTCCAGCGCGAGCACTACTTCTGCATCGTCGACGAGATCGACTCCATCCTCATCGACGAGGCCCGCACGCCGCTGATCATCTCCGGCCCGGCCACCGAGGAGCGCGAGCCGGCCTTCCCCCGCCTGCGCGAGGCCGTCCAGGGTCTGGTCGACCACCAGACGCGCCTGGTCACCCGCATCGTCAACGAGGCCGCCGCCGAGCTCGGCGCCGTGGCCGAGGGCAAGGACCCGACCACCGACACGCTCGACAAGCTCTGGCTCGCCGCCCACGGCATGCCGCGCAACCGCGTCTTCCTCCGCCTCATGGAGAACGGCCGCTGGCGCAAGCTCCTCGAGAAGCACGAGGGCGTCCTGGCCTCCGAGGTCGAGAAGGACCGCCGCTACCACCTCAAGGAGCGCCTCTATTTCGCCGTCAGCGAGCGCAACCACGAGTCCGACCTCACGCAGCTCGGCCGCGACACCCTGCGCCCGGGCCAGCCCGACGCCTTCGTGCTGCCCGACCTCCCCACGCGCTTCGTCGAGCTCGACAAGGACGAGGGGCTCAGCCCCGAGCGGCGCGCCGAGCTCCGCGCCCAGGCCGAGGACGAGTACGCGCGCGTGTCCGAGGACATCCACGCCATCGGCCAGCTGCTCAAGGCCTACGCGCTCTATGAACGCGACCGCCACTACGTCGTCGTCGAGAACAAGGTGAAGATCGTCGACGAGAACACCGGCCGCATCATGGAAGGCCGCCGCTGGAACGACGGCCTCCACCAGGCCGTGGAGACCAAGGAGAACGTGCCGCTCGAGAAGGAGAACAAGACCTACGCGACGATCACGATCCAGAATTACTTCCGCATGTACGAGAAGCTCGCGGGCATGACCGGCACGGCCGAGACCGAGGCCTCCGAGTTCAACGACATCTACCGCCTGTCCGTCGTGACCATCCCGACGCACCGCCCGTGCATCCGCGTCGACGACAACGACATCGTCTTCAAGACGCGCCGCGAGAAGTACGCCTTCGCCATCAAGGAGATCGCCGACGCGCACTCGCGCGGGCAGCCCGTCCTCGTCGGCACCGCCTCGGTCGAGGCGTCCGAGACGCTCAGCCGCATGCTCGGGATGGCCAAGGTACCGCACAAGGTGCTCAACGCCAAGCACCACGAGCAGGAGGCCGAGATCGTCTCCCTCGCGGGCCAGCGCGGCGCGGTGACCATCGCGACGAACATGGCCGGCCGCGGCACCGACATCCGGCTGGGCGAGGGCGTACGCGAGCTCGGCGGCCTCTACGTGCTCGGCACCGAGCGCCACGAATCCCGCCGCGTCGACCGCCAGCTGCGCGGCCGCTGCTCCCGCCAGGGCGACCCGGGCCGCTCCCGCTTCCTCATCGCGCTGGAGGACGACCTGATGCGTCTGTTCTCCAACGCGGGCATCATCTCCTCCCTCCTCGAGAAGTCCTTCAAGGAAGGCGAACCGCTGGAGCACCCGCTGCTCAACCGCTCGATCGGCACCGCCCAGAAGCGCGTCGAGGGCCAGAACTACTCGATGCGCAAGCGGCTGCTGCAGTACGACGACGTGCTGAACCGCCAGCGCCAGATCGTCTACGCGCTGCGCAACCGCACCCTCGCCGCCCAGGATTCCCGCGAGGCCGTCCGCGACGTGCTCGCCGAGGAGATCGAGGAACGCCTCGCCCAGGCCTACCCGGAAGGCGCGACCGCCCCGACCGCCCAGGGCGTCAACGCCTTCACGAGCTGGTACGCCGGTTGCTTCCACCTGCGGCTCGAGGCCGCCGACCTGCAGGGTCGCACGCTGCCCCAGGCCGCCGAGTTCGCGCTGCGCAAGGTCATGGACCTGCACGCCAGCCGCGAGGCCCATGAGCCGGCCGAGGTCATCACCTACATCGAGCGCCACGTGCTGCTCCAGGCCATCGACCGCAACTGGCAGAACCACCTGACCGACATGGACGAGCTGCGCCGCGCGGTGAACCTCCGCAGCTACGCCCAGAAGGACCCGCTGAACGAGTACAAGACGGAGGCCTTCCGGGCCTTCGCCGACCTCATGGGCCAGCTCCGCGAGGACGTCTGCCGCAAGCTCTTCCGCCTCGCGTCCTCGATGGAGGCGCTGGAGGCCCTCATGCGCCGCGCCCAAGGCCAGGCCATGGCCATCGGCCCGGCCGAACCCGGCGCTCCCGTCGCGACGACCGCCGCCCCGGCCGCCCCGGCGCCGGCCCCCGTCAAGCACGCCCCCTTCCGCCGCGAGCTCCCGAAGATCGGGCGCAACGCCATCGTCCGCATCACCAAGGGGCCGGAGTCGCAGGAACTGAAGTGGAAGAAGGCCGAGCCGCTGGTCCGCGACGAGGGCTGGGAAGTCGCCCAGGTAATCTCGGAATGACCGCGGCGGACGCGAGCCCGGCGCCGGTGGGCGGGCGCGCGACCTGGCTCGGGCTGGGCCTGAGCGCGGTCCTCCTGTTTTGCTCGTTCCCGCCGCTCGGGCACCCGTTCGTCGCGTTCTTCGCGCTGATCCCGGCCGCGCTGGCCGCGGCGGCGGCGCCCGACTTCCGCCTTTGGCGCCGCGCGGCCTTCCTCACGAGCTGGGCGCTGTGGGTCGCGCTGCTCGTCTGGCTGCGCCACGTCTACCCGCCGCTCGGCTGGCTCGGACTCGTGGGGCTGACCGCCTATTGCGCGCTCTTCCCTTGGCTGTGGTGCCTGGCCCTGCGCTGGATCCTGCCAGCCGTCGGCGAGGCCGGCCTACCGGCGCGGCTCCTCGCGATGCTGGGGCTCGCGGGCGCGTGGGGCTTGCTCGAATGGGCCCGGACCACCTTCCTCACCGGCTTCGGCTGGTTGCCGCTCGCCGCCAGCCAGCAAGGCAACCCGGTGATGCTGACGCTGTGCGCGTGGGTCGGGCCGACGGGCCTGTCGATGGGCTTGGTGCTCATCAATCTCGGGCTGGCCAGCTGGATCATCCGGCTGCGCCGCTTCCGACGAGCCGACGCCGCGCTGACGCCGCTCGGACCGATGGATTGGACGAAGCGCCTGACGCCCGAGCTCTACCTGGGCCTCGGGGTGATCGCCGCGGGTTTCGCGCTGACGTTGACCGAGGCCGCGCGCCGCGCGCCCGTCGCGACGGTACGCATCGCCGCGGTCCGCACGCATTTCGACCCGACGGAGAAGTGGCATCTGGACAAGTTCAAGCAGCATGCGACGACGCTGACGGAGGCCGCGCGCGCGACCTTGGCGGACAAGCCGGACGTGATCCTCTGGCCGGAGGCGGCCTTGCCGGCGCTGCTCGACGACCCGTCCTACCAGGCGATGCTCCGCCAGGTGACGCCGGGCACGCCTTTGCTGATCGGCGCCGTCGAACGCCGGACCGGCGGTTACGCGAACAGCGTGGCCGTGGTGACCGCCGAAGGCGCGCAGAAGCCGACCTACGCGAAGCGCCACCTGGTGCCGTTCGGCGAATACGTACCCGGGGCCGACTGGCTGCCGCTGCGCAAGGTCGTGCCGATCGCGGAGGACTGCGTCGCCGGCCAGGCCCCCACCCTGCTGCCCCTGACCACCCGCGGCGGCTTCACTTTCCTGGCCGGTCCGCTGGTCTGCTACGAGGACGTCTTCCCGGCGCTCGCCCGCGAGCATGCGCTGGCCGGGGCCGACCTCCTGGCGGTGGTGACCAACGATGGCTGGTACGGGCACGAGGCGGCCGACGCGCAGCACACGGCGCATTCGGTCCTGCTCGCGGTCGCCACCGGCCTGCCGGTCGCCCGTTCGGGCAACGACGGCTGGAGCGGGGTCATCACGCCCCGCGGGCTGATGCTGCCGACCGGCGACGGGTATCCGGCCGTCCAGCTGGCCGAAATCCGCTCCCCGCGCGGAGCGGCGACGTTCTGGGTCCGCCACGGGGACTGGGCCGTCGGGCTGGGCGGGCTCGCGTTCGCCGCGACCTACGTCTGGCGCCGTCGCCGGACCGGCCGATAAATCGGCAGAGACCGCTCGACCTCCCCTGGTTTCGGGCCAAGGTGGACTCATCCCCGACCGGACCATGAGAACCCTGCTCGCCTGCCTCATCGCCCTGATGGCCGCGGCCCTGCCGGCCCAGGAGGTCAAGAAACCGAAGTCGGAGTTCCCGGCGGAAGGTCTCGCCACGTTCCGCCTGCGTGTCCGTTCCATCCCGACGATCCAGGTGAAGATCAACGGCGCGACCCTCACGCTCGGCGTGGACACGGGTTGCCAAGGCACCGGCGTGCTGACGCCGCGCGGCGCGGCCAAGTGCGACGTCACCGAGGCTTTCACGGTGCCGTCGATGGGCAACTCCGGCCGGAGCGAGAACACCTTCGGCTACGTCGAGAAGCTCGAGGCGGGCGGCGCGGTCTGGCGGGACTTCCACATCAGCATCATGCCGCTCGACGGCATGGAGCTCGACGGCCTCATCGGCGCGGATATCCTCTTCGAGAAGCCCTTCTACATGGACCTGGCCAACAAGGTCATGACCTTGGGGAAGACGCCGGATACCTCCTCGGCGCACGAGATCCCCTGCTACAGCCGCGGCGGCCACTGCGGCGTGAACATCGAGGTCGAGGGCCAGAAGGTGCCGATGATCGTCGATTCGGGCGCCTCCAAGTCGTACATGAGCTCGCTGAAGTTCAAGGGGAAGACCACCTTCAAGGGCTACGTGCCCGTGGCCACCGTGCGGGGGGTGTCGCTCACGCGCGTGGAGACCTGCCAGATCAAGTCGCTCCGCATCGGCGGCGTGCCGCTGACGGGCGTCGAATTCAACCGCGACCACGAGCATAATCTCCTGGGCGACGACTTCCTGCGGGCCCACCCGATCGCCATCGACATGGCCTCCCGGCGCCTGTGGCTCTTCGAATCGCAGGCCGCGTCCAAGGCCAAGGTCGAGCCGACCGAGACGCCCAAGCCGGCCGACAAGCCGGCGACGGCCGTCGAGCCGTCGAAGTAACCGCTGACCGGCTCAGCGCCGGCGACGGGTGCCGCCCGACGAACCCTTGGCGGACGAGCCGCCCTCTTCGTCGCCCTCGGCCCCTTCGGCCCCCTCGGCGGGAGCCTCCTCCTCGTCGTCCCAGCGGAGGTTCTTCTCCATGTCCTTGTCGACGTCCTCGACCTCGGGGAGGTCGGGCAGGTCGTCGGCGGCGCTGACGGCGCGGGACGGCTTGTCATCGTCATCGTCCTCGCCCGGGACCTCATGGCCCTGCGGGACGAACTCCAGGATATCGGTGATCTCCTCGAGCGGGTGGATGTCACGGCCTTCGATCAGGGCCTGGTTACGCAGTTCGGAAAGCTGCTCATCCACGTCCTCGACGGTCAGCTTCTGCTCGAGCTTGATGGTGTCGTTGATGAGCTTCACGCGCAGGCGCATGATATGCTCGAGGAAGTCGGCGTAGGCGCCTTTGTCGCCGTCCTTGATGTTCGGCAGGGCGAAGAGGGGCTCCTCGGAGTCGAGGATGTGCTCGGCGACGCGGGCGAGTCGGACGGTGTTGTCCTTGTCGATGTCCTGGACCTGGAAGGGGACGAAGGCCGCCTCGAGGATCTCATTGGAGAGGCCGTACTCCCGGAGGGGGTCCAGCATGTCGAGGATCCAAGGGAACTGGAAGGGATCCAGGATACCCAGACCATCGGGCTCGTAGTGCTTGGGGTCGGAGTTCTCCTTCACCCACCAGTTCCCCTCCTTGTCTTTGAAGCGGATGGTGCACCAGAGAAGCTTGGAAGTGGTCACGGCCATGGCAGAGGGGTTTGCCCAAGTCCCGCAGGGAGTCAAGAGGGGTCGGCGCCCTGGGGTTCTCCGCTTCCCTTCCGCCCGTTCCTCCCTTAACTGCCCCTCATGTCTTTCCTCTACGAAAAAGTCGTCGCCCGGGGTCTTTATGCGATGGACCCGGAGAAGGCCCACCAGTTCGGCCTGCGCGGGATGGGTCTGCTCGGCGCCCTCGCCCCGCTCCGCGCCCTGCTGGAACGTCGGCTGACCCCGCGCGGGGGCAAGCCGATCGAGGCCTTCGGCCTGAAGTTCCCCAACCATGTCGGTCTCGCCGCCGGGTTCGACAAGGACGGGCTGGGCTGGCGCGGCGCGGCGGCGCTGGGCTTCGGCCACGTCGAGATCGGCACCGTCACCCCCAAGGCCCAACCCGGCAACGAACGTCCCCGCGTCTTCCGCTACCCCGCCCTGAAGGCGGTGGTGAACTCCTACGGTTTTCCCAACGCCGGCGTCGAGGCGTTGCACGCGCGCCTGTCGGGCCAGCCCGGCCGCGGCCGCCGCGCCTGCCCGCTCGGCATCAACCTCGGCAAGAACAAGGACACCCCGAACGAGCGCGCCCATGAGGACTACCTGCTCGGCTTCCAGCGCCTCGCGCCCCTGGCCGACTACGTCGTCGTCAACATCAGCAGCCCGAACACCACGGGCCTGCGCGCCCTGCAGGACCGCGGCCCGCTCGTGACGCTCCTCGCCACCCTCGCCCGCGAGAACCGCGGCGTCGCCGGCGGCCCCGTGCCGCTGCTCCTCAAGGTCGCGCCGGACCTCAACCCGCACCAGCTGGCCGACATCGTCAGCGTCGTCGGCGAATGCGGCTTCGCGGGCATCATCGCCACCAACACGACCATCACGCGCCCGCCCGGCACCGAGGCGTGCGCGACGAAGGGCGGGCTCAGCGGCGCGCCGCTGCTCGAACGCTCGCTCAAGGTCGTGCGTTTCCTCGTCAAGGAATCCGGCGGACGGATCCCGGTGGTGGGTTGCGGCGGGATCACCTGCGCGGCGGACGCGGGGCGCTTCATGGACGAAGGCGCCTGCCTCGTGCAGGTCTACTCCGGGCTGGTTTTCCGCGGACCGGCCCTCGCCCGCGAGATCGCCGAAGGCCTCGCCTGGCGCCAGCGCGACTGGGCCTGAACCGATGAACGGACCCCTGCTCCTCGTCGCCGCGGCGCTCGCGGCCCTGACGCCCAACGCCCGCAAGGGCGACCCGTTCGCCGCCGACACGTGGCGCGCCACCCCGGCGCAGTTCGAAGGCAAGCCGGTGAAGACCGCCGTCCTCGGTCTGGAGGAACCCGGCCTCGTGGCGAGCGACGCCCCGGTGGCGGCGGTGCGCATCCTCTCCGGCAACGAGAAAGACGAGGCCGGCGGGGCCATCATCGTCCTGCTGCCGCCGGCGAAGTTCCAGGCGTTCGTCGCGAACTTCTCCGCCCGCCAGCTCGGCTCCAACCGCGGCGGCTTCGGCGCGCTCTCCAAGGCCAAGGTCGTCGCCGGCACCTTCGTCACGGTGAACGGCGAAGGCGCCCTGCTCTACGAACTCGACGCCAAGGCCGCGAAGGAACTCGCCAAGCCCTCCGAACTGCTGGCGGCGCAGCTCCGGACCGCCGACCCGACCCGGCCCGGCTGGACGCGCAAGGAATTCAACCTCGCCAAACTCGGCGCCCTCGGGGCGCCCGAGACGACGCGCGAGTGGGAACGCCTGCAGGCGCTGTTGCTCGCGAAGGCCGGCAAGGACAAGTCGCAGCGGCGCAAGGCGTCCGAACTGATCGCCGCGGCCAAGGCCGGGGAACCGACGCGGATCGACGACGAGGCCGCGAAGGTCGAGTGGGTCCTGGTCTGGCGCTGAGGCGGGGACTACTTCTTCGCCGGGGCGGGAACATCGCAGGTCGGCCCGGACTTCAGCGGGATGTGCACCTCGGAGTGCTTGAAGATCCCCGGGACGAAGGGGCTGTTCCAATAGACCGCGTAGGGCTCGCCCGCCGGGACGAAATCGGAGCGGGTCGCCGCCCAGGCCTTGAGCTTGCCCAGCGCCTCCTCGAAGTTCTCGCGCGTGTAGGAGCCGCGCACGCCGATCGAGGCGACCCGGCGGGCCGGGGTCTCCGCGAGCTTCACCTGCGGGGTGGCCTGCAGGTCGGTCCGCTTGGCCGAACCGGCGTCCATGTAGAAGATCATGACGCCGGGCTGGAGACGCGCCTCCACCGGGGCCGTCATCGGGATCTGGTTGCCGTCGATGTAACGGAAGAGCTTCATGAAAAGCCCGTTGCCGGACTCGAAATAGCCCTTCGGGGATTCGGCCAGCATCAGGCGGGCCGCCGGCAAGGTCTTGATCTCCATCGAACCCATCGGGGTCCGCGGGTAGGCTTCCTCGGTACCGCGGAGGAAAGAGGGGACGAAGGTGGCCATGGCGAGGAGGAGATGGGGCAATCTCATTGCCCCGCCAAGATACGCCCCCGCCGGCCGAAAGCAAACCCGCGGTTAACCGCGCCCACCCTTGCCAGCAGGAGCGAAAGGGCTTTCCTAGGCCCCACATGAGTCAGCCCGCCGACAAACCGACCTTCCTATCCCGTCTGGGGCATAACTTCCTCACGGGCCTCTTCCTGATGCTGCCGCTCGGGCTGACGCTCTATGTCGTCTCGGTCCTCGTGGATCTCCTCGGCAAGCCGGCGAAGCAGCTCGCGGTGCTCGTCATCAACTGGTTCTTCGAGAACACCAAGCAGCCGCTGCCCGAACCTCAACGAGGGCCTCATGGGGCTGGGGCTGACCGTGGCCTCGGCCATCGTGATGCTGCTCGTGCTCACCGTGATCGGCTACCTGTCGAAGCGGCTCTTCGGCAAGTTCATGCACCATGTCTTCGCCAAGATGCTGGAGAAGACGCCGGGCCTGGGCGCGCTGTACAACTCCATCCGCCAGATGGTCGACGCCCTCAGCGGACGCAACAAGGACACCTTCCGGCGCGTGGTGCTGGTCCAGTACCCCCGCAAGGACTGCTGGAGCATCGCCTTCGTCACCCACGAACAGCCGACCGCCTTCTCCGAGGCCATCGGCCGCCCCGTGGTCAACGTCTTCATCCCGGCCGCGCCGGCCCCGACCTCGGGCTTCATCCTCCAGGTGCCGCCGGAGGAGATCCGCGAGACCAAGCTCAAGGTCTCCGAGGCGCTCGGCTTGCTGATGAGCTTCGGGGCCGTCATCCCGAAGGGCGAAGACCAGGCCTGAGGCGGATGTCCTCGGCCCCGTTGCGTTGCCTGGTGCTCGGACGCGACCCGTCGGGGGAATCGCATTCGCTGCTCACGCTGCTCGAGCCGACGGAGGGCCTGGTGCGTTGCCTGATCCGGGCCCGGCCGGGCAAGACCGCCACGACGCCGGACCTCTTCGACGACGGCGAGATCACGCTGGAACGGGCCAAGGACGGCGGCACCCGCTTCGCGCGCGATTACCGCCTGCTCCACCGCCGCCTGGGCATCGCGCGGGACCATCGCACGCTCGAGCGCGCCTGCCGGTTCGCCGCGATGCTCCGCAAGAACCCGCCGCCGCCCGAATCCGCCCCCGTCTGCGCGCGCATCGCCGCCGAGACCTTCGAGGCGATGGCCACGCGTCCGCGGGCCGACGCCGCCTACTTCAAGGGCCTCTGGCTGATGCTCAAGGATGGCGGCTGGCCGGTGCAGGAAGACTGGCTGCCGGGACTCGGCGCCCGCCGCGAGGCCGCGGGCGCGGTGCTGCTCCAGCCGCTCGACGCCCAGACGACCGAGGAGGAAGTCGTCGCGCGCCTGGCCACCGACCTCGAGCGCTGGGCCGCGGGCGAGGCCCACTTCGTCCTGCCCTGATGCGTTTCGACATCAAGTCGCGGCGCATCGAACTGAGCGCGCAGGAGTTCGCCACGTTCCGACCGGGCCCCGGGGCCGGGAGCGGCGGCGCCCCGTGGCGCGCGGAGGCCGGGCGGCAATGGCATGAGACGCTGCGCCGGCAGGCGGAAGCCGCGCAGGAGGGCTGGACCTTCGAGCGCGCGGCAAACTGCGAGGTGCAGGCGCTGGGCTGGACGTTGGCCGTGACGGGCCGGGCGGACCAGTGGCGCGAAGCCGACGGCGCGGTGCGCATCCGCGAGGTGAAGACCATCAGCCAATCGCTCCCCCGGCGGGCCGACCAGCTGATCCAACGCTACCCGCACCACTTCCTGCAGCTGACGCTCTACTGCCACGCCGCGCGCCTGGACCCCGCCGTCCGCGCGGTGCAGGGCGAGGTGATCTTCGTCGACCTGACCAGCGGCGAACAGCAGGCGGTGCCGTTGCCGGCCACGGCCGAGGCCGACCTGCTGAAGCAGGCCGAGACGATCGCGGCGCACGCGGAGAACCGGCGCGCGAGCCATGCCCGCCTGCTCTGCCTGCCGGACCGGCTGCCGTTCAAGGAACCGCGGCCGGAGTGGCTGCAGGGCTGCGCCGACCTCGACCAGGCCGGGATGGAGTCGACCACGCGGCTGCTGGTCGCGCCGACAGGCTTCGGCAAGACCTCGGCCGCGCTCCGCCATGGTCTCGGCCTGCTGCGCGGCGGCCGCGCGGGGCGCCTGCTCTACCTGACGGGCAAGGGCACGGGCCAGCTGCAGGTGCTGCAGGAACTCCGCCGCCTGGCGAAACCGTCCGAGCTGCGCGCCCTGGTGCTGCGCCCGCGGGCGGAGCACGAAGTGGATGGTCTGCCCGACGACCCGGAGGAGATCCGCCGCAACTGGGCCCGCGCCGGCATCGACCCGCAGGCGCTGCTCGAGGACGGCTCGAACCTCCGCCGGATCCGCGAGATCGGCCGGCTGGCGGGCGTGCCGCCGTGGGACATCACCAAGGCGATGCTGGCGCACGCGGAGGTGGTGATCTGCGACTACAACTACGTCTTCTCGCCCCGCAACCGCGCGGCGCTCGAGAACGTGCCCGGCTGGGACGAGTCGGATACCGCGCTGATCGTCGACGAGGCGCATAACCTGCCGGAGCGGGCGGCGGAATGCCTGTCGCTGCGGGATGAGGCGCAGGACGCGGCCGATCTCGCCCACGAGTTGGTGCGTCACCGCGCGCCGGAGCCGTGGATCCGGGCCACGCAGGCCTGGGCCGACTTCCTTTCACGCCTGCCCAAGGCCGACGCGGTCTCGCCCGACGACCGGCTGGAGGCGATGGGTCACGCGGAGACTTTGGCGGAGCTCGCGGCGAACCAGCCGTTCAACACCGACGACCTGACGGACCTCACCCGGCAAGGGCTCTGGAACGCCGCGACGTGGTCCGACCGGCTGGAGGCGGCCGACCTCGGCTGGCTGCTGTGGTCCCCGCGACCCGGGATGCTGAGCCTGGATTGCCTCTCGGCGGCGAAGGCGACGGGCGAGCGGCTCCTGAAGTTCGGGCACGCCCTGCTGATGACGGCGACCCCGGGACCGCGCGGGGCGCTGGCGGCCGAGTGCGGCCTCGACGGCGACGCGCTCGCGAAGGTCGACGCGCTCGCGTCGTGGCGCCAAGGGGCCTACACGGTGGCGATCGATGGTCGCGTGGACACGCGCCTGAAGACCCGCGAGACGCACCTCGCGCGCACGGCCGCGGCCTTGCTCCGCCTGTCGCAGGAAGGCGCCGTCGCCGCCTTCTTCCCTTCCTACAAGTACGCCGAAGGGGTCGGCCAGGAGCTGGCGAATCTTGATCCGAAGGCGGACATCGCCCTGCAGCCGCGCGGGCTCGGCCCGGACGGCACGGCGCGCTTCGTGGAAGATTCCCTGAACCGCCACACCATCCTCTGCCTCATCCTCGGCGGGTCGCTGGGCGAAGGCGTCGACATGCTGGGCGGGCGCATCCGCTCGGCGGTGATCGTCGGCCCCGCCCTGCCCGAGGTGAACGCGCTGCAGGAGGCGCGGCGCAAGATGTTCGCCAACGACGGCGTCGAGGACGCGTTCGCGCTGGCGTACGTCCGGCCCGGGATGCGCAAGGTCAACCAGGCGCTGGGCCGGCTGGTCCGCGCGCCCGGCCAGACGGCCCGCGTGCTGCTCCATTGCCGACGCTTCGCGGATGAGGCCTACCGCAACCTGCTCTCGACGGAATACGGCGACCCGCCCGTCCTGGCGGACGACGACGAGTTCGCGCGCTGGGCGACGCGGAGCTGAGCGGGCTCAGACCTGCGCGATGACGCGGGCCTTCGGGTAGCGGATCTTCTTGAGCTGCGCGTACTTGTCGGCGCCGGAACGGTAGCCGACGGCGCAGGCGACCACGACCTCGTAGCCGGTGCCCTTGAGGCCGAGGATCTCGGTGTAGGCGGCAGGGTCGATGCCTTCGAGCGCGCAGGTGTCCACCGCGAGGGCGGCGGCGGCGCCCATGAGCTGGCCGAGGGCGATGTAGAGCTGACGGGCGGCCCATTCCTTCTGGGCGGCGGGATCCTTACCCTTGACCACGCCGCCGATCATCATCTGGCGGTAGGGCTCGAGCGCGGCGGGGTCGGCCTGACGCTCGGCGACCATCTGGTGGAAGAACTCGTTCACGTCCTGCTCGGTCACCTCGGTGCGACGGGCGAAGACGACGAGGTGCGAGGCGTCGGTGACCTGCGTCTGGTTCCAGGAGACCGGGCGGAGCTTGGCGCGGACGGCGGGGTCGGTGATGACCAGGAACTTCCACGGCTGCAGGCCGAAGGAGGACGGCGTCAGGCGGAGCGACTCCTCGAGCGCGGCCCAGGTGGCGTCCGGCAGCTTGCGGGTGTCGAAAGCCTTGGTGGCGTAGCGCCATTCGAGGGAAGCGAGCAGTTGGGCGGGGGTCAGGGCGGCGTTCATGATGACGCTACCCAACCGCCGGCCGCCGGATTGTCAAATCAGGCGGGCGAAAGGACGCCGCCGGAGAGCACCAGGCGACGCGACGCGCGCTCGGCGAACTCGCGGCTATGCGTGACCAGCACCAAGGCCAGGCCGCGCGCGGCCACGACGTCGAGCAACAGCCGCATGATCTCCTCCGCCGTCCGTTCGTCGAGGTTGCCCGTCGGCTCGTCGGCCAGGAGCACCGCGGGGCGGTTGACCAAGGCGCGCGCCAGGGCGACGCGCTGGCATTCACCGCCGGAAAGGCGGGAGGGCAGATGGTCGGCGCGGGCGGCGAGTCCGACCAGCCCGAGGAGCTCGCGGGCGGCCGCGGTGGCCGCGACGCTCGGCACGCCCGCGATCCGGGCGGCGAGGGCGACGTTCTCGAGCGCGGTCAGCTCGGGCATGAGCTGGTAGTTCTGGAAGACGAAGCCGACGCCGCGGCCCAACCGGCGGCGGGGCGCCACGAGCGCGCCCTCGCAGGCGACGCGCACCTCGCCCGCGTCGGGGACGTCGAGGCCGCCGAGCAGCTGGAGCAAGGTGGTCTTGCCGGAGCCCGAGGATCCGCGGATGGAGACGGATTCGCCGGCACGGACCTCGAGCGAGACCGCGGTCAGCACGGGCAAGGGGCCGGCGGGCGCGGCGAAGGCCTTGGCGAGCCCGGCGGCCTGGAGAACGATCTCAGGCATCGCGCATGGCCTCCGAAGGTTTGCGCCCGGCCGCCCAGAGGGCCGGGACGAAGCCCGCCAACGTGGTGACGAGCAAGGTGAAGACGCCCGCCGCCACGAAGTCGGCCGGGTCGTAGTGGAGCGGGATGTTGGCGAACTGGTAGACGCTGGCGACCATGTCGCCGTCGCCGAAGACCGCGTTGATCGCGCCCAGGATCGCGTCGCGGAAATGGAGGATGCCGCCGGTCAGCAGGAAGCCGAGGCCCGTGCCCAGCGCGCCGATGAGCAGGCCCTGCAGGCCGAAGAGCGCGAGGATCGCGCCGCGGCCGGCGCCGAGCGCGGCGAGCACGCCGACCTCGCGGGAGCGGCGGATGACGGCGGAGAAGAGGGTGCTGCCGATCGAGAACGACGCGACCAGCGTGATGATGAACATCAGGAAGAAGAGCATCGTCTTCTCGAAGCGGATCGCCTCGAGGAAGTTGCGCTTGATCGCCTGCCACGGGCGGAAGACCAGGTCGGGGTGACCGACGTTGAGGCGACCGGCGATCTCCTCGGCGCGGGCGGGCTCCTTGAGCCGCAGGATCACGCCGTGGGCGCGCGGGCCGAGGTTCCAGATCTCGCGGAAGCGCCGCAGCGGGATGAGCGCGGCGGCGTTGTCCACCTCGGTGAAGCCGGTGCGGAGGATGGCGCAGACCTCGAACTCGGCCGGCAGGGGCGCCTTGCCCTTCTCCGCCCGCTCGGCCATCGCCGGCGACCAGAGCTCGACCTTGTCGCCGACGCGCACGCGCAGCTGCTGCGCGAGCCCGAGCCCGAGGATCACGCGCCCGTCGTCGAGGTCGTCGAAGGTGCCGCCATGGATGTACTTGCGGGCCGGCTGGGCCGGGTCGAGCGGGTCGATGCCGCGCACGGCGGCCACGCCGGAGAAATCGCCGCGACGCGCGAGCGCGGGGCCTTCGGCGTAGGCGGTGGCGGAGGCCACCTCGGGGGCGCGGCGGAGCTCGGCGACGAGCTCGTCGGGTCGGGCCAGCGGCCGGGCGGCGACGACCTGGCAGTCCCCGAAGGATTCGCGGATGCGCTTGCGGTGCTCCTCGCCGAAGCCGTTCATCACCGTCTGCACCACGAGCAAGGTCGCGACGCCGAGGGCCACGCCGAGGATCGAGACCGTCGCGAAGGCCGGGAAGCGCTTACCGGGCGGGAAGAGCTGGCGGAGGGCGAGATGGAGGAACCAGGGCAAGGGGAAAGGCTCAGGCCTGCTGCTCGGGCGCGAGCGTCGGGAACAGGATCACGTCGCGGATGTTGGCCGCGCCGGTCAGCAGGATCACGAGGCGGTCGATGCCGATGCCGAGGCCGCCCGCGGGGGGCATGCCGTGCTCGAGCGCGAGGAGGAAGTCCTCGTCGATCTTCTGGGTCTCGGCGCCGGCCTGGATCCGGAGCATCTCGCGCTGCACGCCCGGGTCGTTCTGCTCGGAGTAGGCCGGGGCGATCTCCTGGCCGTTGATGCAGAGCTCGAAGACGTCGATGGTCGAGTCGTCGCCGACGGTGACCTTGGCGAGCGGGCAGAGCTCCTTGGGGATGTGCGTGACGAAGGTCGGCTGGATGAGACCCGGCTCGATGAGCTTGCCGAAGACCTCGTTGGTGACCTCGTAATCCTCCCAGTCGGCGCGCGGCTCGTGCAGGCCGAGGGCCTTGCACGCGGCGATCTTCTCCTCCTTCGTGCGGGTGAACCACCGCGGGTCGCCGGTGCGCTCGAGGATGAGGTCCTTGTACTTCGCCTCGCGCCATTCGCCGCCGAGCTCGATCGCCACGCCGTCCGGCCGGACGACGGTGGTCGTGCCGAGGACGTCGGCGCAGACCTTCTGGATCATGGAACGGACGAGCTCCATCATGCCGCGGTAGTCGGTGTAGGCCTGGTAGGCCTCGAGCATCGTGAACTCGGGGCTATGCTTGACGGACACGCCCTCGTTGCGGAAGACGCGGCCGATCTCGAAGACGCGGTCCATGCCGCCGACGAGGCAGCGCTTGAGGTGCAGCTCGAGCGCGATGCGCAGGTAGAAGTCGCAGTCGAGCGCGTTGGAGTGCGTCTCGAACGGGCGGGCCGCGGCGCCGCCGGCGATGGCGTGCAGGGCCGGCGTCTCGACCTCGGTGAACTGGCGGCTCCAGAGGAAGCGGCGGATCGCCTCGACCACGCGGCTGCGGACGAACAGGCGGCGGCGCGACTCCTCGTTGACGACGAGGTCGAGGTAGCGCTGGCGGTAGATCTTCTCGGCGTCGGTCAGGCCGGCCCACTTCTCGGGCAGCGGGCGGAGGGCCTTGGAGACCAGCTTGTATTCGGCGACGCGGACGGTGACCTCGCCGGTCTTGGTGCGGAAGAGCCGGCCGCGGACGCCGACGAAGTCGCCGGAGTCGACGAGCTTCTTGAAGTGCGCGTCGTAGGCGTCGCCCAGGGCGTCGCGGGTGAAGTAGGTCTGGATCACGCCGCCGCGGTCGAGGAGCTTGACGAAGCTGGCCTTGCCCATGACGCGCAGGGCGACGATCCGGCCGGCGACGGAGACCTCGGGGCCTTCCTCGACGCCCTCGGGCAGGAGGCCCGGGCACTCGGTCGAGACGTGGGTCTGGGCCCACTCGGCGCGGAACGGATCCTCCCCGGCGGCGCGGAGCTGGGCGAGTTTCTCCTTCCGGACCGCGTGGAGGTCGTGGGAGATGGCGTTGAGGTCGGTCTTTTCGCTCATGTGGGCTCCCTTGAGGGGTGCCTCCGAGGCGGCGGGGAGGCAAGGGCGAAAGGTTCGGCGGACGGCATGGTTTCCGTGTTGCGGCGGGACCTTTCCGGAGAATAACCCAAGACCCATGAAGGCCTACCTCGACCTGCTCCGCCACGTCCGGCAGCACGGAGAAATCCGGGCCGACCGCACCGGCACGGGCACGCTCGGCATCTTCGGCGCCCAGCTGCGCTTCGACCTCGCGGACGGCTTCCCGCTCGTGACCACGAAGAAGGTCCACCTGAAGTCCATCACGCACGAGCTGCTCTGGTTCCTCTCCGGCAGCACGCAGAACGCCTGGCTGACGGAGCGCGGGGTGAGCATCTGGAACGAATGGGCCACGGCGGAGCAGTGCGCCAAGTTCGGCCGCGCCGAGGGCGACCTCGGGCCCGTCTACGGCCACCAATGGCGCAACTTCGGGGCGACCAAACAACCCGATGGCACGTACGCCCACGACGGCGTCGACCAGGTCCGCAAGCTCGTCGAGGAGATCCGCCGCAACCCCGCCAGCCGCCGCCTGATCGTCTCGGGCTGGAACCCGGAGGAGGCCGACCAGGTGGCCCTCCCGCCCTGCCACACGCTCTTCCAGTTCCACGTCTCGACCGACGGCCGCCTCAGCTGCCAGCTCTACCAGCGCAGCGCGGACCTCTTCCTAGGCGTGCCCTTCAACATCGCCAGCTACGCGATGCTGACGCACATGATCGCCCAGGTGACGGGCCTGAAGCCCGGCCATTTCGTGCACACCTTCGGCGACGCGCACATCTATTCCAACCACGTGGAGCAGGTCGACCTGCAGCTCTCGCGCGAGCCGCGGCCCCTGCCCCGCCTGGTGCTGAACCCGGCCGTGACGGACCTCTTCGCGTTCAAGTTCGAGGACATCGCCGTCGAGGGCTACGACCCGCACCCGGCGATCAAGGCCCCCGTGGCCATCTGACCGTGCGCCTCGGCCGTCCGCTCATCGCCATCGCGGCCGTCGCGCGCAACCGCGGGATCGGCCTTGCGAACAAGCTCCCGTGGCGCATCCCGGAGGACTTCGCCTTCTTCAAGGCGACGACCATGGGCCAGATCCTCCTGATGGGACGCAAGACCTATGAGTCCATCGGCCGCCCCCTGCCGGGACGGACGACCGTGGTCCTGAGCCGCTCAGGCTTCACCGCCCCCGGCGTGATCACCGCGGCGAGCTGGGAGGAAGCCGCCCAAGTCGAGCCCGGGAAGACCCTCTTCCTGGCCGGGGGGGCCGCCCTGTACGCCGAGGCCCTGCCTTGGTGCAGCGAACTGATCCTGACCCACGTTCCCCTCGAGCCGGAGGCGGACGCCTTTTTCCCCGACTGGACCGGTCATTTTGACGAGGGCACCCTCCTGCATCAGTTCCCGACCTGCGAAATGCGCCGACACCTTCCCCGGGCAGGGAAAGGCTGATTTGCTCATTTTTAAGCAAATCCCGCGTTTTCTCTTATCGGCCCTAGTCAAACGGCAAAAATGGGCATTTTTGTGCCTTTTGTCCTTTCCAAGGACTCCCCCCGCCCTACCTTCCCGCCCATGCCGGACGGCCTGTTCACTTTCTTCGCGGCGCTGACCCTCGGCGCCGCCCTCCTCCTGGTCCTGAGCCGGAACGCCGTGACCTCGGCCATGGGGATGATCCTCGCCCTCGTCGGCATCGCGGCGGACTTCTTCCTGCTCGACGCCTACTTCCTCGGGGTGCTCCAGGTGCTGGTCTACGCCGGCGCGGTGATGGTGCTCTTCCTGTTCATCATCATGCTCCTGGATACGGACGATGCCGTCGGTGCCTACCCTTGGAAGGCGGCCGCCCTCGGGCTCGCCACGTTCTTCCTGCTCGGGGCCGGCGTGCTCTGGCTCTTCCACTGGTCCGGGGCCGTCAGCGCCGCCCCGGCGGGCGCCACGCCGCCGGAATTCTCGGCCAACCCCGCCGAGTTCACGACCGCCGCCAAGTCCTTCGGCCGGCTCCTCTACACCAAGTACCTCCTCCCCTTGGAAATCGCCGGTTTCCTGCTGCTCGTCGCCCTGGTCGGCGTCGTCTCCCTGAGCAAGGACGCCCCGGAGGGCCAAGCCTGAGGATCCCGCCATGGAACACACCACCCTCGCCCACCACCTCCTGCTGGCCGGCCTGCTGTTCGCGCTGGGCCTGACCGGCGTCCTCGTGCGCCGCAACCTGCTCGTCGTGTACATGTGCCTCGAGCTGATGCTCGCCGCCACGACCCTCGCGATGGTCGCGTTCTCCCGCTTCGCCCACAAGATGGACGGCGCGGTCTTCGTCTTCTTCGTCATCACCGTCGCCGCGGCCGAGGTGGCCGTCGGGCTGGCCCTGATCGTGGCGCTCTACCGCCGCCGCGGCACGATCCAGTCGGACGCCCTGAACCTCCTCCGCGACTAAGCTTTTCCGATGTCCCCCGACTTTTCGTCCCTCGTCCACTGGATCCTGTTCCTGCCGCTGGGCGCGGCCCTGTTCATCGCCCTCTTCCTCCGCCGGGCCGGCGCCGTCGCCGCCTGGCTCTCGACCGGCGTGGCCTTCGCCATCGCGGCCCTCGCGCTGCGTCTGCTGACCGCCGCCCCCGGCGACACCCGCTGGCACGTCGAGCTCGCGAAGCTCGGCGATATCTCCCTGGGCTTCGGCTACCTGATCGACGCCAACGCGCGCCTGATGCTCTTCGTGGTGTCGTTCGTCGCCGCCTGGATCCACCTCTTCTCCGTCGGCTACATGCGGGACGACGACGCGCGCGGCCGGTTCTTCGGCGGCCTGTCGGTCTTCATGTTCTCCATCCTGGGCATCGTCGTCGCCGACAACCTGCTCATGACCTTCGTGTTCTGGGAACTGGTCGGCTTCAGCTCGTACATGCTGATCGCCCACTACTTCGACAAGGATTACGCGGCGGAAGCCTCCAAGAAGGCCTTCATCGTCAACCGCGTCGGCGACCTCGGCTTCATCCTCGGCATCGCCTTCTGCCTCGCGCAGTTCGGCACGCTGGACTTCGCCGCGCTGGGCGCGCTCAAGCCCGCCGCCGGCTGGCCCTGGCTCCTCGGCGCGCTCCTGATGTGCGGCTTCATCGGCAAGTCCGCGCAGTTCCCCCTGCACGTCTGGCTGACGGACGCGATGGCCGGCCCGACGCCCGTCTCCGCGCTCATCCACGCCGCCACGATGGTCGCCGCCGGCGTCTACTTCATGGCGCGGATCGCCTTCCTGCTGACGCCCGACGTGCTCCAGCTCGTCGCCGTGTCGGGCGCCGGCATGGCCGCCCTCGCCGGCCTCTGCGCGCTCGCCCAGACCGACATCAAGAAGTCCCTCGCCTACTCGACGCTCGCCCACCTCGGGATCATGGGTTGCGCGATCGGCCTCGGCCGCCCCGACCTCGCCGTCCTGCACATGGCGATGCACGCGTTCTTCAAGGCCACGCTCTTCCTCGGCGCCGGCTCCGTCATCCACGGCTGCCACCACGAGCAGGACATGCTGAAGATGGGCGGGCTCGCCCGCAGGATGCCCGTCACCACGGCCGCCTTCGTCGCCGCCACGCTCTCGAACTGCGCCGTGCCCTTCCTCGCCGGCTGGTACTCCAAGGACGCGATCCTCGAGGCCGCCCATGCGAGCAACCTGTACCTCTTCGCGCTGCTCGGCCTCGCCGCCGTCGCGACCTGCCTCTACAGCGCCCGCATGGTGCGCCTGGTGTTCTTCGGTCCGGCCAACTCGGAGGCCGCCGACCACGCCCATGAGTCGCCCTGGACCATGACCGCCCCGCTCGTCGTCCTCGGCCTCGGTTTCTCCGTCGCCGCCGGCTTCGCCGCCGATGCGCTCATCCCCGCCGCCGCCCTCGCCCGCGTCGCCGAACCGCTGCGCGCGATGGCCTTCCACGCCACCTCGGCCGCCACGATCGTCGGCCTGGTCGCGCTGGCGCTCGGCGCCCTCGCCTTCCGCTACTACGGCCGCGCCGCCGGCGTCGACAGCCTGCGCGCCGACCTGCCGCGCTTCTACGGCGTGCTCGCGTTCCGCTGGATGGACACGCTCTACGGCTGGTACGTGGAGCGCGTGCAGCGCCGCGTCACCGAGTTCCTCGCCTTCCTCGACCTGCTCCTGATCAACGGCGTGGCGGTGCGCTGGCTCGGCGCCGGCGTGCCGGCCGTCCTCGGCTACCTCACGGGCCGGACGCTGCACCGCGGGCAGACCCGCCTCTACGCCCTCAGCCTCGTCGCGGGCACCCTTCTCCTGGCCTGGTACTTCCTCGCCCGCTGACCCATGGACTCCCTCGACTTTCTCCACGCCAACCTCGCGGCCGTCGCGGTCTACACCCCGATCGTCGCCGGCTTGGTCCTGCTCGCCGGCCGCCGCCTGCCCGCCGGCTTCGCCTCGGGCTTCGCCTTCGCCGGCTTCGTGCTGCCCTTGCTCCTCGGGGTCTGGCTCGTCGCGCCGTGGCCGGGCCAGAAGATCGCCTACCAACAGCTGACCTCCAGCGGCTCGCCCTGGGGCTTCGACTTCGGCCTGAACGGCCTGAGCGCCCCCCTGTTCCTGATGACCGCCGTCGTCGGTCTCGCCGCGGGCATCAAGGCGCTCGTGCAGGACGTCGAACGCCGCAACACCTACCTCGGTCTGCTGCTCTTCATGTTCGGCGGCACCCTCGGGACCTTCGGCACGACCAGCGTGCTCGGCGCCTACTTCTTCCACGAGTTCGCCCTCATCCCGACCTTCCTGCTGACGCTTTTCTGGGGCGGCGCGGGCCGCCGTCCGGCCGCCATGCAGATGGCGATCTACCTCACCGTCGGCGCGATGGTCTCGCTCGCCGGGCTCCTCCTCGTGCTGGGCGCCGCCAAGACGGGCTACACCTCCACCTGGAGCGAGCTGCTCAACACCATCGACCTGCGCGTCGTCCCCGCCGCCGCGATCGGGCTCACGCTCTTCGGCTTCGGCGTGCTCGCCTCGCTTTTCCCGTTCCATTCCTGGGCGGCCCCCGGTTACACCGCCGCGCCCACGCCCGCCTCGATGCTCCACGCCGGCGCCCTGAAGAAGTTCGGCCTGTACGGCATCATCCTCGTCACGCTCAACACCCTCGGCGGCGCCCACGGCGCGCTGGCGGACTGGTTCCTCGTCTGCGCCCTCGCGAACGTCGTGCTCGTCGGCCTCATCTGCCTCGCCCAGCGCGACCTCAAGGAACTGCTCTCCTGGAGCTCCGTCGCCCACATGGGTCCGATCTTCCTCGGCCTCTGGGTCACCGGCGTGACCGGCCGCCCCGACGGCGTCGCCGCGGCGCTCTTCCTGATGGTGGCGCACGGCCTCTCCTGCGCCGCGCTCTTCCTGCTCGCCAACGGCGTGCGGGCCCGCGCCGGCACCTACCGGCTCGACGAACTGGGTGGCCTCGCCAAGCAGGCGCCCGTGCTCGCCGCGCTCTTCGTCGCCGCGACGATGGCCTCGATCGGCCTCCCCGGCTTCGGCAACTTCTGGGGCGAGATCGGCGTGTTCCTCTCCCTGCGTGACCAGTCGCTGTGGCTCCAGGCCGCCGTCGCCTCGACCGTGGTGATCTCGGCCGTCTACGCGCTCCGCGCCGTGGCCGCGACCTTCTACGGCGAGCCCACCGCCGCGCTGCAGCAGCGGCTCGCCGTCGCCCCGGTCGCCGACCTGGGCTGGGCCGAGCGCGTCGCCGCCCTGCTCCTGCTGGGCGCCTCGCTCCTCATCGGCTTCCAGCCGGGCCTCGTGACCTCGCAGACCCAGGACTACTGCAAGGACATCGCCAAGAACGTGGCTGAGACCCTGCCCGCCGCCGCCCCTGCCCCTTCCGCTCGATGACTTCCCTGCTCGCCAACATCGATCCCGCCTTCAAGACGCTCGCCCCGCGCGCGGCCGACTGGCTGTCGATCCTCCCCGAGATCGCCGTCGCCGGCCTCGCCCTGCTGTGCCTCCTCCAGGCGCTGCTGCTGCCGCCCGCGCAACGCTGGCTCCAGCCCGCCACGGCGCGCGTCGGCCTGCTGCTCGTGCTCGTGATGTCCCTGACCGACGGGACGGCCTGGAACCTCCCGCACGGCGCCGAGAATTTCCCGGCCAGCTTCTTCACCGGGGCCGACGGCCTCCCGGCCTTCCACGGCCTGCTGCGCGTGCAGCTCGAGAACAGCGAGGCGGTCCGGCTGGTCTTCCTCGCCTGCGCCCTCGGCACGAGCCTCCTGGCCGGCCGCTTCCTGCGCGACCGCGGCGTCTCGGTGGCCGACTACCACCACGTGCTGCTGATCGTGACGGCGGCGTTCATGCTCCTGGCCCGCGCGAACCACTTCGTGGTCTTCTTCCTCGCCCTCGAGACGGCCGCCGTGGGCCTCTACGTGCTCGTGGGCAACCTGCGGCGCAGCGCCGCCTCGCTCGAGGCCGGCGTCAAGTACCTCGTCGCGGGCGGGCTCAGCTCCGCGCTGCTGCTGATGGGCATCGTCCTGATCTACGGTTCCCTGGCGACCCCGACCAACGACTCGCTCGGCTTCGCCGACATCGCCGCGGCCCTCCAGGCCACCCAAGGCAACGTCAACCCGCTCACGCTCGTGGGCGTGGCGCTCGTGTTCGCGGGCGCGGCCTTCAAGCTCGGCGCGTTCCCCTTCCACACCTGGATCCCCGACGTCTACCAGGGCGCCCCGACCCCGACCACCGCGCTGCTGGCCACGGCCTCCAAGGCCGCCGGGGCCCTCGCCCTGTTCGTGCTGGTCACCGGCCCCTTCGCCGCGCTCGGCGCGAAGCTCGGCCCGCTGCTGGCCGGCCTCGCCATCCTCACGCTCCTGGCGGGCAACCTCGCCGCCCTCGCCGCGACCGACGTCAAGCGGACGCTCGCGCTCTCCGGCGTCGCGCACGCCGGCTTCCTGCTCGCCGCGCTCGCCGTGGCCGTGGTCGCCCCCAACGTCCACTTCGAGACCATCGGCGGCCTCGCCATCTCGGCCGAACACGCGATCTACTTCTACCTCTACGCCTACGTCCTCGGCACGTTCCTGACGTCGGCGGCGCTGGTGAGCCTGCCCGTCGCGGAGGACCATGACCGCCCGCTCCTCGGCCTGCGCGGCCTGCTGCGCCGCTCCCCGGTGCTGGCCGCCGCCCTCGGCTTCGGCATCGGCTCCCTGGCCGGCATCCCGCCCTCGGCGGGCTTCGTGGCCAAGCTGATCATCCTGGCCCTCCTCGTGAAGGCCAAGCTCTGGTGGGTCCTCGGCGTCGCCCTCGTCGGCGTGGCCGTCAGCATCCACTACTACTTCTCCTTGCTGCGCGAGGCGTTCATCCGGCCGACCGAGGACGGCGAGGAACTGGCCCCGCTGCCCGTCCCGGCCGGCACGCGCTTCCTCATCGGCGCGCTCTGCGCGGCGACCCTCGCCCTCGGCGTGGTCATGCTGTTCTAAGCCTTCCGTCCGCGCGGGTGATGGCGGCGGTGCGCGTCGGCGAGGGCCGAGCGCTCCACCGAGGCGTAGATCTGGGTCGTCGCGATGTCGGCGTGTCCCAGCATCTCCTGGATCGAACGCAGGTCGGCCCCGCCCGCCAGCAGGTGCGTGGCGAAGGCGTGCCGCAGCAGGTGCGGTTTCACGGAGGGCGGCAGGCCCGCGCGGGCCGCGGCCTGCTTGACCGCGAGCCAGAAGGTCTTGCGCGAGATGGCGACGCCCCGGGCGCTGAGGAACAAGGCGCTCCCGGTCTTCGGGCGGACCAAGGCGGGCCGGCCGGCGGCAAGGTAAGCGCGGAGCACCGTGAGCGAGGTCTCGCCGACGGGCACGAGCCGGTCCTTGGCGCCTTTGCCGCGGACGCGGACGACGCCGGACTCCTCGTCGATCGCCTGCAGGTCCAGACCGCAGAGCTCCGAGACACGCAGGCCCGAGCCGTACATGAGCTCGAGCATCGCCCGGTCGCGCAGGCCCTGCGGCGTGGCGGCGTCCGGCGCGGTGACGATGCGGGCGACCTCCGCCGGGCTGATCAGCCCGGGCAACCGGCGCCGGAACTTGGGCCCGCGGGCCAGCTCGGTGAAATCATCGCGGCGGAGACCCGCGCGGACCAGATGCCGGGCGAAGGAACGCACGGCCGAAAGCCGGCGGGCCAGCGAGGCCGGGGCCTGCCCGCGGCGATCAAGGGTCCGCACCCAGGCGTCGACCTGCGCGAGGCCGACGTCGGGCCAGCGGGTGAAGCCGGCGCGGCCGCAGTGGGCGGCGAAGGCCAGCAGGTCGCCCTCGTAGGCCGCCACGGTCAGCTTGGCCAGACCGCGCTCGAGCGACAGGTGACCGAGGAAGGCGTCGACCCCTTCCCGCAGGTCGGGCGGCACGGCGGCGGCGCGGGCGTTCCTCGGCATGACGCATCAGTATTGCCCCCGCCCGCGCGGAGTCCATAAGGATTGGCATGTCCAGCCAGCGCGAGCGCGCCATGAAGCCCACCGACCTGCGGGGTATCCTCCGCTACGTCCCGATGTTCCGCGACCACGTGTTCGTCATCGCGGTCGACGGCTCGATCGTGGCCCACGAGAACTTCGCGAACATCGTGACGGACATCGCCGTGCTGCGCAGCCTCTCGATCAAGGTCGTGCTGGTGCACGGCATCGGCCAGCAGCTGGTCGGCCTGGCCGGCGAGCATAACATCGCGCTGTCCGACGTGCAGGGCGAGGGCCCGACGGACGCCGCCACGATGTCGCTCGCGCGCGAGGCCTCCGCCCTCGTGTCGCAATCGGTCCTCGAGCACCTCTCCCAGGCCGGCCTGCGCTGCGCGATCACCAACGCCGTGCGCTCGACCAAGCTCGGCCGCCTCAAGGGCGTGGACCACCTCTACACCGGCAAGGTCGAGAAGGTCGACGCGGCCATCCTGAAGTCCATGCTGGCGCAGGATCTCCTGCCCCTGGTCACGCCCATCGTGTGCGACCGCGAAGGCCAGTCGCTGCGCGTCAACAGCGACCACCTGGCGATGGAGCTGGCCGTCGCCCTCGGCGCCTCGAAGCTCATCTACCTGACCCCCTTCAGCGGCCTGCAGGTCGACGGCGTCGTGCAGCTCAACCTGCCCGAGGACGAGCTCAAGCGGCTGCTGGCGGACAAGAACGCCAAGCTCGACCCGCGGATCCGCAGCAAGGCCGTCCAGGCCGCCAAGGCCCTCGACGAGGAGGTCCCGCGCGCCCACATCCTCGACGGTCGCGTCTTCGGCTGCCTGCTCACGGAGATCTTCGACAAGGTCGGCCTCGGCACGATGGTCCACGCCAACGACTACGACCGCATCCGGCAGGCCAAGAAAAAGGATGCGCAGGCCCTCTACAACCTCGCGAAGCACGGCGCCAAGACCGACGCGCTCGTCGCCCGCACGCGCCAGCAGATCGAGCAGGGCTACGCCGACTTCTACGTCTACGAGATCGACGACAGCATCATCGGCTGCGCGGCCCTGCGCCCCTACGCCGACGGCAAGTCGATGGAGCTCGGCGCGGTCTACGTGCAGCCCTTCTACCACGGCCGCGGCGTCGGCCGGAAACTCGTCGAGTTCGCCAAGCGCCGCGCCAAGCAGCTCGGCGCCCGGAAGCTCTTCGCGCTCACGACGCAGACGCAGGGCTTCTTCCAGTCGGCCTGCGGGTTCGTCCCCGCCGCGGCGACCGAACTGCCGGCCGAACGGCGCAAGGCGCTGCAGGCCAGCGGCCGCAACTCGCAGGTGCTCGCCTTCGCGCTGCGCCGCCTCAGCGATTCCGTCCGCTGATCACTTCGGCAGGAAGTAGGCGCGCTGCTTGTCCGAGATCGGCAGGCCCGCCCGCTCCATGACCAGCAGGATGTCCTCCCACGCGGTCCGTTTGGCCGTGGCCGACGGGTTGTGCAGCAGGTAGTTCGGATGGAAGGTCGGCAGCAGCGGGATGCCTTGGTAATCAAGCCACTTGCCGCGGGCCTGCGTGATGGGCGGGCCGCCGGGATGCAGGGCCTCGCAGGCCTGCGCGCCGAGGGCGACGATCACCTGCGGGCGGACGACCTCGATCTGCGCGCGAAGGTAAGGGAGGTTGAAAGCGAGCTCGCGCGCGTTCGGCGGACGCTTGCCGTGGACGGTCGGCGGTTCCGGCCGCCAGCCCATGACCGGCGCGAGGTAGGTGAGCTCCTCGCCGATGAGACCGGCGGCGAGGATCTTGCGGAGCAGTTCGCCGGAAGCGCCGACGAACGGTCGCCCGGCCTCGGCTTCCTCCACGGTGGGGGCCTCGCCGACGAAGAAGATTCGGGCGTCGACGGAGCCGTGGCCGAGCACCGGGCGGTGCCCCGGCAGGAGGTGGCGACGCGTCTCGGGGCACTGCGCGATCAAGGCATGCAACGCCGCGAGGCGGGCGACCTTGTCCCCGGCGGGCAAGGTGACGACCGGGGGCTCCGGGATCGGGGCGACCGGCGCGGCCGCGGGCGTGACCACGACCGGCGTCGGGCGGACAGGAGTAGCCGGACGCTCGCCCTTGACCCCGGCCGTGAAGGCGGCGACCGGCGAGGCGCCGCGGACGCTGTCGCCACCCGTGGCCTTCGGCGACGGGGCAGCGGTCGCCGGCCGGCTGGTCCCGGCGGCCTTGCGGAGGAACTCCAGCGACTCGGGGGAGACGCTGACCTTGGTCACCCCGGCGGCACGCTGCCGCTTGAGCTCGTCCAGGAGCGCTTCGATGGCGTCGGCAGGGTCGATCACGGCAGAGGAATGGATTGGATGGCCCGGGCGAGGGTCAAATCTTTCTCGGTGAGGCGCCCGCCCGCGTCGTGGGTGCAGAGTCGCAGGCTGACGCGGTTCCAGCTGTTGTGGATTTCCGGGTGATGGTCCTGCGCCTCGGCGACCGCCCCCACCTGATTGATGAAGGCCAAGGCGGCCTTGAAATCCTTTAACTCATAGTTCTTCAACAACTTGCAACCCTCCAGACCCCAGCCTTTCAAGCCGGCCAAAGCCGCCTCGATCTGCGCGGGAGTCAAAGCTTGGCTCATGAAATCAGCCTCTTTACGAGGGTTACGGGAGTCAATGCCGAGCTGGGGACAGACCCCTATTGTGAATAAACTTGCCCTGCCTCCGCTAATGTACCTTATCAGTGGTCAGGCTTGTCTCGGAAAATAACCAAAGTAAGAGGCAAGCCCCGCAAGAATCCGGTGAGTTGACGGTCGCTAAGACGGCAAATCGAAATCCGAAGGTCGGAAACGGGCAATGCGGTGCAGGTAAACCAAGCAAAACAAAAGATATGGAAAACAAACTGTTCGTGGGCAATCTGCCCTGGGCCGCAACCGAAGCCGACATCCGCGCTCACTTCTCCCAGGCGGGCGAAGTGGTCTCCGTGGAAGTCATGATGGACAAGTTCACGGGTCGTCCCCGCGGCTTCGCCTTCGTGACCATGGGCAACGCTCAGCAGGCTCAGGATGCGATCGCCAAGACCGAGAACGTCGATTTCATGGGTCGTCCCCTGAAGGTCAACGTGGCTCGTCCCCGTGAAGAACGTCCCTCCTTCGGTGGTGGCGACCGTCCCCGCTCCGGCGGCTTCGGCGGTGGCGAACGCCGTGGCGGCTTCGGCGGCGGCGACCGTGGTGGCTTCGGCGGCGGCAGCCGCGGCGGCTTCGGCGGCGGCGAGCGTCGTGGTGGCTTCGGCGGCGGCAATCGCGGCGGCTTCGGCGGCGGCGATCGCGGCGGCTACTAATCCTCGGATTCACTAGCACCTTTGAGGGGCGTCGAAAGACGCCCCTTTTTTGTGCCCAAACGGCCCCTTTGGCCCGTTTTCACCCTAAAAATGAGCCGACTGGACGATTTGGGCTAGCCAATAAACCCCAAGGATTTAACCCCAAGGGACAGACCCTAACATGCGCCTCATCCTCGCCTCCCTGCTGACCACCGTCGGCGCCGCCCTGCCGGCCCAGCAGTTCGACACCCGCGGCATCCCCGCCGACGCCGCCATCGTCCTGGTGACCGCCCCGACCACGGGTCTGAAGATCAACAGCTCGCCCGCGATGAAGGCGCTGCGCGAACGCCTCGAGAAGATCGCGGCCAAGGCGGACAAGAACAGCCCCAAGCTCGACAAGATCCTGCGGGAGGAATTCGGCGTCGACACGAACGACACCAACAGCTCCTTCGCCGTCGGCCTGAACATCGCCAACGGGGCCAACGGTACGCCCGACTTCTCCGGTGCCGCCGTGCTGCACATGAAGGTCGACCCGAAGAAGGTCGAGGCCTTCGGCAAGAAGCGGGGCATCGCCACGTTCACGGCCGGCGGCAAGACCGGCTGGAACGCGCTGCAGTTCTTCGGCGCGCTCGGCGACCCCGGCGCCCAGGCCCAGCCCGACGGCCCGGACAGCTTCCAGCTCGGCCTCTTCGTCGTCGACGCCTCCACCATCGTGATCGCGCAGCCCAAGGACGCCGCCGCCTGCTTCGCGAGCCTCGCCGGCAAGACCGCCCCTTACGCGCTCAACGCCGCCCAGAAGACCTTCGTCGCCGACACCGGCCGGAGCTACGGCTTCTTCGCCGTCAACCTGGCCCGCCTGCCTTCCAACCCCGAGCTCGAACAGACCGGCCTGGCCAACGCGATGATGGCCTTCGGCGAGAAGGGCCCCAACCAGGTCTACAAGATCGCGGCCAACTTCACCACGGCCGAGAAGGCCAAGACCACCGGCCAGCAGATCCAGGGCTTCCTCGCCGCCGCGCCGTTGCTCCTCGCCATCGACCCCGCCGAGCCCGCGGAGCAGCAGGCCCTGAAGAAGGTCGGCACCGAGCTCGTGTCGGCCATCCAGCCGGTCAAGGTGGAAGGCAACCAGGCCGCCATGACCATCTCGTTCGAGACGGAGAAACTCATCGGCATGATCGCCCAGCTCATGGATCTCGCCGAGAAGCAGATGGAAGCGCAAGGCGGCGCCGCCGGTGCCCCGGCCGTCAAGGCCACGGGCGGCAAGAAGAAGCCCGTCGGCGCCCCGGCGACGACGAAATAAGTCGCCGCCGCCCGGCACCGCGCCCGCGCATGCGCCTCCTCTTCACCGCGCTGCTGATCGCCGGCGGCGTCGCCCTGCCGGCCCAAGAACGGTTCGACACCCGCGGGCTTCCCGCCGACGCCGCCCTCGTCCTGGTCACCGCGCCGGCCCACGGGCTCCAGATCAGCAACACCGCGCCGGCCATGCAGGCCCTCCGCGCCCGCGTGGAGAAGTTGTCGGCGAAGACGCAGGCGCTCGGGAACGACGAACCGGACATGGAGAAGGCCGTGCGAGACGAATTCGGCATCAACACCGACGACAACGACAACACCATCGCCCTCGGCCTCAAGATCGCCGGTCCCGGCGACATCTCCGGCGTCGGTATCCTGCGGGTCAAGGTCGACCCGAAGCGCGTCGACGCCTTCGCCAGGAAGCGCGGCGTCGCCCCGTTGACCGCCGGCGGCCGCACCGGCTGGAACGCGCTGCAGTTGCTCGACGCCCTCGCCAACCCCAAGGGCGGCAAGGTGACCGCCGAGCCGGACGAGGCCCCGTGGGGGGTCTTCGTCCTGGATAACAACACCGTCGTGATTTCCTCCGCGGAGGAAGCCGCCGCCTGCTTCGCCCGATTGGCGGACAAGGCGCCCTCCTTCGCCCTGAACGCCGCGCACCAAGCATCGGTGGCCGGCACCGGCAAGGGCTACCTCTTCGCCACGATGGATTTGTCCCGCCTGCCGCCGGAAATCGCCGAGGAAATCGGGCGGAAGAACGGCGTGACCGCCGTGACCCTTGTCGCCGGCGAAAAGGGGCCCGACCAGTTCCTGGAGTTGTCCGGAGACTACACGAGCGCCGCGAAAGCCAAGGCGGCGGCCCAGCAGCTCCAAGGTTTCCTCTCCGCGGCTCCGCTGCTGCTGGCCATCGATCCGGCTGAGACCGTGGAGCTACAAGCCCTGAAGAAGGTCGGCGCGGAACTGGTCGCCGCCATCCAGCCGATGAAGATCGCGGGCCAGCGAGCCTCGTTCACGGTATCAATCAAGACCGCCAGACTGTTCGCCGTCGCCGGACAGACCCTCGACCTGCTCGAAAAGGAAGCCGACGCCCAAGCCGTCCCGCAAGCCAAGGCCACGGGCGGCAAGAAGACCCCCGGCGGGACCAAGAAAAGCAAGTAACCACTGGTTGCGGCCAACCCAGGGGCGCCCTACCGGGCGCCCTTTTTCGTGGGAATGGGCTGGAGGCGACCAGCGCCAAAGATTAGACAAGGCACCTACCCTGCCATGAAATCGCTCTTGCTCCTCGCCGCCCTGACCTTGGGCCTCGCTCCCGCCCAAGCCGTCGACACCAAAGGCATCCCCGCGGAACAGATCGGCGGCTTCTTTCATCTGGGCCTCCGCAACCTGCATTCGACCAAGTTCGGGCAGGTCCTGGACAAGGCCTTCCGCGACGAGGCGCGGGCCAACCGGACCTTCCGGGCCTTCGAGCAGAAATTGGGCTTCGATTTCGAGAAGGATATCCATGACGTGGTCGTGGGCTTCTACCCCGGCGCCGACCCGAAGAAGCCGCTCATCGCCGGCGTCCTGCACGGCCGCTTCGATGTCGCCAAGATCGAGGCGTACGCCAAAGCCGCGAAGGTCCCGACCGCGACGTTCGGCTCGCAGACCGCCTGGGACTTCGAGTATCTCACCCAACACGTCGCTCGCGAAGACGGGGAAGAAATGGGGCTGCCCATCTCGGCCACCTGGATCGTGTTCGTCTCCGCGGACACCGCGCTGATCGGCGGGACGCCCAACCTGGCCGCGATCCGCGAGGCCTACGCGGGCAAGTCCGCCTCGTTCCGACCCAAGGCCGACCTCTCCGGGCCCGGGGCGCCTTTCCTGCGCGTCGAGGTCGACCTCGAGATGCTGAAGACGGAGGATGCCAACGGTCTGCGCAAGGGGGTCCTCACCGTCGGCGAGACGGGTCCGAACCTCGTGGCGACCTTGGACGGACAGGTGACCAGCCCGGGCAAGGCGACGCAGCTGGCCAGCCAGCTCAAGGGCATGGCCGGCCTGATCAGCCTTGGCCTCATGGACGAGGCGAACAAGACGGCGGACCAGCTCGCCGCCCAGCGGGCCATGCTGGAACTGCTCCAATCGCTCAAGGCCGAGGCCAAGGGCGACCATGCGGTCTTCGCGCTTTCCTATGACGCCGAGAAGGCGGCCATGGGAATCGTCAAGGCGGTCGTGGCGGAGAAAATCAAGGCGACGGTCGGCAAGTGAGCGTCCCGCGCCACCTGCAAGCCGACCGGCTCGCGGTGGAGATCCACCCGGACCGGGCGGCGCTCGGCCGGGCGGCCGGCCAGGCGGTCGCGCGCCACCTGCGGGGGCTGCTGGCGCGCCAGGGCGCCGCGCGCGTCATCTTCGCCTGCGCGCCGTCGCAGGACGAGTTCCTCGCCGCGCTGGTCGCGGCCTCGCGGTCGGCGGAGCTCGGCTTCGACTGGGCCGGCGTGACGGCCTTCCACATGGATGATTACGTCGGCTTCGCGGCCGACCACCCGCGAAGTTTCCGGCGCTACCTGCGGACCCACCTGCTCGACCATGTCGCGGTCGGCGCGTTCCACCCCTTGCAGGCCGAGCTACCACCCGCGGTCGCGTGCGCGCGCTACGCGGCCCTGCTGGCGGCGGCGCCGATCGACCTCATCTGCCTCGGCATCGGCGAGAACGGGCACCTCGCGTTCAACGACCCACCGGTAGCGGACTTCGCCGACCCGGCGACAGTGAAGGTCGTGGCGCTCGACGACGCGTGCCGCCGGCAACAGGTGAACGATGGCTGCTTCCCGACGCTGGCCGACGTCCCGACGCACGCCCTGACGCTGACCTTGCCGGTCTTCCGCGACGCGCGCCGCCTGAGCGCGCACGTACCCGGGCCGCGCAAGGCCGCGGCGGTCCGTGCGGCGCTCCGGGATCCGCGGAGCCCCGCCTGCCCGGCGACGCTCCTGCGCGACCACCCGGACGCGACGCTTTACGTCGACGAGGCGGCCGCGGCCGGGCTGCGATGAGCCCGCGGCGACGTTCCTGGATCATCGCGGCGACGCTGGCGGTGCTCGGCGGCCTCGGGGCCTGGCTGCTGCGCCCCGGCGAGATACGCCTCAACATCGGCGCGGAGCACGCCGTCTGCGGCCTGCTCCGGACGGAGGCGGCGCAGGCCGCGGGGAGTTCCCGCGCGGTGCGCAGCCTGCTGGCGCAGGTCGCGCTGCCGCCGACGCGGAGCGGGCTGCGCACGGCCCTGCTGCGCGCGGACGCGGCCGAGCTCCACCTCGGCTTCGGTTTCGCGGAGCCGGCCTTCGCGGTCGTCCCGGGGGACGCGCCGGGGCCCGCGAACCCCGCGGTCCTGCCGCGCGTGGCCCGGGAACTGCTCGACGCCACGCCGGGCGGCTACCTGGTCGTGCGCACGGAACACCCCGCCGACCTCGTGGCCACCGGCCGCCGGCGCGCCTGGTTCGGCGGCGACGTCGCGGCCATCGCGACCCGCGCCCGCGCCGTGACCGTCGCCGTCGGCGAAGGCGGCTTCCCGCGGCAGGCGATCGCGGTGTTTTATTTTGAATATGAAACAGGCGCGGCGGCGGAGGCGGCGCTACGGTCCCTGACCGCGGCCCGGCCGGGCGCGGCGGCCACGTTCACCCTGCCGCCGGGGGCCGAGGACGCCGCGCGGAAGCACGCCGCGGTGGCCCTGCGCTACGAGGTCGCGGTGGGGCTGGTCGAGCAGGCGGCCGCGGGCCGCTGAGGTCAGACCTTCTCGAGGGTCCCGTCGGCCCGGAGCCGGCGGTAATAGCAACCGGAGCGGGCCTTGCCGTCCTGCTTGGTGTGGCAGGCTCCCTGCCCCGCCGGGCGGACCTTGTAGAGGATCGAGTTCTGCTCGCAGTTGACCCGGACCTCGAGGAGCTCGAGGAAATCGCCCGAGGTCAGGCCCTTGATCCAGAGCTCGTTGCGCGAGGTGCTCCAGAAGGTGGCCTTCTTTTCCCGGAGGGCGGTCTGGAGGGCCAGCTCGTTGACATAACCGAGGATGAGGACCTCGCCGGTCCGGGCATCCTGGGCGACCGCCGGGATGACATCAGCCTCGCCCGAGGCGATTTTCCGCAGTTTCTTGAAGTCCAGACGCAGACGGGAGCCTTCCTCGAGTTCTTGATCGGCCATGCGCCACTTTGGCAGGGTGGTTCCTGCTCATTCAAGGCTGGAATAAAGGGCCGATTTTCCCTAACCGATATGGACCATGTCGCTCAATAACTCTGCTGACCTTTCCCGCGCCGCGACCGAAGCCCGCGGCCTGGCCATGGACGCCGTCGCCGCCTGCCACTCGGGCCACCTCGGCCTCCCCCTCGGCGCCGCCGAAATCGGCTCCGTCCTCTACGGCAATTTCCTCCGTCACGACCCGGCCGCCCCCGCGTGGATCAACCGCGACCGCTTCGTCCTCTCGGCCGGCCACGGCTCGATGTTCATCTACGGCTGGCTGCACCTCGCCGGCTTCGACCTGCCGCTCCAGGAAGTGAAGAACTTCCGCAAGCTGCACTCCAAGACCCCGGGCCACCCCGAGTTCGGCGAGACCGTCGGCGTCGAGGCCACCACCGGCCCGCTCGGTCAGGGCACCGGCAACATCGTCGGCATGGCCGTGGCCGCCAAGATGGCCGCCGCCCACTTCAACACCCCCGAGCACAAGATCTTCGACCACCTCGTGGTCGGCCTCGCCGGCGACGGTTGCCTCCAGGAAGGCATCTCGCAGGAAGCCGCGTCGTTCGCCGGCCGCTTCGGCCTCGATAACCTCATCATGCTCTACGACTCCAACGACGTCACCCTCGACGCGCTGGCCTCCAAGACGCAGAACGAGGACACCGCCAAGCGCTACGAAGCCGCCAACTGGGAAGTCTTCATCGTCAAGCAGGGCAACGAGCTCGCCCCGCTCGCCGCGGCCCTGGACCAGGCCCGTGCGAGCAAGAACGGCAAGCCGAAGCTGATCATCTGCAAGACCGTCATCGGCAAGGGCATCGCCGAGGTCCAGGGCACCGCGAAGGGCCACGGCGAAGCCGGCGTGAAGTTCGTCGATGCCTCCCGCAAGGCCCTCGGCCTGCCCGACGAGAAGTTCTACGTCTCCCCCGAGACCCGCGCCTTCTTCAACGCCCGCAAGGCCCAGCAGGCCGCCGCGCATGCCGCCTGGCAGCAGACCTTCGCCGCCTGGTCCAAGGCGAACCCCGAGAAGGCCGCCCTCCTCGCGAAGGCGCAGAAGGGCGACCACGGCGACGTCCAGTCCCTCCTCGCGGCCATCCCGGAGTTCGGCAAGAACGCCCTCGCCACCCGCGTCTCCGGCGAGGCCTGCATCAACGCCGTCGCCAAGGCCTCCCCGCTCGTGCTCTCCGGCTCGGCCGACCTCCACGGCTCGACCAAGAACTACATCAAGGACGTGGGCGACTTCGACGTCGCGACGCCCGGCGGCCGCAACCTCTACTTCGGCATCCGCGAGCACGTGATGGGCGCCATCCTCAACGGCATCGCCTACCACGGCGTGTTCAAGGGCTCCGGCGCGACGTTCCTGACGTTCTCCGACTACCTCCGCCCCTCGATCCGCGTCGCGGCCCTCGCGAAGCTCCAGGCCTTCTACATCTTCACGCACGACTCCGTCGGCGTCGGCGAGGACGGCCCGACCCACCAGCCGGTCGAGACCGTGAGCGCGCTGCGCTGCATCCCGAACCTCGACGTGGTCCGCCCGGGCGACGCCGAGGAGACGGCCGCCGCCTTCGCCCATGCCGTCGCCCGCAAGGACGGCCCGGTCGCCCTCATCCTGTCCCGTCAGAACGTCCCGTCCCTCGACGCCATCCCGGTCGCCACGCGCCGCCAGGGCACGCTCAAGGGCGGCTACATCCTGCGCAAGGAGACGGCTCCGCTCACCCACATCATCATCGGTACGGGCAGCGAACTCTCGCTCGCCCTCGCGGCCGGCGAGGAACTCGGCGCGGGCGTCCGCGTCGTCTCGATGCCCTCGATGGAAGTCTTCGCGCGCCAGCCGAAGGCCTACCAGGAGGAAGTCCTACCCGCCGCCTGCGCCAAGCGCGTCAGCATCGAGGCCGGTGTGACGATCTCGTGGGGCCGCTACGTCGGCACCGCCGGCAAGGCCATCGGCACCGACACCTTCGGCCTCTCCGCCCCCGGCGACGTGGTCATGAAGGAGCTCGGCATCACGAAGGAAGCCGTCGTGAACGCCGCCAAGGCGCTCTGAGCGACGACTTCCGGGCGGCCCATGAAGCCGGCGTGCGCGCCGGCTTTTTTGTGCCTAGCGGTCGCGCAGGCGGAGACGCCGGCGTAGACGCGTCCGGGCCTCCGCGGCGTCCAGGCGCGTCGGCCAGCCGAGCGTCCACACCGTCAGCCGGCGGGGCCGGAACCCGGGCTGCCGCTCGGCGGACTCCAGGTGGCGGAGCGTTTCACCGACGGTGAAAGGCCCGACTTGTTGGCCGAACTCATCAAACAAATAGCACGTGCGGATCGACGGATTCATCGCCCACTATTTCAAAAGGCCTCCTACCTAGGACGAGGGGATTTCCGTGAGGTGTTTTACCGCCTCATAGCTGAGGCAATCACCTAGCTCAGCCCAACACCGGCGAAGGCCCTGCGATCACTTGGCTTCCTTCAAGGCGGCGATGGGCAGGCGGAAGAGATCACCCTGCTCCGAACCGAGCAGGAGCGTCGCATCATCGAGCCAGGAACAGCCTTCGACCTGCCAGGAGAGCGCCGGCAAGGAGAGCGGGGCGGAACGCGCAGGGCCGGAGAAGAAAGCCTCGCCGCTCGCCGGAAGGTCGAAGACCCAGACGAACGTGTAGGTCAGCACGGCGAGGCGCTTGCCATCGGGCGAGACCGCGGCGTCCGTGACCATGCCCTTGGCGTCCAGCCGGCCGATCTTCACCGGGATGGCCTTGTCGGGGGCGCCGACGGCGGGTAGGTCCACCCGCCAGAGGTCGGTGAGCGTATCGCGACGATGTTTGGTCAGGAGGTAGAGCCGACCACCGACCATGAAGGCCGCCTCGCAGTCATGGGCGAGCTCGGGATCAGGGAAGGATTTCTGGTCGGGCCAGGCGAAGGTGACCTTCCGGAAGTCGGCGACCGCGGCCGCCCCAAGCACCGGCTCGGCGAGGAGGTAGAGGGAGAGCTCCTTGCGGACCGAGATATTGTTGCCGACGTCGCAGACGATCATCCGGCCGGAGGCATCACCGGTGATGGCCTCCCAATCGACATTGGTCGCCCCCTTGAGCTCGACGGTGCGCCAAGGACCGGACGGGCCAGCGGCGAAGCCGCCATCAGCCCGGAGGGCGGAGAGACGCGGCTTGGCCCCGGAATCGGAAAGGGTCCAGTAGAGGCCGGGCTGGGACGGGCTGGCCCAGAGCGCGGAACACTCCGGCACGGACTCCTTATTGAAGCGGGCGACCAGGGTCGGCGCCACGGAGGGCATGTCCGCGGTCTCCCGGACCACCACGGGAGGCTCAGCGGCAGCCAGGACGGCGGCGAAGCCTAGGACGATGAGGGAGAGACGGGGCATCGACGCCAACCTAGGATAACGAGCCCGACAGGCAATCCGGGAGGGAGCGTTTTTCGGTGGATACCTCCCCGCCCTGCCCGCCAAGATGGGGCATGGCCCGCTCCTCCTCGCGTTCTCTCTGGACCGCCAAGCTTCGCGACGGGCTGCCCACCGGCACGAAGAAGGTGACCGGGCGCGTGGCGAAGTCCCCGACGAAGGCGATGACGGCTACCCGCGGCGCCAAGGCCATCATCCTGGGGATCGACCCTTCCCTGCGGGGCACCGGTCTGGCGGTGGTCGATACGCGCGGACCCAGCCCGCGGTTGCTGGCGAGTCGCACGTTGAAGCTACCCCCTAAGCTCGAGCCTTACCGATGCCTCGGCCAGATCGCCGACGCGGTGGAGTCACTCGCGAGAGAGCACGGCGTGACCGAGGCGGCGATCGAGGAGACCATCTACGTCCAGAACTTCCGTACCGCCCAAGCGATGGGGGCCTCCCGCGGGGCCGCCTTGAGCGTGCTGGCCCGCCTCGGGGCCACCGTCCGGGAGTACGCCCCCAAACGCATTAAGATGGCCGTCACCGGCCACGGCGCGGCCTCCAAGGAGCAGGTTGGTCGGATGGTAAAATCGGTCTTAGGTTTGGCCGCCGAGCTACCGTTGGACGAATCGGATGCGACGGCGGTGGCGTTGTGCCACGCCTACAACGCCCGCTAAGGACCCGTCAGAATCCCGAGCCGGAGCGACGATACCTCAGGCGGTGGCCAGGCGACGGCGTCGACGTACCGCGGCGACCGCCAGCCCTAGGCAGCCTAGACTCAAGCCGTAGGTGGAAGGCTCGGGAATTGCCGAGAGGTAGTTCAGTCGCACCTGATTGTTGGCAGCATCGTCAACCAGGCTGAACTTGGAGGTGTCCAGCGAGCCTCCGAATTGGTCCCTGAGACCCGAAGCATCGATGGTGAAGAGGTCCGAGATGTTGCCGTTGGCCCCGAGATTGAGGCTGCCGTACGCGATGAAACCAAACGAGTAGGCGCCGGCGGGGTCGAAGGTCGTCGGCAGACCCGTGAGCAGAAGGGTGAGCTTATTGCCCACCGAGACCGCGCTGAGGTCCAGCTGTCCCGAAAGCAGGAACCGATCAAAGCCCGCCCCGCCACCGAGCGAGGCATCGCTGAAATTCAGCTCGACCTTCGCGCCGCCCTGAAGGCTCAGGCTACCGGCGCTCAACGAGCCGACGGCGCCGACGACGCCCGCCCCGATGGTGCCTCCGGCCACGACGGTGATATCGCCGACATTGCCGGAACCGGCCAGCATACCACCCGCGGAAACGACCACGTTACCGAGGATGGAACCAGTGACCTCGAGGGTCCCGGCGTTGATCAAGGTCCCGCCCGTGAACGTATTGATCCCACTTAAGGTGAGGGTGCCGACCCCGACCTTGGTCAGCAGACGATCACCCGAAATGACGCCGCTGATCGTGCCATCGGTCCCGGCTACCCTGCTGTCAGCCGTCAGCGTGATATCCTTGGCGACGGTCTGGGACTTCACGTCGAGACCACCCCCCGCCAGGGTCACGTTGCCGGAACCCAAGGCGCCGGCGTTATTCACCACCAAGGTACCCGCAGCAACCGTCGTGCCACCGGCATAGGTATTGGCTCCGCTGAGGATCGCCGTCCCGTTGGTCGTCTTGGAAAGCGAGCCGCTGACGATACTGCCCGTCACCTCGCCCCCCTGCAGGACGAGGGTCGCTGCATCAAGCCGGGTACCGGCGAGCGAGCCCGATGACAGGGTGATCGTGTTCGCGAAAGACCGGGAACCGAGATCGAGCGTCCCTCCGGTGACCTTCACGGCTCCGCTACCGAGCGCGGTATCGCTCCCGACGATGAGGGTGCCAGCCATGATGGTGGTGCCCCCCGAATAGGAATTCGAACCGGTGAGGGTGAGGCTGCCGCTTCCTACCTGTGCGAGATTACCCGTGCCGGAAAGAATCACCTCGCAGGTCGATGAGTCTGCGCGATTGAAGACCAGGTTGCCGGTTAAAGAGAGATTGGCGCGGAGAGCGCCCGTGGCGCCCCCGCCACCCACCTGCAAGGTCGTTCCGCCCGATAAGCTCAAGGTCCCCGCCCCGTGATTGAACAGATCGCGCTCCAGTACGGTGGTCCCCCCGCCACCGACGAGGATACTGCCCTGGCCGGTCGCGACCACATCGCCACCCAGCGTCGTGGTGCCGTTGCGACCAAGCGTCAAGGTGCCCGACGTAACGGTGATCCTGTTATTGACTCTGCCGGCCGAGAAGCCGGAGCCGGAGTAGGCCCCGATCGTGGCATTGTCCGTGACCGTGATATCCCCGGAACCGAGGCTGCTGATCGGGTTCTGCACGGAAATCATCCCCACGTTCAAGGTGATGGCACCCGTCAGGCCGCTGTTGTTCCCCGTCAGCAGCACCTCGCCGGCCCCGGACTTCACCAACGCACCCGGGCCGCTGAGCGTACCATGGAACTGCGGATTACCCGTGGTGGTGTTGAGGGTCAGCGTCGCGCCTTCGGCAATCGCGACGGTACCTGCGCCGGTCAAGGTGGACGTCGTCGCCGAGACATCCAGCACCAGGCCGGCCCCCGCCGCGACCGCGAGAGCGCCGGCGCCCATGCTCGCGCCTGCCGCCAAGGTCAGGGTGCCGGCCGAGACCGTCGTGGTGCCCGTGTAGGTATTTGCACCCGTCAAAATCAGGTTGCCCGGGCCGGCCTTCGTCAGGCTGCCCGTGCCGGAAAGCACTCCGGAGTAGGTGATATTGTCCGAACGATTGAAGACCAGGCTGCCGGTTAAAGAGAGATTGGCGCGGAGAGCGCCCGTGGCGCCCCCGCCACCCACCTGCAAGGTCGTTCCGCCCGATAAGCTCAAGGTCCCCGCCCCGTGATTGAACAGATCGCGCTCCAGTACGGTGGTCCCCCCGCCACCGACGAGGATACTGCCCTGGCCGGTCGCGACCACATCGCCACCCAGCGTCGTGGTGCCGTTGCGACCAAGCGTCAAGGTGCCCGACGTAACGGTGATCCTGTTATTGACTCTGCCGGCCGAGAAGCCGGAGCCGGAGTAGGCCCCGATCGTGGCATTGTCCGTGACCGTGATATCCCCGGAACCGAGGCTGCTGATCGGGTTCTGCACGGAAATCATCCCCCCGTTCAAGGTGATGGCACCCGTCAGGCCGCTGTTGTTCCCCGTCAGCAGCACCTCGCCGGCCCCGGACTTCACCAACGCACCCGGGCCGCTGAGCGTACCATGGAACTGCGGATAACCCGTGGTGGTGTTGAGGGTCAGCGTCGCGCCTTCGGCAATCGCGACGGTACCTGCGCCGGTCAAGGTGGACGTCGTCGCCGAGACATCCAGCACCAGGCCGGCCCCCGACGCGACCGAGAGAGCGCCGGCGCCCATGCTCGCGCCTGCCGCCAAGGTCAGGGTGCCGGCCGAGACCGTCGTCGCCCCCGTGTAGGTGTTCGCACCCGTCAGGGTCAGGTTACCCCTGCCGGCCTGAGTCAGGCCACCGGCGCCGGAGTAGACCCCGGAATAGGTCACATCATCGGAGCGGTTGAAGGCAAGCGTGCCACCCGTCGAAGCCAAGCTACCGTTGATCGTGCCGGTGGTCCCGCCGTTACCGACCTGCAAAGTGCCACCGGTGAGCGTCAAAACACCGGAGCCGTTCATGGCCAGGTTGCTGTCCAAGATGACCCTGCCACCACCAATGGTGATGTTCGCGTCATTCGTGGCCGTCACCCCGCCCGCCAAAGTTAGAGAGCCGCTGCCGACAGAGCCAGTGCCTAAGGTCAAGGTGCCTCCCGTGACGGAAATCGTGTTGAGCAATCGTGCACTGCTTGCGCGCGTGCCATCGGTGTATTGGTTCATGGTGGCGCTTGCCGTCACCGTGATATTCCCGGTGCCGAACGCGTTCGTGTCCGCTCCGCGAACTCCCACGAACTGCAGGGTGCCGCCCGAAAGGATGACGTTTGTCGTGGAAGCACTCATGTCACCCTGCACCCAGAGCATACCCGTACCCGCCTTCACGAAGGTGCCAGCGCCCGTGATGGAACCATTTGAAGCTGTCGTAGTGGCGAGGCCGTTACCTAATGACTGATTGGCGGTGTTGTTCACCGTGAACGAGACCCCTGAGCCGACCTGGATATTGCCTAGATTGGTTAGCGTGTTGACCGTCGCCGAGGAGTTGAGCGCCAGGGTAGATCCAACCGCGAGGGACAAAGACGTCGAAGCCAATGAAGCCCCCGACGCCAAGGTCAGCGTACCCGCCGAGACCGTCGTCGCCCCCGTGTAGGTGTTCGCACCCGTCAGTGTCAGGTTACCCGTGCCGGCCTTGGTGAGGCCAAACGCACCGCTGATGACGTTTCCGATCGAGGCCGTCGACCCTACGTTGACGTTGAAGGTGGAGTTTGCGGTCAAGGCCATGCCGCTTCCGGAGAACGTCCAATTGCCAGCAGTGGTGGCCGAACCAAAAGTGAGCCCAGAGAGGTTCTGCACGGAGCTCAGCGAAATCGAATTGTTCACCGCAGCGGACTCGCCCAAGAAGACGGCCTGATCGCCCGCGACCCACGGCGAAAGGGTCGTGCCGTTGCTGCTCCAGAAATTATCCGTCCCCCAGGTGCCGCTACCCGACTGGAAGCCGGCCGTCGAGGAGGTGTCCCAGGTCACGGTCGCCGCCGAGGCGGGATTGATACCCAGCAGGCCGGCCGACAACAGGATCGCACGCGTGAGGAGCTTGGAGTTTCGCATAGGATTTCGGCCAACACTCCTAGGTCCGCTTCTTCGACAGAAAAGCGGCTTCCGCCGAACCAGGTAATCATCCCTAAGGGTCACTGAAGGGATGAACCCAGATTTTGACCTCGGACCTGACTCAACCCTGCGCGCCAGCCCACGTCCAGCCCGACGCCGACGGAAATACGCGCAGCCGTCCTGGCCGGCACCCGGCACGCCCCGCGGCTATTCCTCGCTCACCGCGTACTCGTCCGCTCGCCCGCGCGCCTGGCTCCATCGGGCCATCAGTTCCTCCAGCGGCACGGGGCGGACATTCTGATTAAGATTATAACGACCGGCCTCGACGCAGGCCTTGAGCTGGTGCCAGACCGCGGCGTAGGAACGGCTGAAGCGCAGCGAACCGTCGCGCACGAGACTGGAGACATGGCAGCAACCACCGACCTCGGTGCAGATGAAACGCCCGGCCTTCAGCTCCGCCTCGGAGACGGCCCGCAGGTCGAACCGGGCGAAATGCAGGCCGGGGAAGCGCTTGGCGAAGGCGGTGACGGCCGCGGTGAGCTCCGCGGTGCTGAGGTCGTGACGGTGGACGCACCGGGCCCCGTGGCCGTAGCTGCCCGTGAGGTTCAAGGTCACCAAACGCCCCGCCGGCACGACGTCGTTCAGCTCCCGGGAGTGGCACCGCTGGTAGAGCTCGCCCCGGGAGACCGCGACCTCGTCCAGCCAGATGAGCTCCTCGAGGGTCTGCTCGCCGTCGCCGCGCACGACGACATCCTGCTTCTGGACGATCGCCATGATCCGCCCGTCGTCCTTGCCCGGATTACGCCGCCAGACGACCTCGAACTCCAGCCCGGGGATGAACTTCTGCAGCAGGAAATCCTCCTTGGCGCCGGCCACGAGACGCTCCAGCTGGGCCGCGTCGCGCACGAAACGGAGGCCGGCGCCGTCCTCGGCCACCTCGGGTTTGAAGACGAGCGGGTAACCATGGCAGACCGCGAAAGCGTGGGCCTCCTTGATCCTCTCCTCGATCTTATCCTCCTGTGCCAGCGCCAAGGTGGGGCAACAACGGGAGTCCCGCTGGAATGGACGGAGCAGGAGCGACTTGGCGTCACCGATGAAGCCGCCGATGCGACCGAGCGCCGGGTTGGCCGAGGCGAAGGCGGTCAGACTCCGGCAACGGATGCTGTGGTAGAGGACGCCCAACCGCACCGGCAGGTAAAGGATCGCCGCAGGCCACAGCGACGGCTGGAGCAGGTTGCGGACCTTCATCACGAGCTGCCGACGGCCGCGCCAGGTCAGGGCCGGCAGCAACCAGTGCGTCGAGAAATAGAGCAGCAGCAGCATCCCGACCACGATCCAGCCGGCGATGCGGTGATACTCGTTGAGTTTCTCGATGATGACCGGACCCCAGCGGAGACCGATGAGCATCAGGACCGGGGTCCAGACCAACGCGGCCAGGAAGAGCAGCATGCCCAACCGCAGAGGGCTGAGCCGGAGGATGCCGGCGGTGATGAAAGTCGGCACGCGGCTGGCCGGGACGAAGCGCGAGCTGACGACCACGAACATCCCGCGCGGGGTCGAGAACCAGCCCGCCCACTGGTCGAGCTGGTGCGGCTTGAGCAGCCACTTCAAAGGCGCGCGGGTCAGGGCCTGCTTGCCGAAGAACCGCCCGACCGAATAGAGCGCGACGTCCCCGATGAAGATGCTGACCGTGCAGGCCATGGCACCCGACCAGAAATCGATCAGCCCCATGCCGACCAGGAGGCCCGTCGCCAGGCAGGTCGGGTCCTCCGCCACCAGGCAGCAGAGCAAGATGATCAGCATCAGGATCCAGTAGCGCGCGCCCTGAGCGGTCGGCACGGGCGGGTCGGAAACGGGCGCCGCGGAGGGCGCGGCCGGCGCCTGTTCGGCCGCGAGCATGAAGGCGTCGAGCTTGGCGGCGGTCGCCACGACATCGGCGAAGGCGGCGTCGCGACCACCCGGCACCACGTCGAGCCTGGCCTGCGGCACGAGCTGCGCGGTGTAGCGCGCGGCGTCGACGGCCGTCACCCAGTCATCCTCACCGTGCAGCAGGTAGAGCGGCTTGCGCCACTCGCGCAGGATCTTCTTCGAATCGGACAGGTCGGTGTCGAAGACCGTCTTGGCGTAGTCACGATCCCACGGCAGGAGGTCGGCCGCGCCGAAATTGGGCGTCAGGCGCGAGACGCCCCAGAAGAAGGCACCGTGGAAACCGTAGACGAGTTTGTTGACGAGCGGATTGCCCATCATCTCGAACTCCTGGGCGCCCGGCGCGGAAACCAGGCTGAGCGAGCGCACCCGAGCGGGGTAGGCCCGCGCGAGTTCCAGCGCGGCGACACCGCCGAGCCCCTGCCCGACCACATGGTATTCCTTGATCCCATAGTGCTCGACCAAGGCGGCGACCACCGCGGCGTTCGTCTCCATCGAGTGGCTGGGCACATCGCCGGACGAAGTATGGAAGCCGGGCAGGAAAGCCTCGATGACCGAGACCCGAGGGTTTTTCGCCAGCGCTTCGCAGAGCCGGCTGCCCTGGTCATCCCACGGCACGCGATGCAGGTAGACCACCACGGTCGGACGGAAACGCGGCAGGGGGCCGACCTGGGCCTCTTCCTCCCGCTGCCCGTCGACGCCATGGAGATGGGCGCGCAGGGGGATCTTCCGCTCCGTCTGAACCACCTTGTCCCCCACCAAGTCAAACGCCGGCACCTGGACCGGGGTGCCCTGGGCGAAGCGTTCGATGGAGCTGAAGAAGGGAAACTTCGCCGACAGGACCAAGAGGACCAGGTAAACGAAAATGACCTTCCACTTGCCCGGGATACGACCGAGCATGGTCCGGTGGGAAGGGGAAGACGCCATCACCGCCCATCAAACGCAGCCCAAGGGGTGGTGCAAGGCGGGAAGGTCCCTGAAAACCGCCATCCGAGGGATTTATGGCTTCCTTAAGGCGGGCGAGACCCCTTTCTTGGAGGGACGTGCAAGCCACCGGACAGGAACTCCCAGGCCTCCGGGTCGTCGTCGACAAGGTCGTCCACCATCGGGATGCGAACTTCCCGCCGGAGACCCCCCATGCCTTCGTGTATTTCCTGACGATCTCGAATGTTTCCCAGGAGACCGTCCGCCTGCTCGGGCGCAAATGGATCCTCCGCGCGGCCGACGGGTCCGTCGAGGTGATCGAAGGCGATGGCATCGTCGGCGAGACCCCCACCCTGCCCCCCGGCGAGACCTTCTCCTATAACAGCTACCACCTGACGGGCACCGCGCTGACCGCGGAGGGAGCCTTCCACGGGACCACGGCCGACGGTCGACGGGTCTTCGTGCGGATCCCGGCCTTCGCGATGACCCCGCCCCCCGAACTTTCCTGATGCGACTTACCGACCTCAACTCCGGCCGCGAAATCGGCGCCAACTGCATGCTCGCCGAGTTCGGCGGCCTGCGGCTGGTCGTCGACTGCGGCCTCCACCCCAAACTCGACGGCCGACAGGCCCTGCCGCGGCTGGACAAGATTCAGGGCGGTGTGGACGGGGTGATCCTCACGCACTGCCACCTCGACCACCTCGGTTCCTTGCCGTTGCTCGTCCGGCAGCACCCCGGCGCGCGGGTCTACGCCTCGGCCGCGACCACCCTTTTCGTCCGCCGCCTGCTCTCCAACTCGATCCAGGTGATGAAGCGTCAGCGCGAGGAGACCGGCAACGCCGACTACCCGCTCTACGTCGAGCAGGACGTCGAACGCGTCGAGCACGCCCTCGCGGCGGTCCCCCTCGCGAACCCGCGCGTCATCGGCCGCGGCGGGGAGGAAGTCGCCCTCACCTTCCACCTCGCGGGCCACGTGGCCGGCGCGGTCGGCGTGCTCGTCGAGCACCGCAAGCGCAAGCACTTCTTCACGGGCGACGTGCACTTCCAGGCCCAGCGCACCGTGGCCGGCGCCGCCTTCCCGCGGACCCCGGTCGACACGCTCGTGATGGAATGCACGCGCGGCGCCACGCCCACGCTGGCGCACGTCACGCGCAAGAAGGAGGAGGACCGCCTCATCAACGCCATCAACCGGGTGGCCGACCGCGGCGGCGACGTGCTGCTGCCGGCCTTCGCCTTCGGGCGCATGCAGGAGATCCTGCTGCTCCTCCAGGACGCCGCCGATGCCGGCGAGCTGGTGGACGTGCCGATCTACTGCTCGGGTCTCGGCATGGACCTGTGCGACTACCTCGACGCGGCGAGCAAGAAGACGAAACAGGTGAAGTTCAGCCGGCAGGTGCTGCGCGACCTCGGCGTGCAGCCGCTCTCGCGCCGCTACGTGCAGCCGGGCAAGAACCTGCCCGCGCAGGGCATCTACCTGCTCTCGAGCGGCATGCTCGTCGAGAAGACGCCCGCCTGGCGCATCGCCGCCAACATCCTCGACGACGAGGAGAACGCGGTGTTCTTCGTGGGCTATTGCGACCCGGAAACCCCGGGCGGCGAGCTGATCGGCATGGCGCCCGGCGGCGAATTCAAGTTCAAGAGCCTCGACCACGTCTCGACCCTGCGCGCCGAGGTCGAACGTTTCCACCTGAGCGGCCACGCCGACCGTGACGAGCTGGTCGACTTCGCCCGCGACCTCGCGCCGAAGGACATCGTGCTCACCCACGGCGACCCGCCCGCGCGCGCCTGGATGAAGGAGACGTTGGCCAAGCTCATGCCCGCGACGCGCGTCCACGACCCGGAACCGGGCGTCCCGCTGGAACTGTGAGCGTCGTCCCCGTCTCCATCGAGGATTGGCGGGAATTCACCCTCACCCGCGGACCCCGGATGGCCGCGGAGGCTTTCCTGTTGAAGTTGGCGGGCCTCGCCCCGCACGAGCAGCGCGCGGCCCTCTGCGCTTTGCCGAGCGTGCCCGAGCTGACGCGCCGGTTCGAGCAAGCGTGGCCGCGGCGCGATGACGCGCTCGGCGGCGTGCCCTTCCTCACGAAGGACCTGTATTTCCGCGAAGGCCAACCGACCTTCGCCGGCTCGACGTTCCTCCCCGAGGTCATCGGCCCGGCCAGCCGGAGCTCGACCTTGCCCGATGCGTTCGAGCAGGACGCGGGCGCCATCGAATGCGGGCGTACGCAGCTCAACGAGTTCGCCTTCGGGCTGACCGGCGAGAACCCGCACTTCGGCGATTGCCCGCACCCGACCGACCCTGCGCGGCTCGCCGGCGGCTCCTCCTCCGGCTCGGCCTTCGCCGTCGCCCGCGGGCTGGTGCCGTTCGCGCTGGCGACGGACACCGCCGGCTCGATCCGCGTGCCCTGCGGCTACTGCGGGGTCTGGGGCTTGCGGCTGTCGCCCGACATCCTGCCGGTCGGCGACCTCTTCCCGCTTTCGCCGGGCTATGACACGCCGGGATGGATCGCCGGTTCCGCCAAGGACCTTGCGCAGGTCTCCGCGGCCGTGCTCGGCGAAGCCCCGCCCGCCGGGGCCGGACTCTGGGCCGGCGACCTCGGGCTGGGACTGGCACCGTCCGACCTGGCGCCGATGCGCGACCTGGCGCTGCGGGCGGGCGCGCAGGAGAACGCGGCCTCGGCGGAACTCCTGCGGCGGGCGTGCCTGGGCGCGGCCGAAGCCTACCCGGTGCTGGGCGGCTACGCGGCCGCGCGCGTCCATGCGGCCTGGCTGGACCTGCGCCGCCCGGACTACGACCCGGTGGTCTGGGGCCGCCTCGACGCCGGCCGCCGCCGTACGCCGGAGGAACTGAAGGCGGCCACCGCGGTGCGCCAACGGGTGAGCGAGGCCTTCGAGGCCCTGTTCCAACGCCACCACTTCATCGCCCTGCCCGCCACCGCCGGACCCGCGGTGGGCAAGGCCGCGTGCGACGACGCTCACCGCGCCCGCCTGCTGGCGCTCAACGCCCCGGGCTCGCTCGCCGGCCTGCCCGCGATCGCCGCGCCCGCCCGCCGCGCGGACGGCCGCACGGTCGGCGTGCAGTTCCTCTTCCGCGATATGGCGAACTTCGGCTGGGCGTCCGTGCTCGGCCGCCTCGGCTGAGGCTCAGAGTCGCTGCCGGCGCATGTGCGCGGACGGCTGGCCCAACGCCTCGCGGTACTTCGCCACCGTGCGGCGGGCGATCTGCACGCCGCGCTTGCGGAGTTCCGCGGTGATCGCCTCGTCGGCCAGCGGGGCCGCGGGATTCTCGCGTGCCAGGATGTCGGCGATCATCTCCTGCACGCCTTCCTGGGCGACGGTCCCGCCGTCGGCGGTGGCGACCCCGGAGGTGAAGAACCAGCGGAATTCCTTGAGACCGTGGGGCGTGAGCATCCACTTGTTGGCGGCGGCGCGCCCGACGGTGGTCTCGTGGACGCCCATCTCCTTGGCGACGTCCGTCATGGTCAGCGGCTTGAGCCGGGCGGGACCGTGCTCGAAGAAATCGCCCTGGCGGTCGACGATGATGCGGGCCAGCCGCTCGATGGTACGCTGGCGCTCCTCGATGGCGCCGATCAGGAACTTGCCCTGGCGCATGCGCTCGAGGATGTACGTCCGCTCCTTGTCGCCGAGGGTGTGGCCGGCCAGCATGTCCTTGTAGGCCGGCACCAGGCGGAGCTTCGGGACGTGGCGGTCGTCCATCACGACCTTCCACTTGCCCTCGTCATCGAGCTCGACCGTGGCGTCGGGCGTGACCACGCGGTTGTCGTCGCGGGCGAAACGCCGGGCCGGCACGGTCTCGAGCTTGGCGAGCTCCGCCAAGCCCTCGCGGACACCGTCCATCTCGAGGTCGAGCAACCGGGCGCATTCCTCGAGCCGGCGCCCCATCATCGGCTCCCAGCAGTCGGTGACCAGGCGCGCGGCGGTCGAAAGGCCGCGGCCGCGCTGGCGCAGCTGCGCCAGGAAGCATTCGCGGAGGTCGCGGGCGCCGATGCCGGGCGGGTCGAAGCCCAGCAGCAAGGTGTGCGCGGTGACGACGGCCTCGTAGGGCTGGCCGGAACGCAGCGCGAGCGACGAAAGATCCTCCTCGAGGAACCCGCGCTCATCGAGCGCGTCGATCAGCAACCGGAGGGCCTCCTGCACGCCGGGGTCGTCCGACGCCGTGCGCGCCTGCTCGGCGAGGTGTTCCGCGAGGGAGGCTTCGCCGGTGGCCGACTCCATCAGGTGCCGGCGGCGCTCCTCGTCCTCCTGGGTGTAGCCCTGGGAGCGGATTTCCTCGTAGTAGCTCTCGTCCCAGTCCTCCTTCATCCGTCTGAGGGCGTCGAAATCATCATCCCCCAGGGCGAGTTCCCGCGGACCTTCCTCCTCCGCGTCCTCGGCCGGCAGGGGCGCGTCCAGACGCTCGGACGAGACGGGCTCGACTTCCTCGAGGAGCGGGTTGGCGGCCATCTCCTCGCCGATCTCGCGCAACAATTCCGCCGCCGGCACCTGCAGGATACGCAGGGACTGGCGGAGCTGGGGCGTGAGCACGAGGCCCTGCACCTGCTTCTGGGATTGGTTGATGCCCTGGTTGGCCATGGACGACACCCCAATAGAGCAAAGGACCGCGGCTTTGGCAAAGGGTATCCGCGTCCCAATCGGCTTGCCTAAACGACGGCGAGGAACAGCCTAAAACGGCCTTCCCCGAGGCTCTCCCCGCGCATGCGTCACTTTGCCCTTTTCATCGACAACGAGGTCCGTGGTCCGCTCTCCGAATACGAGGTCCAAGACCTGATCTCGGCCGGAACGGCCACGGCGGAAACCCTCTGCGCCCCGGCCGGCTCGACCGCCTGGGAACCGCTCTCGAACCACTTCACCTTCGGCAGCACGCTCAAACTCAACCGCGCCCCGGCCGTCGAACGCACGGCGGAGGAGACCGAGGCCCAGGCCAACCGGCTGGACCCCGAGCTGCGCCGCAACCTGCTGATGTACGGCCTCGCCGACGGTGCCACCGTGGACCAGCTCAGCCCGGCGCAGGCGGAGACCGCCCTCGCCGGACGCATCGCCGACCTCAAGCGCCGCCGCCGGCTGCATCAGTTCTCCGGTCTGGCTTCCTTCCTCCTGGCCATGGGGCTCGGCGCCTACCTCGGCCTCGGGGACACGCCGGTCGCCGCGCTGCTCGGGCAAGCCGCCGGCAGCTGGAGCAAGGAAGACCCGAAGACGACGGAACAGTCCAAACGCCTCGAGGCGGACCTGCGTACCTTCGAGAAGCTCCGCGCCGACGCGGCGGCCGCGGTCTTCGGCGCCCCGGCCGGAGGCACCCCCGCCCGCCCGGTCCTCGCTTCCCGCCTCCGGGTCGCGGACTCCAGCCGCTACAACGTGACCGGGGGCGTCGACACCGGCCCGCTCGCCGCCCTCGTCGGCAAATGGAACGTGAAGCTCGACCCGACGACGCGCCTCTTCCTGCTGCCCGCGGCCATGCCGCCGGAACAGGCCGCGAAGGTCGCGGAGCAGGCCCGCGTGCTGGATATCATCCTCTCCCCGCTGATGGACGACGCCGGCTTCGAGAGCCTGCGCCTGGAAACCGTCCGCCACTTCCCCGACCAACCCGGCGTCCCCGAATCCGCCCGCCTGAAGACGGAGGTGGATAACATGAAGCTGGCGGACCTCAGCAGCATGATCGAGCGCGTCGAGTTCCGCGCCCGCGCCTGCGAGCAGGAGGGCACCAGCGCGAACCTGGTCGGCAGCCGCGCCCAGCAGGCCACCGTCCTGCGCGAGTGGGCGCCCAAACTGCGGGGCTTCGCCGGCCAGCTCCGCGAGCTACGGAGCCGCCTCCAGATCAACGTCAACCCGGCCGCGCGCGGCAAGCTTTGGAGCGAGTTCAACGCCGGCCCCGGGGCCGAACTGGCCGCCTGGGTGCTCGGCGCCAACGCCAAGGAACTCAAGCTCGACGACCAAGGGACCTTCGCCATCGCGGACACCGCCAAACTCGAAGCGGATGCGGCGGCGGGCCGGCTGCTCGCCACGACCCAGATCAACAACGACACCGTCTACCTGAGCTGGGGATCCAAATTCCTGCATTGCCACGACCTCAACAGCGTCGAGATCCCGCGGGACCAGCTCCTCGCCCGCGAGGAATACAAGGTCGTCGACAAACCGCTCACCGGGGGCCGCCGCTGCGTGGCCAAAGGCCGCGTGGGCGGCCGCGAACTGACCATCGAGCGTACCTCCCCCCAATGGCGCTTCCTGACGGTCGCGCGCGAGAAGGACGCCGACAGCCTGGTGCTCGGGGTCGACGCCGCCACCTACGACAAGTTCGCCGTCGGTCAGGTCGTGCCTTTCGAGGTCCTCGCCGGTCTGCAGGTCTTCGCCCGCCCGGCCGAATCGGCGACGCCCGCCCCCCTCAGCCTGGCCGAATGATCGGGTCGGCGCTCAGCGCCGGACCCAGCAGTCGGGCTCGGAGCAATCACCCATCGAGGACGGGCTGAGCCGGGTGACCTTGCCGGTGACGGAGTCGACGACGGCGAGCCAGCCCGTGCTGGCGCTCGCCTGTGTCGCCACGAGGTGACGGCCGTCGGCGCACCAGCTGGCGTGCGAGAGGTTGAGGGCGCTGACCGCCGGCAACTTGGTGACGATCTCGGTGGCGAGGTCGATCAGCCCGAGGCCGAGCCCGCCCGACTGGTAGGTGAAGACGATCTGGTTGGGCTGGACGGGATTCCAGCGCGGTTCGGTGCTGTAGCCGAAGCCGGTCGCGACGCGCTTAAGCCCGCCACCGGCGCTGCTGGCGAGGTAGATACCCGGGCGACCCAGCGGACCGCTGGTGAGCGCGAAGCGGGAGCCGTCGGGCGACCAGCACGGATCGGAGTCGACGCCGTCCGTGCCCACGACGAGGCGCGGCGCCTCGCCCCGCGGGCCGGCGACGAAGATATCCATGGTGCCCTTGCTCGAGGAGGCGAAGGCGATGCGGCCGTCGGGTCCGCTGCTGGCGCCGCCGAGCGCGCCGCGCACGTTGGTGATCACCTTCGAGGCCTCGCCGATGCCGTTCGAGGAGAAGATCTCGGGGAAACCGGTGCGGTAGGACGTGACGAAGAAGACGCGGCTGCCATCCGCGGACCAGCGGGGGCTGTTCGTGCTGCTCTGGTACCTGGTCAGCTGGAGGACGCGGGAGCGGGCGAGGTTGGTGACGTAGATCTCCGGTTTGCCGCTGTACCGCGAGACGAACGCGACCTTGGTGCCGGCATAGAGCGGCTTGAGCTGCCAGCGCTTGCCGAGGCCGACCACGATGGCGTCCGCGACCTGCAGGATGAGGTCGTGCTCGTCGCGCCCTTCGACGGACGTCTGGAAGGCGAAGCGCGGGTTATCGCAGGCGGCGGTCGCGGTGAGGGCGGTGCGGCTGAGGGTCACCCGCAACGAGGAACCCGCCTGCAGGCTGATGGCGCCATGCACGCCCAAGGCGACGCGCACCTGATCGCCGAAGGTCGCGTTATCCGAGACCAGGGTGACGGGGATGATGCCCTTAGACGTGAAACCCTCGATGCTATCGTTGACGACGACACGGTCCTGGGCCGGAGCGACCAAGGAGAGACACAGGAAGGAGCAAAGGGCGAGCAGGCGCATGAAGGTGAAGGACGGGAAGGAAAGCGTTCGCAGTTTGACCTAGGTGGGGGCGGGACTTCAATCCTGCTCATGGCACTCGACAAGGATTCCGTCCAGAAGGCGTTGGCCCAGGTCCGCTACCCGGGCTTCAGCCGCGACATCGTCTCCTTCGGCCTCCTCAAGGGCATCGAGGTCACGCCCGAGGGCAGGTCGCCGTCGGCCTGGCGGTGACCACGGCCGACCCCGAGATCCCGAAGAAGCTCTATGCTGATATCGAGGCGGCCTTGACGGCCCTCGGCGCCCGGCAACCCGAGATCGCCATCACGGTCACCGTCCCGAAGGGCAGCCCTGCCGCGGGCGCCCCGGCCGGGGCGGTCAAGCTGCCCGCCAACGCCGGCGTGGGCCAGGTGAAGCACATCGTCGCCGTCGCCAGCGGCAAGGGCGGGGTCGGCAAATCCACCTTCGCGGTCAACCTGGCCTGCGCCCTGGCCCGGGCCCTGACCGAAAAAGGACGGCCTAACCGGGTGGGCCTGATGGATTGCGACATCTACGGCCCGTCGGTCCCCCTGATGATCGGGGTGTCCGGCCGCCCCCAGATCGACGGGGACGTCCTGCTTCCCTCGAGAACTTCGGGGTGAAGGTCATCTCCATGGGACTCCTGATCGACGAGAACGCCCCCCGTGGTCTGGCGCGGCCCGATGATCATGAAGACGATCTCGCAGTTCGCCACGAACGTCCGCTGGGGCGAGCTCGACGTCCTCCTGATCGACCTCCCTCCGGCACCGGGGACGCCCAGCTCTCCATCGCCCAGGCCATGGCCCTCAGCGGGGCGGTCATCGTCACGACCCCCCAGACCGCCGCGGTCTCCGTCGCGCTGCGCGGGCGGCGATGTTCGAGAAGGTCAGCGTGCCGATCCTCGGCGTGGCGGAGAACATGAGTTTTCCTGGAGGACGCCGACGGGCGCCGCCAGTACCTCTTCGGCCAAGGCGGCGGCCTCAAGGTCGCCACCGCCCTGGACACCGAGCTCCTGGCGAAGTCCCCTTGGATCAAGCGGTTCGCCAAGGGGCGACCCACGGATCCCGGTGGTCATCAGCCACCCGAGGGTAATCCCCGCCCGGGTGTTCAAATCGGTCGCCTTGACGGTCCTGCGGAAACTCGAGACCCGGGCGTAACCTGCCCGTCACCTCGGCTTGCCAGACTGGGGAAAATCCCCCAATCTATGTTATCTATAAATCAGGGGAATGAATCACATCGACCAAGGAGACCAGCAAGATGCCGAATTGGCGGCACGCTCCTCGCTCTATGCCGAGTTCCGGGCCGAGCGGGAAGAGATCCTTCGCCATAAGTGGATCGAGTCGGAAAAGGCCGGCCGAGACATCGGCTTCGAGCGCGCGCTGATCGACTGGACGCGTCATCACCGCGCCCGCTGGCGCGCGGAACGTCGCGCAAGGCCTAAGCCTCGGGCGGACGCGCCGGGGACGACGTACAGGTCGGCCCAATCGTCATACAACGATCGGCCGCGCTTATCGTCAGGATGGTCAGGTAGAAAAGTGACGAGCCGAGCAGGCCGGCTTTGAGGTCCCACATCCAGAGGAGCTGCTTGGTCGCCGCCCATTGCCAGACCTTGCCGGTGCGCGGAGCCCCGAGGGTGCGCGCATCGACCAAGGATAGGCCGCAGAGCCGCTGGCCCACCGTGCCCCCGAGTAAAGCGCGGGCACGGCCAGCGCGGCGATGACCGCGGGCGGGATCAGAAAACCGCCATGCTCGAGAGGGAGCCGACTTCTGGCTGGTAACCGACCAAGACCCCAATCGCCCGGGCAGGGCGAGGGAGAGCGCCAGATCGATGGACATGCGCAAGGAGCCGGAGCCACTTGGAGGCGGGCTGCAGGGCGGCGGAAGCGGGCGCGGGGTCCATCAGGGCAGACTGCGGAACCGGCGCGCCTGGGCAATAAAAAGGCCGCCCTGCGGCGGCCTTTTCAGGTCGGAGGAAGCGGAAGCTTA
>BGOM01000021.1 GCA_003569245.1 Opitutia bacterium | reverse complement strand
AAAGGGGCCTACCAGCTGCCCGCCACGCCCCGGTTGCGGCTGGAAAGCCAGGCGACCGGCGGTCAGGCGGTGCTGACCGTCTCGCCCGACTCCGCTCGTCCGGTCAAGGCGGTGCGGTTCTACGCCACCGCGGACGCGCATGCTTTGACGGCTTTCTGGCGGACGATCCCGGTCGTCCCTCATGGCAAGGAATGGCGAGCCACGGTGCCGACGCTCGACGCGAAGGACCCGCTGTTCGCCTACGCCGACGTGATTTACGAGACGCCCGAGGCTTACCGCAAGATCCCGACGAATCCGGGGGTCGGCCGTAGCGAGACCTACGCGCTGAGCACGGCGGTGCTGGCGCTGAACGGTGCGGAACTGGCCGCGGCGGGGGTGCGTCCCGACCGCGCGCCGCGACCGGATGATCGACGACGGGGCCAACGGTTGGCAGGATTGGTTCCGCCTGAACTGGGGAAACCCCGACCACTGGGTCGCGACCACTCGCAAAGTGAAAGACCCGCTCTGGCGCGGCCCTCAGGGCGCCCGTCTGGCCTTCGAGATCAACCCGGCGACGACACCGTCGTCTACGTGAGCGTGACCCGCAACGCGTGGGGTGCCTTCGGGGCGGGCACAGGCGAATACGTCGCAACGGTCCCGCTCAAGGCCAACGGGGACTGGGTAGCGGTGAACCTCGGGTCGAAGATTTCCAGCCGGTCGACCCCAAGGGGGCGCAACCCTGAAGGATTGGTCGACGCTCACGGACCTCAGCCTGAGCGGACACGCCTCGTCATGAAGGACGGCGTGAAGACCTCGCTACCCTCCGGTGATTGGAAGAACGCAGCGACAATCCGCGTCCGCCAACTCCGCTGGGTCGGCGGGCAATACCAGGGCGACGCCCCGGCCGCGCCGGAACTCTCCGACGCCGAACGCACCAAGGCTTTCAACGACGCCATCAAAGCCTCCCTTGAACAGGAGAAGAAGGACCGGGACGGAAGGTAGGGGCAGCACCGCGTGCTGCCCTAGAGCCTCAGATAGGGCTGACCGTCCGCGGTCGGCCGCACGACGGCCGTTTCTACGCCGGACCAGCAGGGACGCTGGTCCCTACCAAGAGGCAACGAGCCCGAGAGTACAGAGCATGGAGTACTGATTACAGAATCGTGCAACGTCAGCCCCACGGCACCTCCGCACTCTGCACTCCGTACTCCGAACTCCGTACTCCTCACTCCGTACTCTGTACTCAGTAATCTACTCCGACCGCCCTTACTTGCAGCAGCCCGGCTTGCCGGCGACGAGGTCGGCGGCGCGGACGTGGAGGTCCTTCTTGGTGGCTTCGTCGGTGGCGGAGGCGGCGAGGAGCTCGAGAGCCTTCAAGTTGTTGGCCTTCACGCGCGCATGATGCGCGGCGGAGGCGCGACGACGGGAGACGAAGAGCAACGAGAGGAGCAGGATCAGCTGGGCGACGAAGGCGGTGAGGTGACCGGCGACCCGTTCGGCGCCGCCGGCGTTGCCGGCCGTGGAGTTGCGGATGAACTCGGCGCTTCCCTTGACCATGAGAATGACCAGGAGCACGGCGCCCACCATCGCGAGGCGGGAGACCAGACGGTTGCACTTGGCAGCGCGGCAGAAAACTTCGGAAGCGGAGGTCGGAGGGGTGCAGGCCATGGTAGGGGGAATAAACAAGAAGAGAGGAATAAGGGCAAGGCGTTTGGTAGGGGCAGCACCGCTTGCTGCCCTAGTCCCCGAGCACCTGGTAGGGCTGACCGTCCCCGGTCGGCCGCCGGCATGGGGTTGACGGTTTCGGCCTTCAACACGAGGTCAGGCACGCCATCGCTCCGCGAGGCGAAGCCAGACCCCGTGTTTCGGCCGCGGACGAGCAGGGACGCTCGTCCCTACCTTGTGGCAATCAGAGAAAAGGATCAGGGGCTGGATCAAAAGCTAAAGCGAGCCTACCGCCCCTCTGTACTCTGTACTCGATCCAGCACTCGACTCCGCACTCCGTGCGTCCCTGTCCCAAGCCCCAGCCCTGGCCCTAGCCTCTGCTCCTCCCCTTACCCTTGCCCTCCCCCGCCCTTTCCCTTTCTAGTCCGGCGTGGCCACGAAACTCCTGTTGCTCGACTGTGATTCGACCCTCTCGTCCATCGAAGGGATCGACGAGCTGGGCCGTCTGCGCGGGCCCGCGACCTTCAAGGAGGTCGAGGACATGACGAATGCCGCGATGAACGGGGGTACGCCGATGGAGGCGATCTTCGCCAAACGCCTCGATATCATCAAGCCGACCGCCGCCGAACTGGCCGCGATCGGCGCTCAGTATATCGCGACGGTCGAGCCGACCGCTCAGGCCAGCCTCACCCAACTCCGCGCCGCCGGCTGGCAGATCGCCATCGTCAGCGGCGGTTTCACCCAGGCCATCCGCCCCCTCGCCGACTTCCTCGGCATCGACCGCGTCGAAGCCGTCGTCCTCAAATTCCACGCCGACGGCGCCTACGCCGGGTTCGACGATTCCTGCCCGACCTGCAAGACGAAGGGCAAGAACGTCGTCGCCCGCCGGCTTCGCGCCGAATACCGGGCGACGCAGGTCGTCATGGTTGGCGACGGCGCCAGCGACCTCGAGGTCAAGGGCGACGCGGACCTCGTCATCGGCTTCGGCCGCTACGTCCAGCGCCCTAAGGTCGTCGCGGGCGCCGACAAATTCATCCGGTCCCTCGCGGAGTTGGTCGGGGTGGTGTGAGGTGGAGTGCTGAGTCGAGTGCTGGATCGAGTGCAGAGTGCTGGGTCGATAAGGACGTGACCGGACGAGCGGGGACGCTTGTCCCTACCGAGAGACAACAAGACAGAAGGGTCAGGGACAGGAGGCAGGGGAAGGAGTAAAACTTGCGGAGTGCTGAGTCGAGTGCTGGATCGAGTGCAGCGTACGGAGGGTAGGCTAGCCTTAGCCTATAAGCCTTCTCCTGCCTACTGACCCTGTCCCTGCCCCTATCCCTTCGTCTCCCTGCGTCCCGCACTCTGCACTCCGTACTCCTTACCCTGCCCTCGACTCAGCCCTCGGTCCTTTCCCAGCCGCCAACACCTTCCTCATCCTTGCCATTCTTAGCCCATCCTCCTAACCATCGATCATGCGCTGCCTGCTCCCCCTCCTGGCCCTCTGCACTGTTTTCGCCGCCGACGTAGCCCCTCAGACCGGCGGCCCCGATCCCATCCCCGCGACGGGTCCTGGCTCGAAGCCGCTCCGCATCTTCCTCCGCTCCGGACCGAAGTCGCACGGCCCAGGCGACCATGACCACCCGGCCTTCCTGCGCGACTGGGTGCCCCTGCTCAAGGAACGCGGCGCCAAGGTCGAGGGTGGCGATATTTTCCCGACCGCGGCGCAGCTTGCCGACACGGACGTGCTCATCATCCATCGCCAGGTCGGCGGCAACTTCAAGCCCGAGGAGCGGGCCAACATCGACGCCTACGCCAAGCGCGGCGGCGGCTTCGTGGTGATCCACGCCGGCGCCGTCGCCGGTGGCGGCGCCTCGGATGACTATTACCGCGACCTTCTCGGCGGGTCGTGGCGCCAGAAGGTCACGAAGTGGCGCGAAGGCCCGATGCAGCTGAACTTCGTGGACCGCGAGCACCCGATCACCAAGGGCGTGGCCGACTTCGGCATGAAGGACGAGATCTACTACGACCTCGATATGCTCCCGGGCATCCGCTCGCTCGCGACCGCGCCGACGCCCAAGAAGAAGGGCGATGGCTTCGAGGCGCAGACGCAGATCTGGACCTACGAGAAGGAAGGCGCGCAGCGCGCGTTCGTCTTCATCCCCGGCCACACCTACGTCAATTTCTCCCGCCCCGACGTCCAGACCCTGCTGCTCCGCGGCATCGCCTGGGCCGGCCGGAAGCCGGTGGACGCGTTGACGAAGTAAGGACGCGCAGAGTCGAGGGTAGGGTCGATGATAGGGTCGAGGGCAGGATCGATGGTAGAGTCGAGGGGAGGGTCGAGGGGGTGACCTAGTCCACCCTTAAGCCCCTATGCCCTACTCCCAATGACTTACACTCCCAGGATCTCCCGAAGCTTGGCGCGGCGGTAACGGAAGATGCCTTCCACCTTGGACTTCACGAAGGGATAGGCGACTTCGCCGAGCGGCCAGAGCGGAAGCTTGTAGAGGACTTCATCGTCCATGCGCGTCTTGCCGCCTTCATCCGCGAACGTGTGCGTGTGATGCCAGACGGCATAGGGGCCCTTGAGCTGCTCGTCCACGAAGGCGTAGGGCGGATCCCACGCCGCGATGCGGGTACGCCAACCGAAGGAGACACCGTTGAGTTTGAGCCGGTAGTCGATCAAGGTGCCCTGCCCCATCACGATGGGCATGGGGGTCGTGATCCGGAACTGCAGCTCGGGCGGCGTGATCGCCTCGAGGTTCTCGGCCCGGGAGAAAAAATCGAAGACCTGCTCGATCGGCATCGCCAGCAGCGTGCTCTCGAAGTAACGATGGACGCCGCGCGGCAGGGAGTTGGGGGTCGAGAGATGGTCTCGGCGGTGCTTACGGATGACTTCGCTGTAATCGGCCACGGTGGTCGGGGAACGGGCGAAGGCTGGCGGACGGCGAGGGGGGTGTCAAGGGACGGAGGGTGAAAGGGCTTGCCGACCGCCTGAAGGAGGTTTCCCTTGGAGACCCCACCCCTGGCCATGTCCTACTCCCGCAATCGTCACGGCGCCTTCGGCACCAACAAGCCCCGCCCCATCGGTCGCGTCTTCGACCCCGCCCCCAAGCCTCAGCCGCTCGACGACAAGCCCAAGGGTCCGACTTTCGCGGACAAGCTGATCCAGTACTCCCAGCCGATCCTGGAACAGGCCGGCAACAACCACACCGCCGCCAAGGGCGCGATGAACGTGGCCATCCTGATCTGGAACGCCGCCATCGAAGGCGAGGAAAAGATCGCCGCCGCCAAGAAGACCCTGGCCGCCCTCCCCGGCGCCACCTCGACCCAGGTCGAGGAGCTGGTGACGACGATGGTCGCCCGCAAGAACGAGATGTTCCCCGAAGAAAAGCTCAGCGTGACCAACTTCGTGCTCAAGTTCAGCCACCGCAAGGGGGCCCAGTTCCGCGTGACCGCCGTGAATATCAACCCGGAAGGCGTGCAGAAGGCCGACCTTTCGGACATCGTCAAGGTCGGCGGCTGAACCGGCGGCATTTTCCCGTTTGCGAGCGTCCGGGAATCGCCCTCACTCGGAGGCCATGGCCACCGTCGTCCTCCGCAACGCTGAAATCATCAACGAGGGGCGGCGCTTCCACGCGGACGTCCTCATCCGCGACGGTCGCATCGAACGCATCGGCGCCGTGCCGACAGGCGCCGCCTACGACCAGGAATACGACCTCACCGGCAAGCTGCTCGTCCCGGGCCTGATCGACGACCAGGTCCACTTCCGCGAGCCCGGCCTGACCCACAAGGCCTGCATTGCCAGCGAGGCCCGCGCCGCCGTGGCCGGGGGCGTGACCTCGTTCATGGAGATGCCGAACACCAATCCGCCGGCGGTGACGCTCGAGGAACTCGAGAAGAAATACGCCATCGGCGCGGCCACTTCGGTCGCCAATTACTCCTTCTTCCTGGGCACCACCAGCACGAACCTCGAGGCCATCAAGGCGGTGGACCCCGCAAAGTCTGCGGCCTGAAGATCTTCATGGGCTCCTCGACCGGCGACATGCTGGTCGACCGCATCGCCGTCCTCGAGAGCGTCTTTCGCCACTCGCCCACCATCATCCTGACGCACTGCGAGGACACCCCGCGCATCAAGGCCGCCGAGGCCGCGGCCAAGGCCAGGTGGGGCGAGGACGTGCCCGCCGCCGAGCACCCGAACCTGCGCGATGTCGAAGCCTGCTACGCTTCCTCCTCGCTGGCGGCCGAACTGGCGCGACGCCATGACGCCCGCCTGCATATCCTGCACATCACCACCGCCAAGGAGCTCTCGCTGTTCAGCGCGGCGCCGCTCAAAGGCAAGCGGCTGACCGCCGAGGCCTGCGTGCACCACCTCTGGTTCGCCGACACCGACTACGCGCGCCTGGGCCACCAGATCAAATGCAACCCGGCGATCAAGACGGCCGCGGACCGCGACGCCGTCCGGGCCGCCGTGGCGAGCGGCGTGATCGACGTGATCGCGACCGACCACGCGCCCCACACCTGGGAGGAGAAGTCCCAGACCTACTTCAAGGCCCCGTCCGGCCTGCCCCTCATCCAACACTCGCTCCTCATCCTGTTGGACCTCGCCCGCCAAGGCGCGTTCACGCTGGAGACCGCCATCGAGCGCGCCTGCCATGCCCCGGCGACCCTGTTCGGCGTCGAAAAGCGCGGTTTCATCCGCGAAGGCTACTGGGCCGACCTCGTGGTCGTCGACCCCGCCAAGCCCCAGCCCGTGACCAAGTCCGGCCTGCTCTACCAGTGCGGCTGGTCACCCTTCGATGGGCACACCTTCGGCGCCACCATCGAACGCACCTTCGTCAACGGAGTCTGCGTCTACGAGCACGGCAAGGTCCGCGCCGACGCCCCGAAGGGGATGAGGCTGACGTTTGACGGAAATGCCAGGTAGTAGCGGTTGGCGGTAAGCGGTTGGCGGTTGGGAACACCAAGAGACAGGAGGCGGCGACGTCGCGCGCCTGCCTTCCCTTGCCCTACGGTGGCGTGCTGAATCGCGCACCCCAACCGCCGACCGCTTCTCTGAATCCTCCTAACCGCCAGCCGCCAACCGCCAACCGCTTCTCTGGAGCATCCTAACCGCCAACCGCTTGACTCTACTTCTCCTGTCCTTGCCACCCCTCCCCGCCTCCCCCTATTAGTCCGCCGTGTTCACCCTGCTTAAGACCGATACGACGACGGCCGCGCGCCTCGGCGTCCTGAAGACCCCCCACGGGGAGGTCCGTACGCCGGTCTTCATGCCGGTCGGCACGCAGGCGACGGTCAAAGGGCTCTCCCCGCAGCAGGTCGCCGAGACGGGCGCCCAGATCCTGCTCAGCAATACCTACCATCTGAACCTCCGCCCGGGCCGGGAGATCGTCCGCGCCGCCGGCGGTCTCCACAAGTTCATGCACTGGGACAAGCCGATCCTGACCGACAGCGGCGGCTTCCAGGTCTTCTCGCTCGCGAAGCTCCGTACCATCACCGACGAAGGCATCCATTTCAGCTCCCACCTCGACGGCAACAAGCTCTTCCTCGACGTGAAGGACTGCTTCGACATCCAGGACGCGCTGGGCTCGGACATCGCGATGGTGCTCGACGAATGCCCCCCTTACCCGTGCGACCGCGCTTCGTGCGAGGTCGCGGTGACCCGTTCGATCCGCTGGGCCAAGGAGATGCTCCAGCTCGCCAAGGACCGCGGCTTCCTCGCCTCGGGTCGTCACCTCTTCTGCATCAACCAAGGCTCGGTCTACGACGACCTGCGCATCCGGTGCGCCGAGGAGCTCGGCGGGCTCGATTTCCCCGGCCATGCCATCGGCGGCGTCAGCGTCGGCGAACCCGAGGAGCACATGCTCCATCAGGTCGGGCTGGTCGCCCCGCTCCTGCCCAAGGATAAGCCGCGCTACGTCATGGGCGTCGGCACCCCGCCCCAGCTTCTCCGCATGGTCGCGCTGGGCGCCGACATGTTCGACTGCACGATGCCCACGCGCATCGGCCGCCACGGCGGCGCGTTCACGCCCGACGGTCCGATCAGCGTGAAGCACCTGCGTTACCGCGAGGACCATCGTCCGTTGGTCGAAGGCATGGACAACTATACCTGCCGCCACTTCTCCCGCGCCTACCTGCGCCACCTGCACCACGCCGGCGAACAGCTCGGCGGCACCCTGCTCGCCTTGCATAACATCCACTTCCTGCAGGACCTCATGGCCCAGGCCCACGCGCACATCGCCGCGGGCGACTTCGCCGCCTGGTCCAAGGCATGGTGCGAACGCTACGAAGCCGGCGCCAAGGACGAGATCCCGGCGGATTGAGCGTGGGAACGGACCCGACGGCGAAGCCCGCCTAGGTAGGGATGACCGTCCCCGGTCGGCCGCCGGCATGGGGTCTGGCTTCAGCACGCGCAGCGTGATGGTACCCGGCCCCGTGTTTCGGCCGCGGACGAGCAGGGACGCTCGTCCCTACCGAGAGGCAAAGAGAGAGAAGGGTCAGGGACAGGGTCAGTAGGCAGGGGAAGGAGAGAAACTTACGGAGTGCTGAGTCGAGTGCTGGATCGAGTGCAGAGTACGGAGGGTAGGCTAGCCTTAGCCTATAAGCCTGCTCCTGCCTACTGACCCTGTCCCTTCGTCTCCCTGCGCCCCGCACTCTGTACTCCGTACTCTGTAATCTGTACTCTGTAATCCGTACTCTGCACTCTGTACTCGATTCCGCCCTCTGTACTCGACTCAGCACTCGATGCAGCCCTGTCCCTAGCCCTGCTCCTTCGCTCTAATCGCAGACTAGAGCGAGAAACTCTCCCCGCACGAACAGCTGGCCTTGGCGTTGGGGTTCGAGAACTTGAAGCCGCCGCCGATCATCTTGTCGGAATAGTCCAGCTGGGTGCCTCGAAGGTAGAGGGCCGACTTCGGATCGACCAGGACCTCGACCCCCTCCGAGCGGACCAGGATGTCCCCGGCCTTCGGCTCGGCGACGAAACGCATCTTGTAGGACAGCCCGTTGCAACCGCCGCCGGTGATGGCGACCCGCAGGAAGGCACCCTGCCCCTCCCGGGTGGCCAGGGCCAGGACCTTGCGCCCCGCCGGCGCCGTCAGGCGTAACAGGCGCTCGTCGGCCACACGGGGGGTGGCTGGGTTCGCGGCAAGGTCCATGCCCGCCAACATTGGGGTTCGGTGGCCGGTTGCAAGCCGACGGACGTCCCGGAACGGGGTAAACCGGACCAGTTCGGTCTTGCCCGCCCGGGCCGGGACAGCCATCAAGGAATCCCCGGTGCCGGTCGCGTAGCTCAGTTGGTTAGAGCGCAGCATTCACATTGCTGAAGTCACAGGTTCAAGTCCTGTCGCGACCACCACCGGGGTATCCTTCTGACCATCGCCGGCATCTGGTCTTGTATCTTTATAGTATTATAATACTTGGTGACAGTGGCCAATTGGTTGTTCACAGTAAACTGTCGCCTAACTAGCAAGGGGGAGGTCGCTCCGCTTCCCTTTTTCCCCAATCGCCGCTCCTTCATGTCCGAGGCCCCCTCTTCCAAGTCCGCCGAACCCTGCAAAGAAACGCTCCGCGCCATCCTGGAGGTCTGCCGCAAGAAAGGAAACTGCACGATGGAACTGCGGGCCGCGGTGTGGCTCCGGCACGGCGGCGAGAAGATGGACATCACCCCGGCCAATTTCCACCATGCCCTGGCGGAGTGGCTGGGCAACGCCGGCTTCGTGAAGCCGGATCAGGTCGAGGCGGTGGCCGCTTCCCTCTACTGCCTCGGGGTGACGAACTCGAACAACCTCTTCCAGAAAGTGCAGCAGGGTAAGATGGAGGCCCTGGGCATCAGCCGCCAGGGCCGCCGCAACAGCAAGGGTCGGCGGAAGGGCTGACCGCGCGGCACCTCCCCGTTGACAAGTCCCCGGGCCTGCGGAAACTCGGGGAATGAGTCGGCACCAGGAGAAGCGTGAAAAGGACAAGGCTCGCGCCCGGTCCTTCATCCAGCGTCGCCTGGAGGACCTGCGCCGCCGGCTCGGGCTGAAGGCGGATGCCGCGCCCTTGCCCGGCGAGGCCGCCTACGAGGACACCGAGATCGGCCGCGCCCCCGGGCAGCTGCCGGCCGCCTCCCCCTTCGAGTCGAATGTCCCGACCAAGTTCCGGGTCCATTGTTACGATGAAACCGGCTGCAAGGTCGACGAGTTCGCGGAGCTCGATACCGTCGGCAAGTATGTCGGCCGGCCCGGCATGGTCTGGGTCCAGGTCCTCGGCATCACCGACCCCCAAATCGTGCACATCGTCGGGGCGTTCTTCGACATCCCGATGCTCGCCCAGGAGGACGTCCTGACGAACACCTCCCGCCCGAAGTTCGAGGAGCATGGCGACAAGATCCTGGCCATCGCCCGCGCGGTGCGCATCGGCGTCGAGGAGGATACCCCGCGCGGCCAGCAGATCTCCATCGTCGCGGCCCAGAACTGGGTCATCTCCTTCCACGAGAACGACGAGCCGGTCTTCGCGGCGATCGAGAAGCGCCTGTCCGAGAACAAGGGCAACATCCGGCGCTGGGGCTCCGGCTACCTCGTCTACTCGCTCCTCGACACCCTGGTCGACCGCCTGCTGGTCCAGACCGAGGAGATCGAGGACGCCATCACCGAACTCGAGGACTCGATCCTCAAGGGGACGGACGACTGGGACCTCAACGAAGTCTACCGCCTGAAGCGCATCGTGGTGCGCCTCAGCCGCCTGGCCCAGCCGCTCAAGGACATGGTCAGCGTCCTGGAGCACTATGAGCACGGCCTCCTGCCCTCCTCCCTGGATATCTTCCTGCGCGACCTCTACGACCACGCGATCCGCGCGGCGGACCGGATCGAGCACGCCCGCATGATCCTGCAGGACCTGCAGGAATACCACCACACCCAGCAGGAGCGGAAGACCAGCGAGGTCATCCGCGTGCTGACGGTCATGTCGTCGGTCTTCATCCCGCTGACCTTCCTCGTGGGACTCTGGGGCATGAACTTCCATTTCATGCCGGAGATCCACACCGAGTGGGGCGAGAAGTACGGTTATTTCATCGCCCTCGGCACCATGGTGCTCGTGGCCACGCTCATCACCCTCTGGATGAAGCGCAAGCGGTGGTGGTGAGGCAGTAAAGAGACGGGAGATGGAGTAAGGAGTACTGAGTACTGAGTACTAGAGTTCAGAGTGATGAGTGATGAGTACGGAACCGTAGGCCAAGGAGACCCGGTGCCAAGCGGGTCACGCCCCTCTGTAATCCGCACTCCGTACTCAGTACTCAGCGGCCCTTCCGCTCCCTAGGCGCAATCCTGCGCGTCCACGTCGATCACATCGATGACGTCCTCGTCGCGGAGAACCTTGGCCCGCAGCGGCAGCAGGGCCGCGAGGAAGGATTTCACGCCGGAGACGAGGTACCAGATGTGCACGCGGTGCTGATCCTGGACTTTCTCGAAGGGACACGGCGCCGGGCCGCGGACTTCCGCGACGCCGGGGTGCAGCCGCTCGAGTTCCTTGACCCAGGCCTCGGCGACGAAATTGACCTTCTCGGCGTTGCGTCCCCGGAAGACATGGCGGATCAGGTGGCGATCCGGCGGGTAGCCGAACTCGGCGCGACGTTCCAGCTCGGCCGCGGCGAAGCCCTCGAAGTCGAGCCGCTTGGCGAACTGGATGGGGTCCGTGGCGGGCTGGAAGCTCTGCACCACCACCACCCCCTCGAGGTCGCCGCGCCCGGCGCGGCCCGCGACCTGCGTCAGCAACTGGAACGTGCGTTCCCCCGCGCGGAAGTCGGGTAGCTGCAAGGAGAGGTCGGCGTCGATGATGCCGACCAGGGTCACGCGCGGGAAGTCGAGGCCCTTGGCGATCATCTGCGTGCCCAAGAGCAGGTCGTACTTGCCGGCGCGGAAGTCGGAAAGCACCTGGCGGAAGCGATCCTTCTTCGACATCGTGTCCGCGTCGATCCGGGCGACCTTGGCGCGCGGGAAAAGGTGGGCGATGGTCTCCTCGACCTTCTGGGTGCCGTAGCCCTTCCAGCGGACCTTCGGGGAGCGGCACTGGGGGCAGACCACCGGGGCGCGTTCCTGGTGATTGCAGAGGTGGCAACGGGCGGTGTCGTCGGTGCGGTGCAGGGTGAGCGAGACACTGCAACGCGCGCACTGGACGGACTCGCCGCAATCCGGGCAGACGAGCGACCGGGAATGCCCGCGACGGTTGAGGAAGAGGATCGACTGTTCGCGGCGCTGGAGGCGCTCGCGGATGCCGTCGGTCAGCTCGCGCGAGAGGATGTGCTGCCCCTTGAGGTGGAGCACCTCGCGGCGCATGTCGACGATGCGGAACGCCGGCATCGGGCGGTCGTCGACGCGTTTGGGCATCGGGTCCAGGACGTAGCGGCCGGCCTGCGCGTTCTTCCAGGTCTCGAGGGAGGGCGTGGCCGAACCGAGCACGCAAGGGATCCCGAGCATCGAGGCGCGCATGACCGCGACGTCCCGGCCGTGGTACATCGGGGTCTCCCCCTGCTTGAAGGAGGGCTCGTGCTCCTCGTCGACAACGATGAGCCGCAGGTTCGGCAACGGGGCGAAGACCGCCGACCGCGCACCGACCACCACGCGGGCCTGCCCGAGCGACATCGCCATCCAGGCGTCGAAGCGCTCCCCGGCGGAAAGGTGGCTGTGCCACACGACGACCTTGGCGCCGAGGTCGGCGAGGCGGGAGCGGAGCCGGCCGACGGTCTGGGGCGTGAGGGCGACCTCGGGGACGAGGAAGATGGCGGAGCCGCCTTCGGCGACGACCTTGCGGATGAGGGCCACGTAGACCTCGGTCTTGCCGGAGCCGGTGACGCCGTGCAGGAGGTGGGCCCGGAAGGCCTTGCTGTCCAAGGTCGCGGAGATGGAGGCGACCGCGGTGACCTGCTGCGGGTTGAGGTCGTGCCCGCGCGCCGCGACGACCTCGCCCTCGGCGAAGGGATCGTCGTAGGCCACCCGCCAGAGGACGCTGGCATCTTCCTTCACCACCCCGGACTTGATCAGGGCGTCGACGGCGGGCTGGGCCACGCCGATCCCATCGACCATCTTGGCGCGGTCCGCGGGCCCGGGCTGACCGGCGAGGTAATCGATGACCTGGGCCTGGCGCGGGGCCTTGCGCCTGAGCTTCTCCAAGGCCTCCGGCGCAGGCGGGGCGACCAGCGTGAGCAGCCGGCGGAGAACGGGCCGGACACCCTTGCGGATGGCTGCAGGCAGGACGGTCTCGAGGACGGAATTGAGGCCGCAGCCGTAGTAGCCGGCCATCCACTCCGCGAGCTTGCAGCAGTCGGGGGTCATGACCGGCTGCTCGTGCTCCAGGAGGATGATGCTCCGCAGTTTCGCGGCGGGCGGGGGCTCCGCGGGGTAGCGCCAGACGACCCCGAGGCTCACGCGTCCGCCCAGCGGCACGCGCACGAGCTGGCCGACCTGCAGGGTGTCCTTCAGGGCCGCCGGGACGGAATACGAGTAGGCCCGGGCCCCGCCGTCGAACGGGACCACCTCGGCGACGCCGGGTTCGATTTCACCGAAGAGATCGGGCACGAGGGCGAGCCTCGCCTATCCGCGACGGGGATTCAAGCGAGGGATGCCCCGCGGCGCTTATTTGCCCTCGGGCTTATCGCCCTTGACCAAGGAACTGGCGGGAATGACCACTTGAGCGGGGTCGTCGGGATGGGTCGGATCGAAAGGCTTGACCGACGGAGCCAGGTGGACCGCCAGCTCGGGTACACCTGTGCGGATACCCTCCGCGACGCAGCGTGCCATCTCGTAGGCACCGTAGGCGCTGAAATGGGTGTCGTCGCGGAGCGGCTCGGTCTGGCCGGGGAAGGTGTTGGCCGGGTAGTGGAGCAGGGCGAGCTTGCTGCGTTCGACGCCGAGGGCCTGATAGACCTGCTTGGCGGCGGTGTTGAGGTCGATCAGCGGGAGCCCGCGTTCCTTGGCCACGCGGCGGACGGCCTCGGGGAAATCGCCGAGCGACTCGACGACCTGGCCCGGCGGGTCGAAGCGACGCCGGGCGACGGCGGTGACGAGCACGGGCTGGCCGCCCTTGGCCTGGATGGCGTCGACGTAAGCCTTCAGGCGGGCCGCGTACGTCGTGAAGGCGCCGACCCCCTCCCCTTTCTCCTTCTGGTCGTTATGGCCGAACTGGATGAGGACGAAGTCGCCCGGGCGGAGCTGCGCGAGGATTTTGTCGAACCGACGCTCGCCTTGGAAAGACCGCAGCGCCCGTCCTGACTCGGCGTGGTTCGCGACCACGGCCCGGTCGCCGACGAACAGCGGGAACACCTGCCCCCAGCCCACGTAAGGCTCGATCGACTGGTCCGTGACGGTCGAGTCCCCGGCCAGGAAGATCCGGACGGTCGCGGCGGGCGCGGGCTCGACGGAGACCAGTCGGGCCCGGGCGGTCGGCCCGATGAACTCAAGCGAAAGCTGGTCGTCCCAGTTCGGGGCGCCGCTTTCGCGCGTCTTGAGGGCGACGCGTCCGCCGGCGTACTCGGGGCGGCGCACGTCGATGAGGAAGCGGCGTGTCTCGGTGCGTCCTTTCGGGACAGCGACGTTCAGCGCGATCAGCCGTCGGGCCTCGGCCTTCACGGTCGTGACGGAGTCGATATCCTCGGCCCCGAAGGCGATCGTGACCAGATGGATGCCCTCCGGGACCGGCCGGGTCAGGATGGCGAAGGGACGTTCCGGGCTTCCGCGGAACTCGCCAGCGGGCTCGGCGGCTAAAGCCGTGACAACGGCGAGCAGAAGGAACAGGCGAAGCATGATGAAGATTAGGGTACTGGGGGCACGGGGGCAAGGGGACACGGGGGAGATACAGGAAGGGCCAGGGACAGATTGAGTTGATACGCTGACCTGTTAATCGGTTAGCCGGCATCGCACCTGTTGCCTCTCCTGCCCCTGGCCCTGGTGCCTGCCCCTCGCCCTTAACTGAATTCCTTGCCCACGTGCCCACTTGCCAGCGTGCCAGCTAACTAGCCTCTCACTCCTTCACTCCCGAGTGCTTCGCGATGCGTACGCACATGAGGGCCCAGAAGCAGCCGATGCAGTTGGCGACCGGCAACTGGAGCTCGGGCGGCATGCTGTAGAAAAGCGCGTTACCGGGGAACCAGACGAGGAAGTTGGGCAGAAGGTTCGGGAGGACGAGACGGCGATACCAGCCCGGCCCCATCGCGGCCCGGAGCTTGGCGGTGTCCCAGTTCGAGTCCTTCCAGAGGTGGGAAATCGCGTTGAAGGGCGCCCCGCAGAGCACCGTGAAGAAGGATTGGTCGACCAGCACCTTGAGGGTCACGACGCGCCAGGAGGGTTCGGTGCCGAACCACCAGCCTTGGAGCGCATAGAAATAGCTCACGATCAGGCCCATGAACATCCACCAAAGCACGCTGTGGAGGAGATCGAGGCCGGGCCGGGCCGGCCGCAGGCTCGGGAAGGCCATCCGGAAGACCCACGGGATGAAGCCGGCCGAGAAGCCCGTGCAGAGCATCGCGAAGGCGGTGGGGTTCGCCCGGTTGACCTCGCCGATGACGTCGAGCCACGCGCGGACGGCGGGCACCTGGTAATAACTGACGACCAGAGCCAGCGCGGCCAGGAGGATCAGGAGCGAGGGGAGCGCGTTGTCGCGCGCGGCCTTGACCCCGGCGGCCCAGGGCGACTCGGAAGCGGCGGCGGCGCTCATCCGAGGGCCTTCCGGAGCAGCTGGTCGATCAGGCCGGGGTTGGCCTTGCCCTGCGTGCGCTTCATGATCGGGCCCTTGAGCGCGTTGATGGCCTTCTCGTTGCCGGCGCGGTATTCGGCGATGGACTTGGCCACGGACGGGTCGGCGATGACTTCCCGGACGATTTTTTCGAGCTCGCCGGTGTCGCTGTTCTGGCGGAGGCCCTTGGCGTCGACGATGGCGGCGGCGTCCTTACCGGTCTTGAACATCTCGGCGAAGACTTCCTTGGCCTGCTGCTTGGAGATCACGCCGTCATCGGTCAGTTTGACCAGACCGGCCAGCTGGGCGGGCTTGATCGGGCAGGATGAAAGCGAGACCGGGGCGGAAGCGGACTCATCGAAGGCACCGGCGGCGCCCGCCGAGGCGGCGAGGTCGCGGAGCAGGTCGTTGGCGACGAGGTTGGCGATGCCGGACGGGTTGGCGGGGTGCGCGGCCACGGCGGCCTCGAACCATTCGGCGAGGGCGCGGTCGTTCACCAGCACCGAGGCGGCGGTGTAAGGCAGGCCGAGTTTCTCGACGTAGCGACGCTGGCGGTCGTACAGGTTCTCGGGAACCTGCTTGGCGAGGCGCGCCACGGTCTCGCGGGAGATCTTCAGGGTCGGGATATCCGGATCCGGGAAGTAACGGTAGTCGTGGGCGTCTTCCTTGTCGCGGAGGACATAGCCGCGGGCGAGTTCGGCGTTCCAGCCGCGGGTTTCCTGGGTGATCGTACGGCCGGCTTCGAGTTCGCGGATCTGGCGGGCGGTCTCGTAGATGACCGTATCGCGGACGCTCGAGATCGAGTTGAGGTTCTTGGTCTCGGTGCGGGTACCGAGCTTCTCGGCGCCCCGGCGCCGGACGGACACGTTGCAGTCGCAGCGCAGCTGGCCCTTCTCCATGTCGCAATCGGCCACGCCGGCCTGGGTGAGCATCGCGACGAGGGAGCGAAGGAAAGCCTCGGCCTCGGCGGCGGAACGGAGGTCCGGCTCGGTGACGATCTCGAGGAGCGGCACGCCGGCGCGGTTGTAGTCGACCAGCGAGCCGCTGCCCGCGTGGCTGAGCTTGCCCACGTCCTCCTCGAGGTGCGCGTGGTGGATACGGATGAACTTGTGCTCGCCCATCACGTTACGCGAGGCGCCCGGGAGCTCGATCTCGACCTGGCCGCCGACGACGACCGGGAAGTCCTTCTGGGTGAGCTGGTAGTTCTTGGGATTATCCGGGTAGAAATAGTTCTTCCGGTCCCAGGCGCAGCGCTCCGGGATCTCCGCGCCCACGACGAGCCCGAAGAGGATGGATTTTTCGACCGCCTCGCGGTTCACCACCGGCAACGTGCCGGGGAGGCCGAGGACGACCGGGTCGACCTGCTCGTTGGGCTCCTGGCCGAAGCCCCACGGGGACGACGCGAAGACCTTGGCGCGGGTGCGCAGCTGGACGTGGACCTCGAGGCCGATGACGACTTCCCAATCAGAGGGTACGTTGCTCATAGGGCGGCTTGCTGGTGGGCGTAACCATGGGCGGCCTCGAAGAGGCGGCCCGCGGCGAGGAGCTTGGCTTCGGAGAGCGGCGCTCCGACGAGGTGGAAACCGACCGGCAGGTGGCCGGACTTGCCGCAAGGCACCGAGATCGCCGGGAGGCCGGCGAGGTTGGCGGGGATCGTGAAGATATCCTCGAGGTAGAGCTGCAACGGGTCGGAGGCCTTCTCGCCGACCTTGAAGGCGGGCGTCGGGACGGTCGGGGTGAGCAGCACGTCGACGCCGGCGAGGGCGACGAGGTATTCGGCGCGGATCTTCGCGCGGGCGCGGAGGGCGCGGACGTAATAGGCGTCGGCGTAACCGGCGCTGAGCACGAACGTGCCGAGCAGGATACGGCGCTTCACCTCGGGGCCGAAGCCTTCGGAGCGGCTCGCCGTCATCATCTCGACCGGCGTGCCGGCGACGGACGAGCGGTGGCCGTAGCGGACGCCGTCATAGCGGCCGAGGTTCGAGGAAGCCTCGGCGGTCGCGACGACGTAATAGGTCGGCACCGCGAGGTCGGCGGAGGGCAGTTCGACCTCGGAGATCGCGCAGCCTTGGGCGCGGTAGAATTCGACCGCGGCGTTGACCGCGGCGGCGACCTCGGGGGCGACGCCCTTGCCGAGGAAGCCCTTCGGGATGCCGATACGGAACTTCCTGGGGTCACCGGCCGGCGTCAGCGCGCGGTCGGACGGACCGAAGCAGGTCATGTCCCGAGCGTCAGCCGAAGCCAGCGCGTTGAGCAGCAGTTCGCAGTCCTCGACGCTTCGGGCCATCGGACCGATCTGGTCGAGCGACGAGGCGAAGGCCACGAGACCGAAGCGGGAGATGAGGCCGTAGGTGGGCTTGAGGCCGACCACGCCGCAATGCGAGGCGGGCTGGCGGATCGAGCCACCGGTATCGGAACCGAGCGAAAGGGGTACCAGGCCGGCCGCGAGGGCCGCGGCGCTACCGCCGGAAGAGCCGCCCGGGATGCGGGCGAGGTCCCAAGGATTGAACGTCTTGCGGAGCGCGGAGTTCTCCGTGGAAGACCCCATCGCGAACTCGTCCATGTTCAGACGACCGTAGAGGATCGCGCCGGCCGCACGGAGACGTTCGGCGACGTGGGAGTCGTAAGGCGACACCAGCGGAGCGAGCATCTTGCTCGAGCACGTGAGCGGCTGGCCCTTCACCGCGATATTGTCCTTGATCGCGACCGGGATCCCTTCGAGCGGGCCCCTGCCCTGCCCGGCCTGACGGCGGGCGTCGGAAGCGTCGGCCTGCGCGAGCACGTCGGCCTGGTCGAGGTGCGTGAAGGCGCCGACCTTGTCGTTCACCGCCTGGTAGCGGGCGAGCAGGGCTTCGCAGAGGGTACGGGACGTGAGCGTGCCGGCCGCGAGGCGGCGGCCGAGCTCGGCGGCGGAAAGGGTATGGAGCGCGTCGGCCATGGCTCAGGATTCGTCGTCCACGACGCGCGGGACGGAGATCTGCCCGTCACGCGAGGCGGGGGCGACGCGGGTGACGGCTTCGGCGCCGAGGACCGGCCCCGGCTCATCGGAGCGCAGGGCCGCTTCGTCGACCACGCGAGCGTCGTCGATGGTCGCGGGCAGGTCGGCGTCAGCCAGCGCCTGGAAGTGGCCCAGGATCTGGCCGAGCTGCGCCGAGTAGAGCGCCTTCTCCTCGGCCGTGAGGCTGAGTCGGGCGAGCTTCGCGAGGTGGTCGATGTCGAAACCTTCGGCCATGGGGATCAGCGGCGGACGGTCCAGCCGGCGCCCTTCTCGAGCGTGGCGATGACGACGCCGAGGGCCTGGTTGGTCTCCTCGTCGGTGAGGGTGCGGGCCGCATGACGCCAGCGGAGCTCGAAGGCGAGGCTGCGGTGGCCTTCGGGCAGGCCCGGGCCGGTGAAGACGTCGAAGCAGCTGACCGACTCCAGGGCGAACTCCTTGCCGGCGGCCTTGGACGCGCCCTGACGGACGCGGCTTTCGACCTCGGCGGCGGCGACGCCGACCGGGACGATGACCGCGACGTCCTTCGTGACGGGCGGGAAGGAGGAGAAGGCTTCGAAGCGCGGGGTCTTGCGGGCTTCGGCGAAGGCCGCGCGCGGGAAGCAGACTTCGCCGGCGATGACCGAGCTCTTCAGGCCGAGCGAGCGCGTCCAGCGGAGGTCGAGGACACCGCAGGCGCCTTCCGCGGCGCGGCCGCGGTCGACGAGGGCGGCGGCGTGGTCGGCCTGCCAGAGACCGCCCGTCGCGGTGCCGAACGAAAGCCGGACGGCGGCGACGCCGGCGAGCGCGGCGGCGTCCTGCAGGAGGCGCTTGGCACGGAGGCCGTCGAAAGCCTCGCGGGACTTCCAGGAACGCGTGACCGGTTCGGCGACGATCGCGAAGGCGACCGAGAGGAATTCACGGACCGTGCCGTCGGCCTGCGGGCGGAAGACCGTGCCGACCTCGAAGAGGCCGCGGGGATCGGCGTGGACCGAGAGGTTGAGGGCGAGCGCGCCGGCGAGGCCCGGGACGAGCGACGCGCGGAGGTGCGTCTGTTCGGCCGTGAGCGGGTTGTCCATCGCGACCCGGGCGGCCTGGTCGGCGCCGAGGGTGCGTTCGAGCTCCGCGGCGTCGCGCAGCGAGTAGTGGCAGCACTCCGTGAAACCGGCGCCGACGAGGCGGGCCGAGACTTCGCGGGTGAAGACGGACGTCAGCGCGTCCTCCTCGCCCGGCAGCGGGGCGATCGGCCGGCCGGCGGGCACCTTGTCGGTGCCGTGGATGCGGATGAATTCCTCGACCAGGTCGATCGGACGGGTCACGTCGGAGCGGAACGAAGGCACCAGCACCGAGCAGCCGGCGGCGGAGGGCTTCACCGTGAAACCCAGGCGGGCGAAGGCGGCGGAGACATCGGCATCGGCGACCGGCGTGCCGAGCTTCGCGGCGACGTAGCCGGCGGGGAGGTCGATCGTGACGTCGGCGCGCGGCGGCTGGCCGACGGCGATCGCGGGGCCGACCACCTGGGCGCCGGCGAGTTCGATGAGGAGGTCCGTGGCGAGGCGCGAGGCGAGCTCGACGCCGGCCGGATCCACGTCACGGGCGAAGCGGTGGGAGGAATCGGTGGAGACGCCGATGCGGCGGGCGACGCGGCGGATCTCGCCAGGGCGGAACCAGGCGGCCTCCAGGAGGACGTCGGTCGTGGACTCGGTCACGCCGGCATCGGCGCCACCCATCACGCCGGCGACGACGAGCGGACGCCGGGCGTCGGCGATGACGCAGACGCCGGGCTCGAGCTTCACCTTCTTGCCGTCGAGCAGGACGATCTCTTCGCCTTCGCGGGCCGGGCGGGCTTCGATGCCTTCGGAAACCTTGTTCGCGTCGAACGCGTGGAGCGGCTGGCCCAGTTCGAGGAGCACCCAGTTCGTGATGTCGACCACGTTGTTGATCGGACGGAGGCCGGCGGCCTCGAGGTCGCGGCGGAGCCATTCGGGGCTCGGGCCGACCTTCACGTTCTTGAGCGTGCGGAGCGTGTAGTAAGGGCAGAACTCGGAGGACGAGCGGACGAACTTCACCGCGTCGGCGGCGGACGGAGCGGCGGCGAGGCCGGCGGCGGTCTTCACCGTGAGCGGCTTGAGCGTGAGGCCCAGCGCGGCGGCGAGGTCGCGGGCGACGCCGCGGATACCGAGGCAATCGCCGCGGTTCGGCGTGACGGAAATCTCGAGCACCGTGTCCGGAGCGCCGTAGAGGGAGTTGAGCGGCGTGCCGACGGCCGGCTGGCGCGGCGTCAGGATGAGGAGGCCGTCCTCGCCCTTGCCGAGGCCGAGTTCCTCGGAGGAGCACATCATGCCCGCCGAGTCGACGTCGCGGAGCTTCGAGACCTTGATCTCGAAACCACCCGGCATCAGCGTGCCCGGCAGCGCGACCGGCACGCGGTCGCCGGCCTTGAAATTCTTGGCGCCGCAGACGATCTGGCGGAGCGAGCCCTCGCCCGCGTCGACCTGGCAGACGCTGAGGCGGTCGGCCTTCGGGTGCTTCTCGAAGGACTTGATCTCGCCGACCACCACGAGGGGCAGCGGGGCGAGGCCGAAGGTCGTGACCGACTCCACCTCGAGGCCGAGCATCGGGAGGACTTCCGCGACGCGCTCGGCGGTGACGCCGGCGAGGTCGAGGTGACGGGAGAGGGCTTGGAAGGAGACTTTCATGACTTAGGCGAACTGGCGCAGGAAGCGCGTGTCGTTGTTGTAGAAATGGCGGATGTCGTCGATGCCGTGGACCAGCATCGCGATGCGCTCGAGGCCGAGGCCGAAGGCGAGGCCCGACCATTCCTTCGGATCAAGACCGCAGAGCTCGAGGACCTTCGGGTCGACCAGGCCGCAGCCCATGATCTCCAGCCAGCGGTCGGAGAGACGGCCCAGGTTGGGCGAGCGGAGGTCCATCTCGAAGGACGGCTCCGTGAACGGGAAGAAGGACGGGCGCAGGCGGATCTCGGCGTCGGCGCCGAAGGTCTCCTTCACGAAGAAGTCGAGCACGCCGCGGAGGTCGGCGAGCGTCACGTGGCGGTCGATCCAGAGCCCTTCGACCTGGTGGAAGTTGGCGGAGTGGGTCGCGTCGACCGCGTCGCGGCGGAAGCAGCGGCCCGGGGCGACGATGCGGAACGGCGGCTTCCGCGAGAGCATCGTGCGGACCTGCACGCTGGAGGTGTGCGTGCGGAGGAGGATGGCCTCGTCAGCCTTGCGCGGGGCGTCGGCGGAGCGGAACGCCTTCGGCATGTAGAGCGTGTCCTGCATGTCGCGGGCCGGGTGGTCGGCCGGGGTGTTGAGCGCGTCGAAGCAATGCCACTCCGTCTCGACCTCGGGGCCGTCGGCGACGACGAAGCCCAGCTTGCGGAAGGAGGCCAGGATGCGCTCGCGGGTGCGGGAGAGCGGGTGGAGCGAACCGGCGGGAGCGTCGGGACTCGGCAGGGTCGGGTCGACGGACGCGCCGAGGGCGGCGGCGATCTCGGCGTTCTCGACCTTCACCAGGAGGGCGGCGAGGAGTTCCTCGACGGACTTCTTCGCCTCGTTGATGAGCTTGCCGACGACCGGGCGTTCTTCCTTCGAGAGGGTGGCCATCCCCTTCATCACCTGGGTCAGGGAGCCGTTGGGGCCGACGACGCGCGCCTTGAAGGCTTCGAGCTCGGCGCGGGTGGCGACGGCGGAGGCTTCCTGGGTGGCGGCGGCGACGAGTTGGGCGAGCTGCTGCTGCATAGGTTGATTTGTGCGTTGGCGGGGAAAGTCGGCAAGCGAAAGCACCCGAAAACAAAGAAGCCCCGGAGGGCCGGGGCTTCGTGGTCGGACGGGGAAGTCGTCTTAGGCCAGCGCGGCCTGGGCCTTCTTGACGATCGCCTCGAAGGCGGGGGCGTCATGGATGGCCAGTTCGCTCAGGTTCTTGCGGTCCATCGTGATGTTGGCCTTCTTGAGGCCGGCGATCAGACGGCTGTAGGAGATGCCGAGGGGACGGCAGGCGGCGTTGAGACGCACGATCCACAGCTGACGGAACGTCGACTTGTTCTTGCGGCGGTCGCGATAAGCGAACTTCTGCGCGCGCTGAACGGCCTCGAGGGCGTAGACGTACAGACGGGACTTGTTTCCGAAGTAGCCCTTGGCGGCTTTGATCGCGCGCTTCTTGCGGGCCTTGGTGGCCGGGCCATTGGTTGCTCTAGGCATGTTGGTATTGGGTTTGGGTTTGGGTTAGTGGCCTCGGGGTCGCCTTAATGAACACCCGTTCGGCCAAAAGTGGGATCGCCGGCTTAGGCGAAGGGCATCGAAGCCAGCATCTTCTTCTCGAAGCCGGAGTCGACGCGCTTGGACTTGTTGGCGCGACGGCGCTGCTTGCGGGACTTGGAGCTCAGCAAGTGGCGGGTGTTGGGGGAGCGGCGCATGACTTTGCCGGTGCCGGTCACCTTGAAGCGCTTGGAGATGGACTTGCGGGTCTTTTGCATGGCGGGAAAGGGTCGGAACAAAGGCTGAGCCGATGCACTTGTAAAGGGGAAAGGGCTGGGGCCCCCGGGTTTCCTCCGGGACCTTTTGCTGGGCCTGGTTTGACATCGTGCCCCCGCCCCTTCCCTTAGGCACCGCTCACCCCTTTAAAAACCATGATTTCCCTAGGAAAAAAGCCGAAACTCAGCTTCAAGGTCGACGCCTTGGTCGACGGCAAGGTCCAAAACCTCCCCTTTTCCGACCTGATCGATGGCCCGACCATCGTCTCCGTCTACATGCGCAACAACACCTCGGCCTGCGACAAGCAGGCGGCGGAACTCGGTAAAAGCGAGAAAGTCCTTGGTAAGCAAGGGTTTAAGATTATCGCCCTCTCCCGGGACACCTGCGCCTCCCACCTGAAGTACGCCGCCAAGCATGGCTTCAAGTTCGCCCTGGTGTCCGACCCGGACGACCAGTTCGCCCAAGCGGTCGACGGCATCGTCGAGAAGTCGATGTACGGCAAGAAGTACCTCGGGCCGGCCCGGGCGGCTTACGTTTTCGGCGCCGACGGGAAACTGATCGGCCTGGTGCCGAAGGTCGAGGCGGCGACGCATGGTCAGCAGCTGTTGGCGACGATCGCGGCGTTGAAGTGAGGCGCGGCGCGGGCGGCGGTGGGTGCAATCGGTGCTTGAACCAAGGCCGCTTAACGCGGAGTTTATCCCCGAGACCCGATCGCAAGATACCTAATGGCTACGCCCTATCGCCCCAATAACCGACCCAAACCGTCGAGTTCGTCCAACCAGCAACGCAGGGATTTCCGCAAGGAGGACAAGGGGCCGAAGCGCAACATGAACATCCGCGCGACGGAGATCCGCGTGATCAATTCCAAGGGCGAGATGCTCGGCGTCATGCCGACCTCCCGCGCCCTCGAGCTCGCCCGCGACGAAGGCGTCGACCTCATCGAGATCGCCGCGACGGCGGTGCCGCCGGTGTGCAAGCTCATGGAGTACGGCAAGTACCTCTACGAGGAAGCCAAGAAGCACAAGCACCAGAAGACCGCGAGCAAGGTGAAGGAGATCAAGCTCCGCCCGCGCATCGACTCGCACGACCTCTTCATCAAGGTGCGCCGCGCCGAGAACTTCCTCTACCACGGCCACAAGGTGAAGCTGCTCCTGCAGTACCGCTACCGCGAGCTCGAGCACCCGGAGATCGGCGTCGAGACCATCACCCGCGCGATCGAGGCCCTGCTCCATATCTGCACGCGCGACAACGAGCCCAAGCGCACCGGCCGCGCCATCGTGGTCGGCCTGACGCCGGTCCAGCAGAACAAGCGCAAGCTCGTGCATAACGCCGCCCCCGGCGAGGACGACGGCGAGGACGACTCGGCGCTCGACAACGGCGAGAACGACGCGGAATAAGCCGTGGGCCGACTGGTCGCGCTCGCCTCCTGCCTGCTCGTCGCCGCGGCCGACCTCGGAGCCGCCGCGACGCCCGACATCTTCCTCGGCGACTCCCTGCGGCAACTGGGGCTCGCCCCGGCGGCCCGCGTCGCCGGCGACCCGCCCGCGGCCGAGCGCCACGCCGCCAAGGGGCTGCCGACCTTCGTCGCCGAGGCCAACAAGGACTACCTGCTGGTCGAAGGCGTGAAGGTCTACCTCGACGACCCGATCGGCCAGTTGCGCGGCAAGCTCACGGTGACGCGCATCGACTACGACAAGGTGATCGTGCCGCTGGCCTGGCGCCTCCCCGCCGCCCGCCCCGGGTCCCAGCGCATCCTGCTCGACCCCGGGCATGGCGGCAAGGACCCGGGCAAGGTCCACGCCACGCTGAACTACACCGAGAAGGCCGCGACGCTCGACACCGCGGTGCGGCTCAAGCTGCTGCTCGAGAAACGCGGCTTCGAGGTGCTGCTGACACGCGACAAGGACGTGGCGATCGACCTCGACGACCGCGCGCCGATGGCGACGAAGGCCAAGGCCGACCTCTTCGTGAGCCTGCACTACAACGGCGGCGCCGCGGGCGACACCACGAGCGCGGGGATCGAGACCTACTGCCTCACCCCGACCGGGCAGCATTCCACGAACAAGGCGGCGGGCCGGGCCGACCTGACGGCGGAACCCGGCAACCGTTTCGACCTCTTCAACCTGCAGCTGGCCTTCAACGTGCAGCGACAGCTCCTCGCCCAGACGGGCGCCGAGGACCGCGGGATCCGGCGGGCCCGCTTCGCCGTGCTGCGCACGCTGACGTGCCCGGGCATCCTCATCGAGGGCGGCTTCGTCTCGAGCCGCGTCGAAGGCGCGCAGATCGCGAACGCCGCCTATCGCCAGAAGCTGGCCCAGGCGATCGCCGACGGCATCGCGGACTACGCCCGCCTGCTGCGGGCGAAGTGACCGGGCGATTTAGCGCTTCCGCCCGGAGCCGCCGACGCTAGCCTCGGAGCATGGGAAGACTCGCCCTGTTCCTGGCGTGCTGGACGACGCTGGCCGCGGCCCGCCCGGACCCCGCGCGCACCGCCGTGCTCGCGAACACGGACCAACCCGCCGGCCTGGCGATCGCCCGCGAGTTCATGACCCATCGCGGGATCCCCGCGGCGAACCTGATCGCCCTGCCGCTCGGCCGGACCGAGACGCTGGAGTGGAAGGACTACGCCACGCGCGTGCTCGGGCCGCTGCGTTCGCGCCTGCTGGCGGCCGGTCTCCTCGAGGGCAAACTGGAGGAGTCGGCCGACGCGCGCGGACGAGCCGGCTTCATCCCGACCGGCGACGCGCGCCTGCGCTGGCTCGTGCTGGTCCACGGCGTCCCGCTCAAGGTGGCGCCGTCCGGCATCAAGGGACTGAACCCGGCCAACCCGGTGAAGGGCGACCACGCGAGCCTCGACAGCGAGCTGGCCCTGCTCGCTTTGCCGAACCTCGAACCCGAGGGGGCGCGACCGAATCCCTGGTTCGGGCGCGCCGACGCCGAAGGCGACGGCGTGATCCGCACCGCCCGCCTCGACGGGGCTTCGCCGGAGGCCGTGCTCGCGGCCCTGCGCGGCGCCTGGGCGGCGGAGGCGCGGGGCCTGCGCGGCCGCGCTTACGTGGATCTCGGCGGACCTTACCAGGAAGGCGATGACTGGTTCCGGGCGTGCCTCGCTCCTTTGCGCGAGCTGGGCTTCCCGCCGGACGTCGAGGAGACCAAGGAACAGTTCCCGCCGACCGCGCGCGGCGATGCGCCGGCCTTCTACCTCGGCTGGTACAGCCAGAAGCCCGCCGGTAAATTCGGGCAGAAGCCGACGCGGCTGGCGCCGGGAGCGGTCGCCTTGCACCTGCATAGTTTCTCCGCGGCCTCGTTGCACAACCCCGCGACGAACTGGGCCCCTTGGCTCATCGAACAAGGCGCCGGCCTGACCTTCGGCAACGTCTACGAGCCCTACCTCACGCTGACGGTCCGGCCCCAGCTCCTGCTCAAGGGACTGCGGGAAGGGATGAGCGCGGGCGAGGCGGCCTGGTTCGCGACCCCTTCGGTGAGCTGGCAGGGCATCGTCCTGGGGGACCCTTTCTACCAACCCTTCGCGGTGAAGCTGGAAGACCAGGTCCGTGCCGCTTCGGACAAGGAGGCGCTCGGTGACTACGCCCTCCTCCGTCATTTCAACCTGCTCCCTCACCCTCTGGGGACCGAGGACCTCCGGAAACTGCAGGCGGCCGCCGACCGGTCGGGCCGACTCGCCCTGCGGCTGGCCTGCGCCCAAGCCGAGCAAGCGGCCGGGATAACCCGCCCTTGGAAGGACCCGCTGGACCTGTCCACCGAGGAGGGCGGGCTGATCGCGGAGGCCGTCCGCTTCGTGGAAGCCCGCTTCGGGGCCAAAACAGCCCAAAAACTACGTGCTGAGCTGGAAAAGCGGCCGGTCTGGGCGACCCCGGCCCGGCCAGCGACGGAAAAAGTCCCCGGCAAGTAGTCTCGGCTTGCCAGCCCCCCTTCGGTCGTTTGTTTTCGACCTCTCTCCGGCCCAGCGGCGCCTGCCGATGGAATCTCCGGGGGAAAACCAACCAACAACCAAAACCCTGGAAACGTCCTTCGCGACGCCCAGGACCCACAGTCAAAAACACAATGAGCATCATGGAAAAACTGCTCGCCGAGTCCAATTTCGGCGCGCTCAAGGCCCACACCGTCATCCCGGCGACCGTCACCGAGATCCGCGACGACAAGTTCGTCGTCGTCGACATCAACGGCAAGTCCGAGGGCTTCATCCCCCAGGCCGAATTTCCCGACATGGCCGAAGTCCAGGTCGGCATGCAGCTCGAGGTCTACCTCGAGAAGCTTGAGAACAAGGACGGCACCCCGACCGTCTCCTTCGACCGCGCCCAGCAGATCCGCAAGTGGGAGAGCATCGAGGCCAACTGCCAGGAAGGCTCCATCGTCCAGGGTCGCGTCAAGTCCGTCGTCAAGGGCGGCCTGATCGTCTCCGTCGGCGTCGACGCCTTCATGCCGTCCTCGCAGATCGACGTCAACCCCCCGAAGGACCTCGAGGGCTTCGTCGGCCAGACCTTCGACTTCAAGATCATCAAGATCAACAAGGAGAAGAAGAACCTCGTCGTCTCGCGTCGCGAGCTCATCGAGGAACAGCGCGGCGAGAGCCGTCGCAAGCTCCTCGAGGAGGTCAAGCCGGGCGTCATCCGCCGCGGCGTCGTCAAGAACATCACCGACTACGGCGCGTTCGTGGACCTCGACGGTCTCGACGGCCTGCTGCACGTCACCGACATGTCCTGGGGCCGCATCGGCCACCCGAGCGAGGTCGTCAAGGTCGGCGAGGAGATCACCGTCATGGTCGTCGAAGTCGACCGTGAGCGCGAACGCGTCTCCCTCGGCCTCAAGCAGACCCAGTCCAACCCGTGGGAAGGCATCGAGAAGCGCTACCCCGTGGGCCAGAAGGTCCATGGCAAGGTCGTCAACCTCGTCGCCTACGGCGCGTTCATCGAGATCGAGGGCGGCGTCGAAGGCCTCGTCCACGTCTCCGAGCTCTCCTGGACCAAGCGCGTCCAGAAGCCGTCCGACATCCTCAAGGTCGGCCAGGAAGTCGACGCCGTCATCCTCAACGTCAACAAGGAGGAGCAGAAGATCTCCCTCGGCATCCGCCAGCTCGAGACCAATCCGTGGGAGAAGGTCCGCCACAACTACCCGGTCGGCGCCCGCGTCCGCGGCAAGGTCCGCAACCTCACGAACTACGGCGCCTTCGTCGAGCTCGAGGACGGCATCGACGGCATGGTGCACGTGTCCGACATGAGCTGGACGCGCCGCATCAACAACCCGGCCGAGGTCATGAAGAAGGGCGACGACGTGGAAGCCATCGTGCTCGACGTCGACGTCGACCAGCAGCGCATCTCCCTGGGCGTCAAGCAGACCCAGACCGACCCGTGGAGCGAGATCGACCGCAAGTTCCGCATCGGCGACCTCGTCAACGGCAAGGTCTCCAAGATCGCGAACTTCGGCGCCTTCATCGAGCTCTCCGACGAGATCGACGGCCTCGTGCACGTCTCCCAGCTCGCCGAACAGCGCGTCGAGAACGTCAAGGACGTCGTCAAGGTCGGTCAGGACGTCACCGCCCGCGTCATCAAGATCGACAAGGAGGACCGTCGCATCGGCCTCTCGATCAAGGCCGCGAGCTACGACGCCGAACGCCTGGCGGCCGAGATCTCCAGCTACGAGCGCATCAAGGGCCCGTCCACCGGCGGCGCCCCGGCGCCCTCGGCCGGCGGTTCGTCCTCGTCCTCCTCGGGCAGCGGCGACTTCAACAGCCTCGGCGACCTCCTGGACAAGGCGGGCAACTAAGCCCTCCTGCCAGCGGACCGCAGACCCCGGGCGACCGGGGTCTTTTTTTGTGCCCATGGGCCGGGGAGCGGCTAGCGTGCAGGCATGTCAGCCTTCCGCGGATACGGTCGCCTGGCGCTGCGCGCGGGCCTCGCGCTCGGCGCCACCGCGGCCGTGCTCGTCGGCGAGTCGGCCGGCTGGCTCCCGGCCAAGGCGGTCCTGGCCGTCGACGTCGTCTGCGGCCTCTACGTGCTCTTCCGCGTCGGCTCGGCCCGCATCTCGCCGCTCTACCTCCTGCTGTGGGGCCCGCTGGCGTGGTTCGTACCCAAGGGCGCGGCGCTGGCCCTGTTCCTGTTCGGCGGCCGCAAGCACGCCGCCCTGGCCGAGGCCAAGCGGGAGGTCAACCGGGTGGCGTGGAGCCTGGCCGAACCGGCCGAAAGCCGCGGCAACGCCGTGCGCCTGCTGGGCGACCGGCACGGGCGCGACACCCTCGAGACCCTGCGCGAAGAGATCCTGACCGCGCGCCGCCGGATCCACATCGCGACGTACATCCTGAGTCCGGACGAAGTCGGCCGCGAGATCGTCAGCCTCCTCGCCCGCCGGGCCCGCGAAGGCCTGGAGGTGCGCCTGCTGGTCGACGCGGTCGGCAGCTGGGGCATGCCGCTCGTGCTCTGCCGCCCGCTGCTCCGGGCCGGCGGGCGCGTCGCGCGCTTCAACCCGCCCTGCCCCTCCAGGGCAAGGGCTCCGCGAACTGGCGCAACCACCGCAAGCTCGCCGTGTTCGACGGCCGGGTGGCGATCATCGGCGGGCAGAACCTCGGGCTGGGCTACATGGGGCGGCGCCCCTCGAACCGCCGCTTCCGCGACTGCTCGTTCCGGCTGGAAGGACCGGTCGCCGGGGCGCTCGAACGCATCTTCATCGCCGACTGGTGCCAGGCCACCGACGAACCCCCGCGGCGCTACGCCGACCAGCTGCGGGAACGGCAGCTGGCCGCCGGGCCGGCGAGCGTGGAGGTCATCGCGACCGGCCCGGACGCGGAGGGCGACCCCCTCTGGGAAGCCTACGCCCGGCTCTTCGAGACCGCGGCGACCTCGATCACCATCGTCACGCCCTACTTCGTCCCCGACCGCCGCCTCTTCGCGCTGCTCGGCGCGGCCGCCCGGCGCGGCCGCCGGGTCCGGCTCGTGATCCCGCGCCGCTCCGACCACCGGCTGCTGGACTTCGCGCGCCGCTGGTACCTGCGCACGCTGCACGAGGCCGGCGCCGAGATCCTCTTCTTCAAGCCGGACGTGCTGCACGCCAAGCTCGTCGTGGTGGACGGCGCCACCGCCGTCATCGGCTCGGCCAACCTCGACCTGCGCTCGCTCTTCCTCAACTACGAGGTCGGCGCGGTCCTGCGGGAGCCCGCGACCGTGCGCGCGATCGAGGACTACGTCGCCGGGCTCGAGCCCGAGTGCGCGCGTTACTCCGAGGACCTCTACCGTCGCAGCCGGACCTGGCAGGGCCGGCTCGGCGAACGGCTGTCCCGGATCGTCGAGCCGCTGCTCTGATCAGCCCAGGAAGGCGTGCAGGCGCACGCTCAGGCCGGTGTCCGGCAGCAGGAAGCCGTCGTGCCCGGCGTCGGTGATGACCTCGTGGTAGGCCGCGTTGACGCCGACCGCGGTGGCCGCGGCGAGGAGCATGCGCAGCTCGCTCGTCGGGTAGAGCCAGTCGCTGGAGAAACCGATGGCGAGGACATCCGGGCCGTCGCCTTGGAAGAGCGTGCCGGCGGCGGCGCGGGCCGTCATGTCGAACCGGTCGACGGCGCGCGTGATCCGCAGCCAGCTGTTGGCGTCGAAGCGCTTGACGAAGGCCTCGCCCTGGTGGTCCAGGTAGCTCTCGACCTGCCAGTGGACGGGATCGCCGGGCTTGGCGCCGGGGACCTTGGCGCGGCCGAACTTCTGGTCGAAGGCGGCCGAGGAAAGGTAGCTGATGTGCGCGAGCATGCGGCCGACCGCGAGGCCCGTGTCGGGGCCTTCGCCGGGCTCGTAGTGGCCCCCGCGGAAATAAGGGTCCTTCTCGACGCACGCGCGGGAGACGGCGTTGAGCGCGATGGCCATGGGCGACTGGCTGAGACCGGCGGCCAGGACGGCGATGCGGCCGACCTCGCGCGGGTAGTCCGCGCACCAGAGCAAGGCCTGCATCCCTCCCATGGAGCCGCCGACGACCGCGTGGAGCTTGGCGATGCCGAGGTGGCGGACAACCATGCGCTGGGCGCGGACGATGTCCCCCAGCGTGATCTCGGGGAAGAAGCCCCCGAAGCGGCGGCCGGTCCGCGGGTCGATGGACAGGGGACCGGTGGAACCCTTGCAACCGCCGATGCAGTTCACGCCGATGACAAAGAAGCGGTCCGTGTCGATGGCCTTGCCGGGCCCGACGAACACATCCCACCAGCCCGGCTTGACGTCATCCGGCCGGTAGCGGCCCGCCACATGGTGGTCGCCGCTGAGCGCGTGCGGCACGAGGATCGCGTTGGACTTGTCCGGCAACAGGGTGCCGTACGTCTCGTAGCGCAAGGTCAGTTCGGGCAGGACCCCGCCCAGTTCCAGCGGGAAAGGCTCGGGCGAGTGGAAATCCCGGAAAGCGACCGGGCAGAGCTCGGTCGGGGCGGCGGCGGGCTGGACCGGGACGGCGGACATGGACCCGACCATCGAAAGGAGCAACGGGGCGGAGGCAAGTGGCCATTCGGTGTTGCCACGTCATCAAGGCGGCCAAACCTAGGCCCATGCCTCATGGACACCGCCACGACGAGGGCTGCTGCGGCCAAGGTGGCCCCGGCCGCGTGGACGTCGCCCTGCGCCGCATGAAGGACAAGGCCCTGCGCGTCACCGCCCCCCGCCAGGCCCTGCTGCGCGTGCTGGACGAAGCCCGCGGCCCCCTGAGCGCCGAGGAGATCCACACCCGGGCCGGCGACGGCACGCTCGACCTCGTGACCGTCTACCGCAGCCTCGGGGCCCTCGAGGAGGCGGGCATCGTCCAACGACACCCCCTCGAACGCGGTCGTTCCCTCTACGCCCTGCCCGCCGCCGGGCATCATCACCACCACGTGATCTGCCGCCGCTGCGGCCGGATCGACCGCCTGCCCGGCTGCGACACCGGCGCGGTCGAGGCCGCGGCCCGCGCCAAAGGCTATGGCGACCTCACGCACGTGCTCGAGATCTACGGGGTCTGCCCCGCCTGCGCCTCCCCTTCCCATGACTGACTTTCCCCGCACCGCCTTCATCCTGGGAGCCGGCCTCGGCACCCGCCTGCGCCCGCTGACCGAGCACTGCCCGAAGCCGCTGCTGCGCCTGGGCGACGAGCCGCTCGTGTTCCGCGCGATGCGCGCCCTGCACCAGGCCGGCACCCGCCGGTTCCTGATCAACACGCACCATTGCCCCGAGGCCTGGACCCAGGCCTTCCCCGCGGGCAAGTTCCTCGACGCCGAGGTGCGCCTCGTGCACGAGCCCGTCCTCCTGGACACCGGCGGCGGCCTGGCCAACGTGGCCGAGCTGCTCACCGACGAGGACCGCGACCTCATCGTCTGGAACGGCGACATCCTCTCCGGCGTCGACCTCGCCGCCGCGGTCGAACACCACCGCTCGAACGGCGCCGAGGCCACCTTGGTCGTCCGCGAGCAAGGCCCGGTGAAGAACGTCCGCATCACCGACGAGGGCGACGTCACCGACCTGCGCGACCGCCGGGGCGCGACCGACCCGGCCTACCAGTACACCGGCATCTGCGTCGTCACCCGCGCCTTCGCGCTCGGTGTCCCGAAGGAGATCGAGTCCTTGGTCGAGCATTTCCTGCGCCGGGTCGGCGAACGCCTGGGCAGCGTCCAAGGCTACCTGGACGGCTCCAAGCTCTGGCACGACCTCGGCACGCTCGAGGAATTCGAGAAGCTGCGCGCCGAGCTCGCGCGGCCGATCCGCGGCCGGCTCTCCGTCGAGGAGGCCGCCGGGCTCGTCGGCTACCTCCCCGTCGCGGACGAGGCGGTGCTCAAGGGCGGCTCGGGCCGGCGCTTCCAGCGCGTGGCCAACCTCTCCGGCCACACGGCCGTGCTCTGCGTCTACGACGACAGCCGCCCCGAGAACCGCCTGTACGGTCCGCTGGCCCGCGCCTTGCGCGACAAGGCCGAGCTGAACGTGCCGCTCGTCCTCGGCGAGGATGACCCGCAGGGCGTCCTGCTGCTCGAGGACCTCGGCTCCACCGACCTCTGGTCGCTGGCCCAGCAACCCGCCTTCCCCTGGCCCGCCTTCGCCTCCGCCCTCGAGCAGGTCGCGCGCCTGCACCGCGAAGGCCCGGCCGCGACGGAAGGCCTGCCGCTGATGGAGGCTTTCGGTCCCAAGCTCTACCAGTGGGAACGCGACTACTTCCGTGAGAACGTGATCGAAGGCCGCCGCTTCGACCGCGGCGCGATCAACGAGATGGAGACGCTCGCCAAGGAGCTGGCCGGCCGCCCGGTCGTGACCATCCACCGCGATTTCCAGAGCCAGAACATCCTCGTGCGCGACGACGAGGCCTGGCTGATCGACTTCCAGGGCCTGCGCCAAGGCTGCGCCTTCTACGACTTCGCCTCGCTGGCCTTCGACCCCTACCTGAAACGCCCCGACATGGACCTGTGGCGCATCGAGATCGAGGACCACGCCCGCGAGGTCTCCGAATGGAAGGGCTCCGCCGACGAGTTCACGCACCTCTTCCACGTCGCCGCGACGCAGCGCCTCCTGCAGGCCTGCGGCGCCTACGGCTTCCTCGGCCGCAAGCAGGGTCGCCCGGACTTCCTCGCGCACCTGCCGCAAGGCCTGGCCAACCTCGCCATCGCCGCCTCCCTCACGGGCCGGCGGAAGCTGGCGGCGCTGGCCAAGGAGCTCGCGGCGGCGCCGGTCAGCGCCCGTTGACCTGCTCGTCGAGGAAGCGGACCACCTCGTCCTCGGTCATCCGGACCTGCTCGAGGGTGTCGCGATTGCGCACCGTGACGCCGGCATCCTTCTCGACCGTGTCGAAGTCGATGGTGATGCCGAAGGGGGTGCCGATCTCATCCTGCCGACGGTAGCGGCGGCCGATGTTGCCGGACTCGTCGTAGAAGACGTTGAAGCGCTTCTTGAGGCGACGGTAGAGGGCTTCGGCGCGCTCCACGAGGGCGGGCTTGTTCTTCAGCAGCGGGAAGACCGCGGCCTTGAACGGGGCCACGCGGGCCGGCAGACGGAGCACGACGCGCTTCTCACCCTCGACCTCGTCCTCATGGTAAGCGGTCGTGAGCAGGGCGAGGAACACGCGGTCGACGCCGACGGACGGCTCGATGACGTGCGGGATGAAGCGGGCCTTGGCGGCCTCGTCGAACCAGTCGAGCTTGGTGCCGGAGACCTCGCTGTGCTGCGTGAGGTCGAAGTCGCCGCGGGCGGCGACGCCCTGCAGTTCCTGGACACCGAAGGGGAACTCGAACATGATGTCCGTCGTGCCCTTCGAATAGTGGGCCAGCTTCTCGGTCGGGTGCGGGTACAGGGAGAGCTTGGCGCGCGGGATGCCGATCGACTCGAACCAGGCCAGGCAGCCCTCGATCCAATCCTTGTGCGCGACGGCCCAGTCGGCCGACGGCGCGATGAAATACTCGATTTCCATCTGCTCGAACTCGCGGGAGCGGAAGATGAAGTTACGCGGGTTGATCTCGTTACGGAAGGCCTTGCCGACCTGGGCGATGCCGAAGGGCAGCTTCACGCGACCGGTGTCCACGACGTTCTTGAAGTTGATGAAGATGCCCTGCGCGGTCTCGGGGCGGAGGTAGGCGGTCGCCGAGGCGTCCTGCATGGCCCCGACGTACGTCTGGAACATCATGTTGAACGAGCGGGGCGGCGTGAGCGAGCCGGGCTTGCCGGTGGCGGGCGACGGGATGAGGGCGTGCTCCTCGGGCTTCGCCTCGGTGTAGTCCTTGAGGACGAGCGGCTCGAGGGCGCCCTGCTTGGCGAGCTTGCGCTTGAGCTCGTTGGCGAGCTCCTCGGCCTTGGCCTGCATGGTCTCGTCCTCGAGCACGGACACGTAGCCGATCGTCTCGCCGGCCACGCGGACGGGGGCGAAGAAGAGCTGGTCGGCGCGGTAGCGCATCTTGGACTCCTTGCAGTCGACGAGGGGGTCCGTGAAATTGTCGATGTGCCCCGAGGCCTTCCAGGTGGTCGGGTGGTGGATGATGGAGGAGTCCAGGCCGACGATATCGTCGCGGCGGTGGACGAAGTCCTGCCACCAGGCCTGCTTGATGTTGTTCTTCAGCTCGACGCCGAGGGGGCCGTAGTCGAAGAAGCCGTTGAAGCCGCCGTAGATGTCGGAGGACGGGAAGACGAACCCGCGCCGTTTGCACAGGTTGATGATGGACTCCATCTTGTCGGTCGGGTCGGCCATGGCGGGTAAAGGACCTCACCTATCCCCGTTCGCAGGGACCCTCGCAAGCCTCTTTACCGCGCCGGCGGCAGGGGCTCGGTCGTCAGGCCCCGGGCCTTGCGTGTCCAGGCACGGGCCCCCTCGGAAAGATCCCGCAGCACGGTCGCGGCCTCCGCCTGCGCCGACTCCAAGGAGCGGCCCGAACCCTCCAAGGACGCGCCGAACGCGCGCACCGCCTCGCGGGCGTCGGCCAGCGACACCTGCAGGCGGGCCAGCGTCTCCGCATCGACGGCGGCCTCCGCCTGCGCCGCGCCTTCGCGAAGCCGCGCGACCGCGGCGATCAACCGGGTAGCCTGCGCGCCGAGGTGGGCGTCGTCGGTCGCCTCCGCGAGGGCCGCGCTACGCGCGACCCAATCGGCGGAGAGCCGGGCGGCCCGGGCCGGGTCGGACTTCGGCAGGTAAGCGTCGAGGTCGGCCTCGAGTTCGGCCGCCACCTGGGCGAGGTCGCGACCGGCGATCCGGCCGAGTTCGCGGGCGACGCGCTCCAGCGCGCGCTGCTTGGAGCCGCCGGCGGCCGGGATCTCGTCGGCGGCGAGGCCCGCGGGCGGCGGCCCGGGTTCATCCCAGAGCAGCTCGACCTGCAGGAGGCCGGAGGCCGGACTGACGGTGATGAGGCGCCCGCGCAACCCGCGGGCCACCTCTTCGCTGAGCCGGTCGCGGCGTAGCCGGTCGGCGAAGCCGCGGTCCTCGAGATCGGAAGGGTCGATGGTCAGACGGACCTCGGGACGCAGCCGGCCTTCGGCGTCGGGACGCAGGCCGAGGGATTCGACCTGACCGACGACCACGCCGTTGACGCGCACCGGCGTGCCGGGGGAGATGCCTTCGACGGAATAAGTCGGGCGAAGGACGACGCCCACCCGCGGCGCGGACCAAGCCCGCCACCAGGCCCACGCACCGTAGGCCGTCGCGACGACCAACGTCGCGAGCAGCAGGGCGCCGAGGGCGCGGCGGCTCATCCGACGGTCTGCGGGTAGCTGCCCAGCCATTTGACGACCTCGCAGCGTTGCTTCAGTTCGGCCACGGCCGCCTGGACCTCCGGCGTCTCCCAATGGCCCGGGAAGTCGATGAAGAACTGGTATTCCCAGGCGCGGCGGCGGCTCGGGCGGGACTCGATGCGGATCAGGTTGATGCCGCGGGCCGAAAAGGCGCTCAGCGCACCCTGCAGGGAGCCGGGCTCGTGCTTGAGGGCCAGCACCACGCTGGTGACCTCCTCCTTGGCGCCCGGCGCGTTCGCGCCGGCGCCGATGACGAAGAAACGCGTGGCGTTGTCGCGGCGGTCCTGGATACCGCGGGCGAGGATCGCGACCCCGCGGGACTCCGCGGCGGACGCGGAAGCGATGGCGGCCTGCCCGGCCGGCTCCTTGGCGACGATCTCGACGGCCGCCGCGGTGCTGTCGGTCTCGACGAGCGCGGCGTGCGGGACGTGGCGCGACAGCCAGCCGCGGCATTGCGCGAGGGCGATATCCTTGGACAGCACCTTCTTGACCTGGTCGAGCGGGCCGACGCCGACGAGGCATTGCTCGACGGAGAGGGTCACCTGGGCGACGACCTTGAGGTCGGACTCGGCGAGCAGGTCGAGGGAATGGCTCACGACGCCTTCGGTGGAGTTCTCGACCGGCACGACGCCGTAGGAGGCCTCCCCGGACTCGACGGCGGCGAACACGTCGCCGATGGAGCGCAGGGGCAAGGCGGGGACGCTGAGGCCGAAGGCGCGCAGCTGCGCCTGCTGCGTGAAGGAGCCCTCCGGCCCGAGGTAGGCGACCGGCTTGGCCATCTGCGCGCCGATCGACAAGGAGATGACCTCGCGGAAGATCGCGCGCACGCCGGAGGCGGGCAGGCCGGGGGCGGCGTCGGTCAAGGAACGCAGGACCTGCTCCTCGCGTTGCGGGGCGTAGACCGGGGCGCCGGCCTTGAGCTTGGCCTCCCCGATGGCGCGGGCGACCTGCAGGCGCTCGGCGAGCAGCCTGAGGATCTCGCGGTCGATGCGGTCGACCTCCCGGCGATGCTGGTCGAGGCTCATTCGGCGGCGGGCTGGTCGGGGGCGGGCGGCGGCTCCTCGGTGGCGACCGCGGCGGCGGACTGGTCCTCGAGCGGCAGGCCGACCTCGGCGTCGCCGACGCTGACCGGGGTCGTGGCGCGGGCGATCCACTCGGAGATCTGGGCCGGGGAGAGGACGTCGGAAGCAGGCAGTTCACCGAGCGAGCGCAGGCCCGTGAAATCGAGGAACTTGTCGGTGGTGCCGTATTGGATCGGCCGGCCGGGCAGGTCGGCGCGGCCGGTGACGGCGACGAGCTCGAGCTCGAGCAGACGCGTGAGGGCGCTGTCGACCGACACGCCGCGGATGGCCTCCATCTCGGAGCGCGTGACGGGCTGGCGGTAGGCGATGATCGAAAGGGTCTCGAGCGCCGCCGGGCTGAGGCGCTGCGGACGAGGCTCGCCGCGGAGCAGGCGCACCCAATCGGCGTAGGCCGGCGAGATGACGAGCCGGAAACCTTCGGGCCCCTGCAGGATGCGGCAGGCGTCATTGGCCTCGCGCATCTCGCCCTCGAGCGCGTCGACCGCCTCGCGGATCTGCGTGGCGGTGAGCAGCGTGGGGACCTGGTCGATGATGTCCTGGATCACCTCCTGGACCGGGGCGACGGGGGCCGGGGCGACGTCGGCGGGGGCGCCTTCGGGACGCTCCTCCTGCTGCGCGGAGGCGGCCTGGGCATGGTAGCGCTGGACCACCTTCTGGATGTCCTTGATGGACACCGCTTCGGAGGTCGAGAAGAGGAGCGCCTTGATGATTTTCTTAAGGTTGAATTCCACGGGAGGAAGGGACTTAAAAGGGGATTGTCGGCCGGAGGGGGGCGGCTCAGTGTCCGCACCCTGCCCTCTTATTAGAGGGGGCTTCCTCCCTGACAACCGCAGACTTTTCACACCCGCATGAGCACCCCTGACCGCACCCGCCAACACTCGTCCACCGTCGTCGACGGACCCGACCGCGCCCCCAGCCGGGCCATGCTCCGGGCGGTCGGCTTCACCGACGCGGACTTCCGCAAACCCGTGGTGGGCGTGGCCTCGACTTGGTCGATGGTGACCCCCTGCAACATGCACATCGACCGCCTGGCCAACGAAGCCGCCAAGGGCGCCGACGCCGCCGGTGGGAAAGCGGTCATTTTCGGCACGATCACGGTTTCCGACGGCATCTCGATGGGCACCCCCGGCATGCGTTACTCGCTGGTCTCCCGCGAGATCATCGCCGACTCCATCGAGGCGGTGACCGGGGCCGAGGGCTTCGACGGCCTGGTCACGATCGGGGGCTGCGACAAGAACATGCCCGGCTGCGTGATGGCGATGGCCCGCCTCAACCGTCCTTCCGTCTTCGTCTACGGCGGCACCATCGTCCCCGGCCTGCACAAAGGCAAGGCCGCCGACATCGTCACGGTCTTCGAGGCCGTCGGCCAGCATGCCGCCAAGCAGATCGATGACGCCGAACTGCGGGAGATCGAGAAGTGCTCCATCCCCGGCGAAGGCTCGTGCGGCGGGATGTACACGGCCAACACCATGGCCTCGGCCATCGAGGCGATGGGCCTGAGCCTGCCCGACAGCTCCGCCCAGCTGGCGAACTCCAAGGACAAGCTGGTGGACTGCGAACGCGCCGGCCAGGCCGTGCTCGCGCTGCTCGAGAAGAACATCCGGCCGTCGGACATCATCACCAAGAAATCGATCGAGAACGCGATCGTCACGGTGATCGCCCTCGGCGGTTCGACGAACGCCGTCCTGCACCTCATCGCGATCGGCCATTCCGCGGGGATCAGGATCACCCTCGAGGACTTCGAGCGCGTCGGCCGGAAAGTCCCCGTGCTGGCGGACCTGAAGCCGAGCGGCAAATATAACATGGCGCACTTCGTGCGCATCGGCGGCCTGCAGCCGCTGCTCAAGATGCTGCTGGACGCGGGTCTGCTGCATGGCGACTGCCTCACCGTCACCGGCCAGACCGTCGCGGAGAACCTCGCGCACGTCGGCCCCTACTCGGCCGACCAGGACGTGGTGCGCCCGCTGAGCAATCCCATCAAGGCCGACAGCCACCTCCGCGTCCTCCGCGGCAACCTCGCCCCGGACGGCGCGCTCGCCAAGATCACGGGCAAGGAAGGCAGCTCCTTCACGGGCCAGGCCATCGTCTACGAGTCCGAGGAGGCCTCGCTCCGCGGCATCCTCGACGGCGAGGTCAAGGACGGCCATGTGATCGTCATCCGCAACGAAGGCCCCAAGGGCGGTCCCGGCATGCGCGAGATGCTCGGACCGACCAGCGCCGTCATGGGCAAAGGCATGGGCAAGACCGTCGCCCTCATCACCGATGGTCGCTTCTCCGGCGGCAGCCACGGCTTCGTCGTCGGCCACGTCTCGCCCGAAGCCGCGGTCGGCGGTCCGCTCGCCATCGTGCGGAACGGTGACCGGATCCGGATCGACGCGGTGAAGAACGAGCTTGTCCTCGATCTGCCGGACGCGGAGATCGCCGACCGGCTCCGAGGCTGGCGGGCGGCGCCTTGCAAGGAGAAGCGGGGCGTCCTGGCCAAGTACGCCAAGCAGGTGAAGTCCGCTTCCGAAGGCGCGATCACCGACGGCGACTAAGCCGGCCGGCCACGGTCCGACGCGGGCGAGGCTCCGGCCTCGCTTGCTTTGTTTTTGCGTGCGGCGCCGAGCCGCGCCAAGGTCGACCCATGCCCCGCCCCACCCTGCTCGCCTTGGCGTGCCTCGGCGCCCTCGCCCTCGCGGCCGCCCCGGAGCCGCGTTTCGAACGGCGGACGATCACGACCGATTTCTTCAGCGAAGGCTGCGCCGTCGGGGACCTGGACGGCGACGGCCGGCCCGACCTGGTCGCGGGCCCGCATTGGTACGCCGGGCCCGACTTCCGCGTGCGCCACACCTTCGCCGCGAACCCGGGCCGGCCCTACGACGCGCTGGGCTACTCCGAGTCTTTCGTGCAGCTCGTGGCCGACCTCGACGGCGACGGGAAACCCGACGTGATCACCGTGGGCTTCCCGGGCAAGGAGACGTTCTGGTACCGCAATCCCGGCGCCGGCGGGACGGGCCGCTGGACCCGCCACCTGTTCCTCGCGAGCACCGACAACGAGTCACCGCACCTGACCGACCTCGACGGCGACGGGAAACCCGAGCTGGTGTGCATGTCCGGCGGCGCCGTGGGTTACGCGAAACTCGACCCGGCCGACCCGACGAAGCCGGCGCGGTTCATCCCGGTCTCCGCCCCGGAACCGAAGAAATACGCGCGCTTCACGCACGGCTCGGCGTGGGCGACCTCAACGGCGACGGCCGGCCCGACATCTTGGAGCGCTCCGGCTGGTGGGAAAACCCGGCGGCGGGCACGGCCCCGGGCGCGGCTTGGAGCTTCCACCCCGTCGCCTTCGCCGCGGGCCGCAACGGCGGGGCGCAGATGATCGTGACCGACGTGGACGGCGATGGGCTCGCCGACGTCCTGACCTCGCTCGACGCGCACCGCTTCGGCCTCTCCTGGTTCCGGCAGCGGAGATCCGCGGACGGCATCACGTTCGTCGAGCACCGCATCCTCGACGACCAGCCGGCGAACTCCGCCGGCGGTTTCGCGCTGGGGCAGATGCACGCGCTCGTGCTCAGCCGCCAGATCGTCGCGGGGCAACCGGCGCTGGTGACCGGCAAGCGCTTCTGGGCCCATGGCCCGAAAGGCGACGTCAACCCGCAGGCGACGCCGCTCGTGCTCTGGCTCACCTGGGCCAAGGATGCGGAGGGCAAGGTCGTCTTCACCCCACGGGTCGCGGACGCGGAGGCCGGCATCGGCACGCAGTTCGAGGTGACCGACCTCGACGGCGACGGACGGGCGGAGATCATCCTCGCCAACAAAAAGGGGGTCCACGTGCTTTCGCCGGTCCGTTGAACGGGGAACGGGATTGCCTCCCGGGCCGGGCGGGGGCATAACCCAGACGATGGCCTCCTCCTTCGAAGCTTACCGCCGCAACCTCCTGGCTTTCCCGGCCCTGGGCTTCGCCCTGGACCTCAGCCGGGCGGAGCTTCCCGCGGCCACCGCGGCGCGGCTGGCTCCGGCCATGGCCCGGGCTTTCGCCGACATGGCGGCGCTGGAACAGGGCGCGGTGGCCAACCCCGACGAAAAGAGGATGGTCGGCCACTACTGGCTGCGCACGCCCGAGCTGGCGCCCGACCCGGCCATCGGCGCCGCCGTCCGCGCGTCCGTCGATGCCATCGAGGCCTTCGCGGCCCGCGTCCACGCCGGGCAGGTGCGCGGGGCGGCAGGTGCCTTCACCGACCTGCTCTGCATCGGCATCGGCGGGTCGGCCCTCGGCCCGCAGTTCGTGACCGACGCCCTCGGCGGCAAAGCCGACAAGCTCCGCGTCCATTTCATCGACAACACCGACCCCGACGGCATCGACCGCGTATTCGACACGCTGGCGGGCCGCCTCGGCACGACCCTCGCGATCGTCACCTCGAAGTCGGGCAGCACGCCCGAGCCGCGCAACGGCCAGATCGAAGCCGCCCACCGCTGGCAGGCCGCCGGACTGAGCTTCCCCGCGCATGCCGTGGCGGTGACCGGCGAAGGCAGTCAGCTCGACCAAGTCGCGGTCAAGGAACGCTGGCTGGCCCGCTTCCCCATGTGGGACTGGGTCGGCGGCCGCACCAGTGAACTCGGCCCGGTCGGACTCCTGCCCGCCGCTCTCCAGGGCCTCGATATCCGGGGTTTGCTGGCCGGGGCGAAGGCCATGGACGCCCTGACCCGGGTGCCTGACGCGACCCGCAACCCCGCGGCCGCGCTGGCGGCCGCCTGGCACCACCTGACGGACGGCGTGGGCACCAAGGCCATGGTGGTCCTGCCCTATAAGGATCGGCTGCTGCTCTTCTCCCGCTACCTGCAGCAGCTCGTGATGGAATCGCTCGGCAAGGAGCTCGATCTCCAAGGCCGGAAGGTCAACCAAGGCCTCACGGTCTACGGCAACAAAGGTTCGACCGACCAGCACGCCTACGTCCAGCAGCTGCGGGACGGCCTGAACAACTTCTTCGCGGTCTTCATCGAGGTGCTCTCCGACCGCCAGGGCCCCTCGCCCGAGGTCGAGCCCGGCGTCACGTCCGGGGCCTACCTCCAGGCGTTCTTCCTCGGGACCCGGGAGGCTCTCGCCGGCAACGAGCGGGCCAGCATCACCTTGACCATCAAACAGGTCGATGCCGCGGCCGTGGGCATGCTCATCGCCCTTTTCGAACGGGCGGTCGGCCTCTACGCCAGCCTCCTCGGCATCAACGCCTACCACCAGCCCGGGGTCGAAGCCGGCAAGAAGGCCGCCGCGGAGACCCTCCGACTGCGGGCCCGGACGATCGCCGCGCTGGCCAAGACCCCGGGCAAATGGCTGTCTGTTGGGCAGATTTGTGAGGAAAATGGGCTTGTCGGGTCGGAGGAACTGGTGTTCAAAGTTCTCCTCCACGTCTCGTCCAACCCGGGACCCGTCGAAAGGCAGGACCATCCGGACCCGGGACACACTCTTTTCCGTCATAACTAACCCCCTTCCCCACCCCATGAATAAGAAGCTGAACATCGTCATCCGCACCCTCGGCGTGCTGGCCGCCATCGCTGCCGGCGTCTTCGCCTACCTGCTCAAGGGCAAGATCGAGACCGCGATGATCGCGACCAACTTCGCCGTGACCGACACCGAGATCGGCGCCGCCAAGGAGTTCGCCCCGCGCATGGCCGAGATTTCCGCCAAAACCACCGCCCTCCTGACCAAGAAGCGCGAGCGCATCACCGAGCTCGAAGGCAACAAGAAGGACCTCGAAGCCGACGTCGCCGACAAGAAGACCAAGATCGAAGGCCTCACCGCCAACGTGGCCACCCTCGAAGGCGAGCGCGCCGACCTCACCCGCAAGCGCGACGAACTGACCGGCCAGCTGGCCGAGGCCAACGGCAAGAAGGACGCCCTCGCCGCCGAGCTCAAGACCGCCCAGGAAGACCTCGTGAAGGAGAAGGAGAAGGTCGCCGTGCTCTTCACCAAGGAACAGCTCGAGGCCGAGGTCGCCAAGGCCAACAAGGCCCAGGAAAACATGGACAAGGTGAAGAACAAGTACGCCGCCCTCCGCAACGAATACCGCGGCACCATCGGCGCCCAGCCCGACCCCTTCAAGTTCCCCGAAGACCCGACCGTCGAGGCCACCACGGAAGGCATCGCCAGCTCCTTCGGCGCCGACACCATCAAGACCCGCATCCTCGTCATCGACCCGTCCAAGGGTATCGTCTGCTTCACCGCCGGCGAGAACGACGGCCTGAAGAAGGGCGAGAAGTTCGAAGTCCTGCAGAACGGCGTCAAGATCGGCGCGGTCTCCATCGCCGCCACGAAGGCCAGCTCCTCCGTCGCGGAAATCCACCCGGTCTCCGAGAAGGAAGAGAAGGAAGGCAAGTCCGCCACCGCCGGCTTCACCCGCGGCGGCGAGGTGACTCTCTCCCCCTTCAGCGGCAAGCTCGCCACCCGCTAAGCCTCCCATGCGACTCCTGACCGTGCTCGCGCTGCTCGGCGCCCTCCTGGGGCTGACCGGTTGCGAAACGGTGGAGAAGCCGGCCGATTCCATGCTGCCGCAGGCCCAACCCGCGCACTGGCAAGGCGGGCTCCCCGGCATGCAGACGCCGGCCGCCGGCTTCCGCTGATGCCCGCCGGGCCGGCAGGTGCGCCCCGCGGGACGGCCGGAAGGCTCCTCGTGGTGGCGACTCCTTTGGGCAATCTCGGCGACCTCACGGCGCGCGCGCGCGAGGCGATCGCCGGCTGCGACGCGGTCGCCTGCGAGGACACCCGTGTCACCGGCGGGTTGCTGCGCCACCTGGACGTGTCCAAGCCGATGCTCGCCTACCACGAGCACAACGAGAAGGAGGTCGCCGTGGCCATCGCCGACCGCGTGGCCGCGGGCGCGGTCATCGCGCTCATCACGGACGCAGGGACTCCGGGCATCAGCGACCCGGGCTTCCGCGTGACGCGCGAATGCCGCAAGCGCGGGCTGACGGTCTCGCCGCTGCCCGGACCGTGCGCGATCGTAGCCTTGCTCTCCGCCTCGGGCCTGCCGACGAACGCCTTCCGGTTCGTCGGCTTCCTGCCGCCGAAATCCGCCGCCCGCCGCCGCTTCCTCGAGGAGATGCGGACCGCGACCGAGACCGTGGTCCTGCACGAATCCTGCCACCGCATCGGGGACTTCCTGGACGAGATGCTGGAAATCCTGGGCCCGGAGCGCGTGGTCTGCGTCGGCCGCGAGCTGACCAAACTGCACGAGACGATCCGGACCGCGGCGCTCAAGGAACTGGTGCCCGCGCTCAAGGCGGGCTCGCTCAAGGGTGAGTTCACGGTGGCGCTCGCGCCCGCCGATTTCGCGCTCTGACGCATCGCGGTTGACCCTCGGGGGGCGTTGCCCGCATCCTTGCGGCATGGCCGGCTTCGACGACAGCCTCGTCCGCGAGTATTTCGAGCTGCACGGCTTCTTCACCCGGACGCCGCCAAAGCCCGACGCGCCGGCGCGAGCCAAGCGGGCCGACGAAGCCGGGCAGCTCGAGGTGTTGAACCCCTCTCCCCGGGCCGGGGCGGAGCCCGGCTTCCAACTGTTCGGCTCGGACCTCCCGGGTCTGGCGAGCGCGGTGGTCGCGGTCAAGGGCCTCCCCGCCAAGGGACTGACGCCGGCGATGCTGCGCCGCGGCGACTTCCTTGACTTCATCCGCAAGGAGGCCGCGCCCGCCGCGAAGGAGGCCTTCGGTGAGGCGCCCACGGACACCGCCCGACCGGCCCGGGTGCTGGTGCTGCCGGGACTGCCCGCGCAGGAACCGCCACGCTCCGAGAGCATCGCCCTGCTGCGAGCCCAGGGGGTCGACCATGTCCTGACCTTCCGGACGATCCTGGAGAACCTCCTCCAGACCGCCGAGACGGCCGGCGCCGCCGGCCGCTCCGACACCTTGCGGTTGCTTCGCCTGCTCCGCGCCTACGATATGGTCAACGCCGCCCAGCTCGAGCTGTTCGGCCAGCCTCCCCCCAAGTGATCCACCCTTCCGCCCTCGTCCACCCTGCCGCGCAGGTCGACCCCTCCGCCGAGATCGGCCCGTTCGCGATCGTCGAGGCCGGCGCGGTCGTCGGCGCCGGCTGCCGCCTCGCGGCGCACGCGATCCTGAAGGCCGGCGCGGTCCTCGGCGCCGGCGTGGTGGTCGACCACTTCGCGGTGGTCGGCGGAGACCCGCAGGACCTGTCGTTCGACCCTTCGACCGCTTCGCGCGTGACGGTCGGCGCGCGCACGGTGATCCGGGAGCACGTGACCTTGCACCGCGCGACGAAACCGGACACCGCGACGGTCATCGGGGCGGATTGCCTGCTCATGGCGGGCAGCCACGTCGCGCACGATTGCGTCCTCGGCGACGGCGTGATCCTCGCGAACGGCTGCATGCTCGGCGGGCACGTGCACGTGGGGGCCAAGGCCTTCGTCAGCGGCGGCGTGGCCGTGCACCAGTTCTGCCGGATCGGCGGCGGCTCGCTGACCTCCGGCAACGCCGTCATCACCGAGGACGTCCCGCCCGACGGGCTGGCCCATGGTCGGAACGAACTGGCCGGCCTGAACCTCGTCGGCCTGCGCCGCCGCGGCGTGCCCGCCGAGGCCATCGCCGAGCTCAAGCGCGCCTACCATGCGGTCTATCGGCCCGGTCAAAGCTGCGTCGCGCTCGCCCAAGCCGAGCTGGCCGGCGGCACCTACCGCACGGCCGAAGGACGGGCCTTCCTGGAGTTCTTCCTCGGCGGCAAACGCGGCCGCTTCGTCCAACCTTCATGAGCCGGCTCCCGCTCGCCATCCCCTGCGGGGACCCCGCCGGCGTCGGCCCGGACCTGATCGCCTCCTGGTTGCAGGCGCATCCGGACGAAGCCGACTCGGTCGTGCCGATCGGACCCGCCGATTGGATCGCGCGGCTCGGCCGCGGCCTCGCCGTCGGGCCCGCGGATCACCTCACGCGCCCCGGGCAGCCCGATGAGGCCGGCCAGTTGATCGCCCTCGAAGCCATGGAGCTCGCCGCCCGCGGCACCACCGGCGGACGCTTCGCCGGCGTGGTGACCGGTCCGGTGAACAAGCAGCGCCTTGCCGAGGTCGGCTACCCGTTCCCGGGGCAGACCGAATTCTTCGCCGCGCGGTGGGGCGGAGAACCCGTCATGGCATTCGCCGGCGGCCGGATGACGGTGGGCCTCGTGACCTGGCACCTGCCGCTCGCGGACGTGCCGCGCGTGCTCGACGCCGCCGCGGTGCGCCGCACCGTGCTCGCGCTGATCGCGTTGCGCACGAAGCTCGGCGACGCCCGTCCGCGCATCGCGGTCTGCGGGCTCAACCCGCATGCCGGCGAAGGCGGCCTGCTCGGCCGGGAGGATGACGTCGTCCTTCGTCCGGCGATCGCGGCCTTGCGCGCCGAGGGTCACGACGTGAGCGGCCCGCTACCGGGCGATACGGTCTTCCACCGCCACCTGCGGGGCGAGTTCGACGCGGTCGCCGCGATCTACCACGATCAAGGCCTCGCGCCCCTGAAGACGGTGGACTTCGCGACCTCCGCCAACCTGAGCCTCGGCCTGAAGCATGTGCGGACCAGTCCCGACCATGGCACGGCCTACGACCTCGCCGGCACCGGCCGGGCGGACCGGGGCAGCTTCGATTCGGCGGTGCGCCTCGCCCGCCTGCTCTCGGCCTGATGCGTCGCTGGTCGGCCACGCTTGCGCTGCTCGGCGCCGCCGTGCTCGCGGTCGCCGCCCCCGAGCGTATCGCGACCTACAGCCCCGGCGCGACCCGCACCTTGGTCGACTTCGGCGCCGCGGATAAGATCGTCGCCGCCACGCGCTGGTGTCCGTTGCCGGCGACGCACCCGGCCGCGCGGGACTGCGATGTCTTCAACCCGGACCTCGAGCGGTTGCTAAGGGCCAAGCCCGACCTGGTCATCCTCCCCCGCACTTCGAACCCGCTCTGGGCCGAACGTTGTCGCGGCGCGGGTCTCAAGGTCTTGGTGCTGGCCCCGGAAAGCGAGACGTGCGTGCTCGCGGACATCCGGCTCATCGGTGAGGCCCTCGGCCGATCGCCGGAGCAAATCCAGCGGCTCAACCAGACCCTCGAACGCATACCCGCCCTCCTTCCACGCAAGCTGCTCATCATCTGGGATGGCATGATGGCCGGGCCGGACAGTTACCTCAGCCTGCCGATGCGTGGGGCAGGTTTTAAGTCAGCCTTGAAAAAAGGTAGCTGGGTCAAGTTCGACTGGGAGACCCTGGCCCACGTCGAACCCGACGTCATCTTGTGGGTGGAATCGACCCCCCTCGACGGGCCCATTGTCTTTTCAGCCAAGAGGAAGGATGAAATGTCTCAAGTATCTCTTGTTAAAGGACTTAAATGTTTAAATGCCGCCCTGATCTTTGAAACCACCAGCGGGAGCCAGTGGCTGCCTGGTTCAGGCTTAGCCCAAGTCGGTCTGAAGTTCTCGGAGCTAAGAGAGAAAGTAAGGTAAACGCCTAAAGTGCGAAACCTCCAAGCCCGTTGACAATCGACCGCCTTCGGTCAATTTAAAGGTCTCTCCTATGACCAAGCTCATCAAGCTCCTCTCCCTCACCTGCGCCCTCGCCGTCTCCACGGCCGTCGCTTCCGCTCACTGCGGCAAGTGCGAAAAGAAGGACCACCCGGCCACCCCGGCTGCCCCCGCCACCGCCCCGGTCGTTGACCCGGCTAAGAAGGCTGAGCCTGCCAAGCAGGAAGAAGCCCCGGCTAAGAAGGACGGCGAAAAGTGCCCCTGCCCTTCCGAGAAGCCCAAGGCCCAGGTCGACCTGACCTCGGATGATTGCCCCAAGAAGTGCGACAAGGACAAGAAGGACGCCCCGGCTGCTCCGGCCGCTCCGGCGACCGCCGAGGAAGCCCCGGCTGCTCCGGCCAAGAAGGACGGCGACAAGAAGTGCCCCAACTGCCCCGACGAAAAGCCGAAGGCCTGATCAGCCCACGCTGATCTGAACAAAGGGACGAACCTCCGGGTTCGTCCCTTTTTATTGGCTAAAGTCCCAGTTCGACGCGGACGAACGTCGGGAAATCCCGATGGAAGCGCACGCCGCGAGCCGCAGCCTGAGCCTCGGCTTCGGCGGTGAACGGTGCCCCGCTACGCACCGCGCAGGAGCGGATGCCCGCGTTGAGCCCGGCGTCCCAATCGGTGACCCGGTCTCCGATCATCCAACAACGGGCCGGGTCGAGGTCATGCCGCGCGACCATCTCGAGGATGAACTTCGGGCTCGGCTTACGGTACTCGCTGGGCTCATCCGGGCGCTCGGGCGCCGCCTTGATTTCGAGGATACCCGGAGCCGGCAAGTCCAGCAACTCGAGCATGCGGGCGTTGCAGGCATGATACTGTTCCCAAGTGAAGATCCCCCGGCCGATGCCGCTCTGGTTGGTCAGGATGAAGAGGCGGTAGCCCGCGGCCAGGCAGGCGACCAAAGCCTCCCTCACCCCGGCGATCGGCTGGATCTGCTCCGGGCGGCACGTGTGATGGTGGTCCTCGATCAGGTTGCCGTCGCGGTCGAGGAAAAGGGCGGGGAAGCCGGGCATCCGGGCACCCAATCAGCCCTCGGCACGGGGTGCAAGCCGCCGGAAAGGGGGCTTGACCGAGGACTCCGAGGGGGTAGAACCAACCCTCAACCTAGCGCAGAACCATGGCCAATCCGAAACGTAAACAGTCCAAGCGTCGCAGCCGTCTCCGTCGCGGCGCCAACCAGTTCCGCGCCCCGAAGCTCGTCAAGGACGCCGAATCCGGCGCCCTTCGCCGCTCCCACCGCGTCGACCCCACCACGGGGAAGTACCGCGGCCGTCAAGTCCTCGACACCGGAGCCTAAGCTCCGCCCCGGGCCCCGCCCGACCTCATGAGCGACGCTGCGGCCACGAAGGGTTACCGGATCGCCCTCGATTGCATGGGCGGTGACCTCGGTCCCTCCGAAGCCGTCGCCGCCGCCGCTCTCGCCTTCAAGGAGGGCGTCATCGGCCCCGCGGATACCCTGATCCTCGTGGGTCACGAGGACAACCTCCGCCTCCTGGCCCGGGAACACCGTATCCTGAACAAGCCGGACCGCGTCTTCTACCGCCACGCTCCCACCGCCGTCTCGATGGACGACGCGGCGATGACCGTGCTGAAGTCCAAGCGCGATTCCTCGATGGTCAAGGCCCTCGAGATGCTCAAGGCCGGCGAGGCCGATGTGGTGGTCTCGACCGGCAACACCAAGGCCCTCGTGGCCGCGGGCACGATCAAGGTGCGCCCGATGGAAGGCGCCGAGCGCCCCGCCCTCGCCGCCATCATGCCGCGGCGCGAAGGTCACTTCATCATGCTCGACGTCGGGGCCAACCCCGAGGCCAAGCCCGAGCACCTGCTGCACAACGCCGTCCTCGGCTCCATCTACGCGCAATGCTCGCTGGGCATCGCCCACCCGCGCGTCGGCCTGCTCACGGTCGGCACCGAGGAAGGCAAGGGCGGCGCCCGCATCAACCGCACCCATCAGCTGCTGAAGGCCATGGGCGACCGCATCAATTATGTCGGCCCCGTCGAAGGCTACGACGTCTTCGGCGACGCCTGTGACGTGGTCGTGACCGACGGCTTCACCGGCAACGTGCTCGTGAAGACCATCGAAGGCCTGGTCTACATGGTCCGCGACCTCGTCGGCAGCAAGGTGAAGCGCAACCCCGTCTACATCGCGAGCGGCGTGGCGATGTTCCCGCTGCTGCGCGACCTCAAAGGCAAACTGAAGCCGGAACGTTACGGCGGCGCTCCCTTGCTCGGTCTCACGGGCCTCGTCATGAAGGCCCACGGCTCCAGCAACCGGCAGGGTATCTGCAGCGCGATCCGCCTCGGCCTCGAGGCCTTGGGGCACGACGCGGGCCGGCGGATGCAGGCGGCCCTGGCCGAGGCCAACCAGGTGGTGGCGGCGACCCCCGAGGAAGCCTGAGGTTTTAGTGTTCCCTTTCCGCCCGGCGGGTCTTACCTCAACGCATCGATGAGCCGTGCCGAGCTTTCAGTCTTCATCCGGTCCCTCGGCGTGCATGCGCCGGACCGCAAGCTCACCAACACGGAGCTCTCCGCGATGGTCGAGACCTCGGATGAGTGGATCAAGTCCCGCTCGGGCATCTCCGAGCGCCGGATCGCCGGGGCCGGCGAGAACCCCTCCGACATGGGCGCCCAGGCCGCGGCCAAGGCGCTCGCCCGCGCCGGCCTGACCCCCGCGGACATCGACCTCCTCATCGTCGCCACGATGACGCCGGACGTCCCCTTCCCCTCCACGGCGTGCCTGCTCCAGGCCAAGCTGGGTCTGCGCCGGGACATCCCCTGTTTCGACATCTCGGCGGCCTGCTCCGGCTTCGTCTACGCGCTCCAGGTCGGCACCGACATGCTCCGCTCCGGTAACTACCGCCGCGCGCTCGTCATCGGGGCGGAGAAACTCTCCAGCGTCGTCGACTGGCAGGACCGGGCCACCTGCGTGCTCTTCGGCGACGGCGCCGGGGCCGCCATCCTCGAGACGACCGCCACGCCCGACGTCGGCGTGCTCGGCAACCTGCTCGGAGCCGACGGCGTCAACGCCGAGCTCCTGCACTGCGTGGCGGGCGGTTCGGCCCAGCCCGCGAGCGAGCAGACCCTCCGCGACCGCCAGCACTTCCTCCGGATGAACGGCAAGGAGGTCTTCAAGCTGGCCGTGCGCGTCATGGCGGACTCGTGCGAACGCGTCCTGAAGGGCTGCGGTAAGCATTCGGACGACGTGGCCTGGTTCATCCCGCACCAGGCGAACATCCGCATCGTGGAGGCCGTCGCCGATCAGCTCCAGGTCGGGCTCGATCGCTTTCCCATCAACCTCGACCGCTACGGCAACACCTCGGCGGCCTCGATCCCGCTGGCGCTCGAGGAGGCCTGGACCGCGGGTCGCATCAAGCATGGCGACCTCGTCCTGCTCGTCGCGTTCGGCGCCGGCCTCACCTGGGGCGCAACCCTCCTTCGCTGGCATGAACCTTCGCCCTGAACTCCTCCTGCTCTCCTGCCTGCTGGTCGCCTGCGCCTCGCAGGATGACGCGCATCGCCCTGCCGCCCGCTACGAGACGGACCCGAGCCGCCGCCCGGTGGTCGAGGCCGTGCTCCGGCAGGCCGACCGGCAGGCGGCGGCCGGCGAACAGCGCGCCGCGTTCGCGTCCTTGGAACTCCTGATCACCGGGGAAGCCGGCACCGAAGGCGAGGCCCAGGCCCTGCTGCGCAAGGCCCGCCTGCTCGCGGACCGCCAGCAGTATGACCCGGCGGGCGAGATCCTGGACGACCTTTACGCCCGCCACTCGGCCTTCGGCTCCTTCCAGGAGGTCGTCGAGCTGCAGTTCCGCATCGCCAACGAACTCGCCGATGGCAAGCGGCGGTTGCTCGGCGGCTGGTTCCCCTGGTTCCCCGACCGGGCCCACGCCATCGGGCTCTACGAGAAGGCCGTGAAGCTCGCCCCCAACGGGCCCCTCGCGGACGAGAGCCTGATCCGGGCCGGCCGCGTGGCCTTGGCGATGGACATGGAGACGCGCGCCACCGAGGTGCTCGAACGCCTCCTCAGCGATTACCCCGCCAGCAAGCATCTGCCCGAGGCGCTCGAACGGCTCGCGGAACTCCGCGCCAAGGAGTCGCTCGGGCCCGATTGGGACCAGGCCGCGGCCCTCGAGGCCGCGGACCACTGGCGCACCTTGGCGGACCAGTTCCCCCGCGATCCGCGGGCCGCCCGTGCCGCCCAGGAGGTCGCCGCCTTGCGCGACCGCGCGGCCCGGGCGCGCCTCCACCTCGCCACGTTCTACTGGGCCCGCCGTAACAACCCGGAGGCCGCGAAGCTGATGGCCAACGCCTGCCGCACCATCGCGCCCGAATCCGCCGCCGCCAAGGAGGCGGAGGCCCTGCTGGCCTTGATCCAGAAGAATCCCACCCCGCCGACCACCCTGGCGGACACCCTCCTCGGCCGCTACCCGCGCCCCCGCGTCGATGACGGCGGCAAGCCGACGGCCGTCGGCGAGGACCTTGACGCCCTCGGCTTCCGCAAGGACGTCCCGAAGCCCGCCACGGAGACCGAACGGCGATGACCAAAGCCCTGTCAGTGCTGGCCCTCTGCCTGCTGACAGGCTGCTCCGCCTATCGGCTCGGAGGGCCCAAGCCGGCCTTCACGACGCTGGAGATCGCCCCGGTCCGCAACACCACCAACCGGCCCGTCGCCAACGGCCTGCTGCAGCAGAAACTGGCCGAAAGCTTCGGCGGGGACCCGCGCGTCAGGCTCGGGCCCGGCGGCGCCAGACTCGACGCCGAGATCAGCTCCTTCCGGCGAGACGGCCTCACGACCAAACCGACCGATGCGTTCTTCTACACCTCGTTCCGGCTCACCTACGTCGTGCGCTGCACGCTGACCAACGGGGATGGCAAGGTGCTCTTCCGGAACCGCGAGTTCACCGCCAACGCGACCCTGCGACCGCTCGGCAACGCCGCCGGCGAGGAGCGCAGCCTCGACGGGCCGATTTTCGCCGACCTCGCCGCGCAGATCCGCGAGGCCGCCACCACCGCCTGGTAACGCCATGCCCGCCCCCGTCGTCGCCCCTTCCCTGCTCGCCGCCGACCACGGCGACTTCGCCGGCGGCATCCGGGCGATCGAGGAAGCCGGTCTCAGCTGGGTCCACCTGGACATCATGGACGGGCACTTCGTGCCCAACATCAGTTTCGGACCGCAGGTCGTCGCGGCCTTGCGCCCGCGCACGCGGCTGCACTTCGACGTGCACCTGATGCTCGCGCACCCGGATCGCTTCGTGGCGGCCTTCGCGCAGGCCGGCGCCGAACGCCTGACCGTGCACATCGAGGCCGACCATGACATGGCGAAGACGCTCGCCGCGATCAAGGCGGCCGGGCTCAAGGCCGGCATCGCGATGAACCCGGACGCCGACCCGCGCCGGCTCCTGCCGTACCTGGAGAGCGTCGACCTGGCCCTGTGCATGACGGTCTTCCCGGGCTTCGGCGGCCAGGCCTTCATCCCCTCCGTGCTCGAGAGCATCCGCTTCCTCGACGCCGAACGCCGGCGCCGCGGGCTGGACTTCCGCCTGGAGGTCGACGGCGGGATCAACGCCGAGACGGGTCGGCTCTGCCGAGCCGCCGGGGCCGACACGCTGGTGGCCGGGACCGCCTTCTACAAGGCCCCGGACCGCCGGGCCTTCGTGGCCGGGTTGACGGCCTAAGCCGCCGCGGGCGGCGGGTCGACGCGCAGCTCCTTCTCCTTCTGGAGCCGCAGCTGGCCGCAGGCCGCGTCGATGTCGTGCCCCTTCTCGCGCCGGAGGGTCGCGGTCACGCCAAGGGCGCGCAGTTCCTTGACGAAACGGTCCTGGCGCGTGAGCGAGGGCCGCACCCAGGGGAGACCCTCGACCTTGTTGTACGGGATCAGGTTGACGTGCGCGTGCAGCTCCCGGGCGATGACCGCGAGCTTCTTCGCCTGCTCCAGGGAATCGTTGATGTCCTCGATGAGGATGAACTCGAGGGTGAGCATGCGTCCGTGCTTGCGGGCGAAGGCCTTGGCCGCGGGCACGAGTTCCTCCAAGGGGAACTTGCGGTTGACGGGCATGATCTGGTTACGGACCTCGTTGGTGGCCCCGTGCAGGCTGATGGCCAGGCGGAAGCCGAGTTCCTCGTCGGCGAGCTTGAGGATCTTGGGGACGACCCCGGAGGTGGAGATGGTGATGCGGCGGGCCCCGAAGCCGAATCCCCAGGGGGCGTTGACGATGCGCAGGGCGGCCAGGAGGTTGTCGTAGTTGGCAAGCGGCTCCCCCATGCCCATGACCACGATGTTATCGAAAGAGGCCAGCCCCTGGGCCGCCCGGACGGGGTCGGCCTGGTCCTCGATCCGGCAGACCTGGACAAGCTGGGAGACGATTTCCCCCACCGAAAGGTCCCTTTTCCATCCTTCGAGGCCGGAAGCGCAGAATTTGCAGCCATAGGCACACCCCACCTGGGTCGAGATACAGATGGTCCGGCGGGACTGCTCCTGCCCCACCCCCTCCATGGGGGCCCGGATGATGACCGTCTCGATCAAGGAGCCGTCCCGGAGGCGCTGGAGGACCTTCTGGGTGACGTCGGAGGCGGTTTTCTTGCCCATGACGTCGGTGGACGCGAAGTCGTACTGCTCCGCCAGCCAGGCCCGCAAGTTGGCCGGAAGGTTGGTCATGGCGTCCGGACCACCTGCCCGGCGGGGGTAGAGCCACTCGAAGATCTGGGCGACCCGGTAACGGGGGTGCCCGGCCTCGACCAAGCGAGCGCCGAGGGAGTCCGGCGTTTCGCCGTGGATGGAGGGTTTTTCGGGCTTAAAGGCCATCGGGTTGGTTCAAGGCAAGGCAATCGGGACCGAAGACCGCAAAGCCCCCGCCTTCCTGCTTGCAAGTGCGTTTTGTTATGCCCAAAACCCCTTTTTGCAATGAGCAACAAGGCCCCCAACCCACAAGGCGTTAAAAACAACTCTCTGCAGGACGCCATCAACCGGGTCGGCTCGGGTCACCCCGCTTTCTGCCTGCACCAAGCCTGGGGCATCGGCGTCATCCGGGGCTACGACGAGGCCGCCAAGCGCTTCACCGTCGACTTCCCCGAGCAGGGCAAGAAAGGCCACGTCATGGACGCCGCTTTCTTCCTCGGCAAGATCGAGATCCTGAACCCGACCAGCCTCGTCGCCTCGGCCTACGCCGACGAAACCAAGGAGAAGGTGGCCCAGCAGGTCGCCAACGACCCCGCCGCCATCGTCAAGGCCCTGCTGGCCGAGTACCCGGAGGGCGAGTGCACCTCCTACGCCCTCGAGGCCAACCTCGACCGCATCCACTTCGCCTCCCTCGGCGCCGGTAAGGACCGCGCCGCCGCCTTCAAGTCGTGGTGGACCAAGGCCCGCGCCGCCATCCGCAAGGACCGCGCGATCCAGGTCCCCGAGAAGAAGGGCGGCCTCTACATCCTGCTCGAGGCCCCGGTCGACCTCGGCGAGGACCTCTTCGCCCAGTACGAGTCGGCCCCGAACTTCGAGCGCAAGCTGGCCCTCCTGGAGGCGCTGGCCGACAGCTCCACCGCCGAGACGCGCTCCGCCGCGACGGAAGCCAACCTCGCCAAGGTCTCCGCCGACCTCGCCAAGGCCCTCGCCGCCGTCAGCCCGAGCCGCCGCCGCGACCTCATCCCGGTCATGCTCGGCGCCATCTGGAACCGCGATAAGTTCTTCCGCTCCGCCGTCGAGACCGTCGAGACCGTCAGCCCCACCGCCTCGGAGGTGATCGCGCTCTGCAACGAGGGCGACCTGGCCTTCGTCGCGCTGAACATCCCGCACACGACGGAGAAGATCCGCAGCCTCCTCGACCTCGTGCGCGCGCACCACGGCGAGAAGTGGGCGGACCGCGCCTTCGACCTGCTGCGCAACCGCGATATCGGCGCGACCAAGAGCGGCTCCGCCAAGCTCGTCGCCGAGTCCATCTCCTACCTCTGCGACCAGGAACTCGCGGCCGAGGTCGGCCAGCGCTTCGCCCAGTGGCTCGAGAGCCGCGAACTGCGCGCCCCGGTCATCATCTGGATCATCAAGAACCGCGATTCCAAGAAGTACGCCGACATCGTCGGTCGCCTCATCAACCCGACCCTGCTGGCCGCCATCCTCGGCTCCGTCGACACCGAGGCCCTCGAGTCCAACTCCACCGCCCGCATCCCCCTCGCGAACGAGCTGGTCAAGGACAAGGAACTGATCGCCGACATCCTCGCGCCGGCCAACGGCCCGAAGGTCGACGGCGAGACGATCTACGACCTCACCCGCACGATGCTCAGCAGCCAGGGCTTCGACCAGATGACCAAGAAGTCGCTGATCGCCCGCCTCGCCAAGATCGACCCGAACGTCCAGCGCCTCGCCCAGTCCAAGCCGACGGACAACGAGGCCGAGGAGAAGGAACTCTTCGTCTCCAAGCACAGCAAGGAAGAGAAGGACCGCGAGCTGCTCGACATCATCCAGAACAAGCTCCCCGCCGTGAAGGAAGCCATCCAGGTGGCCAAGGAACACGGCGACTTGCGCGAGAACTCCGAGTACAAGATGGCCCGCCAGGACCACGACACGCTCTCGGCCCGCCGCGCCGAGCTCGAAAGCCTCCTCAAGAAGGCCCGCGTGACCGACTTCACCGAGGCCCGCGCCGACGCGATCAGCATCGGCTCGACCGTGACCCTGCTCCGCGGGGCCGACCAGGTCGAGGTCACCTACGACATCCTGGGCGTCTGGGACGGCAAGCCGGAGGAGAACATCCTCTCGTACATCTCGCCCCTCGCGAAGCAGTTCCTCAACCAGAAGCTGGGCGAGACCTTCACGACCAACATCAACGGCAAGACCGAGACCTGGAAGGTCAAGGCGCTCAGCCGCTGGGTCGACAAGCGGAAGTAAGCCGACCGACCGGCCCCCGACGAAGCCCCGCCCCGCGGGGCTTCCTCTTTTGACAGCGGCCCGAACGACCTCATCCTGCCCACCATGCCCGACCCTTGGGAATCCCTCCGCCTCCTGTCCGACCCGACCCGGGCCCGCCTGCTGTTCCTGCTGGCCAAGGGCGAGCTGGCGGTCGGCGAGCTGCAGGAGATCCTCGGCATGGGCCAATCGCGCATCTCGACCCACCTGGCCCTGCTCCGCAAGGCGGGGCTGGCCGAAGACCGCCGGGACGGTAAACACTCCTATTACTCCCTGGCCCGCGGCCTCGGGGCCGGCGTGCAGAGTATCCTCGAAGCGGCCATCCGGGCCACGGAGGCCGAACCCGCCGCCCGGGCCGACCAACGGGCCCTGCAACGGATCGTCGAGCGGCGCCGCCGCAAGGCCGAGCAGCACTTCAACCTGGTCGCCGACCGGCTCGGCAAGAACTACTGTCCCGGACGCTCCTGGGAAGCCATCGGCCAGATGCTCCTGCTGCTGGCCCCGAAGGTGCGCATCGCCGACCTCGGGGCGGGCGACGGCACCTTGTCCCGCCTGCTGGCCCGGCAGGCCGAGTTCGTCCACTGCGTCGACAACTCCCCGCGGATGGTCGAGCTGGGACGGGCCTTGGCCAAAAAGGAACAGCTGAACAACCTGGACTATGTCCTCGGCGACATCGAGGACGCCCCCCTCCCCGACCGTTCGGCCGACCTCGTCCTGCTCAGCCAGGCCCTGCACCACGCCGAAAACCCGCGAAAAGCGCTGGCCGAGGCCTATCGCATCCTCAAGCCAGGCGGACGGGTGCTCATCCTCGACCTCCGGGCCCACCGCTTCGAGAAGGCCCGCGAGCTCTACGCCGATCGGTGGCTCGGGTTCAAGGAGAACGACCTGCACGATTGGCTCGAGGAAGCGGGCTTCCGCGAATCCGAGGTCCGGGTCGTCGCCAAGGAAGACCGCGAGCCGGGCTTCGAGACCCTACTGGCCTCCGGGCGGAAGGCGGCACGATGACCCCTTGACGGGGGCATTCCCCTTGGGGGGCCGTCCTCCCCCGCGGGCAGGGCGAGTGTGAAGGGTTATTGCTTGGCAGAGAGGCCCTCGGACGGCTAATTTCTTCGCTCACCCCAAGAGGCGTCACCGCGCTCACCCTACCCGATGGCCACCCACGAGTCCCGCACCTACCAACTGGCCAAAGCCGCCATCCTCGCCGTCCTCCTGGCGGTGACCCCGGTCGCCACTCCCGCCCGCGCCCAGACCAAGCCCGCGGCCGCCGCCCCCGCGCCCGAGAACAAACTGGAAACCCTCTTCAAGCGGGCCGGCAAGGAGATGGAGGCCAAGAAGTACAAGGCCGCCTACGACACCTTGACCGAGATGGAGAAGCAGCTGCCGACCGAGGCGGCCGACATGCTCAAGGCGGTGCTGGCTTTCAACAAAGCCGTCGCCGTCTACAGCCTCAAGGACTGGGCCAAGACCGAGGAAGAACTGACCGCCTTCCTCGCCAAGTACCCGAAGGGCACCGAGGACTTCTACGGTTTGGACAATAAGCGCGGCATCGCCCAGCTCAGCCTGGTCGAAGCCTTGGCCAGCCAGTCCAAGTGGGACCCCGCCCTGGCCCTCCTCGAGAAGCTCCGCGCCCCCAACATCGCCATCCGCGCCGAGGACCGTATCAGCGCCTACACCCTCTCCGCCCGCATCCTCGAGGAAAAGGCCAAGTCCGCCGGCGAGGTCGAGAAGAAGAAAGCCCTCGGTCAGGCCATGCAGTTGCTGAAGTCGGCCATCGCCGAGGGCCTCGCCACGCCGGAGCGCCGCGAAGCCGCCGCCAAGCTGGTCGAGGTCTACACCAAGCTCGGCCTGACCAAGGAAGCCGAGCAGCTCAAGGCCGAGGTCGACGCGCGCGGCACCGGCTCGCCCGCCGAGATCGTCCGCTCCAATTTCCAGCGCATCGAGATCGGCGACGCCCGCTTCGAGTCCGCCGAGAACGCCGCCGACGAGAAAGAGAAGGCCGAACTCTACCGCCAGGCCCTCGCGAGCTACCAAGGCACCCTCCGCCGCGCGACCGTGGCCCGCTCCGTCTCCCGCGCGGTCGAGGCCAAGCAGGCCGAGGTCGACAACCTCAAGAAACTCTACCCCAAGCCGGACGATAACGCGAAGATCAAGATCGAGGAGGCCATCGCAGGCGTCGAGCAGTTCAAGAAGATCGAGGGAGAGTTCGCCGCCAACAAGGACTACGACGCCTTCATCTCCTACCGCATCGGCCTCTGCCTGCTGGAGCTGAACAAGCACTGGGAGGCCTTCGTGGCGTTCCGCGATATCTTCGACAACAACCCCGGCTTCTCCAAGGTTTCCGGCGCCTACTACTACTACATCGTCGCCCTGCGCCAGATCGGTCGCAACACCGAGGCCCAGGCGAAGTGCAAGGAGTTCCTGCAGAAGTATCCCGACAGCGAGGAAGTCCCGGCGGTCGCGGTCATCCTCGGCGAGATCTCGCAGGACCGCGAGGACTACAAGGAGGCCATCGAGCACTACAACTGGGCCAAGACCAACGTGAAGAAGATCGACGCGGCCACCGTCGAGGAGATCGACTTCCGCATCATCACCTGCCTCTTCGCCAACGTCGACTGGGAACAGGCCGGCGCCGCCCTCGACGCCTTCAACCAGAAATACCCGCGCTCCCTCGCCCGCGAGCAGGCCGTCTACATGCGCGCCCTCTGCTGGTTCTACCAGGGCAAGTACAAGGACACGAAGGCCGGCTTCGACCAGTACCAGGCCGACTACGCGGGCCGGGGCAAGTTCCTGCCCGACGTCCGCTACCGCCAGGCGATCGTGAAGTTCGGCCTCAACCCGCCGGAGACCGCCGAGACCCTGCGCCTGTGCAACGAATGGCTGAAGGACTACGCCGTCAGCAAGGACGAGGCCGTCGTCAACCAGGTCCCCGAGGTCCACACGCTGATCGGCGACGCCGAGATGCGCCTGGCCACCGAGCTCGACAAACCCATCCGCAAGGCCGACGAGTCCGCGCGCACCAACGCCGCCCCGGAGGCCAAGAAGAAGTTCCTCGCCGAGAAGGCCCGCCTCGAGAAGGAAAAGGACGGCCACACCGCCAAGGCCATCGACGCCTACGTCGCCGCGGCCCGCAGCGGGCGCACCAACGCCAATGCGCTGGAGTTCGTCCTGCGCGAGCTCGGCAAGCTGCTGCCCGGCCGCGGCGAGCACGCGCGCATGCGCGACCTCTACAAGGAGGTCTACGACTGGGATCACAACGACCCGAAGGCGCTGACCTACCTCTACGAGGTGATCAAGGCCACCGAGCGCCTCGGCGACAAGCCGGAGTTCGCCCAGCGCAGCGAGGAGATCCAGAAGCGCTTCAGCGGCCAGCTCGCCGCCGAACGCAAGAAGGTCGACGCCCTCGAGCGCCAGGACGGCGCCACCAAGGAGGCCATCGCCGCCGCCAAGGCCGAGGTCGCCAAGCTCTCCGCCAAGCTCGCCGACGAGCTCGCGGTGGTCGAGAAGGACCGCCAGGCCAGCATCGTCGCCGCCAAGACCGAGGCCCTTGGTATCCTTTCCGCCTCGGTCGCCGAGACCATCAACGACCGCAAGCAGGAGGGCAACGAGAAGCTCGTCATCTTCCTCTGCGAGAAGCTCGCCCGCAAGGTGAAGCGCGTGAAGGCCGGCGTCGCCGTCGACCCGGCCGCCTACTCGGCCGCCAACGCCGAGGCCGAGCTGACCCAGCTCCTCCGCCTCGAGCAGAACAAGGGTTCCCTCATCGCCCAGGCCCGCGGCTTCTTCGCGATGGGCCAGCTGAACGTCTTCCTCCGGAACCCCGAGCGGGCCGACACCTTCTTCAAGAAGGTCTCCGCCAACTACAAGGCGGAGGAACTCAGCCCGACGATCCTCGCCGTGGTCGGCGACCACCTCCTCGCGAAGGGCGAGACCGCCAAGGCCGCCGCCTACTTCGAGTACATCAAGGAGCATAACCGCTCCTCCGAGTACGCCGACTTCGGCTTCGCCGGCCTGGCGGAGATCCTCCTCCAGCAGAAGAAGTTCAAGGAGGCCCTCGAGCTCTGCAACGAGGCGGTCGACAACCAGATCACGATGTCGAAGGAGAAGGAGATCAAGTTCGCCCGCGCCCGCGCGCTCGCCGAGACGCAGGCCTACCCCGACGCCAAGAAGGCCTTCGAGGAGATCCTGCAGACCAAGGAATGGCGTGGCGAGGCCACCGCCGGCAGCCTCTACTGGCTCGGGGTCATGGAGGAACGCCAAGGCCGGAACGCCGAGGCCGTCGCCTACTATCGCCGCTGCTACCAGACCTGGAAGAAGTACGAGTTCTGGTCCGCCAAGGCCTACCTCGCCACCGCGCGAGTCCTCGCCGAGAAACTCGGCCAGAAGCCCGAGGCCAAGCTGGTGCTGGCCGAGATGCTATCCAAGGACCGCATCAAGGACACCCCGGAGGCCTCCGAGGCCAAGTCCCTCAACACCCGCCTCTAAGCCATGCGCCCGTTCCCCCGCCTCCTCCTCGCCGCCGCCGCGCTCGGCGCCGCCCTGCCCGCCTTCGGCCAGACCCTGATCTTCAAGGGCGGCGAACGCTGGGAGGTCAACGATCCCTTCAAGGTCGACAACACCGTCATCCCCCCGAAGCCCATCATCGACAAGAAAAAGGGCACGATCAGCAGCCTCAAGGGCACCGTCGAACGCACGACCATCCAGGACGGCACCGAGATGATCATGACCCGCAAGCTCGCCGAGGTCGAAACCATCATCTGGCCCCTCCCGGAGCGCCTGACCGAGGCCCAGAACAACGTCGCGCGCGGCGAGCCGGGCAAGGCCCTCGACAACATCGAGCCCGTCATCAAGTTCTTCGACCCGATCAAGAAGGTGAAGGGGAGCTGGTGGCTCAAGGCCTCCATCGTGAAGCTGGATGCCCTTGACCGCCTCGAGAACGACGCCGCCCTCTCCTCCTTCCTGGACACCCTGGAGCGCGCCGACGACGGCTCCATCGCCGAACTGGCCACCAAGATCAAGCTGGCCCGCCTGATGCAGCGCGCCCGCCGCGGCGAGCACGAGGCCGTGATCACCGAATCGACCAGCCTGATGCCGCAGCTGGATGACCCGGACCTCCAGGCCCGCCTGCACCTGGTCAAGGGCTCCTCCCTGCTCGCCACCAAGAAATACGAGGCCGCGATGAACACCTACCTCCGCGTCCCCGTCTTCTTCGGCTCCCAGCAGGAACATGTGCCGAAGGCCCTCCTTGGCGCCGCCCGCTCCTTCCGCGGCATGGACACCCCGGCGACCCGCGAGCAGAAGCTCGAGGAGGTCTCCAACCGCTACCTGCGCGACATCGTCGCCACCTACCCGACCTCCAAGGAGGCCGAGGAAGCCAAGAAGCTGCTCCCCAAGGAGGACCGCCTGCAGGCCGAGGAGGCCCAGCGCAAGATCCAGGATGCGGCCGTCATCCCCGAAGGGACCGCCAAGCCCGCCGCCAACAACACGCCTTCCGACGAAGGCAACAAGTGAGTCCTTGCCCCGCCCCGCTTTCCTAACTAACAACCAACCTACCCTATCATCCCCATGAAGATGAATTCCCGCACCTCCCTCCTGGCCACCCTGTTCCTCGGGCTGTCCACCTTGGCCGCCGTCGCCCAGGAAGCCGCCCCCGGCGTCAAGGAAAAGACCATGATGGACCTCTTCCACGAAGGTGGCTGGGTCATGTATCCGATCACCATCTGCTCCGTGGCGATGATCTGGTTCATCGTCGACGGCTTCCTCCGCACCGGTGCCAAGAAGCTCTACCCGACCGCCCACGTCGTGCAGCTCCGCGACCTCTTCCGCGCCGGTGACTACGTCGCCGCCCATGAGTTCGCCAAGAACGCCGGCTCGCCCCTCTGCGACGTCGTCCGCGCGGGCGTGGCGCTCAGCCCCGACGGCAAGACCATGACCGAGGAGGCCATCATCTCCGAGATCTCCCGCATCCAGGCCGACCTCATGGGCCGCGCCTCCTACCTCTCCGTGATCGGGGTGTGCACGCCGATGATCGGCCTCACCGGCACCGTCACGGGCATGATGAAGGCGTTCGAAAAGCTCGGCTCCTCCGGCGTGGGCGACCCCTCCAAGCTCGCCGAGGCGATCGGCGAGGTGCTCGTGGCGACCGCCTCCGGCCTCTTCATCGCGATCCCGGCCTTCATCTCCTACTACCTCCTCCGCAACCGCATCCAGAAGGGCATCCATGACGTCACCGAGATCGTCGGCGGCCTCTTCCGCGGCTTCCCCTACGCGGAGATCGAAGGCAAGAACGTCGGCGGCGACGAGCTCTACGCGGCCAAGCCCGTGTGGAACACCGAGCCGGCCGCCTCCGAGGTGAAGGCCTGATCCACCCCTAACCCCACCCCAGCACAACCATGGCAGGCGGAGGCGGAGGCGGAGACGGCGAACCGGAATTCCAGGTCGCGCCGATGATCGACGTGCTCCTGGTGCTGCTGATCTTCTTCATGTCGATCACCTCCTCCCAGGTGCTCAAGGTCGACAAGAACATCGCCCTGCCCGTGGCCGCCCATGGCGTGAAGCGCGACGACAAGGCCGCCGCCGGCCTCATCAACATCTCCTGGGACAAGACGACCGGCCAGGCCAAGTACAAGCTGGACGACCGCGAACTCGACCCGAACGACAAGGACGGCATCGCCAAGGAACTCGCCGCCCGCAAGGGCACCAACGAGAAGTACCGCCTGCTCATCCGCGCCGACAAGGATTGCCACGCCAAGTACATCTCCAAGGCCCTCGAGTGGGGTGGCGAGGCCGGCATCGATAACATCGCCTTCTCGGGCCTCAACCGCGAGGAATAAGCCATGAAACGCGCCCCCCAGGAAGCGCCGGCCGACGCCGGTTTCCAGATCGCCCCGATGATCGACGTCGTCTTCGTGATCATGCTCTTCTTCATGGTCATGGCCGGCGCCGTGAAGGTCGAGCACGAGCTCAAGACCACCCTGCCCGGCAACGCCGAGACCGCGAAGGAGACCGAGATCCCCGACGAGATCACGATCGGCGTCGCCGAGAACGGCCAGGTGACCATCAACGAGGACCCGGTCGGCACCCCCCAGGACAAGACCCTCGACGGCCTCTTCAACGAGATGACCAAGCTCAAGCAGGCCGCCGTGCAGTCGAAGACCAAGCTGCTCATCACCGTGCAGGCCGAGGAGGCCGCCCGCTACGAGCGCGTGATCAACGTCCTCGATGTCCTCGCCCGCGCGGACATCAACAACGTGACCTTCGCGGTCGCGGAGCCGGAATAAGCGGCCCTACCGCCCTGCCCGAGGCCGCCGTCAGGCGGCCTTTCTTTTTGCCTAGTCCCTACTCGCCGGCACCATCGGCCGGAACCATGAGACTCGCCGCGTCACTCGCCCTGGCGACCCTGCTCCTGCTCGCCGGCTGCCAGAACACGCCTCCGCGCGACAAGCTCCTCCGCCCGGGCGAAACGGTCGCCTATGTGACGGAGTACGGCCGGATCTACCTGGACGGGCTCCTCGTCGCCGAGCCCGGGGACCGGGCGTTGCGCGCCTTCGCGACTGAAGTCACCCGGCTCCACCGGGACTCCCTCCAAAAGGGACGCAAGTTCGAGATCCTGCTGAGGGCCGAAAAGGCGGCGGGCGTCGAGCGCGTCAACGAGGCGCTCGACGCCATCGTGGCCAGTGGCGGACCCGGGAAGATACCCGTGTGCCTCGAAGTCCTAGACCCCTGACCAGGAACGTCTGCGGATTTGCCAAACGGGCCGACCCTCGCCAAGGTGACAGCATGAAGACCGTCCTGCTCCTGACCCTCGCGTGCCTGCTGCTCTCCGGCTGCATCATCGTCGTCGAACAGCCGCGCGACGCCAAGCCGGCCCCGGCCGCGACGGAGAAGAAGTAAGCCGGCTCAGCGGAAGCCCGCCTCGGACGTCAGCACCGCGCGCACGGCCTCGAAATCGTTCGCGATCCGGAGGGGCGCGGGCGGCGGCAGGGCGAACGGGAAGGTCGCCGCGTGGGCGTCGCCGAAGGCCTGCTCCAGGACATCCGGGAACTTGGCCGGATGGGCCGTGCCGAAGACGACGACCTGATCGAGGTCCGGGCGGCGGGCGCGCAGGTCCTCGGCGGCCTTCCAGCCGACCGCGCTGTGCGGACACAGGACGTAGCCGGTGGCGGCGCGGACGCGGCGCATGGTATCGAGCGTCGTGGCGTCGTCGACCGTGACGGCCTCGACGGCTGGGCCGCCCGCGCGCCAGGCCAGCAGGCGGTCGAGGTTGTTCGGCGCGCCGATGTCCATCGCGTTGGAGGCGGTGGGCTGGGCGCGGCGCGGACGGTAGGCGCCCGTGGCGAAGAGTTCGGGCAGGGGCGAGTTGACGTTGGTCGCGGCGACCAGCGCCTCGACCGGCAGACCCATGCGGCGGGCCAGCTGGACGGCGCCGACGTTCCCGAGGTTACCCGAGGGGACGACGATGCCGAGCTTGGCGCCCGCGGCCACGAGCCGGCGGACATGGTAGGCGAAGGGCACCTGCGCGATCAGCCGCACCGGATTGATCGAGTTCGCCGTCAGCAGCGGACGGCGCGCCTGCAGGGCGGCGTCGGCCAGGGCGCGCTTCACGAGCGCCTGGCAATCGTCGAACGTACCGTCGACCGAAAGGGCCACCACGCCGGGGCGGGCGCGGGCGATCTGGGATTCCTGGACGGCGCTGACGCCCACCCGCGGGTAGAGCACCACGGCGCGGACGCCCGGGACGCCGGCGCAGGCCTCGGTCACCGCGGCGCCGGTGTCGCCCGAGGTCGCGGCGAGCACGGTCAGCTGCGGGAAGTCGTCGGCCAGCACGCGGGCGGTGACGCGCACCAGGGTGCGCACGGCGAAGTCCTTGAAGGCCGCGGAGGGCCCATGGAACAACTCCAGCACGCCGATCCGGCCGGCGGGATCGCCCGCGTAGGTCAGCGGCACCGGGAAATCGAACGCCTCGCGGCACACCGTGCGCAGGACGTCGGCGCCGAGTTCGTCGGCGAAATACGGGGCCATCACGGCCTCGGCCAAGGTCGCGTAATCGGTCTCGCGGTGCGCCGCAAGGAAGTCATCCGATAGCTGCGGGATCGTGGTCGGGACCCAGAGCCCGCCCTTGGCCGGCATCGGCGACAGGAGCACCTCGCGCAGGCCGCCCCGGCAGGAGGCGTCGGCGGTGGCGACGAACTCGAGCTTAGGCGCGCGCGATGACATGGACGCCCTTCGGGTTGATGCGGGAGACGTACGGCGTCGCCAGGATCGGCACGGAGGCGAAGACCTCGGCCACGGCGGCGGCGGCGCGGCGCGCGACCGCCTCGCCCTCGCAGAGCGCGAAGACGCTGGGACCGGCCCCGGAGATGGAGAAACCGAGGGCGCCCGCGGCGAGCGCGGCCCGCTTGGCGCGGTAGAACTCGGGGATCAGCCGCTGGCGGTGCGGCTCCGCGATGAGGTCGTGCAGCGAGCGGCCGATGAGGGCGTAGTCGGACTGGAAGAAGCCGCAGAGGAGACCGCCGAGGTTGCCGCTCTGCTGGGTCGAGGTCTCGAGCTGGATGTGGCGCGGCATGATCTCGCGGGCGACCTTGGTGAGGACGACGATGTCCGGGTGGACGACGGCGGCCCAGAGGTTCTCCGGGATCGGCACGTTCATGACGTCGAGCTCGGCGTTGGAGCGGATCAGCGTGATGCCGCCCAGGAGGCAGGGCGCGACGTTATCCGCATGCCAGGCGCCATCGGCGGCGGCCTCGCCGGCGACGACGAAGGGCAGGAGCTGGCGACGGGTCAACGGAGCACCCAGGAGCTCGTTCACGACGAAAGCCCCGCCGACCGCGCTGGCGGCGCTGGAGCCGAGACCGCTGCCGAACGGCATCTTCTTGTGGATCTCCATCTCGATGCCGAGGTCGGCCTTGCCGAGGTGGCGCAGCAGGGCCTGGGCGGAGACCCCGGCGGTGTTCAGCTTGGCGTCGAGCGGCAGACGGCCGCCGTCGCCGGTGATCTTGGTGATCCGCAGGCCGGGCTGGCTCGAGAAACGGGCCACGATCTCATCACCCGGGGCGTCGATGCAGAACCCGAGCACATCGAAACCACAGGCGACGTTGGCGACGGTGGCGGGTGAGAAAACCCTGACTTCCTTCAGCGGCTGGGTGGACATAAGACCCCCCGTCCGGGGGGTGGGAGACCTTTCGGGTTGCCACCCCTCGGGTCAACGGTGAACATGATTGCTACCGAGCCTTTAAATGCCGAACCGCATCCACCAGAACGGTTTTGTGGCCGTCGCGGCGGCCTCCCCGGCCCTGCGCCTCGGCGACCCGGCCGCCAACGCCCAGCTGGTCAGCCAGGCCCTCGAAAAGGCCGCCCAGGAAGGCGTCGAGCTGGTGGTTCTGCCCGAGCTTTGCCTGACCGGGTACAGCTGTGGGGATCTCTTCGGCCAACGCACCCTGCTGGCGGGCGCGCTCAAGGCCTTGGCCCAGGTCGCCGAGACCACCGGCCGCCTCGGGCTCTCGGCCCTGGTCGGACTACCCCTCGAGGTCTCCGGCCGCCTCTTCAACGTCGGGGTCTTCCTTTCCCGCGGCAAGGTTCTCGGCATCGTCCCCAAGACTCACCTGCCGAACACCGGCGAATTCTACGAACAGCGCTGGTTCGCCTCGGCCCGGGTCGCCCCGGTCCGGGAGGTCGAATTGCTCGGCCAGAAGGTCCCCTTCGGGACCGACCTGCTCTTCCGCGCCCACGACCTGCCCGACTGCGTGGTCGGGGTCGAGCTCTGCGAGGACCTCTGGGCGGTGGAGCCCCCGAGCGGCGCGCTCGCCCTCGCCGGCGCCACCCTGCTCTGCAACCTCTCCGCCAGCGATGAGCTCCTGACCAAGGCCGCCTACCGCCGCGAGCTCGTCAAGGGCCAGTCCGCCCGCTGCCTCGCCGCCTACGTCTACGCCGCCGCCGGGGCCGGCGAATCGAGCACCGACATCGTCTACAGCGGCCACGGCCTGATCGCCGAGAACGGCGTCGTGCTGGGCGAATCGGAGCGCTTCCGCTTCGACCTCTCCCTGGTGGTCTCACAGGTCGACGTGGACAAGCTCGCCGCCGAACGCCGCCGCAACAGCACCTTCTTCGGGGCCCCCGCTACGCTCACCCCCAGGGTGATCGGCTTCGAGCTCGGCCATCCGACCGGCGTGACGCCCAAGCTGCGTCGCCGGTTCAGCCAACACCCCTTCGTGCCGTCGGACCCCCAGCGCCGCGACGAGAACTGCCACGAGATCTTCGCGATCCAGTCCACCGGCCTCGCCCGGCGCCTGCGCCACACCGGCTCCAAGCACGTCGTGATCGGCGTGTCCGGCGGGCTGGATTCGACGCTGGCGCTGCTCGTGCTCCTGGAGGCCTTCGGCCGGCTGGGACTCGACCGCAAAGGCATCATCGGCGTGACCATGCCGGGCCCCGGCACGACCGCGCGCACGCGGCTCAACGCGATGAAGCTGATGGAGACCCTCGGCATCACCGCGCGCGAAATCCCGATCGGACCGGCCGTGGAACAGCACCTGCGGGATATCCACCACCCGCCGGGCCGACACGACGTGACCTTCGAGAACGCCCAGGCCCGCGAGCGCACGCAGATCCTGATGGACGTGGCCAACCAGGCCCACGGCTTCGTGGTCGGCACGGGCGACCTCTCCGAGGCCGCCCTCGGCTGGTGCACCTTCAACGCCGACCACATGTCGATGTACCACGTGAACATCGGCGTGCCCAAGACGCTCGTGAAGCACCTCGTCGCCTGGGCCGCGCACGTCCGCCACGTCGGCCCCGAACGCGCGCTGCTCGAGGACATCGTCGCCACGCCGGTCAGCCCCGAACTGCTGCCCCCGGGCGAGGACGGTTCGATCGCCCAGCAGACCGAGATGATCGTCGGCCCCTACGAGCTCCACGACTTCTTCCTCTACCACGTGGTGCGCAGCGGTTTCCGCCCGGCCAAGGTCCTCTGGCTCGCCGAACTCGCGTTCGCGGGCAAGTACGACCAGACGGAGATCCGCCACTGGCTCCGCAACTTCCTGACCCGCTTCTTCAGCCAGCAGTTCAAGCGCTCGGTCATGCCCGACGGCCCCAAGGTCGGCTCGGTGGCCCTGTCGCCCCGCGGCGATTGGCGCATGCCGTCCGACGCCGAAGCCACGGCGTGGCTTGCCGAACTGGCCTAAGCGTGCTTGATGGGGGGCGTGACCACTCCCGTGCAGACCCATCCCGCGGCCACCCAGGCCCTGCTCGCCCGGCTCGGCCCGGAGCGCGTGAAGACCGACGAGGCGACGTGCTTCGCGGCGTCCTTCGACAACATGCGGCTGTCGTTCATGCCCGAGGCCGTCATCCGCCCCGGCGTCGAGGACGACATCGGCGTCGTGCTGAAACTCGCCAATGAGCACCGGGTCCCCGTCACCGTCCGCGGCCGCGGTACCGGCAACACCGGCGCCAGCTCCCCCATCCGCGGCGGCTGGGTCCTCCACCTCGACCACTGGGACCGGATCGAGATCGACCCGGTCTCGGCCATGGCGACGGTCCAGCCGGGCGCCATCACCGCGCGCATCAACGAGCTCGCGGCCCCGCACGGCCTGTTCTTCCCGCCCGACCCCTCCTCGCTGAAGTACTGCAGCATCGGCGGCAACATCGCGACGAACGCCGGCGGCCTGCGCGCCGCGAAATACGGCGTGGTCCGCGACCACGTCTACGCCCTCGAGGGCTTCCTGCCCACCGGCGAGAAGGTCCGCTGGGCCGCCCCGCTCCGCAAGTTCGTCAGCGGCCTGAACCTCCGCGACCTCTGGATCGGCTCCGAAGGCACCCTCGGCGTCATCACCCAGGCCACCCTCAAGCTGGTCAACAAGCCCGCCGCGCGCCGCACCTTCCTGCTCGCCTGCCGCACCGACGAAGGCGCGCTCGAGGCCGCCGCCGAGCTGATGGGCCTGCGCGTCAACCCCGCCGTGTTCGAGTTCCTCGACACGCAGACGGTCGAGGCCGCCGAGAAGCGTCGCGGCAGCCGCGTGTTCTCCACGGCCGAGCTGCAGGGCGTCGACGCCACGCACGCCCTCCTGCTGGTCGAGATCGACGGCCACCCCGCCGCGCTGGCGGAGGACGCCGTCAAGGTGCGCGCCTGGATCGGCCGCCACGCCGCGGCCTTCCGCGAGACCGACGTCGAGGCCGAGGCCGAGGCGCTCTGGGACATCCGCCGCACCTGCTCGCAGGCGATGTACGCGCTCGGCAACGCCAAGCTCAACGAGGATATCGTCGTCCCCTTCCGCAGCTACGTGGCGCTCATCCGCTACACCCGCGAGGTCCGCGACCGCGTGGGCCTGGCCACGCCGACCTTCGGGCACGCGGCCGACGGCAACTTCCACGTGCACATCATGTACGACCGGGACAACCCCGAGCACTGCCGCAAGGCCGAGAAAGCCATCCACGAGGTGATGACCAAGGTCGTCGAGCTGGGCGGCGCCATCACCGGGGAGCACGGTATCGGCATCGCGAAGTCCCCCTTCCTCTCCCTCCAGCACACCCCGGCCGAGATCGGCGCGATGCTGGCGGTGAAGCGGGCCCTCGACCCGAACGGGATCCTGGCCCCGGGCCAGATGTTCGAGCCGCTCAACGTGTGGGAGCATCGCCCGGTCAAGGTCACCCTTGCCTGGGACAAGCACTGAGATGGGCCGTACCGTCGCCGTGTTCGATTGGGACGGGGTCGTCATCGACTCCTCCGTGGCCCATGAACGCTCCTGGGAAGCCCTGGCCAAGGAGGAGGGCCTCCCCCTGCCGGCCGACCACTTCAAGCGCGGCTTCGGCAAACGCAACGAGCTGATCATCCCCGACATCCTCGGCTGGGCGCGCGAGCCGACCGAGGTGAAGCGCCTGTCGAACCGGAAGGAAGCCCTGTACCGCGACATCGCCCGCACCGGGCACGTCCGCCTCCTGCCGGGCGTCCGCGAGCTCTGCGGGGCGCTCCGGGACCTCGGCATCCCCTGCGTCATCGGGACCTCCACGCACAAGGAGAACCTCGCCCTCTCGTTCGAACTCTTCGGCATCGGCCATTTCTTCGCCGGCGCGGTCGCCAGCGAGGACGTCACGCGGGGCAAGCCCGACCCGGAAGTCTTCCTGAAGGCCTGCGCCCTCGGCGGCGGGGAGCCGGCGACCTCCTTCGTCTTCGAGGACTCCTTCTCGGGGCTGCAGGCCGGCCTGGCCGGGGGGTTCGTCACCATCGCGCTCGCGACGACGAACACCCGCGCGCAACTGGCGCCGGTCGGCGCCCACCGCATCGTGGCGGATCTCTCCGAAGTCGACCCGGGGTGGCTCGCCCGCGGGCGGCTGAGCTGAGATGGAATTCCGGCTGAAATCGGACTACCGCCCGATGGGCGACCAGCCGGCCGCGATCGCCGCGCTCGACGCCTCCCTGCGGGCCGGCCACGGCCGCCAGACGCTCCTCGGGGTCACGGGGTCGGGCAAGACGTTCACGATGGCGAACCTGATCGCGCAGCAGCAGCGCCCGGCCCTGATCATCTCGCACAACAAGACGCTGGCCGCGCAGCTGTACTCGGAGTTCAGGAACTTCTTCCCCGAGAACGCCGTCGAGTACTTCGTCAGCTACTACGACTACTACCAGCCCGAGGCCTACGTGCCGGCGACCGACACCTTCATCGAGAAGGATTCCGCCATCAACGAGGACATCGAGCGCCTGCGCATCAGCGCCAGCAGCGCCCTGCTCTCCCGCCGCGACGTCATCGTGATCGCCTCGGTCTCCTGCATCTACGGCCTCGGCTCCCCCGAGGACTTCCTGGCCGCGATGATCGCCCTCCGGGCGGGCATGACGCTGCGCCGCGACGAGCTGCTGGCCAAGCTGGTGGCCAACCAGTACGTCCGCAACGACGCCATCCTCGAACGCTGCAACTTCCGCGCCCGGGGCGAGACCATCGACGTCTGGCCGGCCTACATGGAAGCCGCCGTGCGCCTGGAATTCTGGGGCGACACGCTGGAGGCCATCCGCGAGCTGGATCCCGTCAGCGTGAAGCCGGGCAAGGCCCTCGCCAAGTTCGACCTCTACCCGGCCAACCAATACGTGATGGCGCCGGGCCGGGTGAAGGCCGCCACCGCCGCCATCCGCGCGGAGCTCGAGGAGCGCGTCGACCACTTCGAGCGGGCGAACCGCCTCGTGGAGGCGCAGCGCCTCCGGATGCGCGTCGAGCACGACCTCGAGATGCTGCGCGAGACAGGCTTCTGCCCGGGCATCGAGAACTACTCGATGCACATGTCCGGCCGGCGACCCGGGGAACGCCCCCATTGCCTGCTGGACTTCTTCCCCGACGACAAGCTGGTCTTCATCGACGAGAGCCACGTCTCGGTCTCGCAGATCGGCGGGATGTACCACGGCGACCGCGCCCGCAAGGAGCGTCTGGTCGAGTTCGGCTTCCGCCTGCCCTCCGCGCTCGAGAACCGCCCCCTGCGCCCCGAGGAGTTCGACCAGCTGGTCGAACAGGCGGTCTACGTCTCCGCCACCCCGGCGCCCCACGAATACAAGGTCTCGGCCGTCATCGCCGAGCAGGTCATCCGCCCGACGGGCCTCCTCGACCCGGTCATGGAGGTCCGCCCCATCGCCGGCCAGGTGGAGGACATCATCGGCGAGGCCAAGGCCGTCGCCGCCCGCGGTTACCGCACCCTGGTCACCACCCTCACGAAGCGGATGTCCGAGGACCTCGCCCACTTCATGCGGGAGAGCGGCCTGAAGGTCGAATACCTGCACTCCGACATCGATGCGATCGAACGCGTCGAGATCCTCCGTCGCCTGCGCGCCGGCCACTTCGACGTCCTCGTGGGCGTCAACCTGCTGCGCGAAGGCCTCGACCTGCCCGAGGTCGCGCTCGTGGGCATCCTCGATGCCGACAAGGAAGGCTTCCTGCGCAGCGAGACGAGCCTCATCCAGACCTCGGGCCGCGCGGCGCGCCACGAGGAGGGCAAGGTGCTGCTGTACGCCGACGTCATGACGAAATCGCTGACCCGCGCGCTGACGATCTGCCGCGACCGGCGCAAGCGCCAGGAAACCTTCAACGCGAAGCACGGGATCACCCCGAAGAGCACGCACCGCAAGATCGAGGAAAGCCTGGTCGACCTCACGGCCGAGGAGACCCTCGCGGTGGCCGAGGGCACCGATGACCGCGACATCGCGCGGGTGCTGGCCGACCTGGAGTCCGAGATGCTGGCGGCCGCCGACGAGCTGCAGTTCGAGAAGGCGGCGACGCTCCGCGACCAGATCGAGGCGCTCCGCACCGGCAAGCCGGCCACGCCCCGACGCGGCAAAGGACGCCGCTGATCAGCCGAACCGGCGCCCGAGGTCGGCGTCCGACCACTCGACGTAGGTCCGCCGGCCTTTCGGGCACGTCCCGGGCTGCGCCGTGCGGAACAGCGCCTCCGCCAAGGCGAGCAGCTCCCCGTCGGCCAGGGCGTCACCCTTGCGACGCGCGCGCGCGACGGCGAGCTTCGCCAAGGCGTCGTAGGCCAGCGCGGGGCGGCCGAAATCGCCCTCGCGCCGGGCCATCTCCGCCAGCAGGTCGCGTACGAAGACGAGCGCGTCGGCCGGCTCGAGCCACGTCGGCAGGGCCGCGAGCCGCCAGAAGTTGCGGCCGTATTCCTCGAACTCGAAACCGGCGGCGGTCAGCAGTTCCTGGCGCTCCTTGAGCACCGCGGCCGGCAAGGGATCGAGCTCGAGCGTGAGCGGCACCAGCAAAGGCTGCGAGACGGGCCGGCCGGCGGTGAAGCGGGCCAGGATCTCCTCGTAGAGGACGCGCTGGTGGGCGGCCCCCAGGTCGAGCACCGCCAGACCCGTCGGGGTCTCGAAGACGGCGCGCTCTTCGCGGAGCCGAGCCAGGAGGCGCCAGCCTAGGCGCAGGGGCGCCGATGAGGCCACCGGTGCCGGCGTCGCGGGGAGCGGAGCCGAGGGTGCAGATGGGGCGCCCGGCTCGGCGGCGGGCGGCGGCATCGCCGCCGGGGCGGGAGGAACGACCGCGGTGGAGAAACTGGGCGGCTCCAACGGGACGCGCTCGGGATCCGCGCCACCGCCCGGGGCGGCGCGCAACGCGCCGAGCACGGATTCAATGATGAAGCCGCGTACCTTGGCCTCGTCGCGGAAGCGCACTTCCCGCTTGGCGGGATGGACGTTCACGTCGACCCAGGCCGGATCCATCTCGAGGAAGATGAAGGCGAGCGGGTAGCGACCCTTCGGGATCAGCGTGTGGTAGCTCTCGGTCAGCGCGAAGGCCATCGTGCGGCTGTCGACCGGACGGCCGTTGACGACCGTGACGAGGTCCTGGCGGGTCGCGCGCGAGACGCCGGGCCGGCCGAGGAGGCCGCTGAGCCGGAGGCCGGGGCGTTCGGCCACCGGCATCAGGGCAAGCTCGGAAGCCACCTGCTTGCCCCAGATCTCGCGCACGCGTTCGAGCAAGGGAGCCTTGCCGGGCGAGCGGAACAGCTCGCGACCATCCTCGCGGAGCAGGAAGCCGACCTCGGCATGGGCGACGGCGTAGAGCCGCACGAGGCGGATGATATGCGCCGCCTCGGTCTCGTCGGACTTCAGGAACTTGAGACGGGCGGGGACCGGGTGGAAGAGGTTGGCGACCTCGATGCGCGTGCCCGGCGCCATCCCGTGGTCGCGGCGATGGATGACCTTGCCGCCGTTGACGAGGATCTCGACGCCGTTGGCCGCGGCGGCGGGACGGGTCTGCAGCGTGAAACGGGCGACGCTGGCGATCGACGGGAGGGCTTCGCCGCGGAAACCGAAGGTGGCGATGCGATCGAGGTCGGCGGCGAGCCGGATCTTGCTCGTGGCGTGGCGCTCGAGGCTCAGCAGGGCTTCGTCCGGCGCCATGCCCTTGCCGTCGTCCTCGACGACCATGAGCGCCTTGCCGCCGCGGGAGAAATCGATGGTCACGCGGGTGGCGCCGGCATCGAGGGAGTTCTCGAGCAGTTCCTTGATGACCGCGGCCGGACGTTCGACCACCTCGCCGGCGGCGATCTGGTTGGCGACCGTGGGGTCGAGGATGCGGATCGAAGCGTCGCTCACTTCTTGACGGGGGCCGCCGCGGCGAGGTCGGCCCAGAACGGGTCGATGGCGCGGCCCTGGCAATGTTCGGCGAAGGCCTGCTCGATATCGCGGCCCTGCTTGGCGGCGGCGTGCAGCCGGCGGATGAGGCCGGGGTACTTGGCCTCGGCCTGGGCGAGGAACCAGCCGGTCACGCGGTAGGAGTCGCGCGGCTTCATCTTGGCGAGGTCGAGGCGGATGCCGAATCTCCCCTTTTCCAGGAGCTGGAAGCGGATGTAGTCCGCGACACCTTCGGTGAACCAGCCGGGGACCTTGCGGTAGGCCTGCAGGACGTGGACGAGCTCGTGCACGACCAAGCCGGAGTCCTCGGGATGGGACGCGACCCACTGGGTGGCGACGTGGATCGCCTTGCCGTCCCAATAGGCGACGCCCTTCATCTCGCGGAAGATGATCGTGATGGCCACGGGGTGGACCTCGCCCGGGTGCGCGCCGAAGCCCAGCGCCTCGGCGACCTTGGGCTCCCACTCCTTGAGCAGGGCCTCGGACTTGGCGGCGAATACCTTCAACTTCTCGTCGACCCCCTGCTCCGGCAGGACGACCTTCACCTCGAGGGCGACAGCCTGGGCGACCCAGAGGAGTCCGGCGAGCACGAGGGGGTTCATGGGGTCAGCCTTGGCCCGTTCCCCCCGCCCCTGCAAGTCGAAGGGGTTCACAAACGGTCTGGGTTGCACCCTTCCGCCGAACCCCAAAGGTGCCTGCCGTGCCCAACCGCCTCGCCCAGGAGCCCTCCCTCTACCTCCGCCAGCACCGGGACAACCCCGTGGACTGGTGGGCGTGGGGCCCGGAGGCCTTCGCGGCGGCCCAGGCGGAAGGCAAGCCGGTGCTGGTCTCCGTCGGCTACTCCTCGTGCCACTGGTGCCACGTGATGGCCCGCGAATCCTTCGAGCAACCCTGGATCGCCGACCTGATGAACCGGCATTTCATCTGCATCAAGGTCGACCGCGAGGAACGTCCCGAGGTCGACAAGCTGATGATGGACGCGGTGCAGATGGTCCAAGGCCACGGCGGCTGGCCGCTCAACTGCTTCTGCCTGCCGGACGGGCGGCCGTTCTTCGGCGGGACTTATTTCCCGCCCGAGGACCGCGGCCAAGGGCAGGTCCCCTGGCCGCAGCTGCTGATGCGGGTGGCCGATTTCTTCCATCGCAACAAGTCGGAGCTCGCGGCCAATGCCGACGCCATCGCGCATAACCTGACCCACCTGACGCGCGCTCCGGACGCCGACGGCACGGCGCCGGGCCCGGCGGACCTCCTGGGCGCGGGGCGCCGGCTGTGCGAACAGCATGACGATCAGCACGGCGGCCTCGGCGGGGCGCCGAAGTTCCCGTCCCCGTCGTCGCTCGACCTCCTGCTCGCGTTGCGCGGCACGGCGGCGGTCGCGGCCGACCGGCCCTTCGCGACCCGGATCGACGCCGTCCTCACGATGACGCTGGGCGCGATGGCCCGCGGAGGTCTGTACGATCAGATCGGCGGCGGCTTCCACCGCTACTGCGTGGACCGCGATTGGACGGTGCCGCACTTCGAGAAGATGCTCTACGACAACGCCCAGCTCATCGGCACCTACGCCGAGGCCTGGGCCCGCTACCGCGACCCGCTCTACGCGCGGGTGGTGGCGGAGACGGTGGCGTGGCTGGAGCGCGAGATGGGGCTGGCCAACGGCCTCCTGGCCGCCTCGCTCGACGCGGACACGGATCACCACGAGGGACTCACCTACGTGTGGAAAGCCCCGGAGGTGGCGGAGGTCCTGGGCGCGGAAGCGTTCGACTTCGCGCAGGTCTACGGGCTGTCGGACCGCGGCAACTTCGAGGGCGCCAACATCCCGAAACTGAAGGGCAAGATCGCGGACCGGGACCGCCTGGCCGGCGCCCGCGCCAAACTGCTCGCCCGCCGGAATCAGCGACCGCAGCCGGGTCGCGATGACAAGGCCTTGCTGGGCTGGAACGCCTTGGCGGTCCGCGGCCTGGCCCAGGCCGCCTGGATCTTCGGACGCCGCGATTGGCACGCCTTGGCCGCGCGGATCGAGGCGGGGCTTTGGCGCCGGTGCGCCGACGAGACGGACCCGGAGCTGGGGCTGCGCGCCGTGGTCCACGGGGAGACGGCGGCGCTCCCGGCCACCCTCACCGACCACGCCTGGCTGGCCGAGGCGGAACTCGCGCTCGCCGCGACCGCGGGCTGGGCCGGGGGCGAACCCACGCGCCACGCCGCGCGCGCCGAGGCCCTGCTCCGCGCCGCACGCCGCCGCTTCGGCGATCCGCATGAGGTCGGCTACTTCCTGGTCGCGGGCGACCGCGCCGACCTGGCGGTCCGCCAGAAGGACTGGTTCGACAACGCGGTGCCGGCCGGGAACTCGTCGCTGCTCCACGGGTTCGCGGGCCTGCTCGCGCTCACGGGCGAGCCGGACTGGACGGAGGAACTGGCCGAACTGGCACGCGCCTACGGCGGGGTGAGCCGCAACGTGCCGCACGGGGCCGCGCACGCCCTGACCGCGCTCACCCGGCATGCCATCGGAATCGCCACGCTCGCGCCGCCGAGCGGGGCCGACCTGGAAGCCCTGCGCGTCGCCCTTTGCGGGGACGAACACACCGCACCCCACGCGCGTCCTTTCCGCCCGGTCTTCCTCCGCCCGGCCGGAGCTTCGCCGCGCTACCAGCTGTGCGTCGGGACGACCTGCCTGCCGCCCTTGAGCACGCCCGCGGAGGTCGCCGAACACCTCTGAGGCGGGGAATCCGCTCTTGCCCGTCCTCCCCCGGCGGGGAGGATGATCACCGATGCCCGAAGATTCCGGCTATGCCTACGGAAAAGGACCCGCCGAGGTTTCCTCCCGGCGGACGTGGCTCGGCATGGTCGAGGTCAGCGCGGTCGGCTACCGCGAGACCCGCTACCGGCTGGTCTGGCCGCGGGTGACCCTGGTGGCGGGAGCGACGCTCGCCTTGACCTGGGTGCTCTCGGCGGAGGCCTATCACTTTAATCAGAAGTACATGAACGGGATCCCGACAACCCGCCGGGCCGACATGTACCTGTACCTGCCGGATAGCCTCATCAACGGGTTCATGGGCTGGTTCCGCAGCCCGGAGGAGGCCCGACTGCGCGACCGGGCCCGGATCCTGGCCAAACAGGAGACCTACGGCCGGATCGCGCACCTTCAGCGCAAGGGTGAATACTACGTCGGCATCGCCAAGGCCGCCTACGACCGTCAGGACTACGCGGAGTTCTCCAAGTACATCGGCACCGGGGCGAGCCTGGCCCCCGCCAACCTCGAGGCGCAGCGGCTGTGCGCGAACCTGTTCTTCGCGTTCGGCCGACCCGACGACGCCTACCAGCTGCTGGAGGAGTCGCTGGAGTTCGCCGCGGAGGACCAGGAGCATTTCCGCTTCTACCTCCGCCGTTGCTCGATGCTCGACCAGGATCGGCGCATCCTCGCGGCGGCCGAGAAATACCTGCCCCGCCCCGACCTCGCCCCCGCCGTCCGCGGCGACCTGCAGATCGCCCAGGCCCAGACCCAGCTGCTGCGCGGTGACTTCGCCGGTTGCGCGGACAGCATCGCCCGCCATGGCCTCGAGGCGACCCCCGAGGGTTTTCTGCTGAAGTGCCAGCTGCTCTGGGAAAGCGGCGAGCGCGCGGGCGCCCTCGAGCTGATCTCCGCCGCCCTCGGCCGCTACCCGACCGTGAACCGGCTGCTCGAGATCAAGGCGGGCTGGCTCAAGGAGGAAGGCCGGCTGGACGCCGCCCGCGACTGCCTGGACCTGATCCAGAACAACCTCGTCTCGGCCCCGCCGCCGCTGGACCGCCGCGCCCTGGCCAGCGTCCGGATCCAGCTGCTCAACCTGCTGCCCGGCCCCGCGAAAGCGGAGGAGCGGCGGCGGCTCATCGAGCAGGTGATCGGCGATTTCGGCAGCCTGGACCAGCCGATGATGGAACTGGCGCGCCATGCGGCGGCCGCGGCGGACGTCCCGCTCGCGGAGCGTCTGCGCCGTTTGGCCGAGGAGCGCCGGTTCCCCAACCAGCTTAATTTCGTGCTTACGTTCACCGAGGCGCTCATCGCCGCCGGCCGGCCGCGGGAGGCCATCGCCCTGGTCGACGAGCTGTACCGCCAGCCCGGCCGCGTGCATTGGACCGCGGAGACGACGCTGGCTTTCGAGGCGCTGCGGATGCTGGCCTACTTCGCCGACGGCCAGGCGGACATCGGGTCGATCAACCTGCGCAAACTGATGCAGAACCGCAACGTGCCGCCCCAGCTGTTGCTCAACGCGGCCCGCAAGCTGATCGCCGCGCAACGCTTCGACGAGGCCGACGCGATGCTCATCCAGACCCATATCCAGAACGAGCAGAACCAGGCCATCCTGATGCAGATCGTCCGGCTCAAACTGGAACACGAGCGGATCTCCGCCGACCTCGAGGTCTACCTCCGCCGGCTGATGGCCACGCGCCGCCCGCCGAAGGAGATCCTCGAACTGGCCGCCCGCCGCCTCGGCTCGGACACCTACCTCTTCTCGGGCGACCGCGAGCGGCTACTCGACGACATCGACCGCCTGCTCAGGTAGCCGCTTCCGGGGCCGGCCGGTCGGTCACCTCGAAGTAGGCCACCGAACCGTGGCGGGAACCATCCGGCAACCACGCGCCGCGGCTGCAGCCGCGGTTGACGAGTTCGCCGACCTCGGCCGGGGAGAGGACCGCGGCGGCCATCGCGACGCCTTCGGCCTCCATCGCGCTGGTGCAGATGGCGCGGACCGGGGCGGGCAAGGTCACGGGCGTGCCCTGCCGGAGGTCGAGCAGGTGGGCGGGGCGCTTGGCGTTCGACTTGCTGGCCAGCGCGAAGCGGCAGAGCTTGATCTCCGAGCGGTCGCCGACGCCGACGCGCCAGCCGTTGGCGTCGCCGGGCGGGTCGAGCGCGAGCACGGCGCTGCCGCCGGCCATGAGCAGGGCGCGGTGGATGCCCCAGTTGTTCTCGAGCAGCTCGGCCATGCGGTCGAGGGCGTAGCCGCGGGTGATCGCCCCGAAATCGATCGCCGCCCCGGCCTTCACGCAGGTGAACTGCGCGCCATCGAGGACGAACGAGCCTTCCTGGTAGTCCGCCCACAGGCGGGTCCACTCGGCGTCATCGGGATTAGGCACCGTGTCGCCGCGGGCTTCCCAATACTTGAAGAGTTTGCCGGCGGAGACGTCGAAGGCCTTGCCCGTCTCCTCGCGCAGGTTCTGGGAGAAATCCCAGAGGGCGCGCACATGGTCGGACGCCGTGACGAGGGCGCCCTCGGGCATGCCGTTGATCGACGTGATCGGGCCGCTGTCGTGCCCGGCCTCGACCTGGAAGTCCAGGTCGTCGAGGAAATGGAAGAGCCCCTCGGACGCGCTCTTGGCGTAACCCGCGTCCTCGTCGGCGATGCGCAGCCAGAAGCGGGTGCGCATCGCATCGTGCGAGAAATTATGGATGGTCGGCTGGCTGCTCATGGGAAATGGTCTAGTTGAAAGGACCGCAGGGGAGTCTATTAACTTTCACGGAAGCATCCAGCAAGACCCAGTAACGCTCCCCCTTGCGCAGGTCGAGGGAGTAGGTGCGATAGCCGGGGAGCGCGGGGGCGCTCGCATCCGTCCGGACCAGGAAACGCACCGGGGCCTGCGCGGCGGCCGGGAAGTCCCCGTAGCCGACCTGGAAAGCCCGCAGGTAATAAGGCAGCGGCCAGTAATGCCCCCCGTCGATGGCCACGTAGAAGGGCCGCCCCGGGTGCGCCGCCTGCCAATCCGCCCGATAGGACGAAAGTTGCTCCGGCAAATTCCAGATGTGCGCGTCCGTCGCAGTGTGCTCATCGAGGTTCGCGACCGAGACCAGCGAGAAGGCAGTGGCGCCCGCGAAACCGACGGCCCGGGACCACCAAGCCCCTTCCGCGAGGAGCGGCCAGACCATCGTCAGGCTGAGACAGACCGGCAGGAAGAGCAGCCAGGGTGTCTTGTAGGGCAAGGCCAGATGGAAGAGGAAACAACCGACGGCCGTCACCAAGGGCGCATCCGCAGAGGAGCGCGGACCACGCCGGAGCAAGCGTGCCACGACCAGGAGCGCCAACCAGACGCCGACTGCGACCCAGTAGCCGGGGTTGGTGAGCGGGAGCGTGTCCGCGTGGCCGGAGGCGACGGCGAAAGAGCGCACGAACTGGTGGCCCCACGCGACCAGACCATGCCCGTCCGTGAAGAGCGACGTCTGCAGGGCGACCCCGACGCCCAGCGCGCCCGCGGCGGCCCAGGCGCTCCGCCGCCAGGTCAGCGTGTCCCGGGCGCACCAGACGAGCGCCAAGGCGAAGAGGCCGAGGTAGGCCGCAGTCGTGACCTTGCATGCCAAGGCCAGCCCGAAGGCCGCGCCCGCGAAGCCCGCCCACCAGGCCGGACGGGCTTCACCGGCCGACCGGAGCCAGAGCAGCACCCCCCAGACGAAGCCGGCAACCAAGAGGGTTTCCTGGATAAAGTATTCCCCGAAGTAGCAACCGGCCGCGCCTCGCCAAAGCAGCAATGCAGCCAGCAGGCGCATCGGCCAGGCGACGCCCGTCAGGCAGAGCGGCACCGCGCAGAGCAGGACGAAGAAGTAAAAGGGGATCCGCCGGAGGTCGGCGACCGTGGCGTCGTCGAACGCGAGGCCGCGCGCGGCGAAGACCCCGCGGGTGGCCACGGCCAGGGCGGGGCCATGGAACTTGTCCTCGTTGACGCTGTAAGGTACGCCGCCGGCGGCGTCCTTGGCGAGCGACCACTGCACCGCCTCGTCGGCATGGAGCCTCGGCGGATGCTTGCGGTCCGAGCGCTCGGGAAAACGGACCTGCAGGTCCAACAGGAAGACGACCCCCAGCAAGAAGAGTAGGATTTTGCCGAAGCGCGCCATGGCTCAGCCCAGGCCGAAGCGCTTCTGCAGGGCCGTCTTGACGTCGAGCGGCACGAGCGCGGCCGACATGGGGCCCTGCCCTTCCCGCCAGGCGTAGACGGTGGTCAGGGCGCCCTTCGCGACCGGGCGGTCACCGACCTGCGCGGCGAAGCCCCAGACCAGCTTCTTGTCGCCGATCTCGACCGGCGTGAGCGTCACCGCCACGACCTCGCCACGGTGCACCGGCGAAAGGTAGTCGCACTCCACGCGCACGCGCGGGAAGCCGCTGAGCTTGGCGCCGTCGGCCTTCAGGAACGGCAGGCCGAGCTCGCGGAAGAGCGCCTCCTCCGTGGCCTCGACCCAGAAGAGGATCGTCGTGAAGTGCACGATGCCCGCGGCGTCCGTGTCGGCGAATTGGGCGCGGTGCTCGACGGTGAAAGGGGCCATGGCTCCATCCAAGCGGGCTACCTGCCCGGTGCAACCGCCAAGGCATCAGCGCCCCCGGCGACCCGAGCGCAGCCACCCGACGTCGACGGCGGCCCCGCCCGAGGCCTCGACACATCGCAGGAGGAAAGCCTGCGGCGTGGTCTGGATGCTGTAGAGGTAGAGCCGGGGACCTTGGTGGCGGTCGGCCCGGCCGAAGGCCTCGAGCCACGCGCGCTCCCACCGGTAGCTCGGAGCCTTGCGTTGGTTCACCCGGTGGTAGGCGCTGTCGGAGTAGATCAGGTGCGGGGCGCCCTTGGCCCCCTCCTCGTAGATGCGGACCCCATCTTGGAAGTCCGAGAATACGACGAGGGCGTCGTAGGGCTCGGTGAGGAGCCGGTCGAGCCACGCGCCGAGCGAGCCCTTCTCGCACGCTTCGCGGATCTTCGCCTGCAGGCGCTGCCCCGCCGACGTGAGTGTCGCCACCACGGTCTCGGTGGGCCCCTCGCGCAGCCTCGGCGGTTCGCCGCGGAAATGCCGCCCATGGACGATAGCGTCGTCCAAGGCCACCACGCGGGCGCCATCGAAACGGAACACATCCGCGTCCGGGAACTGTTTCCGGATCTCGGCCTCCACGCGCTCGAGGTACGGCTTCATCGAGCCCGAGCAATCCAGGTAGACCGCGACCTTCAGGGCCCGGATGGTCGCGCCGAGCACGGGCTTGCCGACGAAGCCCGCGGCGAGGCCTTGGCCGACGCCGAGACCCGCGCCGGAGCCGCCGGCGAAGCCACGGCCCCCGCCAAGCCCCGCCTGACCGGCAAGCCCCGACGACTCCGCAGGGCCGCCGAGCGCGCTCATCGCCGGCAAGTCGGGAAGAGTCACGCCGCCGGCTCCGGCCACCACGATGCGGCGCAGCGGCGCCGCCGGTCGGGCCGGCGACGGCCGACGGACGGGGATCGCGCCCCCGGCTTCCCGGCCGCCGGCGACGGCATGGACCGTGGGATCGGGACGCGGCGGCTCCGAGGTGGTCCGGGAGACGACGAACCAGGTGGCCAGGGCTACCAGACCGACGTGGACCAGCAGGGAGGCGAGGAAGCCCCGCCACGAGCGCGGGGCTCGGCGGACGGCGAGCAAAGGGACGTCGGACGGCATCCCTCCCAGCCTAGGCAAAACGAAGGCCCGGCAAGCGCCGGGCCTTGGAGTCCATCACCTGAGGGAGCGACCTCAGCGCGGGGGCTTGTAACCTTTGGCGGCGGGCAACGGCACGCCGGCGGCGGGCGCCGCGCCGGCCGCGGCGGGAGCACCGCTGGCGGCGGTCGGGTCCGCGGGCGGCTGACCGCCGGTGCGGAGCCACTCGACCATCTTGATCTGGCCGCCGGAGGCGACGACACACTTGGAGAGCAGCTGCTGCGGCTCGACCTGGGTGGAGAAACAGTAAAGGCGCGGTCCCTTGCCGTCCTTGGCGTCGGAGAAAGACTTGAGCCACTCGTCCTCCCAGCGCTTCTCCGTCGGCTTGCGGGTGTCGTTGCCGCGGGCCACGTCGGCGCGGATGCCGTCGTAATACACGATCGGGTAGCCGCCGCCCTGGACGTTGGTCTCGGCCTTCTCGCCCTTGATGCGGAACTGCGTCACGCCGTCCTGGAAGTCGGAGAAGAGCACCAGCGCGTCGTAGGAGCGTTGCTGGCGCATGATGTCGATCCAGGCGCCGGCGGAGCCCATCTTGAAGTTGTCGTCGAACTTCTTGTAGATGTTCTTGCCCGCGCCCGTGAGCTTCTTCTGGTCGGTCTCGCGCACCCCCAGGCCGGAGGAGCGGACCGGCTGGCCGCGGAAGTTATCACCCCCGATGACCATGCCATCCTGGACGGTGATGAAGAGCCCGTTGTAACAGAAGACATCGGCGTCCGGGAACTGCTTGCGGATCTCGGCCTCGACGCGGTCGAGGTAGTTCGACATCGAGCCGGAGGCGTCCATGAAGACGGCGATCTTGGCGGCGAAGATCTTCGCGCCCATGACCGACTTGCCGACGAAGTTGCGGCCGTTGCCGACGCCGACGCCCATCCCGGAGCCGATGCCGCCGCCGGAACCGCCGCCGAAGCCTTTGGAGCCGCCGCCCGCGGTCATGCCCGACATCATCGAGGCGCTGGAGGAGACCGGTAGGTCCGGCAGGGAGATGGTGGCCGTGGTGCTCTTCGAGGTGATACGCGCCGCGTTCTTCGCCAGGGTCTTGGCGTTCTTGGGCTGGATCTTGTGCGGCTGGACCTTGGCGCGGTCGCCCGCATTGCCGCCGCCCGCGCCGGTGGCGAAGCTGTCCGGGTCCTTCTTGACCGAATCCGTGACGGTGGAGATCACCCAGATCGCGGCGATCAGGATGAGCACCCCGTGGATGATCAGCGAGATGGTCAGGCCTTCGCCGCCAAGCTTCTGCCAGAAGGAGCGGCGCTGACGCGCGGTCTTCAATTCCGGCTCCGGCAGGCCCTCGGAGGACGACCCGGACGGGTCGACCGGGGAAAGGTCGTCCGCAGGGGGAGGAGGGGGAGTTTCTTCGCTCATCGGACGACTCGGGGTAGCGAAGATTGTTGATGAGGGATTTTTTCCTTCAACCCCTTTCTCCGCCCCTGGCAGGGGAGCCTCCGGTCCCTAAAAATGGGCTTGCACCGCTGGCCGGTCCGCCCTCTATTCCACCTTCCACTGATTGCAGGGTGGAGCAGCCCGGTTAGCTCGTCAGGCTCATAACCTGAAGGTCGTAGGTTCAAATCCTACCCCTGCACCCAATTTCAAATCGTTCTTATTCAAAGGCTTGCGGGTGAGTAAAAATACCCATCACTTTGAACTTGTCAGTCCCTGGAGTATTTGAACGATATCTCCTGTTAACTTTGTCCTACGGGACAATGGGGTAAGTAAGATAAAGCAGTAAAAAACAGGCGGCTTGCATAGGGGTATGCAAGCCGCCTCCTTTTTCGGGGGTCGCTCCCCCGCCCCGCCAAACAAAAGCCCGGCACCTTGCGGGCCGGGCTTCGTCGTACCGGGAATCCGGGCGGCCTCAGCCGCCGGACATCTTGGTGATCAGCGCGATGAGCGGGAGGAACATCGCGAGGACGATCGTGCCGACGACCACCGCCAGACCCACGATGAGCACGGGCTCGATGATGGAAGTCAGCGCGCCGACGGCGTTGTCGACCTCCTCGTCGTAGATGTCGGCCACGCGGTTGAGCATCTCGGGCAGCTGGCCCGTCTCCTCGCCGACCTGGATCATCGAGGTGACCATCTGCGGGAAGACGCCCGTCTGCTCGAGCGGGACGGAGAGCGGCTCGCCGTCGCGCACGCGGTCATGGACGCGCTCGAGCGACTTGGCGATGACGACGTTGTCCAGGGTGTCGCGGGTGATGTTGATCGCCTGCAGGATCGGCACGCCGGAGGCCATCAGGGTGCCGAAGGTGCGCGCGAACCGCGAGACCGAGACGATCTGCACGAAGCCGCCCACCTTCGGGAGCTTGAAGATGATGCGGTCGAAGATCTCCTTGCCCTTGGGGGAGGCCAGCCACGCCTTGAAGCCGACGACGATGCCCACCAGCGCGATCGGGGTGACGTACCAGTAGGTGACGAGGGCGTCGGAGATGCCGACGACGAACGCGGTGAGCGCCGGCATCTGCGTCTTCTGGCCGCTGAGCAGGTTCTGGAAGGAGGGGACGACCTTCACCATCAGGATGAAGACGATGACCACGGCCACGGTCACGACGACGGCCGGGTAGACCATCGCGGACTTCACCTTCTTCTGGATGCGGGAAGCCTTCTCGCGGAACTTGGCGAGGCGGTCCAGGACCTTGTCGAGCACGCCGCCGGCCTCGCCCGCGCGGATCATGTTCACGAACAGGCGGTCGAAGACCTTGGGGTGGGCCTGCAGGGCCTCGGAGAGGTTGTTACCCTGCGAGACGCTCTCGGCGATGTTGCCGAGGATGCCCTTGAACACGGGGTTGCGTTCCTGCCGGTGGATCAGCTCGAGCGCGCGGAGCAGCGGCAGGCCGGCGGTGATGAGGGTCGCCAGCTGGCGGGTCATCACGGTGACGTCGTCCTGGGTGACCTTGGCGCCGAAGCTGAAGCCGGGCTTCTTGGCGGGGGCGCCGCCGACGAGGGGCTTGGCCGCGCCGCCGTCCCCGGTCAGGGTCGTGACCATGAGGCCGCGGGCCATGAGCTTCTGGCGGGCCTGCTCCTCGCTGGCCGCGTCGATCTTGCCGGAGGTCTGGGCGCCGTTGCGGTCGATCGCGTTGTACTTGTAGTCGGGCATGGGATGGGGATGGGTAAGGGATTCAGGTGTACTTGAGGACTTCCTCGATGGTGGTGTGGCCGTCGAAGATGCAGCGCAGGCCGTCCTCGCGGAGCGGGCGCATGCCCACCTCGATCGCCTTCTGCTTGAGCACCAGGGTCGGGGCCTTCTGGGTGATGAGGGTGCGGATCGGGTCGCTGATGGTCATCAGCTCGAAGAGGCCCTGGCGGCCGCGGTAGCCCGAGCGGTTGCACTCGGGGCAGCCCTTGCCGAAGTAGAACTTGCGGTTGGCGATCTCGAGCGCGTCCACGTCGAGCATGTTGATGACCTCCTTGTCGGGCTCGTAGGCGGTGCGGCAGCCCTTGCAGATGCGGCGCAGGAGGCGCTGGGCGAGCACGCCTTCGAGCGAGGCGGAGATGAGGAACGGCTCCAGCCCCATGTCGATGAGACGGGTGACGGCGCCCGGAGCGTCGTTGGTGTGGAGCGTGGAGAGCACGACGTGGCCGGTCAGGGACGCCTGCACGGCGATCTGGGCGGTCTCGAGGTCGCGGATCTCGCCGACCATGATCGTGTCGGGGTCCTGACGCAGGAAGGAGCGGAGCGCCGCGGCGAAGGTCAGGCCGACCTGGTGGTTGATCGGGACCTGCATGATGCCTTCGACCTCGTACTCGACGGGGTCCTCGGCGGTGAGGATCTTGACGTCCTCGGTGTTCACCTCGCGGAGCGCGGAGTACAGGGTGGTGGTCTTGCCGGAGCCGGTCGGGCCCGTGACGATGAAGATGCCGTTGGGGCGGCCGACCATCGCGCGGATGCCCTCCTTGATGTCGTCCTGCATCGACAGCGCGTCGAGGCTCAGGTTGACGACGGTCTTGTCCAGGATGCGGAGCACGACGGACTCGCCGAACTGCGTCGGGAGGGTCGACACGCGGAGGTCGATGGCGCGCCCGCCGATGGTGGTCTTGATGCGGCCGTCCTGCGGGACGCGGCGCTCGGCGATGTTGAGGGCGGAGAGGACCTTGACGCGCGCGATGACGGCCGACGCCAGGTTCTTGGGCGGCGGGGCCATCTCGTACAGCGAACCGTCGATGCGGTAGCGGATGCGGAACTGGTCCTCGAACGGCTCGAAATGGATGTCGGACGCCTTGGCCTTGACGGCCTCCTGGAGCACCAGGTCGACGAAGCGGATGATCGGGGCCTGGCTGGCCTGCTTGGTCACGTCCTCGTCGGTGACGGCGGCGCCGCCCTCGACCTGCTCGAACTCGCCGAGGAGGTCGTCCATCGACGTGGCCGAGGCCTCGCCGTAGCTGCGGATCACGCCGGCCTCGACCTGCTCCGGATCGCCGACCGCCAGCTCGATGTCGCGCTTGAGGATGAAGGTGAGCTCGTTGACGGCGCCGTAGTTGAAGGGGTCCTTGGCGAGCAGGGTGAGCTTGCCGGCCTCGTCGGCCACGGGCACCACCATGTACTTGTGGGCCTGGGCGGGCTTGAGCAGCCGGATGACCTCGGCGTCGGGCTCCGCGGGCACGACCGAGTAATACTGGACGTGGAGATGGTCCGCGACGGCCTGCAGGATCGCGGGACGGTCCGCGAGGCCGGCGTCGATCAGGCCGGCCGCGAAGGACTTGCCCGTCGTGGCGTGGGACTCCCAGATCTCGTCGGCTTGGGTCTGGTCCACGAGGCCCGCCTCGAGGGCGATTTCGCGGAGAAGGTCGCTATGGTCGTCAAACATGGGAAAGGCGGGGTCAGCGGGCGGCGCCGCCCTTGATGCGCTGGCGCATCATCTCGGCGTCCTGGGCGTAGTTGAAGACCTCCTCCTCGGCGATGATGCCCTGGTTGAAGAGGGCCAGCAGGTCGGCGTCCAGGGTGCGCATGCCGCGGGCGGCCCCGGTCTCGATGTCGGAGGTGATCTGGAACGTCTTGTTCTCGCGGATCTTGGCCGCGATGCCGTCGGTCCGGATCATGATCTCGTAGGCGGCGACACGCTTGTCGTCGGTGGTCCGCAGAAGGCACTGGGAGATGACGGCGACGACGGAGGAGGCGAGCTGGACGCGGATCTGGTCGCGGGCCCCGGCGGGGAACGCGTCCAGGATGCGGTCGACGGTGCGGGCGGCGCCGGTCGTGTGGAGGGTGCCGAAGACGAGGTGGCCCGTCTCGGCGGCGGAGACGGCGGCCTCGATGGTCTCGAGGTCGCGCATCTCGCCGATGAGGATGACGTCGGGGTCCTGGCGGAGGGCCGAGCGGATGCCGTCGGCGAAGCTGGGCACGTCGTTATGCACCTCGCGCTGGGTCACCACGCAGTTCTTGTGCGCGTGGTAATACTCGATCGGGTCCTCGATGGTGACGATGTGGCCGTCCTCGTTCTGGTTCACCCAGTCGATCATCGAGGCGAGCGTGGTCGACTTGCCGGAGCCGGTCGGGCCGGTGACGAGGATCAGGCCGCGCGGGCGGCGCAGCAGGTCCTTGATCATCGGGGGGAGCCGGAGCTGCTCGAGGGTGAACATCTTGGCCGGGATCAGGCGGAGCACCATGCCCAGGACGCCCTTGCCGCGGTAGACGTTGACGCGGAAGCGGGCCTTCTTGTGGAAGGAGAAGCCGTAATCGCAACCGCCGTCGCGCTTGAGCCGCTCGAGCTGCTCGGGCGGGGTGATGGACTGGACGAGGGCCTCGGTGTCCGCGGGGGAAAGGGCGGCGCCCTCGATGGAGACGACGCTGCCGGAGACGCGGAGGCTGGGGGCGCGGCCCACGTGCAGGTGCAGGTCGGAGGCGCCGTTCTCGATCATCGCCTCGAGGAGCTGGTGGATATCGTAAGCCATGGTCAGAGTACGTCGTCGGCGACGGTGGCGCCCATGACCTCTTCGATCGTGGTCATGCCGGAGGCGACCTTGCGCTGGCCGTCCTCGCGCATCGTGCGCATGCCGGCCTCGCGGGCCTTGCGGCGGAGGTCGACGAGGGTGGCGCCGGAGTAGATCATCTCCTGGATCTCCTCGGTGATGACGAAGAGCTCGAAGACGCCGCGGCGGCCCTTGTAGCCGCGTTCGCCGCACTTCGCGCAACCGGCGCCCTTCATCGGCGTCGCGCCGGCGATGTCCTGCTCGGTCATCCCGATGGAGTAGAGCTCCTTGGCGGTGGGCTTGTAGGGCTTGGCGCAGGACTGGCAGACCCGGCGCACGAGGCGCTGGGCGAGGGCGCCGCGGAGCGCGGCGGAGACGAGGAAGGGCTTGACGCCGATGTCGACGAGACGGGTGACGGCGCTGACGGAGTCGTTGGTGTGGAGGGTCGAGAACACCATGTGGCCGGTGAGGGCCGCGTTGATCGCGATCTCGGCGGTCTCCAGGTCGCGGATTTCCCCGATCATCACGATGTTCGGCGCCTGGCGGAGCATCGCGCGGAGCGCGGCGGCGAAGGTCATGCCGACGTCGCGCTTGACCTGCACCTGGTTGATGCCGGCCATCTGGTACTCGACCGGGTCCTCGACGGTGATGATCTTGCGGTCGGGCTTGTTGATGTAGTTCAGCGCCGAATAGAGCGTGGTCGACTTGCCGGAACCGGTCGGGCCGGTGACGAGGAAGACGCCGTCGGAGCCCGAGATGAGGCCCTGGAACTTGGCCTGGTCGTCGGCGAAGAAGCCGAGCTCGGGGAGGCCGAGCTTGAGGCCTTCCTTGTCGAGGATGCGCATGACGATCGACTCGCCGTAGACGGTCGGGAGGACGGACACGCGCAAGTCGATGTCACGGCCGCCGGTACGGGCCTGGATGCGGCCGTCCTGCGGGATGCGTTTCTCGGCGAGGGAGACCTCGGCCATGAGCTTGAGGCGGGAGATGATCGAGGCCTGCAGGCGCTTGGGCGGGCCCTTCATCTCCTGCAGCACGCCGTCGATGCGGAAACGCACGCGGAAACGCTTCTCGAGGGGCTCGAGGTGGATGTCGGACGCCTTGCGGCGGATGGCGTCGACGATCAGCGAGTTGACGTAGCGGATGATCGGGGCGTCGTCCTCCTTGACGTCCCCGCCCTGCGGCAGCTCGACGGAGAGCCCGTCGCCCTCGGCCTTGCCGAAGACGTCGGAGTAGGAGACGTTCATCTGGCCCCCGCCGTAGCAACGCGCGATCGCGGCCTTCAGGGAGTCGGGCGTCGCGAGCTTGGGGTTGATCGGGAGCTTGAGCACCCGGGAAAGGGAGTCGAGGGTCTCGGTGTCGAGCGGGTCCGCGATCGCGACCAGCAGTTCGACCCCGTCCATCTGGAGCGGCAGGAGGTTCTGGCGCTCGGCCTGCTCCCGGCTCACGAGCTTCAGGAGATCCTCGGCCGGGGTGACCTGGGCGACATCGACGACCTCCATGTCGAACTCGAGGCCCAGCGCCTGGGTGATGGCGGCCCAGGTGACCTTCCCCCCTTCGACCAACTTCGCCAAGGCGGCGGTGTCGGGGTGCTGCCCCTCCGGGACCTGGCCTAGCTCGGCTCTCGCTTCGGCGACCTGGGCCGAGGTCACGAGACCCTTGTCTTGGATGAATTGGATGACGAAATCGTCGGCGGTCGTCACGGTAGGGAAATCCAGTCGGAAGGTGGGGTGAGGAGGGTCAAGCCGAGGGCGCGGAATGACGGGAAAGGAAAACCTAAATCCGACGACCCTTGCCGCAACCGCAAAGTCGGGCAAAAGCGGTTCTAAACCTCGGTCCGTAATCGATCGACCAAGTCCGCGACCTGCGCATCGAGGAATGCCAGGTCGCCATCGTTGAAGAGAACGTAGTCCGCTTTCTTAACCTTCTCTGCCAAAGGTGCTTGCGAATTCATCCTCGCCTTGGCCGCCTCCGGACTGAGCCCACGATGCTCCAAACGGAGGAACCTCACCGGGTCGGAGCTGCTGACGCACACCACCGCATCGAACTCCGCCGCCAAGTCCTTCTCAAAAAGCAAGGGGATCTCGACCACGTGATGCCGCGAACGATCGGCCACGGCTTGGGTGCGTCGCCGGGCGACCTCAGGGTGGGTGATCGACTCCAGGAACGCCCGCTCCGCCGGGTCGGCAAAGACTTTGGCGGCGATCCAAGCCCGGTCGGGGGTCCCCTCCCCTGCCAGGCAAGCCTGCCCCCAGCGCCCGACCAGCTGGGCGACGCAAGCCGGCGAGGTCAGGACCTCCCGGGCCAGGGCGTCGGCATCGACGATCTGGAAGCCCCTGCGGGCGAAACAGGCGGCCGCGGCGGTCTTGCCGCAACCGATGCCGCCGGTGAGTCCGATGACCATGGGACAAAAAATACCCCCGGGGGCACCGGGGGCAAACCTCAAGCAGGGCTCGGGGCCGACTGCGTGCCGGTCTCGGGCGACGTCAGGGGCGGGGGCACCTCGCGGACGGGCGGCAGGACCGGCTGGCCGACGATCGGGGTCTGGAGGGCGCCGGTCTTGAGGATCTCCATGACATGGACCCCGTCCAGGGTCTCATGTTCGAGGAGGGCCTCGGCGATCTTGCGATGGGCCTCGGCGTGCTCGGCGATGAGCTTCTCGGCGCGGGCGAACTGCTCGTTGACGATGCGGGCCACGGCCTCGTCGATGCGGCGGGCGGTCTCATCGCCGTGGGACTGGGTGCGGGAGATCTCGCGGCCGAGGAAGACGGTGTCGGAATTCTCGCCGAACGCGATCGGTCCGAGGTCGCTCATGCCCCAGTCGCAGACCATCTGCCGGGCCATGCGGGTCGCCTGCTTGATGTCGGAGGAGGCGCCGTTGGAGACGTCGCCGGTGGTGACGCGCTCGCCGATGCGGCCGGCCATCGCCATGCAGATGTAGTTCAGGAGGCGCTGCTTCGAGTAGCCCAGCAGGTCCTTCGTCGGCATGAGCATCGCCATGCCGAGGGCACGCCCGCGCGGGATGATCGTCACCTTATGGAGCGGCAATGCGCCGTCGTCGATGAGCGCCTGGACGACCGCGTGGCCGGCCTCGTGGTAGGCGGTGCTGCGGCGATCCTCCTCGTCCATCCCCTTCTTGCGCTCGCGGCCGTAGGCGATCTTGTCGCGGGCTTCCTCGACGTCGACCATCTCGACCTTGTCGCGCTGGCGACGGCCGGCGTGCAGCGCGGACTCGTTGAGCAGGTTGGCCAGGTCGGCGCCGGACATGCCGGTCGTCATGCGGGCGATGCGGGCGAGGTCGACGGACGGGGCGAGCTGGAAACGCTTGGCGTGCACCGCCAGGACGGCCTCGCGGCCGCGCAGGTCGGGCAGGTCGACGAACACCTGGCGGTCGAAACGACCCGGGCGGAGCAGCGCCGCGTCGAGCACGTCGGAACGGTTGGTCGCGGCGATGACGATCACGCCCGACTGGCCGTCGAAACCGTCCATCTCCACGAGCAGCGAGTTGAGCGTCTGTTCGCGCTCGTCGTTGCCGCCGCCGAGGCCGGCCCCGCGCTGGCGACCGACCGCGTCGATCTCGTCGATGAAGATGATGCAGGGGGCGAGCTTGCGGGCCTGTTCGAAGGTGTCGCGCACGCGGGCGGCGCCCACGCCCACGAACATCTCGACGAAGTCGGAGCCGCTGATGCTGAGGAACGGCACGCCGGCCTCGCCGGCGACCGCGCGGGCCAGGAGGGTCTTGCCGGTGCCGGGAGGACCGACCATCAGGACGCCCTTCGGGATCGAGGCGCCGATCTTGGTGAAGCGCTTCGGGTCCTTGAGGAAGTCGACGATCTCCTTGACCTCCTCCTTGGCCTCGTCGCAACCCGCGACGTCCTTGAAGGTGGTGGTCTCCTTGTCGGTGGAGTTGAGGCGGGCGCGGCTCTTGGCGAACTGCATGGCGCCCTTGTTCGCGTTCTTCAGGAAGCGGTACATCATGTACAGCAGCAGGCCCGAGATGAGCAACGTGGGCAGGACGTTGTAGAGGAACATGGTCAGGCCGGTCTGGGCCGGCGCCTCCTCGAACTTGGGGACGCTGGCGCGGAGGGCCTCGTAATCCTTGTCGGTCAGCTTGCCCTGGGCGACGAACCGGGACTTCTCCTGGGCGTCCGCGCCCTTGACCTCGAGTTCGCCGCTGAGCTGGTACCAGCTCGGAGAGCCGCCGGTCGGGTCGGATTTGATCGTGATCGACTTGATCTTCTTCTCCTGGGCCATGACCAGCAGCTTCGGCACGGTCAGGGCGTCGGGGGCCTTGGCCGGGCCGGCCGAGTAGTTGACGAGCAGGAAGATGGCCAGCATCAGGAGCAGCCAGACGATCACCGGCTTGGTGTTCACGCGCTTTCCGCCGCGGTCATCATCGTTGTCGTTTTGACTCATGAAGGGAGGATTGAACCTACCCGCGAGGCGTCCCATGTCAACCGGACAGCCCCCTTCGCCGGACCGGTCAGACGGTGGGAATCAGCGGGTGGCAGGCCCGGGACCCAGAGGATCGTCTCGCCGGTCAGGACGACCGGCAGCGCCTCCCTCAGCCCCGCGGGGATTTTGCGGTTGATGAGCAGGTCGGAGACCTTGGCCGAGCCAGGCGCACCCAGCGGCTGGTAGCGATCGCCGGCGACCCGCCCGCGCCAATGCAGTTCGCCGGCGGGCCCGCGGAGGTACGTCTCGCGCTCCGGCGCGACTTCCCCGCGGGCCAATCTCGTCCAGAGGGCTTCATCGACGTCGACCGTTCGACGGTCAAGCCGCCGGCGGCGGCGCCGGGCCGCAGCGGGCGGAGTTCCGGACCCAACGACGGCTCGGGGCGCTCGACCGACAGGCGGCCATCGCGAACCTGCACCACTTCGCCGGCGACGCTGGCCCGGGCGGCGGTGCCGCCGGCGATCGCCTCCAGCAAAGGCGTGAGCGATTCGGAGGAGGCCTCGCGGATCCCCTGACCGCGCAGGTAGTCGTCCAACAGGAAACGACGCAAGGCCGCGGGCGCGCCGCGCAAACCCGCGACCGACAGACGACCCTCGGCGTCGACCTGCGCCCCGAGCTGCGCGCCCCAGGCGAACAACGCTTCCGCCAGCTCGTCCTGGATCCGCGCGGCGCGCGCGAAACCCCGGGCGTACCCTTCGCCCAAGGCCGTATCGGCGCCGGCGGCGAGCCACGCCCGGACACGGTTGCGCCGCGCGACGTCCGTGGCGTTGGTCTCGTCCTCGCGCCACGGCAGACCCGCCGTACCGAGCGCCGCGACCAGGTCCGCCTTGCGCAGCCCGGCGGCCAGCAAAGGCCGCCAACGCACGTGGCCGTCGCGGAAGGTCTGGCGGACGCGGGGCGCGGCGAGGCCGACCGGACCGGCCCCGTGCGCCAGCCGCATCAGCATCGTCTCGACCTGGTCATCGACGTGATGGGCGGTCACCAGCAGGCGGACGGCCTGGGCGGCGCGCTGGGCGCGGAAAAAGTCGTCGCGTTCCGCGCGGAGTTCCGCCTCGGAGGCCGGGCCGGTCGCGGCACGCGCCCCACCGGTGAAGGGGATGCCGAGCCCGGCGCACAGCGCGGCGCAGAACGCGGCGTCGCCGGCCGAGGCCTCCCCGCGCACCCGATGGTCGAAGTGCCAGGCGCGCAACCGCGGGCGCACGGCCTCATCACCCCAGAGCGCGGCCAGCGCGAAGACCGAATCCGCCCCGCCGGAGAGGCCGACCGCGATCGGTCCGATCGGCTCCGTCGGCGGCGCGGGCAACCGCGGTAACCGCGCGGCGGCCGCGCGCAGGGCGGCGGGACTGGGCAGGCGGTCGGGCACGCGGCCAGCCTAGGCCGCGGACCGGCGCTGCCAATCCAAAGCCGTGCTCAGAACGACAACGTATCCTTGCCGTACCAGCGCCGCAGGGCGGCGGGCACGCGGACCGTGCCGTCGGGCTGCAGGTTGTTCTCGAGGATCGCGGCCAGCACGCGCGGCAGGCCGAGCCCGGAGCCGTTGAGCGTGTGGACGAACTCCGGCTTGCCATCCTTCGGGCGGAAACGGATGCCCGCGCGGCGGGCCTGGAAGTCGGTGAAGTTCGAGCAGCTCGACACCTCGAGCCAGCGCTTCTGACCGCCGGCCCAGACCTCGAGGTCATACTGCTTGCTGTGCGAGAAACCGATGTCGCCCGCGCAGATCAGGAGCACGCGGTACGGAAGCTCGAGCTTCTGGAGGAGGCGCTCGGCGTCGCCGCGCAGCGACTCGAGTTCGTCGAAGGACTTGTCCGGGTGGACCCACTTCACGAGCTCGACCTTGTCGAACTGGTGGAGGCGGTTGAGGCCGCGGACATGCGCGCCCCAGCTGCCGGCCTCGCGCCGGAAGCACGGGGTATAGCCGGCGCGCTTCACCGGCAGCGCGGCCTCGTCGAGGATCTCGTCGCGGAAGAAGTTCGTGACCGGCACCTCGGCCGTCGGGATCAGGTAGAAATCGTCGGTCTGCGCGTGGTACATCTGCCCTTCCTTGTCGGGCAGCTGGCCGGTGGCCGTGGCGCTGGCGGCGTTGACGAGCAGCGGCGCATGGACCTCGGTGTAGCCGCTCGCGCCGGCCTCCTCGAGGAAGTACTGGATGAGCGCCCGGACCAGGCGGGCCATGTCGCCCACGTAGAACGGGAAGCCGGCACCGGTGACCTTCACGCCGCGCTCGAAGTCGATCGCCTTGCTGAACCAGGCGATGTCCCAGTGCGGCTTGGCCGCCGGCGAGATCAGCTTGGAATGGTCGCCCCACTCGAGGACGACCTGGTTGTCGGCCTCGGTGCGGCCCGCGGGCACGGAATCGTGCGGGATGTTCGGGACGGAGAGCGCGACGGCCTTCATGCGTTCCTCGGCCTCGGCGACCTTCTTCTCCAGCTCCTTGACCTGCGCGGAGGCGGCCTTCATCTCGACGACCTTGGCCTGGAACTCCGGCGAGCCCTTCGGCAGCGCGGCCATCTCCTTGTTGGCGGCGTTCTGGGCGGACCGGGCGACCTCGAACTCGGCCACCGCATGGCGGCGGGCCTCGTCGGCGGCGAGCACGGCATCGAGGTCGACCTGGAACTTCTTCCGGGCGACGCCCCGGCGGACGAGCTCGATGTTTTCGCGGAGGAACTTGGGGTCCAGCATGGGGCGACATTGCCCAATTCCCCCGCCGGAGGGCAACGGGGAATTATCGGCCGCGGCGGCCGCGCGGTGGACGCAGGCCAGGACAAGCCCCGCTGCGCGAACAGCGGGACTTGCTTTGGTGCTATGCTTCGCGCCTTAGACTCGGTTCACCTCAGGGGTGAAGACCTCGTCCGGACGGAAGAAACGGCGCACCTCGGCGTCCGCGGCGGCGGGGCTGTCCGAGGCGTGGCAGACGTTGCGCATCATCTCGGTGCCGTAATCGCCACGGATGGTGCCCTTCGGAGCCACTTTGGAATTCGTCGGCCCGAGCAGCTCGCGCACCTTGGCGATCACGTTCTCGCCGGTGAGGACCGCCACGATCACGGGGCGGGAGGACATGAAGGCCTCGATCTCGGGGTAGAAAGGCTTGTCGGCCACGTGGGCGTAATGCTCACGCAGCTGGGCGGCGGTCAGACGGGTCATCTTGCTGGCCTGGATCTCGAAACCGGCGGCCTCGAAACGAGCGAGGACGGTGCCGCAGAGACGGCGCTCCATGCAGTCTGGCTTCAGGATGATGAGAGTCTTTTCCATAAGGAACCTTCGGGAGAGAAGGCGGTCAGCCACTCTTGGGCTTTTACGCACCTTTGACAAGCCCGAAACCCTCCTAAAACCGTCCCGGAAAACCGATTTTAGGGGGATTATAGGGCGAAAACGAGGCAGACGGCCTGGACCGCCAAGGCCTTGCCCTGCCCGATCGAGTCCATCCCCTCGTTGGTCGTCGCCTTGATCCCCACCTGGTTCGGCTGGATTCCGGCGATTTTGGCCACCGAAGCCCTCATGGCCTCGACATGGGCCATGACCTTCGGGCGCTCCCCGATCAGGACCAGGTCAAGGTTACCGATTTTCCAGCCCGCCCGACCCGCTTCCTGGACCGCCCGGGCGAGGATCACGGCCGAATCCATGCCCTTGAGAGAGGGGTCCGTGTTCGGGAAATAGTGCCCGATATCCCGCAGGCCGGCGGCGCCGAGGACCGCGTCGGCGGCGGCGTGCAGCAGGACGTCCGCGTCGGAATGTCCGTCGGGGCCGACCTCCGAGGGGATGCGTACGCCGCCGAGGATGCAAGGGCGCCCCGCCACCAGGGGGTGGATGTCGTAACCGAGACCGATACGGAAAGGCGGCGTGGCGGACATGGTTGCTTTTATAGGGGGTTCCGCCCCGAAAGGGAAGCCCGCGCATAAAACCCTTGAAAGGCATTCGGTCGCGGGCATTTTGGAGGCCGGTCAGTCTTCAGGCGCGGTAGCCAAGTGGTAAGGCCGGGCTCTGCAAAAGCCCCATGCGTCGGTTCAATTCCGACCCGCGCCTCCAGTTTAAACAGGAAGGGCGTCCCCGAGACCGGGGACGCCCTTCTTCTTGGCCGACCGGGCCGTCCTTAGCGGACGGTCTTGCTGAGGTTGGCGACGCCGTTGACCTTCGAGTTCACGCGCAGGCGCAGGCCGTTGAGGCGGATGAAGCCGGTGGCGTCGTCCTGGTTGTAGGCCTTGGTCGGGTCCGCCTCCATCGTGGCGATGTGCGGGTTATACAGCGAACGCGGGCTCTTGCGACCGGCGACGTACGTGCCGCCCTTGTAGAGCTTCACGCGGACGGTGCCGGTGACGTTGCGCTGCGACTCGGTGATGAGGGCCTGGAGGGCGAGGCGCTCCGGGGCGTACCAGAAGCCGTTGTAGACGAGCGTGGCGTAGCGCGGGACGAGCGAGTCGCGCAGGTGCATGACCTCACGGTCCATGGTCAGGGACTCGATCTGGCGGTGGGCGAAGTGCAGGATGGTGCCTCCCGGGGTCTCGTAGACGCCGCGGCTCTTCATGCCGACGAAGCGGTTCTCGACCATGTCGACTCGGCCGACGCCATGACGGCCGCCGAGCTTGTTCAGCGTGCGCATGACGCCGAGGGGATCGAGCTTCTTGCCGTTGACGGCGACGCAGTCGCCCTGGCGGAACTCGAGCTCGACGTACTCCGGCTTGTCCGGGGCGTCCTCCGGGGAGACGGAGAGCTTGAACATGGCCTTGTTCGCCGGGGCGAAGGCGTCCATCCAAGGGTCCTCGAGGATACCGGCCTCGTAGGAGATGTGCAGGAGGTTGCGGTCGGAGGAGTAAGGCTTCTTGGCGCTGGCCTCGACCGGGATCTTGTTGTCGGCGCAATAGGCGATCATCTCGGCGCGGCCCGGGAAATCCTTGCGGAAAGCCTCGTTGCGCCAGGGGGCGATGATCTCCAGGTCCGGGGCGAGGGCGGCGCAGGTCAGCTCGAAGCGGACCTGGTCGTTACCCTTGCCGGTGGCGCCGTGGGCGATGGCGGTGGCGCCTTCCTTGCGGGCGATCTCGACCATGCGCTTGGCGATGAGCGGACGCGCGATGGAGGTGCCGAGGTAGTACTGACCCTCGTAGATGGCGCCGGCCTGCATCATCGGAAAGATGAAGTCGCGGGCGAACTCGGCCTGGAGGTCGTCGACGTAGAGCTTGGAGGCCCCCGTCTTCAGGGCCTTCTGCTTGAGGCCCTTGAGCTCGTCTTCCTGGCCGATATCGGCGCAGAACGCGATCATCTCGGCGTGGTGCTTGTCCTTGATCCAGGAAAGGAGGACGGAGGTGTCGAGGCCGCCGGAGTAGGCCAGGACGATTTTCTTCTGCTTGCTCATGGTAGTGGGATGGGAAGATCAGCCGCGGTGGGCGGCGAGGTGGGCGAGGATGGCCTTCTGCACGTGCAGACGATTCTCGGCCTGGTCGAAGATGATGCTCTGCTTGCTCTCCAGCACCTCGGCCGAGACTTCCTCGCCGGGGTGGGCCGGGAGGCAGTGCATGAAATAGGCGGCGGGCTTGGCCAGGGACAGCAGCTTCGCGTTGACCTGGTAAGGCTGCATGAGCTTCAGGCGTTCGGCCTTCTCGGCCTCCATGCCCATGCTCACCCAGACGTCGGTGTAGACCATGTCGGCCCCCTTCACGGCGGCGGCGGGGTCGGTCGAGAACGTGAAGGTCTCGGCCAGGCCGTCCCGCTTGAGCTGGGCGCGGATCCCGGCGCCGGGCTCGTAACCGGCCGGACCGGCGAGCGCGATCTCGACGCCGAGGGCGGCGCCGCCGAGCACGAACGAGTTGGCCATGTTGCAGGCGGTGTCGCCGAGGAAGGCGACCTTCTTGCCCTTCAGCGAGGCGGCGTACTGCTCCGGGCGGCCGGGCGCGTAGCGCTCGGCGAGGGTGAACATGTCCGTCAGGAACTGGCAGGGGTGCAGGAAATCGGACAGCGCGTTGACGACGGGCATCGTGCCGCAGCGGGCGAACTCCTCGAGCAGGCTGTGCTCGTGGCAGCGGATGACCATGCCGTGGAGGTAGCGGGAAAGGACGCGCGCGGTGTCGGCGACGGTCTCGCCGCGCGAGATCTGCAGGTCGTCGGCGTTGAGCATCACCGGCAGGCCGCCGAGCTCATGGACGCCGACCTGGAAGGAGACGCGGGTGCGGGTGCTCTTCTTGAAGAACATCAGGCCCCAGGACTGATGCGCGAGGGCGGCGCCGGCGGCGCGGCCGCGACCGGCCTTGAGGGCCGCGGCGGCGGCGAAGACCTGGGCCGTCTCGGCCGGGCTCAGGTCGGTCTCCTTGAGGAAATGACGCATCGCGGAAAGCGTTGGAACATAGCCCTCCGGCCCTCTTTGGACAGAGGAAAATAAGGGGCGGCCAAGGCTCAGGCCGACTTCCAAGCGCCCAGGACCTGACGCAGGATCGCCACCGCCTCGGCCAGCTCCCCGGGCGAGGCGTTGAGCGGCGGCAGCAGGCGGACGGCGACGCCGCCCGCGGGAGCGGTGAGGATGCCGGCCTCGCGGAGGGCGGCGACGACGGGGAGCGGGTCGACGCGCAGGATGACGCCGACCATGTAGCCGGCGCCGCGGACTTCCTTCACGAGGTCGGGCCGGAGGGCGACGAGCTCGCGCAGCGCGGCGTGCCAGGCGACGGAGCGGTCGGCGACCTTGGCGACGAGCTGCTCGGCTTCGAGGATCTCCAGCACGGCCAGACCGGCGGTCGCCGCGAGGGCGCCCCCGCCGAAGGTGGTGCCATGGGAACCCGGCTGGAAGAGGTCGTCGTGCGGCGGCGCCATCCAGATGGCGCCGATCGGGAAGCCGCCGCCGAGGCCCTTGGCCATGGCGATCGCGTCGGGCTTCACGCCGGCGTGCTCATAGGCGAAGAACTTGCCGGTGCGGCCGATGCCGCACTGGATCTCGTCGATCATGAACAGGACGTTGCGCGCGCGGCAGAGCTGCTCGACGCCGCGCAGGAACTCGGGGGTGGCCGGATTGACGCCGCCTTCGCCCTGGATCGATTCGATCAGGACGGCGGCGGTCGTCGTCGCGTCGATGGCCTTGTCCCAGGCGGCGAGGTCGTTGAGCGGCGCGGCGGTGAAGCCGGACAGCAGCGGACGGAAGCCCTTCTGGATCTTCTCCTGGGGCGTGGCGGACATGCCGCCGAAGGTGCGCCCATGGAACGCCTTCTCGGCGACGACGACGCCGATGCAGGCGCCTTCCGTGCCGGACTTGCGCTGGCCATGGAGCCGCGCGAGCTTGAGCAGGCCTTCGTTGGCCTCGGCGCCGCTGTTGCAGAAGATCACGCGGCCGGGGCCGCAGCGGAGCGAAAGCGCGTGGGCGAGTTCGCCCTGCGGTTCGTTGCGGTAGAGGTTGCTGACGTGGACGAGCTTGCCGGCCTGCTCGGCGACGCGCCTCACCCAGTGCGGGTGGGCGTGGCCGACGGCGTTGACGGCGATGCCCGAGGCGAAATCGAGGTAGCGCTTGCCCGCGGCGTCCCAGACGTGGGTGCCCTGCCCCTTCACCAGCGTGATGGGCGGGGCGCCGTAGTTGTGGGCGACGTTGGCCGCGTAGTTCGCGGCGGCGGTATCTGGGGATGGGCCGTTCATCAACCGTGGACGATCTCGGTGCCGATGCCCTTGTCGGTGAAGACCTCGAGCAGGAGCGCGTGCGGGACGCGGCCGTCGATGAAGTGCACGCGGCGGACGCCTTCCTTCAGGGCCTTCACGGCGCTGTCGACCTTCGGGATCATCCCGCCGGCGATGACGCCCTTGCGCTTGAGCTCGTCGACCTCGCCGACCTTGAGCGTCGCGATGAGCGAGGCCGGGTCCTTCGGGTCGGCCAGCAGGCCGGGAACGTCGCTCATGAAGATCAGGCGGCGGGCCCGGAGGGAATGCGCCACCGCGGCGGCGGCCACGTCGGCGTTCGTGTTGTAGGCCTGGTCGTCGGCGTCGAGCGCGATGGGCGAGACCACCGGCAGGTGGCCGTCGGCGAGCGCCTTCTTGATCAGCTTGGTCTTCACGAACTTGATGTCGCCCACGAACCCGAGGTCCACGGGCGCGCCCTGCTCGTCGGCGCCGTAGTGCTTCTCGCAGAGGTTGACGTGGTTACCGGGCATGCCGAGGGGGTTGGCGCCGCGGGCGCGCAGGGAGTCGCAGATCTGGCCGTTGATCTCGCCGTTGAGGGTCTCCTCGACGATCTTGACGGTGGCGGCGTCGGTCACGCGCATGCCGCCGCGGAACTCGGACTTGAGGCCGGCCTTGTCCATGGCGCGGGTGATGGCCTTGCCGCCGCCGTGGACGACGACGACCTGGATGCCGACGGCGGCGAGGAAGGCGATGTCCGTGGCCACGCGGTCGCGGCCCTCGGGGTTCGGGTCGTCCATGAAGCTGCCGCCGTACTTCACCACGAAGGTGGAACCGCGGAACTTATGGATGTAGGGAAGCGCCTCGAGGAGGACCTCGGCTTTCTGCGCGGCGGGAGTGCTCATCGGTCGGAGCGGGAGTGTCGACAGGGTCGGCGGGCGAGACAAGGGGGAAAACCCGGGCTCACTCGCTCTTGTTATAGTTCACGTAGCCGTCGGTGAGGTCGGCCGCGAGGAGGCGGAACTTCGCGTCGCCGAGGTGCAGGTCGAGGCGGACGGCGAAGCGGGCGGCCTTCACGACCTGCTTCCACGCGGGCTTGTTCTCCGGCAGCGGCCGGCCGCCGAGGACGGCCGGGATATCGTCGTAGAAGATATCCAGCTTCGACTCGTCGAGGCCGGTGCGGGCATAGCCGGCGGCGTCGGCCAGGCGGCCCCAGTTCGGGTCCTCGCCGAACCAGGAGGATTTCACGAGGAGGGAGTTCCCGATCGCGCGGGCGATCTTCTCGGCGTCGGCCCGGGAGCGCGCGCCCGCGATCTCCACGGCCACGACCTTGGTGATCTTCTCGCCGTCGCCCACGATCTTCTCGGCCAGCGCGAAGCAGACCTTATCGAGGGCTTCCTGGAAGAGCGCGCGGAGCGCGGCCGGGGCGGACGCGCCCACGGACACGCCGGACGCTCCGGACGCAAGGAGCAGGACGGTGTCGTTGGTGGACATGTCGCCGTCGACGCTGACGCAGTTGAAGGACTGGTCGGCGGAGGCCTTCAACGCGGCCTTGAGCTCGGCGGGCGCGGCGGCGGCGTCGGTGCAGACGAAGGCGAGCATGGTGGCCATGTTGGGCTCGATCATGCCGGCGCCCTTGGCGATACCGGCGACGGTGACGGTCTTCCCTTCCCAGGTGAACCGCGCGGTGCAGCTCTTCGGGCGGGTATCGGAGGTCAGGATGGCGTTGGCCGAGCGCACACCCTCGGCCGCGTCGCGGGAGAGGCGGGCGGCCGACTCCTTGATGCCGGCGGCGACCTTGGCCATCGGGAGGAGCTCGCCGATCCGGCCGGTGGAGCAGACGAGGAAGGCGTCGGCCGGGGCCCCGACGGCCTCGGCGGACAGCCGCGCCATCGCGGCGGCGTCGGCGTCGCCCTGGGCGGCCGTGCAGGCGTTGGCGTTGCCGCTGTTCCCGACGATGCCGCGGATCCGGTCCGCGGAGACGGCGAGCACCTGCTGGCAGAAGCGCACCGGGGCGGCCTTCACGTCGTTGGTCGTGAAGACGCCGGCGGCCGCGCACGGGCGGTCGGCGACGACGAGCGCGAGGTCGAGACGGTCGGTCGACTTGTTGCGGATATCGCAGCCGGCGGCGCCGACGCGGAAGCCGGGGACGTCGGTCAGCCCCGGGGAATCGTTGGTGAACTCGAGGGACATGGGAAAGGTCTCAGCGCAGGCCTTCGGCCTCGGGCCAGCCCATCATCAGGTTCAGGTTCTGGACGGCCTGGCCGCCCGCGCCCTTGAGGAGGTTGTCGATGACGGACGTGATGATGAGGTTGCCCGTGCGCGCGTCGGCGACGACGGAGCAGGCGACCCGGTTGGTGCCGGCCACGTGGGCGGTGTCGGGGAAGTCGCCCGACCTGAGCAAGGTGACGAAAGGCCGGCCGGCGTAGGCTTCCCGCCACACGGCCTCGACCTGCGCGGCGGTGACGCCGGGCGCGGGGACGACGATGGTCGTGGCGATGCCGCGGTGCATCGGGGCGAGGTGCGGGTTGAACTGCACCACGACCGGCTGGCCGGCGGCCGCGCCGAACTGCTCCTCGATCTCGGCGAGATGCCGGTGCCCGGGGATCCCGTAGGCCTTGATCGAGCTGTCGCGCTCGGAGAACAGGAAGGCCACGTCGGCCTTCTTGCCGGCCCCGGAGACGCCGCTGTAGGCGTTGATGACCAGCTGGCCCGGCGCGGGCTTGAGCAGCCCGGCGCGCAGGAGCGGGACGAGCGGGACCTGGATGCTGGTCGGGTAGCAGCCCGGGCAGGCGATCAGCCGCGCGGCCTTCCACGACTCGTCCGTCTGCAGCTCCGGGATCACGTAGCGGGCCTGCGCGGCGAGCGCCGGGGCCGGGTGGTCATGACCGTAATATTTTTTGTAGAGCGCGAGGTCGCGGAGGCGGAAGTCGGCGGAGAGGTCGAGCACGCGCTTGCCGGCGGCGACGAGCGGCGCGGCGTATTCGGCGGCGACCCCGTGCGGCAGCGCGAGGAACCAGACCTCCACGTCGGACTTCGCGCACTCCTCGGGCGAGGACGCGGCGAAGACGAGCGCCGGGTCGACCACGCCCCGGAGGCGCGGGATCTCGTCGGCGACGGCCTTGCCCGCCAAGGTCCGGGAGCAGACCGCGGCGAGGGTGACGCGCGGGTGGCGGGCGAGCACGCGGACGAGCTCCTCCCCGGTGTAGCCGGAGGCGCCGACGATGCCGACTTTGGTCAAGGGGGAGGTCATGGCGGGAGGATGGCGGTGGGACGTGACGAATTGATGGGCGGAGGAGGGAAACTGGGCAACAAAAAGGCCCCGGGGTGCCGGGGCCTTCGTCGTTCCTGTCTCGGGGCGGTTTAGCGCTTCGAGAACTGGAAGCGCTTGCGGGCGCCGGGGCGGCCGGGCTTCTTACGCTCGCGCATGCGACCATCGCGGGTCAGCAGGCCTTCCTTCTTGAGCGGGGCGCGCAGGGTGGCGTCGAGCTTCTGGATGGCGCGGGCGAGGCCATGGGAGATCGCGCCGGCCTGGCCGTTGGGGCCGCCGCCGATGACGTTCACGGTGACATCGACCTGGCCTTCGAGACCCGCGGTGCGGATCGGGAGGGTGGCGGACTTCACGAGGGCCTCGGTGTAGAGGTATTCCTCGGCGGGCTTGCCGTTGATGGAGATGGAGCCGGTGCCGCGGGAAAGGCGGACGCGGGCCGAGGCGGTCTTGCGACGGCCGACGGCGGTGATGGCGGGGGACTTGGCGCTCATTGACAGTAAGGTCGGGGATTAGCCCTTGAAAGGAACCGGGTTGGCGGCGGCGTGCTCATGCTGCTCGCCGGCGTAGACGCGGAGCTTGGTGAGCATGTCGTTGGCGAGGCGGTTCTTCGGGAGCATGCCCTTGACGGCATGGGTCACGAGGAACTCGGGGCGCTTGGCGCGCATCGCGGCGGCCGTGCGGCGGTAGGCGGTGCCCACCCAGCCGGTGTAGAACATGTAGGTCTTGTCCTGCTCCTTGGCGCCGGTGAGGCGGACCTTGTCGGCGTTGATCACGATGACGTAGTCACCGGTGTCGACGTGGGGGGTGTAGGTGGGCTTGTGGCGACCGCGGAGGATGTTGGCGATCTTGACAGCGAGACGGCCCAGGACCTGGTCCTTGGCGTCGACGACGTACCAGGTCTTGTCCTTGAGCTGCACGTTCTTGGCTAGCGTGGTCTTCATAAAGAGGGAAAGCGGGAACATGAGAAAGCACCCCCCTCCGTCAATACCCGAATGCTCCCCCGGCAGGGGAAGGTCAAAAATACCCAAAAACAAGGGAGGCGCGGCCGAAACCGCGCCTCCCGGGAGTCGCCTTGGGGGCGGGGGCTTAGAACTTGAAGTTGGCGAAGACCTTGAGGAAGGCCGCCGAGCCCTTCACGGCGGCCTGGCCGTCCGTGTTGTAGGCGTAGTTCAGGCCGGCCCCGACCACGGCACCCTGGCCGACGGCGCGGGTGACGTCGACGGAGGCGCCGAGGTAGGTGTAGGCGTTCTTGGCGTTACCACCGTTGCCGTTGGCATCGTTGGCGTCAGAGAGGCCGAGATTGGCCTTGATCACCACGTCGAAGCCCGGGAGGCCGAGTTCGGCGCCCTTGAAGGTCTTGGCGGCGGCGAGATCGACGGTCAGCTCCTCGAGGTCGGCGCTGTAGTAGATAGTCGCGACCGGGGCGAACGGCAGGGACTTGAAGGACTGACCGACGTAGAACTCACGGTTGGAGGCGAGAAGGCTGTAACCGCTGGCGGCGAGGGTCGTGCGGGCGGCGCCGACACCGGCGGAGCGCTGGATGCCGACGTCGAGGCGACCCAGGGCGTCGTCGGTGCGCGCACCGAGCACGTAGACGCGCTCGAAGTTATCGGCGTTGAAGAAGCTGAGGTAGGCGGAGACGCCGGAGAAACCCGGGATGTTGTACTCGGCGGTGATGTCGGACTGGATCAGGCCGTCCGTGCTGGAGCGGGCCTTGCCGCGGAAGACGTTCTTGCCGGACCAGGAGATACCGCCGCGGACCGCGAGGTCGGAGGCGGTGGCCGCGACGGGAGCCGGGGCGGACTGGGCGAAGGCGCCGGCGGTAAGGCTGGCGAGGGCGAGGGCGGACAGGGTGTGCTTCATGGTGGATTGGGTAGGTGGCGATTTCTGCCAAAAAAAGAGCCGATGGCAAGTCCCAAGCGGACCCGCCATCGGCCGGAAAAACCCGGGGCAGGCTTACATCGACGCGATGATCGCGTCGCCGAACTCGGAGCACTTGATCTCCGTGGCGCCCTGCATCTGGCGGGCGAAGTCGTAGGTGACGCGGCCGCCGCCGATGGCGCCGTTCAGGCCCTTGAGCACGAGGTCGGCCGCTTCGGTCCAGCCCAGGTAGCGGAGCATCATCTCGCCGGAAAGAACGACGGAACCCGGGTTGACGACGTCCTTGTTGGCGTACTTCGGCGCGGTGCCGTGGGTGGCCTCGAAGATCGCGTGGCCGGTCAGGTAGTTGATGTTGCCGCCCGGGGCGATGCCGATGCCGCCGACCTGCGCCGCGAGGGCGTCGGAGAGGTAGTCGCCGTTCAGGTTCAGCGTGGCGATGACGTCGAAGTCGGTCGGGCGCGTGAGCACCTGCTGGAGGGTGATGTCGGCGATGGCGTCCTTGATGACGAGGCCGGCGCCGGGCTTGCCTTCGGGGATCTTGCACCAGGGGCCGCCGTCGATCTCGACCGCGCCGAACTCGCTCTTGGCGAGGTCGTAGCCCCACTTCATGAAGGCGCCTTCGGTGTACTTCATGATATTGCCCTTATGGACGAGGGTCAGCGACTTGCGCTTGTTGGTGATGGCGTACTGGATCGCCGAGCGGATGAGCCGCTCGGAGCCGGGGCGGGAGACCGGCTTGATGCCGATGCCGACCGTGGCGGGCTGCTCGGCGCCGAAACGGATCTTCTTAAACTCCTTCGGGAAATTCGTCTTGATGAACTCCAGGGTCTTGAGGGCGACCTCCGAACCGGCCTCGAAATCGATGCCGGCGTAGATGTCCTCGGTGTTCTCGCGGAAGATCACCATGTCGACCTTGCCCGGGTTCTTGACCGGGGAAGGCACGCCGGTGAACCACTGCACGGGGCGGAGGCAGACGTAGAGGTCGAGCTGCTGGCGCAGGGCGACGTTGAGGGAGCGGATACCGCCGCCGGTCGGGGTGGTCAGCGGACCTTTGATGCCGACGAGGTAGTCACGGAAGGCGGTGAGGGTCTCCTCGGGCAGCCAGTTCTGCGTCCGGTTGAAGGCCTTCTCGCCGGCCAGGACCTCGAGCCACTGGATCTGGCGCTTGCCGGCGTAGGCCTTGGCCACGGCGGCGTCCAGGACGCGCACCGAGGCGCGCCAGATGTCCGGACCGGTGCCGTCACCCTCGATGAAGGGGATGATGGGGCGGTCGGGGACGGTCAGCTTGCCGTTGGAAATGGTGATTTTGCCGGCGCCGGCGGGGATGGGGGTGCTCATGGTCGAGGCCGATAACAAACCCCGCCCCGCCCCACCCTTTCAAGCCTATATCGGGTCGGGCCGCCCGGAAAAAGAAAAGGACCCCCTTGCGAGGGTCCTTGTGTAAACCGGGGATACCGGCGCCATCCATCCCGAAGGACGGAACAGTCTCAGAAGAATTACTTCTTCTTGGACTTGGTGGCCTTCTTGGTCGCCTTCTTAGCGGCGGCCTTCTTTTTAGCCATAGTTTTTTCCTTTTTTTGGATCGTTGTTGGGTTAGAGGGCAGCGCCTGAAGCGCCACCCTGACGATGCGCCCCACGCTCACCTGCGCCTGACGCGCCTGACGGGTGATGCGAGTGCGGAGCTCCGACGGTACGCGGAAAGAAACTTGGCGGGAACGAGAAGGCTCGAGCGCCGGGCGGGAGTCGGCGAAGCGATCCAGCGCGTGCCGGATGACTTCGCTCAGCGTGGCGAAACCGGACCGATGCTGAAAGGCGACCGCCTCGGCGTGAAGCTTCGGGGGAAGCGACACGGTGATGAGACTTTCGCTCGGGGTTTCGGTTCGGTTCGTCACGTTGCGGTTAACTCTTGGTGAGATTGATAAGTATAACTCTCGCTTGCGCAAGAGGAATTTTCAGTTAACGCGCGAAAGTTTTTTCGGCGTCGCGACGCGCTTTTCGTAAACATGAATTCGATACGCGACGACGCGCGCGACGCGACCGCGAGATTGACCGTCCGTCGACGCGACGACAGCCTGCGTCGCATGAGCGGACACCCTCACCACCATGGCCACGACCACGCGGGGGAATGGCGGACGCTCGCCGCGCTCGCGGGCGCGTGCGGCCTGCTCGGGCTCGGCGCGCTCGCGACCGAGCTGTCGGCCGGGCCCGCCTGGCTGCGCTGGGCGCTGGCCGCGGCCGCCAGCGGCGCGGGCGCCTGGGAGGCCGCCGGCGAAGGCTGGCACGCGCTGCGCTGGCACCGGCGGATCGACGTCCACCTGCTCATGCTCCTGGCCGCCGCGGGGGCGTGGATCGTGGGGCAGCCGCTCGAGGGCGTGCTCCTCCTCTTCCTGTTCTCGACCGCGGGGGCGATCGAGCACTACGCGATGGACCGGACCCGCGGCGCCATCGACGCCCTGCTCGACCGCTCCCCGAAGCAGGCCCGCCGGCTCGGCCCGGACGGCACGGAGACGGAGGTGGCGGTGGCTGCGCTCGTCCCCGGCGACCTCATCGCGATCCTGCCGGGTGAGCTGGTGCCCGCCGACGGTGTGGTGCGCGAAGGCGAGAGCGCGGTCGATGAATCCACCCTCACCGGGGAGGCCAAGCCGGCCGCCAAACGCCGCGGCGACCCGGTGGCGGGCGGCACCCTCAACGATTGGGGCCGCCTGGTGGTACAGGTGACCCGGGCCGAACAGGACAGCGCCCTGCGCCGCATCGTGAAGCTCATCCGCGAGGCGCAGGAGAGCAAAGCCCCCGCCCAACGGGCGATCGACCGCTGGGGCGACGCCTACGCGATCTTCACGCTCTCGGCCTCCGCCCTCTTCCTCGTCACCCTCCTGCTCACCGGACACCCCTTCCGCGATGCCGGCGACCCCGCGAACTCGGCGCTTTATCGGGCGATGACGCTGTTGGTCGTCCTGAGTCCCTGCGCCTTGGTGCTCTCCGTGCCTTCGGCGGTGCTGGCGGCCATCGCCGCCGGCGCCCGGCAAGGCATCCTCTTCCGCGGCGGCGCCGCTGTGGAACGGCTGGCCGACGTCGATTGCGTCTGCTTCGACAAGACGGGCACGCTGACGGCCGGCACTCCCGTGGTCGCCGCCCTGGAAGTCCTCCCGGCCTCGGCCGACCGGCGGCGGGCGCTCTCCGCGTTACTTTCGCTCGAAGCCGGCACCACGCACCCGTTCGCCGCGGGCGTCGTCGCGGCCTGCCGGGCCGAAGGCGCGCTCCAGCAGGAGGTCCAAGGCTTGTCCAACTCCCCCGGCCAGGGGGTATCCGGCTCCCTCGACGGCGCCCGCTGGAGCGTCGGTACGCGCGAATTCACCGGCGCGCGGGAGATCCCCGGCGCCGCGGTGCCGGCCGGCGCCATCGTCAGCGAAGTCTGGGCCTCCGACGGAGCCGTCACCGTGCGCGCGACCTTGGTGGACGAGATCCGCCCGGGCAGCGCCCCCACCCTCGCCGCCCTGCACGCCCGCCAGATCCGCACGGTGATGCTGACGGGGGACCGCGAGGAGGCCGCCGCGGTGGCCGCCCGGCAGGTCGGCGTCCAGTCTTACGGCGCCGCCCTCACGCCCGACGCCAAGATGGCCGCGATCCGGCGCCTCTCGGCCGAGGGCCGGGTCGTGGCGATGGTCGGCGACGGGGTCAACGACGCCCCGGGACTCGCCGCGGCCGACGTCGCCATCGGCATGGGCGGACGCGGGAGCGACGCGGCGCTCGAATCCAGCGACGTGGTCCTCGCCGACGACCGCATCGAACGGCTGGTCGACGCGATCGAACTCAGCCGGGCCGCCCGCCGGGCGATCCGCGTCAACATCCTGATCTCGATCGGCGCCGCCCTCGGCATGGCCGCCTACGTGGTCTTCCGCCCCGGCGTGCCGCTTTCGCTGGGCGTGGGCGTCCACGAGGGCAGCACCGTCCTCGTCTGCCTCAACGGCCTCCGCCTGCTGGCCCATCGCCCGCGCCGCGCCGCCTGACGGCGGCAAAAAGGCCTCCCGCCGGCGACGGCGGGAGGCCCGGTTCCGACCGACGGACGGACGCTCAGCGCAGCTCGCGACCGGCGCCGTCGAAGAGCTTGAACGCCTCGATGCTGTAGGTCGGGTCCGGCTTGGTGCCGATGCGGACCTTGCAGGACTTCATGAGGTCCCGGAAGTACTCGCGGTCCTCGGTGACGATGCGCTCGAGGTTGATCGGGTGCAGGAGGATGTTGATCTCGAGCTCCTTATCGGGGCCATGCTGCTCGCGGAGGCGGCGGATGACGCTGAGGAGCTTGCGCTGGATCTCGACCGAGACGGTCCGGGGATTCTTGACGATGCCGCGGCCCTGGCAATGCGGGCAGGCGGTGTACATCGAGGTCGTGTTGGACTCGGTGTGGCGCTGGCGCGTCATCTGCAGGACGCCGAGCTGGGAGATGGGCAGGATCTGGTGCTTGGCCCGGTCTCCTTCCATCGCCTCGCGGAGGGCGTCGTAGACCTTCTTGCGGTCCTTCGGGTTCTTCATGTCGATCGTGTCGATCATGATGAGGCCGCCGAGGTTGCGGAGCTGGATCTGGCGGGCCGCCTCGACCACGGCCTCGAGGTTGGCCTGGGTGATGAAGCTGCCGTCCTTGCCCTCCTTGCCGCGGTGGGAGCCGGTGTTGACGTCGATGGCCGTGAGGGCCTCGGTCTCGTCGATGACGATCTCGCCGCCGCTCGGGAGCGGGACGCGGCGCTGGAAGAGCTGCTCGATCTGGCGCTCGATGTTGTAGCGCTCGAAGACCGGGATCGGGTCCTGGTAGAGCTCGACGCGGGAACGGGAGCGGGGCGAGACCTCGCCGACGAGGTCCTGCACCAGCTTGAAGTCCTCGGGGTTGTCGACGAGGATGCGATCGACCTCCTCGGTGAGGAAGTCGCGCACGGTGCGCTCGATGAGCCCGGGCTCCTGGTAGAGGAGGACGGGCTTGCGGTCCGGGGCGTTGATCTTCTCGACGATGGCCTGCCAGCGCTTCAGCAGCATGTGCAGGTCGCGGACGAACCAGCGGGCCTGCTTGCCCTCGCCGGCGGTGCGGATGATGACGCCCATGCCCTCGGGGATGGTCAGGGAACGGAGGATGTCCTTGAGCCGGTCGCGCTCGGCGTCGGCCTCGATCTTGCGGGAGACGCCGCACGCGCCGCTGAACGGCATCAGGACGAGGTAGCGGCCCGGCAGCGCGATGTTGGTGGTGGAGCGGGGGCCCTTGGTGCCGATCTGGTCCTTGACGACCTGGATGACGATGTCGGAACCGGCGGGGAAGAGCTGCGGGATGTCCTTGGCCTGGTAGCGGGCCTTGCGCTGCTTCTGCTCGGCGGACTCGTTGTCGCGGATGAACTCGACCTGCGAGTCGTTGGCCGCGGGCAACATGTCCCAGTAGTGCAGGAAGGCGTTCTTCGGCTGGCCGATGTCGACGAAGGCGGCCTTGAGGCCGGACTCGAGGTTCTGGACGCGGCCCTTGAAGATCGCGCCGACCATGCGGTTCTCGCCGCGGTGCTCGATCTCGAACTTGTCGAGGACGCCGTTGGTCAGGAGCGCGACGCGCTTCTCGAGCGTCTCGGCGTTGATGACGAGCTCGCGGTACACGGCGCGGTCCTTGGAGAAGTGCTTGACGATCCGCTGGAGCAGCGGGAGCTCCTTGCGCCGGCGCGCGGCCTCCTCCGCCAGCTTGCGCTGGTCGATGAGGGCGTTCGGGGCGTCGCCGCCCTCCGGGATGTCTTCGTGGATGTCTTCGGGTTCGGTGTGGTCGGGCATCGGGTCAGGCGGTTAAGCCGGTTGCCGGAGGACCTCCGCCTTCGCCGCCGCCGGCCGAATGCCGGTGGACGCTCTGGACTAATCCAAGGAGCAGGAAGCAGCTGAGCACGAAAGACCCTCCGTAGCTGAGGAAAGGAAGGGGGACCCCGGTGACGGGCATCAGGTCGATGTTCATCCCCACGTTGACCACGACGTGCGTGCCGAGGATGGCGGCCGCGCCGAGGGCGAGGAGGGAACCGAAACGATCGGCGGCGCGGGCCGCGGTGCGGACGACGCGCCAGAACAGGAGGGCGAAACCGACGATCACCGAGAGGGCACCGGTGAAGCCGATCTCCTCGGCCATCCCGGAAAAGAGGAAGTCGTTGTGGGCGGCGGCCTCGGGGAGGTAGCCGAAGCGGGCCTGGGTGCCGTTGCCGACGCCCTGACCGGTCAGGCCGCCGCGGCCGACCGCGATGTTGGCCTGGCGCACGTTCCAGGTGACGCCGAGGCCCTTGGGGTCGATGACCTGCGGGGCGACGAAGGACATGATCCGTTCGCGCTGGTAATCCTTGAGCAGGAAGAACCAGGCCTCCGCCTCGTGTTTGCCGCGGATGGCCCGGGCCGGATCCTTGTCCTCCTTGTGCTCCTGGGAGTAGGCCACGACTTTCGAGGAATACTCGACGAGGTCGACCGTCACCAAAGCCCCCAACAGGAGGGAAACCACCCCCGCCACCAAGAAGAACCTGTAGGTCAGGCCGGCGACATAGAGGAGGAGAAATGACAGCGGCAGGTAGATGAGGGCAGAACCTAGGTCGGGCTGCACAAAAATCAAGACAAACGGCGCCGCGGCGGCCAGCCCGACCTTGAGGACGGTGCGCCAGCTGGCCCGGAAGGGCCCGATCGGGGAACGGGCGAGCAAAGCGGCGATGAAGACGAGCGCCGAGACCTTCGCGAATTCCGACGGCTGGATCGAAAAGGGCCCGAAATCCATCCAGCGCCGCGCGCCGTTGATGCTCCGGATGAAGCCGCCCAGGTCCGTCTTGAGGAAGGCGCAGGCCGAGACAGGCAGGAGCAGGAGCACGCCGGCCAGGTAGATGCGCCGGGCGTGGCGGAGGAACTCCCGGTAGTCGATGGAGGCGACGACCCAATAGGCGACCCAACCGATGGCGATGAAGACGATCTGGGAGCGCCAGAAGCCGCTCTGCCGGAACTCACCGGCCGACCAGATGGCGAGGACGCCCAAGGCGCTGAGGCCGAGGATCAGCACGACCTGGGTCCAGTCCGTGCGCCAGGCGAAGTTGACGAACTTATCCCACCACAGCGCGGCCGCGGGCGGCTCATCGTCGAAGCGGGTGGACATGCCGCCAGACAACCACGGAAAGCCCCGCTGAAGCAAGGCGAACCTCCCGAAAGGGCTTGCGACCAAGGCGGTTCGGGCAAGCGTGACGCCCGGGCCTCCCGGGCCCGCCCGCACCATGCCGGCCGCCGCCGACCAAAGCTTCATCGCCGCCGTGACGTTCTCCTGCGGGGCGATCGCGGCCTACGCCATCGCCAAATGGCACGAGAACAGCCGCGGGGCGCTGCGCGAGGCCAAGCTCCGGGCGGAGGTCGAACTGGCCCGGCGCGAGGCCGCGCTGGAGGCCGCGGAGCTCCGGGCCGAGGCCGAGGACGAGAAGCGCCTGGCCGACCGCCTGGCGAGCGAGGCCGCGGACCGGACCAAGGCGACGGAGGCCCTGCACGCGGAAGCCGCCCGCGAGCGCGAGCGACTGACCTCCGAACTCCAACGCCTGGCGGGACTGACGGCCGAGCAGGCGCGCGCGTTGACGATCGAGACCCTGCGGCGGGAATTGGGCGAGGAGGTCCGTCGGCTGCGCCACGAGCTGCTGGACCAGACCGAGCAGGAGGTCGCCGACGAGGCCAGGCGCAAGCTGCTCTCCGCGATGCAGCGGCTGACCACGCAGACGACGCAGGACGCCACCTCCGTGCTGGTTTTCCTCCCGAACGAGGAGATGAAGGGACGCATCGTGGGCCGCGAGGGCCGTAACATCCGCACGTTCGAACAGACGACCGGCGCCACGCTGCTGATCGACGACACGCCCGGCCAGGTGCTGGTCTCGTGCTTCGACCCGGTGCGGCGCGAGGTCGCGCGCATCGCGCTGGAACGCATCGTGAAGGACGGCCGGATCACCCCGACGCTCATCGAGGACAATGTCCGCACCGCCGCCGACGAGGTGGTGAAGCAGGCCCGCCGGCTGGGCCGCGACGCGGTGCGCGGGCTCGGGCTGCCGCCGATGGACGAGGCCGTCGAGGAATTGCTCGGCCGCCTGCATTTCCGCCTTTCCGCCAACCAGAACACCCTCGCCCACTCCGTCGAGGTCGCGCAGCTGTGCGCGATGCTCGCCGCGGAGATCGGCATCGACCCGATCCCGGCCAAACGGGCCGGCCTGCTGCACGACCTCGGCAAGGCCATCGAAGCCGAGGCCGGCGGCAGCCACGCGCTCGCGGGCGCCGCGCTCCTCCGGCGGCTGGGCGAGGACCCGCGCGTCGTGAACGCCGTCGCCGCCCACCACCGCGAGGTGGAAGCCGAGAGCCTCTACGCGCCGCTGGTCATCATCGCGGACGGCGCCTCGGGCTCCCGCCCCGGCGCCCGCGCCTCGACCCTCGAAAGCTTCGTGCAGCGCGCCCGCGGGCTGGAGGAGATCGCCCGCTCCTTCGACGGCGTGCAGGAGGCGTTCGCCTTCCAGTCCGGCCGCGAGCTCCGCGTCATCGTCGACCCGGGCAAGGTGGACGAGACCGCCGCCGCCGAGCTGACCCGCCGGATCCGCCAGAGCGTCGAGGAGAAGCTTTCCTACCCGGGAACGGTGAAAATCCTGCTCATTCGTGAACAAAGGTTCACCGAAGAGGCCCGGTGAGGTGGTTTCTTGTTGTTAAGCGGTTCGTATCAACTTATTCACAACTCTCCCCGGGTCCCCGACCCGGGGTCCCTCGGTGCCCTTGGAGGATCGTCCTCCATTCCTAAAGAGCCCGAACCACCGCGGCACGCCCCCACTCCGGAGGCGCCGCATCCACCGGTCGGCCCAAACGAAGGCCGCCCCAACCACAGAAACATGAGCCAAGAAGAAAACCCGGGCCAGGAGCCAGTCTCCTCCCACCAGACCGCCGCGGACGCGGTCACCAACGAAGTCCGCACCCCCACCCCGAGCATCCGTGAAGCCAAGCTGGAGTCCGCCCATGCGGAACTTCCTCCCCTGTCCGTCATCGGTGCCACCAACGAACCCGCCGCCGCCCCCGGCACGATCCTGCCGCCGAAGCAGTTCGGTCGCCGTGGCACGCCCCGTGGCGGCGCCCCGACCGCTCCCGGCCAGGCCTCCCGCCCGACCATCGGCGTCGTGGAAAATCCGGCCGAGCTCACCGAGTCGCTGTCCGGCGACCGCGCCAAGCAGCCGAGCGCCTCGCACCGCGAACCGCGCGAACGTCGGGAGCCCCGCGAACGCCGCGAACCGCGCGAGCCGCGTGCGGAGCAGGCCGAAGGCGCCCCGGCGACCGAAGGCCGCCAGCCCGGCATCCCGTCGGACGGCAGCGCCTTCGAAGGTCGCCCGCGTCGCGAGCCCCGCGAACGCCGCGAACCGCGCGAGCCCCGTGAACCCCGCCAGGAAGGCGCGCCGCACGGCGACCGCCCTCGTCGCGAGGATCGCCCGCGCCGCGAGGAACGCCCGCGCATCCAGATCGAGCCCGTCGTGATCCCCGTCCAGGCCCCCATCGGCTTCTGGGCGACGGTGAAGCGCAAGCTCGCCTCCCTGTTCGGCATCCCCGACAAGGCCGTCTTCGTGCCGGCGGAACGTCCCGCCCACCCGCCCCGCGGCGAACACCGCGGCGAACGCCATGACCGCGGCGACCGTGGTCAGCGCGGCGGCCGTGGCCGCGGCGACTTCCGCGGCGGACGCGGCGGCGACCGGGGTGGCCACCGTGGCGGACGCGGCGACTCCCGCGGCCCCCGCGGCGATCGCAACGGCCCGCGCGAAGGCTGAACCAGACGGGGGCGCCGACCGGCGCCCCCGCTTCTTTTCCGGACATGCTGGAAGTCGCGCACATCCACGGCGGCCCGGTCCTGCGGGGCGTCGTCCGCGCCGCGGGCGCGAAGAACGCCGCGCTGCCGATCCTCGCCGCCGCGCTGCTCACGGAGGAGGTCGTCACGCTGCGCGGCGTGCCCGACCTCAGCGACGTCCGCTTCATGGCGGAGATCCTCCGCCACCAAGGCGCCGAGGTCGCGCAGCCCGCGCCGGGCACCTGGGTGATCCGCGCGGCCGCGCTCACCCACCGGACGCCCTACGACCTCGTCCGCAAGATGCGGGCCTCCGTCTGCCTGCTCGGCGCGCTCGTCGGCCGGCTGCGGCGGGCCGAGATGGCGATCCCCGGCGGCTGCGTCATCGGGCCGCGCCCGATCGACCTCCACCTGCGCGGGCTCGAGACGCTCGGCTGCGCGGTGACCTCCGAAGGCGGCCTGGTGCGCGTCGACGCCGCGGCCGCCGGCGGCACCGACGTCGACATGGGCGGCCCGATGGGCAGCACCGTGCTCGGCACCGCCAACCTCGTGATGGCCGCGACGCTCACGCCCGGCGTCACCCGCATCCTCACCGCCGCCCGCGAACCCGAGGTCGTCGACCTCTGCGCGTTGCTCACCAAGATGGGCGCCCGCATCTCGGGCCAAGGCACCTCCACGATCGTCGTGGAAGGCGTCGCGCGGCTCCGCGGCTGCGACCACACCATCATCCCGGACCGTATCGAGGTCGGCACCTACCTCGTCGCCGGCGCCATCACCGGCGGCGACGTCACCGTCCAGGGCGCCGAGCCCGCGCACCTCGAGGCCTTCCTCGGCAAGCTCCGCGAGGCGGGCGTGTCCGTCGAGACCGGCCCGGGCTTCATCCGCGCCCATGGCCGGCCGACCCGGCCGGTCGACATCGTGACCGCGCCCCATCCCGGTTTCCCGACGGACCTGCAGGCGCAGTTCATGGCCCTGCAGCTGCTCGTGCCGGCCCGCAGCACCTTCACCGAGAAGGTCTACCCGGCCCGCTTCATGCACGCCGCGGAACTCCAGCGCATGGGCGCCGATATCGCCGTCGAAGGCGCGGTCGCCAGCGTGCACGGCGGCAAACCGCTCTCCGGCGCGCCCGTGATGGCCTCCGACCTGCGAGCCTCGGCCGCCCTGATCCTCGCCGCGCTCGCCGCCCAGGGAGAGACCTGGGTCCAACGGCTCTACCACCTCGACCGCGGGTACGAACGCTTCGAGGAGCGCCTGCGGGCCCTCGGCGCCGACGTCGCGCGCCGCCCGGCCGCCGACCTGCCGAAGGGGTTCGCCGAGGACTGAATGTTGCCAAGACCCGCCGACTCCGCACGGTGGGCGTATGGCCCGAGCCCAGCGACCCGCCGATGAACCGACTCCGCCGAGCGGAGGCAAGGACGGCGTGGCCCGGCCTGACCGGGCGCTCGACGCCGGCCTGCGGCCGCCGCGGCTCGCCGACTTCGTGGGCCAGCCGCGCACGGTCGAACGCCTGCGCGTGATGATCGGCGCGGCCCGCCGCGAAGGCCGCACGCTCGACCACATCCTGCTCCACGGCCCGCCCGGCCTCGGCAAGACGACGCTGGCCATGATCCTCGCCGAGGAGATGGGCCGGCCCATCCGCGTCACCTCGGGTCCGGTCGTCGAGAAGGCCTCCGACCTCGCCGGCCTGCTCACCAGCCTGCAGGAAGGCGAACTGCTCTTCATCGACGAGATCCACCGCATCCCGAAGACGGTCGAGGAGTTCCTGTACTCCGCGATGGAGGACTTCCGCATCGACATCATGATCGACCAGGGGCCGAACGCGCGTTCCGTCCGGCTCGACCTGCCGAAGTTCACGCTGGTCGGCGCGACCACGCGCACCGGCCTGCTCACCGCGCCGCTGCGCAGCCGCTTCACCCTCCAGACGCGCCTCGACTACTACACGCGCGAACAGCTGCTGAGCATCGTCGGCCGCAACGCCGGGCTCCTCGGCCTGGACCTCGACGCGGGCGGCGCCGCGGAGGTCGCCCACCGCGCCCGCGGCACGCCCCGCATCGTCAACAACCTGCTGCGCTTCACCCGCGACTACGCGCTCGAGCGCGCCGACGGGAAGGCGGACCGCGCCGTCGTCGCCGCCGCCCTCGAGCTCCTCGAGATCGACCGGCACGGTCTCGACGACATGGACCACCGCTTCCTCCGGGCGATGGCCGAGAAGCACGCGGGCGGACCCGTCGGACTGGGCAGCATCGGCGCCGCCATCGGCGAAGACGCCCATACGCTCGAGGAGGTCCATGAGCCGTTCCTCGTGCAGGAGGGTTACGTGACCCGCACCCCGCAGGGACGCGTCCTGACCGAGAAAGGCTGGCTGGCCGTCGGCCTGCGCCCGCCCGGAAGCCCGGCCTAACTCTGACGCTGGACAACGGCGGACTCCCTCCGCTAGGTTTCCCCTTTCCACTCATGTCGAAACGCTGGGTCATCAAACTGGGTTCCGGTCTCCTCACGCGCCAGGACGGCAAGGTCGACCGCGTCCAGATCGGCCGCATCGCCGACCAGGTCGCCGGCCTCATGAAGCGCGGCATCGAGGTGGTCATCGTCTCCTCCGGGGCCGTCGCCGCCGGCATGACCGCCATGGGCCTGGAGAAGCGCCCGAAGGACGCCCGCGAGCTGCAGGCCTGCGCCACCGTCGGCCAGCCCGAGCTGATGTCGGTCTACGGCCGCCACTTCGCCCGCCACGGTCTCCTGGGCTCGCAGATGCTCCTCACCTACTGGGATCTCGACAGCCGCGCCTGCACGCGCAACGCCCGCGCGACCCTCGACCTCCTGCTCAAGCGGAAGCGCTTCGTCCCGATCATCAACGAGAACGACGCCATCGCCGACGAGGAGATCCGCGTGGGCGACAACGACCGGCTCTCCGCGCACGTCGCGGCGCTGGTGGGCGCGGACCTGCTGGTGATCCTGTCCGGCGTCGACGGCCTCATGACCAAGTCCGACGGCACGGGTGACCGCATCCCGAAGGTGACCAAGCTCGACGACGCCATCCGCGGCCTCGCGGGCGGCGCCGGCTCCGAGCGTAACGTCGGCGGCATGGTGACCAAGCTGCAGGCGGCGGAGATCGCCGCCGAGGGCGGCGTCGACACGGTCATCGCCCACGGCCGCCGGCCGCAGGTGCTGCTCGAGCTCGCCGCCGGCAAGAAGCTCGGCACCCGCTTCTCCCTGCGATGAGCGACCTGTTCGCGCGCGTGACCGCCCTCGCCCGGGCGGCGAAGCAGGCCTCCCGCGCCCTGGCGCTCGCCCCCGCCGCGGTCCGCGACCAGGCCCTCCGCGCCGCCGCCGCCGCCTTGCGGGCCGACGAGGCCGCGATCCTCGCGGCTAACGCCGAGGACCTCGCCCTGGCCCGTGCCAAAGGCCTGGGCGAGGCCATGGTCGACCGGTTACGCCTCGACCACGCCCGCCTCGAGGCCATCGCCGTCGCCTGCGAGGACGTGGCCAAGCTCCCCGATCCGGTCGGCGAGGTCACCGAGGACTGGACGCGCCCGAACGGCCTGCGGATCGTCCGTCGCCGCGTGCCCATCGGGCTCGTCGCCATCATCTTCGAGTCGCGCCCCAACGTCACGGTCGACGCCGCCGCGCTCTGCCTCAAGTCCGGCAACGGCTGCGTGCTCCGCGGCGGCAGCGAGGCGCTCCGCACCAACCTCGCCCTCGCGCGCGCCTTCGGCGCCGGCCTGCGCGCCGCCGGCCTGCCCGCCGAGGGCGTGACGCTCCTGCCCTTCACCGACCGCGAGGCCGTGCCGGCCCTCGGCTCGCTCCGGGGCATCGTCGACATCATCGTGCCGCGCGGCGGCCCCGGTCTCATCGAGGCCGTCGTCAACTCCGCCAAGGTCCCCGTCATCAAGCACGACGCGGGCATCTGCCACGTCTACGTGCACGCGCGCGCCGACCTGGCCAAGGCGCTGCCGATCATCGTCAACGCCAAGTGCCAGCGCCCCAGCGCCTGCAACGCGGCCGAGACGGTGCTCATCGACGCCGCGATCGCGCCGACCTTCCTGCCCGGCCTGGCCGCCGCCCTCGCGGCGCAGCGGACCGAGGTCCGCGCGGATGCCCGCGCCCTCGCCCTCATGCCCGGCGCCCGCGCCGCCACCGAGGCCGACTTCCGGACGGAGCACCTCGCCCTGATCCTCAACGTGAAGGTGGTGGCCGACCTCGCCGAGGCCGTGGAGCACATCGAGACCTGCGGTTCGCACCACTCCGACGCCATCCTGACCGAGGACGAGGCGGCCGCCCGGTCCTTCCTGGCCCAGGTAGACAGCGCTTGCGTCTATTGGAACGCCAGCACCCGGTTCACCGACGGAGGGGAGTTCGGCTTCGGGGCCGAGGTGGGTATCTCGACCGACCGGCTGCACGCCCGCGGCCCCATGGGAATCCGCGAATTGACCACCTGGAAGTTCGAAATCACGGGCCAAGGCCAGGTCCGCTCCTGATTCGCGGGTTTTCCGTTTGACAGGCGGGGGGGCGAGGACCTTTGTTCACCTTCCTTTTGGCTGTCCGGGGTGGTAGCTCAGTTGGTTAGAGCGCCTGCCTGTCACGTAGGAGGTCGCGGGTTCGAGTCCCGTCCATCCCGCCAGCCAAAAGGACGCCTTTGAAGGCCGCTCCGGCGGCCGGAGAAGCCCTGTCGCCGGAACGTCACCCGGGCGGGGCCGACCTGTGCATCCTTTTTGCTTCCCCCCTCCCCCCATGTGGACAGAAAACAAGCCAACCCTATGAGCAAAAAAGTCCTGATCATCGGCGCGGGCGGCGTGGGCAACGTCGTCGCCCACAAGTGCGCCATGCTGACCGAGTATTTCTCGGAGGTCATGCTGGCCTCGCGCAACGAGAACAAGTGCAAGGCCATCGCCGCCGACGTGAAGCAGGCGACCGGCCGCACGCTCCGCACCGCCGCCGTCGACGCCGACGACGTCAAGGCGACCGTCGCGCTCATCAAGTCCTTCGGCGCCGACCTCCTCATCAACGTCGCCCTGCCCTACCAGGACCTCCCCCTGATGGACGCCTGCCTCCACGCCGGCATCCACTACGTCGACACCGCCAACTACGAGCCGCCGCACCTCGCGAAGTTCGAGTACTCCTGGCAGTGGGCCTACCGCGAGCGCTTCCAGAAGGCCGGCCTCACCGCCCTCCTCGGTTCCGGTTTCGACCCCGGCGTGACCAACGTCTTCTGCGCCTACGCCCAGAAGCACCTCTTCGACACGATCGAGACGATCGACATCATGGACGCCAACGCCGGCGACCATGGCTACCCGTTCGCCACGAACTTCAACCCGGAGATCAACATCCGCGAGATCACGCAGCGCGGCCGCTACTGGGAGCAGGGCGAGTGGAAGGAGACCGACCCGCTGTCGGTGAAGTGGGTCTACGACTACCCCGGCATCGGCCCCAAGGACAGCTACCTGCTCTTCCACGAGGAGCTCGAATCCCTGGCGATCAACATCAAGGGCCTGAAGCGCATCCGCTTCTTCATGACCTTCTCGCAGAACTACCTGACGCACCTGCGCGTGCTCGAGAACGTCGGCATGACCCGCATCGACCCGATCGAGTTCCAGGGCCACAAGATCGTCCCGATCCAGTTCCTCAAGGCGCTGCTCCCCGACCCCGCGTCGCTGGGTCCCCGCACCAAGGGCAAGACCTGCATCGGCTGCGAGATCACCGGCGTCAAGGACGGCAAGCCCCGCAAGGTCTTCATCCATAACATCTGCGACCACCAGGAATGCTACGCCGAGGTCAAGTCCCAGGCGATCAGCTACACCACCGGCGTCCCCGCGGCGATCGGCGGCGCCATGATCGCCTCGGGCCAGTGGACCCGCCCGGGCGTCTGGAACATGGAGGAGATGAATCCGGACCCGTTCATGGCCGAGCTGAACAAGCGCGGCCTGCCCTGGCACGTGAAGGAACTGGCCGTCTGACCGGCCGCCCGACGAAGCCCGCCACCCGGCGGGCTTTTCATTTGCGCCCCGGACCGCGCCCGCCAACTTTTCCCCCGTGTCCGACGCCCTCACCGATGCCTTCGCGAAGGTCGACCTCTCCCAGGTCCCGAGCCCCTGCCACGTGCTGCACCGCGGCCTGCTGGAACAGAACCTCCGCATCCTGCGCTCGGTGATGGACCGCTCGGGCGCCAAGGTCCTCCTGGCGCTCAAGGGCTTCGCCCAGTTCAGCGAGGCGAAGCTCGTGTCGAAGTACCTCGCGGGCACCACGTCCTCGGGCCTGCACGAGGCCCTGCTCGGCCGCGAGGAGTTCGGCGGCGAGGTGCACGCCTATTCGCCGGCCTTCAAGGACGAGGAGTTCGCGCACCTGCTCCGCATCGCCGACCACATCTCGTTCAACTCGCCTTCCCAGTGGAAGCGCCACCGGGCCGCGGCCCTCGCCGCCGGCCGCAAAATCTCCTTCGGCCTGCGCGTCAACCCCGAGCACGCCGAGGTCGACGTCGAGCTCTACAATCCCTGCGCGGCCGGCTCGCGCCTCGGCACGCTCCGCTCCGAGATCAAGGATCCGGCCGATCTCGACGGCCTCGAGGGCCTGCACTTCCACACGATGTGCCAGCAGGGCTCGGACGTCCTCGAACGGACGGTCGCGGCCTTCGAGACGAAGTTCGGCGAGTTCCTCCCGCGGATGAAGTGGGTCAACTTCGGCGGCGGCCACCACATCACCCGCCCGGGCTACGACCTCGACCGCCTCGTGCGCATCATCACCGGTTTCCGCGCCCGCTGGGGCGAGCACCTGCAGGTCTACCTCGAACCCGGCGAGGCCATCGGCATCGGCACCGGCGTGCTCGTCGGCACGGTGCTCGACCTGGTCCATAACGGGGTGGACATCGCCATCCTCGACCTCTCCGCGACCTGTCACATGCCGGACACCTTGGAGATGCCCTACCGGGCCGATATCGTCGGGGCGGACCTGCCCGGCAAGCTACCCCATACCTACCGTCTCGGGAGCGCCACCTGCCTGGCCGGTGATGTCATCGGGGACTACTCGTTCGCCACCCCCCTGCGGGTCGGGCAGCGGCTGGTCTTCCTCGACATGTCGCATTATACGTTCGTCAAGAACACGACCTTCAACGGCGTTCCCCTGCCCGCCATCGCCAGCTTCGACCCGGCGACCGGACGGACGGAAGTGATCCGCCGCTTCGGCTACGCGGACTACAAGAACCGCCTTTCCTGAAGCCCGTAGGCGCTTGACCCCCGGGGATTTTCGGCCAAAGTCGGGCGAAAATCATGAATCCGACCACCACCATCCTGAGCCTCGTGGCCGCCGCCCTCGCCGGCGTCACGATCGTGACCTTCAACGACGCCGACCTGGCCAAGCAGGAAGTCATCAAGGCCAAGGAGGAATCCCTCGTCGCCATCCGCGCCTCCGGCGCCAAGGTCGCCGCCGCCGAGCGCAAGACCTTCGAGGCCGAAGTCCGCGCCAAGGCCGCCCTCGCCGGCGAAGCCGCCGCCAAGGACGCCGCCAAGGCCACCGTCGACAGCACCAAGAAGACGGCCGATGACCTGGCCCAAGCCCTCGCCGACCTGAAGACCGGTGCCACCAAGATCGCCGAGCTCGAGAAGGCCCGCTCCGAAGCCGCCGCCCGCCTCAACGAGGTGAACGCCGAGATCGCCAAGCTCCGCGACGGCTCCGACCTTCGCGAAGCCGTGGCCAAGGCCAAGAAAGCCGAAGGCGACCTCGAACAGGCCTCCATCGCCCTGCGCGAAGCCAACGGCAAGCTGACCGAGGCGAACACCAAGCTCGCGACCCTCGAAGAGGAACTCGCCCGCCTCAAGGCCGACATGAAGGGGTTCGACAACCCTTCGCCGAACTACCGCGCGCGCTAAGCCGCCCGGCGGTTTCGCCCCGCAGACCCGGCCGACTGGCCGGGTTTTTTGTTGGCGCGAGCGGACGTGAAGCGGCGGAGTTTGCGCAGAAGCCCGGGGCGAGCCGACGGGCGCAGCTCATGCTCCCACAACCGCAGCACGCGCCAGCCAGCACCCCGGAGTTGCCGGGTGTTCCGCCGGTCGCGGGCCCGGTTGGCCGCGAACTTGCGTCGCCAGAACGCCGCGTTGCCCGCGGGACGCGTACCATGCCGGGGACAGCCATGCCAGAAGCAGCCATCCACGAAGATCGCCCAGCGGCGAAGCGGGAAGACGAAGTCGGGTCTCACCTTCCAGGCGGCAGCACCACGTCCGCCCGTCAATCGTCGTTGCCGCCGCCACCCGGAGATACCTTCCGCGCGGAAGAGCCGGGCCAAGGTCAGTTCGGTGGACGCGTTCCCCCGCCCCCGCACCTTGGCCATCAGGGCGCTACGCTCGGCGCGGGTATAGATGTCGGCCACGCCCGCAGCCTGGACGGGCGGCGGCCCGGCCGCAAGGCCCGGGTCAGGCGTCCGACCCGGACACGAAAGAGGGCCGGCATCGCTGCCGGCCCTCGAAGCACATCCCGACCTACCGGGCTCAGTAGTTGAACTGGAGCTGGATGGCGAGGCGGCGGGAGTCCTTGATGTTGGTGTAGCTACCGCTGCCGCTGGTGGTGGGCGCCGTGTAGGCGTTACGCTCGGCGCACAGGGTGTACTGGAGCTGCAGTTCGAGCGCCTTGTTGAGCTGCCACTCGCAGCCGACGTCGATCTCGTTCACCACCAGCTTGTGGGCGTTGGTGTTGAACTTGCGGGCGCCGTCGAAGTAGTTCCAGCGGACGAACGGGAAGAACTCGTTTTCGCCGCTGAGGATGCGGTAGTTGATCATCACGTACCCGCCGTGCAGGTCGTTCAGGGAGATCGCCGTGCGGGCGTCATTGAGCTGGGGGCCCTGACCGACGGTCCACTCGGCCTCGATACCGAAGGGCTGGGGGTACATCACGAAGGTCGCGAAGGCGCGGCGATCATCGAACTCGGGTCCGCCGGTGGGGTGGGTGCCGCCGGTGCCGGTGCTCTTCGTGACGACGTACTTGCCGGTGTAACCGCCGATGCCGGCTTCGTAGATCTGGCCGCTCTTGGTCTTCCAGGGGTAGCTCAGGCGGGCGAGGAGGTGGGGCTCGCCGTTCTGGTCGCCGCGGTTGAGACCTTGGCCGTTGAAACCGCCGACGGTGAAGACGCCGTAGTCGCCCGACCCTTTGAGACCGTCCTTGGTCAGGGATTTGAAGAGCTCCCGGCACTCCTTCGAGGCGTACATGTAGTAGATGCCCAGGTCGCGCTCGCCTTCGACCGCGGTATTGAGGGCTTCCGGACGCTCCATCGTCAGACGGTTCTGGGAGGACTGGAGGTTGACCCAGCCGTAGGGGACCTTGGAAAGACCGGCGCGGACGCGGTGCTCCTTGGCATCGTCGAGGGCGATATCGGCGTAGATATCGCGGGCCTGCAGCGAGAGGGTCGTGGCCCCGGTGCTGGCGGCGAAGTCGAGCTGGGTGTAGAGCGAGACGCGCGGGCTGACGTCACCGGTGATCTTGAAGCGGCCTCGGCGGAGCAGCAGGCCTTCCGTGGTGCTGACGGAGCGGTCGGCCGGGAGGGCGCCGAGGCGCTTGGCCGCATCATCCATCGACTCGGTGAAGCGGAACTGGGTGTAGCCGTCGATCTTGAGGGTTTCGTACCAGGGGATCTCGCGGGGGCCGGCGGCGAGCTTGGCCACGGCCGCGGACTCGAGGGCCTGCGCGCGTTCCTCGGCGGTGATAAGGCCCTTCTTGACGAGGATGTCCAAGGCGGGGTTACGCTCGACGGCGAGCGCGGTGTGAGCGCCACCAAGCACGGCGGCGGCGACGAGGAACTGTTTGATGCGGTGGGTCATGTTGGGTTGGAGAAGACCCGGGCATCATGACAGGCGATTGTTACGAACGCATGGCGAACGGGGTAACACACCGCAACACCACCCTCCCCCTGGCTCAGGCCAGCAACGCCTGCATTCCCGCAAAAACGTCGGGATAGCGAGGAATCCAGCCTAGTTCGCGGCCGATCCGCTCCGCGGCGACGATCCGGTCAGGCTGCGTCCGACCCCCTTTGGCCATCCGCGGGCCCGCGGGCGCGGCCGGGTCGAAGGTGGGCGCATCGTGGCCCAGGCAATCGGCGAGCCAAAGCGCCAAGGCCTGCTTCGTGACGGGTCGGCCGTCGACGACGTTGTACACGCGCGGACCCGTCCGACCGACCGTGGCGGCCTGCAGCAGCGCCGAGGCCGCGTCATCGCGATGCAGGTAGTTGATGCGGTGATCGACGCGTCCGCCGATCACACGCTCACCGCGGCGCAGCTGGTCGAGCAGGTGATGCCGACCGGGACCGTACAGTCCGCCGAAACGCAGCACCCGCGCGTAGGGCAGGCCGGACTCGAGCACCGCCCGTTCCCCCGCGAGGATCGCGTCCGCGGTGGGCGCGCCGCCGACCGGCGAGTCCTCGTCGACCACGGAACCATCGTCCTGGCGGTAGACACCGGTCGAGCTGGTGAAGAGAAAGCGCGTCGCGCCCACGGCCTGCGCCCAGGCGAGCGCCCGGCGGACGCCGATGTCGTAGGCGAGGGCGTAGGCCTCGGGGCCGCCGCCGCCCGTGCTCGCGGCGTAGACGACGACGTCGAACGCGGCGGGCAAGGCGGACCAATCACCCGCGAAGAGATCGCAGGCCTCGGCCGCGAGGCCCTCCGCCCGGAGCCGGTCGCGCGAGTCGATGCTACGCACCACGCCCAGCACCTCATGGCCGGCCGCCTTGGCCTGCCGGGCGAAGGCGGCACCGACGTAGCCGCAGCCGAGCACGGCGATGCGCAGGCAAGTGCTCATGGACGCAGGAAGGTCGCCGCCCATTCGGCCGGCGTGGAGCCCGCGCGCGCCGAGAGGCCGGCGCGAAGCTCCGCGGCGTCCGCGGCCGCGGTAGCCCGGAGGGCGGGGTCGTCGACGCAGGCCGAGAGGCGCGCGGCCAGCGCCCGCGGCTCGCAAGCCGACTGCAGGTACTCCGGCCACGCCGGGCGCTTGAGGAGGATGTTGGCGATGCCGAGGTGGTCGACCCGTCCGGCGATCAGGCGACGGCCGACGACCCAGGTCAACGGGTTCGCGCGATACACGACCGCCCCGGGAATACCCGCGAGGGCGACCGTGAGCGACATCGTGCCGGAACTGACGAGCGCGGCGCTGGCGCCGACGGGCCCCTCGGACACCGGACGCAGGTCGATCCCCTTCGCGGCATCGCCATACTCGGCGCAGAAGCGGTAAAGCTCGGCATGGACCTCGCCCCCGGTGTGCAGGACCAAGGCGCGTCGTCCGGGGTGCGTGCGCCGGAAACGGGCGAAGGCCTCGACCAGCGCGGGGAAGATCTTCCGTACCGGCTTGGGGCGGCTGCCCGGGAGCAGGAGGACCGGACCCTCCGCCTCGTAACGCAACGGCGATTCATGGCCGGCCTCGACGAACGGGTGCCCGACGAAACGGGCGTCCAGACCCGTGTCGGCATAGACCTCCGGCTCGAACGGGAAAATCGTGCCGACGCCATCGAGGTCGCGCGCCATGGTGAAACGACGCTTGGGCTTCCACGCCCAGAGCTGCGGGCTGACGTATTGGATCACCGCCGTCTCGCCGCCGCCGGCGCGGGACAGGCCCGCGCGACGCAGGCGTTCGGCCAGCCGGAGGTTGAGTCCGGGGTAATCGACCAGGATGACGAGCCGGGGCTTCCAGCGCAGGGTCCAGGCGACCATGCGGTCGAAGAGTTTCCGGTAGAACGGGTAGGCGGCCAGGATCTCGACGATGCCGACGGCCGAGAAACCCGTCATGTCGAACAACAGCTGGGCGCCGGCCTCACGCAGGCAGGGGCCGCCGAAGGCCGCGACGCGCAGCCGAGGGTGCGCGGCGCGCAAGTCGGCCACCAGCTTGGCCGCGTGCTGGTCCCCGGAGTGCTCGCCGGCCACGACCAGCACGTCGACCTCGCCGGAGCGGGGACGGTCGAAGGCGCCGGGGATGGCCGGGAACGCGCTCATCGGCGCGCCATGCCGGCGCGGATCTGCTCGGTGATCTGGATGGCGACCTCGAGGGCGGTGCGGCCGAGCTCCCCGCTGACCTTCGGGCGGCTGCGGTCGCGGACGCACGCGGTGAACGAGGCGAGCTCGATGGCGAGGGGCTCGCCCTTCTCGATCGGGATCTCCTCCTTGGCGAAGCCGCCCTCCGCGGTCGGATCGACGCGCACGGTGTGGCCCTTCTGGCCCATGAAGTCGATGGAGAGGTAGCCGCCGGTCTGGAAGACGCGGATCTCGCGGTTCTTCTTCAGCGAGACGCGGCTGGCGCTGAGGTTGGCGACGCAGCCGTTCTTGAAGGCGATCCGGGCGTTGGCGATGTCCTCGGTCTTCGTGACGACGGACACGCCGACGGCGTCGATGCGCTCGACGGGCGAGTTCGCCAGCTGGAGGACGATACCGATGTCATGGATCATCAGATCCAGCACGACGCCGACCTCGGTGCCGCGAGGCGTGAAGGGGGCCAGGCGCTCCGCGGTGATGTAACGGGCGTCGACGACGGCCTGCTCCAGGTAGGACATCACCGGGTTGTAGTGCTCGATGTGCCCGACCTGGACGATGCGGTCGGCCTTGGCGGCGGCCTCGAGGATCTGGGCGGCCTCCGCGAGGGTGACGCAGATCGGCTTCTCGATCAGGAGGTGGACGCCCTTGGCCAGCAAGGGTAGCGCGACGGCGGCATGATGATTGGTCGGGACGACGACGCTGACGGCGTCGCAGGCGGCCGCCATCTCATCGAGGGTGGCGAAGCGCCGGCAACCGTGCTTGGCGCAGATCTCGGCCGCACGGGCGTCGTTCGGCTCGAAGATGCCGGCGAGTTCGGCGCCGGGCAGGGTCGAGTAGATGCGGGCGTGGTGCTGGCCGAGCGAACCCGTGCCGGCCACCCCGCAGCGGATGCGCGTAGCGGTCATGGCCGACAGGATTCAGCGGGCGCGGGGCTTCTTCAATCCGAAAACCCGCCGGCCACGACCTCGAAGGCGAGCGCTTCCCGGTCCCGGCGGACCCGGACGAGGCTCCCGTCCGGAATCTTGCCGCCGAGGAGGTCGCGCGCCAGGGGCGTCTCGAGTTCGCGCTGCAGGAAACGGCGGAGCGGACGGGCGCCATAGACGATGTCGAAGCCGCGGGCGGCGATCCAGGCCAGAGCCTCGGGCGTGAGCTCGAGGCGGATGCGCTTGGTCGCGAGGCGGGCGTTGAGGCCCTGCAGGAGCAGGCCGGCGATGGTCGCCACCTGTTCCTCGCCCAGCGGGCGGAAGAGCACGACCTCGTCGATGCGATTGAGGAACTCCGGGCGGAAGTGGCCGCGCAGGTCGGTCATGACGGCCTCGCGCACGCCCTCGGTCAGGCCGAAGCCGGCTTGCTCCGCGATGTGGCGGCTGCCGATGTTCGACGTGAGGATGAAGAGCGCGTTGCGGCAATCGACGGTCCGGCCCTGCGAGTCGGTCAGGCGACCGTCGTCGAGGACCTGCAGCAGGATATTGAAGACCTCCGGGTGCGCCTTCTCGACCTCGTCGAGCAGGACCACCGCGTACGGGTGGCGCCGGAGCGCTTCCGTGAGCTGGCCGCCTTCCTCGTGGCCGACGTAGCCGGGAGGGGCCCCGACCAGGCGGGAGACCGCGTGCTTCTCCATGTATTCCGACATGTCGAGGCGGATCATCGCCTTCTCGTTGTCGAACAGTTCGACGGCGAGGGCCTTGGCGAGCTCGGTCTTGCCGACGCCGGTGGGGCCGAGGAAGAGGAACGAGCCGACGGGGCGGCGCGGATCCTGGACGCCGGCCCGGGAACGCTGGACGGCCTCGGCGACGGCGCGCACGGCATCGTCCTGCCCGATGACGCGGGCCTTGAGGTTGTCGGCCAGGCGCAGGATCTTCTCGCGTTCGCCCGCGAGCAGCTTGCTCACCGGCACGCCCGTCCAGCGGGCCACCACCTCGGCGACCTCCTCGGGGGTGACGGTCTCGCGGAAGAGACCCGTGGCGGACTTCGCGCCCGACTCGAGGCGCGCGGCCTCCTTCTCGAGCTCGGGGATGACGCCGTAGCGCAGCTTGGCGACCTCCTCCAGCTTGCCTGCGCGTTCGGCGCGGGCCATCTCGGCCTTGGCGGTCTCCAGCTTCTCGCGGACGTCGCGGACCTTCGTCACGGCCTGCTTGTCGGCCTGCCAGCGGGCGCGGAACTCCGTCTGCTCCTCGCGGGCCTGGGCCAGCTCCTTGCGGAGCGCGGCGAGCCGGGCCTTCGAGCCGTCGTCCTTCTCGTGCCGGAGCGCGGACTCCTCGACGTCGAGCTGGAGCACGCGGCGGTTGAGCGCGTCGAGCTCGGACGGCACGCTGTCGATCTCGGTACGGATCTGGGCGCAGGCCTCGTCGATGAGGTCGATCGCCTTGTCCGGCAGGAAGCGCGCGGTGATGTAGCGGTCCGAGAGCGTGGCGGCCTCGACCAGGGCGGCGTCCTCGATGCGCACGCCGTGGTGGACCTCGAAACGCTCCTTGAGGCCGCGGAGGATGGAGACCGTGTCGGCCACGCTCGGCGGCTCGACCAGCACCTGCTGGAAGCGACGCTCGAGGGCGGGATCCTTCTCCACGTGCTCGCGGAACTCCTTGAGGGTGGTCGCGCCGATGCAATGCAGCTCGCCGCGGGCCAGCATGGGCTTGAGGAGGTTGGCGGCGTCCATCGCGCCGTCGGCCTTGCCCGCGCCGACGAGCGTGTGCATCTCGTCGATGAACAGGAGGATCCGGCCCTCGGCGTTCTTCACCTCGGCCAGCACCGCCTTGAGGCGTTCCTCGAACTCGCCGCGGTACTTGGCGCCGGCGAGCAGGGAGCCCATGTCGAGGGAGAACACCGTCTTGTCGCGCAGACCTTCGGGCACGTCGCCGTTGACGATGCGCTGCGCCAGGCCCTCGACCACGGCGGTCTTGCCGACGCCGGGTTCGCCGATGAGCACGGGGTTGTTCTTCGTGCGGCGGGAAAGGATGCGGATGACGCGGCGGATCTCCTCGTCCCGGCCGATCACCGGATCCATCTTGCCGGTGCGGGCGCGGGCGGTGAGGTCCAGGCCGTACTTCTCGAGCGCCATCGTAGGTCGCCTCGGGATTGGCGGAGGTCACGCGCTGGGCACCGCGGACGGCCTGGAGGGCGCCGAGGATGTTGCGGCGACCGAAGGCCTGCTGCTCGAAGGCCGCGCGGAGCGACGGGGTTTCGGCCAGGGCGAGCAGCACGTGCTCGGCGGACACGAAGGCGTCCTTCATGGTCTCGGCCTCCTCCTTCGCCTTCAGCAGTAGCTGATGGGTATCGGCGGAGAGGTTCGGCTGCCCGGCGCTCTGGGCCAGCTTGGGGAGCCGGGCGAGGACGCCGGCGGCCGCCGCGGCGATCGCCTGCTCATCCTTGCCGGCGCGGCGGAACAGGGAAGACGCGACCCCGCCGTCCTGGGCGAGGAGCGCGACGAGCACGTGGGCGGGCTCGAGGGAAGAATGGCGTCGGTTGATCGCCTCGGTCGTCGCGAGCTTGCAACGCCTCGGTGGTCTTGTCGGTCAGGTTGCCGTAAGGAGTAGTCATGGGAGAGAGGTTGCACGAACCGTTCCAAGCGGCGAAAGGCATTCTGGCCTGGTTTTCCTCCGGCGCGATCAAAGACGAAGGCCAAACCCGCGATTCCGGCCCTTTTCAGAGGGACAGGCGGAGGGACAGCGCGTCGCCAGCGAGACGAGGTTGTCGCCCTGCGCGGCCGATCCGGGGAGCAGTCCCGTGTTGCCCGCGACGGGCCTTGGCCTAAACTGCCTCACGCATGACTTCCGATGCGCAGCTGGCCGCCCTGGAGCGCCTCCTCGACGACCCCTCCCCGGTCGTCCGGCAGGCCGTGGCCGCCCACGTGAAGGCGGCCGGCACCGCCGGCATCCTCTGGCTCGAGAAGTTGGCCGCGAAGGCCGAGCTGGCCCCGCATGCGCACTCCTTGCTGGCCGACCTCCGGACGGTCGAGGCGGCGGCCCAGACATTCCTGACCTACCTACGCGCGGGGCCGATCGATCTGGAGGAAGCCTGCCTGCTCCTGGAACGGGTGGCCACCCCTTCCCTGCCCCCGTCCGCGTATACGGCCGAGCTCGACCGGCTCGCGGACCGCACGCGGGAACTGATCGCCGAACCGCTGGAGCTGCGGGCGAAATGCCGGCTCCTCTGCCGCGTGCTGTTCGGGGAGGAAGGCTACCGCGGGGCTCAGGAAAGTTCTCCGCGCCCGCCTCCTCCCTGCTGTCCAAGGTCATCTCGACCCGGCGCGGCATCCCCATCTCGCTCTGCCTGATCTTCCTGCTCGTCGGCCGGCGCCTCGGCCTCCCGCTGCAGCCGGTCGGCCTGCCAGGGCGCTTCATGGTCGGGATCTTCCGCGGCCGGGAACCGCTCTACATCGACTGCTATGAGGGCGGCGCCTTCCGCACCCGCGCGGACGTCCAGCTCATGCTGCTGGACAACCACCTACCGCCGACGAGGCCTTCCTCGGACCGGTCTCCGCCGAACAGACCTTGGCGCGCTGCTGTCGCAACCTGGTCTCCCAATACGAAGCCCAAGGCGACGACCGATCGAGCCGGCTCTACCTGGGTTTCGTCCGCGCCCTGGAACAACTCGATGAGCGCGCCTGAGACCTTCACGCCGGCGACGCTGGCCGCGGCGAGCTTCGTCGGACCGCAGCTGGGCGTCCTCGGCGATCCTATCGCCCATTCGCTCAGCCCGGCGATGCACGGCGCCGCGCTCGCGGCGCTCGGCCCGACCCACCCCGAGCTGGCCGGCTGGCGCTACCATCGCCTCCACGTCACCGCGGCCGAACTGCCCGCGGCGCTGCGCACGCTGCATGCGAAAGGCTTCGTCGGCCTCAATCTGACCGGCCGCATAAGGTGCAGGCCCTCGGACTCGTCGAGTCGCTGTCGGCCGAGGCCCGGCGCGCCGCGTCGGTGAACACGCTCCTCGCCACCCCGACGGGCTGGACCGGCCACACCACCGATGGACAAGGTTTCCTCGAGGCGTTGCGCGAACGGACCGGGCGCACGGTCGCAGGCCGGCCCGTG
>BGOM01000020.1 GCA_003569245.1 Opitutia bacterium | reverse complement strand
GGCGCGAGGCCATGGGCGAGGCCGACATCATCCTCTGCGCCGGGGTCGGGGCTTTCTGTGGATGGCAAGGTGCCCTTTTTTGCGTCTTCGGGGGCTCGGTCATCGGGGTCATCACCGCCCTGCCGGGCCTGATTTCGGCCAAAATTCATCAAGGGAGAGGAATATGCCGGGGTGGTCCCCTTCGTGCCCAGCATGGCGGCGGCGGGGGTCCTTTGGTTCTTCCGGGGGCCCGAGCTGGCGACGGCCTGGCACCATTGGGTGAACGGCTGAGGTTCTGGCTTGTCACCCCCCTCCCCCCTCCCAAATCTCTGCATCTCCCACCATGAAGCAGCTCGCCCTCGCCTCTTTGCTCGCCGCCACCGCCCTCGTGGGCTGCCACACCTACGACACCCCCAACCACGGCAAGGGCGTGTCCCTCGAACCCAGCCACAACTCCTCGGCATCATCAAGACCGAGCCTGGCTCCTACGCGCCGAACAACAAGGCCACCTCAGCCTGTCGACCAACGAACTTTTCACGCACCGCACGACCACCGGCGACCGCTACACCCTGTTCTGGGGCGCGATCACCATCACCGACTACTGAGTCGGGAACCCGACTAGCCTTGCAGAAGCCCCGGATTCGGGGCTTCTTCATTTAACGGCCCATGAACGTCCCCGGAAGCAACGTCGCCCGCCACCTGCGCCAGGCCGCCCTGGAACAGCCCGAGGCGGTCGCCACGCTTTCCCCCCTGTCGGTCGGTCCCGACGCCAAGGTCGGCACGCCCGGTGTTCCTTCCGGCGGCTCGACCAGGAAAGCGGACGCGGCGGCGCGCATCTTCCACGCGGAGGGTATCGCCCTCGGCACCCGCACCTTGCTCGCCGTGCGCCCAGGGCACGACCTCATCGTGGCGATGTTCGGACTGCTGAAGGTGGGCGCAATCCCCGTGGCGATTCGACCCGGGCATGGGCGTGCGGTCCTTCCTGCGCTGCGTGCGGCACACCGAACCGGAGGCCTTGGTCGGCGTGCGCGCGGCCGTCTGGCTGAGCCGGACCCCGCTACCCGCCTTCCGTTCCCTGCGCGCACGCGTCCAGGTCGGCACGACGAAGTGGCGCCTCCTGCGCGAGCAGTGCGCCTCCGCCGAGCCCCGGCCGCTCGCGGAGGTGTGTCGCCCGGACTCGCCCGCGGCGATCCTCTTCACTTCCGGTTCCACGGGCGCGCCCAAGGGAGTCGACTACACGCACGGGATGTTCGATGCGCAGATCGAGCTGATCGCGGGACCTACGCCATCCAGCCGGGCGAGGTCGACATGCCGATGTTGCCGCTCTTCGCGCTCTTCAACCCGGCGTTGCGGATGACGACGGTCACGCCGCTCCTCGATCCTTCGCGCCCGGCGGCCGCCGACCCGGCGCCGATCGTGGCGGCCTTGCGCTCCGAGCAGGTGACGAATTCGTTCGGGTCGCCCGCGGTCTGGGGCCGCCTGGCCGACCATTGCGAGCGCCGCGGCCTGAGCTTGCCGTCCTTGCGGCGCGTGCTCATCGCCGGCGCCCCGGTGCCGGACGGCTTGCTGGCGCAGCTCCGCCGGATCGCGCCGCAGGCGCAGGTGCACACGCCCTACGGCGCGACGGAATGCCTGCCGGTGTCGACCATCGCGGCGGCCGAGCTGCTCGCCGACCACGTCGCCACCGCGCGCCAAGGCCTGGGCACCTGCGTGGGCCGGCCCGTGAACGGCGTCGAGATCCGGGTGATCCGCGAGGTCGACGGGCCGCTCCGGACCTTGGCCGACACAAGCGCCTGCGCCCCCGGGGAGGTCGGCGAGATCATCGCCACGGGGCCGAGCGTGACGCGCGCTTACCACCGTCTGCCGGAAGCGACGGCCGCGGCCAAGATCGCGGACGACGGACGCGTCTGGCACCGCATGGGCGACCTCGGTGCGCTGGGCGCGGACGGGTTGCTGCGTTTCCTCGGACGGCGCGCCGAAAAGGTCCGCACCGCATCGGGCGACCTGCCCACCGAGGCGGTCGAACCGGCGTTCCGCGCCCACCCCGACGTCGCGCGCTGCGCGCTCATCGGCCTCGGGACGAAGGCGCCGTTCCTGCCGGCCTTGGTCGTGGAACCGCGCGAGGGACGCTTCCCCGCCGACGCCCGCGAACGCGAACAGTTCATCGCCCAGCTGCGCGCCTGCGCCGGGAGCAACCCGACCGCGACCCGGGTGGAGACCTTCCTCTTCCAGGCGAAACTGCCGGTCGACGTGCGGCATAACGCCAAGATCCATCGCCTCCGCCTCGCGAAGGAATGGACCGAACGCCTGCGCGCGGAGCGGCTGAACCCCTTGCGCCGACTGTTCCGATGAGCCGTCCGACCGTCCTTGTCACCGGTGGCGGCGGCTTCCTCGGCCGGGCGGTGGTCGAACGTTGCCTCACCCGTGGTTACGCGGTGCGGGTCTTCGGCCGTTCGGCCTTGGCGGCCGACCTGGCCGCGCGCGTGGAGTTCCATCGGGGCGACCTCGCCGACGCCGCGGCGCTGACGGCGGCGGTCCGGGGATGCGACTTCGTCTTCCATGTCGCGGCGAAGGCCGGGGTCTGGGGGAAGTGGGAGGACTACGTGCGCAGCAACATCACGGGGACGGAGACCGTCGTGCAGGCCTGCCGCGACCATGGCGTCAAGGCCTTGGTCTACACGAGCACCCCGAGCGTGGTCTTCAACGGCGAATCCTTCCGCGGAGCCGACGAATCCCTGCCGTACGGGACGGAGTTCCTCTGCGCCTACGCCGAGACCAAGGCCACCGCCGAACGCCGCGCCCTCGCGGCCGCGTCGGAAACCCTCAAGGTCTGCGCGCTCCGTCCGCACCTGATCTGGGGCCCGGGCGACCACCACCTCTTTCCCCGCGTGCTGGCCCGGGCCCGCGCCGGCAAGCTCCGCATCGTCGGCGACGGCGCGAACCTGGTCGACGTCACGCACGTCGACACCGCGGCGGACGCGCATCTCGGCGCCCTGGACGCGCTCCTCGCCGGTCGCGCCAACGGCAAGGCCTACTTCCTCTCGCAGGGTGAGCCCGTGAAACTGTGGGACTTCATCCATCGTCTCGTCGTCGGGGCCGGTCTCCCGCCCATCACCCAGCGGATGCCTCTCCGCCGCGCCTATGCGCTCGGTGCGCTGCTGGAAGGCCTCTGGACGCTGCTCCCGCTCAAGGGCGAGCCGCCCATGACCCGGTTCGTCGCCGTCGAGCTCGCCAAGGACCATTGGTTCGACGTCTCCGCCGCGCGTCGCGACCTCGGGCTCAAGCCCGCCGTCGACACCTGGGCGGAACTCGACCGTCTAGCGGCGACGTTCCGGGCCGACTGACCGCCGCCGGTCGCTCAGCGCGTCAGGACATCCACCTCGCAAGCCGCGCAATAGGGACGGGCCGCCGGAGCCAGCGTGGCGGCGCACAGCGGGCAACGATCACCGGCCAGAGGCACGACTTGGCGGACCGCTTCCTCGTGACGGCGACGACGGTGACGCAGCCAGGCGAAGAAGCCGACCATGGCGACGCCGAGTCCGATCATCCCGAGGGAGAAACCCAGGTCGACCGGGCGCCGCACATCCGTCGGCGCAGGGAGGAAGCCGGCCGCCCCGAAGAGGACGAAAAAGAGACCGGCCAGCATGCCGAAGCCCGAGATCCAGGCACGTACCGGACGAAAGGCGTCGACCTGGATGAAGCAGGTGTCGCAACGCCATTCGACCGAGCGCCCCAAGGGCATCACCGGCACGAAGAAAAGATGGTAGACCGCGAGGTGGCGGGTGCCGATCGCCAGGCGTTGCGCCGAACAGACGGAACACCAGACGTGGCGGCACGCCACCCTGCGGCGAAAGAGCTTGTAGCGACCGTCGATGATCACGGCGCACTTGTAATACGAGACAAGCAGCCGGGGCAAGCGGATCGCGGACCCGCGATGCTTTCGCCTAGGCAGGCTTGCGGTGGCCTCCCTTTCCTCCAAGGTTCCCCGCATGCCCGCCGACGGACTCCAGCCCGACAAGACATTCATCGTCACGATGAAGACCTGGTTCGACCAGACCGACGGCCTCGGCATCCTCCATCACTCGCACTACGTGCTGCTGATGGAGCGCGCCCAGAAGACGATGTTCGTCGCGATGATGGGCAAGGATACGCTCGACCCCGCCATCGCCCCCGACGTCTACGTCGTGGTGCGCGACCTCGACCTGCATTACCACGCGCCGATCCGACCGGAGTGCGACGTGAAGCTCATCCTGAGCGTCCGCAAGGTCCGCGCCGCCGGCCTCACGGTCGACTTCGAGTTCCGCAGCGCCGACCTCGCCATCCTGCACGCCAAGGCCTCGCGGACGGTCTGTCGCATGGACGGGACGACCCACCAGCCGGCGCCCTGGAGCGAGGAATTCAGGGAGAAGCACGAGGAGTTGGTAAGGTAAGAGAATCACCTAGAGTTCAGAGTACGGATTACAGATTACAGACGGAGGAGCTTAGCCCCTGCTGGAAGGTCTGGCGTCGAATAACCCACCAACTGCATTCCCGGACCTGAACCCTTCGCCGACTCTTTCGCTAAGGCATTTCCACCATCGACCTTGCTGACACGGAAATCAGAAATGGGGGAGTGGAGAATAAATCGGAAGGCCCAACGCATCGACGCCTGCTCGCCTGGCAAGAGGCCAAGACGTTGGCCATCCAGATCTATGAGGTTTGCAAGCACCAGAAAGACGGCATCGACCGTGGGGTTGCTGACCAGATACGTCGGGCGGCCATTTCAGTCCCATCCAATATAGCCGAGGGTAATGGCCGAGGATCAAACAAGGACTCCCTTCGTTTTCTCTACATCGCCCGAGGCTCTCTTTGCGAACTAGAGACTCAGATTGAAGTCTGCCTTGGCGTGAAGCTTCTGTCAGAAGCAGATGGCCGACGCCTTATGAAGCAAGCCATGATAGTTGGACGTCTCATCGGCGGACTTATTCATTATCGAAAGCAGAAGGAAGACTACGAAGCTATTCCGAAGCCAAGGCCGCCGCGCTAAAGTCCGCGCAGTTCAACCCCTCCGCACTCCACACTCTGTACTCTGCACTCTGTAATCTGTACTCCGTAATCCGCACTCTGTACTCCGCACCCCTTAATCCCTAATCCGTATTCAGCCCTCTGTACTCGATCCAGCACTCCTTTTTGCCCTCTCCTTCAACTCACCGCAAATCCCGCACGTCTTCCCATCGCAGCCTCTCGCGGTGCAGTGTTCGCGGCCGTAGAAGATGATGCGGAGGTGGAGCTGGTTCCACGACTCCTCGGGGAAGACTTTCTTGAGGTCGCGCTCGACCTGCTCGACCGATTTGCCAGGACTGAGCTTCCACCGCTTCGCGAGGCGATGGATATGGGTATCCACCGGAAAGGCGGGGACGCCGAAGGCCTGAGCCATCACGACGGAGGCGGTCTTATGGCCGACGCCGGGCAGTTCCTCGAGTTCCTCGAAGGTGCGCGGCACCTGCCCACCGTGCTTCGTCATGATCAGTTTCGCCAGGCCGACCAGCGCCTTGGACTTCTGCGGGGCGAGCCCGAGCTGCCGGATGAGACCCAGGACCCGGTCGACCGACATCGCCGCCATCTTCGCCGGCGTCCCGGCGACCGCGAACAAGGCCGGGGTGACCTCATTGACCTTCTTGTCCGTACACTGGGCCGACAGCACGACCGCGACGAGCAGGGTGAAGGCATCCGTGTGGTCCAGCGGGACCGGCGTCTCCGGGTAGAGCTTCGCCAAGGTTCGGGCGACGAAGTCGGCACGGGCTTGGCGAGTCATCGCCTCACGCTAGGCCCTCGCCGGCGACCCTGGCAAATCCGCACCCGCGAGTTATTCACAGACGCGTGTTTTCGGTCTTAAGCGACCGTCCGGGCGACCCTCCGCTTATGACCATCCGCTCCCGTCCTAATACCCCCCACCCCGGGGGCTGGACGATTGCGGGCAAGCCTTCGTGGTTCAAAAAAGTCAGCCTCCTTTCAGCCCATGGCCCAACTGCCCTACGACCCTTCGAAAATCTCCCGCGAACTCTCCCGCCATTACATCGCGGCGACCGAGGCCGACATCCAGGCGATGTTCGCCGCCGTCGGCTCGAAGGACTTCCCGGACATGTACGCGCACATCGACCGCGCGGTACAGTTCGCCGGCCCGCAGGACCTGCCCGAGGAACTCGGCTATCAGGCCCTGGCGGATCGCATGGAAGCGCTCTCCCGGAAGAACTCCGTCAAGACCGCCTTCCTCGGCGACGGCCTGCAGGTCTACCGTACCCATGAGATCGTCGGCCATGTCTGCTCGATCCGCAACCTGACCACCTCCTACACCCCGTACCAGCCGGAGCGCTCCCAAGGCACGCTCATCACGCACTGGATCTACCAGTCCACGCTGGCGCAGCTGACCGGCTTCGAAGCCGTCAACTCCTCGCTCTACGACCGCGCCAGCGCGCTCTTCGAAGCCGCCGTCTGCGCCGTGCGCATGGCCGACGCCGAAGCCAACACCGTGCTCGTCGCCGGCAACCTCCTGCCGACCGACCTCGAAGTCCTGCGCACGCACGTCGCCGACACCACGGTGAAGCTGGAGTTCCTCGCCCCCGAGGACGCCACCGGCCGCCTCCCCGCCGCCGGCATCACCGCCGCCGCCGCGCGCCTCGGCAAGCAGCTCGCCGCCGTCATCTTCCCGCAGGTCAACGCCCTCGGCCTCCTCGAAGACGTCGATGCCCTGACCGACGCGTGCGCCACCGCCGGCGTGAAGTCCATCGCCGTCATCGACCCGATGCTCCTCGCCACCGGCGGCCTCAAGGCTCCCGCGCAGTATGGCCAGAAAGGCGCCGACATCCTCGTCGGCGAAGGCCAGCACCTCGCCATCGGCGCCAACTTCGGCGGCCCGGGCCTCGGCATCTTCGCCGTCCGCCACCACGCCGACAAGAAGAACGAAGTCCGCGAGACCCCGGGACGCTTCGTCGGCAAGGCCAAGGACAACGCGGGCCGTGATTGCATCGTGATGGTGATGTCCACCCGCGAGCAGCACATCCGCAAGGACAAGGCCACGTCCAACATCTGTTCCAATCAGGCCTTCATCGCCACCATCGCCGGCGCCGCCATCCTCGCGCGCGGCGAAGCCGGCATGGCCGCCTCCTGCGTCGCCGGCCGCGACCAGGCCCGCCGCGCCGCCGCGAAGCTGCACAACATCCCGGGCCTCAAGGTCTGCTACGCCGACCAGGCCTTCTGGAACGAGTTCAGCCTGATGCTCCCCGAGCCCGCCGCCGGCGTCATCGCCAAGGGCCGCGCCGCCGGCCTGCACGTGGGCGTCGACATCACCGGCCGGACGCCCTGCAACTGCTCGCTGCTGAAGATCTCCTTCAGCGACCTCCAGACCGCCGCCGACACCGACCGACTCATCGCCTTCTTCGAAGGGCTCTACGGCCAGTCCGCCGGCACGAAGACCCTGGCCGAAGTCCCCGCCGCCCTGCTCCGCCAAGGCGCCGTCGGCCTGCCTTCCTTCCCGCTCTCCGAACTGAAGGCTTACTACTCGAAGCTCGGCGAACTCAACGTCTCGCCCGACACCGGCTGCTTCCCGCTCGGTTCGTGCACGATGAAGTATAACCCGCACATCAACGACTGGGCCGCGGGCCTGCCGGGCTTCACCGGCCTGCACCCGCAGGCGCCCGTCGAGGACGCGCAGGGCTCGCTCGAGCTGCTCTGGCAGATCCAGGAATGGCTCCGCAAGGTCACCGGCCTCGCCGGTCTGACCACCCAGCCGGTCGCCGGTGCGCAGGGCGAACTCGTCGGCCTGAAGCTCTTCCAGGCCTACCACCGCCACCACGGCCAGCACCGCGACATCATCCTGATCCCGACGACCGCCCACGGCACGAACTTCGCCACGGCCACCACGGCCGGCTACGCCACCAAGCGCAACCCCGACGGCTCGCCTTCGGGCATCGTGCTCCTGAAGTCCGCCCCCGACGGCCGCGTCGACCAGGCCGACTTCGCCGCGAAGATCGCCGAGTTCGGTCCGCGCATCGCGGGCATGATGGTGACCAACCCGAACACCTCGGGCGTGTTCGAAACCGACTTCCGGAAGATGGCCGCGGAGATCCATCGCGTCGGAGGCCTCGTCTACATGGATGGCGCCAACATGAACGCCATCGCGGGCTGGGTGAACCTCGGCGCCCTCGGCGTCGACGCCGTCCACAACAACCTGCACAAGACCTGGACCGTCCCGCACGGCGGCGGCGGCCCCGGCGACGGCATCGTGGCCGTGTCCGAGCGCCTCGTCGATTTCCTCCCGGGCTTCCAGATCGAGAAGCACGGCGACACCTTCGTGGCCGTGAAGCCGAAGCACAGCATCGGCTCCTTCCATCGTCACTGGGGCAACTTCGCCCACAAGGTACGCGTCTACACCTACCTGCAGCGCCTCGGCAAGGAGGGCGTCCGCCGCATGGCCGCGATGTCCGTCCTCTCCAGCCGCTACCTCTTCTCCAAGCTAGGCAAGTCCTTCCCGTCCCTGCCGGCGGCGGCCGACGGCGTGCCGCGCATGCACGAGTTCATCCTCACGCTCACCGAGGAGGACTTCAAGCGCATCGAGGCCGCCGGCATCCCGCGAGCAGGCATCATCGCCCGCGTCGGCAAGCTCTTCCTCGACTTCGGCTTCCATGCCCCGACCGTCGCCTTCCCCGAGGTCTTCGGCCTGATGATCGAGCCGACGGAATCCTACACGAAGACCGAGCTGGATCGTTTCGCCGAGGTCGTGCTGGCCATCGGCGAGCTCATCCGCACGAACCCCGAGGTCCTCAGATCGACCCCGCGCTTCACGCCGGTCGACCGCGTCGACGAGGTCGCCGCCAACCGCAGCCTCGTGCTGAGCGAACACCTCACGGCCCTGCCGAAGGTGAACGAGAACCGGCTCTCGCCGGTCCTGCTCAACGCGATGCCCGTCGCGGAGATCAAGTCCCGGATCCTCGCGACCGTCTGACGTCCTTCAGGCCGCCGGAAGGGACGCGGTGAACGTGGTGCCGCGGCCGACCTCGCTGGTGACGGCGATCGTGCCGCCGTGGGCCTCCACGGCCTGCTTCACGATGGCGAGACCCAGCCCCGCGCCGCCGGTATGCCGCGAGCGGGAGGCGTCGGCGCGGTGGAAACGATCGAAGATGCGGGGCAGATCCGCGGCCGCGATGCCCCGCCCGTCGTCGGAAACCGTCAGCACCGCCTGCCCGTCGCGGACGCCGGTGGTGACGGTGACGGTCACGCCGGCGGGATTGTGCAGGATCGCGTTGACGACGAGGTTGAGGATGACGCGGCCCAGTCGCCCCGCGTCCCCCTTGACCGGCGCCCCGTCCAGCTGCGCCACCAGTTTGGCCTCATGGTCGCGGGCCAGCCGGCCCAGCAAGGCCACCGCCTCATCGGCGAGGTCGGCCAGGTCGCAGGCATCGGCGGCCACCGGGCGGCCCGCGTCGCCCTGCGCGAGCTCGAGCAACGCATCGGAGATCGCCTTCATGCGCAGGGCGGAACGTTGGATGGCCTCGAGCGCGGCCTGGTACTCGGCGGAAGTCCGTTCCTGCCGCAGCGCCCCCTGGCTGTCGGACAGGATCACCGCCAGCGGCGTGCGTAATTCGTGGGAGGCGTCCGCGGTGAACCGCGTCACCCGCTCACGGGCCGCGTTCATGCGGCCGAAGGTCTCGTTGAGCACCACGGCCAGCCGCCCTAGCTCGCTCTCCGTGTCCTCGACGTCGATCTTCCGTTCGTAGTCGCCGGCGGCGATGCCCTCCGCGGTCGCGGCGATCCGATCGAGCGGCCGCAGCGAACGTCCGGCCAGCACCCAGCCGATGGCGCAACCGAGGCCCGTGAGCGCGGCGCCGGCCGCGAACAACTTCCACGCCAGGGCGCGGAGGTCCGCCTCGAGCCCCGCGGAATCGAGGATGAAGGCGACGAAGGTCGGACCGGGTGGGCGGTGCAGCAGGATGCGGCGGGTGCCGAGGGAGAAGATCAGGTCGACCGGACGGGCGGGCCCGGGCTCCGCCCCCGGAGGCGCGAGCTGCGCGACGCAGGCCGTCAGGAGTTCGGCGGCGGCCTCGGCCGTCGCGAGGTTCGTGAACAGGACCGCGTCCTTGCCGGGGTCGGCGACGAGCAGCCGGCAACCATCGCGCTCGAGTTCGCGCACCGTCTGCTCCGCCTTGGCCTTGCGCTGGGCGGGATTATCGTTGGGCCGCGCGCGGGCGGGGTTGGCGGGGGCGGCGGCCACGGTCGGCCGCGGACCGGCCACGCCGGGCACCACCTCGCCCACGGCGCCCATGCTCGTGGTCATCAGCTGGCGCAGACGCAGGTCGACCTCCTGGGTGCGGTTGGCCCGTTCATGCCGGTGAAAGGCGACCAGCAGGACGGTGACCGTGGTGGCGAGCAGCCCGAAATTCCAGGCGAGGATGCGCCAGCGGATCGAGTGGAAGATCACGGCCGCGCCCGGCCCTCCGGGGCCTCCTCGATGACGTAGCCGAGGCCGCGCCGCGTCTTGATCAGTTCCGCCCCGAGCTTGCGGCGCAGGTTGCAGACGTGGACCTCGAGCAGGTTCGACAACGTGTCCTCGTTCTCGTCGAACAGGTGCTCGTAGAGCTCGGCGCGCGTGACGACCGCCCCCCGGCGGTGGGCGAGGTATTCGAGCAGAGTGTATTCGCGCCCGGTGATCGGCTGTTCCTTGCCGGCCTTGGCGACGCGCCGGGCGACGGTGTCGATGGCGACGTCCCCGAGGGTGATGGTGACACCGGGCGACGGGCGGTTGCGGCGGACGAGCGCGCGGAGGCGGGCGAGCAGCTCCTGCTGCATGAACGGCTTGACGAGGTAGTCATCCGCGCCGAGGTCCAACCCGACCACGCGGTCCTCGACGGAGTCGCGGGCGGTCAGCATCATGACGGGCGTGCGCTTGACGCCGCGCAACCGCCGGAGCATCTCGCGGCCATCCATCACCGGCATCATGTGATCCAGCAGGATCGCGTCGTAATCGCACTCCAAGGCCTTGCGCAGACCCTCGGCGCCATCGGCCGCGCCGTCGGCCGCGTACCCTTCCTCACGCAGGACCTTGAGCAAGCTCGCCCGCAACGGGGCCTCGTCTTCGACCAGGAGGATACGCATGGGGACTGCCCTCATAGTCTAGCAGAACCGCGCTTAATCCAAGATTAAGAAGCGGGCGGCGACCCGGCTACTCGGCCACGATGAAGCGACCGCGGGAGATTGCCGAGTAGGCGCCCGTGAGCAAGGCGCAGGCCCCGCAGAGCCAGAAGATCTGGCCAGGGCCCAGATGCCAGGCCTGCCCGGCGACCCATTGCACGCCGGAGGCGGCGAGGATGCCGAGGAAGCTCAGGACATTCGCGGCGCCTTGGACGGCGCCCTTGTCCGCGGGGGCCGGGCGATGCTGGAGGACCGCGGCGATCGGCACGATGAAAAGACCCGCGGAGAAACCAAGTCCGGCCAAGCAGGCGACGAAGACCGGCAAGCTTACCCCGGGAAGCCCCATGGGGAGGGAGCACAGCGCCAGGCCCGCGGCGCCGATGGGTACCAGACGATATTCGATCTTGCCGCGGGAGGCGTAACCGGCGGCGACGCTGCCCACGCCGATACCCAAGGCGAGCGCGAGGGTCAGGTAGGCGTTCTGGGCCTGAGATAACCGCAGGACGTCCTGACCATAGATCATCAGGTTCATCTGGACCAGCGCGGCCACGAAGAAGAAGCCCGTATTGCCCCAGCAGGCTCGCCAGAGATCCCGATCCAGGCGCATCAAGCGGAGGCGCGCCCACAGGTCGGTGACCGGGTTGATGCGCGGCGCGCAGGCCGGGTTCGCCGCCGGCAGGCGGCAGATGCCCCGGCTACAGGCCCAGCCGCACACGGCCAACGCCGCGAGGAGGAGCCCCGACCAGCCTTGTTGGCCGGCGAAGGTCTCCGCGAGCAAGCCGGCGGCCGCGATACCGAAGATGATGCCGAGGAAGGTCAGCAGTTCCAAGATGCCGTTGCCCCAGGAGAGCCGATCGTGCGGCAGGAGTTCGGGCAGGACGCCATACTTCGACGGCGCGAAGAGCGCGCTATGGCACCCCATCAGGAAGATCGCCGCGAGCTCCAGCGAGGCCCAGCCCCCGGCCAGGGCGAGCGCCGCGAACAGCATGATGCCGATCTCCGCGAGCTTCACGTAGCCGATAATCAGCGGCTTGCTGAAGCGGTCGGCCAACCACCCCCCGAGCATCGAGAACAAGATGAAAGGCGCGGCGAACAGGGCGCCGGCCAGGGCCACCCGAGTATCGCGCTCCTCCACCGGCAGCGAACTCCCAAGGACGAGCAGGATGATCAGGTTCTTCAACGCATTATCGCTGAAGGCGGTCTGGAACTGCGTCGCCATCAGGCTCCAGAAGCCACGGCGCCAGCCGGGATGGCTCTTATCGCTGTCCATGCCGTATGTCACGCGAGCTGGCGACGGACGGCAAACTTTATGAGCATAGGGGGGCAAGTTGGAGTGCTGAGTCGAGTACAGAGGGCAGAATCGAGGGCTGAGTCGATGGGAGGCGGGAGCAGGGCAGGGAGACGGGGTATCAGGGACTGTCGTCAGCCGCGGAGGTTTGTCTGTTCCTCCGGTAGCGTAAGGCGAACTACCCCATCCCCTACGCCTCTCCATCCCTTGTGCTTATTCCGTATCCATCGATTCAGCCCTCTGTACTCGATCCAGCACTCGACTCAGCACTCTCTCTTGTTCGCCTCCTACCCCTTCAACTGCCCAATCATCTCCAACGCCGATTCCGCCCGATTAAGGATATAGACGTGGTAGCCGGGCGCCCCCCGGGCCACGAGCCCGCGCACCTGGCGGACGGCCCACGAGACGCCGACCTTGCGCTGGGCCTCCTCGTCATCGCCGCAGGCCTCCAGTTCGCGGACCAAGGCCTCCGGGATCCGGGCCTTGCAGAAACCGCAGAAGTTGCGGGCCTGCTTGAGCGAGAGCACCGGCATGATGCCGGGCAGGATCGGGACCGTCACGCCGGCCGCGCGGGCACGGGCGACGAAGCGGAAGTAGTCCTCGTTATCGAGGAAGAGCTGGGTCGTGACGAAGTCCGCGCCGGCGGAAACCTTGCCGGCGAGGAAGCGGGTGTCCGACAGGTCGTCGGTCGCGTCGGGATGCCGCTCGGGGAAGCCGGCCACGCCGACCGCGAAGCGTCCGGGGCGGACGGCGGCGATGTGGCGGACGAGCCCCTCGGCATGCGCGAAGCCCTCGGGGTGGGCGGTGAAAGCGGTCTGGCCCTTGGGGGGGTCGCCGCGCAAGGCCAGGATCCCGGAGAAACCCGCGGCATCGTAGCCGGCGATGACCTCGGTGAGCTCGGCCCGGGAGTGCCCCACGCACGTGAGGTGGCCGATGAGCGGGAAACCGAGCTTCACCAGCTCGGCCCCGTAGGCGAGGGTCGTGTCCCGCGAGGTACCCCCCGCGCCGTAGGTCAGCGAGGCGAAGTCGATGCCGAGCGGACGCAGGGCTCGGGCGACCTCCAGCATCTTCGCGCCGGCCTCGGGGGTCTTAGGCGGGAAGAACTCCACCGACACCGTGGGACGGGCGGGAGCGCGGAGCGCCTGGATGAGCTGGGACCGGGACATCGAAGTATCAACCTATCGAGATACGATGATGTATGTCAAGACCCCGCTTGGCCATCCCCCGGCCCGCCCCCGCCGTTCACGGGCAGGTCGCCCGGCAGGGCGACGTGGTAGGCCATGACCATCCAGCAGAGCATCGCCGGGTAGATCAGCACGATGAAGCCGAAGGAGCCGAACATCCCGAGCAAGATGCCCGCGGTGACCCCGACGACCTTGGCCGAGACCAGGAGGAAGTCGGGGATGAGCACGAAGAGGATCGCGGCGACGTAGCCGATCGAGGTCGTGCCGGAATAGAAACCATGGGACTTCGCGAGGTCCATCCCGCAGGCCGCGCAGGCCTTGTTGAGGCGGAACCACGAGGCGAGCAAACCACGCCCACCGCAGTTGGGGCAACGGCACAGGACGCCGCGGCGGATGACTTGGGCGCGGGAAACGACGAGTTCGGGGTCGGCGGGCATGAAAGGGAGAGGGCTGAATCGAGGGTAGAATCGATGATAGGGTCGATGGGAGAGTCGAGGGGAGGGTCGAGGGTAGAATCGATGGCTGAGTCGATGGATACAGGGGAGAGTACAGAGTACGGAGTACAGGGGATGATGGTGGAGTCGAGGATGGAGGGTCGGCGCGAGGGTTGGAGGGGTGCGCCCGGGCGTTTTCGTTTCGACTGGGGCGGGGCGTTCGCCAACCTCGGCCGCATGGACACCCCTGCCCCCAAGTCCGAGCGTCTGCTTTCGCTCGACGCCCTGCGCGGCTTCGACCTGCTCTGGATCCTCGGCGGCGAAGGCATCGTGCGCGCGTTGCTCGCGCTCACCGGCTGGGCCTGGGTCGACGCGGTCGCCGGCCAGCTCAAGCACGTCGCGTGGCACGGCTTCCAGGCCTACGACCTCATCTTCCCCTTGTTCCTTTTCCTCGCCGGGGTCTCCACGCCGTTCTCGCTGCGGCATCGGCTGGGCGTCGCCGACCGCAAGGCGACCGTCGCGAAGATCGTGCGCCGCGGGCTGCTCCTCGTCCTGCTCGGGGTCATCTACAACAACGGGCTCCAGTGGAAAGGCGTCGACCAGATGCGTTTCTGCAGCGTGCTCGGGCGCATCGGCCTCGCCGGCATGTTCGCCCAGCTCATCTTCGTGTATAACGCGCACCGCCTCCGCCGGCTCTGGTGGTGGCTGGGCGGCATCCTGGTGGGCTACTACGTCGTCATGACGACGGCCGCGGCGCCGGGCTTCGCCCCGGGCGACCTCACGGTCGAGGGCAACTTCGCGAGCCACGTCGACCGCCTGCTCGTCCCCGGCAAACTGCACCGGACCATCCACGACCCCGAGGGTCTCTTCTCGACCATCCCGGCGATCGCGACCGCCCTGCTCGGCATCTTCGCCGGCCTCTGGCTCCAGAAGCCGAACGAGGAGGTCGCCCCGTGGCGCAAGGCCCGGCGTCTCGCGCTCGGCGGCCTGCTCTGCCTGGCCCTCGGGGGCCTGTGGGACTACGCCTTCCCCATCAACAAGAACCTCTGGACCAGTTCGTTCGTGCTCTGGGCCGGCGGCTGGAGTTTCCTGCTGCTCGCGGCTTTCTACGCGCTGGTGGACGTCCTCAGCTGGCGTCGTTTCGGCTTCGCCTTCGCGGTCATCGGCATGAACTCGGTGCTCATCTACATGGCGGGCAAGTTCATCAGCTTCGGCTTCACCGCGAACGCGCTCCTCGGCGGCGTGGCGAAGGCGCTGCCGGCGGGGCAGGAGCTCATCCTCGCCGTCGGCTTCGTCGCCGTCGAATGGCTCTTCCTCTGGTTCCTCCAGAAGCATAAGGTGTTCCTGAAGGTCTGAGCGCCCACCGCGGCGATAGGAGGCACGAGGGAGCGCGCCCCTGCGCCCTTTTCGATCACCTACCCGACGCCAGCGGCCGCTAGGGCAGCACGCGGTGCTGCCCCTACCAGGGGCACATCCTTCGACTCAGCCCTCTGTACTCGACTCAGCCCTCGATTCAGCACTCTAACCTACACCCCAATCCCCTGCCTCATCGACTCAGCCCTCTGCACTCGACTCTGCACTCGACCCACTCGACCTAACTCGACTTTGCACTCTAACCCTCCCCTCCCTCTCCGCCATGCGTCTCCCCGTGCTTCCTTGCCTGATCCTCGCCGCCGCCAGCCTGTCGGCGGCCACCCCGGCGGTCGCCGCCGAACCGGTCACGACCTTCAACACGACGGCCCCGACCGATGATCTGAAGGGCAACCTGCCGGCGCAGGTGCTCTTCGCCCAGAGCCAGGTCATCCCGGCGCGCCCGCGCGAGGGCGACCGCCAGCCCCACCTGATCGGCTCCCGCAAGACGCTCCTGATGGTGCGCCTCGTCGCGCCGAACGGCACGGCGCCGCTGTTGGTGACCGCGAAGAGCAAGGACGGCAAGGAATGGGGCACCTTGACGATGAACCCGCCGAACCTGCTGCCGAAGACGGCCTACCATCTCGACGGCGTACCGGAGAAGGGCCTGGATTTCGCGCCGGCCGACAAGACCGTCTCCACGGTCAGGGGCGGGACCGAGATCGGCAAGCTTTCCGACCCCTCGGGCGCCGCGCTGCGCGAACGTCTGCGCACGGTCGCCTTGGTCGAGATCCGGACCGCCGACGGGCAATGGACGCGCGACATCCACCTGCCCGCGGGCGAGGGACTCGACGGCAAGGTCGTGCGCGTGATCGCCGGCGCCGGCTACGGCTCGACGATCCACTACGGCGAGCGCACCGTCGGCATCGGGCGCGGTCAGACGCAGACCTTCCAATGCGCCGGCGGCCGCTGGTTCCGCGACGGCGAACTGGAGAATAACGCGCTGGCCTATGCCCGGGACGCCTGGAGCGCGGTCCTGCCCGCGGAATGGGTGCAACCCGGCCTGAGCCTGCGCTTCCGGCGCGGCACCGCCGTTGGCGAACTCGGCGCGGTGGAGGTCGGCGCCCCGACGCAGCTGCTCATCCATACGATCGACCTGGGCTTCCTGACCCCGCCGCGCGACGCGTTCGCCTTCGCCAAGGATCCCACGGCGCATCGCGAGTATTTCCAGACGGTGCCCGTCTCGCGCCTCATCATCAGCCAGTACGCCCCGCTGCACCTGACGGAGGTGATGCTGCCCGACGGCCAGCTGCTGAAGGACGCCGATCCGAGCAAGGGGGGCTGGCACCAGGGGACCATGCGCCAGCATATCGGCAAGGAACTCATCTCGCACGGCATCGATAACGCCAACTACGGCCTGCACACCACGGCGGGCCGCGGGGAAAGCAGCCACCCCTACGTCGCCGCCCAGCTCGCGGCGCACAACAGCCGCGGGGTCTACTCCAACGGCGTCCAGGTCCACGGCGGCTCCGGCGGCAACGGCATGGTCACGCTCGACAACTCGCTCGGCAACGAGTTCAGCCACGAAGTCGGCCACAACTACGGGCTCGGCCATTACGTCGATGGCTTCAAGGGCTCGGTCCACCGCAGCGCCGACGCAATCAACTCGACCTGGGGCTGGGACGCCGACAAGAACCGCTTCATCCCGAACTTCGGCCCGACCCGCACCGGCAAAGGGACGACGCTCCAAGAGAGCACGCAGGAGCCCTTCGACGGCCGTCCGTTCGGCCTCGACGCCATGGCCGGCGGCAGTCCCTTCTCGGCCTTCAACCGCTTCACCCTCTATACGCCCAACACGGCGGCGATCATCCAGAAGTTCCTCGAGGGCAAGGCGGTCTTCGACGCGGCCTCGCCGACGGGTTTCAGCAAGTGGAACCCGGCCACCGCGCGCATGGAGCCCTACCAGCATCGCCTCAAAGGCGCCGCCGAGGGTTCGGCACCGCGCAAGCCGCAGACATTCGGCGTACCGGTGGTGACGCTCGTAGGCTACTACGACCCGACCGCGGCGATGCGCACCTACGCCTACCCCGCCCTGCACGGCGCCCTCGGCTTCTGCTACCCCGACGACTCCGTGAGCCTCAAGCGGGACGACTGCCAGCTCGTGGTCGAGACCAAGACCGGCACGCTGCGCTTCCGCCTCGAAGGCAAGCGCCTCGACCCCGCGGTCATGAACAAGTACCACGTCAACGTGCCCGCCTCCAGCCAGCCCCGCAGCGTCGCCGTGGTCTGCGGCGGCAAGGTCCTCGACCAGCGCCCGATCATCCCGGTCGCCGACAAGCCGACCTTCACCGTCAACGGGGTGAAGTGAGGGGTAGGGTCGATGGTGGAGTCGATGGGAGAGTCGAGGATAGGGTCGATGAGTGAATCGATGGATGCGTCGAGGATAGGATCGATGGGGGGAGTCTCGGAGTTCCGGCCCCTGTCAGGCACGGTCGACCTGTTCATGGTGATAGGTCGATTTTAGTCTCCTAAATCGACCTATCGGCTTTGATAGGTCTACGGGGCTGGGATGGGATGTCGGGCCGGCGTCCTCACCGAGATCAAGCAGGGGCGCGACAAGCTCTTCCTCAACCGCAGGCTCCTCGCCCTGCTCACCGGACCCGGAGAGTAAGCACTACATCCGCCCTTACAGACGTGGCGGGCGTCCCCATGGGGGTACGTGCGCAGCAGGGCTACCGACGCACCTAGACCAGCAAACCGTGACTACCCTAACTCACCGCATAGCCCGTATTTCACCAATATTGGCTTTATGTTTTCTTCTGTCAGCCCCACTTCCGTCAGAATACGAACAGCTTCATCCGTATTTTTCCCACTGATAGCACGTTCAAACTCATCCATCAATCCACCCACCCAGAGTCGTTCGTTCACCGTCATGCCTGCATATATTGTTGTCCATATCTTTGAAACTACGGGTGGAGAATTGAGAAGTCGTTGGGTAATTCCGCTTTTATTCCGGCGGCATGCATTTAAGGGGGTGTCTAAGCACCTTGGTTAAACAGCTATTAGCGTCAACAAGTGAGCGCGACGGTCGACGAGGGTTTGGCGGACGTTGCTACACGCGAGAACGCGAGGACGTTACCTCACGTTGAGGCGTTGGAGTTACGAGCGTGCGTCACTCAAACACCAAAGAAGAGTCGGCAAGGATGTCCTTGCCGTGTTGCTTTAACATTCGGGAAAAATCTTCGAGAGTGATGGGGATTCTTTCCTCCAACGACATTCCCGATACCTTCGTGAACAGACTGGCTCTGACGCCTTTTCGCGTAAGCATCTCGAACAAGGATTCCCTAACCAGTTTACCAGCTTCGTCACGGCCGTAATGCTCCGTCACTTTCCCGTTGCTCACACGAGCCACTTTGCAATCAACATCTTGAGCGCGCACATCGAGCAAAAGTTGGATGGCCAGATTTTGCCCTTTGAATGTCAGGACTGCTAACAAAACATGCTGGTCTACAGCCATTTTTGGGGGAGCAAAGCCACAATCAGAGGGCAAAAATGCAAATAGCTTTTCAGCCTGGTCTCGGAAGATTTCTAGCAACGCGGTATTCATACCCATGGATCAAAGCCTATGGGATAATTCCGTTTTTGGTCCAGCGGCATGCATTTCAGGGGGGGCTAGGTGTTATGGTTAAGCTGCTATTAGCGTCAACAGGCGAGCTCGGCGGTCGACGGGTGAATCAGTCACGCTTGTTGGTCCGGCGGAACGCAATCACTGAGCCACCAAAGCGCTTTCGTCCTCAGTCTGAATCCCGACCGTTCGTTCCAAGATGGGGACGGCGCGGGCGCTGCGCAAAGACACCTGAACGGCTAGGTCAGCACGCGGTGCTGCCCCTACCAGGGCACAATCATCGACTCAGCACTCCGTACTCGATCCAGCACTCGATTCAGCACTCTGTACTCTGTACTCTGCTCTCCGTACTCCGCCCCTCCCCTACATCCTCTCCAGCGGCTCGATGCCCAGGAGCCGCAGGCCGGTCTCCATGATGGCGGCGGTGCGGGCGCAGAGCATGAGCCGGCGGGCCTTCACGGCGGGGTCGTCGACGAGCACGCTGTCGGCGGCGTAGAAGGCGCCGTAGGCGGAGGCGAGCTCGTGCAGGTAGGTGCAGAGGTGGTGCGGGCGCAGTTCCTCGAGGGCCTGGTCCAGCGCGGCGGTGAAGGCCAGCAGCTTGCGGGCGAGGGCGATCTCGGTCGGGGTCTCCGGATCCGAGGCGCCGTCCTCGCCCTGGCCGACGGCGAGGCCGGTCTTGCGGAAGATGGAGCGGACGCGCACGACGGCGTACAGGAGGTACGGGGCGGTGTTGCCTTCGAAGGCCAGGAGCTTTTCCCACGAGAACGTGTAGTCCATCGTGCGGTTGGAGGAGAGGTCGGCGTAACGCAGGGCGGCGACGCCGATGGTCTTGGCGATGAGCCGGCGCTCGGCTTCGGGCAGCTCGGGGCTCTTGGCCGTGACGGCGTCGAAGGCGCGCGCGGTCGCCTCGTCGATCAGCTCCTGCAGCCGCACTGGGTCGCCGGACTTCGTCTTGATGGCCTTGCCATCGGAGCCGAGGATGGTGCCGAACCAGACGTGGCGGAGGCGCGGGAGCTTGCGACCGGAGGCCTTGAACCACTTGGCGCCGGTGAGGAAGAGCTGGTGGAAGTGGTCCTGCTGACGCCCGTCGGTGACGTACACCACCTCGTCGGCCCGGAAATGTTCGGCGCGGTGCAGGAGCGTCGCGAGGTCGGTCGAGGCGTAGTTGGAGGAGCCGTCCTTCTTGCGGATGATGAAGGGCAGCTTGGTCTCGGCGTGGCGCGAGAAGCGGGGCTCCTCGTCATGCCAGGCGACGAGCGCGCCCTCGCTCTCCTCGGCCAACCCGTGCTGGGCCAGCTCGGCGTAGACCTGGTCGACCTTGTCGCGGTAGAAGGACTCGCCGAGGATGACGTCGGTCTTGAGGCCGAACTGGTCGTAGATGCGCTGGCAGGCGGCGTTGGAGACCTCCACGATCTCCTTCCACAGGGCGAGGCTGGCGGCGTCGCCGGACTGCAGCTTGGCCAGCTCGGCGCGGGCGGCGTCCATCAGGGCCGGGTCGGCTTTGGTCGCGACGCTGCCTTCCTTGTACAGCCGCTCGAGGTCCTCGAGGGCCGTCGGGCTCTTCGCATCGAGCTGGAAGCCCGCGCGCTTGATCGCAAGGATGAGGATGCCGAAGTTCGTACCCCAATCGCCGATGTGGTTGTCGCGCACGAGGTCGGCGCCGCAGAACTCGATGAGCCGGGCGACGGCCTCGCCGATGACGATCGGGCGGAGGTGCCCGACGTGCATCTGCTTGGCGGTGTTGGGGGACGGGTAGTCGATGACGACCTTGCGGCCGCCCATCAGGCGGGCCGCGCCGGCGCGCCACTTGGACTCGTCGCGGTACTCGCGCAACCAGCCGCCGAGGGCGACCGGCGTGAGCTTGAAATTCAGGAAGCCCGGGCCGGCCACCTCGACCTGCACCAACGTGGGGTCTAGCCCGCCCTGCGCCTGCAGCGCCTCGAGCAAGGCCGTCGCGAGGGCGCGGGGGTTCGCCTTGGCCTTCTTCGCCGCGGCGAGCACGCCGTTGGCCTGGAAATCCGCATGGCGGGGATCCGACGGCTTGAGCTCGGGGTTGAAGTCGCCCTCGAGGCCGGGGACGGACGCGGCGGCCTTGCGCAGCAAGGCGTCGATTTCGCGGGCAGGATTGAACCAGACGGACATACTCAAGCCGTAAGCCCCGCCGCCCCCTCGGCAAGCGAAGAAGGCCTGAGAGGGTTGGCGAGGGCTAGGGCATGGGCTAGGGCTGGGGCCTGGAGAAGCAAGGTCGGCGGTGACAAGAGACCATGCGGGGCGTGTAAGCGAACACAGCATGTCCCCTTCCGGTGCGCTCACCTTGGCATCAACTAGCCCAAGCCCTAACCCTAGCCCTTTACTTCAGCGTCTTCAGGTAAGCGAAGAGGTCCGTGACCTGGTCGTCCGTGAAGCCATCCAGCAGGCCTTCGGGCATCAGCGAGCGGCGCAGGTATTGGGCGGAGGCCACCTCGGCCTTGGGCACGCGACGATCCGCGCCCCCGGGCTGACGGAGCACGTAGGCCGTCGCATCCTCGGAGACATAGAACGCCTCGATGACCTCCCCGGCCTTCAGCTTGACCTGGAAGATGCGGTAAGCGGCTTCGATCGCGGCGTTGGGGTCGATGATGTTGCGGAGCACGGCCTCGGTGCCCATCGCGCCGGCACCCGAAAGGTTCGGTCCGATGAGTCCGCCCTGACCGTTGATCATGTGGCAGGACTGGCAGAGCGCCACGACGACCTTGCCCTTGGCGGGGTCGCCGGTCTTGGCCGCCAGCGCGGTGTAGCGGGCGGTCTTCTTCTCCAGGGCCGCGAACTGCTCGGCGTTGAGGAGCGGCGGCGCGTCGGTGGTGCGCACGATCCTGGCGCCCTTGCCGAGCTTACCCCAGGCAGCGTCGCCGCTCGCCGAGGCGAAGACGAGGGCCGCCGGGAGCGTCTCGCCGGCGAAGGTGCGGGTCATGTTCGTGCGGATCTCGGCCGGCTTACGCTCGACGTTCCAGATCCGGTATTCGGCGAAGGCGCCTTGCGTGCCGCCCTTGGGCGTGGACCAACCGATCGTCAGACCCGGCAGGTCATGCGGCTGCGCCGACTTCGAGGTGCCGGTCAGCTCCCCGTCCTGATAGGTGCGCAGGATGCCCGCCGCGTCCCGCGTGAGGGCCACATGCGTCCAGATACCGGCCGAGGTCGGCTTGGACGAGACGACGGCATCGTTGATCTTCGCACCCAGGTAGGCCCGGAAGACCCCGCCGGCGAAATTGAGGTCCAGGAGGCCCGGCGCGCCGAGGATGCTATCGTTGTTGTCGAGCTTGCCGTCCAGACGCACCCACGTCTCCACGGTGAAGGCGCCCTTGAGCACGATCCCGGACTTGGCGACCGCATCATTGGAGCCGTCCAGGGCCAGCACGCTGCGGAAAACCCCGCCGAGCTGGGCCGAGACGGCCGCGAGTTCCGGGGTATCCCCCAGCGCGATCGAGAGCTTCTCCGCGACCGGGATCTCGATGTCGGCCACGGCGACAGACTTGTCGGCGAGCCCCGCGGCGATGGCCTTCGCGCCCGCCTTGGTGCCGCTGATGCCATCCAGCACGACCTTGCGGTCGTTGACGGACAGCTTGGGGTAGAGACCCATGGCGAGCGTGGCGGCCTGCGGCGCGCGGGAGGCGACCAGGGCGCGCAGGGCGAGGTTCGAGACGTCCGCCGGCGCGACCCCGACGAGCGCGGCGATGGCCTCGGGCTTGGTGGTGCGGAGCTGCTGCAGGCCGATCAGGGCGTCGCGCCGGGAGTCTTCGCGCGCGACCAAGGCCAGCAGGTCAGCCTCGAGCTCCAGGAGCTGGAAGCCGCCGATCAGCTGGACGGCGAGGGCGCGCTCGGCCGGGCCTTGGGCGAGCAAGGCCTTGGCGGCCTCGGTCACGACGGGGCCGACCTTGGCGGGATCGAGGTCGGTGCGGGTGACGAGCAGGAGCTCGACGACACGGTTACGGACGGCGGGGTCGCCCAGCAGCTTGCGCAGCACGGCGATGCTGGCCGGCTGGTCGAGTGTCTTGGCGACGGCGAAGAGTTCGTCGGGGCCGGGGGCGCGGTCCAGCTGACCGACGAGCTCGGCGATGATCGGCGCGCCGACCTTGGGATCGAGCGCGAGGGTGGCGAACATCCGGCCTTCGGCCGGCAAGGACTTGGCCGCCGGGGCGGCGAGGAAGGCGGCGACGGCGGCGGGCTGGCGCTCGAGGTACATGCGGACGAGGAAGCGTTCGAATTCGCGGTAGTAGGCTTCGCCGACCTTGATCGGCTTGCGGTTGCGATCCGGGGCGAGCGGCTCGGCCAAGGAGGGCTGCCCGAAGGCGAGGAGCGCCGGCAGCACACCCGGAGCGGTGATGGCTTCGCCCAAGGTCTTGATCGCGGCCTGACGCACCTCGGCGTCGGGATCGGCGCGCAGGCCGGCGAGCAGGGCGATCTGCGCCGCGTCCGGCGCCGCGGCGTAGCGCAGCACGCTGACCGCCTCGCGGCGTACGTTGCGGTTGGGAGATTTCAGGAGGCCGGCGACGAGGTCGACCGGGTGCTGCTGCTGCCAACCGAGGACCCAGAGCGCCTGGATCCGGCGGGCCGCGTCGGCCGAGTCGTCCTGGGCGAGGGCGCGCAAGGCGGCGGTCGTCGCCGGCTCGGGCGCGCGATCGGCCAGGGTCTGCCAGGCGAGATGAGCGTCGCCGACGATCCGGGCGCCGAGGCGGGCGATGAGGTCCGCCGAAGAGAGCTTGCTGTAGTCCGGGATGGCCGGGGCGACGTAGCCCTTCGGCTTGATGCGCCAGATGCGACCCGACTGCTTATCGCGGTCGGGGTGGTTGCGGGCGACCTCGTTGTGGCTGATGATCTTGTTGTACCAATCGATCACGTAGAGGCAGCCATCGGGCCCATCGTCATCGCGATCGGGCGGAAGAACGGGTCATCGCAGGTGACGAGGTCCGCGAGTTTCTCGAGCGAGTAGCCGGCGCCGTCGCGCTTCATCTGGATCGCGTTGACCTTGGAGGTGATCGGGTTCGCCACGTACATCACGTCGGCGTAGCCCTTGGGCCAGACGCCGGGATCGCTCAGGGCGAGGCCGCTCAGGCCGGTGCCGCCCAGCTTGAACTGCGGCGCCTGCACCGGGAAGGGCGGCTGGTAGGACTTCGCGAGGCGATCGGCGCAGCCGGGGTACCAGGCATACTCATGGAACGGCATCACCGGGTAGCCGTAGTCGTTGGCCTCCTGGATGAAGGCTTCGCCCTGGCCCGTCAGGACCAAGCCCCAGATGTTGCAAGGCCCGGTGCTGGTGGGCTCGAAGAAACTGCCATCCGGGCGGAAGCGCGCCATGCGCGTGCTCGGGAAATCGACGCTCTCGCCCTTGGTCGTGATCACCTTGCCGGAATTGAAGGCGCCCTGGGCCAGCCAGAACCAACCGCCCGGAGCGCGCGTGAACTGGTGCGGGAAGAGGTGCGAATCCTGGACGCCGAAGCCGGTCAGGAGCACCTCGCGTTTGTCGGCCTTGCCGTCGCCGTCGGTGTCGCGCAGGAAGACCACGTCGTGGCCGTGCTGGACGATGGCGCCATCCTTGTAAGGCAGCACGCCCTCGGGGATCGCGAGCCCGTCGGCGAAGACGCGGGGCTCCTGCGGGCCGCCGGCGAACGGACGGTCGAAGACGATGACCTTGTCGCGCGCCTTCGATTTGTACAGGGCCTCGGCCGCGGCCGGGTTCTCGTTGGCGTCGACCGGATACTCCAGCGCGGTGCTGGACCAGGCGCGGCCCTGCTGGTCGAAGACGAGCATGACGAACTTGCCGAAACCGGGCGACTCCTGGGCGAAGAGCTCGATCTCGAAACCCTCGGGCAGGTGGAAGAGCTTCCGCTGCTCCTCGGCGGTGCGGCGCACGCCCTGCACGTTGTTATACCCGATATCCTTCTTCTTCGGGGCCTCGGCCTTCGCGGGGGCGGCGGCCTTGAGCTTCGCCCAGGTCATCTCGGCGGGGGTCGCGGGCAGTTCCTCGATCTCGATGTCCTTGGCCTGGATGACGGCTTTGCCGCCGGAATGGATCTGGAGGCCGATCCGGCCGTCCGTCGCGATAGTGGCGTCGGCCTCGGTGTAATCCAGCGCCGGCACGCCGTTGATCCAGGAGCGGAGGCGACGACCCTCGGCGCGGATGCGGTACTCGTTCCAGTCGCCTTCCTTGACCGCGGCCTGGACGGCCTTGGGGTCGGTCGAGTCGGCGATGACCTTGTTGCGGCGGCTCTCGTCGTAGAGCTTGCCGTACCAACCCGGCCCGAAGTCCACCTGATAACCCGCCATCTCGGTGTTGTTGGGGACGCGCACGCTGCGGATCTGCACGCCGCTGTTCACGAAGCCGGTGCCGGTCAGGCGGAGCTTCACGCGCAGTTCGAAGTTCTGGTAGCTCTTGTTCGTCGCGAGGAAGAAGTTGCGCGGCACGTTCTGCGTGGTCGAACCGCCGCGGATCTCGCCGGCCTCGACGCGCCACCAGGCCGGGTCGCCCTCCCAGCCGTCGAGGGTCTTGCCGTCGAACAAGGAGACCGGCGCGGCGGAGGCGACCAAGGAGAGGCCGAGGATCAGGGCAGAGAGGAGGCGGGGACGCATGGCAGGGGTCTCCCACCCTAGCCGGCCGGCCGGGGCGGACAACCCCGCATGTCATCCTGAAACGCAAGTCTGCTACCGCGAAAAGCACATGGGGGCCGGGGCGGCCGCAGCGGACGCTTGCGTCCCGGGCCCGGAAGCCAAGGTTAGCCCCATGTCCTCGCACCACCGCCTGCTCCGCGACTGTCCCGTCACCGTCATCCCCGCCGGGGATGCGGCGATCCTCGAGGCCGGGACGGAAGTCGAGGTCACCCAGGCGCTCGGCGGCTCGGCGACGGTCCGGACCCCGATGGGACTCTTCCGCATCGCGCCGGCCGACCTGGCGGCCCTCGGCGCGGACGCGGTCGAACTCTACGCCGCGAAGGCCGGGAACGTCGCGACCGGCCCGCTCGACGAGTCCGCGCTCTGGGAGGCGCTCAAAGGCTGCTTCGATCCGGAGATCCCGGTGAACATCGTGGACCTCGGCCTGATCTACGACCTGGCGCTGACCGCGGGCGAACGCGGCGGACGCAAGGTCGAGGTCAAGATGACCCTGACCGCGCAAGGCTGCGGCATGGGGCCGGTCATCGCGGCCGATGCCAAGGCCAAGCTCGAGGCGCTGCCCGGCGTCGAGTCCGCCGAGGTCGCCATCGTCTGGGACCCCGTCTGGAACCCGCGGATGATCTCGGAAGCCGGTCGCAAGCAGCTCGGACTCGAGTGAACCCGGCGCCGTTCCAGCCCGGGACCGCGCTCTACCTGCACGTCCCCTTCTGCGCGTCGTCGTGCGACTTCTGTTCCTTCTACCAGGAGCAGCCCAAGCGCGGCGACCTCGACCGCTACCTCGGCGCCATCGAGCGGGAGCTCGCGTTGCACCCGCCGGGGCAGTGGAAACCGCGTTCTGGGGCGGTGGCACGCCCGGCCTGCTGCCGGCCGACGACCTGCGCCGCCTCGGCGCGGCGATGACCCGCGCCGCGGGCCGCCCGACCGAATGGACCGTCGAGCTCGCGCCTTCCTCCGTCCGGGCCGACAAGCTCGCGGCGCTCAAGGAAATCGGCGTCACCCGCGTCTCGATGGGCGTGCAGAGTTTCGACGACGCCACGCTCGACGCCCTCGGCCGACGGCACTCGCCGAAGCAGATCATGGACGCGTGGGAGCTGATCGAGGCGGCGGGCTTCGCCTCCCGTAACCTCGACCTGATCTTCGCGATCCCGGGCCAGGATGAGCGGCGCTGGACCGAGGACCTGCGCCGGGCCGTGGCGCTGCGGCCGGACCACCTCTCGACCTACTGCCTGACCTTCGAGGAGGATACCGCGATGTTCGTGAAGCTTTCGCAGGGCAAGGTGAAGATCGACCGCGAGCTGGAGGCCCGGCTCTACCGCGGCACCTGGGAGCAGCTCGAGGCGCTGGGCTACGCCCAGTACGAGACCTCGAACTTCGCGCGACCGGGGCACGCCTGCCGGCACAACCTCATCACCTGGGAGATGGGCTCCTGGATCGGCTACGGCCCCTCCGCCGCCTCGCAATGGGGCGCCCGTCGCTGGACCAACCCCGCGAACCTGGACCAATGGATCCAAGGCATCGAGGCCGGCCAGCCGGTGCTCGAGCAGGTCAAGGACCTGACGCCGGCCGACCTCCTCAGCGACGCCTTGGTGTTCGGCCTGCGGCTCAACGCCGGCGTCGACCCCGCCGCGCTCGCGAGGCGCTTCGCGACCGACCTGCCCCCCGCCGTCGACGGGCTCTTCCGCGACCTCGCGGCGGAAGGCCTGCTGGAAACCGCCGGCCCGACCGTCCGCCTCACCGGCGAAGGCCGGATGCGCGCCGACGCCGTGGGCGTGGCGATCCTCGAACGCTTCGACTGATGGAAGCCGCCTTCGGTGCCGCCTTCTTCTTCGCGTGGTCGATCACCTGCGCGCGCCGCAGTTCCTTCCACCACGGGGTCGATCTCGCCAACCTCCTGCGTATCTCCATCGCTTTCGTGGCGATCGGGGCGGTCGCGCTGATCGCCGGCCAGCCCTTGTTCTTCCCCGGCTGGCCTTGGCTGCTCCTCGGCGGGGCCATCGGCTTGGGCGTGGGTGACATCGCCAGTTTCCATTCGCTGATCCGGATCGGCGCCGGGCTCGCGCTGCTCGTGATGCAGACGCTGGCGGCGCCGTTCGCGCTGCTTCTCGAATACCTCGTGCTCGGACATGCCCCCACCGCAGCGCAGATGGCCGCGGCCGCCGTCATCCTCGCGGGCGTCGCGCTGGCGCTGGGCTCGCGCCCGGTCGGCGACCCCCGCCACTGGCGGACCGGCATCGCGCTCGCGATCCTCGCCGCGTTCGGCCAAGCCTGCGGGGCGGTGAGCACGCCGATGGCGAAGGCGGCCTGCGTCGCGGCGCACACGCCGTTGCCGGACGGCTGGACCCAAGGCTTCCTCCGGATCCTCGGCGGCCTGCCGATCGTGCTCGGCTTCGTCCTCTGGAACACCCGCGGGACCGGCCTGCTCGCCCAGATCCGCCGCCCCTACGCCGGCTGGCGGGCCCGCGGCTGGGCCTTGATGAACGGCGTCTCGGGTCCCGGCATCGGCGTCGCCTGCTACCAGTGGGCGCTGAGCACCCAGCCCGCCGCGGTCGTGCTCAGCATCGTGGCGATGTCCCCGTTGCTGGCGCTGCTCTTCCAATGGGGTATCGAGGGGCAAAGACCCGGTGCCCGCGTCTGGGTCGGAGGCGGCATCGCGGTGGCTGGGGTGATTCTTTTGCGCAATCCGGATGCGGTGGCCTGGCTTACAAACCGCTTATCTTAAGGAACTTAGGTTCGAAGCAATGTGACTAGGGTATTTACCCTATGCCGACCCCATTGCCGTCACCCTCGGCCGGGCGCATGATTCGGACGTTCCCGAACCGGAACCCGTCCTGACGGCTGGATTGTTCATAGCTGGTTGGGTTTGTGCACGGCCGCGGTCGGGTAACCGCGAAGCCGTCCGGACGGCCCCCTTTCACCCGCGCTCAGCGCGGACGCGTCGTGACCTCGCGGAACCGCGCCGCGTACTCCGGATGGTTCGTGCCCATCAGGCGGTCCCAGAGGTTGAAGTAGAGGCTGAAATTCCCGCGGAAGGATTCGTGGTGCTGGATGTGGTTCGTCGGCGTGTTGAGGAAGCGACCGAGCCAGCTGTCGAGCAACCACGACGGGTAAAACTCATAGCCCGTATGTCCGACCACGTTGAAGACGATCTGCCAGACCATGAAGGCGGCGAACGCCAGCGGATGGATCGGCAGCAGGCAGACCACGACGGGGAAGATGGCCGCCTGGACCGCGGCCTCGAGCGGGCTGAAGCAGTACGCGGCCCACGGGCTGGGGTTGACGCTCTCGTGATGGACCCGGTGGAACCAGCGGAACAGGCGCGGGTGGTGCATCAGGCGATGCGTCCAGTAGAAGTACGTGTCATGGAGGACGATCGCGCCCGCGACCGTGGCCCAGAACCACAGCGGACCGTGGGCGTCGAGCTTCCAGTAGAGCCGCGTCCATCCCTGCTTCGCGAGCCACAGCGTGCCGGCGCCGACGAGCCCGTAGACGACGACGGTCAGCAGCGACCAGCCCAGTTCGCGGCGGATATCGGCGGCGGCGGGGTAGGCCGGGATGATCTTCCGCGCCGCCCAACGGCGACGGAACAGCACGTAGCCGAGCAGCCAGGCGAGACCCGCCCAGAAGGCGTAATTGCCGAGGCTCTGGAGCGCGATGCCGCCGACCGTGCCGCGCGGACCGGTCAGCAAGGGCGGCAGGGCTTCGGCGAGGACCATGACCGCGTTCAGGCTCCGTGCTTCACCTGGCGCAGCGCCTCATAGGTCGCGATGCCGCAGGCGGTGGAGAGGTTGAGCGAGCGGGTGAGCTCGTTGAAATGCGGGATCTTCACCGACCGCGCGGCGCCGACGAAGGCGTGCACCGGTTCCGGCGCCCCGGAGCTCTCGCTCCCGAAGACCAGGCCGTCGCCCTCCTCGTAACGGACATCCCAGAAGCCCTGCGTCGCCCGCGTCGAGAACAGCCAGAGCCGCTCCGGTCGCCCGGGCGAGGCGAGGAACGCCTCCCAGTCGGCGTGGTGGCGGACATCCAGCTGGTGCCAGTAATCCATGCCCGCGCGCCGCAGCTTGGCGTCGTCGATCCTGAAGCCGAGCGGGTGGACCAGGTGGAGGACGCAGCCCGTGATGGCGCACATCCGGCCGATGTTGCCGGTGTTCGGCGCGATCTCCGGCTGGAGCAGGATGAGGTGGAGCGGCGGCTTCACCGGCGGCGGCTCAGCGCGCGCGAGATCTCGCGCTTGGCGTCGCGTTCCTTGATGTCGTGCCGCTTGTCGTGCTGCTTCTTGCCCTTGCCGACCGTGAGCAGGCACTTGGCGAGCCCGTGCTTGAAGTAGATCTTGAGCGGGACGATGGCGGCGCCGCCCGACTGCACCTCGCCCGCGATCTTGGCGATCTCGGCCTGCTTGAGCAGGAGCTTGCGCGGCCGGTAGGTCGCGTGGTTGTTGAGGTTGCCGAAATCGTACTCCGCGATGTGCGCGTGGTAGAGCATCGGGCCCTTCGGGCTGATGCGAATGAAAGCGTCGGCGATGTTCGCGCGACCGAGGCGGAGCGCCTTGACCTCGGTGCCGAGCAGCATCAGGCCGGCCTCATAGGTCGGTCCGATGAAATAATCGCGCCCCGCCTTCGGGTTGCTGACCTCGGGCAAGGATTGTTCGCGGCGAGCGGCCATCGGTGAACAGGAGGGCGGCGCGCCGGCGGCCGGCAAGGACCGTCCCGGGCTTAGGCCTGGGTGGTCGGCTCTTCGGGGGCGAACTCCCAGGTGATACGGTCCTCGATGATCTCGCGCAGGGCGATGTCCTCGAGGGCGAGTTTTTCCAGGGATTCGATGAGCGGGTTGGCGCCGCTGCGGAGCTGCTTCACGCGCTTCGAGACCACGTTGATCAGGATGTTCGGATCGGTGATTTTCTTCCGGGCTTCTTGCAGGTATTCGTCGCGCATGGTGGTTTCCCGACTAGGGAACCGAAGAACCTAGGGCAGCCCCCCTTGCTGGCAAGCGCTTTCTGGACCCCCGAAAAATGCCTTTGCCCTGCCATTTTCGCGGGCCTAGACACCCTTCCATGCAAAACCCGGAGCCTTACGGCGAGGCGATGAAATCCAAGGGGGGCCTCTCCCGCATCGTCAATGCCCTCCGCTACACCTGGGACGGCCTGAAAGCCGCGGCCAAGCACGAGGAGGCTTTCAAGCAGGAGCTGATCCTGGTCGTCCCCCTCTCGGTCGCCGCCTGGTTCATCCCGGTGACGTTATCCGAGCGCGCCCTGCTCTTCTCCGTGCTCCAGCTCATCCTGATCGTCGAGCTCATCAACTCGGCCATCGAGGCGAACACCGACCACATCTCCCTGGAACGCCACCCCCTGGCCAAGCGGGCCAAGGACATGGGGAGCGCCGCCGTCTTCCTGACCATCGTGATCGCCCTGGCCGTCTGGGGCACGATCCTCTGGCAGAAGTTCGGGGCCTGAACGCCCGGGCATGAAAAAGCCCGCCGAGGTCGGCGGGCTTGATCGGTCCTGTGCGGGGACTTAGGCCTTGGTGACGAGGCCGGCCTTGAGGGCCTTGACCGAGACCCACTGGCGCTTGACGCTGCCGTTGGGCTGAAGGACGCGGATGCGCTGGACGTTCGGGCTGAACGTGCGCTTGGTCTGCTTGACCAGCTGGAAGCCGATGCCGCCGCTCTTCTTGGACTGACCGCGGTGAATGATACGGCGGCCCTTGACGGGGCGCTTGCCGGTGACGCTGCAGATACGGGACATGGTGTTCGAGCTCCTTTGGAAAGTCGGAGCAAAGGACTGCCGGGACGCTTGGCAAGAGGTAAGTGACCCTTTCAGCTCCGGCGCAAAGCCCGGTCCAAAGCCGCCAAACCCTGGGAAAACGCGTCCGGATTGGTCAAAAGGCTCAAAACCACGCAAGGAGTGCTCGCGGGCATCCCGTAGAAATAACCCGGATGGGCCCAGACCCCCTCCTCCACCCCGCGCAGAAGGACGCGCTCCTCGGCGACCCCGGGAGGCAGGGCGAGGATCGCCGACCAGCCCGCGGGGCGAGGCAGGACGGAGCAGGGCTGACCGCAGGCGGCGACCCAGGCGCGCAAGGCGGCCTCGTTCTGGGCGACGCGGGCCCGGACGGCCGCCCGGAGCGGCTCGGCGCGACGCAGCAGGTCGACCGCCGCCAGTTGCACCGGCGTATTCACGGAAAGGAAGGCGTCGGCGACATGCTCGAGCCGACGGCCGGCCTCGCGAATGAAATCGGCCGGACCGGCGGTCACGACCCAGCCGAGCTTGAGCTGCGGCGCCAGGGCGACCTTCGACAAGCCGCTGAGGACGAGCATCGGCACCTGGGACTCGCCGACCCAAGTCCCCGGGGAGACCGTCCCCTCGGCCGGGTAATCGAGGAAGACCTCGTCGCAGACCAGCGCGAGGCCGTGCTTCAGCGCGAAGCCGCGGAGGACATCACGATCGCGACGACCGACGAACGCTCCGGTCGGGTTCGACGGGTTGATGCAGAGGATCCCGCGCGTCTGCCGGCCCATCGTGAGCGTGGCCGTGTCGATGACCCATTCGCCCGCGAGCGGGACGAGGCGGTACGGACGCAAGGTCACCCCCTCGAGCGCGGCGATGACCTCGAGCAGCGGGTAGGCCGGCTCAGGCACGAGGAGTTCGTCGCCCGGGTTGCACAGGAGCTTGAAGACCCAGGCGTAACCCTCGCTGGTGCTGGCGGAGAGGAAGATCCGGTCGAGGGCTACGCGCTGTCCGCGGGCGGCGTAATAATCGGCGACCGCGGTGCGGGCCGCGGGCAGGCCGCGCGGGTCCGGATCCTGCCGCTGGATGCCATCGCGGCGCAGCAACGGACCCAGCTCGGCGGCGGACCAGGCGAAGCCCGCGTTCGCCGGATTGGTATCCGCGAGATCGACCAGCGGCAGTCCGGCGGCGAGTCGCTTCTCCTTGGCCTGGCTGAGGGCGTTGGGAGAATCCGCAAAGGCGAGCCGCGAGCTGAACATTTGAAGAGAGTATCGACTATGGAGTCTGAAGTACAGAGCACAGAGTACAGAGTGCTGAATCGAGTACAGGGGGCTGAATCGAGGGCTGAATCGATGAGCACAAGAGCCCCGAAGCAACAAAGGGACCGGAGTCGGGGAAGGGTGAATCGTGCGGGAAGTAGCCTTCGTCGCTGCCGCTTGATCATAGACTCTGCCCTCTGGACTCCGTCCTACGTACTCCGCACTCTGTACTCCGTACTCCGTCCTCGATTCAGCACTCCACCCTGCCCTCCTTCTCCCGCCCCCTTCTCTCTTGAACCCCTCCCCCTCCCCCTCCAAAGGTATCCCCATGTCCCTGCAAGTCCTGAAGCCCCGTGTCCGCGGGTTCATCTGCATCACCTCCCACCCCGAGGGCTGCGCCGCGCACGTCCGCGAACAGATCGCCCACGTGAAGTCCCGGCCCGCCCTGAAGGACGGCCCGAAGTCCGTCCTGGTGATCGGTGCCTCCACCGGCTACGGCCTCTCCTCCCGCATCGCGGCCGCCTTCGGCTCCGGCGCGGCCACGCTGGGCGTCTTCTTCGAACGCAACGGCGAGGGCGATAAGCCCGGCTCGCCCGGCTGGTACAACACCGCCGGCTTCCACGCCGAGGCGAAGAAAGCCGGCCTCAAGGCCTTCTCGCTGAACGGCGACGCCTTCTCCGCGGAGCTCAAGGCGCAGGTGATCGCCGACATCAAGGCGAAGATGCCCGGCGGGAAGGTCGACCTCGTCGTCTACTCGCTCGCCTCCCCGCGTCGCACCGCGCCGGATGGCGTCACCTACAAGTCCGTCCTCAAGCCGACCGGCGCGCCCTTCCACGCCAAGAACCTCGATACCGACCGGAAGGTCGTGAACGACGTGACCCTCGAGACCGCCTCGGCGGACGATATCGCCCAGACGGTCAAGGTCATGGGCGGCGAGGACTGGGAACTCTGGATGAACGCCCTCGACGGCGCCGGCGTCCTGAAGGAAGGCTGCCAGACGGTCGCCTACTCCTACATCGGGCCCCAGGTGACCTGGCCGATCTACAAGGACGGCACCATCGGCAAGGCCAAGGAGGACCTCGAGCGCGCCGGCCGCAAGATCGACGCCCTGATGAAGCTCCACCGCGGCCGGGCCTTCGTGTCCGTGAACAAGGCCGTCGTCACCCAGGCCAGCTCCGCCATCCCCGTCGTCCCCCTCTACGTCTCCCTGCTGTTCAAGATCATGAAGGCGAAGGGCACGCACGAAGGCTGCATCGAGCAGATCCAGCGCCTCTTCGAGAAGCAGATGTACAACGGCAACGCCCTCGACTTCGACGACCAAGGGCGCGTGCGCATCGACGACTGGGAGATGGCGCCCGACGTGCAGAAGGCGGTCTTCGACGTCTGGCCGCAGGTGACCACCGAGACCTTCGACGGGCACGCCGACTTCGCGGGCTACCAGTCCGACTTCCTTAAGAACTTCGGTTTCGGCGTCGCCGGGATCGACTACGAGGCGCCGACCGAGGTCGAACGCCCCATCGAGGACGCCTAAGGTGACGAAGGTCTTCGCCATCGCGAACCAGAAGGGCGGCGTCGGCAAGACGACCACCGCCGTCAACCTGGCGGCCGGCCTCGCCCGGCTCGGCCTCCCCACCCTGCTCATCGACCTCGACGCCCAGGCCAACGCCACCAGCGCCCTCGGCCTCGAGAAGACCGAAGGCCGCTCGATGTACCGCGTCCTGCACGGCGAGGCCAAGGCCGCCGACATGGTCGTCGCGACCTCGACCGAGAAACTGGACCTGATTCCCTCCGAGCTCGACCTCGCCGCGGTGGAGTCCGAGCTCGCCCAGGCCGAGAACTACCTCGGGCGTATGCGCGAGGCCCTCGCCCCGCTCGTCGCCGCCGGCAAGTACAAGGCCATCCTCATCGACTGCCCGCCCGCGCTCGGCATGCTTTCGATGAACGCGCTCGGCGCCTCGGACCACCTGCTCGTGACGCTGCAGACCGAATACCTCGCGATGGAGGGCCTCGGTCAGATCCTCGGCGTCGTCGACCAGCTCCAGGCCGCGGGCGCGACCGACAAGCTCACCGTCGGCGGCATCGTGATGACGATGTACGACGTGCGCACCAAGCTCTCCCGCCAGGTCGTCGAGGAAGTGAAGACCCACTTCCCCGCCCTCGTGATGGAGACGATGATCCCGCGCACGATCCGCCTGTCGGAGTGCCCGAGCCACGGCCAGACCATCTTCCAGTACGACGTCCACTCGCCGGGCGCCGTCGCCTACGAGGCGCTCGCCAAGGAGTTCGTCGCGCGCTTCGGGCTGAAGTGAGCCGCGGAGGTTGACTGCCGACGCGGCCAAGCGATGCTGACCTGGCCGCCCCATGCGCCCCGTCCGTCTGCTGACCCTGCTCACCCTGCTCCCCTTGTCCGCGGCCGCCGCCGAGGAGGGCAAGCCCGCCTCGCCGCCTCCCGCCGCCAAGACCGCGCGGACGCGGCCGATCGTGCTCGGGCCGGACGATAAGCCCGCCTACGGGGAGGCGCCCGCCAGCATCTTCCAGCGGCAGGAAAACATCCCTCACGGCAAACTCGAGATTCTCGAGTACGCCTCGAAGACCGTCGGCACCAACCGGCGACTCAAGGTCTACACGCCCCCGGGTTACGCCCAGGATCGACGTTACCCGGTACTGTACCTCCTGCATGGCATCGGCGGCGACGAAGGGGAGTGGCAACGGTTCGCGAAGGTCGACGCGCTGCTGGACAACCTCATCGCGGCCGGCAAGGCCCGGCCCATGATCGTGGTGATGCCCAACGGGCGCGCCCGCCCGGACGACCGCGCCACGGGCGACATCTACGCCGCGGCGCCCGCCTTCGCCAACTTCGAGCGCGACCTGCTCGATGACGTCATCCCGGCGGTCGAGCGGCACTACGGGGTCGACGCCAGGCCCGAGCAACGGGCGCTCGCCGGTCTGTCGATGGGCGGCGGCCAGACCTTCAACTTCGGCCTGTCGCACCTCGGGACCTTCGCCTGGATCGGCGGCTTCTCCGCGGCCCCGAACACGAAGCCGCCCGCCACGCTCCTCCCCGAGCCGGCCAAGGCCAAGCCTCAGCTCAAGCTGCTCTGGGTTTCCTGCGGGAACCGCGACGGTCTGCTGGGTATCAGCCAGGGCCTGCATGCTTATCTCAAGGAAAAGGAGGTGCCGCACATCTGGCACGTGGATGGCAACGGGCACGACCCGGCGCATTGGCGGAGCGCGCTCTATTGGTTCAGCCAGCAGCTATTCCGCTGAAGGCCGCCGATGGCCGCCGTCCGACGCGTCCGCCAGGTGCGGGGTTTCGAGGAACTGCTCGCGACCCCCTTCGCCGACGGCGTGAACGCCCTCTGCTGGGAGCGGACGCTGCCCGGGGATTTCGCCGAGGTGGCCGCGCGGCTGCCGGCGGGCCAAGGCATCGTGCCGCTGACCGATGAGGAGCTGGCGGCGCTCCCGCTCTCGCCGGCGGGGCGGCTCGCCGCGGAGGCGATGCTGGCCGACCAGCGGTTGCTCCGCGCCCATGACCTCGCGCCTTCGCTGAACCTGATCCACGACTGCCAGCCGGACCCCGCCGCGGGGCCGTGCCGACCGACGTCACGTCGTTCCACGTCGATAGCGCGCCGGTCGAGGTCGACACCTGGCTCTGCACCTACCTCGGCGCCTGCAGCGAAGGACTGGCGAACGAGGACGCCTTGCTCAAGGTCGCGATCACCGAGATCCGCGCTCAGCTTCTCATGGAATACGGCGGGGCGGACGACGAAGGCTTCGCGGAGTTCCTGCACGAGCATAGCTACGACTCGCACTACGCGCCGCGGCCCGGGGCGCAGCCCTACGCCTTCGGACGCTTCGCCCTTTGGCGCATCGCGACCCGCTGGCCCGGCAGCCCCGTGCCGCCCTGCGTGCACCGCGCGCCCGTGAATCGGCCCGGGGAACCTCGCCTGCTGCTGATCAGCTGAGGCCCGCCCTTGCCTTCTCGCAGGAGAAGTCTTGGATAACGCGGCCCCGATGCTCCGCCTCTACGTCAAGTCCCGCCCTTATTTCATGGCCGCCTGCGTGGTGCTCGTGGCGTGGTTCAACCTCTGGGTGCATTACCGGAGCGTACCCTGGTTCGACGTTCCGAGTGAAACATTCGAACGTTGCTGCAAGGTTTCGCCCGACGCGGCAGCGGGAGAACTCCTAGAAAAGGCTGAGCAGAAAGACTCGCTGGCCGCCTATTTCTATGCCCTTAGGCACACCCGTTACTGCCCGAAGGATCTCCTCATCAAGTTGGACCCTGAGGTGGCTTTCAAATACATGACGCAAGCTGCCGAAGCGGAGCGCCCACGGGCGATGGCGGTGCTCTCGCTCTACCACCTCAAGGGCATCGGAACCGGTAAAAACCCCGAGAAGGCCAAGACATGGGCGGAGAAAGCAGCCGGCCATAGGCAACCGATGGCCCATCGCGTGCTGGGCGAAATTCATATGCTTGAGGCCGAGTCCCTCCGCGGCACGACCTTGGCCTCGGGCTCGCCGCCCATGACGGCGAGCCTTAACCCGACCGACCAGCTACGGAGAGCCTCGGCATATGCAAAAGAATCGAGGCTGGCGGAGGATCATCTTCGGCAAGCGATTGCCCTCGGCGACCTCGGCGCCCTACGTATCTTGGGCATGGCTTACGACGATGGGCTAATCGGGCTGATCCCGAACCATCGGATGGCCGCCGAACACTTGAGCCGTGCGGCGCTGCGGGGCGACGCGGAGGCGGCCGCGGCGATGTCGCGCCGCTTTACCGCCGAGATACAGGCGGAGCGCGATCTCAAGCTATCTTATGCGTGGAAACTGATCGAGCTTCGCCTGAGCAGGGATCGAGAGAAAACCTTCGCGGAGTTACGCATGCTCGAGTCACGGCTCACGGTCGCCGAGAAACTCGCCGCCCAGGACCAGGCCGCGCAGTGGCTCGCGCTGATGCCGTCGGAGGAGGATACCGCCCGCGCCCGCCTCGACCCGGACCGCTGAGCCGGACCCGCCGGCGTTTTCCGCCTTTGTGTCGAATCCGACGCGGG
>BGOM01000019.1 GCA_003569245.1 Opitutia bacterium | reverse complement strand
ATGTCGTCGCCGCGAAGACGAACGCCAACCTCACGCTCAGCGGCGCGAGCGCCAACGTCACCGCGGGCAACAGCGCGACGGTCGGCCATCCACCGCCGCCGCCGCCGGGTCGCTGGCCGACACCCTGGCCCTGACCCTCACCTCGAACGCCAACGGCGTCACCGACCTGACCGACGCAGCCTCACCGCCGGCTCCATCGCCGTGACCGGCACGGCCTACGACCTCGCCCGCGCCGACTTCGGCGCCAACGCGGTCACCTTCGGCAACGTCCGTACCGGCGCCGTCCGCGAGGTCGCCGTGACCAACACGGTCGCCAGCGCCGCCGCCTTCCAGACAGCCTCGACGCCACCGCCACCACCGGCGTGGCCACGCTCGCCGTCTCCAGCCCGGCCAACCTCGCCGCCGGCAGCACGGGCTACGTCGGCGTCACCGCCGCGAAGGCCGGCTCCCTCGCGGGCGTCGTCTCGGTCGCCCTGGCCTCGAACACCAACGGCGTGACCGGCCTGACCGGCGCCACCCTCACGGCCCAGTCCCTCGCCGTCACCGGCGCGGCCTACGACTTCGCCGGCGCCACCCTGGCCTCGTCCTCCCTGACCCTCGGCAACATCCGCGTCGGCGCGACCACCAACCTGGCCGTGACCAACACCCTGGCCGCCAACGGCAACGCGGCCTACCAGGACAAGCTCCCGTCGCCGCTACCTCCTCCAACGCCCGCCTCGCCTTCGTCAACCCGGCGGACATCGCCGCCGGCCGCCGCCGGCAACGTGGGCGTGACCGCCGCCGTCGCGGGCTCGCTCGCCGGCACCGTCAATCTGGCCCTCACCTCCAAGGCGCTGACCGCACCGGCCTGGCCGACCTCACCTTGGCGCCGCAGAGCTTCGTGCGTCACCGGCAACCGCCTTCGACTACGCCAACCCGGTGGTCCAGACCGCGGCTTGGGCTTCGGCATCCACCACGTCGGCGCCGCCGCCGTCGCCCGCACGATCTCGGTCGAGAACGCGTGGTCACTCTCGCGACCCGTCAGGATCGCCTGACGGCCGTCGGTTCCTCCGCGCTGGCCGGACTGACCTCCACCACCGTCACCTAACTCGCCGCGGCTCCTCGCAGAACCTCACGGTCACCGTCGACACGGCGACCGCCCGCTCGCTCGCCGGCAACGTCAGCGTCGCGCTGACCTCGACGAACACCGTCTCCGGCCCGCCTCGACGCCAAGTCCCTGACCGCCGCCACCGTGGCCACGACCGGCCTCGTCTACTCCGGCCAGTCGGTCTGGAACACCAACGGCAACGGCTAGTTGGGGTACCTTCGCCCCCCGCGCTGCTTCGGCGCCAACTGGGGTTCGAACCAGGGTTCCGCGGGTCTCGACGCGGCCTTCGCAACGTCGACACCGCGACCTTCGACAACACCGTCCTCGCCGCCGGCTCGTCCGCCACGGTCTCGCTCAAACGGCGCCTCGCCGAGCCTCAAGTCGATCGCCTTCAACACGGCCGGCGGCGGTTACACGATCGCCGCGGGCCGGGCGGCACGCTGACCCTCAAGTCCAACGCCGGCCCCGCCGCCATCACCGGTACGGACGGCACCCACGTCGTTCTACGGCGTCGCCCTGGATTCCTCCGTCACCGCCGCCATCCGGCCGGCAGCATCGAGTTCACCGGTGTCCTCTCGGGCGCGGGCATCCTTTCCAAGTCCGGCGCCGGCACCCTGATCCTCTCCGGCGCCAACACCTTCACGAGCGGCGTCATCCTCAACGCCGGCACGCTGGTGGCCAAGAACCAGTCCGGCCTCGGCCCGGCGTCGTCAAGGTCCCGCGGCGGCGTGCTCGACCTCTACGGTAACTCGGTCGCCAACACCATCCAGGTCGTCGCCGGCCAGGTCATCAACTCCGGCTTGGGCGAACTGCAGGCTCGGCCTTGGAGATCGATTCCTCCGACGCGGTTCTCGTCTCCGCCAACATCGCCGGCGGCAGCTCGCTGAGCAAGTCCGGCACGGGCGTCCTCACGATGACCGGCAATAACACCTTCAGCGGCGGAGTCAACGTCCTCGCCGGCACGGTGCTCATCGGCTCGGCCAACGCCCTCGGCTCGAACGTGAACGCGGTCTCGGTCAAGGCGGGCGCGACCCTCGACCTGAACGGCTATGATTCCACGATCGGTTTCGCTGACCAACGGCCAGTCCGGGCAGGGTGGGGTGGTGACCAACTCCGGCGCGGCCAAGACGCTGACGCTCAACGGCACCGCCGACGCCACCTTCGGCGGCGCGGTCTCCGGCGACCTGTCGCTCGTCAAGACCGGCGCCGGCTCGCAGGCCTTCACGGCCGCCAGCCTCGCCTACACCGGCACCACCACGATCTCGGGCGGCACCCTGGACTTCACCAAGACCAACTACCCGACCCTCGCGGGCGCGGTCTCCGTCGCCAACGGCGCGGGCCTGAACTTCGCGATCGGCGGCGCCTCCGACTACACCCTGGCCGAGGTCCTCGCGATCCGTGCCGGCACCACGACCCTCCCGCGTCTCACCCTCGGCGCCACCGCCGCGGTCGGCGTGAACACCGCCAACGCGGCCGCCGCGATCGTCCACGCCGACGTCCTCGCCGACGGCGCGGTCACCGGCTTCGCCAAGTCGGGCGCGGGCACCCTCATCCTGACCGGTGCCAACACCTACACCGGCAAGACCCTCGTCACCGGCGGCATCCTGCAGGTTGGCAACGGCGGCGCGAACGGTTCCCTCAACGTGGCCAGCGCCATCGAGGTCGTCGGCACCGGCGCCATCGCCTTCAAGCGCAACAGCAACCTCGACCAGGGCACGCACTTCGCCGCCGGCATCTCCGGTTCCGGCGCGGTCATCCAGGACGGCCTCGCCTATAACTTCACGGACCCGACGGACGCGGCCAACTCGAACAACCTGCTGACCCTCAGCGGTGTGAACACCTACTCGGGTGGCACCATCCTCCGCAACGGACAGATCAAGGTCACCAACCTCGGCAGCGCCGGCACCGGTTCGCTTGTCCTCGAGGCCGGCCTGTTCGACATGAACAACCTGGCGCTGACCAACCCGCTCGTCCTGAAGGGCGGCCGCCTGACCAGGGCCGGCAACTACGCCGGCACCTCCGGCATCCCGGCGGGCGCGACCTTCAGCCTGGACTACCCCCTCCCGGGCAGCATCGCCGTCACCGGCAACCTCGTCATCAAGGACGGTGGCGCCATCACCGGCGCGACCATCGCCATCGGCACCACCGGCAGCACCGGCGCCAAGCTCGACCTCACGAACCTGACGACCAACTTCACCGTCGCCGCCAACCAGACGTTCAAGGGCTCGGGCGCCATCGAGCTCGACCCGAACAAGAAGCTGATCGTCTCCGGCACCTGGGCCGCGGGTAACTCCATCGGCACCAACTCCGTCAACGGCCTGCTCGAGCTCAACAGTGGCGTCGAGATCGAGCTCGGCACGCCGGGCACGTTCGTCGCGGCGGGCAACAGCGACCGTACCATCGTCGACGGTTCCCTCACCCTGGGCGGTGCTTCCACCCTGACGCTCAAGCCGACCACCGACGCGGCGACCGACGGCGCCCACGGCGCCGGCGCCTACCTGATCTTCAGCGCGCGGACCACCGCCGAGGACGGCTTCACCCTCGCGGGCAGCTTCGCCTCGGTCAACGCCACCGCCCTCGGCTCGGGCGAGGACGAACTGCACGCCAAGGTCACCTACGTCCAGACCGGCACGGTCGCCGGCAACCCTATCACCGGTTACGACCAGGTGCCGAAGGTCACGACCTTGAACACGGTCAACACGGTCAACGAGTCGGTTACCGCCGACCTGGGTGGCATCGTTCGCTACTTGGGTGACGGAACCACCGTCGACGTGGCGGCGACCTACCTCGCCAACGGCTACGCCCTCACCAACGGCTCGCTCACCGCCCCGACCACGGTCAATCGACTCTACACGTCGACCACCACCGTGACGAGGACCTTCACCGTCGGTAGCACGACCTACACGGACGTCGTGGTGAACGACATCGACGTCACCAAGACTCAGACCGCCTCCGGTCAGATCCGCTACCTGCCTGACAACACCGTCGACGTGGCGGAGACCTACCTCGCCAACGGCTACACCTTCAACGGCACGCTTTCGTCGCCCCGACGACCCTTCGTCCGCTGATCACGACGAGCACCACCACCTCGGCGACCTTCACGGACACGTTGCTGACCATGGATAACCTCGAGAGCCCGATCCGCTCGGCCGGCCAGGTCAACGACCACAAGGTCTGGGTCGAGCTCTTCCGCCTCGCCGCCGCCACCGCGCCGTCCTCGACCCTGGCGCTCGGCAACATCCGCCGCGGCTCCACCCTGAACGGCACCATCGCCATCACCAACTCCGCCTCCGGCGATGGCTACTCCGAAGTCCTGAAGGGGATCACCACCGGCTCGGCCTTCACCGGCTTCGATAACGTCGCGGGCGGTGCCTCCGGCAACGTCGCGGTTTCCCTCCTGGCCTCCGCCGCGGGCGCCAACACCGCGACCGGCTCCGTCGCCCTCAAGTCCACGGCCATCACCGCGGCTTACAATGACACCGCTCTCTCCACGACCAACATCACCGCGACCGGCTACGCCTACGACCTGGCTAACCCGACCCACGGCGCCACCGTCGCCTTCGGCAACGTCCGTCCGAACGCCACGCGTAACCTGGCCCTGACGAACACCCTGCGCGACAACGGCGATCTGGCCTTCCAGGATGACCTCGCCGTGGTGACCTCGACCGGCACCGGCCTCCTCGCCGCGACCGACCCGACCAACCTGCTCGCGGGCGAGACGAAGAACATCGCGCTCCGTGCCACCGGCCCGGGCGTCCTCGACAGCCGCATCAACCTCAGCTTCTCCTCCACCGGCCAGGTGAACGGCGTGGACATCGAAGGCCTGACCTCCGAGTCCACCAGCGGCTCGGTCGACATCACCGGCGTGGCCTATGACTTCGCCGTCGCCACCCACGACGCCACCGTCGCCTTCGGTAACGTCCGCCCGAGCGCCACCCGCAACCTGTCCGTCAGCAACGTCCTCCTCGGCGCCGACGCGGCCTACCAGGATACGCTCCGCGTCGTCGCGACCCGCAGCAATAATCGCCTCTCGCTGGCCAACCCGGCCGACATCGTCGCCGGCCAGTCCGCCAACGTCGTCGTGACCGCCACGGCCGCGGGCTTCCTGACCGACAGCATCAGCCTGGCCCTGACTTCCAAGGCGGCCGCTTCCGGCCTCGTCGATGGCAACCTCTCCCCGGGCTCCGTCGCCGTCACCGGCGCGGTCTACGATTACGCCCTGGCCTCCGTCCCGGCCTCCCGCGACCTCGGTAACATGCGCGTCGGCGCCTCCGCCAACCTCGCGATCGGGAACACCGTCGTCAGCAACGCCGCCTTCCAGGATAACCTCGCCGTCTCCGCCACCAGCTCGGTGCCGGGCGTCCTGACTGTCGCCAACCCGGCCACCGCGATCGCCGCCGGCTCCTCCGGCAACGTGGTGCTGACGGCCGTCGCGGCCGGCGCCATCACCGGCACCGACGTCTCGCTCGTCCTCCAGTCCAAGGCGCTCACGGGTACCGACCTCGATGACTTCACGCTGGCGCCGGCCACCGTCGGCATCACGGGCGCGGCCTTCGACCTGGCGAACGCCACCCATGCCGCCACCGCCGCCTTCGCCAAGGTCCGCGTCGGCCAGCAGCTCACGCTGGGCGTGACCAACACCCTCCGCCTCGCCGGCGCCACCGCCTACCAGGACGACCTCGCGGTCACCGCGACGTCCGGCTCCGCCAAGGTCACCGCCGCGGCCCCGGCGAACATCTTCGCCGCCGCCTCGGGCGACGTGACCCTCACCGCCGCCTCGGCCGGTTCCCTTGCCAGCACGCTCTCCCTCGGCTTCAGTTCGACGGGCAAGGTCGCGGGTACGGCCATCACCGGCCTCAGCGCCGCGGCGCTCACCGGCGGCACCGTCGCCGTGACCGGCGAAGCCTACGACGTGGCCAACGCGTCCGTCGCCCCGACCCTGGCCCTCGGCGGGGTGCGCGTGAACTCGACGGCCAACCTGGCGGTGACCAACGCGGTCCGCACCCTGGCGGCCTACCAGGATGACCTGGGCGTGGTCGCGACCGCCGGCACGACGCAGCTGACCCTGGCCAATCCGTCGCTGATCCCCGCGGGCGCGACCCGCAACGTGACGGTGACCGCCGCCAAGGCGGGCCTGCTGACGGACACCCTGACGCTCTCGCTCTCCTCCAAGGCCCTGACCGTCTCCGGCCTGGCCGACGGCGCGACCACCACGCAGACCGTCGCCGTCACCGGCGCGGCCTACGACTTCGCCTCGGCCTCCCATGACGCGACCTTGGCCCTGGGCAACGTCCGCGTGACCACCAACGCGACGACGGGCACCCTGACGGTGACCAACGCCCTGGCGGCCAACGGCACCGCCGCCTACCAGGACAAGCTGGACGTGACGGCCACCTCCTCGAACGCCCGCCTCTCGGTGCTCGGCGGCGCCTCCGCGATCGCCGCGACCGCCACGGGCGACGTGACCGTCCGCGCGATCACCGCCGGCTCGCTGGCCGGCAACCTGACCCTCGGCTTCACCTCCAAGGCGCTGACCGGTTCCGGTCTGACCGACTCGGCCCTGGCCAACGGCACGGTCGCGGTGACCGGCGCGGCCTACGACCTCGCGACGGCCTCGGTGGCCTCGAGCCTCACCCTGAACAACGTCCGCACGGGCACGCTGACCAACGTGTCGGTGGGCAACGTCGTGACGACCTCGGCGGCCTTCCAGGACAGCCTGGACGTGGCGGCGACCTCCTCGAACAACAAGCTGACGCTGACCAACCCGGCGAACATCGCCGCGGGCGCCGCGCGCAACCTCGTCGTCAACGCGGCCACCGCGGGCGTCCTCGACGCGACCCTGACGCTGGGCCTGACCTCGAACTTCAACAACGTGTCGGGCCTGGCCAACGTGACCCTGGCCGACCAGACGATCGCCGTGACCGGCGCGGCCTACGACGTGGCCCGTCCGACCGTCGCCCCGACCCTGACGCTGGGCAACCGCCGCGTGGGCTACGCCGCCAACCTGAACATCGCCAACACGACGCTGACCTCGGCGACCTACCAGGACAGCCTGGACGTCACGAGCGCGACCTCGAACGCCAGCTGACGCTGGGCTCCGTGGCGAACATCGCCGCGGGCGCCGACCGCGACCTGGTCGTGACCGCGGCCGCCGCGGGCGTGCTCGACGCGACCTGACGCTGGGCCTGACCTCGAACGCCAACGGCGTGACGGGCCTGAGCACCAGGCGCTCGCGGGCAAGACCCGTCGCCGTGACCGGCGAAGGCTACGACGTGGCCAACGCGTCCGTCGCCCCGACCCTGGCCCTCGGCGGGGTGCGCGTGAACTCGACGCCAACCTGGCGTGACCAACGCGGTCCTCACCCGGCGGCCTACCAGGATGACCTGGGCGTGGTCGCGACCCGCCGGCACGACCGCAGCTGACCCTGGCCAATACGTCGCTGATCCCCGCGGGCGGACCCGCAACGTGACGGTGACCGCCGCCAAGGCGGGCCTGCTGACGGGACACCCTGACGCTCTCGCTCTCCTCCAAGCCCTGACCGTCTCCGGCCCTGGCCGACGGCGCGACCACCACGCAGACCGTCGCCGTCACCGGCGCGGCCTACGACTTCGCCTCGGCCTCCATGACGCGACCTTGGCCCTGGGCAACGTCCGCGTGACCACCAACGCGACGACGGGCACCCTTGAAGGTGACCAACGCACTGGCGGCCAACGGCACCGCCGCCTACCAGACAAGCTGGACGTGACGGCCACCTCCTCGAACGCCCGCCTCTCGGTGCTCGGCGGCGCCTCCGCGATCGCCGCGACCGCCACGGGCGACGTGACCGTCCGCGCGATCACCGCCGGCTCGCTGGCCGGCAACCTGACCCTCGGCTTCACCTCCAGGCGCTGACCGGTTCCGGTCTGACCGACTCGGCCCTGGCCAACGGCACGGTCGCGGTGACCGGCGCGGCCTACGACCTCGCGACGGCCTCGGTGGCCTCGAGCCTCACCCTGAACAACGTCCGCACGGGCACGCTGACCAACGTGTCGGTGGGCAACGTCGTGACGACCTCGGCGGCCTTCCAGGACAGCCTGGACGTGGCGGCGACCTCCTCGAACAACAAGCTGACGCTGACCAACCCGGCGAACATCGCCGCGGGCGCCGCGCGCAACCTCGTCGTCAACGCGGCCACCGCGGGCGTCCTCGACGCGACCCTGACGCTGGGCCTGACCTCGAACTTCAACAACGTGTCGGGCCTGGCCAACGTGACCCTGGCCGACCAGACGATCGCCGTGACCGGCGCGGCCTACGACGTGGCCCGTCCGACCGTCGCCCCGACCCTGACGCTGGGCAACCGCCGCGTGGGCTACGCCGCCAACCTGAACATCGCCAACACGACGCTGACCTCGGCGACCTACCAGGACAGCCTGGACGTCACGAGCGCGACCTCGAACGCCAAGCTGACGCTGGGCTCCGTGGCGAACATCGCCGCGGGCGCCGACCGCGACCTGGTCGTGACCGCGGCCGCCGCGGGCGTGCTCGACGCGACCCTGACGCTGGGCCTGACCTCGAACGCCAACGGCGTGACGGGCCTGAGCAACCAGGCGCTCGCGGGCAAGACCGTCGCCGTGACCGGCGCGGCCTACGACCTCGCCAACGCGTCCGTCGCCTCGACCCTGGCCCTCGGCAATATCCGCCGCGGCGCCCAGTACAACCTGGCCGTGACCAACGCGGTCCGCACCGCCGCCGCCTACCAGGATAACCTTCGCGTGGCCGCCACCAGCGCCGACACCGCCGTCCTGACCGTGGCCAGCCCGACGGATATCGCCGCGGGCGCCACCGGCAACGTGACGGTCTCCGCGGTCGCCGCCGGCGTCCTCACCGGCGCGAGCGTCAGCCTCGATCTGACTTCCAAGGCCCTGACCGTCTCCGGCCTGGCCGACGGTGCGACCACCTCGCAGTCCGTCGCCGTCACCGGCACGGCCTATGACTACGCCGTGGCGAAACGTCGCCTCCTCCTTCGACCTCGGCAACGTCCGCGTGGGCGCGACCCGGACGCTCTCCGTGGGCAACGCGACGGTGAGCAACGCCGCCTACCAGGACAAGCTCGCCGTGACGGTCACCGCCGTCGGCAACGCCGCCCTCGGCGCGGTCGCCGACGCCTCCATCGCCGCCGGCCAGACGGGTCTCATCACCTACTCGGTCAACGCCACGGGCGATCTCGCCGGTACGACCACCCTGGGCTTCACCTCGACGGCGCTCGCCGGCACCGGACTGACCGACGCGCCGCTCGCCGGCGGCAGCGTCGCGCTGACCGGCACGGCCTACGGCTACGCCTCGGCCGACTTCGCCAACAACGCGACCTTCGCCCTCGGCAACGTCCGCACCGGCGACGTCGTCGCGGCCCGCAGCCTGGCCTTCACCAACACGCTCGTCGCCGCCGACGCCGCCTATCAGGACGGCCTGACGGTCGCGGCCAGCTCGACCAACGCCAAGATCACGGCCACCGGCCTGACCAACCTCGCCGCCGGCGCCACCGGCAACGTCACGCTCGCCGTCGCCACCACGACCGCCGGCTCGCTGGCCGCCACGATCAGCACCACGCAGACCTCCGTCGCCAAGGCAGGCACGGGTCTCGCCAACCTCGGTCTCGGCGGCGGCACCGCCACCGTCACCGGCGCGGCCTATGACCTCGCGAGCCCGACCCTTCGCCTCCACGGTCGCCTTCGGTAACCTGCGCGTCGGCGCCCCCGCCGCGGTCCGCAACCTCGCGGTCACCAACACGGTCCTCACCGCCGCCGCCTACCAGGATAGCCTCGACGTGACGGCCGCCGCCACCAAGCCCGCCTTCACCGTGGCCAATCCGGCCAATCTGGCCGCCGGCGCCACGGGCAACGTGACGGTCACCGCCGCCACCACCGCGGCCGGCTCCCTCGCCGACACGCTCGCCCTGACCCTGGTCTCCAACGCCAACGGCGTCGCGGATCTGAATAATGTCACCCTGACCGCCGGCGCCGTGGCCGTCACGGGCGCGGTCTACGACTTCGCCAACCCGGCCGTCTCCGCCAACACCGTCGCCTTCGGCAACGTCCACGTCGGCAGCACCCTCGGCGCCCAGACCCTCGAGGTGACCAACCTCGCGAAGACCAACGCGACCTACCAGGACGGCCTGGCCGTCACGACCACCTCGGGCAACGCCAAGATCGCGGTCGCCGGCGCCGGCACCGTGGCCGCGGGCAACAACGCCCTCACGCTGACCCTGACCCCGAGCGCCGCCTCCGCGGGCTCGCTGGCCGGCAACCTCAGCCTCGGCTTCACCTCCGTGGCCAAGTCCGGCACCGGCCTCGCCGACGCCGCGCTGACCGGCGCCACCGTCGCCGTCACCGGCGCCGCCTACGACTTCGCGCAGCCCGGCTACTCGTCCGCCGCGCTCGCCTTCGGCAACCTCCGCGTCGGCGCCACCCCGGCGGCCAAGTCGGTCACCTTCACCAACGCCGCCGTCACCGACGCCGCCTACCAGGAATCCCTGAAGGTCGTCGCCACCGGCGTCGCCGGTAAGTTCACGGCCACCGGCTTCGACAATCTCGACGCGGGCAGCGGCACCGCCAGCGTCTCCGTCTCGGCCGTCACCGCGACCGCCGGCCTGCTCAACGGCAACCTCGCCCTCGGTCTGACCTCCCTGGCCAAGGCCAACACGGGTCTCACCAACACGAGTCTCACCGCCGGCTCGATCGCCGTGACCGGCGCGGTCTACGATGTCGCCCAGCCGACCTTCACCGACGGCGCGGTCCTCGCCTTCGGCAACGTCCACGTCGGCGACGTCCTCGCGACCCGCAACGCCAGCTTCACGAACACCGTCGTGACCAGCGACACCTATCAGGACGCCCTGCGCGTGCTCGCCGCCGCGGGCAACGCCAAGATCTCCGCCGCGAACCTCTCGTCGCTCGCCGCCGGCGCCACCGCCGACCTGGCCGTCACCGCCTCCACCGCCACCGCCGGTTCGCTGGCGGGCAATATCGACCTGGCGCTGACCTCCCTCGCCAAGGCCAACACCGGCCTGGCCGACGTGAACCTCGCCGCCGGCCAGCTGACCACGACCGGCGCCGTCTACGACTACGCCAAGCCGACCTACGCCTCCGCCACCCTGGACTTCGGCAACGTCCGCGCCGGCGCCACCGTCGCCGCGCAGGGCATCACGGTCAGCAACCTCGTCGTCACCGACGCCGCCTACCAGGAATCCCTCGCGGTCGCCGCCACCTCGGCCAACGGCAAGCTCTCCCTCACCGGCCTCGCCGGCCTGGTCGCGGGCGACGCCGTCGGCACCGTCCAGGTCGCCGCGCTGACCGCCTCCGGCGGCTCGCTCGCCGGCACCGTCAACCTCGGCTTCACCTCCCTGGCCAAGGCCAACACGGGTCTGACCGACACCGCGCTGACCGGCGGCTCCGTCTCGGTCACCGGCGCGGTCTACGACTACGCCTCCGCCGGTGTCGCCAGCAAGACCCTGGCCTTCGGCAACGTCCACGTGGGCAGGACCGGCATCACCGACGTCCTCGCGGTCACCAACACCCTCACCGCCGCCGCCGCGGCCTACCAGGATAATCTCAGCGTCACCGCTTCGACGGTCGCCGGTGTCTCCGCCACGACGATCAGCGAGCTCGCCGCCGGTTCGTCCGCCAACCTCACCTTCACGGCTGACACCTCCGTCGCCCGCTCGCTGGCCGGCGCCGTGACCCTCGGCCTGACCTCGACCAACACGGTCTCCGGCCTCGACGCCCGCACGCTGACGACCACGGCGACCTTCGCCACGACCGGCCTCGTCTACTCCGGCCAGTCCGTCTGGAACACCGACGGCAACGGCTCGTGGGGCACCTTCGCCTCCGGCTTCGGCGCCAACTGGGGTGCCTACCAGGGTTCCGCGGGTCTCGATGCGGCCTTCGCCGGCGTCGACACCGCGACCTTCGACAACACCGCGCTCACCGCGGGCAGCTCGGCCACCGTCACCCTCGACGGCGCGACCCCGAGCCTCAAGGCGATCACCTTCAACACCACGGGCGGCGGTTACACGCTGGCCGCGGGCACGGGCGGCGCCCTGGCCTTCAAGTCCGACGCCGGCAGCGCCTCGCTGACCGCCACCGCGGGTACCCACACCGTCTCGGTGGGCGCGACCCTCGCGTCGAACCTGGCCGTCGCCGTCGCCGCCGACTCCCTCACCATCACCGGCGTCCTGGCCGGCACGGGTAGCCTCGCCAAGTCCGGCGCCGGCCTCCTGACCCTCTCCGGGGCCAACACCTTCAGCGGTGGCGCCACCGTCGACGCCGGCACGCTGGCCCTCGGCCACGCCTCGGCCCTCGGCGCCGCCGCGGCGACCGTCAACGGCGGCACGCTCGACCTGGGCGGCTTCACCGTGACCAACGCGGTGACCCTGACCGGCGGCGTCCTCTCGAATGGCACGCTGTCCAACTCGACCCTCGCGGTCGCCGCGGGCACCGTCTCGGCCAACCTCGCCGGATCGACCGCCGTCACCAAGACCGGCACCGGCACCGCGACCCTCGCCGTGGCCAACACCTACACCGGCGCCACCGCGGTCCAGAACGGCACGCTCGCCCTCGGTGACGCCGCCGCCCTCGGCACCTCGACCGTCACCGTCGACGCCGGCGCCACCCTTAACCTCGCCGGCCTGAACGTCACCGGCGCGACGCTCCTCCTCAACGGCGGCACGATCGCCAACGCCTCGGCCTACGCCGGCTCGGTCGGCTTCGCCGCCGCCATCACTAACTTCGGCGCCGCCGACCTGACCAGCCTGGCCTCGAACGTCGCCGTCCGCGTCGCCGCCGGCCAGACCCTCGACACGGATACGCTGACCCGCTCGATCGACTTCCGCGGCGGCAGCCTCGCCAACCTCGGCACCTACGCCGGCGTCCTCGATGTCCGCGGCGCCCTCGACGCCTCGGCCACCGGCCTGTCGGCCGGCACGGTCAACCTGACCTCCGCGGGCAGCATCGCCCTCGGCACCACCGCCTCGGCCAAGACCATCAACTACCAGGGTGGTGCGCTCAGCGGCGTGAACTACACGGGTGACCTGGCCTTCACGGGCGCCGTGACCGTCGCCGGCGTCGTCTCCGCCGGTACGTTCAACGTCTCCGCGGGCGACACCCTCAACATCGGCGTCAACGGCGTCTCGGCCAACATCAAGCTCCTGGGTGGCACGGTCGACTTCGGCGGCCGCACCTCGACCGCCTCGGTGGCCTACACCTCCGGCACCATCGCCAACGGCTCCGGCTTCACCGGTGACGTGAGCTACGCCGGCGCGCTCACCCTGAACCAGGGCGCCTTCGGTGCCGGTCGCATCCTGGTCGGCGCGACCAACACCGCCAACTTCGCCGCGGGCTTCGCCAACCGCGTCAGCTACTCCGGCGGCACGATCCAGAACGGCGCGAACTACGCCGGCACCCTGACCGTCAACAGCGGCGCGACCCTCGCGGCCTCGACCAACCTGGCCGGCTCCATCGTCCTCGACACGGGCGCCAAGCTCAGCGGCGTGGGCAGCGTCGGCGCCGTCACGGCCAAGAACGGCTCCGAGATCACCACCGGCGCGGCCACCCCGGGCCTCCTCACCACCGCCGGCCTGCGCCTCGAGTCCGGCGCCACCTTCCGGGTCAACATGAAGGACGCCACCGCCGCCCGCGGCGTCGGCTTCGACTCCGTCACCGTCAACGGTCTCCTCGACCTCTCCGCGCTCTCGGCCACGAACCGCGTCACCCTGCAGATCAAGTCCCTCGATGCGAACGGCCTCACCGGCAACCTCGCCGTCCAGAACTTCACCTGGAACGATCCGAAGAACTTCACGCTCTTCAGCTACGCCAGCCTCAACCTCGGCTCCGGCGTCTCCATCAGCGATGTCTTCGCGATCGACTACTCCGGCTTCAAGGACTTCCAAGGCAACGTCGCCCGCGCCGACTGGTTCACGATCTCCAACGACACGCAGAACGGCGCCATCGTGCTGACCGCCATCCCCGAGCCGTCCACCTACGGACTCGCGATCGGCGCCCTGGCCCTCGCCGCCGCCGCCCTCCGCCGCCGCCGCAAGAACAAGGCCACCGACACCTCCGCCCAGTAAGGGTGGGGGAGTGGATTAGGGACAGGGACAGGATCTATCCTCCTGACCCTTCCCCTGACCCTGATGCCTCTGCCACCTGCCTCTCGGTAGGGACCAGCGTCCCTGCTGGTCCGCGGCCGACCGAGGACGGTCAGCCCTACCTAAGACGCTGAGAGGACACGAGGACACGAGGGCAAGAGGCGCGCCCGCAGCCTCTAAGCCTTTCCCTGTCCCTGACCCTGACCCTTCCCCTAATGCCTTTGCCATGCCTCTCGGTAGGGACCAGCGTCCCTGCTGGTCCGCGGCCGACCGAGGACGGTCAGCCTACCTGAGTCTCTACACGGCCAACGGGCCAACCTGATCAACCTCTTTCCCGGCCCCAGCCCTGGCCCAAGCCCCAGCCCTCTTCCCATTTCCTTATCGTCCTCGGCCGCTTTTTCCGACCAATGTAGGGCCGCTTCCATGCATCGCCTTTTCGTCGAGAAGAAACCCGCTTTCCGGTCCGAGGCCGAGCACCTCCTCCGCGACCTCCAGGACTCGCTCCGCCTGCCTGGCCTGAAGTCCCTCCGCATTCTCCAGCGCTACGACGTCGAGGGCGCCTCCGAGGCCGCCATCCGCCAGGCCATCCCGACCGTCTTCGCCGAGCCGCCGGTCGACGACGTCACCGAGGGTTCCTTCCCGCTCGCCGCCGGCGAGACCGCCTTCGCCGTCGAGTTCCTTCCCGGTCAGTTCGACCAGCGCGCCGACTCCGCCGCCCAGTGCCTCCAGATCGTCGGGGGAGGGGAGCGCCCCGTGGTGGCCGCCGCCCGCATCTACGTCGTGAACGCAGATCTCACCCCGGCCGACCTCGCCCGCGTGAAGGCCTACCTGATCAACCCGGTGGATTCGCGCGAGGCCGACCTCGCCGCGCCGACGTCCCTGCGCCGCGCGGCCCCCGTGCCGAAGCCCGTCGCGTCGCTGCCGGGTTTCCTCACGAAGTCCGCCGCCGAGCTGGCCGCCCTCCGCAAGGAACTGGGCCTGGCGATGTCCGACGCCGACCTGCTGTTCTGCCAGGCGCACTTCCGCGACCACGCCCGCCGCGAGCCGACGCTCACCGAGATCAAGCTGCTGGACACGTATTGGTCCGACCATTGCCGCCACACGACGTTCCTCGCCGAGCTGAAGTCCGTCGAGTTCGCCGACTCGCCCCTGCTGGCCCCGTTCAAGGCCGCGTGGGAGCGCTACCAGCGCGTGCGCCTCGGCCTCAACCGCCAGGGCAAGCCGGTCTGCCTGATGGATATCGCGACGATCGCGGGCCGCGAGCTGAAGCGCACGGGCGCGCTGGATGACATGGAAGACTCCGAGGAGGTGAACGCCGCCTCCATCGTGGTGCCGGTCGACATCGACGGGCGCACCGAGGAGTGGCTGGTGATGTTCAAGAACGAGACGCACAACCACCCGACCGAGATCGAGCCGTTCGGCGGCGCCGCGACCTGCCTCGGCGGCGCGATCCGCGACCCGCTGTCGGGCCGTTCCTACGTGTACCAGGCGATGCGCGTCACCGGCGCGGCCGATCCCCTGACCCCTTACGACCGTACGCTGCCGGGCAAGCTCCCGCAGCGCAAGATCACCACGGGCGCGGCCGCCGGCTATTCCTCCTACGGCAACCAGATCGGCCTCGCGACCGGCCTGGTGTCCGAGCACTACCACCCCGGCTACGTCGCCAAGCGCATGGAGATCGGCGCGGTCGTCGCCGCCGGCCCGCGCCGCTGCGTGCGCCGCGAGGCCCCGGCGCCGGGCGACGTCATCGTGCTCGTCGGCGGCCGCACGGGCCGCGACGGCGTGGGTGGCGCGACGGGTTCGTCGAAGGAGCACACCGAGACCGCGCTCCAGAATTCCGCCGAGGTGCAGAAGGGCGACGCGCCGACCGAGCGCAAGCTCCAGCGCCTCTTCCGGGATGAGTCCGTGAGCGCGCTGATCAAGCGTTGCAATGACTTCGGCGCCGGCGGCGTGTCCGTCGCGATCGGCGAGCTCGCCCCGTCGCTCCACGTCCACCTCGACCGCGTGCCGCTGAAGTACGACGGTCTCGACGGCACGGAGATCGCCTTGTCCGAATCCCAGGAGCGCATGGCCGTCGTGCTGCATCCCAAGGATGTCCCGGCGTTCCTCGCCGCCGCCCGCCGCGAGAACCTCGAGGCCGTCCCCGTGGCCGACGTCACCGACTCCGGCCGCCTGATCATGGAGTGGCGCGGCCAGCGGGTCGTCGACATCGCCCGCGACTTCCTGGACACCAACGGGGTCACCCAGTCGGCCACCGCCTCGGTCGCCGCCCCGGAGGCCGCCCAATCCCCCTTCCAGGCGCCCGCCCAGGCCGTTTCGGCCGCCGACCTGAGGAAAGCCCTGTCCGACCTCCCCAACGCCTCCCAGCGGGGCTTGGTGGAGCGTTTTGACGCCTCTATCGGGGCTAACACGGTCCTCCACCCCTTCGGCGGGGCCACCCAGACCACCCCCCAGGAGGCCATGGCGGCCAAATTGCCCGTTTTGGGCGGGGAAACCGATGCCTGCACCATCATGGCCTACGGGTTTAACCCGGTGGTCGCCCAGTGGTCCCCCGGCCATGGCGCCGTCTGCGCGGTCGTCGAATCCCTGGCCCGCCTGACGGCCGCCGGCGGCGATCCTGCCCGGGCCCGCCTGACCCTCCAGGAATACTTCGAGAAGCTCGGCACCGACCCCAAGCGCTGGGGCAAGCCGCTCGTCGCCCTGCTCGGCGCCCTCGAGGCTCAGCTCGAGTTCGGCACCGCCGCCATCGGCGGCAAGGACTCGATGTCGGGTTCCTTCAAGGACCTCGACGTCCCGCCGACCCTCGTCTCCTTCGCGATCGTCCCGGGCAAGGCCAGCCAGGTCGTCTCCGCCGAGTTCAAGCAGGCCGGCTCGACCGTCGTCGTCGTGGACGTCCCGCGCACCGCGGCGTTGCTTCCCGACCTCAAGCTCGCCCGCGAGCGTCTCGTCGCCGTGCACGCGTTGGTCAAGGCCGGCAAGGTCCGCGCCGCCGCCGCCGTCCGTCAGGGCGGGGTGGGGCATGCGCTCGCCCGCATGGCCTTCGGCAACCGCATCGGCGTCGCCCTCGCCGCTGCGCCCTCCGCCGATTTCCTGCTCCCTGCTTACGGCTCGCTCGTGCTGGAGGTGGCGTCCGCGGCCGACCTCGGGGCGCTGCCGCACCGCGTGCTCGGCCAGACCACCGCCGCCCCTGCGCTCGCGTGGCCGGGCGTGACGATCGCGCTCGACGACCTCCTCGCCGCCCACGAAAGCGTGCTCGAATCCGTCTTCGCGACCAAGGCTTCCGAGCCGGCCGGCGTGCCCGCCCCGCTTTCCTTCACGGTCCGCTCCGGCCTCAAGCCCAAGGTCCGCGTGGCCAAGCCGCGCGTGCTCATCCCGGTCTTCCCCGGCAGCAATTGCGAGTACGACACCGCCCGCGCGTTCCGCCTCGCCGGCGCCGAGCCCGAGATCCTCGTCCTGCGCAACCTCGACGCCGCCGGCCTCGGCGAGTCGCTCCAAGCCCTCGCCGCCGCCCTTGGCCGCTCGCAGATCCTCATGATCCCCGGTGGTTTCTCCGCCGGCGACGAGCCGGACGGCTCCGGCAAATTCATCGCGGCCGTCATCAAGGCGCCCATCGTCCGCGACGCCGTCATGGACCTGCTGAAGAATCGCGACGGCCTCGTCCTCGGCATCTGCAACGGCTTCCAGGCCCTCATCAAGACCGGCCTCGTGCCCTTCGGCGAGATCCGCGACGTCGACGCCGCCGCGCCGACGCTCTTCCATAACCGCATCGCCCGCCATATCTCGCGCTACGCCCATACCCGCGTCGCCTCGGTCAAGTCGCCCTGGCTCGCGCGCATGGAGGTCGGCGAGGTGCACAACATCCCGCTCTCGCACGGCGAAGGCCGCTTCACCGCCTCGCCCGCCGTCCTCGCGGAGCTTGCGAAGAACGGCCAGGTCGCCTTCCAGTACTGCGATCCCGCCGGCGCGCCCTCGCACCGCATCGAGTTCAACCCCAACGGCTCCGTCGAGGCCATCGAAGGCATCACCAGCCCGTGCGGTCGTGTCCTCGGCAAGATGGGCCACTCCGAACGCGTCGGCGCGAACGTCGCCAAGAACCTCCCCGGCCACAAGCACCAGCCCCTCTTCCGAGGCGGGGTGGAGTATTTTGGTTAAGAGGTGATGACAGGGACAGGGCAAGACCCTTCCTGACCCTGATGCCTCCTGCCTCTCGGTAGGGACCAGCGTCCCCGCTGGTCCGAGTCTCTCCTTCCCCTGACCCTGCTCCTTCCCCTGAACCTTAATGCAGCCCAGCCGCTTACCGCCATCCCCTAACCGCTCGCGAACTTAGTTCGCGTCGGCAGGGACCAGCGTTCGATTGAGTGCTGATTACGGATGACGGAGTACGGACTGCCGCGGGAGTCTAGGGTCTAAGGAGGCATTCGGCCTTCTGGCTCATGCTTTGTTCGGAACTCCGCACTCTGTACTCGGTACTCCGTACTCTTTCGCGCCCCTACTTCCCCGGCAGCTTGTCCACGTCCACCTGGGGCGGGTTCTTGCTCTCCGGGATCTGCAGCATCACGCCGCGCTTGCCCTTGGGCGCTCCGTAGCCGCCGGTGCTGAGGACGACGCCGTTGCCTTCCACGTAATGGTCGAAATCGGACCGGCCGAGTTCGGCGGTGGCGCTGGACTTGGCTTCGCGCAGCTGGAGCCACTTGCCCTCGGTGTTGCGGATCCAGAGGTTGGAGTAGTGGCAGACGCGCTTCTGCTGGCCGGCGCTGCCGGACCAATCCTCCACGAAGGAATAGAGACCATCGAGTTTCGCCTTGGTGTTCGGGCGGCGGAAGGAGGTCAGGAACTTCCACTGGCCGCCGTCGACGCGCACATAGGTCGAGAAGATCGCGCCCGTGCCGTCGGGCTTCACGCCCAGCAGGAACGCGTACGTCTCGTTGTCCTTCCAAGGGTATTCCCAATGGCTATGGCCGCCGGAGCCCTCGTGGTCGAACGCGTACGCCTTCACGTCGTCGCCCTTGGCCAGCATCCGCACGATCGAATTCTTCAGCTCCTCGGAGTCGGCGCCTTCTTTCTTCACGGCGTTCTTCACGTAGCCGGAATCCCAGAGCGAGTAGATGAACCAGCGGTCGTCGGGGTTCGTGCCGAGCGCGCGGCGCTGGAAGCCGAAGTAGCCTTGGCCGAAACCGAGCACGCAGTTGTAGGTCGCGGCGGGACCCGGGGCCGACTTCGCCTCGGCGTAGGCCCAGAGGGCGGTCTCGCCCTTCGGCACGGGGTAGCCGTAGTGCACGGACTGGGCGTTGCCGTTGGGCAGGGACCAGAGGTTGGCGTTGGTGCCCTTGCGGAGCAGCAGGCCGTTGACGGTCAGCGGCGCCTCGCCGTCGGCCTTGCTGGCCAGCGCGATCAGGTAGGTGCCGGCCTTCGGGAAGGAGAGGGTGAAGTCGGCCGAGGACGCGAGCTTGCCGGCGCCGGTCAGGGCGAGGTCGGTCACCGCGGCGCGGGTACGCACCGCTTCCAGGTCATCGGTCGCGGTGATCTGCAGCGCGCGCTTGGCGCCGGCCGCGAGGTTGAAGCGCGCGGCGAAGGTGACGTCGCCGGCCTGCTCGACGACGATGGGGACGAGCAGGAGGCCCGCACCCTTGAAGGTGGCGGCGCCGACGTTGCCGCGGTCGCCGAGCGTGACTTCCTTGCCCTCGGCGTAGGCGGTCTTGAAGTGCGCGACGGGCGTGGCGACGGCTTCCTGGTCGAACTTGAAGCCGGTGACGATGACGGTGCCCTTACGCTCGACAGCCTCGAGGTTGAGGAAGGTCGGCACGCCGGCCGCGACCTTGGCGGTGCCGAGCGCGACCCACTGGGCTTCGCCGTTGCCCTCGACCGAGCCGGTGAGGTCCTTGCCGGCGAGGCGGCCCTTGAAGCCGGTCTTCGCGCCCTTGGCCAGCTTGACCTGGACGGCGACCGCGACGTTGCCGTCGGCCGCGAAGGTGAAGCAGGCCATCAGGCCCTTGTCGCCGTTGAAGGTGGCGATGCGCTTGCCGCCGTCCTCGCTGAAGCGCGCGCCAAAACGCGTCGGACCGGCGGACTCGAGGCCGACCTCGTTGGCGACGGCGGAGAGCAGCAGGCAGGGCAGGGCGAGGGCGGTCGCGAGGAGGCGGAAGCAGGGGCGCATCGGAGTGGCTTCTTTTCTGAACCGTCCCTTTCCCCAATCCAACCCAAACATATGGCGTTTAACGGGCGTGAAGGAGGGAGGAGGGATTCAGAGCTGGCCGGCTGGTCAGTGGGCACGCTGGCCAGATTGAGTACAGAGTGCGGAGTACAGAGTACAGAGTAGGAGTGCGGAGTACAGAGTGCTGAGTCGATGCGTACCTGTAGCCACTGACAATGCGCGCTCCGCGCGCAGGTAGGGACCAGCGTCCCTGCTGGTCCGTGTCTCTCTGTATCCCCATCGACCCAACACTCGACTCTGCCCTCGACCCAATCATCGACCCAATCATCGACTCTGCACTCGACCCTGCACTCGCACTCTTCTCCTGCCTCCCGCTCCGGCCAACTGATCAACTGATCAACCCATCAACCAAAGTTAAAACCTCCTCGTGAAACCGACGTACGCCGACCGGGGCTGGGCACCGAAGCCGATGCCGGCGGGCGGGGCGTCCTCACCGAAGAGGTTCTCGACGCGCAACGATAGCTCGCTGCGCGCGTCCAGGGCGTAGCGGACCCACAGGCGTACATAGGCGGCGTCCGGCAGATCTACGCGCTGGCCGAGGTTCCAATCGTAATCGACGCGGTCGCGCAGCAGCGTCACCGCCCCGCCAAACGTCCAGTCGTCGCTGGGAGTCACCTCGGCCCCGGCGTTCAAGGTGAGCCGCGGCCGACGCAGCAGCGTCTGCCCCGTCGCGGCCACGCCTTGGTAATCCGGCGAGAGCACCTCGGTGTCGAGCAGGGTGGCCGCGCCGAAGAGACGCAGGCCTTTGACCGGCCGGCCGGTCGCGCCCAGCTCGATCCCTTGCGTGCGCGCCTTCGCGATGTTGAAGGTCTTGTAGAAGTCGGCCGGATCGTAGTCGATCAGGTCGGTCAGCTCGTTGCGGAAGACCGCCAGCGTCGCCGAGAATTCGCCCGGGATACGGCTCTCGTAGCGCAGGCCGAGCTCGCCGCCGGTGTTGGATTCCGGACTCAGCGCCCGGTTGCCGGAGGTGCCGTAGGCGAGGTCGTTGGCCGCGGGCGCACGGTAGGCCGAGGCGATCTTGGCTTCCGCCATGAGTTCCTTGCCGAGTCGCCGGGCGTAACTGAACTCCGCCGTCGTCTTGCCCGCGAAATCGGTGTGCTCGTTGCGTCGCCACGCCGCGCGGAAGCGGTCGGCCGCGGATGCCCGCCAATCAGCGCGCGTCCAGACCCCGAGGGTCTCGTGCGTGTCGCTCCAGGCCGTGGACACTCCGTCCAACGCCAGCTGGTCGAAGTCCGTACGCTCGTAGGTCGCGCCGACGCCGACGGTCAGGTCCGGGCGCAGTTTCCAGTCCGCGAAGGCCGTGAGTTCGTCGCGATCAAGCAGGAAGCGCTGATGGTAGGCGAAGGGACCGAAGAAGTTGGTGCCATCGACCAGGCTCGTGACCGCGGAGCCGCCGCGCGACCAGAAGGCGACCGCGGTGACTTGGTCGTCCTGGAAGCGTAGGCCGGGCGAGAGCATCCAGCCGGAGTCCTTCTGCCAGTCGTTGGGGTCGCCTGCGGCCGGGGCGGTGGCGGATTGGCCGGGGAGCCCAGCCTTGGCGAGGTCCGCCGAGCCGATCAATTCCAGCACCAGGTGAGGGGAGAGTCGCCAGGCGGATTTGACCAGCGCGTTGGTGGCGTCGCGGGCGCCGTTGACGCGCCAGCCGTCGTCGTGGGTGCTGGTGAGCGCGACGGACGTGCCCGAACGGGCTGCCGTCGTGCCTTGGGCGTCGTTGGTCAGCCACGTGAGCCCGATCATCGCGCGGCCATAGGAACCGCCTTCGACCTGCCAGGAGCCTCCCCGGGCATCCGTCAGCGGGTCGGCGAGCCGGAGGTCCACCACACCGCCGAGGGCGTTGGCGCCGTAGAGCGAGGACGACGGACCGCGCAGAATCTCGACCGAGCGCAGCCCGAACAACCGGTAGCGCCCGATCTCGTAGGAGCCCGAGAAGCCCGGCGGGAGCCGGCGACCGTCGAGCAACAGGGCGCTTTGCGAGGAATTGGTGCCGCGGATGAAGACCGAGGCCTGCGATCCTTCGCCCGTCTGCTCCGTGGCATACAGGCCCGGGGTGGTCGCCAGCGCGCCGGCCAGGGTCGTCAGCCCGCTGTCCGTGGCTTCGGCCACGATGACCCGGCTGACGGAGGGCGAGGCTTCCTCGAGCGGGGCAGGGTGGCGCGTCTCGACGACGACCGTCTCGGGCAATCGGGTGGGGGCTTGGGCGAGGACGAGGGCGGCGAACAGCGCGGACATGCTGGCGAATCTTCGCCCGCACCCCTGTTAATCAAATGAAATCGGGCTGGCGAACGGGCTTTCCTTCGTCATAGTTGCTTCGATGGGCTCAGAAACCACCAGAGAACCCGACCACGGACCGGTTCGGCAGTTCTCCATCTTCGTCGAGAACAAGGTCGGGCGTCTCAACGAGCTCGTCCAATCCCTGGGTTCGGCCGACGTCCACATCATGGCGCTCTGCCTGGTGGACACCACCGACTCCACGATCATCCGCATCGTCGTCGACTACCCCGAGCGCGCCGAAGCCGTGCTCAACGAGCATAACTTCGCCCACGACGACGTCCCGGTCGTCGCGATCGAACTACAGTCGGAGTCGCAGCTCAAGGACGTCACCTCGATCCTCCTCAAGGCCGAGATCAACATCCATTACGTCTACCCGTTCCTCTTCCGTCCGAACGGCCGCTACGGCCTCGTCGTGCGCACCGAAGCCCAGGAACTTGCCGCCTCCGTCCTCGCCACCCACGGTATCACCGTGATCGGCCGCGGGGATATCGCGAGGTAAGGTAGCGACGATAACAAGCTGGCCGGCTGGCAAGTGGGCAAGCTGGCTGGATTGAGTAAAGAGTGCGGAGTACAGAGTACGGAGTGCAGAGTACTGCCTCGAGTGCTGAGTCGACGCGTACCTATGGCCTCTGACCTTGCGCGCCCCGCGCGCGGGTAGGGGCAGCACCGCGTGCTGCCCTAACTGCCTCTGCAGGTAGGGACCAGCGTCCCCGCTGGTCCGTGTTTCTCTGTATTCTCATCGATTCAGACATCGACTCAGCACTCGACCCAGCACTCCGTTCTCTTCTCCTGCCTCCTCCGGCCAACCGATCAACCAATCAATCGATCAACTGTCCCGCCCCTTGCCCCCATGCCCACTGGCCAGCATGCCAGCCAATCTTAATCTCCCCTTAACACTCCCTTCAGATTTCGTTCATCTAAAAGTAACTTTAGCGGGCTTAACACGGCCGTGAAATCGGCTTTAATCAGGGATGTGGAAAGCGCCTGCGGCATTCCGCCAACCCCACCCCAAAACCACCATGATCAACGCCCGTCTGATCGGAACCCTCGCCCTCGTCGCGGCGGCCTCGCAGGTCTCCGCTGTCAATCCGCCGCCGCCCCCGCCCGGTGCGAGCAAGCCCGCACCGATGAACGCGCCGATGGCCGCGCCCGCTCCTTCCGCGATCAAGCCCGCACCCGCGCCGGCACCCGCGCCGGTCAAGCCCGTCGTCGATGACTCCGCGCTCCTCGCGCCCGCCAAGCAGCCGGCCTTGCGTCCGCACGTGCTGATCAAGCCGCCCATGCCGCGCATGAACCCGGCCAAGCCGCTCTTCGGCGACCCGTTGCCCGGTCTCACGACCGCGCAGCTGGAGCTCTTCGTCGACGGCAAGGCCGACTTCGAGAAGACCGAGGATGTCGAAGGCGGCCTGGGCCCGATCTTCAACGAGAGCTCCTGCGTCGCCTGCCACAATGGCGGTGCCGTCGGTGGCGCCAGCCCGCGCAACGTCACCCGCTTCGGTCGCGTGACCGCGACCGGCTTCGATTCCCTCGACGCCCTCGGCGGCTCGCTCCTGCAGGACCAATCCATCCTGCCGGCTGCGCGCGAGTTCGTGCCGCGCGAGGCCAACCTCGTGGTGCGGCGTAATTCGACCCCGGTCTTCGGTCTCGGCCTGATGGAGGCCATCCCCGACGCCGCGATCCTCGCCAACGTCCGCAAGCAGCCGGTCGACGGCGTGACGGGCAAGGCGGCCATGGTCACCGATGTCGTGAGCGGCCAGACCCGCGTCGGTCGTTTCGGCTGGAAGGCCCAGCAGGCCACGGTCCTCGGTTTCGCGGCCGATGCCTACGCCAATGAGATGGGCGTGACCAATCGCTACTTCCCCAAGGAGAACGCCCCGAACGGCGACGCCGCCAAGCTGGCGAAGTCTGACTTCATCCAGGATCCCGAGGACGCCCCGGCGACCGGCCTGGCCGACTTCGAGAAGGTGGCGAACTTCATGAAGTTGCTGGGCCCGCCTCCCCAGGCGCCCGCGACGGCCTCCTCCAATGCCGGCAAGCAGCTCTTCGCGAGCGCGGGTTGCGTCGCCTGCCATGTCCCGAGCCTGCTGACCGGCCCCAACACGGACCCGGCCTTCGACCGCAAGGAAGTGCGTCTCTACTCCGACCTGCTCCTGCATGACATGGGCTCGCTCGGTGATGGGATCGTCCAGGCTCCGGCCGGCCCGCGCGAGATGCGCACCGCGCCCTTGTGGGGCCTGCGTGCCAGCGCGCCCTACCTGCATGATGGCCGCGCGCCTAACGTGGATGCCGCCATCGCCGCCCACGACGGCGAAGCCAAGGTCTCCCGGGATCGCTACCTCAAGCTCACCCCTGCCCAGAAGAAGCAGCTCGCCGACTTCCTGATGACGCTGTGAGGGTGGGGTGGCTGGCCTGGGTTTGATTGACCCATCGTCCGGTAACCCGTCGGATCCTTTCGGCCGGAGGCCAAGCCATCCGGCCTTTTTGTTGCCCCTGTCTTCTCGGTAGGGGCAGCACCGCGTGTTGCCCTAGCGTCGACTCAGCCTGCAGCATCGCCTCGTCTACGAAGTCTTCAAGGACCGTAAGACCGTGCGTGTCCTGCGCCTCTGGACTCATTATGGGGAGTAGGGGGAGGTGAGCTGGCCCGCCGGCAAGATCGGGTACAGATTACAGAGTACAGATTACTGATGGCCAGGGGAGTTGGATAGTTAGTGGGTGCGCTTAACCTTCTGTCCGCTGCCTCCCTCCTTTAATCCATTATCCGTAATCTGTACTCTCAGCTCCTCCCCGATGCCCCGAAACCCGGGTGATAACCTCAAATGGTTTAGGTTGCCTACTCTTATTATCGCTTCAAAAAGGAGCGTAAGGAATGGAAATGTCCGTTCGACGCGGGTCGGTTCGCCGACCCGCGTTCCTTTTTAGAGAGTGATGATCGCGCCCGATGCTGGCATTGCCGAGTCTCGGGCTTGCAAAAGCAGGCTGACGCTTTCGTCGAAGGCCCGGTTCTTTGCGTCGGGCCGCAGGATTTTTATGCCAATCGGTCGTGCGCATAGGTCCGCCAGTTGCAGGCCCGGAACGTTGGCTGCTTTTTCGGTAAAACGTACCATCTGGGCCATGCAGGTCTTGATCTCGCCCAAAGCTTGCAGCGTCCGCCTGTTTTCCTCGGCGCCTCTTGATTCCACGATGATGGGTGCGGTGGCGTTGGAGTCGCCATGGTCAGGAGATAACTCGTCGAGGAGTCGCCGGAGGCATTCACCATAGGAGAAGCGATTTGCATGGATGCGCTTATCCCAGACCACCGCATGGACGCGGGCTTTGGACTCCCTGACGAGCCGCGCTAGGTCAGTCAGGAATGCCGCCCTTTTATTAGGATTAAGCAGGAAGTTGAAGTCGCCTTGTGGTTTGCGGATCTCCCGCTCGTGCAGGATCGCCAACTCGTGTCCCCAGTGTTTTAGCTTAAGCCTGAGCAACGCCGGGACGAAGTGATCGATGTAATCTTCGCTTTCAAAGACACAGGCCACGATGACGAAGATGGGGTATTCGTCATTCCGAGGCCCATGGTCGCCGCTTTCGTCGATATAAACCATCCGCATGCTTTTTATTCACGACACATCCGGGGCTCCATCAACCGGTCTGGCTTAGGGCTCTCCACCTGAGGATGAGGCAAGGGCTACGGCCGGGGCCTTAATTTCCGACAGCTTCTTCTGACCCTTTCCCTGATGCTGACCCGCGCATCGCTGTCTCTCGGTAGGGACCAGCGTCCCCGCTGGTCCGCGGCCGAAACAGGGGGTCTGGCTTCATCTCGCGCAGCGATGATGTGCCTGACCCCCTGTTGACGTCAGCCCTACCTCCTATGACCCTTGGCTCTATCCGCACTCCGTACTCCATTATCTGTACTCATTGCTTCATCCCCATCTCCTTCCTGGGCATTTCCCCTTATTCTATTCCCCTTGCCCTCATCCCTGGGCATGCCAGCTTCCTCTCAGGTGTGTAGGCGGCTAAGACCCGCCGAGATTCCTCCTAGGGGGGCGCGAAAGCGCCCCCTTTCCCTTTCACGATGCAAGTCACGCCCCTTTCGGCGAACAGTCGGTCGCATCTCCTCCAAGGCCCCTTGCGCGACGTGCCAGTCGGCGTGGTGGACCAGCAAGCCGCACAGGACGAAAGTATGGTTCACTGGGTTGTTCCGGCCGGTATCGCCGCTTTCATCGACGTAGAGGAGGTGCATGCGTCTTTGGAGGCGGGGTCGGTGGCCGCCGCCACCGTCTGCCCCTAGGGTCCGGCACCAGGGGTGTGACCCCTGGACCACCTTGGGGGTCCTCCCTCCGTCCTCGCGAAAATCAGGTCGAAATCCAAGCCGCGAACGCCTAATACAGACTCACCCCGACCCATGACCACCCGTCGACAATTCGTGCGGAATCTCTCCCTTGGCGCGCTGGGCGCCCTCGCGCTGCCTGCCCAGGTCCCGTTCACCACCGAGCGCGCAAGTCCGCGTCGGCATCGTCGGCGGCCGCTTCGGCGCGACCTTCCATTCCATTAGCATCCGGATTGCGTCGTGGAGGCGGTGAAGCGACCTCCGCGCGGATCGCCGCGCGGCCCTGCAGAAGACCCTACCGCTGCGCCAAGGCCTACCCATCGCTCGAGGAAACTCCTCAAGGACCCGAAGGTCGAGGCGGTCTTCCTCGCCCACCCCGCCCGGACCACGTCCGCCACACCTTGCTCTGCCTCGCCGCCGGCAAGCACGTCCCTCAGCGCTGTCCCCGCCGCGATGACCCTCGACGAATGCGCCCAGCTCGTCGGCGCCGTCAAGGCAGGCGGGCCTGACCTACATGATGGGCGAGACCAGCTGGCTGGCAGCAGCTCACGATCTCGGCCCGCAAGTTCTACCAGGAAGGGGCGCGTTCGGCCGGCTTCTTCCACGTCGAGTCCGAGTATCATCACCCCGGGCTCGAGTCGCTCTACTTCGAGAACGGCCGGCGCACCTGGCGGCACGGCCTCCCGCCGATGCATTACCCGACCCACTGCACCGCCACCTCCTCGGCATCACCGGCGAGCGGCTCGTCGAGGTCTCCTGCCATGGCTGGGGTGATGACGATCCCATCCTCAAGGACAACGCTTACCAGAACCCCTTCTGGAACGAGACCGCGCTCTTCCGCACCGACCGGGGCAATTCCATGCGCGTCGCCGTCTGGTGGCGCGGCGCGCAGAAGGGCGGGGAACGCGCCCGCTATTACGGCGACCGCCTGAGCTTCTACCACGCCGACCCCGCCGGCCTCGGCGGCCCCGTCGTCTGTGCGCGCCAAGGCCACGACCGAGAAGGACAGCGGCGGCTTCTCGCGCTCCGCTCAGGTCGTCGAGCGCTACGCCGCGCCCGCCTGGTGGAAGACCGACCTGCTGCCCGAACCCCTGCGCCACGACAGCGGCCACGAAGGCTCGCACTGCTTCATCACGCACGAGTTCGTCGACTCCCTCGTCAAAGGCCGCAAGCCCCTCGTCGATGTGTACGCCGCCGTCGCCTACACCGCCCCCGGCATGATCGCGCACCAATCCGCCCTGCAGGGCGGCGCCACGCTCAAGGTCCCCTCGTTCGACTGAGCCCGCGGAGCGGAGCCCCTGTTTGCGGGCCTGCGGCGAGGGCCTCCTCGTGCCTTGACCTCGTCGCCGACCCCGCCTATCAAGCCCATCCCCTGAATCAACAGAGGACCTGGAGAGGTGGCTGAGTGGCCGAAAGCGCCCGTTTGCTAAATGGGTATACCCCAAAAGGGTATCGTGGGTTCGAATCCCATCCTCTCCGCCACTTTAGCGCGGGATGTCCGAATGACGGACTTCCCCCGTTTTTCTGCATAAAATGCTTATTGCGAGGGTATCGGTGAGCCGCTGGCCATCCGACGTTACCATAAACTCTACCAAAAGATCGGGTGTGCCGGTCCAAGTATGACCAAGAACTATGACCAACGGGTACCCCCTCCGCGATTGCGCGCCCCAAAGGCCGTGCCTCGCTTGACTTCGGTCAGGCCGCACGAAATCTGAAGGCAGTGCTTGTCGCCCGTTCCAGACTCTTCGCCTGCCTCGCCCTGCTATTGTGGGCGACGGTCGGTGTCCTCGCGGCCGATCATTGTGCCTGCGACGATGTCTCGGCCGATTGCGAGCATGCCGGCCAAGCCTGCGCCCAGCCCGATGATTGTTCGGATTGCTTGGTGCCTTCGAATTCGGTCGCGCTTGCTGACTCGCCGGAAGTCTTGCTCCCGCTCGCCAATGTCTTGGTGAGTGCTCCCTTGTTGACTCCGGTTTCGCCTATGGCGAACAATCTCCCGTCGAGACGGACCGCCCATTTTCATTGCTCTTTCGTTTGCCTGTCGCCCCCCGGCCTTGAGGGCTGGGTCGTTGTGCCTGCGTATCTGAGGCTGGTTCATACGGTGGCCTAAGCCGCCCGTCTCTTCGCGTCCGCGACGGACGCGGGGCGTGCCGTATCAAACACCACGTCGCCAAGGGGGCACCCTGGCCTGCGCCCGCATGCATCCAAACTCATGACCCTTTCCCGTATCTCCATCTTCTTCCTCTGGCCCCGCTGATCGTCCGCGGAGCCGAACCCAATCCCGTTTCCGGTCGAGGTCGCCGACCTCGTCCGCCAAGCCGTCGAGTCCAACCCCGAGCATCAGGCCTACATCGCCGCGCTGGCCGCTGAGCGCGAGGCAGGCTCTTCGGCATCCTCCAACCCAGACCCTGTCCTCTCGGTCGAGGTCGGCCGTAAGCGCCTGCGCGATGCGGGCGGCGCCTTCCTTGACGAAGGTCAGGTCTGGACGGCATCGCTGAGTCAGACCTTCGAGTGGCCGAACGCCTGCGCTTTCGCCGCGCGATCGCGGACCATCAGGTCGAGATCGCCAAGCTCGGGCTGGGGCGCTTCGAGCAGGCGCTCGAGGCCAAGGCCACGGTGCTGGCTTATCGTCTTTCCCGCGCCCAGGTCCGTGCCCAGGCCTGCGAGGAGGTCGCCGAACGTTTCGCCGGCCTGCGCAAGGCCTTGGTCGGTCGCGACCCGTCCGGCCCCGCCCCGACCATTGAGCTGCGATCGGTCGAGGCCGCCGAAGTCGTCGCGCGCCGCCGATCCGAGGAGGCGCGCTTGGCGCTGCAGCAGGCCTTGCTGGAGATGAACCAGTTGCGCGGCGCGCCTTCGCTCGCCCCGCTCGTCGTCAAGGCGCCGGTGCTCGCGCTCAAGGACGCCCCCAGGCTCGACGAGTTCCTCGCTTCCGCGCGGGATGGCAACTTCTCCTACCGGATGCAGGTGCTCGAGTCCGAGCAGCTCAGCCTGCAGTCCGATCTCGCGCGTTCGAACAGCGTCCCGGGCTTCACGGCCGGACCTTATGTCTTGCAGGACCGCGTGGGCGGGCGCGAGACCATCGTCGGCCTGCGCTTCGACATCCCGCTGCCTGTGAGCGGCCGTTCCGGTTCCGCCGAGCGCGCGGCCAACGAACGCAAGCGGCAGTCGAAGGCGGCCATCGCCGCGGCCTGGCGCGACGTCGAGAAGGACCTCGGCCAGACCTGGCTGTCCTACGCCTCCAAGGTCGATCAGCTGCGCATGCACAAGGACGACCCGGCGGTGCGCTTCGCCGAAGCCGCCAAGCTCGCCGAAAGTCATTTCCGCGCGGGGGCTCTCTCCCTGCAGCTCTTCATGGACGCCCAGGCGGGCTACCTCGAGGCCGTCGACTCCGCCTTGGTGATCCAGGAGCAGGCCGTCGAGGCGGGTTTCCGTCTCCGCGAGCTGAGCGGCGTGAACTTCAATCCCGTCTCCGCCCGATGAGAAACGTCATCCTCGCATGCTCCCTGGCTGTCTTGGCCGGTTGCGGCAAGCCCGCGACCTCGGTCGGTATCGAAAGCCCCGCACCGGCGGCCAAGGCCGCAGAATTCAAGAAGGGGCAGGGGCTGCTGCTTACCCCGGAGGCGGTCGAGTTCATCGGCCTGCGCAAGGCCGAGGCGCTGACGAAGTCTGACCGCGTGGTGTTGCCGCGGCAGGCTTTGCTCCGGACGTCAGAGGGCGTGTTTATCTTCGTGGCGAACGGACAGCGCTGGTTGCGCACCCCGGTGAAGGTCGGCACTGAGTCCGCCGAGACCGCGGAGATCACGGACGGCGTGCTGGAGGGCGACCTCGTCGTCGTCGCCGGCGTCCGGGACCTTTGGACGGCCGAACTGCAGGCGATCAAGGGGGGCGTCGGCTGCGCCGACGGACACTGAGATGGTCGCGGCCCTCGCCCGCTGGTCCATCCGCCGTCGCGGCGCCGTGCTGACGTGCGCCCTGCTGCTCAGTGCCCTCGGCTTCTGGTCGGCCTATCGCGTCCCGGTGGACGCCATGCCTGACATCACGGGACCGCAGGTGCAGATCAACACCGCGCTCCCCGCCCTTGCTGCTGACGAGATCGAGTCCCGCATGACCATCCCACTGGAGTCCGAACTCTCGGGCCTGCCGGGTCTCGTGGAGTTCCGTTCTCTCTCCAAGGTCGGTCTCTCCCAGGTCACGCTGATCTTCGAGGACGGCACGGACATCTTCCGCGCCCGCCAGCTCGTGACCGAGCGCATCGGTCAGGCCTCCGGCAACCTGCCGCCGGGTGCCGTGCCCGTGATGGCGCCGATCAGCACTGGCCTGGGCGAGATCGTCTATTACTCCATCGGCTACTCGGCCGATGCCAAGGCGCCGGCCGACGAGGCCACGCGCCTCCGGGAACTCCGCCTGCTGCACGACACGCGGGTGCGTCCGGCCCTTCGCTCCACACCTGGGTTGGCGGACGTCAACGTCATAGGCGGCCATGAGCGGCAGATGCTCGTGGAGCCGGATCTCGCCAAGCTGGCCAAGGCCGGCGTGCCCATGTCGGAACTGCTCCGGGCCGTGCGCCGCAATACCGAGAACGCCGGCGGCGGAGTTGTGTCGCTGGGCGGGGAGGCCTTTACCGTCCGGGCCGACACCCGCGTCCGCACCGCCAAGGACTTGGCCGGCATCCCGTTGCGCCCGGCCGGCCTTGGTCCCGCCGTGACCGTGGGCGATGTCGCCGGCGTCTCGATCGGCAACGCCTCCCGTATGGGCGCGGCCACCGTCGACGGCCACGAAGCGGTCGTCGGCGCCGCAATCATGCTCGCCGGCGAGAACTCCCGCGAGGTCTCGCGCCGCGCGACGGAGAAGCTCGCTGCCATCGGTGCCCACCTGCCGGAGGGCGTGAAGCTGACCGTGCTCTATGACCGCTCCGACCTCGTCGGATCCACCATCCGCACGGTCGAGACCAACCTGCTCGAGGGGGCGCTTATCGTCATCGCCGTGCTGCTCTTGCTGCTCGGCCATTGGCGGGCCGCGCTGCTCGTCGCCCTGGCCATCCCTCTGTCCTTCCTGCTCCTGCTCACGGGCATGGCCGCCTCCAAGGCCAGCGCCAACCTGATGAGCCTGGGCGCGATCGACTTCGGGCTCATCGTCGATGGCTCCGTCGTGATGGTGGAGAACTTCCTGCGACGGCTCGAGGAGCGGGTCCGCGCCCTCGGCCGTCCCCTGACGGAGGATGAGCGCACGTCCGAGCTTTCCGCCGCGGCCGGCGAGGTCGCCGGTCCGATGTTCCTCGGCGTCACCGTCATCACGCTCGTCTATGTGCCGATCTTCGCCCTCGAAGGCATCGAGGGGAAGATGTTCAAGCCCATGGCCGGAGCCGTCGTGGTCGCCCTGGCCGCCTCGGCCGTCGTCGCTCTCACGGTCATGCCTGCCTTGGCGTCCTTCTGGCTGCACGCCGAGGGCCACGCGGAGGAGGGCGGCTTGATCCGTCGGCTCAAGTCAGGTTTCGCGGTGATGCTCGAATGGTGCTTCGCCCATCGGACCGCCGCCGTCGCGGCCTCGGCGTGCGCCGCCCTGGCGGCCGTGATCGGCTACACCCGCCTCGGCGCCGACTTCATCCCGCAGCTCGACGAGGGGTCCATCACGATCCAGTTCGTCCGCGCCTCCAGCCTCGACCTCCGTTCGTCCGTGGACCTGCAGAAGCGTTCCGAGTCCCTCTTGCGAGCCAAGTTCCCCGAGATCGACCATATCTTCGCCCGCATCGGCACGGCCGAGATCGCGAGCGACCCCATGGGGCCTAATGTCGCCGACACCTACATCACGCTGAGGCCTCGCGACACCTGGCGCCGCGAGGGTGGTGCGCCCATCACCAAGGCCCGGCTCGTCGAGCTGATGTCCGACCTGCTCGAACGCACCGTGCCTGGGCAGACCGTGATGTTCTCCCAACCCATCCAACTCCGTTTCAACGAGATCATGGCCGGCGCCCGAGCCGACCTTTCGCTGAAGATCTTCGGGGACGAGCTGTCGGATATGGAGTCCGTCGCCACGCAGGCCGTCGAGGTCTTGCGCAAGATTCCCGGAGGCGGTGATGTCGAGTTCGAAGCCTCCGGCTTATTGCCCTCCGTCGACATCATTCCCAGGCGCGACCAGCTGGTCCGCCGCAACCTGCATGCGGAGGAACTCAATGACATCGTCTCGGCCGCCCTCGGCGGCGCGAGGGCCGGTCAGATTCCCGCCCAAGGGCGCCCCCTGGAGGTCGTGGTCCGTCTGCAAGGCGCTGAGCAAAGCTCGCCCTCGCGGATCGGCGACCTGCCGGTCTCGGCGGAGGACGGTTCAGGCACGATGGTAGCGCTTTCCAAGGTCGCCGACGTCAAGCTGGTCGAGCGCCCCGGCACCATCACCCGCGAGGATGCCCGGCGACGCCTGGCGATCCTGATCAACGTCCGCGGCCGCGACACCGAGGGCTTCGTGCGTGAGGCCGAGGCCCGTCTCAAGGCCGAGGTCAAGCCTGTCGGCGGCGTCTACTGGGAGTTCGGCGGTCAGTTCGAGAACCTGCAGCGCGCCCGCGAACGCCTCGCCTTGGTCGTCCCTGCGGCTCTCGGGCTGATCCTGCTCCTCATCTACGCCGGCTTCGGCAGCTTCAGGCAGGCGGCGCTCGTGTTCACCTGCGTGCCGCTCGCCGCCACCGGCGGGGTGCTCGCGCTCTGGCTTCGCGGCATGCCGTTCACGATTTCTGCCGGCATCGGCTTCATCGCCGTCTCGGGCATCGCCGTTCTCAACGGCATCATGCTGATCAGCTTCATCAATCAGCTCCGTGAGGCCGGCGTCCCGCTGCGTCAGGCCGTTACGGACGGCACCCTGACCCGCCTACGCCCGAAGCTCCTGACCGCGCTCGTGGCGTCGCTCGGCTTCGTGCCCATGGCGCTGTCGACCGGCCCGGGCGCCGAAGTGCAACAGCCCTTGGCGACCGTCGTCATCGGCGGTATCTTTACTTCCACCGCCCTGACGCTGCTCCTGTTGCCCGTCCTCTACGACTGGGTCGAGTCGCGTCCCCGTTCTTCTTCCAACCCAACACCCAACCAACCATGAAAACCCTCCTCCTGTCATTGTTCTCAATCGGCGTGCTCGTCGCCGCCGAACCCGCCAAGCCGGCTACCGAACCTCGCCCCGGCCGAGCCCTGGAAGCCCCTGGCGTCCGCGCCGACTTCCTGATTCAGCAGGACCGCAAGGCCACCGTGACCTTCGTCGACGAGGCCGGCAAGCCGGCCGCCCGTGGCGACCGCACCGTGATCGTCAAGGTCGACGGTAAGGACGTCACGCTGGAGGCTCAGGCCAACGGCTTCATCACCAAGGAACCGCTGCAGGCCAAGGAGCCCGCCCCGATCGTCGTCCAGATCCGCGCCAAGGCCGACGCCAAGCCCGCCAACTTCCGTGTCACGCTCAACACCTCGCTCTGCGGCGAGTGCAAGCGCCCGGAGTACGGCTGCATCTGCGACCACTGATGATGATGTGCAAGCGCGGTGAAGATCGCGCTTGCACACTAATCTTCGGTTAGCAGAATTAGCAGAGTTGGCAGTTAACTTGTCCGCAAACTGTCCGCAAAGTTTCTCGGTTGTTGAAGTACAACGACATACAGACGAGAAGCATTCCTTCGAATCCCATCCTCTCCGCCACTTTCGTCCGACCATAAAGGCGTGCCGGCTGGGATGAGAACTCGTTCGGTGAGCCGTCAGGCGAACAGGCGATGCCGCAGGCATCGGGCGAAGCCCGGAGCGGAGAGCAGCCAATCCTATCCTTTCCGTCGCTTTAACCGCGAATTAAGTCCGGAATAAGTTTTAACGATGGTTTGGCGGTCGAGAAGCGGCCATCGCCGCGGGATGGTTTCGTTTTTGCGTCCGGGGGCCGCTTGAGCGGAATGAAGCGCGCCCCTTTCCCTGAAGTTCCCATGCGTTTTGCATCCTTGTTTCTTATCTCCAGCCTGGCCGGTTTCGCGCCAGCGGCGGAGCCCGCCCGCCTCGCCGCCGCTCCCACGGTGGTCGTCGCTCCGTCCGCCGCGGGCAAGTTCCCCGCTTTCGCCGATCCCGCGGTCAAGGCGTTCGTGGCCGAGGCGGACGCGGCGGCGCGCAAGGCGGCCCCGTTGACGCCCGAATTCTGGGCGTGGGTCGACGCTCATCCCGACGTCCGCGCGGGGCTGTTGTTCGCCCGTCACCCGATGCCGGCCCAGAGCGCGCAGAATCTTGACACGTTGCGCCGCGCGCTGAGCCCCGCCTTGGCGGATAAGTATGCCCAGCTTCTCCTCGGCGTGGCGATCCGCGACGGGGCCCTGCGTCTCGACGCCGAGACGCCGGTCCAGGAGTATCCGCCCGCGGTTGCCAAGGTCGCCGCTTGGATGCGGACCAGCGGGACTTCGTACCTGCAGGTGATGGCCGGGCAGGCGGCGGCGCTGCAGGCCGCCGGGGTCAACGTGGCCGAGACCAAGGACCGCGCGTTCTGGGGGCAGGTGGCCCACGCCTCCGGGACCTACCCGCCGCGGCTCGCGCCGTCGGACGTGCAGTTCCTGGTGTGGATGATCTCGAAGCTGGAGACGCCCGCGCCCGCCGAGGCCAAGCAGCCTTGGCCGATCTTCCCGACCGCGCAGGCGCCCTGGCCGCTCCTCACCTGGTTCAAGGCCTCGGTGCCTGAGCGGGAGTGCGAGTGGATCTGGGAGCGCTACTGGGGGCGGATTCCCGGTCAGCCGGCCGGCATCATCGGGTATGGTCGTTACTCTTGGGATTACGATCGCGTGCCCGAGGTGAAATACAAGGCGAGCGCCTGGCACCCCGGCTCGCTGCCGCGTATCTGGGAGGACGGTGGCGTCTGCGGCCGGCTCTCCACCATGGCCGACACTTTCCGGCGCGCGCTCGGTCAGCCGGCCCGGGGGACCGGCCAGCCCGGGCATCGGGCCTTCGTCCACTATGGGCGCGACCCGAAGACGGGCCGCTGGACCTTCGGCGTCGGCCAGAGCATCGCCGGGCTCGAGGTGACCACGACCGGGCCCGACGTGCCGGCGTTGCACCCTTTCATCGAGAACCGCGCCGTCAACTGCGTCGCGCTCGTCCAAGCCATGAATCTCGGCCTCGAGCGTTTCCACCGCGGACGGATCCTCGGCTGGTTCGCGCTCGGCCAGACGGACGCCGCCCGTCGCGAGCGTTACCTCCGGCAGGCGCTCGCGCTCAACCCGTATGAGCTCGGGCTGTGGAAGGCGTTGGGCGACGGCGTCGCCGACGGCCCCGCCGCCGCGCGCCTGCTCGCGGAGATGGACCAGGCCTTGCTCACGCCCAACGCCGCGCTCGAGGTCGCCAAGCGTCTCTCGGCAGACACCGATTTCGCCAGCCTTGGCGGCGGCCAGAGCGATGCGAAGGCGGACCGGGGCGCCACGGTGGCGAAACTCGCCGGTGACGCCCTGGCCGGTCAGGTCTTCGGGCGTCTGCTCGCCTCCGGCCGGGGCTTGGCCGAGGCGCGGGCCGCCTTGCGTGCCGAGCTGGCCCGGCGCGAGGCGCTCAAGGTGCCCTACGACGCGCCATCGCGGAAAACCTGCTCGGGCGTTACGACCTCCAGGTCGACGGCGTCGCCCGGGTGCTCGCGGCCGCGCATGACGCGGTGCTCGCGGCCGACGGCGTCAAGCCGGCCAAGCCGCGGGCCGCGGCCGTCGACCGGGTGGTCGAACGTTTGCGCGTCCTCGGTGAGGCGGATGCCAAGCTCGTCTCCGATTGGGCCGCGGGGGTCGTCAAGGAACTGGCGTCCGCCGGCCCGCGTTGGCTGCCCGACAAAAAGGGTGTGCCGCAGGCCGAGCCGCTTTACGCCGAGGTGCACGCCCTGCGCCTGCGCGCGCTGCGCAAACTGGGCAAGGCGGGGAAGCCCGCCCTGGCCGAGGCGGTGCGCGAGTATGAGCTGAGCAAGCCGCCGATCCCGGCGCCGGCGCCCGCGGCCACCGGCAAGTAGTTCTTTGATGGGTCGCGGAGAAGCTCGGATCCCCGCCGACCCGGCCCCGCCTGGTCCTCGCGTGATTCGGGTCGACCCGGCCACGGCGCGGCACAGATTCGCCCGCATGCCTGTGCCTCGATGGCCGATCGCCATGCTCGCCTGCGCCACGGCCCTCGTGGGCGCGCCGGTGAAGCTGCGGGTCCTGGAGTTCAACGTGCTCTACGGTGGCGATCCGCGGACCGAGTTGGGGGCGGGGCACCCGTTCCAAGGCAAGCCGCGGCACGAGGCGATCGCCGAGGTCATCCGCGAGACAAAGGCGGACCTTGTCATCCTTTGTGAGACCACCTCCGGCAGCCGCGCGCGCCTGCCCGCCTTGCTGCCGGATTACGATGCCATCGGCGACTTATTCGTCCGCAAGACCTTGGGCGCGCGTCCGCTTGACGGTCCCCGGCCGCCGAAGCATATGACCGGTGGTCCGGGGCGATCCTCAAGGCGGGGCCGATGACCGAGCTGGTGGTTTTCGGGACGCATTGGAGCCCGTCGCCCGATCCGATCGAGCGCGCCCGGTTGGCCTCGAAGCAGGGCGCCTTGACGCCGGAGTTGCTCGATCAGCTCGCGGCGAGCCCGCCAGCGCTCGCCGCCGCCGAGGCCACCCGCCGGGCGGTCGAGCCTTGGCTGCGGAAAGGCGCGGCGGTGATCGTCGCAGGCGATCTTAATCACCCGTCGCACCTGGATTGGACGGCGCGGGCGACTTCGCTACGGCGGTGGCAGGGCGGGGCGACGCCGGCGATCGATTGGAAGGCCACGCGCCTGCTCGCGCAGGCGGGGCTGGTCGACGCCTACCGCGCGACGCATCCGGATGAGGTCCGGTTCCCCGGCGATACCTGGACGCCCGCCTATCCGGAGAGCACTCCCAGTCGCCGGCCGTATTCGGAACAGTATGCGGTCCGCATCGACTACATCTTCACCGGCGGCCCGTGCCGACCGGTCGACGCCTGGGTCGTCGGCGAAACCGGTGCCGCCGCGGAGATCCCGCGGAAGATCTGGATCTCGGATCATCGGGCGGTGCTGGCCGAGGTCGAGGTAGGCGAGTGAGTACGTCCGAGGTTTACTCGCCCGTGCGACCGGCTTTGATGGCGGGATGAGACGACTTCTCCTGTGCTTGCTCCTGTCCGCCGGCGGCGTGGTCGGTTCCGCCCAGACCTTGCGGCAGGCCTCGCCCTGGGCGTCGGGCGTCGGCCTCTCCGACCGGATTGCGGAGCGTGCCGAAGACTGGCCTTTGCTGACGGCCCAGTTCGGCCACGTCACCCCGGAGAACTGCATGAAGCCCGCCGCCATCAGTCCCTCGGCGGGCCGCTGGAATTTCGACCTGGCCGACAAGTTCGTGGCCTTCGCGAACAGCAAGGACCTCAAGGTCGTCGGTCATTGCCTGGTCTGGGCCAAGGACGACCGCACGCCGTCGTGGTTCTACCAAGACGGTGCCGCGCCGGCCTCGAAGGAGGTCCTGCTGGCCCGCCTGGAGGCCTACGTCGCCAAGGTCGTCGGACGCTACAAGGGCAGGATTCACGCGTGGGACGTGGTCAACGAGGCGCTGGATGACGGCCAAGGCGAGCTTCGCGAATCCGGCTGGACGCGCGCCGCGGGCGACGAGTTCATCGCGCGGGCCTTCGCGGCCGCCCACGCCGCCGATCCGGCCGCGCTGCTCATCTACAACGATTACAACAATGAGCTCGATGGGAAGCGCGAGAAGATGCTGCGCCTGCTGGCGAAGCTGAAGGCCGGCGGCGCGCCCGTCCAAGCGATCGGCCTGCAGGGGCATTACGAGATCGACCGCGTGCCGTATGAGGCGCTCGCGAAGACCTTGGCCGCCCTGCGCGCGCTCGGCCTGAAGGCCGTCGTCAGCGAACTCGACATCGACGTCATCCCCCGCGGCCGTTGGTGGGCCGACGGCAACAAGCACCGGGCCGAGATGGCGAAGATCAATCCCTACGCCGACGGCTGCCCGCCGGAGGTGCTCGCCCGGCAGGCCGAGCAGTACGGTCGGCTCTTCCGCTTGTTCCGCCAGTATGATGACGTCATCCTACGCGTGTCCTTCTGGAACCTGCACGACGGCCAGAGCTGGCTGAACAAGTTCCCGTGGGCGCGCGTGAACCACCCCTTGCTCTTCGATCGTCAGGGCCAGCCCAAGCCCGCTTTCACCGCGGTGCTCAAGGAACTCGCCGCCCCGCGCCCGCCCGTGCCGGCGAAGTGATGAGGGCGGGCTTCGGCCGGCCGGGTCACGGCGCAAGGTAACGCCGCGCCAGTTCGATCCAGAGCGGGATGCCGAACAGCAGGTTCAGCGGGAAGTTCACGGCGATGGCCAGTCCGAAGTAGAGCGTGGGGCTGGCCTCCGGCACCGCGTGCCGCAGGACCGCGGGCACGGCGATGAAGGAAGCGCTGGCCGCCAGGGTCATGAGCAGGGCGCCGTCCCCTGCGCGCAGCCCGAGGGCGCGGCAGCAGGCCAACGCCAGCGCGGCGTGGACCAGCGGCGCCACGAGCGCGTAGACGAGCGCCGGTTTCTGGTCGAGCGAGAGCTTGCCGAGGTTGCGCGCCACGAGCAGGCCCATGTCGAGCAGGAAGAGCGCGAGGATGCACTTGAAGAGGTCGAGGAACACGGGCTGCAGCATGGCCTTGCCGGCGTCGCCGGAAAGGTAGCCGATGAGCATCGCGCCGAGCAACAGCATCTGCGTGCCATCGGTGAGGGACTCATGCAGGATCTTGCCAGGGCCTACGCTGGTCGCGTCCTGCCCGCCGCGGCGGCGGGCGAAGCCGGCGGCCACGACCGCCAGCACGATGGCCGGAGATTCCATGATCGCCATCGCGGCGGACAGGTGACCGCCGAAGGCCAGCCCGGCGTCTTCCAGCCGCTGCGTGGCCGCGATGAAAGCCACCGCGCTGACCGAGCCGAAGCCGGCGGCGAGGCCGATGGTGTCGAAGACCGGGAGGAAGCGGCGGAGGCTGAGGTAGCCGAGGACCGGGATGGCCGTCGCGAGGAAGAGCGCGCAACCGAGGCCGGCCAGCACCTCAGGGCCGAAGCCCGAGTGGGCCAAGGCGAAACCGCCTTTCAGGCCCAAGGAAATCAGCATCAGCTGGGCGAGCATCTTCGATGCTTGCGCGGGAATCTCCAGGTTGGAGCGCGCCAGACCGGCGACCATCCCGAAAGCGAAGAAGAGCAGCGTAGGATCAAGTAGCTTGGGCATACCGCGCGCTTTAAAAGGCGATGGGTTATTGATTAAAGACTATTCTAAAAATAATAAAAATAGACTTAATGCTATCTAAAGCGCCCCATTCTCCCAAGGTGCCATCCGCGGGCCCCGGTTCGCATCCGTGGGCTCGGGGGCGCTCTGCCGCGGTCGATTACCAGATTCCCTTGAGGAGCTTGTTGCCAGGGAAGGGCGCGTTGGAGTGCGGGCCGAAGAACATGCGGAAGCCGGCGAAGAGGGTGACGACATCCCGTTGGTTCATGCGGGCGTGCTCGATCCCGGAGAGCAGCTTCATCCGATGCCCGGCGAGGTAGTAGTTAAGTCCCAGGTAGGTCGCCTGATAATGGTCGCCGTTGGGCAGGCCGGCCGCGGATTCGTAGCGGCGCTGGCTCCGCAGACCGTCGGCGTGGCTGGCGGAGGCCAGCTGGAAGCGGCTGACCAACTCCAGCTGGTCGGTCAGGAAAAGGCTGGGCTGCAGGTTGAGGCCGACGGCGTCGCCCTTGGTCCCGCCGAAGCCGGCGGTCACCTCGGTGACGAGCGCGGCCGGACCTTTGGTGAGGATCAGCGCCGCGAGGCCGCGTCATCGAAGCGGGTCAGGTTGGTCGCTCCCGTCCGGGCCTCGCTGTGCAGCAGGCTCCCGTAGAAGGCGGCGGAGTCGGCACCCCCGAGCTTGCCCAGGTCATAGGTGAGGGCGGCCAGCCCGGACCAGCCGGAGTGCAATTCCGTGAAGGCTTCCCACATGTCGATGCCAGCGGTGTTGGAGAAGACTCCGGCGTAATAATCGAGTTTGCCGACGCGGCCCGAGAGCGTCACCGCCGGGGTGTAGTCCAGCCCCATCATGTTGGTGAACATCGACCGTTCCATGAAGGTCATGTAACGGCTCGAGACGTTGCGGTCATGGGTGAACCGATGCTTCTGCTGGCCGATGGTGAGCGCGCAGGCCGGGTCGAATTCCCAGCGGACCCACAGCTCCGTGAAACCATTGTAGACGGGTTCGAAGTCGCTGCCGCTGATCGCCTGCGCATGGATCGTGAGACGGTCGATCATCTTCGCCTGGAAGCCCAGGCGGACGCGTCGGCTTTCCAGGCCGCTGTCGCTCCGGCCGGCCCCGCCGGTATCGTGGTAATGCCCGTGGTAGCGACCTAGCAGCCAGAGTTCCTGGAGACCTTTGGCCTTAGGATCCCGGTAGACTAAGCCGAGATTCTCCCACTGCTCCTTCAGGGTCTGTTCCTTCACCGGAGGGGTCGTCTCCGGGGACTGGCTCTGGGCGCAGAGTTGACCGGCGGCGGCCACCAGTAGAAGGGGGAGGGTGTAGCGAATTCGTAACATTTGTAACAATCGGATGGGGGTGCGGGGCGCCAAATCGGCGAACCGAGGGCTTTTTAGGGGCTCGGGACTCATAATGGCAAGGGAGGAACTATTTCAAAGGCAGATTCGAGGGGTCGAGCGGAGGTAAGGGTGGGGTGGGTGCGTTTTTCAGGCCGGGTTCGGTGGTTCGCCGGTAGCCGGCCCTAGGTCGGTCCGAGTCGGTGACCCTCAAGGTGCGCCTGAGCTCGATGCTTGCCTTCGCCGCCCCGGCCTTCGTCGCCCGTCACCGCCGTAGCCGATCATCGGATGAGTCTGGTGAACGCTGATTTACCTCGGCCTTCTCGTGCGCCGCCGGGAGGCTGTTCTATGGATACAATAGGAATAGATAAATGGTCAGGAATATCGTGCCCGTAAATCGGGAACTTTGGTTTGCTTCTTGGGACAGAGACCTCGATTTAAAGCCTATGGCTGACTCTCGGAATGTGGCTGGTCCGTCGGTGCCGTCCCCGGATCCCGCGGTCGAATCCGCCACGGAACTCTCGCTCATCGGTTATCTGGCGCGGCAAGCCGGCCTCACGGCCGATCCCGTCCGAATCGCCGGGGTGCTTTCGGCGCACCAAGGCGAGGAGCCGCTGGAACGCGTCGCCGCCACCTTGCCGGCCGCCGGCCTCCGGGCCGATGTGTGCCGGATACCCTTGGCTTCGGCGCTCTGGCAGGCCCGGGCCTCGATGCCTTTGATCGTCCACACGCCCGCCGCCGGCTGGGTCGTCGTCGTCGGAGGCGGGTTGTTCCGCGAGCGGGTGGCAGATTTCGCCGGCGATGAGCAAACCCACGTCCTCAGCCGCGCCGCGCTGGTCCAGCGGCTCGGACTCGCCTCCGCCCAGGCCGAGGTCGAGGCCGCGTTCGTCTCCCCCGCGCTCCCGGCCGATGGTCTGGCCGGCCGCGACGACGACGCGCACGGCCATCACCCGACGCCTGTCAGCCGCCTGTTCGGCCTGATGCGCCCCGAGGTCTCCGACATCGCGACCATCTTCATCTTCAGCCTGGTCACCGGTCTGCTTTACCTCGCGCTGCCTTTGGCGATCAACGGGGTCGTCGGCAACCTCGCCTTCGGTACCCAGTCGACCCCCTTCCAGCAGGCGCTGATCTTCATCACGATCGCGCTCAGCGGCTGTCTCATCCTTTCGGCCGTGATCCGGGGCCTGCAATACGTCGTCGCGGAGCACATCCAGCGCCGCATCTTCGTGCGGCTCGCCGCCGACATGGCCTGGCGTCTGCCGCGCGTGAAGACCGAGGCCCTTGACGGCGTCCATGCGCCCGAGATGGTCAACCGCTTCCTCGACGTGGTCACCGTCCAGAAGAGCTCGGCGATGCTCCTGCTCAACGGCATCAACATCATCGTCGGCGCCGTGGTGGGCCTGCTCGTGCTGGGCTTCTACCATCCGTTCCTGCTGGCCTACATGCTCGTCATCCTCCTCGGGCTGGCGCTGGTGGTCATCGTGCTCGGACGCGGCGCGATCTCGTCCAGCCTGGCCGAGTCGCGCAGCAAATACGCGGCGGTGGGCTGGTTGGAGGAGGTGGCCCGTTACCCCCGCCTTTTCAAGGGCCCCTCGGGCCTGACGCTCGCCTCGGCGCGCGCCGATGAGCTCTCCCGCCGCTACCTCGCCGACCGCGGCTGGCATTTCCGGGTGCTGATGCGCCAGATCATCGGCCTGCTGACCCTCGAGGTGCTCGCGACCGCCGCCCTCCTGATCGTCGGCGGCGGTCTGGTGCTCAGCCAGCAGCTCACGCTTGGTCAGCTCGTCGCGAGCGAACTCATCGTCAGCACCGTGGTGGCTTCCGTGGCCAAGCTCGGCAAGCAGTTCGAGGCTTGGTACGACGCGCTGGCGGCCGTGGACAAGCTCGGCCACCTCGTCGACCTGCAGACCGACCGCGAGGGTGGGGAGGTGCCGGCGGGCGCCCCGGGCGGGGCGGCGATCTCCCTGCGGGGCGTCGGCTTCGCCTACGCCGGCGGGCGCGAACTCCTCCGGCAGGTCACCTTCGAGGTCCCTCCGGGTGGCCGCGTGGCCCTCGGCGGCGCGCAGGGCAGCGGTTGCAGCACGCTCATCGACCTCATCGCCGCCATGCGCGAGCCGACCGCCGGCGCGATCCTCGTGGACGGACTCGACCTGCGTTCGTGGGACCTGGAAGCGTACCGCGGTCAGGTCATGGTCCTGCGTTCGCAGGATATCCTCACCGCGAGCCTGCTCGAGAACCTCCGGCTCGGCCGGCCGGACATCACCATCGGCCAGGTCCAGGCCGCGCTCGCGGAAGTCGGCCTCCTGGCGGACCTGCTCGCGATGCCGGGCGGCCTGGAGATGGGTCTCGTGACCGGCGGGTTGCCCCTCTCCAGCCGGCAGCGCAACCGCCTGCTCGTCGCCCGCGCGTTGCTGCATCGACCCCGTCTCCTCATCATCGACGAGTTCCTCGACGGCATGGATCCTGAGAACACCTCCCACCTCGCGGACCTGATCATGGCCCCCGGCCGTCCTTGGACCTTGTTGCTCGCCACCCGCGACCCGCAGCTGGCCCGCCGTTGCGCGACCATCCACACCCTCAGTCTCCCCAAGGCATGAACCCTCGCTCCGACTCCTCGCCTATCCCCCTGCGCGGGCAGCTCCCCGCGTTGTTGCTGGCCGGTTCTTCCCAGCGGATCCGCCTGCTGGCGCGGCTGGCCGCCGTCGGGTTCGTGACCCTGTTGCTCGCCATCTGGTTCCTGCCGTGGCAACAGTTCGTGCGCGGGACCGGCAAGGTCATCGCCTTCGACCCGCTCGATCGCCGGATCAACGTCGAGGCGCCCGTCGCGGGCCTCGTACGGAAGATGCACGTCGTCGAAGGGCAGCGCGTCAAGTCCGGCGAGGCCATCGCCGAGCTGCAGGACAATGACCCGAACCTGCTCGCCAACCTCAAGTCGCAGCGCGCCTCGCTCGCCGACCGCCGGACCGCGACCGCGCGGCGCATCGAGGATCTCGACCTCCAGGTCCGCCAGCTCGAGCTCGCCCGCGGCCAGTCGGTGGACGCCGCCCGCCAGCGGGTCGTCGCCGAGAAGATCGCGGCCGAGACCGCCGCGCTGAACTTCACCCGCACCAAGGAGCTCAAGCAGGGCGGCCTCGTCTCCGTCCGCGACTACGAGCTCGCCATCCAGTCGCGCGATAGCACGGCTTCGGCGCTGCTCGCCGCCGAAGCGACCCTGGGCCGCACCGAGAGCGAGTTCAGCGCGACCATCGCCGGAGTGCGGGCGCAGCGCGGTTCGGCGCAGTCCGACCTCGCCTCGGTCGAGCGCGACCTCGGGGTCATCGACGTCCAGATCAACCAGAACGAACGCCAGCTGGTCCGCGCGCCGCGCGACGGCATCGTCCTTCCGTCCAGGCGACCGACGGCTCCTACCTCCGGCCCGGCAGCCCGATCTGCGTGGTCATCCCCGAGACCGACAGCCGGTTCGTCGAGATCTGGCTCGAGGGTAATGACATGCCCCTGCTGCAGTCCCGCATCATCAAGCCGGACGGTACCGTGATCCCCGGCAGTCCGGTGCGTCTCCAGTTCGAGGGCTGGCCGGCCATCCAGTTCGTGGGCTGGCCCAGCATCGCGATCGGCACGTTCGGCGGCGAGGTCGTGTTCGTCGACGCCGCCGGCGATCCCTCGGGCAAGTTCCGCGTCGTCGTCGCCCCTTCGCCCGACATCGTGATCAAGGACGGCAAGCCGACCAAGGTCGAGTGGCCCGGCAACCGCTGGCTCCGGCAAGGCGTGCGCGCCAACGGCTGGGTGCTGCTCCAGCAGGTCCCGCTCTGGAAGGAGATCTGGCGTCAGCTCAACGGCTTCCCACCCGTGGTCTCCATGGACGAGCCGGGCAAGGAGACCCGCAAATGAGGTCCTGGGTCCTGCTCCTCCTGACGACGTGCCTGGCCGGCGCGGCCGAGCCCTTGCGGCTGCCCGAGGTCCTCGCCAGCGTGCAGGGCCGCTACCCCCCGTTGCTCATCGCCCTGATCGAGCAGGACATCGCCGCCGGCCGGCTCCGCCAGAGCGAGGGTGCCTTCGACCTAGGCTTCGCCTTGCGCGCCGGCGTCACGCCCCGGGGCTATTACGACGGCTCGACCGGGGATGTCTCCCTCGAGCAGCGGCTGCCTTTCTGGGGCGCCAATCTTTTCGCCGGGTATCGCCGCAGCAGCGGCATGCTCGCGGACTACGATAAGGACCGGACGCAGCGCGACGGCGAGTTCCGGGCCGGGTTGCGTTTCAACCTGCTCCGCGACGGCTTCATCGACCGGCCGCGGGCCGACCTGCTCAAGGCCCGGCTGGACCTCGGGCTGGTCGATCCTTTCGTGGACCGCCAACGGCTGGATATCTCCCGGGCGGCGACCCGCGCCTATTACGGCTGGGTCATCGCCGGTCAGCGGGAGAAGGTCGCGCGTGAGCAGCTCCGTATCGCCGAGGAACGCGCCGCCGGCCTGACCGAGCAGGCCAACAAGGGCATGCTGGCGCCGATCGTGGTGACGGACAACGAGCGCCTCATCGTGAGCCGTCAGCTGACTGTCACTCAGTCTCGCCGCCGGTGGGAGGCCGCCGCGCTCGAACTGTCCTTGTTTCTCCGCGGGCCCGATGACCAGCCCATCCTCCCGCCCAACGACCGCCTGCCCGCCGCGCTCTCGCCGGAGCCCCTCCCGGCCGGGGTAGGCGACTCCCTGGTCGTCGAATCGGCGATCGAACGTCGACCGGAACTACGACGCATCCGGCTCGTGCGCGAGAAGGTCGAGGTCGACCGGCGCCTGGCCGACAACGCGACCTTGCCGAACCTGGATCTGACGCTGGGCGTGACCCGCAGCCAAGGGAACGGGCCGTACACCGATATCCGCCGCGAGGAGACCCGGGCCGGCCTCGAGATGCGCCTGCCCCTGCAGCGAAACGAGGCCTTGGGTCGCCGGCAGGCCGCCGATGCCGAACTCCGCCGGCTCGACCAGGACCTGAACTTCGTGCGCGACCGCATCCGCGTCGAGGTCCGCGACGGCTGGTCCGCCTTGCAGGCCGCGCACGAACAGCTGGGCCTCGCCCGGCGCAACGTCGAGCTCGCCGATGTCCTGGTCGCGGCCGAGCAGACGCGCTTCCGGCAGGGGGCGGGCGATCTGTTGGCGTTGCAGCTCCGCGAGCAGGCGGCGCTGGAGGCGCGCTTCGCCGAGCTGTCCAGCGTCTCCGATTACTTCCTCGCCTTGGCTGATTACCGCGCCGCGATCGCGGAGGAACTGCGCTGAACGTCGCCGGACCGGGCGCGGCGCGCGTCAGCGCGGAGCCAGCACGCCGATCCGGCGGAGCCAGGCTTCGCCTTTTTCCGGCCAGGCCTTGATCTCCTTTTCGGAGCGGAGGCCATGACCGTGGCCGCCGGTGGCGACCCGGAAGAAGTCGTTCGGGACCTTGGCGGTCACGAGGGCCTCATGGTAGAGCTTGCTCCCCTTGATGAAGCCCTTGTCGTCCTCGGCGTGCGCGATGAACGTCGGTGCGGTCTTCGCGTCGACGAGTTTCGCCAGGCCTTGGTCGAGGTAGGCCGGGTAGACGAGCAGCGCGAAGTCCGGCCGCAGCGGTTGGTCGTCGGCCTCGTCGATCCGCGCGTAGGTGGCGGGGCCGCCGAGCGTGCTGAGGCGCGCGGCGAGGTGGCCGCCGGCGGAGAAGCCCATCGCGCCGATGCGATCGGGGGAGAGGTTCCATTCGGGGGCGCGCTGGCGGACGATCCGGATCGCCCGCTGGATGTCCTGGTAGGCGCCTTCCTGGTTCTTGGGCACGCGGTATTTGAGGACGACGCCGGTGACACCGAGGGTGTTGAGCCAGGCCGCGACCTCGGTGCCTTCCTTGTTGTACGCCAGACCTCCGTAGCCGCCGCCGGGGCAGATGATCACCGCGGGCGTCGGCTTGGTCGCCGCGGCTTTGTACACGGTGAAGGACGGTTCGGAGACGTCGGTCAGCCGCACGACGTGATCCCCGCGGGCGGGCAGGGTGCGCTCAGGGCCGGCCACCGGTTGGCCGGGCATCCCGCCCTTCGGCCAGAGCGTGACGACCACGCCGGGGACGGTGGGCTCGGGTTTGGCTTCCTCGGCCCGACCGAGGCAGGTCAGCAGGCAGAGGGAAAAGGCGAGCGTCGGTAGGCGAGGCATGGTCGGGGGTGCCTCAGGGATAGGCATCCGGTGGGCGTCATCAAGGGTTTCCCCTAGACGTGCCTAGGGCCGTTCCTCGAAAAAGGGGTCAGGCCGTTCGTCGTACCCCCTGTTAGTTTAAAAGGCAAAAATGGGCCTCTAAACTAACGCCCTCCGGCACGAACGGCCTGACCCCTTTGATGAGGCTGCGCATCCATGCCCTTGCTTCCAGGCAGTCCGAAGCTTTTTTACGGACACTGGGCGTGAAGCGGGAAGGTGCTTCAGTTGCCGCCTTTCTTGTCGCCCCTCGGCTTGCCCTTGCCTCCGCCTTTGGCCTTCTCCGGGGGTGCCAACGTCTTCGGATCGGGCTCGGTCTTTTCCCTCGAGCCAGCCGTGGGCTCGCCCCCGCGTACGGCCAGGAACCATTGCGGCGTCGTCTTGTCGGCGTAGGTCACCAAGCCCGAGGTGAAATCGGTGAACCAAGCCCGCTCGGGTCGGTTGCACTGAGTGGTGGAGGACCAGTAAGCGGCGGCGTTCATCCCCGGGAGGAATTTTCGATCGGCGGACGGCCCGGCGAGCGCATCGTCGCTCAGCGACCGCAGCTCCTTGATGTTGGGTAGCCGCCAGTCCTTGCGTCCCGCGAGGTCGAGTTCGGAGCAGGCGCGCAACGCCTCCTCCCACGTGCCGCGTCTGGCTGGGCCGACCTTCTGCCAGACCAGGCCGGTGCGCTGGTCGGTGACCGTGCCGTCGCCGTTGTCCTTGAGGGTCGGCCCGGAGCCTAGGCGCGAGGTGCCGCGGACGCAGCGGATATGCACGGGACGGTCGCCCCCGGCGCTGATGGTTTCGGTCTTCGCGTGGGCGCCGATGCCGCCGCCCGTGTTGACCAGCCAGACTTTGGACGGGTCGTCGACCTTGGCCGTGCCCGTCCACCAGTAGCGTGCTTCCAGGTGCGGGAACACGGTGGTGTCCATCGCCGGCCCATGGAGACCGTGGTTCATGAGGCTCAGCAGTTCGTTGCTGTTGGGCAGCCGCCAGTCCTGTTTGCCGGCGAGGCGCAGCGACTTCGCGTATTCCTTGGCCTTCTCCCAGGTCATCTCGCCGCCGTCCACCCTCTGCCAGACCAAGCCGGTCACGAGGTCGGTCACCGTGCCATCCTTGTTGTCCTGATAGGCAGGGGATGACCCCGTGAAGTCGGAGTCTTCCCCGAACGACTTGGTGTAACGCGTGGTCTGGCCCGTATCCGGCAACCCGCCGGTCGGCCCACGTTCGGCGCCAGCGGCGAGGGTTGCGGCGAGCCAGGCGACCGCGAATAGCAAGCGTTGCTGCATGGGCGGAACCATAGGATGGGTTCACGACGAAGTCAGCCTGCCGATGTGTCAAAAAACGATGCTCCCCGACAACTTCTCCCGTCCTGCGGGGTTTTGGCTTGGGCCAACCCGCCTGGCACGATTCCGGTTCCTCCGGTTCTCCGTATCCGCTGCGGCGCAGGGGGCGCGGCCCTATCTCCCGCCGGGGTGCGGCCGGAAAGTTTCACGTCACCAAAGGGCGATCGCCTATTTCTTGGCCGGGGCCGCTGGCTTCAGCGGGTGTTCCTTGAGGATCTCCTCGGCGGTGTAGAAGTTGACGCGTTCCTGGGTGGCGGCGCGGACCTTCGCGACCTGCGCGGGCGTGATGACCTTGCCGCTGTTGCCGAAGGAAAGGCGTACGAAGCTAAGCACGGCGGCGGCTTCCTGATCGTTGAGCATCCCGCCGAAGCCCATCATGGGCGGCACGCCTTTGGCCGGGTCGAAGGACTGGCCGCTGACCGTGATCGGCCCCCAGAGTCCCTTGAGCACGATCTTGATCGCCCGCTCGTCGTCCGCGAGCCAGTCGCTGCGCAGGAGGGGTGGGTAGACGTTGGCGATGCCCTTGCCGTCGGCCTGGTGACAGGTCGCGCAATGCGCGTCGCGGAAGTAGACTTCGCGGCCGAGCTGGTAGACCTTCTCTTCGGCGGCGGTGAGCTTGCGGACAGGCTTCGGGCCCGTCTCCGCGATCGGCTGGCCGAGCTTGGATTTGCCCGCGAGGTATTCGGCCGCGGCGGGGTTGTCGGCGAGGTCCAGCGCTCCCGCGGCCTGCAGCGCGGCCACGTCATCCTTGAGCGTGTAGGTCAGGGCGTAGTGCAGGACGGGGGCCAGCCACCGATCGACCGGTTTGCGGAAGGCCTCGAGCGCGACCTTGGCGCCATCGGCGTTGTCCAGCCAGGTCGCGGCCACGATCGCCGTCAGGCGCACGCGCGGGTGCTCGTCGCGCACCGCCTGGTTCAGCAGGGCGACGTGGTCTGGGAACTGACGGAAAGCATGCCGGACGACATCCGCGGCCGCGGCGCGGGCCTCGAACTGCCTGGCCTTGAGCAAGCGACGGATGAGTTCGCCGTCGGGCTGGTTCTGCGCCCAGGTCGCCCAAAGGGCCTCGCAGAGGTGGTGCTCGTAGGCCGGGTCCTGCGGGTCGAGCTGGGCGACCCACGCCTTGACCGCGGGGAGCACCTCGGTGGCCGGACGGCCGCGCAGCTCGCGACGGGTGCGGTAGCGCGTGCGGTATTCGGGTTCCTTCAGGTTCTCGAGCAGCTCGGCCACGGTGGCGCCGGCGATCTTGGCCGGCTTGACCAGCGGCCGTCCGGGGTAGGTGACACGGTAGATGCGGCCGTGCTCGTGGTCGCGGTTCGGGTCGCGCGCGTTATGCTGCATGTGCCCGATCAGCGGGTTGTGCCAATCCAGGAAATAGAGCGACCCGTCCGGCGCGAACTCGAGATCCACCGGGCGGAAGTTGCCATCGGTGGAACTCAGCAGGTCGCCGTTGGCCCGGCCGACGAAGCCCGCCCCGTCGTCTTGTTTTTTACCGAAACTGATCCCCAGGAAGCCGATCGTATTGCACGTCATGAAGTCGCCTTGGTTCGCGTCGGGGAAGTGGCGCGAGGACACGAACTCGGCGCCCGAGCTCGGGCGGGAGCGCTTCGGGACGAACTGCTCGACCTTCACCTGCTCGATCCCGTAGGGCATCTTCGCCGCGAACGGCAGCGCCCACCAGTTCTCGCCCGGGGAGGCGTCGGAGAGGAACGGTTGCTCCCAGGTATCGAACGAGAAACCCCACGGGTTGGAGACGTCGACCTGCAGGCGCTCGAGGCGGTAGGACTTCGGGTCGAAGCGCCAGGCGCCGCCGTCGTTGCAGCGCCGCGGCCCGTAGGGTGTCTCGACCTGGCTGTGGAGGAAGCGGCCTTCCAGCAGGTAGAAGGCGCCCGACGCGTCGGCGCAGTAGGCGGAGATCGCGTGGTGGGAGTCGTGCGAGTCGAAGCCGTGGAGGATCAGCTCCGTTCGGTCGGCCTTGCCGTCCCGGTCGTCGTCGATGAGCAGGGCGAGGTTCGGCTCCTGCGAGACGTAGACGCCCTCGGGGGCGAGCTCGAAGCCGATCGGCAGGTGCAGGTGGTCGGCGAAGACCGATTGCTTGTCGGCCTTGCCGTCGCCATCGGTGTCCTCGAGGATGATCAGCTTGTCGTTCGGCAGGGCGTCCCCCGGGCGGTAGTGCGGGTAGGTCGGGGTCGTGGCGACCCAGAGGCGGCCGCGGTCGTCGAAGGACATCTGCACCGGCTTCTTCAGGTCGGGGAACTTCTCCTCCGACGCGAAGAGCTCGACCTTGTAGCCGGGCGCCACCTTCATCTTAGCGATCGCGGCCTCGCCCGACAGGAACTCGGTCGGGTTGCCGTTCTTCATGTCCGGCTTGAAGTTCGACGGCACCGGCGGGAGCGCGGCCGTCCCGCGGTCGTCGACGGTCAGGTCGCGACGCTTACCTTGGGCGAGATCGTGGATCAGCGTGTCGCGCAACGCGGCCAGCTGGCGAGACTTCGCCACCTCGGCCGGGTAGTTCTGCGGACCGAAGGGGTTGTAGCGCTGGCCGTGTGTGTGCACCCCGTTGATGATCGCGTAGTCGGTGTTCCAGAAATAGTCCTTCATCTTCACGGCCGCGTTGACGAGGGCTTCGTCGGCCTGCGGGGTACGGGGCGCGGACCCGTAAAGCCCGTCGGCGAGCAGCTTGGCCAGTTCCCGGTAGCCGAAGTCCGTCGGGGCGAAGCCGTTGATCGTGTAGGCAGCCTTGGCCTGGCGGTAGGCCGCGAGGGTGGGGTGGAAGAGGTCGACGTAGGTCAGGCCGTGTTTCTTGGCGACGCGCTCCATGGCCGCGGCGTAGAGCTCCAGGTTGGCGTTCTCGCGCTTACCGTCCGGGAGGTCGCGCTTGGCCGAAAGGTCCTCGAAGGCGATGGGCGATACCAGGACGAGGCGGGGGGCCGTCTTCCCGTTGTAGGCTTTGGTCAGCGTATGCACGACGAAGGCGTCGACCTCCGCCTCGTAGTTCGCGGCCCGCCCGGCGCCGTCGAAGGATTCGTTGTAGCCGAAGAACGCGACGATCGTGTCGGCCTTCAGGTGGAACAGCCATTGGTCCGGGGTGGGGAAGAAGCCTTTGCCGTTATGTTGCGCATATTCCGGATGGAACTTCTCCGCGCCCGGGAACGCCCACTGGCTGGGCCGCGCCGGATGCGGGCGGAAGGCCGGCGTGTCGCCCGACCGGCCCATGTTCCGGACGATCAGGGCCTGGTCCGGGAAGCGGAGGTGCAGCTCGGTCTCGAGGCGACCGTAGTAGGTGTCGCGTTCCGCGAAGCCGTTGCCGATGAAGACCACGCGTTCGCCGGGAACGGGCGCGGTCGCCGCCTGGGAGCGGGTGGCGGTCGCGAGCGGCGGAAGCTCCGCGGGCGCGTGCGGCGTCGGGGAGCCCTTGCTGTGGTCGGGCCAGTTCGCCGCGTTGGCCTTGGCCTCACGGGTCGTGAGCAGCTCGGTGCCGCGGGGAGCGGGCTGGGCGTTCAATAAGCTCGTCGCGCAGAGCAGGGCGAGCATTCGGGAAAGCGGGCGCATGGGAGCTGGCATCCTTGCCGTTCCGGCTCCGAAATCCAGCCCGACCTGCCGCTTGGTCCCGCCATTTTCGGGCGATTGCGCCGGCTCCCCGGTCGGCGGGCGGGTCAGATTTCGATTGGTGGGACGTGCGGGGCGACTTAAATGCCACCATGCGTTCCCTCGTCTGCCTGCTCCTCGCTTGGGCGACCCTCGGCGCCGCCGAGCGGACCCCGGTCACCGTTTATCTCCTGGGCGGCCAATCCAACATGCAAGGTCTGGGCAAGCTCGCCGAGCTCCCGCCGGCTGAACTGGCCGAGTCGCCGGGCGTTTTCTTCTGGAACGGGAAGGCTTTCGAGCCGATGCAGCCGGGCAAGACCAAGCTCTCGACCCGCGCCGGGGAGTTCGGTCCGGAGGTCGGCTTCGTGCGCGGCCTCCGCGCGGCGGGCGTGCAGGGCGACGTTTACCTGATCAAGCATCACCTCAGCGGTCAGCCGCTGGACGCCGGTTGGAACAACGCCAGCTGGCAAGGTCCCGACCCGGGCCCGAAGCGGGCGACCTTCTACCCCGGCAAGGAGGCGACCGACCCGAACATCGGGTTGCATTACCTCGCGTGGCAGAAGGTGAACACGGCCGCCTTCGCCGCCTTGCGCGCCGCCGGCAAGGAGCCGGTGGTCAAGGGCATCGCGTGGGTTCAGGGCGAAGCCGATGCGAAGCACGAGGTTTCCGCGCAGCGTTATCCGGCGACCTTGGCTTTGCTGCGTCAGCGTCTGAGCGCCGACCTGGGCCTGAAGCCGGAACCTCCGCTGGCCTACGCCCAGGTCCTGCCCGCCGCCGGCCCGGTCGCCCGCTTCGTCGCGCGCGACCTGCTGCGGCGTCGCATGGCGGAGGCCGACGAATCCTCCCGGCACGCGGACGCTGTCCCGGGGCTGCGGATGGTGAAGACGGATGGTTTCGGCGTCATCGCCGACCTCGTCCATTTCAACACCGGCGGTCAGCTCAAACTCGGTGAGGCCTTGGGCGCGGCCTTGGCGAAATAGTTCGCGGCCCCGCTTACTTTCCTTCCGGGGGGCGCGCTGCCGCCGGTTTGGTCAGGCGGGCCGGTTCCTTCGACCAGGTGTCCAGCTGCTTCGGGTCCAGTCTGGCCTGCAGGATGAACGGAGGCAGCCCGCGGCCGTCGGGGTGATTCGGGTGGGTCGAGTCGGGGGCGAGAATCCAGTGGCCGTAGGTGACCGCGAGCACCTGCCCGTTGGGCAGCAACTCCACGCCGGTGTAGCCGCAATCGCCGATGTTGTTGTTCGTCGAGTTGCCGTAGTTGCGCCGGAGGCGGACGCGGTACTGGCCTTCGCGCCCGGCCTCGAGGTCGGCGAACGTGCCCATCCACGCGACCCAGTCGCCGTGCGTCGGGTTGCCGACGTGCAAGGGGCTGAAGTCGCGCATGAAGACCAGCGTCCGCCCGTCGGCGAGGTTCACCGATTCGTGCCGATGACCGGTCAGCGCGCCGGGAAGCTCGCGCGGGTCCGTCCAGGTGAGGCCCGCGTCGTCGGAGAAAGCCACCATCGAGTTCGTCACCCGTTTCTCGGGGCGGAAGAGCAGGGCGATCCGCTGGCCGTCGGGCCGGGTCACGAGCCCCGCCTCGCAAAGTCCGGCGCGGTTGGCGGCGGCCCGGCCGGCGGGCGTCGCGTAGTCGATGCGTCGCAGGTTCTCGAACCGCAGGGTCGGCGGGCCGGTCAGCGCGGACTCGACCTTCAGGTCCACCGTCCAGTTATCGAAGGCGAAGTCGTGGAAGACCCCGCGCCAGGAGGGTTGCTTGCCGGGCACCGGCCAGAGCGAGGCCAGGGCGACGATGATGCCCTTCGGGCCTTCGAGTTTCCATTGCTGGCGTCCCGACCAGGTGTCGCCGCGGTCGTCGCTCCACATCCACTCCAGGATGTTGGCGCGCGGCTGGCAGGTGACCATCAGCACGCGCTCGCGGCCGGCCGGCAGGTCCAGCCGGTAGAGCACGGGCGTCTCCATGACGCGCTGACCCGACGGGGGCAACGCGACCCAGGTCTGGCCGGCGTCGACGCTGCGGCGGAAGATCAGGTTGCCGCGGCCGTGGCCGTCCGGGTAGGCCACGAGCAAGGTCTTGCCGTCGCGGAACAGCACCGTCGACGGGTGGCCGAGGTAGGTCTTTCGGCGCTCCACCGTGGTGAAGAGCTTGTCCTCCTTCATCAGGTCCACCTGCGGGATCGAGAAATCGCGCCGCGGTTCCTCGGCCGCGCCGCAGGGAAACGAAAATCCGGTCAGGAGGACGATGGCTAGGCGGACGGTACGCATGGCGTGCGCTATTTCAGACGGCGCGGGGCGGTTTCCAAGCATCATCGAGCGGACCGCTCTGCGGGGTTGAAGTCCGGGCGGACCCTGCTCCAATGGGGGTGACCCCATGAATGCCGCCTCCTCAGGCCGGGCCGACGAACTTGGCCGGCGACGTTTCCTCGCGTCCGCGGCCAAAGCCCTGCTTGGGGTCGGGTTGCTCCCCGGCGTCTTCGCGGCCACCCCCGCCGCCGGAGGCCGGGCGCGCCGGATCATCTACCTCTACATGGACGGTGGCATGAGCCATGTGGATACGCTCGACCCGAAGGCGGGTGAGGTGGCCGGGCCGACCAAGGCCGTCAAGTCCTCGGCCGACGGCATCCTGCTCGGCGAGTATCTCCCTCGGACCGCCCGGCTCATGCATCTGGGCTCGCTCGTCCGTTCGCTCACCTCCAACCAGGGTGCCCACGAGCAGGGCAATTATTTCATGCACACCAGCTATCAGCTGCGTGGCACCATCAGCCATCCCTCGCTGGGCGCCTGGTTGAGCCATTTCAAGGGTCCGGGTAACGTTTCGCTGCCGTCCTCCGTCTACGTCGGCAACGCGAGCCGCCATCCGGGCGCCGGTTTCTTTCCGCCGGCGCACGCGCCATTGTTCGTCAATAATCCCGAGAACGGTCTCCGCGACGTCGTCCGGCCCGCTGGCCTGTCGGCGGATCGGCAGACCGAGAGGCTCCGCCTCGCCGCCGAGCTGGATGCGCCTTTCCTGGCGGCGTTCGGCGCCCAACGGGAGGTCGCGGCGCAGACCGAGGCCTATGACGGAGCCTTCCGTCTCATGGCCAGCAAGGACCTGGAGGCTTTCGACCTCACCCGCGAGCCTGCGCGGCTGCGCGATGATTACGGACGCAGTCCTTTCGGGCAAGGTTGCCTGCTGGCCCGCCGTCTCGCCGAGCGCGGCGTCGGTTATGTCGAGGTCGGTCTCCACGGCTGGGATACGCACGTGAACAACTTCGTGGTCACGCCGGAACTCTGCGACCAGCTAGACCGCGCGCTCGCGGCTTTGCTGGCGGATCTCGAGGCTCGCGGCCTGCTCCGCGATACCCTCGTCGTGCTCGCGACCGAGTTCGGTCGGACGCCCCGGATCAACGCCAATCTGGGGCGCGATCATTACCCGAAGGCTTTCTCCGCGGCTGTCTTCGGGGGTGGTTTCAAGGCCGGCTATGCCCATGGCGGCACCGATGCGACCGGCGAGGAGGTCGTGACCGGGGCCCTCGGTATCCCCGATTTCAACGCCACGCTGGCCCTCGCCCTCGGTCTGCCGGTCGACCAGGTGGTCTTCTCGCCTTCCCGGCGTCCGTTTCGGCTGGCCGACAAAGGCGCGCCGGTGACGGCCCTGCTCGCCTGAGCCATGTGGTACCGGTTCCTTTTGCTCTGTCTCTGCCCGTCGGGCCTGCTTGCGCTCGGCACTCCCGAGCAGGAGGCCGCCCGGATCGATGAGCTGATGGTCTCGGCCTGGGCCGCCCATGGGCTACCGGGTCCGGCGCCGGCGTCGGACGAGGTTTTTTTGCGCCGGGCCTGGCTCGACCTCGCCGGCCGCGGGCCGACCGCCGCGGAGGCCGCGGCTTTCCTGGATGAAGTCGATCCCGCCAAAAGAGCGAGGCTCGTGGATACCTTGCTCGCCGGCGAGGGTCGGGTCTCCCACGCCTTCAACCAGTGGGCAGATATCCTGCGTCTGAAATCGCGGTTCACGAACACGGCGAATGTCGTGCCCGCCGCCTATGCCCGCTGGTTGCGCGAGAGCCTGCGCGCGAACAAGCCTTACGACCGGCTTGTGCACGAGATGCTTTCCGCCAAGGGTCTGGCCTGGGAGAACGGCGCAATTGGCTATTACCTTCGCGATCCGGGGATGCCGCTCGACAACCTCGCGCTGACGTCGCGCGTCTTCCTCGGGACCCGGATCGAGTGCGCCCAATGCCACGATCATCCCTTCGACCGATGGAAGCAGACCCAATTCTACGGTCTGGCCGCCTATACCTTCGGCAACCGCAACCTCGACGATGCCTATGCCGGCCCGCGCGATGAGTTTCGCGCCCGGGAGGAGGTGATCCGCGCCGATTATGACAGGGAGCGGTCGGTGGCGACCGACGGGGGCAAGGCCGCCGCGGCGAGGCGGGACCGACGGCTCGAGGAAATGGAGTTCCGCCGCACCCTCAACATCATCCGGGGCGGGGTGGGGCAGCTCTTCAGTCCGATCGGCCTCGAACGCCGTCCGGCCACGTTGAAACTGCCGCACGATTTCGCCGAGCAGGATGGCAAACCTTTCGACGTGGTGTCGCCCGCGACCTTGTTCGGCCCGGCCGCGCCGGTGGCTCCCGGGGCCGACCCCGCTCGCGTATTCGCGGACTGGGTCGTCTCGCCCGATAATCCTCGCTTCACCAAGGTGATCGTGAACCGGTTATGGCGGTCGCTTTTCGGGGCGGCCTTGCTCGAGCCGCTCGATGACCTGCGGGAGGAGACTCGGTCGGCCATCCCCGGCCTGGAGGAGAGGCTCGAGAGCCTTTTGCGGGAACTACATCATGACCAGCGAGCCTTCCTGGCGATCCTGGCCCGGACGCGCGCGTATCGGTCGGTCGCGCAGCGCACCGAGCCCGAGCCGGGCGTGGCCGGGCTTTTTCCCGGTCCGTTCCTGCGACGTCTGACGGCCGAGCAGGCGTGGGACAGCCTGGTGGCGCTGTTGAGTCATGAGCCGGACGCGCGCAATCTGCAGCGTGAAGCCGCCGAGGATCGGCGGATCCAGGTCTCGCACATGGCTTACGACGCCTTCCGCGCGGTCGATGGGCGCCGCCTGGTCGACATGGCCTATGCTCGTTTGGGCGTCGAGAAGTCCTTGGATGCCAAGCTCGCCGCGCTTCGCGCCCGTCTCGTCGAGGTCAGGCGTCGCGGGGACAAGGCCGGCGAGCTCGCTTTGCGCCAGGAAGAGGGCGCCTTGGTCAGGGAACGGGCCGAGGGTCAGGTCCGCGACTTCATCCTGCCTCTCCTGCGGGAACTGGCCAAGACCAAGGGTGGCGAACTCACCCCTGATCCGCTCTTTCGGGCCAATCCCAATCCCGCCGTGCTTGGACCCGAGACCTGGCGTAGCTGGCACGTGACCGGGTACGGCCCCCGCCCGCGGACGGCGGCCGAGGTCGCCGCGGCCGAGGCCGCGGAACGGACGCGTCTCCGGGCTCTCGGGGTCGCGCGCGGCGTCGTGGTGGGTGAGCTGGATAGTTTCGTGGATTATTGCCTGCGGACTCGGCAGCATTGGTGGCGCGCCTCCGAACTCGAGAGTCCCGCCGAACGGGGTCATTTCCTGCGCACCTCCGGTCAGAGCGACCGTGATTTCGTGGAGAATGCCAATCGGTCCGCCTCGATCCCCCAGGCCTTGTTGTTCCTGAACGGAGAAGCGGGCGGGCGCCGTGGCCTCGCCGATCCTTGCTCGCCGCTGTCCTTGGTCGTCCGAGCAGCCGCCACGCCGGCGGCGAAGGTGGACGCGATCTTCCTTTCGGTATTAGGCCGCCGCGCCACCGCGGCCGAGCAGTCCACGTGTGCCGCGGTGTTGGCCCGCGGGGACGGTTTCGTCGAGGAGATCGCCTACGCCTTGCTCAACAGCCGTCAGTTCATCTTCGAGCAGTAGGCCGGTTCACTCGCCTTTCTCTTTCCGCCCTTTGGCTTGACCTTGCCGCACGCCGGCGCGGGGAGGGGCGCCGGTCCCGGTCTCGCGGGCGGATCCGTCGGCACGACGCCGCCACGACCGTGGTCCGCGGGCCCGCGCAGAAATCGACGAATCTGCCTGATCCGGTCGGTTGACCTGCGTGGTCACGGGCCAGCTGACCTGAGATAGGACCTTTCTCTGGGCGTCCCGCACCGCCCCTTTCTTGGGTCAGTGGCAGGTCAGGCTTGCTTGAGCGAGGCCAGGTCGATGACGAAGCGGTAGCGGACGTCCTGCTTGATCATGCGGTCCCAGGCTTGGTTGATCTGTTGGATCGGGATGAGCTCGATGTCGGAGACGATGCCGTGCTTGGCGCAGAACTCGAGCATCTCCTGGGTCTCGGGGATGCCGCCGATACAGGACCCGCTGAAATTGCGCCGCGGCATGATCACGCTGAAGGCATGGACCGCGAGCGGATGTTCGGGCACGCCCACGAGGCAGAGGGTTCCGTCGAGTTTGAGCAGCGCGAGGTAGGCGTTGAGGTCGTGCTGCGCCGAGACGCAGTCGAGGACGAAGTCGAGCGAGCCGGCGTGCCGGGCCATCGCCGCCGCGTCGGTCGAGACGACCACCTCATGGGCGCCGAGGCGGAGGCCGTCGGCGACCTTGGACGGGGAGGTAGTGAACAGGACGACGTGGGCGCCGAAGGCGCGGGCGAACTTAACGCCCATGTGGCCGAGCCCACCGAGGCCGACGATCCCGACCTTCTGGCCCGGGCCGACCTTCCAATGGCGCAGCGGCGAGTAGGTGGTGATGCCGGCGCAGAGCAGCGGGGCGGTGGCGGCGAGGTCGAGGCCGGCGGGGACGCGCAGCGCGAAGGCCTCGTCGACCACGATGCTCGTGGAGTAGCCCCCGAGGGTGTGTCCGCCGAGGTGCTTGTCCGGGCTGTTGTACGTGAAGGTCGCACCGGTGAGGCAGAACTGCTCGAGGCCTTTTTGGCAGCTCGGACAGGTGCGGCAGGAGTCGACCATGCAGCCGGTCGCGCCGATATCGCCCACCTTCAGCTTGGTGACCTTGGCGCCGACCCTCGTGACCCGTCCGACGATCTCGTGGCCGGGGACGCAGGCGTAGTTCGTGCCGGGCCACTCGCCGCGCGCGGTGTGGACATCGGAATGGCAGACGCCGCAGAAGAGGATCTCCATCTCGACGTCGGTCGGGCCGGGCGCGCGCCGGGTGATCGTCAGCGGGGCGAGAGGGTTCTGGGCGGCGGTGTTGCCGTAGGCGCGGGCGGAGGTGGTCATGGGGGAGACTTGCGAACTTGGCTGGTCCCAGGTCGAACGCAAGTCGCAGGGCCTGTCTTCATCGGCTGTCGAGCGCCGAGAGTCCTCATTCAAAGGCGGCCTGACTTCTGCTACACTCTTTCCATGAAGCCGCCTTCCCTGATTGACGCCGACCCACTTGACACGGTTTTGCGCCAAACGCATCATCGTCTGATGAAGACCATCACCTACGCCTCCGCTCGTCGTCGGTTAGCCGGCTTGATCGAGTCGGTCCAGGGTGGCCGGAAGCCCGTGATGATCACCCGTCGCGGGGTCGCGTCGGTGGTCCTGGTTGACGCCGGCGAGTTCGCGGCCATGTCGGAGACGATTCACTTGCTTTGTTCGTCGCGTAATTCCGCCCGGCTTCGGCGCGGTCTGGTCGACTTCAAGGCGGGAAAATTCCGGGCTCTCTGACGTGTCCGAGGTCAGATGGTCCCCGGGGGCCATGGCCGATCGCGCATTCTGGATCAAGACCGACCCCGGAAGGCTGGAGCGGATCGAACGTCTGGTGCGGGCCATCCAAGCCTCGCCTTTTGCCGGTATCGGCAAACCCGAGCCCCTGCGGGGAGACCTGACAGGTTGGTGGTCTCGTCGCATCGATCGCGAGCACCGTTTGGTCTATCGGGTCGAACGTGGTGTGCTCTTCATCCTACAGGCCCGCCGTCACTACTGACCCTCAGCGCAACGCGCCCGTGAGCGGCTTGCCGTCGGCGTCGAGCAACTGGAATTCGTGCACGCCGAACTTGGTGCCGTCGACGTAGGTCCAGACGACCTGCTTGTCGCGGGTGATCTCGACGAGCTTCGGACGGGGCGCGCGGGCATCGTAGTTGCTGAACACGATGTTCCCGTTCGGGAGCCAGGTCAGGGCGGTGGTCCGCGTCAGCGGCGCGTCGGCCAGCTCGCCTTGCCTGAGTTCCCAGACGACCTTGCCCTCGGCGTCGACCTCCACGAGCTGGTTGCCGATGGTCAGGCTGATCAGCGTATGGCCCGCCGCGTTGCGCAGGGCGCAGAAGGTGCGGTTGTCCAGTTTCGAGGCCGGCGCCTTGTACTCCCAGACGACCTTGCCGGTGGCGTCGAGCTCGCGGACGAGCCGGTCCTGCGGTACGAGGTAGTGGCCATCCGGCAGCTTACGCGCCATCCGGCTCTGGAGGTGCGGGTTCTTGGCTGTGCATTGCAGCGGGATCTCGACCTGGATGCGGCCGGCGGCGTCGACCTCGAGCAGGCGCGGACGCTCGCCCGCCTCCGTCAGCAGCGTGCGCCCGTCGGGCAGGCGTTGGGCGGTGTTCACCTCGGCCTGGGTGCCCTTGTATTCGAAGACCACCTTGTGGTCGCGCGTGACCTCGATGACCGCGCCGCCGGGGTAGGCGTCCGACTTATGCAAGGTGAGCAGTATGTTGCCGTTCGGGAGGACGCACCCGTCGCGGGTCTCCGCGGGGTATTTCCAGACGACCTTGCCCTCGGCGTCGACGATCTGCGTGACCCCGCCGAGCATGAGTAAGGAGCGCTTGCTCTGCGGCTCGGCGGCGAGGGCGCCGAGGGCGGTGGCGAGCAGGGCGAGGCAGGAGCGCATCATGGGGTCGAACTTAAGTCGTGCCGGCTCGGAGGACAGACTTTAATCGCCAGCCGACTCCCGGGTTGTCAGGTGGGAGGGCAGGGCTATGGTAGGGTTCGCCTCGCCCCATGAGATCCCTCCGCCTGCTCGTCGGTTTGCTCACCTCCGCGGTCCTCGCTTGCGCCCAGTCCGCCGAAGCCCTCGCGGGCAAACGTATCGTCGTGCTCGGTGATAGCATCACCCAGGGCGGCACCTACGTCTCGTTCATGGACTACTTCCTGCAGAAGGCCCGCCCGCAGCTGCGTTTCGAGGTCTATCCGCTGGGTCTTTCCAGCGAGACGCTCTCCGGTCTCAGCGAGGCCGGTCATGCCGGAGGCAAATTCCCCCGGCCTAGCCTGTTCGAACGCCTGGGCCGCACCTTGGAGAAAATGAAGCCGGAGGTGGTCTTCGCCTGCTACGGCATCAACGACGGCATCTATCAGCCGCTCGACGAGGCCCGCTTCAAGGCCTTCCAGACCGGTGTCACCAAGCTGCTCGACCAATGTCAGGCGGCCGGCGTCAAGCAGGTCTATCTCGTCACCCCGCCCATCTTCGACGCCACCACGAAGCCAGGTGAATTCAATTATGACTCCGTGATGACAGCCTACGCCGCCTGGGAGATGCAGCTGAAGCGCCCCGGGCTCACGGTCATCGACCTCCACACCGTGATGCGCAAGGCGCGTGATGCCCGGACCGAGGTCTTCTCCCGTGATCGCATCCATCCGGGCGACGATGGGCATCTCCTCATGGCCCGTACGATCCTCGCGGGCGCCGGCGTCACGACTCCCGACGTCACCGCCAAGGAGGCCATGGCCGACCCGCTTTTCAAGGCCGTCGACCAGCTCCGCAAGTTCCGGGCCGGGAAGTGGTTGGCCCATATCGGTTACTCCCGTGAGAAGGTGGTCGCCCCGTCCCCTCTAGGCGACGCCGAGGAACAGGTCACCAAACTGCAGGCCAAGGTCGACGAACTGCGCCGCGCGAAGTGATCGGACGGTTGCTGCGAGTCATCGGTGGCGTGGTCGCCGCGCTGGCCGCCTTTCCGGTTCGCGCCGACACGGCTTCGGCGCATCCGCCGATCTGGGCATTCTATTACGCTTGGTACGGCGTGCCGCAAGGGCCGCGGCAGCGCTGGGAGTTGTGGGCGGACCGCGGCGAACCCGCGACGGGCGCCAAGCTGCGGCTACCGTTCCGTCCGCTGGTGGGCCCTTACGACAGCACGGACCCCGCCATCGTCGCCTGGCATTGCCGGCTCGCCGAGGCCGCCGGCATCGACGCCTTCCTCGTCTCCTGGTGGGGCGGAGCCAACATCAGCGGTGAGGCCTTCGAGCGGGTCATCCTGCCCGCAGCGCGCGCGACGCGCGTGAAGGTCGCCCTGAACTGCGAGCTCGCCCAGTTCCACGGCGACATCGGCCCGTTGGTCGAGCGTCTCGCCGGCGTGCTCACCCGCTGTCAGGGTGATCCCGCCTACCTTCGCCGGGCCGGTCGCCCCGTCGTCTACCTCTACCAGGTCCCGTTCGACCCCAAGCTCACGCCTGCGACGTTCGCGGAGCTCCGCCGCGGGGTGGAGGCGAAGGTCGGCCCGGTCTGGTGGGCGATGGACAAGATCCGCCATGATGCCGGGACGTATGGCGTGCCCGCGGAGTGGCGCGCCACCGAGGGTATCGATGGCTTCGGATTCTATGGCACCTTCAGCGTCCGCCGGATCTCGGAGCGCGCGGAACTGCGGCCGTTCTTCGCACGCTACGCCCGCGATGTCCGCGCCGCCGGCCGCGAGCTGTTGTTGCCGATGCACCCGGCCTTGGATAACCGGGTCATCCAGCCGAAGGAGGGTTTCGAGATCCCGTTCCGGGACGGCGAGACCTTGGAAGGCTATCACGCGGCGGCGTTGGCCGCGGGCGCCGATGTGCTGTTGCTGACGAGTTTCAACGAGTGGCCGGAAGGCACCGTCGTGGAGCCTTCGGCCGATTGGCCCGACCCGTACCGGCACCTCCGGCAGGTCGCTCGGTGGAAGGGCCGGGAGTTCGTCCCGCCGGCCTTGCCCGCGCGGTGAGGCGCCGGCTTATTTGTCGGTGGCGCCCGCCTTGCCCTTCGCCTTGGCCTTGGCGCCGGGCGTGTTGACCTTTTTGACGAGCTGGATCGCGGCATCGTTCGCCTGGTCCGGTCCCGGGGTGCTGCGTCCGCGCGCGATGAGCGCCTCGAGCGCGGCCCGCATCTTGGCCGCTCGTTCCGGTTCGGCCGCGATCAGGTTGCGCGTTTCCCCGAGGTCTTGGGCGAGGTCGTAGAGCTGGAACTCGGGCAGTTTCGCCTCTTCGGCGCTGCCGGGCTTGGGCGCGCTCCACCCGCCGGAGCCGCGGCAGAGCGCGAGCTTCCAGCTGCCTTCGCGGTAGGCGAAGCTCCCGTTGATCGATTGGCTCACCAGGTGGGTGCGCGGGCCGGGCGCGGCGCCGTCGCGCAGCACCGGCAGGAAACTCACGCTGTCCTCGCCGGCGTTCGGCGGCAAGGTCGCCTCCGTCAGCGCGGCGAACGTGGCCAGGAAGTCGATCTGGCTGACCAGCTGACCGCTCACGCCCGGCTTCACCCCCGCGGGCCAGCGCACGATGAACGGCACGCGGTGCCCGCCCTCGAAGAGGTCGGCCTTGTGCCCGCGCAGCGGACCGCTCGGTTGGTGTCCCTTGGCGATGAGCTCGTCGATGTCCGCCGCCGGCGAACAGCCGTTGTCGGCGGTGAAGATCACCAGCGTGTCGCGCGCGAGCCCGGCGCGCTCCAGCGCGGCGAGCATGCGGCCGACCTCGGCGTCGACCTGTCGCACGAAATCAGCGTAGGCGTTGAGCCCGCTCTTGCCCTGCCATTCCTTGGTCGGGACGATCGGGGTGTGCGGGGCGGGCAAGGGCACGTAGGCGAAGAACGGGCGCCCGGCCTTGGCGTCCGCGGCGTGCTCGGCGACGTAGGCGCAGACCTGGTCGGTCAGCGTGGGCAGGACATCGACCGCCTCGAACTTCGGGCCGGCGGGGCCGCTACGCAGCCATTTCTTCGTCGCGGTGGGCAGTTCCGTCGCGTGGCGATCCTTGATCCAGACGAACGGCGGCATGTCCAAGGAGGCGCTGATCCCGAAGTAGGTATCGAAACCATGCTCCAGCGGGCCATCCTTGATGGGCTGCGCGTAATCGAACCGGCCGATCGCGCCTTCGGCGGGATCGATCGCGTCGCCCGCCTTCGCCGGCGCCCCGCCATGCGTGGCCCATTCCAGGCCCAGATGCCATTTGCCGAAGCAGGCGGTGCGGTAGCCCTGCGCCTTGAGCATCCCGGCCACCGTCAGCCGGCCCGGCGCGATCAACGGCGGCGACCAGCCGCCGAGCACCCCGTTCTGCAGGCGCGTCCGCCAGTGGTAGCGACCGGTCAGCAGGCTGTAGCGGGAAGGTGTGCAGACGCCCGAGGTCGTGTGGCCATCCGTGAAGCGCCGGCCTTCGGCCGCCAGACGGTCAAGGTGGGGGGTGGGAATCTTGCCCGCGGGATTGTAGGCACCCACGTCCCCGTAGCCTTGGTCGTCCGCCAGGATCAGGAGGATGTTGGGCCGGTCCGCCGCCAGGCTCGTCCCGAGCAGGCATAATAGGGCGCAAAGGGAAGGGAGGGGGCGCATGGGGGTGCCTTTTCCTAGATGGGCGGGCTGGTCAGGACAAGAGCTGACCTTTTCACGGACGGGGCGGAACTTTTCCCTCGTTAAGCGTCTCTGCTTGGCTATCCCCAACCTCACGACCGTCCACCCCGGCGGTCGTCCCCCCTGCCGCTTTGGCTCCTTATCTGCCACCCCTGCTCGCCGCGGCGACCGTCCTCGTGCTGACGGCGCTCGCCGAGTGGTGGCATGCCCGCAAGGTCGCCCGGCTGGCCCGCCTCGCCTTCGGCCCCGCCGCCGCCGCGCGCACCTGGACCAAGGCGGCACCTCTTCTTCGGGTCCTCGCTTTGGCCGCCTTCACCTGGGGCTTCGCGGTCATGTACCAGCTGCACCTCGCTGCGGGCAAGGATGGCCGGCCCGAGCCCAAGGAGTCGCCCCGCCTGATTTTCGTCGCCGACCTTTCCCCAAGCATGCTGCTCAAGGATGCCGGCCCCGAGGGCAACCAGACCCGCCGGGAGCGGATGCGCGCGGAGGTCGAGAGCATCCTCATGCGCGTCGGCGGCGATCTTCGCTACGGCGTGATCGGTTTCTACACCGACGCCAAGCCGGTGGTCATGGACGCCCGCGACCCCGCGCTCGTCCGCAATGTCTTCGACGGCCTACCCATCTCCTACGTGATGAAGGCCGGCACGACCGACCTCGGCACCGCCGTCACCGCCGCCGTCAAGCTCGTCGAGCCGCTCCCCGCCCGCTCCGTCCGTCTGGTGATCTTCACGGACGGCGACACCACGCCGCTGCAGCCCATCCCGCCGCGCCCCGCCTCGGTCTCCCAGGTCCTGGTGCTCGGACTCGGCAACCCGCGCAAGGGCACCTTCATCGACGGACACCAGTCCCGCCAGGACCCGGACGTGCTCCGCAGCCTTGCCGCCGCCCTGCGCGGCGAATACCTCGATATCAACGAGAAGCACCTCCCGACGCCCAAGCTGGGCGACCTGGTGGTGATCACGCCGCCGCCGCACCCTGGGCTGACCCTCGAGGAGTGGGCCTTGCTCGCCATGGCCGTGGGCGCCGCGGTCGCGGCCCTGCTGCCCGTGGCGCTCGAGCTTGCCGGTACCGATTGGCGCGTCGTCGCGCCGACCCGCGGGGAGGGGGCCGACGTCCGATGAGGAAGTGGTTCCTGCTGCTCTGGCTGCTCTTCCCGGTCGGGGTGGTGTATTATCATTTCAACTACGGGGCGGATCAGTTCGCCCGGGAGAAGGCCCGCCACCGGTTGGAGGGTATCCGCGTGCTCGCCGCGGCCAAGGAGCCCGACTGGATCAAGATCGTCGACCAGTACGACCTCCTGCTGGCCGAGCTGCCCGCCGACGAACGTCCGCTGGTGCGCCACCAGGTCCGCCACGAGAAGGCGCGGGCCAAGCTCGAGATGCTCGATGTCGCCGGGGCCATCACCGACCTGACGACCCTCCTGCAGGAGGCGGCCGCCGCCCATGGCGACGACCATCGCACGACGCGCGCGATCCGCGAGACCCTCGGCAAGGCCTTCTTCTACGCGACCTCCCTGCTCAAGACCAGCGGCGCCACCGAGGAGGAATGGCGTCCCTACGCCGAGCGTACGCGACAGATTTTCCGTTACCTCGCCGAGCACCAGGACCCCGCCGCGCTGGCTGCCTATGAGCGTCGCGTCGAGGCGGAGTTCGCCAAGAGCCTCGGTAGCCGCACCCCTTGAGACGCCGATGAAGACGCCCCACCTCCCGCTCACCTTGTTCCTCGCCGCCACCGCGATCGCCGCCGACGCCCCGCCGTCCGCCGTCGAGGGCGTCAAAGGCGTCCGTCAGGAAGGCGCGGCCAAGGTGAAGAATATCGACCCGCGCACCGCTCGTCCTGTGTCCCCCGAAAAAGCCGAGGGAGTGCAGCAGTCCGCGACCGCCGTCAAGCCGGCGACGGGCCCCGGCACGGCTTCCACGCCGCCGCCTCCTCCGCCTCCCAAGGGTGTCGACCAAGGTGCGACTGCGGTGAAGCCTGCGGGTGGTCCCGGCACGGTCGCCGCGCCGACCCCGCCGCCGCCTCCGCAAGGGGTGGGGCAGGAAGCCACGGCGGTGAAGCCCGCCGGCGGCCCCGGTACAGCTTCTACTCCCCCGCCTCCTCCGCCTCCCAAGGGTGTCGACCAAGGTGCGACTGCGGTGAAGCCTGCGGGTGGTCCCGGCACGGTCGCCGCACCGACTCCGCCGCCGCCTCCGCAAGGGGTGGGGCAGGAAGCCACGGCGGTGAAGCCTGCCGGCGGCCCCGGCACAGCTTCCACGCCGCCGCCCCCTCCGCCTCCCAAGGGTGTCGACCAAGGCGCGCCGGACGCGGCACCTGTCGCCGGCCAAGGTTCACCCGCACCCGTCGTGCCTCCCTCGCCCAAGGGCATCGGTTCGGTCGAGGGCGTGAAAGCCTCGGGCGGCGGCGTCATCCGCGCTGTCGAAGGCGTCGCCGGGATCGACACGGAGAAGCTCCGCAACCTCGAGGCCGCCTTGATGGCCAAGCCCGCGCCGGTGCCTGAGGATCCCAAGGTCAAGGCGAAGGCCGCGGCCCAGCTGCTGCAGAAACCGACCCCCGCGCCCAAGCCGGCGCAGCGGATGGCCGACGGCCGCCCGGATTTCCAGGAACGCATCCCCGATAAGGGCTCCTGATCACCCCTGCTTCATTTAAACTAAGACCACCATGCAACTCCGCTTCCCCCTCCGGACCGCCGGCGCCCTGTTCGGCGCCCTCGCCTGGGCCGCCGCGCTCGTCGCCCAACAACCCGCGGCCGCGCCCGCCCCGCTCGACGCGAAGACGCTGCGCCAGTACGAGAACCTGCTGAACTACAAGTTCTCGCGCGACCTCAACGAGGTCTTCGGCGCCCTCGAGAAGGCCGCCAAGGACGACAGCCGCACTCCCGTCGACGTCCGTTTCCTGCAGGCCTTCCGCCTCGGCGATTGGCCGCGTGTCCGCGCCGAGCTGGGCCTCCTGCCGCCCGACCTCGCCCGCCGCATCTACGACAAGATGCTGAACGACCTGCTGGAGCGCCGCCTGATCGCCCTGCGGCTCGACGACGCCCTCGCGCTGGTCGACGCCGTGCCGGGCGAGCTGACCGATGACGAGGTCCGCAAGATCGGGCAGCTGCTGTCCAATGTGCTGGCGCCCGGCGACGCCTTCTGGCTGTCCGAGCGGCTGGCCAAGGGCACCGCGCAGCTCGGCGGCGCCGACCCCGCCAAGCGCCTCCGCACCGCCCGCATGCTCATCGCCGGCGGCTTCAAGGAGCTCGCCAAGACGTACCTGCCCGACGCCGCGCAGCTCGCCAAGCTCCAGGACGAGAACGTGAAGGCCGAGTTCCAGGCGTTCCTCTCGGCGGAGGAGGCGACCGACGCGCAGCAACGCGACCAAGTCCAGCGTATCTGGGACGAGAACATCCGCCTGCTCTCGCAGGACCGCGTCAACGACTGGGAGCGGACCAAGGCCGGCGCCGCCCTCGCCCGCATCATGATGCAGGTCCCCCCGAGCACGCTCGGCCCCTCCTTCCGCGGCTTCCTCAAAGATCACCCCGACAGCGCCATCTCGATGGTCGGCGGGCTCGTGCGCAAGGTGCAGAACGAGTCCCGTGGCGACCCCGCCGTGCGCGCCGACAACCTCCGCGCGCAGGCGACGCTCGCGAACCTGCTCGTGGAGCAGGTCGATGTCACCCAGAAGCCGTGGGACCAATACGTGCAGATCATGGCGGAGACCTGGATCACCGAGGCCGAGGCGGCCTTCGCCCAACGCAACAACGGCGGCGCCCGCCAGCGCGGCGCCAAGGGTTCCACGCTGACCGGCGAGGACCTCCTCACCTTCGCCCCCGCCGGCAAGTGGGTCGCGGCCCTGGGTCCGGAGGTGCGCGGCCGCTTCGACGCCGCCCTGTCCCACGCCATCCTCGTCAACGCCGACTTCGACGCCGCCTCGGAGCGTATCCTGGAGCTCAGCAAGCGTCACCCGCAGGCCGCCATCGCGCTGGCCGAGGATTTCATCAGCGCCTGGGCCCAGGCCCATAACCCGCAGCTGCCCGAGGAGCTCCGCAAGAAGTACGGTCTGCCCGAGGAGACCCGCATCCCTGTCACGCCCGTCATGATGGAGCGTAACATCGACAGCCTCGCCCGGATGATGGGGCTCTTCCGCCAGGCCGGCATCGCGCCGCGCGACTACAACCGCGTGGTCACGGCCTTCGACCTCGCCTACAGCAACGCCGAGGCGTACCGCGAGTCGCACCTCGAGAAGGTGTTCGGACCGATCCCGCAGCTGAGCGAGCAGGTCTTCTTCCTCATCGCCCAGCGCATGCAGGCCAACCTCTCCGACCGCTGGCGCAAACCCGAGACCCAGAAGGTCGGCCTCACGCGCCGCACCGACGCCCAGACCTACGAGATGGTCTCCGCCGGCTACGCGCAGACGCTCCGGATGGTCGACCAGTGGCTGGCCGGCCGCGCCGACAGCGCCCGCGCCCTGGCCTTCGCCGGGGGCCTGCTGTGCGAGTGGGGCGACTACGAGTTCTTCCAGGAGCTCGCGCCCATGGACACGCAGAAGCGCCTGCTGGCCTACAAGGAGCGCAATCTGCAGTCGCAGGAGTATTTCCAGCGCGCGGTCGACGCCTACGGCCGCGACGTGCTGCGGAAGAACCCGGCCGACTATTCCATCGACATCCACCTCGCCTGGTTCAACACGCTCCTCGGCATCGGCCCCAACGGTAACCTGAACCTGGGCAAGACGATGAATCGCGCCGCGCTCGGCCGGATCCGGACCTCCCTGCAGGCCCTGCCGGGCAAGGCCGCCGCGACGCACCTCAGCATGCTCGCGAAGGTCCTCAACGCCCGTCTGGCCGACGAGCGCGAGCCGTTGCACGAGGACCTGAAGTACCGCTACCTCGCCAGCGCCCTGGTCGTGACCAAGGACGACCCCTTCACGCTCGGCCTCCAGAAGAAGGTCGCCTACTTCGACGAGTTGCTCAGCGAGATCCGGCTCCAGACGCGCGTCGACGGTCCGAACACCGTGGGCGTCGACCAGGAGTTCGGCATCCTCGTCAGCGTGCTCCATACCGAGGCGATGGGACGCGTCGCCCGCTTCAGCCAGTACCTCAGCAACGAGTCGCCCGCCGCCGTCGGGCCCGGCGGCCAGCCCAAGGCCAAGCAGCGCCGGTCGCTGACCCCGCGCAAGGGCAAGGATTCCGCCGGCGCGCGTGATGACTTCGAGATCGCCCTGACGGAGGCGCTCGCGCCGTTCTTCGACGTGCGCTCCATCACCTTCTCGGCGCCCGACGTGAAGCCGCGCCCGACCGCCCGCCCGGGCTGGGAGGAGACCACGCTGGCCTACATCCTCGTCAAGGCCAAGGACGCCAGCGTCGACAAGGTGCCGCCGGTCTCCCTCGACCTGAAGTTCATCGACCTGTCCGGCCCCGTCACCATCCCCGCCTCCTCCGCCGAGACGCTCCTCAAGGTGCAGCCGGGACTCGTCGCCCCGCGTCCGGCCCAGAAGGTCGAGGTCCTGCAGACCTTGGATACCCGGCAGTTCGCCATCAACGGAGCGCTCACGCTGGAGATCAAGGCGACCGCCCAGGGCTTGGTCCCCGAGCTCGACCTGCTGCTCGACCTCGAGCCGCTCCGCAAGGTCGCCGAGGTCCGCCAGGTGACCCCGCACGAGGGCCTGCTCATCCGTGAGCTGAGCACGTGGGGCGATCAGGTCGGCCCGCGCTCCGAGCGTCTCTGGACCATCACCCTCGACGGCGACCCGATCCGCGCGCGGAACCAGGCGACCGAAGTGCCGTTCCCGGCCGCCCGCTCGAAGGATGTGGCCGTGGTCTGGCAGACCTACGAGGACCAGGATCTCAAGGTGCTCCCAAAATCCTCGGTCCTGCTGGATCGCGTGAAGACGGCGCCCGGGGCCGGTCTGGTCGCCGCCGCCGAGGAGGCGCCCCTCTGGGCCTACGCCCTCGGCGGGCTCGTGCTGCTGGCCGGCGGTCTCTTCCTCGCGCTCCGGCCCAAGGGCCCGCCCGCGCCCAAGCCGCTCCGCGCCCGCGATGTCTTCAAGCTCCCCGCCAGCCTCGACGGCTTCGCGGTGGTCGCCTTGCTGCGCCGCATGGGCGCCAGCCCGCTGATGGCGCTGACCGCCCCGCAGAAGCAGGAGCTCGCCGCCGACCTCGAGCGCGTGCAGTCCGCCTGCTTCGGCGCCGCCGCCGCGATGACCGAGACCGACCTCAAGGCCGTGGCCGAGAAATGGCTGCGTCTCGCCCGCTGAACCCACCTTCACGAAAAACCCCAACCTCCCCATGAAAGCTTCCTCCTCCGGCGTCGCCAGCGCCCAGCAATTCGTCGCCGATGTGCGCGGCCGCGTCGGCCAGGTCGTCGTCGGCCAGGACGTCGTCGTCGAGCGCGTGATGATCGCGATGCTCACCGGCGGCCACCTGCTCCTGCAGGGCATGCCCGGCCTCGCCAAGACCCTGCTCGTCAACACGGTCGCCAAGGCCATCCAGCTGGATTTCCGCCGCATCCAGTTCACCGTCGACATGCTCCCGTCCGACATCGTCGGCTCCGAGGTCATCGACCAGAAGTCCGGCGAGTTCCGCATCCACCGCGGACCGATCTTCACCAACCTGCTCCTCGCGGACGAGATCAACCGCGCCGCCCCGAAGGTCCAGGGCGCGATGCTCGAGGCCATGCAGGAACGCAAGGTCACCATCGGCGGGCAGACCATGAAGCTGCCGACCCCGTTCCTCGTCATCGCGACGCAGAACCCGGTGGAGCAGTCCGGCACCTTCGAACTGCCGGAGGCCCAGCTCGACCGTTTCATGCTCCTGCACCGCCTCGGCTACCCGACCCGCGACGACGAGCAGATGATCCTGCAGCGCCAGCTGGGCATGGGTCTGCGCAAGGAGGACGGCGGCGCCGTCCCGCGCTCGGCGTTCGACATGATCGACGACCGCCCGGTCGGCACCGCGGCCGACCTCGTCGCCGCGATGGAGGCCGTGCAGGCCGTCCATGTCAGCGAGGTCTTCCTCAAGCACAGCGTCGAGCTCGTGCGCCGCACGCGCGAGTCCAAGCTCCTGGACTTCGGCTGCTCGCCGCGCGCCGGCCTCGCCCTGGTGAACGCCGCCCGCGCGCGCGCGGTCATCCATGGTCGCGACTTCGTCACCCCGGAGGACCTCTTCGCCCTCGCGGAGGACATCGTCCTGCACCGAATCCGCGTGAGCTACGAGGCTTCCGCCGCCGGCCACACCGGCGCGCAGGTGCTGGAGTCCATCCTCGCCGGCCTCGGCTGAACGCATGCGTCGGACGCACCAGCTCGCCCCCGACCCGGTCGACGCCCGGCAGTTCGAGGTCGCCGTCAAGCACCTCGCGAACAGCCTGGACTTCGGCCAGGTCGACTCCGTCTTCCACGGGGCGGGGCTGGAGTACGCGCAATCCCGGCTCTACGTGCCCGGGGACGCCGTCAAGTACATCGACTGGAAGGTCTCCGCCCGCGTGGGCAAGCTGTTCGTGAAGGAGTTCCACGAGACCAAGCAGCTCCCGCTGTACCTGCTCCTGGATACCTCGGCCTCGATGTGCGTCTCGTCGCGGCCGCTGAGCAAGTACGCCTGGGCGATCCGCGCCGCCACCGGCATGGCCCTCGCGGCCCAATCCGCCGTCACGCCCGTCGGTCTGCTGGGGTGCGGCGCCGCCGACCTGCACATCCGGCCGACGCTCTCCCGTAACATCGTGATGGAGTGGTCGCACCGGCTCCGCCGCCATGACTTCACCGAGGCCACCTCGCTCGCGCGCCGCGCCCGTGAGCTCGCGCCGTCGCTGCGTCGCCGCACCACCATCGTGGTGCTGAGCGATCTCCACGACCCCGGCTCGCTGGAGGCGCTGCAGGTGCTCGCCCAGCAGCATGACTGCGTCGTCCTGCATTTCGAGGATCCCGCCGAACGCGGCGTCGCAGGGACGGGCTTCTTCCGGGGCCGCGAGGCCGAGTCCGGGGAGGCCTTCCTCGGTCGCGGCGGCCGCCCATGGGTCGACACGTCCGCCTGGAAGGCCGAGCTGACCCGCTTCGGCATCGACTACCTCCACCTGCCGACCGACGAGCCGATGGTCGGCAAGCTCCGCCACTTCCTCAAGCATCGCGTCCGCGGCCCGGGCGCCGTCCGCTGACATGACCGAAGTTCCCGCCCGCTCCCCTTGGCGCGGCCGTCTCGTCGCGGCCGCCGCGCTGCTCCTGCTCGGAGCCGGCCTGTGGTGGTGGCTGCGGGACGACGACGCCCTCAACGTCCCGTTGGGCGTCGAGCAGGCCGCCATCGTCACTTACGGCGGCCCGCCCCTCATGGTGAAGCCCTTCAAATGGGGCGTGGGCGTGAACCTGCGTATCGCCCAGGTCTCGGAGCGCGACGGCTTGCGCGTCTACGACATCCGCTACCTCGCCAATCGCGCGGGCACCTTCGACCTCAAGGACTACCTCGGTTCGGAGGACGGTCGCCCGCTCGAGGGGCTGCCGTCGTTCCGTTTCACCGGCGACCCCAAGCTCTCCAAGGACCTGGAGTCGCGTATCCGCGAGACCGAACCGGCGGGGGTCGAGATCGGCGGTTATTACACCGTGACCTTGGCGGCGTTGGCGGTGGCCTGGATCGGCTGGCTCCTGCTCCTCATCTTCTATGGCCGTCCCAAGCCCGTCGTCGTCGCCCCGCCGGCGCCGCCGCCCACGTTGGCCGAGGAAATGCGGGCCCTGCTGACGCGGGTGGAGCAGGGGACCTTGGACGCCACGGGCGCCGCGCGGCTGGAGATGCTCCTCCTGCGCGCCTGGCGCGACGGGCTCGTGCCCGCGGACGCTCCCATGGCCCGGGTCCTGGCCGCCGTGGCCGCGGGTGAGCGAACCCGCGACGCCCTGCGGACCCTCCAGCATTGGCTCCATCGCCGGGAAACGACCGTCACCCGCGAGGAAATCGCCGCCCTGATCCGTCCCTTGGCGCAACCCGCCGCCGCCGCGCCCCGTCCGGCACCCGCCCCGTGATCTTCCTTCATCCCCAGTGGCTCGCGCTGCTCGCGCTCCCCGTCATCCTCGCCTTCTACGAGTGGATCCGGCCCGGCCCGCGCGTCGCCATGCCCTTCGACCATGCGCGGCCGCCGCGGGGTCGGTTTGTCCGCGGGCTCATCCTCGCCGCGAACTGCCTGCCGGCGGGCTTGCTGGCGATCGCCATCCTCTTCCTGGCCCACCCGGTGACTTTCAACCCGCCCGAGGTCGAGCGGCAGCTGACGAACGTCCAGATCGTCCTCGATACCTCGGGTAGCATGACGGGTACCTACGGGCCGCAGACCGACGGCAAGCGCACGCGCTTCGACGCCGCGATGGAGTCCACGTTGCAGTTCATCCGCTACCGCAAGGGGGACGCCTTCGGACTCACCATCTTCTCCCGCAATTTCATCCACTGGGTCCCGCTGACCCAGGACGTCGAGGCCATCGCGCTCGCCCGGCCCTTCATCTCCCCCAACGTCTTCCCCGACAACCTCTGGGGCGGCACCCTGATCGGCAAGGCCCTGCTGGGCGCCTCGGAGCACCTCGCGGAGCAGGCGCAGGGCGACCGCATGATCATCCTGATCACGGACGGCGAGAGCAACGATATCAAGCCCCCGAAGGATTCGGCCGTGCTCGCGGAACTTCAGGCCAAGGGCGTCCGCGTCTTCGCCATCCTCATGACGGACAAGCCCGTCGAGCCCGCCCTCATCGGCATCGCCCGGTCGACCGGCGGGGAGGCCTTCAACGCCGTCACGCCGGAGGCCCTGCAGTCGGTCTTCAAGCGCATCGACGAGATGAAGAAGGTCGTCGTCCTCCAGAAGCAGCCCAAGGCGTCCGATTACTACGACCCGTTCTTCGTGCCCGGGCTGGCCTTGCTGGTCGCCGCCGTGCTCGCCCTGTTCGGCCTGCGCTACAATCCCTGGTAAACAAGAAGGCCGCCCGGGTGGGCGGCCTTCGGCGGGTCTTTCCGGTTGGCTTAGAAGCGGAACGTGTAGTTGGCCCTGATCTGGTGGGCGGACTTAAGGTCGGCGCCCGAATGGACGTCATAGCTCAGGCCGGCCGAGCGGCCGGCGCCCAAGTCGGCCTGGAGGCCGATGCCGCCGCGGAAGATGTCCTGCCCGGCACCGTAGGTGTTGACGGTGAAGGAGGTAGGGGCGGAGGCGTCGGCGAAGCCCGCCTTGAGGTAGTTCCCGGTGCTTCCGAGGTTGTGCTCATAGGCCAGGTTGAGCGTGAGCGCGAACTGGGCGCCCAACGGCAAAGTGTAGCCGAGGCCGGCTTCGGCGAAGGTGTTGGACTGCGAAGCCTCGGCGACGGCGAGGTTGGCGCCCGTGCCAGTCTCCACGAAGGCATCGAGTTTGGATGCGCTGTAGTGCAGGCCGACGTAGGGGGTGAGGCCCCCGAGCTTCGCGAAGCTCAGGCGAGCCAGCGCGGTGCTGCCTTTCAGGCTCTGGTTGGCGAAGGACTGCCCTTGGCGCGAGCCATCCGCTTCCAGTCGGCCACCGGCGACGGCCAGGTCAAGGCGGGCAAAGTCCAGGTCGGCGGCGAAGCCGATGCCCAGGGATTGGCCGCGGCTCTTGGAGCTGAAGCCCGGCGCCGAGCTATCGCCCTGGTTGCGCGAGATCAGCAGCGAGACATGCGCGCCGGGGGAGAGCGCCTTGGTGGCGATCGCATAGCTGGAGTTGACGTCGTAACCTCCGTTCATCGAGGTCGGCGAGGCCGTGAGGGTGGCCTGCTGCTGATCGTAGCCGACCTGCACATTCCAGCCTTCGGCGGCCGGCGCGGCCGCGGTCAGGGCGCGGGTCAACTGGAGCGAGTTTCGCCAGGCCATGATCATCGAGGCGCCGTAGGGCTCGGGGGAGAGCGCGTCCAGGGCGTTGTCGGCGTTGGCGGCGCCGAGGAAGGCGACCGTCGCGGCGCCCATCTCGCCGGAGGCAAGGAACGCCTTGGCCGTGGCGGAACCGCCGGCATTAGCGCGGAGTACCGTGGCGTTGGTGAGGCCGTCCGCGTAGAGCGCGGAGGCGATGGCCTTGCGGTTATCGCCGGTCGTCAGGTCGGCGAAGGTCTGCGCTTCGGTCAGGCCCGTGCCGTGGATGCGTCCGGTGGCGTTGTCGAAGAACACCTGGGTGGTCTGCGTGCTGCGGTCCAGGGTCGTGAAAGCCCCGGAGTAAGCACCGGCGCCGACGGCTAGGACGGATTGCGTGCGGGCGAGGTCGAAGGTGCTGCCGGTCCTGGTGACCTTCAGGTTGCTGCCCGCCTGGAAGGTCGCGGTGCCCGAGACAAGCACTTGGTCATGTTGCGTGCCCGCGGTGAGGCCCCAGACTTCGATGTCGAGCGTGCCGGCTTCGAGGTAGTTACCGGTGACGTTGACCGTGCCCGGGGAGTTGCCCGGGGCCAAGGTACCAAGGTTGGTCAGGCTGCCGCTGATGTTCGCGTTACCGCCGAAGGCACCGGCCTTGAGGATGCGGACGGCGGAGGTGAGCGTGCCGTTGGCGATGAGGGTGCCTGCTTCGACGTTGGTGTTGCCGGTATAGGTGGTGGCGCCGCCGAGGGTCAGGGTGCCGGCGCCGTTCTTCCAGAGGCCGCCCGTGCCGCCGATCGCCCCGGAGACCGTGGTGTTAGCGGTGGTGTTGAACACGCCGCCGGTCCCGGTGAGGGCGACGTCATGGGCGATGGTCGTCCCGTTGGCGACCACGACGCCGCCGTTGCCGAGGGTCAGGAGGTTGCCGACCAAGCCGCTGTTGCTGCCGTCCTTGTAGTTGAGGGCGATGAACTGGCCGCCTTCGACGAGGGTCGCGGCGCTCGCGCCCGCGGCGGGGGCATGGCTCTGGGTCGCGACCAGGAACCACTTGCTGCCGACGACGCCGTCGTTCACGATCGAAGTGATGTCGATGATGCCCGAGTGCTCCTCGTCGATGGTCTGGAAGAGGGTCGCGCCGGCGGTGAAGCGACTACGGTCGGATTCGAAGATCTGCACGGCGTTGGACTCGCGCAGGGCTTGCGTGGCGAGGGTCGGGTCCACGATCCAGTGCTTGGCGACGTACGCGCTGTTGCCCGGGTCCTCCTGGATGTAGATCAGACCGTCGTTGCCGACCGTCAGGTTGTCGAAGCTGCGGGCCTTGGCGCCGTCGCGGCCGGTGATGTTGTTCGAGTCCACGACGACCCGGATGTTGCCGCCCGTGGTCAGGATGCCGTTGGCGGCGTCGCTGTTGAAGTCCAGCTGGTAGATCTTGGAGGTGACCGTGACGCCGCCCACGCTGGCTCCGGTGGTGGCGAGGATCAGGGAGTCGTGGTCGAGCCAATGGGCGTCTTCCGGCCGGGCGAACTGGGTCACGCCGGCCGCCGTCGAGGCGGCTTGGAATTCGGCGCCGGTCTTGGCGGCGATGGTGGCGTTGGTGAAGATCGGGGCGAGCGTGAAGGTGCCGTTGATGCCCGTGGCGTTCTCGAGGGCGATGGCTCCCGAGTATCCGACGGACGAGCTCGCCTTCACGCCGTAGACCTGACCGTTCGCGAGGCCCGCACGTTCGACGGCGTTACCGCTGTTGGTCTTGGTGCCGAGGTAGACGTAGACTTCGCCCGGGGTGGTGTCATCCGTGCCGACCACGACGGTCTGCAGGAGGTTGGCCGCTCCCGGGTTCGCGCCGTAGTTCGTCCGGGCCAGCAGGTTCTCGTAGGAGTATTTGCCATGATGGGGCAGTTCGTAGACCTTGCCCGCGTCCGTGCCGCTCACGACCCAGGCGAACGCCTTGCCCTCGGCGCCAGTCTCCTCGCCGTTGAGGAAGATACGGCCGTCGTAGCCGGCCCCGGAAGTGGCGTCGAAGAAGGCGCCGAGCGCCGGAAGGTCGGCGGAGCAGGGGCGGAGGTAGGCGTACGCGGTGGCCGGCGCGGCCCAGGTGGTGCCGTTCCACATCATCTGGTTGGTGCGGGAGGTTAGGAAGTCGCCCCCGGAGATGACCTGCCAGGTCGAGGTGTTGATCACCCACTTGGAGACGAACCCGCCCGCGGCACCATGCGCGCGGGCGGTGCCGAGCAATGTCGGGTCGGTGGAGCTGACCGTGCCGATCTCATGGTTGGCGAGGACGGTCATGGTGCCGTCGACGTTTCTGAAAGCCCCGAGGCCATCGGGGATGCCCGCCATCTGGTAGCCGGCGATCGCGTCGCCGACCGTTAGGATCGATGTCGAAGACCAGCCCGGCGCTGTGGGCGTGAGGTAAGGGGTTTGGCTGCTGGACGGACCGGTGATGAGGCTTTGGGCGGACAGCGAGACCGTCGCGGCCGCGGCGAGGAGGAACGTGCGTGCGATGTTTTTCATGGATGGGGACGCCTAATTTATACGCTCGGCCGGACGGATCGGCGTCGGTGACGTGTCGGTCATGTGATACACCGAAAGTTTGCATTTGCCATAGTCGGCACAGGCGCCACGGCGTCGTCAAACTTGTCGCCGGAGCGCCGCCGTCCGGCCGCCTTGTTCGTCACCTGGTCGGCACTTTTGCGCCGGTGGCGGCTTGCCTGGCGGGCTCAGCCTGACTTGGCCCGGTCATCGTCACCAGATCCGCACGCGTTCCGCGGGGTCCAGCCACATCGGGTCGCCCGGCTTCGTGCCGAAGGCCTCGTGGAAGCGGTCGATGTGCCGGAGGACGACGTTGATCCGCTGCGCCGCCGGGGCGTGCGTGTCGGAGCGGAGCTGCTTGGCCAAGGTCTCGGGGCGCACCTGGCCGGCGAAGCTGAAGGCGTAGGCCAGGAAGAAACGCTGAAGCGGCGTCTGTCCGCCGATCTTCCGCCCGGACCGGTAGGTCTCGGTGCGCAGGAAGGCGTCCAGCGCCAGCTCGACCCCGCCGAGGTCCGCGATGTTCTCGCTCAAGGTCAGGCGGCCGTTGACGCGCATGCCGGGCAGGGGTTCCTCGCGGTCGTAGCTGGCGATCAGTTTCTCGCAGCGCGCGCGGAAGGCGGCCTCGGTCGCCCGGGACCAGCCTTCCTCGAGCCGGCCCGTCGCCCCGTAGTGCCGGCCGGAATCGTCGAACCCGTGCGTGAGCTCATGCCCGATCGTCGTCGCGACGTACCCGTAGAGCACGGCGTCGTCGAGCGCCTCGCCCGCGTAGCCCGGGGCCGAGAGGATGGCCGCCGGCAGCACGATCTCGTTGTTCAAGGGGTTGTAGTAGGCGTTCACCGTGTAGGGGCGCATGCCCCATTCCTCGCGTTCCGGTTCGCCGCCGACGCGGGCGAATTCCCGCCGCAGGTTCCAGGCGTGCACGGCGACGAGGTTGTCGACCAGCCGGCCCGGGCCGATCGCGGCCTCCTCGCAGGGTCGCCATTTGTCGGGGTAGCCGACGCGGGCCTTCACCGCCGCCAGCTTGCGGCCCGCCCAGGCGCGGGTCGCCTCGTCCATCCAGGGATTGGCCTTCAGGCGCTCGGCGAAGACGGCCCGGACGTTCTCGGTCACGCCGCGGAAGCGTTCCCGCTGCGTCGGGCTGAAATGCCGGGCCACGTACTCGCGCCCCACCAGGTCGCCGATGGCCCCGTCCTCGATCTTCAGCGCCCGTTCCTCGAGGCTGCGCTGTCGCGTGGCCCCGGAGAGCACCGTGCCCTCGAAGAGGAAGGCGTCGGCCGCGGTGCGGCCGTTCAGGACGTCGGCGAACGCCGCGATCGCCTGGAAGCGCAGGTAGTCGCGGACCGTCGCCGCCGGCGTGGTCGCGAGGACCTTGCCCAGCCCCGTCACGAACTCGGGCTGGCCGACGACCACATGCGTGGTCACCGGGGCGCCGGCGCGGCGCAGCACCTCGGCCCAGCGCAACCCCGGCGCGAGGGCGTCGAGCTCCGCGATCGTCAGTTTGTGGTAGTTCTTCTCGGGGTCCTCCAGGTCCTCGAGCGCGCGGGACACCTGCGCGAGGCGGGTCTCGAAGGCGAGGATGTCGCGCGCCGCGGTCGCCGCCCGGTCGGGCGCATCGCCGAGGTGCGCGAGCAGGCGGGCGACGTGGGCGGGGAAGGCCTCCCGTACCCGCTTCGGCTCGGCGTCGGCCCCGAGGTAATAGGATTTCTCCGGCAGCGAGAGGCCGGACTGCCACAGCAGCAGGGCGACCTGATGTTCGTTCCGGGCGTCCTGGTCGGCGCCGAGGCCGACGTAGGAGCCGACGCCGAAGCGGGAGAGGTCCGCCGCGACCTCCAGCAGCTGCTGCGGGGTCGCGGCCGCGTCCAGGCGCCCCAGCACCGCGCGGACGCCGGCGGGCAGTTCGGCGGGGCCGGTTTCGAAGGCCAGGGCGGAGCGCCAGAAGTCGGCGAGCTTCCGCTGGGCCGGGGTCAGGTCGCGCCCCGGCGTCAGCAGGTCGCGGTGCAGCGCCAGCACGTCCGCCCGGACCAGGTCGTCCAGCCAGTCATAAGAATAATATGACGCGCGGTCCGCCGCCAGGGGGTGGGCCGCGTGCCAGCGGGCGTTGGCGTGGCGCCAGAAGTCGGCCGTCGGCGCGACGGCGGGGTCGCGGTTGGCCTCGAGGAGGTCGGCCGCCGGCAGGAGGGCGACGCCGAGGGCGCAGGCGAGCAGGGCGGGGAGGCGCATGGGGATGAGCCGAGGAAACCCGGCGCCCTCGCGAAGTAAACCCTAACCCCGGTCAGCGGCGGTCCTGGGCGTAAGCCTGGCCGGTCGCGGTCAGTTTGCCGGCTTCGTCGAAGAGCCGGCAGGTCCCCGCTTTCGGGTGATGCCAGGCGTAGCGCTGCACCCAGTCCGTCTGCTCCATCCAGGTCGAGGTCACGGCGATGAAGTCCGCGACCTGCGCAGCCGTGTAGCGGTCGGGCTGCTGCTCGGACGCCGCGCTGGTCTGCGGGCAATACTCGGTGACCCAGAGCGGCCGTCCGTAGGCCTCGTGGATGGCCTGCAGATCGGCGATGAATTTCCGGGCGTCGACCCCTTTGTACCAGTGGACCGCGATCGCGTCGACCTTGGGCTGGGCCTTCAGGAACGCGGGCAACCAGGCGCCTGTGACCGGATTGCCGGCCATCGCCGGTGAGACCGTCTGCCGCGCCTGCGCGGTGACGAGGGACCAATGGGCCAGCGCCTCGTCCACGGTCATGCTCGCCTGCTTCGGGTGGTCGGGCTCGTTGAAGCCGAGCACGAACTCATGCGTCGCCGCCGGCGGGGTGCGTTGCGCGGAGAAGATCATCGGCACGAACGTCGCGGTTGTGGCCAGTTTTGTCTCGTTGCCCCAGTTGTAATACCAGCCGACGTTCAGCGCCGCGAGATGGGCGGCCCCGAAGCCTTTGCGCTCCGGCAGCCCGAAACCCTTCTTGGCCGAGGGTTTCGGCGCGGCGGCGGGCGCCGCCGCCGGCGCCGGCCGGGGCGTGAGGGCGAGGGCGACGATCGCGAGCAGCAGGGAAAGCCGACGCATCGTCAGAGGCCGCCGCCGCGGGCTTTGTTGACGTCGCCGACGTACCAGTTTTCCAGTTTCTCGCGGGCCCAGGGGGTCTTGCGGAGGAAGATCAGCGACGACTTGATGGTCGGGTCGAACATGAAGCAGCGGATCGGGATCCGCTCCGCCAGCTCGCGCCATCCATAGTGGGCCACCATCGTCTCGAGGACCTTCTGCAACGTGACGCCGTGCAGCGGGTCGCGCGGGTGCTGGCGGGGGGCTTCGCTCATGCGCTCAGGCGGGTAGCTTGCGGAGGAAGACGACCTGCGCCACGGCGACGATCTTCGGGGGCTGCAGGCGCGGGCGGATCAGGGCCGGGTCGGTCGTGTGGCTCGTGACCTCGTAGTTTCCCTTGAAGAACCAGGGGCCGCCTTCGGTGCGGCGGACATAGACGGGCAGGGGTCCTTTCGTCTCCGCCAGCCTGATGCCCCACTTCGCCTGGTCGCCCTTGCGGCCGACCCAGACCTCGCAGGGTTCGGCGTCGGCCCGCGGGTGCCAGCCGAGGCCGAGGCATAACCCGATCACCTTGCCCTCGCGATGCAGGACGAAATTCGGGGGCTTCGGGTCGCCTCCGTGGGCCCGGCGGACCTCGTCGAACTCGTAGCTGGCCCCGACCACATGGGGCGCGGGGGCGTCGGCGGCGGGCTCGGTGGACATGCCGGAGAGGAAGGCGGTCGTCCCGCGGGAGGCAACCCTAGACGGGGCGCCGCTCAGAGGCCGACGACCTGGACGTCCTCGGGGCGTTCGACCGCGAAGCGGAAAGGCAGGTCCTGCTTCGCGCCGGCCTTGAGGGGGAGGCGCCACTCGAGGAACTTGCTCTCGTTCAGCTTCAGGTCGTCGGTGTCCTTCTCGTAGCGCGGCTCTTCGAAGACCACCTTGATATCCTCATGGTTGGACGCGGGGACCTGGTCCCACAAGACCAGCTCGATGTCGGTCGCCTTGCCGTTCTTCAGCTTGAACACCTGGTCGAAGACGGTGCGGAGCGTCTTCTTGCCGAAGACACCGGTCGTCTCCTCGCGCCGGGCGAGCACCTTGCGTTCCACGCTGACGCCCTGGTCGACGCCGAGGTAGGTCCAGAAGTCCTGGCCGGAGGGCACGAGGTCGAGGTTGGCCTGCGCGACGAACGCGCCGTCGAGGAAGACCGCGGTCGGCCCCGGCAGGAAGGTGAAATCGGTCCGGTTGACGGCCTTGGTCTTCAGGTAGACGAAGGGGGAGAGCTTCGGCACGCAGGTATGGCGGAAGTAGGTCGGGAAGGACTCGCGCATGACGGTCACCTGCGCCGGCTTGTTGTCGGCCAGGATATCGGATGGGCGGTCGATCACGAAGGTGGCCGCCGTGCCGCCCGTCCGTACGCTGGCGCGGCGCTCATCCATCGCCTCCATGCGTTTGTCCAGTTTCGCGCGCGCGATGCCATCGAGGGCCACGCCGTTGGCCATCGGACGTACCTCGTTGAACATCTGGAAGCGGTTCTCGGCCGTGCCGGTCGGGGCGCCGAGCCCGCCGCCGAAGCCTCCGCCCGCGACTCCGCCCAGCAGGATCGGCTCGGCCTTGGTCAGGAACCAGGGGTCCATCTTCGGTTCGCGTCCCGCCAGTCCGGGTTGCGCGGTCGAGAGCCGGAGCGAGACGCCCCGCCAATCCTCGCCCGTGGCCTGGCGCACCTCGGCGTGGTAGGTGACGTCGAGCGTCTTCGCCTTCGTGTCGGCGCGCATGTCGTAGGAGGGCGACCAGCTCGGGCCGCGCACCAGGTAGCTCAGGTTGACCTCCACCTCGCCGGCCTGGCGGACGTCGAGGTTGACCTTGGCGAGGAGGCGTGAGCGGCGCTCGTTGCCGCGCAAGGCCCCGAGCTCGCGGTTGAGGCGGTCGATCTCGGCGCGCACCACCTCGCGGTCCGCCTGGAGGGCGAGAATCTGGCGGTCCACCTCGGCCAGCTGCTTATCCTGGAAATCAAGGAAGGCGGCCCACTTGAGCGGGTCCATCTCCGGGTTGGCGGATTCCTTGCCGGCGGTCGTGAGGCGGGCGAGCATCTTGTCCAGGGCCGACTTCTGGAAGGTCAGGCGGGCCTCGGTCTGGTTCAGGGCCTGTTGGCGCAGGTCCTGGGCCTTGAGGGCGTCCTGCAGCGCGCGCACCTGCTCGTTGGCGACCTCCTTCGTCTGGATCGTCTCCGGGCGGATGTCGACGAGCGTGAACGCGCCGCGGCCTTCGACGCGCAACTGGTCGAGCCGGGTCGCGCCCGGGAGACGGTCGAAGACCAAGGTTTGTTCGCCGGCCTCGAGGCGGCCCTTGAAGGTGCGGACGACCTCGGCGCGGTCGGCGTAGACGGTGACCTGGGTGATGGCGGCGCCGTCGGTCTTGACCTCGGCGGCCCCGAGGGCGGCGGCGAGGAGGAGCAGGGGGAGCGGGGAGAGTCTCATGGCAAGGTGGGAAGGGGTGGCGGGGTTCACTGGCCGACGACGATCACGTCCTCAGGTCGTTCGACGGCGAAGCGGAAGGGGAGGTCGAGCTTGTCCCCGGCGCCGAGGCGCAGGCGCCATTCCAGGAACTTCTGCTCGTTGAGTTTCAGGGCGTCGGTGTCCTTCTCGTAGCGCGGTTCCTCCAGCACGACCTTGATCGCGTCGTGGTTGCTGAGCGGGAGCTGGTCGCCGACGGTCAGGTCGATGTCCGCCCGTTTGCCGTTGGTCACCTTGAAGAGCTGGTCGTGCACGGTGCGGTGGGTCTTCTTGCCGAAGACGCCGGTCACCTCCTCGCGGCGGGCGAGCACCCGGCGCTCCACCTTCACCGCCTGGTCGACCCCGAGGAACGTCACGAATTCCTGGCCGGCCGGGACGAGGTCCATCGACGCGGCGGCGACGTAGGCGCCGTCCAGGAAGACCGCGGTCGGGCCGGGGAGGAACGGGTAGTCGCTGGCGTTGACCGCCTGCGCCTTGAGGTAGACGTTGGGCGAAAGCTTGGGAACGCAGCTATGCCGGAAACTGGCGAAGAAAGTCTGCTCCGTCAGGGCGACCTTGACGGACTTCGGGTCGGACGGGATGTCGTAGGCGCGCGGCACCTGGAAGAGGGCCGCGGTGGCGCCGGCCTGGACCGTGGCGGCGGAGATTTCCATCGCGGGCGCGGCCGGCGCGGGCGGCGGGCGAAATCGCGGCGGCTTTCTGCTCTTCCTGCTTGGCGAGGCCACGTCGCATCGTGGTCGCCGACTGCGGCTTGGCGGCCGCCAGGCCGCCTTCGTCCATCAGAACCGCACCCGTCGGGACGACCGGCTCGGCCTTGTAGAGGGCCCAGGGCGTCAGTTCGGGTTCGCGTCCGGCCACGCCGGGCTGGGCGGTGGAGAGACGGAGGCTCACGCCTTGCCAGTCCTCGCCGGTGCGTTGGCGGACCTGCGCCTGGTAGGCGACCGTCAGTTTCTTCGCGACCGTGTCGGCGCGCACGTCGTAGCGCGGCGACCAGCTCGGTCCCGCGACCACGTAGGAAAGCTCGAACTCCTGCGGCCCCGCCTGCGTCACCTCGATCTTCACGCGGGCGACGTTGCGGGACTTCGTGCGGTTGCCGTTGAGCTGGTTCAGCTCGCGCTCCAGCCGGTTGATCTCGGCGCGCAGGGCGTCGTCGCGTCCCTTGAGGTCCAAGGTCTCCTGGTCGAGCTTCGCCAGGCTGTCGACGTGGTAGCTCAGGTAGCCGGCCCACTTCGCGGGATCGAGGTCGGGATTGGCGGACTCCTTGCCGACCGCGGTCAGCCGACCCAGCACCTTGTCCAGGGAGGCGCGGCGTTGGGCGTTGCGCGTCTGGGCCTGGGTCACCTCCTGCAGCTTCACCTGCTCGGTCTTGAGTTTCGCCGAAAGCTCGCGCACCTGGGTGTCGGTCACCTCGAGCGTCTGGATCGTCTCGGCCCGGATGTCGATCAGGCTGAAGGAACCCTGCCCGTTGACACGGACGGAGGAGAGGTCGGTCTCGCCCGGCAGCGCGTCGAACACCAGGGCGTGTTCGCCCGCGGGGAGCGTCGTCGCGAAACGCCGGACCACTTCGGCCCGGTCGGCGTAGACCGTGACGCGGGCGATCTTGGCGCCCGTGGTCGGTATCTCGGCCGCGGCCAGGTTCAAGGTGAGGCTGGCCAGGAGCAGGTAGGGCAGAGGGCGCATGGGGATGACTTCTTATAAGCGTCCCGGCCCTTTTATCCCGTCTAAAATAATCCTCGGATTCGTCCGTAAGGGTGCACCGCCTCCATTTTCACCCCCAAAGTTGTAATTTGCCGCGATGACCCTCGCTTGCGCCCCATCCCGAGGAGGCTAGACCTGCTCAGTCCCCATGGTCCTCGTCCACATCGCCCGCGCCGGCCGCGTCCTCGGCCGTTACCCGGAGGCCGACCTTCCGGTGCTCGTCGGGGCGGGTACGGTCAAGGCTTCGGACCACTATTGGAAGAAAGGCATGGCTGGGTGGCTCGTGGTCGGGACGACCTTCGACCCGCCGAAGGCGAAGCCCACGACCCCGCCGCCCGCGAGCCCGGCCCCGGCGCCCGTGCCCCGCAAACCGGACCCACGCTCGCACCTGCGCTACGAATGCCTGCGGTGCGGCGCCAAGTTCAACGAAGCGGTCGAACGTAAACCCGGCAGCACGCTCCTTGAGATCATCTACTGGTGCGTCACTCCCTGGGCTGGCGGCGCCTATTCGGCCGGGCGCAGCTTAGGTAAGACCTCGCACTGCCCCCGTTGCGACTCCGAGCAGATTCACGAGGAAGTGTGGTAGGAGCGGGCCAGGGCTAGGGCCAGGGGTAGGGTCAGGGACAGGAGGGGAATTCTCCGATGTCGGCGCTCGGCTGGTTTCCGGGTACTTGCCTTTTCCAGCCCCAGCCCCAGCCCCAGCCCCAGCCCCAGCCCAGCCCCAGCCCCAGCCCTCCTTAAGCCTTCTTCTCTTCCTCCACCGTGCGGATGCGCAGGTCGCGCAGCTGCTTCGGGGTGACGGGGCTCGGGCAGTCGGCCATGAGGTCGCGCCCGTTCTGATTCTTCGGGAAGGCGAGGATGTCGCGGATCGAGCTGCGTCCGGCCAGCATGGCGACGACGCGGTCGAAGCCGAGGGCGATGCCGCCGTGGGGCGGGGCGCCGTAGGCGAAGGCCTTGAGCATGTAGCCGAAGCGGCTTTCGACCATGTCCTGCGGGATCTTAAGGATGTCCTCGAAGACGCGCTTCTGCACGGCCGGGTTGTGGATGCGGATGGAGCCGCCGCCGAGCTCGACGCCGTTCAGGACGATGTCGTAGTGCTGACCGCGGACCTTGGCGGGGTCGGTGGCGAGGAGAGGTTCGTCCTCCTTGACGGGCGCGGTGAACGGGTGGTGGGCGGAGAGGTAGCGCTTCTCCTCCTCGTCCCAGAGCATGAGCGGGAACTCGATGACCCAGAGGAAATTATACTGGTCGGTCGGCAGGCTGAGCCGGCCCTTGGCCTTGAGCAGCGCGGCGGACTCGAGGCGGATGCGACCGAGCACGTTGGAGGCCTGCTCCCACGGGGCGGCCGCGAAGAAGATGATGTCGCCATCCTCGATCTTGAGCGTGGCCTTGAGCGCGGCCTTCTCCTCCTCGGAGAAGAACTTCGTGATCGGCGACTTCCATTCGCCGCCTTCGACCTTGATGAAGGCGAGGCCCTTGGCGCCCTGGCTCTTCGCGATCGTCTCGAGGTTGGTCAGCTCGCCCTGGGTGAGGTCGGCGAGGCCCTTGGCGTTGATCGCGCGCACCACGGAGCCCGGGGTGTTGGCGGCGCCGTGGAACACCTTGAAGGCGGAGTTCTTGAAGAGGCCGGTGAGGTCCTGGATCTCCATCGCGAAGCGTGTGTCGGGCTTGTCGATGCCGAAGCGGTCCATCGCCTCCTGGTAGGACATGCGCGGGAAGGGGGTGGGGATGTCGACGCCGAGCGTCTCCTTCCAGGTGCGCTTGAGGATGCCCTCGATCAGCTTGTACATGTCCTCGCGGTCGATGAACGACATCTCGAGGTCGACCTGCGTGAACTCGGGCTGGCGGTCGGCGCGGAGGTCCTCGTCGCGGTAGCAACGGGCCATCTGGTAGTAGCGCTCGACGCCGGCCACCATCAGCATCTGCTTGTACTGCTGCGGGGACTGGGTGAGGGCGTAGAACTCGCCGGGGTTGGTGCGGCTCGGCACGAGGAACTCGCGGGCGCCTTCCGGGGTGCTCTTGAAGAGGGTCGGGGTCTCGATCTCCAGGAAGTCCTGGCCGTCGAGCTCGGCGCGGATCGCGCGGGCGGCCTTGGCGCGCAGCTTGAGCAGGCCGATGTTGCGGGGGCGGCGGAGGTCGAGGAAGCGGTACTCGAGGCGCAGGTCCTCGTTCACCTTGTCCGCCTTGTCGTCGTCCATCGGGAAGGGCAGGTCGGCGCAGACGTTATGGACCTCGATGGTGGCGGCCAGGACCTCGACGGCCCCGGTGCCGAGCTTCGGGTTGACGGTCTCGGCGGAGCGGGCGGTGACCTTGCCGGTGACCTGGATCACGGACTCGGTCTTGAGGCGCTGGGCGATCTCCTGGTTGGGGCCCGGATTGAACACCACCTGGGTCACGCCTTCGCGGTCGCGCAGGTCGATGAAGGTCACGCCCCCGAGGTCGCGCTTGGTGTCGACCCAACCCACGAGGGTCACGGTCTGGCCGGCGTCGGCGGGGCGGAGGGCGTTGCAGGTGTGGGTGCGGTTCATGGGGGCAGGTCGACGGAATCGAGGGGTATGGTTACCCCTAAATACCCCCCTGAAACAAGGACAAATAAGGGCGGGAGCGGGGCGGTCCGCCATTAAAAGGCGGCCGGGCCGAGTTTGGGTTAGCACGTCGACAGCGAGCGGTTAGGGCTGGGGGATGCCCCTGACTCGACTCCTCCTCGCCGCCGCCCTGCTTCCCGCGGTCCTGCCCGCCGCCGAACCCGGCAAGGCCGAGATGGCGGGCTACATGCTCGTACCCGTCGACCGGGTGCCCGCGAAGTACAACGCCGGCTTCTCCGTCTACGCGGCCGCGTGGCCCTTGCTGACGCAGTACCCGGGGCATCGCTTCCAGACCGGCCTCTTCGGCACGTGGATGTTCGCGCAGTACGACGGCGCGAAGCCGAAGGATCTTTACTCCGATATCGAAGGCGGGCTCGGCTGGTGGCGCGACACGCGTTTCCCGACCGAGACGCCGAAGTTCATCATGGGCGGCGTGGGCGCGAACTTCAAGGACATCGCCAACGGCCCGGCGCATGGCCGCGGCAGCTGGGAGAAACCGCAAGGCTTGTACGGCGTCGCGCAGCTGAGCCCGTGGCTGCTCTTCCCCATCGACGGCCTGAACGTGAAGCAGGGGACGCATGGCGGGCTCTTCGGCTACGGTTACCTGCCGTTGCCGTTCGCGCAGGCGAAGACGACGACGGCGGCGAAGGTGCCGATGGGCGATAACTGCTGGACGCTGTTCCTGAACACCGGCAACTTCAAGGGGCCGGTCTGCTTCTTCACGCCGTATTTCTGGGCGCATTCCGTGGAGCTGAACCCGGCCTACGCCGGCCAGATGCTCGACGCGCGCCCGTCCGACCCCAACAAGGCGTTCCAGATGGAGACGCAGTACGTGCCGGCGGCCGTGGCCCAGGACTCGTCCGGCAAGACGTTCGCCCGCGTGGCGCCCACGGTCTTCCCGGTCGGCCCCGAAGGCTACTCGGTCACGATGCATCGGCTGACCTGCTACGATCGTTCGGCCCTCTATGATGGGGTGAAGGCTTGGTTCGACGGCGGCGCGCCGGTCAGCGGGGCGCTCAACCCGGCCGGGGCGTTCGTGCAGTCCTTCAAGAATGGCGGGGGTTCGACCTGGCGCCTCTACCCGGAGGGCACGCCCAAGGAGAAGAAGACGCCGATCGACTGGAAGTCCTTCGGCACGCCGTTCTCGCCCGAGCCGACGACCTATGGTTACAAGTGGAACGACGCCTACGTGACGCGTTCGGTGACCAAGCAGGGGGCTCAGGTCATGCTGCCGGAATACTTCCGGCTGAACGAGGATCCCAAGCGCACGCAGTGGCTGCCGGTGAAGCCGGCGGAGGTCCCGGCGGAGACGCAGCTCCAGGCGAAGTCCTTCCCGCGTCCGAAGGAGCGCGCGCAGGCCCCCTACGACACGCCCGAGGGCGCGACGACGACCTGGAAGACGCCGGGCCCGAAGGCCGGGCCGTTCAAGGCCTTCCTCGGCGACGGTAGCGTCGTCACCTATTATTGGTACCGCTTCGCGGACCAGCCGGCGCTGTTGAACGCGGACCTGACGAAGGCCGAACGCGAGGCCATGCAGGTCAAGGTCGAGAAACTCCACCGCGCCTGGACGAAGGATCGCGACTACCTCGCGCCCCCGACCGTCGGCCGGCTGGCCGACCTCGATCCCGCGCAGGTGGTGACGCCGCCGAAAGGCCTCGAGGTCGGCTATGTGCCGATCGCGACGCGCCAGGAACTGGCGACGCCCGCCGCGGCGAAGTGACGCCGGTCAGCGGCGCTCCAGGTCCTTGGTCTCGATCGGCTCGACGTGGGCGAGGTGGTCGGGGTCCTTCTTGCCGGTGAGCACCTTGACGAGGCACCAGACGAAGAGCGCGGTCACGGAGCCCACCGAGAGGAGCATGAAGAGAAGTCCGGCGGTAGTCATGGTCGGGAAAACTTAGGGTCAGCGGGCGTCCCAGCGTTGGCCGGCGCGGCGGATCATCAGCGCGGTGAAGCCGGCGAAGAGGAGGAGACCGAAGGCCGTCAGGCGGGCGACGCCGCTCGCCGGGTGACCCGGACCGCCGACGAGGTCGAGGATCGGCTCGGTCGGGGCGAAAACGGGCGCGGAGACGGAAAGGTTCCAGCCGGCGACGTTCTTGAGGACGAACATCAGGAAGATCACGGTCAGGAAGGCCGGCGAGAGCCAGCGGATGACGGACTTGAACACCTTGGGGATGCGTAGGTCGGCGCCGTGGTGAGCCTCCGTCCAGCCGCGCTCGGTCCCGAAGGAGAGGTTGAAGACATAGATCAGGATCGTGCCCTGCAGGAAGATGCCGATGTCGCCGATCCAGAAGTCGACGGTCGCCAGGGCCTTGAGGCCGGCGCTGAACCACACCACGAGCGTGCAGCCGACGGCGGTGATGAGGCCGAGCAGCGCGACGGAGCCGCGGCGGTCCAGCCCGAGGCCTTCCTCGAGGAAGGCGATGCCGGGTTGCAGCATCGAGAGCGAGGAGGTGATGGCCGCGATGAAGAGCAGGGTGAAGAAGAGCCCGCCGAAGAGGTGACCGTAGGGCATGCCGGCGAAGACCTGCGGGAGCACGTTGAAGCCGAGGGCGAAGGTGCCGCCGGCGACGGCCGAGGCGCCGAGGAAGGCGAAGGCCGCGGGGACGGTGATGAGGCCACCCAGGCCGACCTCGCAGAACTCGTTGGCGGCGGTGGCGGTCAGGCCGCTGAGCACCACGTCATCCTTCTTCTTCAGGTAGCTGGCGTAGGTGATGATGACGCCGAAGCCGACGGAGAGGGTGAAGAAGATCTGGGAGGCGGCCTTGAGCCAGACCGCGGGGTTGGAGAGGCCCTTGGCGATGTCGCGCGGATCCCACATGTAGCCCAGGCCGTTCCAGACGCTGAGTTCCGGCTTCGACGGGTCCGGCGTGCCGAGGGTCATGACGCGCACGAGGAGGGCCAGCGCGATGACGATGAGGAGCGGCATGCCCCAGTTGCAGATGAACTCGATGCCCTTGGAGAGGCCGCGGTAGATGATGGCGAAGTTCAGGATGAACACGCCGACGAAGAAGAGGAAGGGGCCGGTGAAGCCAAGGATCGCGCCATCGGCGGTCTGGCCGGTGAAGGCGCCGAAGAAGCCCGCGTAGGCGGCGGGGTCTTTGCCGAGGTCGAGACCGCCGGTGAAACTGTGCCAGGCGTAGCCCAGGCACCAGGACTCGATGACGACGTAGTAGAAGTAGACGCCGACGGGGATGATGAAGCCGAGGAGGCCGACGTATTTGCCCCACGGCTTGCGGATGATGGCGTGGAAGATGCCGGGCGAGGAGTTGTAGCCTTGCGTGCCGCCGAACCGGCCGAGCGTCCATTCGACCCAGCAGATCGGCAGGCCGACGACCAGGAGGGAGATGAAGTAGGCGATCAGGAAGGCGCCGCCGCCCGTCTCCTTGTCGGCGACCAGCCCGGGGAAGCGGAGGAAGTTGCCGAGGCCGACAGCGCTGCCGGCGACGGCCATGATCACGCCGAGTTTGGAGCTCCAGCCATCGGGTTGCTTGGTGGTCATCGTCAGGGGGTGACTGGTTTATTAGGCGAGGGGAGGGGAAGTGCAACGCTGAGAAACAGGCCCGGCTAAGGGGATGGCGGTGGGCGGTCGGCGGTTAGGAAAGGGCCCTTTCGGGGGTGGGCCTGATCAACAGCCCTTAGCCGGTCGTGCGTTGCCCATGCTGCTTACCGCTTGCCGCTAACCGCCAAACCCTCGGTCTTCGCTTCCCCCTATTAATCTCGCCCTTTTCGTTTCATCCACTCACCTTGAGGTGATGTCTTTTGAATCTCTCGGCCTTGATGCCGCCATCCTGAAGGCCGTGGCCGACCAGGGGTACACGGAGCCGACGCCCATCCAGAAGGCGACCATCCCTGTCATCCTCGAGGGTACCGACGTCATCGGGATCGCCCAGACCGGCACCGGCAAGACCGCCGCCTTCACCCTCCCGCTCATCACCAAGCTGCTGCGCACCAAGTCCGGCGCCCACCGTGGCCTGGTCCGCTGCCTCATCCTCGCCCCGACCCGCGAACTCGTCGTCCAGATCGCCGAGAACGTGAACGCCTATTCCCGTTACGCCGGCCTGTCCGTCGCCACCTGCTACGGCGGCGTCGGCGAGCGCCCGCAGATCGCCGCGCTCCGCGCCGGTTGCGACATCCTCGTGGCCACCCCGGGCCGCCTGCTGGACCTCGGTCGCCAGGGCCACGGCAACTTCGGCGCCCTCGAGTACCTCGTCCTCGACGAGGCCGACCGCATGCTCGACATGGGCTTCCTGCCCGCGATCAACACCATCGTCCGCGCCCTCCCGAAGGAGCGTCAGACGTTGCTCTTCTCCGCCACGCTCTCCCGCGAGATCGAGGCCCTCACCTCGCAGTTCCAGCGCTCGCCCAAGATCCTCGAGATCGGCCGCCGCTCCAACCCCGCCGAGACCGTCACCCAGCTGCTGTTCGAGTGCCCCGGCGCCCTGAAGCAGGTCATGCTGCACCACCTGCTCGCCAATCCCGAGCTGAAGATGGAGACGGTGCTCGTCTTCGCCCGCACCAAGCACGGCGCGGACCGCATCTGCCGCAAGCTGGCCGGCGCCGACATCCCGTGCGCCGCGATCCACGCCAACCGCTCGCAGAGCCAGCGTCAGCGCGCCCTGCAGGCCTTCAAGAACGGCGAGGTGCGCGTCCTGGTCGCCACCGACATCGCCTCGCGCGGCATCGACGTGGACGGTATCTCCCACGTGGTGAATTTCGACTTCCCCGACGCGCTCGAGGATTACGTCCACCGCATCGGTCGCACGGGCCGCGCGCTCGCGACGGGGACCGCCATCACCTTCATCACCCGCGAGGATTACCCTGAGCTGCGCCGCCTCGAGCGGATCGTCGGCAAGCACCTCCATTGCGGCAAGCTCCCCGGTTTCGACTACACGCAGCAGGCCCCGGCGCGCACGCCCGAGGACTTCCAGCGCGACGTCGATCCGCGCGCCCGCGGCGGTCGCCCGCAGCATTCGCAGGAAGGCCACCAGCACCCGCAGGGCGGTCGCTTCGGCGGCCAGCAGGCGGCCCAAGGTCGCTACCGCCCGTTCGGCCGTCCCGGCACCCGGCGGCAGGGTGGGCCGAGGTAAGTGGTTGAAGAAGGGCCAGGGTTAGGGCTAGGGGCAGGGACAGGAAAAGAGTACAGAGTACAGAGTACAGAGTACAGGGGTGCGCCGCGCTCTTTGATGGAGCTGGGTTTCCTTCTGAACTCCGTGTTCTGGATTGGAATCCTAGCCCTAGCCCAAGCCCTGTCCCCGGCCCTGGCCCTTTCTCAAACCTCTCTTCTTTCCATCGGCCTATTTTCGTCCTAAAGAAAGGGGCCTCCCATGCGTTCCCTGCTTCCCCTCCTCCTGGTCGCCGGTCTCGTCGCCGCCGACGCTCCCAAGGCCGCCCCGCCGCGCCCAAGCTCCCCGCCATCCCCTCCGCGGCGATCGCCAAGAAGAAGGAGCTCCTCTTCGAGGATAACTTCGAGGGGGCCGAGGCCGACAAGCGTTGGGTCAAGGTGGTGCCGACCTTCGCCGTGACCCAGGGCGTGCTCAAGGGCACCCAGACCCGCGACAAGACCATCCCGGCGGCCGACGGGAAGCCCGAGATCCGCGCGCACGCCGCCGTGCATGGCCTCGAGGTGCCGACCAAGGACAGCATCGTCGAGTGCAAGGTCCGCTTCGACGGCGCGACGATGATCGACGTCGAGTTCGACGACCGCAAGTTCACGGGCTGCCACTACGGTCACATCTGCCGGGCGCAGCTGCGTTTCAACCCGAAGGACAAGACTTTCTCCGCGACCATCATCGACGAGAAGGACGGCAACATGCGCAACGACATCCATGCGATGAAGAACGACCCGGCGAAGAAGGCCGAGGTCGCGAAGCTGCTCGTGGGTCGCCAGGCGACCTTCCCGGTGAAGGGTGACCTCGCCGAGGGCAAGTGGCTCGCCGTGGTCGTCGAGACCGTCGGCGACGAGATGCGGATGACCGTCGACGGCCAGCCGGTCGCCTACCTGAAGTCGTCCGGCATCGCCCACGCGACCAAGTCGCGGATCGAGTTCGGCGTGGCCGGCAAGGATGGCTGCCTCGACGACCTCAAGGTCTGGAACGCCGAGCCGGCGAAGTAAGGCCAGTGTCAGCCGTTGATCGGGCCTCCGGCGCGTGCCGGGGTCTTTTCAGGCGCGCCTCGGCAGGCCGGCGAGCAGCTGCTCCAGCTCGCGTCCGTAGCGCACGTAGGAGCGGAAGCGTTCCTCCGGGCTCGCCGGCGCGGCCTCGGGGCCGAGGTGCACGATCTTGGCGACATGCGGCTCGATCGTGAGGCCGGCCGCGTACCCCGAGGCCAGCAGGTCCGCCAGCACCTCGCGGACGTGGGCGTCGCCCTGACCCGGGTAGGTGAAGGCGTCGCTCTTGCCTCCGCCCGGCGCGCGGCGGCAGTCCTTCACGTGCACGTAGGCGATGAACGGCCGCACGGCCTGATAGAACGCCAGCGTGTCCTGACCATAGGACGCGGTGTTGCCGATGTCGAAGAGGTAGCGGACATGCGGGTGGTTCAGTTCCTCGAGGAAGGCGCGCGCGTTCGTGGGGCTCGCCCCGGCCCAGCCTTCGCAGTTCTCGAAGAGCAGCATGATGTCGCCGTCGGCGGCCAGCTTCGCCATCTCGCGATACCGTCGCAGCCCCTCGTCGCGCCATTCGCGGTCCGTCACGCCCGCCTGCATCCAGCCCATCGTCCGCACCAGCCGGGTGCCCGCGCGGCGCAGGCGCGGGATCAGCACGCGCAGGTCCGCCAGGTCGGTCGCGAAGTCGCCCGTGATGGGCCGGCTCCAGTTGCCGATCGCCGAGCCGAAGCTGCTCACCCTCAGGCCAGCGTCCTCGATCGTGTCCATCGCCCGCGCGAAGGCGTCGTCGGACACGGCGGCCGAGCAGACCTGGCGGCCGTCGAGCAGGCGCAACTCGATCGCCGGCCAGCCGAGCGTCCGCTGGGCGGCCACCTGGCCGACGATGTCGTCGGCCGCTTCATCCGCGAGGCCGGAGAGAGGGAAGGGGGACATGGCGGGAGACTGACGGGCCGTCGCGGGGGTGGGAAGCGACAAAGGAGGGCGGCGTTCAGCGCAGCAACCAATCGACCGCGCGGTCCGGGCGCCCCGCCGGCGGGCCCGCGTCGACCCGCAGTCCGGGCCGGGCTCCGAGTTGGGCGGCCGCCGCGTCGTCGGCGAGCCACAGGGGGTTCGCCGCCGGCACCGCCGCCAGCAGGCCGGGTACATCGAGGTATTTCACGGCGCCTGGCACGAACATCGGGTGGCGGAAGTCAGTCAGCGTGGCGAAGCGGAAACCTTCCGGGTCCAGGGCCAGCGGCGTCTCCGCCAGGTCGACCGCCGCCATCGCGGCGAGCGGGGCCGTCCAGCCCCGGGCCGCCACGCTGACCTTGCCGCCCAAGGTGGGCAGGCCGCCGCCGAGATCAGGTTGGCGAAGGAAATCCCGGATCATCCGGATGTCATGGGCGCGTTGCACCGCCAGGCACTCGTTGTACCCGAACGTGTAGGCGGCCACCTCCCGGGGCTCCTTCACCTTGCGATTCGGCGCGTCCGGTTCGGTGCCCTGCCGGTAGAGATCCGCGCCGATCACCGCGACGCCGGCTGCGATCAGCCGTTGCACGGCCGGGCGCAGCTGCCGGCGTTCGTCGCGCAGGCCCGGCTTGCCGGCAGGGTCGAGCCAGATCACGGCGTCGCCGCGCGCGTCGACGGGGTGCAACCATTCGATGGACACCTCCTCGCCGCGCGCGTCGCGCAGCGTACCCTTGATCTCGAAATGGGTGGAGCGCCATTGCGTCGACGGTTCGACGAACGTCACCGGGCCGGTCGCGCGGGGGCGGGTCAGGGAGCGCCAGCCGGTCGCCACCGCGTCGCCGCCGGCGCGGAGGTCGGCGCGCAGCCGGCCCGAGGCTTCCTGGTCGAACCAGCGCAAAAGACCCCGCTCGAAGTCCGGGTCGGCCGCCTTGGGCGCCGGGTGCGCCTCATCCCAGACCGTCAGCTCCGCCTTGCCCAGCACCCGGTAGTCGCGTTCGATGATGGGCGCGGGCAGGCCCAGCCGGAAGTGGCGGTTCAGCCACCCGTAGAAAGCCGCCCGGGCCGCGCGATTGTAATTGTGCGGCGACGACTCGTCCCGATGCAGCATCACGTGGTCGCCCGCGCCCAGCCGCTCGTAATAAGCCCGGAGCTCGGGAAACCCCTTCGTCGCCATCTCCTTGGTCCAGTCGTTCGCCGTGGTCATCCCCTGCGGCTTGGGCGCGAACAGCGCGGCGAAGTCGACGTTCCCCCGGTCGAGCCGGAGCAGCGACGCGTTCTCGCACGTGCAACCGCCCTGCATCGCGGTGGAAACCATCACCGCGGGGAAGGAAAGGGCGATCCGGTCGTCGAGCGCCGCCAGGATCATGGTCTGCGTGCCGCCGCCGCTGGCGCCCGTGACGGCCACGCGGGCCGGGTCCACCTCGGGCAGGCTGAGCACGAAGTCGAGGGAGCGGAGGTTGTTCCAGGTCTGGAGGCCCATGACGCTCTGCAGGCGCGCCTCGGCCTGGGGGCTGTAAAGCCCCCAGGCTTCCGCGCGATTCATCTCGGGTCGCTGCTTCGCGAAACGGTGCACGAGCGATTCGGGCAACTGGACCGAGTCGGAGTCGCTCAGGCTATCCCACTGCCAGACGAGGCAGCCCATCCGGGCCAGCTGGACGCACATCGATTGGAACCGGCTCTTGCCGCCTTCGACGAAGACCTCCTGTCCGGTCGCGATCTCCTTCCGCACATGCTCCGCAGGCTGGTTCAGGAAACGCGCGTCCTTCCAGTGGCCGTGCGCGAAAAGCACCGCGGGGATCCGGCCGGTGAACTGTTTCGGCCGGTAGAGGTTGCCGGTCACGTAGAAGCCGGGCGCGCTCTCGAAGTAGACCTTGTCGATGACGTAGTCCCCTTGGTCGATGCGCCCATGGATGACCGCGCGCAGCGGACCCTTCGTCGGCAGCGGGTGTAGCCCCAGCGCCACCGCGACGTCGGTGCGCATCCTCCGGAGGGATTCCGGCGAGGTGTCGGGTCGGAGCGGGAAATAGCCGTTCAGGTCCTTCAGCGGACCGTCGCGGACCTCGGCGGCGGGCAGGGGGAGGAGGCCGGCCAACAGGAGCAGGGCGAGGCGGGGCATGGGAGGGAGACTGCGGGCAACGATGCGGGGGACAACCGGAGAAATCGGCGGGGCGGACGGGCTTGCAACTTCCCGTCCGTCGGGTTGTTTTATCATCACTATGAAGCACCCCGCCGCCGTCGTCTGCCTGCTCGTCTCCGCCCTCGCCATCGCCGCCGACCAGCCGGCCGGTCCCCGTCCCGAACGGGAGCCGGAACCGCGTGGTGACCGTCGCCCCGAAGGCCAGCCTCAGGGTAATCAGCCGATCGTGATCCCGCTGCCCCGCGGTTTGCCGCCCGGCGCCTACATGCTCGTGCCGCTCCCGTCGCAACCCGGCCAGCCGCAGCCCGGTCGCGTCCAGGGCCAGGAGCGTCCGAATCTCGAGCGACCCAACATCGAGCGCCCCAATGTCGTCCGACCCAACGGCGACCGACCGGAGGCCGAACGTCCGAGCGGCAACCGCCCCTCCGCCCAGCCGCGGGAGGGACAGGGCGCCGGCTTCCGTCCCGCCGCGCAGCTGACGCCCGACGAACAGGCCAAGCTCCGCGCCGCCATGGAGAAGGCCGGGCAGGAAGCCGCGGTCCAGGAGGCCCGGGAGGCCGCCCAGAAGGCGCAGAAGGCCCTCGAGGAAGCCCGTCTCAACGAACGCAAGGCCGCCGAGGCCGCCGCGCTCAAGGCCGATCCTTCGTTGGAGCCGATCCTCGACAAGCTCCGCAAGGGCCAGTCGAACCAGGCCCCGAATCGTCGCGGCAACGAGCGCGGCGAATCGCCGGCCCGCTAAGCCCCGGTCCGCGGATGCGCCGTCGCTGGTTCCTTTGGCTCGCGCTCGTCGGCGCGCTGGTCGCGTCCGCCGCCGAGGCGCCGAAGCGCATCCTGTTCATCGGGAACAGCTACACCGGCGTGAACCAGCTACCCGCCGTCTTCGGCGAGATCCTCAAGTCCGCCGGAGTCGCGGCGCCCGTGATCCGCTCCTGCACGCCTGGCGGCCAGAGCTTGCTCCAGCACTGCACCGTCCAACCCAAGTCCCTCGCCGCGATCGACGAAGGGGCGTGGGACGTGGTCGTGCTGCAGGGGCAGAGCCAGGAGGCCGCCGTCGCCGAGGTGAACGAACGCGTGCGCGCCGACTTCCTCGCGGGAGCCCAGCAGCTCTGCGCCCGGGTCCGCGCCAAGAGCCCGCAGGCGCGCATCTATTTCTACGAGACCTGGGCGCGGCACCCCGATTTCTGGAAGGCCAAGGACTTCAACCCGGGCGTCGGCAAGGACCCGCAGGAGATGCAGGCCCGGCTTCGCAAATGGTACGCGGAGGCCGCGAAACTCTGCCAGGCCACCGCCGTCGTTCCGGCCGGGGATGCCTGGGAGCTGAATGATCGAGAGCCGACGCCCTTGCGACTGCATCAGAAGGACAACTCCCATCCGGAGTTCGTCGGCACCTACCTCAACGCGCTGGTTTTCTACCGGGTGATCTACCAGCCGAAGGACCTGAACGTCGCGTACCGCGGCAAGGCCAGCGCCGCCGAGGCCACCCGCTTGCAAGGCCTCGCCGCGCGCGTGCCGCTCGCGCCGCGATGAGGCCGGCGGCGCTCCTCCTGCTCGCCCTGCTGGTCGTCGGCTGCGCCCCGGTGCCGGCGCCGACCGGTTTCACCGAGCTGCGTCGCCTGCCCGCGGCGGAGGCCAACCAAGGCGTCGCCATCGACGCCGACCATTACTACGCGATCGCCGATGCGGCCCTCGGCAAGTATCGCAAGTCCGACGGCGCCCGCGTCGCGCGCTGGAACGCTCCCGCCGGCGCGGGGATCCGCCACCTCAACGCCGGGGTGGTCGTGGACGGGAAACTCTACTGCGCCCATTCCAATTTCCCGCTCAAGCCCGATGAGAGCTCGGTCGAGATCTTCGATGTCGCCACGCTCACGCCCGTCGGCCGGCACGTCTTCGTCGCGCCGCCGGGTTCGCTGACCTGGGCGATCCCGTATGAAGGCGGTTGGTTGGCTTGCTTCGCGCATTATGCCGTCACCAGCCAGGTCGCCCGCAGCCGGCTGGTCGCCTATGACCGCGACTGGACTCCGCAGGGCGAGTGGACGTTCGCGCCCGAGGTCTTGGCCAAGTTCGGGCGGATGAGCTGCTCGGGGGGCGGTCTCGGTCCCGACGGGCGGGTCGGCGTCACTGGCCATGATGCCCGCGAGCTCTACGTCCTCGACCTGCCGTCCGGTGGCGGCGTCGCGCGCCTGGCCGGGGTTCGGCCGTTCCCCGGGGAAGGCCAGGCTTTCGCGTGGGATCCCTCCCGGCCGGGGGAGCTGGCCGCGATCAGCCGCAAGGCCCGGACCATCCTGGTGGTCCGTTACGATTAGGCGCGGGCGTTGACGCAGTCCCGCCGCGTCGTCAGGGTCGTCGCGCGGCGGTCGGATGATGGCCGCCACCATGCCTTGCGCTCGCCCATGAGAAAGTTCCTCGCCTCGGTCGGCTGCGTCCTCGGATCGCTGTTCGCCGCCGAACCCATCCCGCTCATCATCGCTCATCGGGGCGCGAGCGGCTACCTGCCGGAGCATACGTTGGCGGCCAAGGCGCTGGCCTATGCCCAGGGGGCCGACTACCTGGAGCAGGATGTCGTGCTTTCCAAGGATGGCGTGCCGGTCGTGCAACACGACGTGACGCTGGACAGCACCACCGATGTGGCGACCCGCTTCCCCGGTCGCCAGCGGGCCGACGGGAGCTTCTACGCCATCGACTTCACCTGGGCGGAACTCCGGCAACTCCGCGTGGTCGAGCGTTTCCATCCGAAGACAGGCAAGGCGGTCTATCCCCGGCGCTTTCCCTCCGGGGTCGGGGAGTTCCGGATCAACACCTTCGAGGAGGAACTGCAGTTCATCCAAGGGCTGAACCGGAGCACGGGCCGGAAGGTGGGCATCTACCCTGAGGTGAAACTCGCCGGCTGGCATCGTCGCGAAGGGCAGGACATCTCCAAGGCCGTGCTGGCGGTGCTGGCCAAGCATGGTTATGCGACCAAGGCCGACCTTTGCTTCATCCAGTCCTTCGAACTCGAGGAGCTGCGACGACTCCGGGGGGAACTGGGCTGGAAAGGTCGGCTGGTGTTCCTGACCGGAGGGAAGTCGACCTGGACGGACACCCCCGAAGGCCTACGCGAACTAGCGCAGGTGGTCGACGGCATCGGGCCGCCGCTCTCCGCGGTGGCGGAGGGGCGCGTTCTCACCGGCTTGGTCGCCCGCGCCCAGGCTGCCGGTCTGCAGGTCCATCCCTATACCTTGCGCAACGACGCCTTGCCGAAAGGGTTCGGTTCCGGTCGCGACTGCTTCGATTTCCTATCCAGGGAGGCCAAGGTCGACGGCCTTTTCACCGATTTTCCGGACGTCGGGCGCTGATTCGGCCATTTTCGGCTCGGAACCGGGCCTACGGGCCTTTGTCTCCTAGGCATGCTGCGCTTACCCCCGCTCCTGCTCCTCCTCACGTCGCTGGTCCAGGCCGCCGACCTCAAGCTCTCGACCGTCTTCTCGGACCATGCCGTGCTCCAGGCCGGCGAGGCCAACGTCTACGGCAAGGCCAAGCCCGGCGCCGCCGTCGAGGTCGTCTACGGCTCCGCCAAGGCCACCGCCACCGCCGGTGCCGACGGCGTCTTCAAGACGACCCTGACCGGCCTCCAGGCCACGGAGGAAGGCAAGGATCTCGTGATCAAGTCCGGCGCCGAGTCCCACGTCGCCAAGGATGTGATCGTCGGCGAGGTCTGGGTCGGCTCCGGCCAATCCAACATGGAATGGGTCGTGCGCAACACGAGCACCGCCGCGGCCGCGCGCGCCCGCCCGGCCGACGCCGGCATCCGCGTCTTCACCGTCGCCCGTACGCCGAAGGCGACCCCCGCCGAGGATGTGCAGGGTTCGTGGAAGGTCGCCGGTCCGGCCACCGTCGATGGCTTCACCGCCGCCGGTTACTACTTCGCGCACGCCCTGCGCGCCGAGCTCAAGCAGCCCGTCGGCATCATCCACACCTCGATCGGCGGCACCCGCGCCGAAGCCTGGGGCCCGCGCGGCATGTACGATGCCCAGCCCGAAGCCAAGGGGTGGCAGGAGAAGGAGGACAAAGGCGTCGCCGACCGTGTCGCCAAGGCCAAGACCGACCCCAAGACCCAGACGGTCTGGTCGAACGGACCGCACATGAACTGGAACGGCATGGTCGCTCCGCTGGTGGGTTACAGTTTCAAGGGCGCGCTGTGGTATCAGGGCGAATCCAACGCCGGCCAGGCCGCGGCTTACAAGTGGATCCTCGGCGACATGATCAAGGCCTGGCACAAGGCCTGGGGTCGCGAGTTCCCCTTCATCATCGTCCAGCTTCCGCGCTTCATGGCGAAGAAGCCCGTCGCCGTCGAGGATGGCGGCTGGCCGGTCATCCGCGAATCCATGGAGTGGATCGCCGACCACGTGCCCGGCGCGATGATGAGCGTGAACATCGACCTCGGGGAGGAGAAGGACATCCATCCGAAGGACAAGCTGCCGATCGGCGAGCGCTTGGCCGCCGTCGCCTTGCAACGTGTCTACAAGACCCGCGCGGTCGGCGAAGCCCCGCGCGTGACCAAGGCCGAGCTCCGGGGCGACGCCTGGGTCGTCACCTACGACCGTCCGGTCGCCCTGCAGGGCGAAGGCAAGGGCTGGGCCGTCCAGAAGGCCGACGGCTCCTGGGCTTTCGCCACGGCCAAGGCCGAGGGCGCGCAGGTGACCGTCGCCGCCGCCGACGTGAAGGCGCCGAAGGCCGCCCGCTACGCCTGGGCCAACTTCCCCGAGGTCTCCGTGGTCTCCGCCGGCGCCGATGCGCTGCCGGCCGGTCCGTGGCGCAGCGACAAGTAAGCCGGCGTTTCCCCGTGCGGCTGCTTCGCCTCCTCCTCGCCTCGGTCGCCTGCCTCGTCGCCCGCGGCGAGGTCGTCGCGCCGCCGCCCGTCGGCCTCAAGGTCCTCACGGCCGGGCACAGTTTCCATGTGTGGATGCCGCCGTTGGTGGCCGAGATGGCCAAGGCCGCCGGCATCGGGGACATGAGCAGCTCGCCATCTCCTCGATCGGCGGCTCCAAGGTGATCCAGCACTGGGATCTTCCGCCCGAGCGGAACAAGGCCAAGCCGGTGCTCCTCGCCGGTCGGGCCGACCTTTTCACGATGGCGCCGACGTTCCTGCCCGATCCCGGCATCGAGAACTTCGTCCGCCTCGGGCTGGAGCATAATCCCCGCTTGCGTTTCACCCTCCAGCAGAACTGGGCGCCCTACGAGGATCCGGAAGTCTGGCTCAAACCGGTGAAGCCCAAGTCGATCGATCGCGACGCGATCACCGTCGCGCAGCAGCGCGCCAAGCACGACCCTTACTTCAAGCTGATCGACCAGCATGTCCGCGAGCTGAACAGCCGGCTCCCTGCGGCCAAGATCGCGGTGGTGCCGTGCGGCGAGGCCGTGCTCGCCCTGCGCGCCAAGGTCATCCAAGGCGCCGCGCCGGGCATCAAGACCCAGAACGAGCTGTTCACCGACGTGCTTGGCCATCCCGGCCCGCACATCCGGGTGCTCTGCGCCTACTGCCATTTCGCGACGATCTACCGCCGCAGTCCCGTCGGCCTGCCGGTCCCGAGCCAGCTGGCCCGGGCGCCGGAAGCCGAGAAACTCAACCGACTCCTGCAGGAGGTCGCCTGGCAGGTGGTCGCGGAGCACCCTTTGAGCGGCGTCGGCAAGTAGGTCGGCCCGGCCCTCCGGCGGTTCGTGGTTTGACCCCGCCCGGAAGCCCGCCAGCCTGCGAGCCGTGAGCACCCGCGCATGGAAGTAAGCATCTTCAACGACGTCCTCGGCCCCGTCATGCGCGGTCCGTCCAGTTCCCATTGCGCGGCGGCCCTGCGCATCGGCCGCCTGGCCCGCGATCTCATGGGTGGCGAGGTCACCGAGGTGCTGGTCGAGTTCGATCGCGCCGGTTCGCTGCCGACGACCCATGACACGCAAGGCTCCGACATGGGGCTCTTCGGCGGGCTCATGGGCTGGGAGGCCGATGATGAGCGGCTGCCGGATTCGCTCGCGCTTTTCCGGCAGGGCGGGGGGCTCGCCCGGTTCGAGACCGTCGACGTCGGCGACCCCCATCCCAACACCTACCGGCTGACCCTGCGCAACGCGCGGGCCACCCATTTCCTCCGGGCCATCTCGACCGGCGGCGGCATGATGGAAGTCGTCGAGATCGACGGCATCGACGTGTCGCTCCACGGCGACGCGCACGTCACGTTGCTCGAGGTGAAGGCGGCGCCCGACGACCTTCGCGAGGAGGTGTTGCGCGTCGACCACGAGGGGAGCGCCTGGTTCGTCACCGCCGGGCGCTCGTTGCTGGCCGTCCACGGAAGGGCCTTCCTGCCGGCCGCGACGCTGACGACCTGGCGTCAGGCCGGCTGGATCGCCCGCGCCTGGAAGCTCGGTCCGGTGCTGCCGGTGCCGACCGTGCGGAGCAGCCGCGTGCCCTACCGGAGCTGCGCCGAGATGCTGGCGACGCCGGAAGCCGCGACCGAGCCCCTCTGGCGTCTCGCCGCTCGTTACGAGCAGGAGCGCGGCGGCCTGACCGAGTCCGAAGTCCTCGCCCGGGCCGTCGGGTTGGTGCGCCTCCTGCGTCGTTCCATCGAGCAGGGCCTCGCCGGCACCACCTACGCCGATCGCGTCCTAGGCAGCCAATCGCCGGCCTTTGCCCAGGCGATGCGGTCGGGTCGCCTGATCGCCGCCGATCCCTTGAACCGGGCCATCCTTTACGTGACCGCCCTGATGGAGGTGAAGAGCAGCATGGGCGTCATCGTCGCCATGCCGACCGCGGGAGCCTGCGCGGCCCTCCCGGGCGTCGTGCTCGCCGTCGCGGAAGAGCGCGGGCTCGACGACGAGACCACCGCCAAGGCCCTGCTGGCGAGCGGGGTCATCGGCGCCTTCATCGCGACGCGTTGGACCTTCGCCGCCGAAGTCGGCGGTTGCCAGGCGGAAGGCGGCTCGGCGGCCGCGATGGGCGCCGCCGCGCTCGTCGACCTGACCGGCGGCTCCGCGACCCAGGCCTGCGCCGCGGCCGCGCTCGCCTTGCAGTCCATGCTCGGCCTCATCTGCGACCCGATCGCCAACCGCGTGGAGGCCCCGTGTCTCGGCAAGAACGTGCTCGCCGCGACCAACGCGCTGGCCTGCGCGAACATGGCGCTGGCGGGTTTCGACCAGGTCATCCCCTTCGACGAGGTGGTCGATGCCGCCAAGGCCGTCGCCGAACGCATGCCTCGCGAACATCGCTGCACCGCCTTGGGCGGGCTCTCCGATACGCCGACCTCCCGCTCCATCGAGCAACGCCTCGCCGCCGCCCGCGGCTGCGGTGCCGGCGGCTGTGGTTGCGGCTGAAAACTCCCCAAGCCATGAAAGCCCTCTCGCTGCTTCTCGTCCTGCTGGCTGCCGCGTTGGGCGGAGCCGGCTTACCCGCCGACCTGGTGGCCGAACAAGCCCGGCTGCAGGCGCAGCTGACCGCGCGCGCCGCCGGCTTCGGCTTCGCCGACGCCGCCGATCTCCGGAAGTTCGACGCCGATCCGGACGTCGCGCTGGCTTTGTCGCGTCATCAGCTGCTGCGCAAGGTCGGCGCCCCCGCGCTGCAGGCTTTCCGGCAGGAGGCATCGCAGGGCGCCTTCCTCGCGTGGCTCTGGGGGGACGCGACGGCCTTGAACCTTTTCCTCGAAGCGGCCACGCCGCTGGGCTTGAACCAGCGCGACGAGGATCAGTGGTCGATCAAGACCGGGACGTTGGCCCGCTGGGCGCGGCTTTGGCAGGCGGACCCGGACTCGCGCCGCGGCGTGCCGCTGCGTTTGGCGATGGCGACGGCTCTCCTGCCGCCGGGGGAAGGCAACCATGGCGCCGGCCAGCAGGTCCCGCCGCCGGACCCGCTCGGACGCTACCTGCATTTCAAGCAGGCCTACCTGGCCAAGGAACTTTACCCGAGTTTCGAGCGACACTCCGTCTGGGAATACATGCAGGTCGTCTCCTCGCCCGCCTCCGACGCCGACCTCGCGTGGACGCGCCGGATGGTGAACACGTGGCGGCCGGACCTGCGCGCGAAGGAGATGGTGGTGAAGACCGTGAGCGAGGTGAAGTATGGCAATTCCCCGCACCCCTATGGCGATTACAAGGATGTGCTCGATGGCGGCGGCAAGTGCGGCCCGCGTTCCTCGTGGGGCGTCATGGTCTGCCAGGCTTTCGGTCTCCCGGCGGTCGGCGTGGCGCAGCCCGGGCACGCCTGCGTGGCGTTCAAGACGGCCTTCCCCGAGACCCAGCCTCAGCCCGGCAACATCTGGAAGGTCGATTACGGCGCCGGCTGGGAGAAGTCCCGGATCAACGGTCTGAGCGGTCCGGATTTCCTGCAGGCCGTCGCGGCCCGCTCCCGCGCCGCCGAGTTCACGCGGATCGAGCGCACCCGCTGGTTGGGCGCGGCGGTCGCCCCGGCGGCCCCCGCCCAAGCGGCCTTGAAGACCCTGCTGGTCGCGCAGATGGCCGAGGTGCGTCGGGCCAAGCCGGTCTTCGGCGAGGGCGATAACGCGGCCGAGGCCGAGAAGGAACCGCCGACCAAGGCCGCGGCTCCGGTGGTGGCCAAGCCGGCGCCGGTCATCGTCGGCGCGGGCTTGGCCACCCTCCCGGCGGCGGGTTTCAGCAAACTCGGCGGGGCTCGGTCGCATGAGAGCATCGACGGCGGTCGGCAGGTCTATTTCGAGAAGAACGCCCCGAACACGTGGGCCGAGTTTCCGGTGGAGGTCGCCCGTGCCGGCAAGTACCTGATCGTCCTCCGCGCGGCCACGCCCAACACCGGCCAGACCGTCGACCTCGCGGTCAGCGGACAGAAGTTGGCCACCCTCCCGGTTCCGAATTCGCAGGGCCTCTGGGCCGACACCCCGGCCGTGGAGATCGAACTTCCTGCGGGTCCGCAGGTGCTCCGGCTCACGGTGCCTTCGCAGCGGGGGCTGGCCTTGAAGCAGCTCGAGTTGCGCGCGCGTTGAGCGGCGAGGTCTTGCGGCCGGAGCCGGATAGGGTTTGCTTCCCCCTGTGTCCCGCGCCGTCTGCCTGACCAACGCGCCCCACGAGGGGCCCGCCTTGATCGGCGAACTGCTCGTCGGCATGGGTTGGGACCTGCGGATCGTGGAGGCCCACGCTGGCGGGACCTGGCCGGCCGACCTCGCGGCGACCGATCTGCTGGTGGTCATGGGCGGACCGATGGGTGTGGCGGATATCGGCGCGCCCGGGTTCCCCTGGCTTGGTCCCGTGGCCGACCTGCTGCGGCGTCGCCTGGCTGTCGACGCCCCGAACCTCGGCATCTGCCTTGGCGCCCAGCTGCTCGCCCACGCGGCGGGGGCGCGGGTGGCGCCGATGGTGGATGCCTCCGGCCGGCGCGTCCGCGAGGTAGGGTGGGGCGCCCTGCAGGTCTTTCCGGAGGCGGACCCTTGCGTCGCCGGCCTGCCGTCGCAACTCGAGGTGCTGCACTGGCATGGCGATGCCTGCGCCTTGCCCGCCGGCGCCACCTTGCTCGCCTCGACCCCGGCTTGCCCGGTGCAGATGTTCCGCCTGGGCCGCAGCCTCGGTCTTCAATTCCACCCCGAGGTCGATGGCCCCACCGCCTGCGGGTGGGCGAGCGAGGATGCCGAATTCGTCGAGGCGGCCAATGGCCCGGAAGGAATCGCGGCCCTCCGGGCGCTCTCGCCCGCGGCAGCGGCACGCTCCGAGGCCGTGCGGCGCCGGCTCCTGGTCCAAGGTTTGCGCGCGATCCTGGAGTGAGTCCCGGCTTGCGGGGGGATCGGCGGGCGGAAGGATGTCGGGATGCGCCAGCTTCTCCTGCTTTGCCTGAGCGCCGCCTGCGCGGTCGCCGCGCCCGAACCCGCCAAGACCGAGCCGACCAACGCGCAGGAGGCCGCGGCGAAGGAACTCGCCGCGAAGAGGGCCGCCCAGGACAAGGTCGTCGCCGAGCGTTATCAGGCCTGGTGCGAGCAGCTGGGTCCCGCGGAGCAGGCCTGGGAGAAGGTCCTCCAGCAGCAGCTGGGTGGTTTCTATCTGCCGATGCACCAGCGCGACAAGCTCGCCGGCAAGTCCAACGCCTGGGACTTCGTGAAGGATGATCCGAAGCTGCCGCGCGTCCTGCTCATCGGCGACTCCGTCTCCCGCGGCTATACCCAGCCGACCCGGGCGGCCCTCGCCGGCGTCGCGAACGTGCACCGCGCCCCGGCGAATTGCGGTCCGACGGCGTCGGGCGTGAAGAACCTCGAGGTCTGGCTGGGTGCCGGCAAGTGGGACGTCATCCACTTCAACTTCGGTATCCACGACCGCGGGACGCCGGCGGCCGACTATGTGCAGCGACTGGAGGCGATCGTCGCCCGGCTGGAAAAGACCGGCGCCCGGCTCATCTGGGCCAGCACCACGCCGATCCCGGATAACCCGGCGCAGAAGCAGACCGCCCGGTCGATCGTCGAGAAGAACGCCCTCGCGGCCGAGGTCATGCGGAAGCATGGCATCCCGACCGACGACCTGTTCGCCGCCCTCACCCCGCGGCTGGCCGAGCTCCAGAACCCGAACGACGTGCACTTCACGGGAGCCGGCTATGAGTTCCTGGGCGCCCAGGTCGCGGCGGCGATCCGCGCGGTCCTGCCGCCGGCCGCGCGCTAGGCCTATGACAGGGCGGCGGTTTGACCCGGGGCGGCGGGCCGGCAGACTGCCCGCGTGTCCCCATCAGTAAATATCTATTATAGTCAGGAGTACGCCCTCGCGACCGGGCTCGAGACCGTCACCAAATCGGCCGAGGTCGCCGCGGCGATCGTCGCCGACCCCGCGTTGGCCGTCCGGCTCGTGGCGCCCGCGCCGGCGACCCGCGAGGAGCTCCGCGCCGTCCACGAGGACCGCTACCTGCGGACGGTCTTCGCCGCGGGGCCCGGGGAGCTTCCGACCGGGCCGCGCACGCCCGCGCTGCGGCGCAGCCTGCTCGCCTCGACGGGCGGGATGCGCGATGCCGTGGCCGAGGCGCTCCGGGCGGGACGTTCGGGCAGCCTCTCCAGCGGCCTGCATCATGCCCGCCGCGGCGCCGGCGAGGGTTTCTGCACCTTGAACGGGCTCGCGCTGGGAGCCCTGCGCGCGCTCCGGGACGTCGCCTCGGTCGGCATCCTCGATCTCGATGCCCACTTCGGCGGCGGCACCTTCGAGATCCTCGGGGAGCACCCGCAGGTCCGCCTGGCCGACGTGAGCGTGAACGGCTACGACCGGTGGGAGCCGACCGCCCCGGCGCGCCACCACGTCGAACTGGTCACCGACCCGGCCGCCTACCTGGACGCGGTGTCGCGGGCGCTCCGGACCCTCGAAGGGGTGCGCTGCGTGCTCTACAACGCCGGGATGGACGTCCACGAGCGGGCCGGCGGGCTGAAGGGACTGACGACGGAGATCGTGCGCCGGCGCGAGGCGCTGGTCTTCGGTTGGGCCCGGGGCGCGGCATCCCCATCGCCTTCGCGCTCGCGGGCGGTTACCGCTGGGGCGGGCTCACGCTCGCCCAGGTCGCCGCGCTGCACCTCGAGACGGTACGGGCCTGCGCGGCGGACTGAGCCTTCGCCCTTGCCTGCGTCCGGACGGATTCTAAGAGATTCCTCATGTCCGTCCCCGTCGTCCATGTCGCCCGCGCCGGCGCCGAGTTCGCGACCTGTCCCGCGACCGAGGTCCCGGCCCGGTTGGCCGCCGGCGAGTTCCTGCCGACGGACCATTACTGGGCCCCGGGCATGGCGGCCTGGCGCCGGCTCGCGGAATTCGCGCCGACGCGGCGCCGGCTGCCGTTTCCTCGGCCCGTGCCGGACACCCCCAACCTGCTCGATGGGATGTTCGGCCGGGAGCACCGCACCGCCGGGCTCGCCCGTTTCTGGGATCTCCTGGCCGCCACGCCCGCGGGCGAGACCGTCGACGGGGAGGCGCTCCGCCGCATCGAGGCCGACACCGGCGTCAACGTCCGCACCCGGTGCGCGAAGGAGCTCGCCACGTGGTATCAGGCCATGGTGAGCGACGTCCTGTCCGACCGGGTCTTCACCCCCGAGGAGCAGGCGAACCTCGCCGCGCTTGCCTGGAGCTTCGGGTATGACACCGCCCAGGCCCAGGCCATGCACCGGGCGGCTTTCACGGCCTATTTCCGCGCCGGCCTGACCACGGCCTTGGCCCGCGATGTCCCGCCGGACCAGCGGGCCCGATCCATCGCGGCCTTGTCGGAGCAAGTGCCCTTGCCCCCGGCGAGGTGGCGGTGCTGGTCCGGGAGGCGTTGCGGGCCCACCTCGGTCAGGCCGCGCAGGCGGCGATGGAGCGCGACGAAGGCCGCGAGCTGATCGCCCCGCCGCAGGCGCGCGGCCTCCGCGCGCTCGCCTTGGCGATGGGGCAGGACCTCGCGCGCGATCACCCGGAACTCGCCGCCCGCCTCGAGCTGGCCGAGCGCGGCTGGCAGGTCGCCCGCGGCGAGCTCGTCCCCGTGGCCACGGACCTCGTGCTGGGCAGCGCCGAGGTCTGTTACTGGTCCCGGCGCGTCGACCTCATCCAGAACAAGCGCGTGACGGTGCGGCGCAGCTTCGGCGGACTCGTCGGCTCCACCGGCTCCATCCTCGGGGTGCGTTACCGCGCGGGCAGCTACCAGGTGGCCCGGCAGACGGAGGATCAGATGGTCCAGGTCGACAGCGGCACCGCGCTGTTCACCTCCTCGCGGGTGGTCTTCGATGGCGCGCTGAAGAACTTCAACTTCAAGCTGGGCAAGGTCCTCGACGTGATGGAGTTCTCCAACGGCGTCGGCATCAGCCGCGACTCGGGACCTGACATCTATTTCTGTTTCGGCGCCGACGGGCACGAGGCCGCCGCCATCCTGCGCCGGCTGGTGCGCGAGGCCAAGGGCTGAGCCCTCAGGCCGGCGGGACGTCGAGCGCCTTGAGGAAGTGCTGGCCCTGGCCGTTGGGGAGGACGAGGTAGAGCGCGCATCGCTGCGTCTGCGCCAGCGCGAGCATGACCGGCCATTGCGCCTCCCGCACGCCGGCGACGATCAGCATCGGCCCGAGGTCGTTGGATTCGATCGCGGTGCCCTTGTGGACGAGGTCCAGGTTGTGGTTCAGCCAGCGGCCGAGCTGGCGGGCCAGCATGCGCAGGTCCGATTGCCCCGGTTCGACCTTGGATTCGTCGACCACCGCGCTCAGCGGCACGGCGAAGGTGTGCTCCAGCGTTCCCATGCGCGGGCGGGATTCAGGCTTGCTTGATCAGCTCGGCCGTCGCGGGGACGTCGGAGATGATCTGGTCCGGGTCCGGACCGACGCCGATGTAGCGGAGGTTCGGGAGGGAGGGCAGGGAGCCGCCGCGCGCGGCCAGGCGGACGATCTCGGCCATCGTGAAGGCGACGTACCGGCGGGCTTCGGCGGGCAGCTGGGCGAAGGCGCGGACCTTGGTGATGTCGGCGGTCCAGCCGGGCAGGGTGGCGTAGGTCGGTCGCAGGGTGCGGCGGACCGCGTCATTGCGGGGGACGCCGGCGACGACCCGGCCGGCCGCGTCGCGGTAGCCGGTGCAGACGAGCAGGTCGCCACCCTGCCAGCCGCCGTGGGGCGAGAGGGCGTCGAGCTTGTTGAGGACGAGGTCGTCGTAGCCGCCGTAGCGCAGGGCGTCGGCCTTCTCGACCAGGTCGGACCAGCCGACCATGCGCTGCCGGCCGGTGCTGGTGCCGAACTCGAGCTTGGCGAGCGCGCGCTGGAGCGGGTGCTCCTCCGGCATCTTCGTCAGGAACACGTGCGTGCCCACCTTGGTGTCGTAGGCCTTGCAGCAGCCGACCGTGTGGATGGTCTGGACCGGGATCCCGGCGGACTGGAAAAATTCCGGCGTGTAGGTGTGGGACGCCGTGACGTTCGGGGCGAAGCCCGCGCGCTTGTCCAGCCAGTAGGCCTGGCCGAACTCGCCGATGATGCGGCGGTCCGCGGCGAGGTCGCCGAGGATGCGTTCACGCACGTCCCCGATGGCGTGGGCGAGGGCGGTCCCGGCCTGCCAGTAGCACTCGAGCACCGCGCCGTGGTCGAAGGTGAAGGGTTCCGACCCGGCGAAGCGGGTGAAATCGAACTCGGCGGCGGTGAAGACGCCGGACTCGATGGCGCCCTTGTTGGCGCGCAGCTCGGCCTCGGTGAGCTTGGCGAAGAGCCCCGCCCACTTCTCGGGTGAAAGTCTGCAGACGTCGCGCACGATCGCGGCGGCGCGATGGAGGCGGGCGGAAAGACGCGTCGCGTAGTCGGCCTTCGCGCCGAGGAACTCCGAGTAGTGGAGCTGGAACTGGCCGACCTCGTCGGCATAGGCCGGCGTGATGCCGCGGCCGGTGGAGCCGCGGGCCTCGTGGCCGAGGACGTTGACGCGGTAGTCCTCCCAGGCGAGGTCGAGGACGCGATGCGCGACATCGCTGATCATGCAGCGCTCGTCGATGAGCAGGCGCGACAGGACCGGGATGCCGATCTTCTCGAGGGGCAACGCCTCCCAGAGGGCCTTGCGGGGGTCGGCGACGACGCCGGCGCCGAGCGCGAGGCAGGCGACGTCGCGTTCGGCGACGCCGCCGGGGAGCAGGTTGAGCTTGAGGCCGGCGACGGTGTGTCCGGAGTTGGCGCCGCCGTTGACCTTGAGGACCGTGCCGACCACGTCGCGGCGGCCGCTGAGCTGCTGGAGTTCGCGGACGATCTCAGGGATGAGGCGACCCTTGCCCTCGTCCCCCATGCTGATGCCGACGTCGGCGATGAGGTGGCTGCGGAAAGGGGTGAGGGCCATGGACAGGAGGGAAGGTCGCGACGGGCAGGGCCGGCCGCTGGGCGGGTGTCGACGGGCGCGGCTTAGGCGTTGGCGCCCTTCTGGCGTTCGTAGAAGGCGTTGATCTTGGCGGACACGTCCCGGTAGCCGGAGTCGGCCATGTAGATGATCTTGTACTCGTCGACGGCTTCCTTGGCCTTGCCCATCTGGTCGAAAGCGTTGCCGAGCTCGTAGATGACCTCCTTCTTCAGGTCGTTCATCATCGCGATCTCGGCCTTGGCCGAGCTCAGCTGCTCGACGGCGAGGTCGAACTTGCCGCCGAGGATGAAGGCGCGGCCGATGGCCAGCAGCGACGGTTGGCGGAACTTCGGGTTGCGCTGCGCGTACTGCAGCTGCTGGATGGCTTCCTCGATGCGCAGGGCGCCGAGCAGCAGGGTGCCGAGCTCGTAACGGAAGGCGTAGTCGTTGGGGTAGCGCTCCACGAGGCTGGCGGCGGTCTTGAGGCGGTACTCGCCGAGTTCCTTCTCGTTGGCGTCGAGGCTTGCCTGGGCGGCGGCGTCGCCCGCGGCGACGGCCTCCCGGAGGGTCTTGGACGTCTTCTCGAAGCGGGTCACGATCAGGTCGCTCTCCTGGCGCTCGAGGGAGGAGTCGGCCCGGCCGAGGGTGGTCTGGCGGCCGCGCTGGAGCCAGGCGATCGCGGAGTCGAGGTCGCCGGCGGCGATGAACTGGCGGACGATGTCGCGGTAGAGGTCGAGGCTGTCGGGCTGGGCCTGGATCTTCTCGGCCAGCGCGGCGGCCTGCTCGAGCGCGGTGCCGGCGTCGGTGACGGTGCGGGCGGCCTGCTCGAGGCGGAGGGCCTCATCCTTGTCCTTGAGCTTGGATTGGAAGTCACCCTTCGTGTCCTCCCAGTTGCCCTTCTTCATGGTCTTGTTCACCGAAGCCTTGCGGACGGCCTCCTGGAGGTCGCCGTTGCCCGGGAAGACCTTGAGGCCGGCGTCGGCCGCGGTCAGGGCGTGGTCGTACTCATGGCCGGCGATCCACGCGTTGGCTAGGTCGACGTAATGCTGGACGTTCTTGGGATCGGCGGCGGCCAGTTCCTCGTAGGCGAAGGCGGCGAGCTCGTAGAACTCGAGCTTGGCGGCGGCCAAGGCGATGGTGCGGTTGGCGACGGCATCCGTCGGCTTCTTGGCGAGGACTTCCTCGGCGGCGGCGATGGCGGCGACCGGGTCGGCTTCGGCGGCCTTCGCGGCCTTGCCGGCCATCAGTCCGCCGACGAGACCGTCAAAGAGGCCTTTCTTGGTGCCGAGGATGGTCTTCTGGGCCCGGCGGAGGCTCCGGCGCACCTCGATGCAACCCGGGTTGCGGGCGAGGATGCCGCTGAGGATTTCCATGGCATACTGCGGGTTGGTCTTCAGCTGCTGCTCGGCGGCGCCGACCTGCTTCTGCAGGCGAGGGTCGAGTTCGGTGAGGGCGACTTTTTTCATGGAAAGGGGGTGGGGGAGAACCAGCGGAAACTGAACCTCGGGGGGCGGGGGGTCAATCCCTTGGACGTGAAAAACGCAGGTGGCGGCGGAGGGCCCCGCGCAAGGGTCCGGCGATGATCCGGCCGACGCACCCCGCCGCCCCGCAGCGACAGGGGTGGAAGAGGCTTTCCGCCAGCGAGAAACCATAGTCGAAGGTGATCTCCTCGCCGGCCGCCACCGGCTTCAGGGTGGTCAGCCAGGCGGTCTGTTCCGCGGTCACATAGACCAGCTCGGCGTTCGGTTCGCAGGAGTGGTTGGCGTGGCGCGCCGGGTTCGAGTCGGCGGCCCCGTCGAGCCAGAGCCCCGGGGCGATCTCCAAGGTGTAGGTCGGCGCGCCTGGCCGGCCGGGGTCGGGCGGGGCGGTGGTCGTCGTTCCGGCGTAGGGAGCGACGCGTTCGCCGGGCGCGAAGGGACGAAGGGCGAAGAGCCCGAGACCGGCGATGGGGGACGGACGCGACTCGACCCCGGGCGCGTTCATGCCTCGGGCCGGAGGTCGCGCGTCATCAACGCCGTCACGCCCGCGCGCGGGTCCAGGCCTTCGTACAGGATCGCGTGGAGGCAGAAGAGGATCGGGGCCTGCACCCCGCGTTGCCTGGCCAGGCGCGTGAGCGTGTCGGTGGCGCGATGACCCTCGACGGCTTCGCGGCGATGGGCGAGGGCGGCCAGCGTGCCGCGGGGGTCGCGGGCCACTTGTTCGCCCAAGGTGCGGTTGCGGCTCCAGCCGCCGTGCGCCGTCGCCATGAGGTCGCCGACGCCGCCGAGGCCCAGGAAGGTTTCCGCGCGTCCGCCCAGGGCGACGCCGAGGCGGATCATCTCCTGCAGCGCGCGGGAGAGCACGGCGGCCTTGGCGTTATCGCCGAGGTCCAGTCCGTCGCAGAGACCGGCCCCGACCGCATAGACATTCTTGAGCGTACCGCCGATCTCGACGCCGGCGACGTCGGAGGACGTGTAGGCGCGCAAGGTCGGTCCGCTCACGGCCGCCTGGACGGCGCGGAGCACGTCGTCGTCCTTCGCCGCCGCCAAGACCAGCGCGGTCGGCAGGCCGCGGGCGACCTCGGCCGCGTTGCTCGGTCCGCTGAGCGTGGCGACGGGGACGGACCCGAAGGCCCGGCCCATCAGTTCGCTGGGGCGCAGCAGGGTGGTCTGGTCCAGCCCCTTGCAGAGCGAGATCGCCATCCGCGTCGACGACGCGCGCACGGCCGGCCCGATCTGTTCCAGCAGGGCCGGCAGGCCTTTCGAAGGGCAGGCCAGGAAGATCAGGTCGGCGTCCATCAGGGCCGGCAGCGGTTCGAGGCCGATCTGGATCGAATCCTCCAGCCGTTGGCCGGGCAGGTAGTCCGTGTTCTCCCGGGTGCTCGCCAGCGCGAGCGCGTGTTCCAGGCGGCGTGGCACCAAGGTCACGGTATGGCCCTGGCGGGCGAGGTGGATGGCCATCGCCGTACCCCAGGCGCCGGCCCCGAAGATCACGCAGTTCATCGGGCTTTGCGGGCGCGGACCTTGCCGGCCCAGCGGCGGACGGCGGCGACGGCGTCCCGGTGGAGGTTGGCTTCCGGTCGCACGAACGGCGGCGGGGTCGGCGTGAGGCCGAGGAGGTCGTGCAGCACGAGGATCTGTCCGTCGCACCCTTGGCCCGAGCCGATGCCGATGGTCGGGATGCCGACGGCGGCCGTGATCGCGGGCATGAAAGCCGGGTCGACGCATTCGACCACCAGGGCGAAGGCGCCGGCTTCGGCGACCGCGACGGCGTCCGCCAGCAACCGGACCTGGTCCTCGGCCGTGAGGCCGCGGCGGCGGTAGCCGGTCGCGTGGACGCGCTGCGGGAGCAGGCCGACATGCCCCATGACGGGGATGCCGGCGTCGACGAGCTTGGCGATGGCCGGCGCGAGGGTGGCGCCGCCTTCGATCTTCACGGCCTGGGCGCCGCCTTCCTGGAGGAAGCGGCGACCGTACCCGAGGAGCTTGGAGAAGTTGTCGTGCGCCAGGGCGAAGGGCAGGTCGCCGACGATCAAGGCGTCAGGCCTGGCCCGGGCGACGGCGGCGGTGTGATGGATCATCATGTCCATCGTCACCCCGACCGTGTCCGGCATCCCGAGCACCGTGTTGCCGACCGAGTCGCCCACCAGCAGGAGGTCGGCGCCGCCTTCCGCCGCGATGCGGGCCGTGACGGCGTCGTAGGCCGTCAGGCAGACGATGGGCCGGACGCCTTTGAGGGCGCGGAGGGACCGGGTGGTGGACTTCACGTCCAAGGTGCTACCCTGTGACGCTCCGCTTGTAAAGCGTGGGGAAGTGGTCGTAGGCTCGGAGGATGTTCCGCCGTCTGGCCAGTTTGCTTCGCAGGAAGGACTACCGCGAGGGCGCCTATGCCCACCCGGACCTCTCCGCGCAGACCGGTCTGGCCTGGCATGTCCGTCTGCGGCTCCTGCTGACCGGTCGCGGCGGCGTCGATCCGGCGGATGACCAGCCGGGCTTCTGGATCGAGCACCGCCGCTGGCTGCTGCTCGTCGGCGCGCTGCTCCTCGCCTGGCTGATCGTCGAGAGCGCGCTGGCGTGGGATTTCCTCGACGGCTGAATCAGTCGGCGCGTCGCAGGCGCAGCTTGAGCGGGAGGAACCTCAGCTCGTCGGGGAAGGTCACGGTCCGTCCGGTCTTCTCCGCCCAGGCCTGGAGCAAGGCGTGCAGCCAAGGCAGCGAGCAACGCGCGGCCGCGAACGTGAGCCGGAAGTCGCCGCCCTGGACCGACCAGCGTAAGCCCTCGGCCCGGAAACTCACCGGCGCGGGCTGGCCGTCGAGCTCGACCGTGACGTCGACGTCCTCGGTGCCGAGCGTCAGCGCGGTGACCCGGCCCGCGCCACCGAGGCGGCGCGTCGCGGCCTCCGCGATGAGGGTCTCGAGCGCGTTCACGCGGCGGGGAAACCGAGCAGGGTCACGCCGAGCTCCTTGGCCCGCGCGATGACCGCCGGCTTGTCGATGAGGATGACCGCGTCGGATTCGAGCGCGGCGCGGCGGACGCCGCCGGCCACCATGCTCTCCAGGGTCTGCAGGCCGAAGCAGGGGACGTCGAAGCGCCAGTCCGGGGCGTGTTTCGCGGCCTTGGTGAGCAGCATCTCCTTGCCACCCGTCGCCGCGCAGCGTTTCAGCATGTTGTCGGTCCCTTCGAAGGCTTCGACCGCGATCACGGTGCCTTTCGCGGTCACCACCGCCTGGCCGACGTCGAGCCGGGCCATCTCGCGCGCCATGCGCACGCCGAAGGCGAGCTCATCGTCGTCGACCCCGCTGAGCCAGCCCGTGAGGCAGCCCGGCGAGGCGAGGTGGTCGTCGAGGAAGACGCGGGCGTCGAGCATGCGGACGCCGGTCGCCTCGATTTCGCGGGCGACGCCCCCGAAGATGGTCTCCGCGTTGCGCTCCTTCAGCGAGGCGAGCAAAGCCACCAGCTTGAGGTCGGGGATCATCCCGGAGAACAGCTTGCGCGGCGTGACCTGTCCGGCCATGAGCGCGCCCGCGACCTTGAGCTCCGCGAGGGCCTCGAGCAGTCCGCCGAGCTTGCCCACGGGGACGGACCGGCGGTGCGCGGGTTCGAAGGTGGCGAGCAACGCCGGGTCGGTCTCTTCCTCGAAGGCCACCAGCCGGACCTGGGCGCCGCGGGCCCGGGCGCATTCGATGAGCAGGGCAGGGTAGCGTCCCTTGCCCGCGATCACGGCGATGGGCCGGGAGGGGTCGAAATCGGCGGGGAGGAAACGCGAGGCGGACGCCATGGGGGCATCGTTCCCGGTGAAGCGTCCGGGCTCAAGCCTGCTTTGGGTTGCCAGTCGCCGCCGGGGTGGGCGTAATCCCCGCATGTCCGCCGTGCTCGGCATCTTCGGAGGGTCCTTCGACCCGCCCCATGTCGGGCACGTGGCCGCCGCCACCGCCGCGTGGCGCCAGCTCGGGTTGGCTCAGGTGCTCGTGCTTCCCGCCGGGCAGGCGCCTTTGCGCGACGGGCCGCCGCGCGCCTCGGCGGCCGACCGGATCGCCATGACCCGCCTGGCTTTCGCGGACGCCGCCTGGGCGACGGTCGATGCGCGTGAGACGCTCCGTCCCGGCCCCAGCTGGTCCGTCGACACCGCGCGGGAACTCGTCCGGGAGCATCCGCAGGCTCGGCTCATCTGGATCCTCGGCGCCGACCAGCTGGGACGTTTGGACCGTTGGAAGGACGTCGGCGAACTGGTCGGGCTGGTTGAATTCGCGGTCCTGGCGCGCGACGGCCTGACGGTCGAGGCGCCACCCGCCTTGCGCGGCCGGGTGCGCCTCCATCGGCTGGACGCGCCGGCGGTCGAGGTCTCCTCGACGGAGCTGCGGGAGCGGTTGCGGAACGGTCAGCCGACAAACGGCTTGCTCCCCGCCGTGCGCCGCCACATCGAAGAGCACGCCCTTTACCAAGCCTGACCATGTCCGCCCTCAAGAAGAAGCCCGCCGCCAAACCCGCCAAGTCCGCCAAGCTCGCCAAGGCGGTCAAGGTGAAGAAGGTCGCCAAGGCTGCGGCCAAGGTCACCAAGGTTCCGGTCAAGCCGGCGGCCAAGCCCGCCAAGAAGGTGTCGAAGCCGGTCGCGAAGCCCGCTCCGGTCCGTCGCGCCGCCGCCAAGCCCATCGGCCTCAAGGCCAAGGGCCGCTCCGCGAACGTCGTCCCGGCCGCGCCGGCCGTCGCCTTCCAACTGCCGTTGATGCCGGCCCACCTCGTGGCCGCCGTCAAGGCCCTTGATGAGAAGAAGGCCGTCGATCTCCGCGTCCTTCAGCTGGGTCAGCTTTCCTCCGTCGCGGATTTCCTCGTGGTCGCCACCGGCAACTCCGAACCGCACCTGCGCGCGCTGCGCATCGAGCTGGAGCGCGTCGTGGAAGCCGCCGGTTCGAAGACCCGCACCGAGGCGCACAAGGATAGCGGTTGGTCGGTCGTCGATGCGTTCGACGTGGTCTTCCATCTTTTCCGCGACGACACCCGCCGGAGCTATGGCTTGGAGTCGCTCTGGAAGGATGGCCTCGATATCCCGGTCGCCGCGATCCTGAAGGCCTGAGCAAAGGCCGAGGGCCGAGGGCTTGGGAAAGAAGCCAGCCTGGCCGGATGGCTTTAGTACCTCCTCGGTGGTGGTAGCGGGCAGGATCGAACTGCCGACCTAGGGCTTATGAGTCCCTCGCTCTAACCAACTGAGCTACGCTACCGAAAACCGAGGAAGCGGAGTCCATGTAAAGCGCCCGATTTCGTCAAGCCGTTACGATGCCTAGCGGTGGGAGAGGTACCAGCCGCACATCGTCAACCACAGGATCGCCCCGGAAACCCCTAGGATTATGGCCAGTTTGACCTGGGCTTCCCCTTCCTCCCGGAGGCCGGCCGGGCCGAGCGTCGCGCTGATGCGGCGGACGAAGATCAAGGGGAGGAAACTGCCGACGAGGGTGGCGAGGATGAAGACGATCGCCAGGTGCAGGCTGCGCATCGCGGCGACGTCGACGCCTTGCAGCCAGGACATCGGGAAGACCAGCAGCGCGAAGACCGGCGGCAACAGGAACGTCGCGCCGCACCAGAGGTAGCCTTCGCGGACGGAGCGCTCGAGCATCTCGGAGGCGCTCAGCCGCTTGCGGGTCGCGACGGGGCGGGGGCTTTCGCCGGGGGCCCCGGGGGGCGGCGGGGGCGTCTCGTCCTGGGCGAACGGCGAGAGCGGCGGGGCGAAACCCGGGCCTGGCGTGTGCACGCGCGTCAGGCCGGTCGCGCGGAAGTAGTCGCGCACCGTGGTCCACTTGCCGTCCACTTCGATGTTATGGAGCAGGCTGATCTCCCCGGTGCGCAGCATCTCGGTGACGCGGCTGAGCGGGAACGGGCCGGTGATGGCGCCTTTCCAGCGGAGTCGGTAAGCGTCGGACGTGGCCATGGCTCAGAGATCGCGGCCCTGGAGCAAGGCTTCCCAACCGCCGGACGGCGGCGTCAGCCCGGCCGGGATCCCGGCGGCCTGGGCGGCCTCCGCGACCGTGCCGGGGAGGCGCAGCAGCGGCGTCCACGGCGCGGCTTCGGCGACGCGGACCGGGATGCCCTCCTGGTTGACGCGGAACAGGACGGTCGCCTTGCCTTCGGTGTCGATGCCGTAGAGGACGACGTTGGCCAGCGGGTCGCGGAGCGCGGCCTTGCCGTCGCGGCCCACGTGGCCGGCGAAGATCAGCGGGCGCTCGCGCAACGTGCCGAGCACGGTCCGCCAGAAGCGGGCTTCCTCGGCGTAGCCCGGGCCCGTGCGCGGCAACAGGAAGACCTTGAGCTCCGTCTGGGCGTCGGCCCATTTGTCCTTGTAGAGGAAGTCGAAGGCCCCCATCCGGTTCGCCGTGATGCGCCGCAGCTGCTCGGCATCGCGCTGGGCGGAGGGCGAGTACAGCAGGCCCCAGACGTCCGGGCGCTGGGTGCCGAGGCGGTAGAGTTCCTGCAGCTGGTAGGCGCGCACCTCGAGGTAGGGCGCCGTGCCGCGGCGGAGGCGGTCAAGCGTGCGCAGCAGCGGTTCGCCGAGCTGCCCGGTCTTGGGGTCGTGGAAACGGCCGAGGCCGCGGAGGTATTCCACCTCGGGGATGATCAGTCCTTCCTGCAGTTCCTCGCCGGACTTGGCGCCGTTGACGAAGTCGCGCCGGCTCCACACCGCGTCGATCACGGCGCCTTCCCGGGTCAGTTCCTTCGCCTCGGTGCGGACCTCGATGCCGTCGCCGAAGGAACTGCGGGTCTTCGTCAGGTCGCCGACCACGAAGACCGAGCCGACCAGCCGCGGACCTTGGAGGGAATGGGCGACGACGCTGTATTTGCGCAGCGCGCGGAGGACGCCGTCGTCCGTCAGCTGCTTGAGGATCTTGGCCTCGCCTTCGCCGAGTTCCTTGGGCGGGAAGATGCCTTGCGGATCGGAGTGGGCGCAGCCGTCCCACATCGCGCCGAACCGCGGCGCCAAGGCCGAGCGGGGTAGGTTGCGCAGGGCCTCGGCCTTATCGAGCACGGCCAGCCCGCGCTGGTGGAGGTCCGTTTTCTCGGGCGCGGCCTCGGCGGCGTCCTTGAGCGCCGCGAGGTAGGAGCGGAGGTCGGCGCTGGTCTCGAGCGACTTCACCGCGCCGAGCGACTTGCGTTCGTCCTCCAGGCGGCTGCCGGCGCGGTCGGCCTCGGCGTAGGCTTCGTCGAGGTTACGGAGCCCCGCTTGGCGCAGCTGGTCGAGCAAGGCGCGCAGCTGGTCGAGCGCCGCGACGGACTTGCCCACGTCGGCGATGTTCTCGGTCTCGCCCAAGGCTTGCCGCAGGCGGCGGCGGGCGGCGGTCAGGTCGGCGGCGGCCTGCTCCTCGAGCCGGGTGGCCTCCGCCAGCAGCTTGGTGGCGTCGGGCAGGATCCGGGTCAGCCTGGCTTGCGCGGCGGGGCCGAGCTTGCCGACCTCATCCAGGTAGGCCGTCACCCGCTTGCGCACGTCGCCGAGGCCGGTGAGGTTCAGTCCTTCCGTCTGACGGGCCTTGAGGTAACCGGCCTCGTCCTGAAGCCTTTGCAGCGCCGTCCGCTGGTCGGCGATTCGCTGACGCAGGGCCTCCTCGGCCGCCTTCTGCGCCGGCTCCTCGGCCAGGCCGGGGCTGCGGGCGCGCAGCTCATCGAGCAGACGGGCCGCCGTCTCCGGGTCGCCGCGGTCGACGGCGATCCCCGCCGTGGCGAAACGTTCGCGGGCCTCCTTGTCGGAGGCTTCCCGGCGCAGCCAGAGCAAGGAGCCGGCCCCGATTCCCAGCACCGCCAGCACGAGGGCGGCGGTAAGGAGCGCGTAGCGACGGCTCAACCGTCGACGCGTGAGCTGGCGCAGCGTGCGCGCGTCGCGGATCAGCCCGTCGGGCAGGCGGTCCGCCAGCGGTATCGCCCGCTCCAGCCAATTCCCGAGGCGCGCGACCAAGGTCGCCGGGGAGGAGCCGCGGGCCGCCTCCTGCTGCAGGTTCCGCCACTCGGTCGTCAGGGATTCCACGCCGGCGCGCAGGGCGGCCTCGGCTTCGGCGGTGGCGGCGAGTTCGCCGGCCCAGCCTTCGAGCTCGGTCAAGGTCTTCGCCAGCGGGGCGGGCAGGTTGACCTGGTGGTCGCGCTCCAGGGAACGGGCCCGGCCGAGCGCGCTTGCGCACGCCTCCCAGTGGTCACCGACGCGCGCCTTGGCCGCCTCTTCGACGGCCTGCGCGATCTGCTCCGCGGCCTTGGCGCGCAGCCAATCGCGGCGGGCGCGGAGCGAGGCTTCCCACTGCTCCTCGCCCGCGAGGCCGGAGGCGCCGAAAAGCTCCATCCGCTTCATGAGCGCGACCGCCTCCTCGGCCCGGTCCGCCGCGAAGAGGGCGGTGACCTTGCCGAGCGATTCGCGCAGGAACTTGGCCGAGAGCCGGTCCAGTTCGGAACGGGCGTTCGGGTCGGCCGGGTTGATGCGGACGATCGAGCGGAGGATGGTCAGCGCCCGGTCCTCCTGGCGCGTGCGCATCGCCTCGCGGTAATCCCGATAGAGCGGGTGGTTCTCGCCGATCTCCTTGCCGTAGAGGCCGCCCACGGCGATGACCTGCTGGTCGTCGAGCGGGAAGCCCGTCGGCAGGCCGCGTTCGCGGCAGAGCGCGTGCCACCGTTCCGACTCGGCGAAGCTCAGCTGGGCGCACAGGCCCAGGAGGTCGGGTTCCGACTCGGCCACCTGGAAGGCCGCGTGCTCCTGGCCGCCGCGGATCAGGCCCGCGCACTGTTCCAGCCGTTCCCGCGCCCGCGCGCACAGGGCCGCGTACTCGCCCGCAAGCGAACGCGCCTCGAGGTCGGGGTTGCCGAGTTCCAGCTGGCCGCGGATGCGGGCGATGAGGCGGTCGATCTGCATGCGTTAGCGGAATTCGACCGGGCCGGACAGTTCCTCGCCGCGGGGCCCGACGATGACGAGGCGCCACGGAGCCCCGGCGCGGATGAATTCGCCTTCGTTGAAGAGGCGGCGGCGTTCGGCGAGCAGCGCCGAGGGCGGCGTGCCGGGCCCCGTCCGGCCTTCGAGGCGGATCAGGTCGGTCTCGAGCAGCGAGCGGGTGGCGCGGAGCGAGGGCAGGTCGCGGTCCGGGAACTCATGGCCCGCGGGGAAGAGTCCGGTGTTCCCGCCGGCCCAGCTGACCGCATAGACCGCGGGCTCGGCCCAGGCGGCGGCACGGACGACGCCGGTGTCGGGATCCTTGCGGAGTCCGCCCAGACCGAGCTCCAGCGGCTGGAGGAGGGAAGGCTTGGCCAGCAGGCCGAGGGACAGCCGGTCGCCGTTCGGCAGGGTGATCTCGAGTTGCCGGTTCGTCTCCGGGTAGGAGCGGGCTTCGCCGTCGCGGAACGAAAGCTCGAGGGCGTTGCCGCGGGGGCCGACGCCGAGCACGATCGGGCGGTTGAGCTGGCCGGCTTCGGCCCGCGCCTCCACCCAGAGTCCTTGGCCGCCGCGGCGCACCTCGCCCATCATCGGTTTCGCCTTCGCTTCGCGGGTGTGGAGCCGGGCGAGCGGCAGCAAACGCAGCTGGACCGCGACCGAATTGTTGGCGCCGACGCCCGCGAGCTCGAGGAACTTCGCGAGTTTCTGGCCGGCCTCGACCGGCAGGGTGAAGCGAGCCTGGGAAGGTCCGGCGGGTCCGTTGTCGCCCGTCTCCCAGACGCCGGCCACCAGGAGGGTGGGCCGCACATCGAGGGAGGCCAGAAGCGCGGCGCGGTCGGCGATTTCCTGGAGCTGCTTCCAGGCGGCGTCCACCGGCACCTCGAGGCGGGTGCCGACCCGCAGCGCTTCCTGCATCTCGGCGGCGAGGGCGGCCGCGTCCTTGCCGTCCCCGGCGGGCGGCAGGGCGTCGAGGCGGGTCGCGAAACGGGCGGCTCCGACTTCGGCGAAACGGGCGGTCAGGCGCGGCACCACGCGCGAACGATGCTTGGCGGCGAACTCCGGGGAGAGCGCGGACGTCTCGAACCAGAGCTTGGCGGCGTCGATGAATTCCTCGCGGTCGATCAGGCTGTCGATGTCCTTCAGGGCGAGGTTCGCCTTCATGATCTCATCGGCCTTCGCGGTGTCGACGGGCGGCGGCGGGGCCGTCACGACCGGCGGCGGGGGGGGCGGCGGGGTCTGCAGGACTTTCCAACCGAGGAAACTAGCCAAGGCGACGACCGCGAGCACCAGCACGATCAAACCGGCCGAAGGTCCGGAGCCTCCGTCGCTTTTGGCCGGCTTGGGTTTGCGGGCGTGGTTGGTCGCGGCGGCGGGCGCCGTCGCGGTCAGTCCCATCGCGGCCGCCCGGGCCAGGTCGCCCGTCGGCGCCGGCTGGTCGGCGGCCAGGGCGAGGTCGATTTCCGTGCGGCCGGCGACCTGACCGACGCACCAGCGGAAGCCTTCGGCCCCGCTGACGCCGACGTCGGTGGTGAAGGTGGCGGCCCAGCCGGATTTGCCGAGCAGGGCGGCCGACTCGGCGAGGAGCCGCAGCGCGGTGTCCTGGTCGCCGCAGTTCAGCAAGGTGACTTCGGCCGGGCCGGTGGTGTCGACCAGCCAGGCGGCCTTCGCGCCGGTGCCGGCGACCTGCCGCCAGGTGGCGGCCGGCGTCAAGGCCGGGCCGGGCTTGAGGACGAGAGGCTTCGCTTCGCCCTCGAGCCAGGTCGGCTCGCCGGACCATTCGTCCTTCCACTGGTCCCAGCGGTAGGCGAGCGCGGCCGGCGGCGGCAGCACGGCCGCCTCCTCCTGGCTGAACGCGAGGTGGTGCGCGAGGCGGTTGTCGCGCTGGGTGTAGTCGAGGCCGCGGGCGACGAAGCGGGAAAGCACGTACCAGCGTTGGCCGCCCGCCTCGAGGAGACGGAAGGTGAAGGTCGCTCCGGTCGCCGATCCGTGCGGGGTGCCGAGACCCTCCAGCAACTGGGCGAGCCGCTCGGGCATCGCGCGGTGGCGGGCCACGGTGCAGAAGCCGGAGCGACCCGGGACGAGGCCCTGGCGGGCGGAGGTGAAGAGGAGTTGCAGGGGCATGTCAGGGTCTGCTCGCGGCGGGGGACTTCTCGAGGTTCACGCGGGGCGCCGAGGGCAGGAGCTCGGGCGAGGCGCGATGCAGCAACCAGTAGACCGGCTCCTCCACGTGCGCGGGCGCGAGCCGCTGGGGGTCGGGGGCGATGCGTCCCTTGTTCGGGCCCTGCTGGATGACCACGGGATTGTGGCCGAAGGACGTCGCCGCGAAGTAGCGGATCTCTTCCGCGAGCGATTCCGCCGAGGCCACAAGCCCCGGACAAAGGTCGAGGAGCACGGCGCGGACCCGTTGCGAATTGCGCTCGATGGCCGCGAGGTCGAGGCCGGTCGGCGTCGTCACCGGTTCGAGCGGCGAGGACAGCAGGCGCGACCAGGTGTCGCACTTGCCGACCACGAAGGCGAGCGGCGTGGCGATGCGCTGGTCGTGGGCCAGCCCCATCACCCGCTTGATGCGCGTCTCCATCTCCGCGAGGATGCTGTCCTGCTGGTCGACCCGTCCCTTCAGGCTGAGCTGCGGATCCTCCACGCCGATGAGCCGGGCCTTGAAGCGCGCGTTGGCGGTCGGGTCGAAGAGGAAGATCAGGCCGGCGGAGGTCGCGACGTGCATCGCGCCGGGCGAGTCGTGGATGTCGACGCCGGGCTCGAAGTGCTCGCCGGCGTTGTCGTACAGGATGAGCGAGGTCTCCTGCTTGCGCGCGCCGGGTCGGCTGAGGGCGTAGATGAAGGGGCGGGGGAGCGATACGAGGCGTCCCAGTCGCGGCAGCTTCTCGTAGGTGGCGCCTTCCAGCGCGGTCTTGCCCAGCAGGGCTTCCTCCGGCGTGGCGGCGGAGAACAGGGTGTTGCGCATCTGGTTCAGCAGCATGTTGCCGCTGGGGTCGCCGTCCTTGAAGGCCAGGCCGAAGTCCTTCGGCAGGCGTTCCTGCAGTTCGCGCGTCAGGACGGCCAGGTAGTAGGATTTCCCGGAACTGGGCGCCCCGATCAGCGAGAGGATGCGGTGGGGCATGTCCAGGTAGCCCGGCGGCAGCTGGCGCCGGCAATGCGGACAGGCGAGGTCCGTGCAGGCCAGCCCCATCGGGTCCAAGGCGAGCCCTTGGTCATTGAAACGGGTCGGCTGGAAGCGCAGGCGCGCGTCGGAGCCGAGGATCGGGTCGCCGCGCAGGTCCTCGTGGACGGCGATGCTGAGCGCGTCGCCGGCGTCGAAGCGCGTCCAGCAGACCGGGCAGAGATGCGCCCCGCGATTCTGCTCGGCGGCCAGCAGCGCGGGGCCGGGCCCGCGCGTCGCGATTTCTTCCCGCGGGGAGAGCAAGGGCGCCGCCAGCGAGAGCGAGAAGCCGACTTCCAGTCCGGTCGGCGTGCAGGCGAGGTGTTCCGGGGGGCGTCCGAGGTCATTGGCCCGGTCGAGCAAATCCGCCGGGGCGAATTCCCCGAGCAGTTCCCCGGAGGCGGCGTCGAAGAGCATCCACGCGTCCGTGCGCAAGTCTCGGAAGGTGTCCGCCTCTTCCAGGCTCAGCGCCAGGAGACCATCTTCCAACTGCAACGTGGACGTCTCCGCGATCGTCACCGGGCCATCGATGGCCAAGCCGTTGACCAAGGGCCTCCTCCCCGGGGTCGGGGTCAGGGTGAGTCCTTGCGTCGCCGGTGACACCGTCACCTGAGGGGAAGGGGAGCCTGCCGGCAACCGGAAGGGAAACTGGTCGACCAAGCCGCGCGCCCCGCTGAGGCAGTTCACCCAGCGTAAGGTCTGGTTTTTCTTGGTCGAAGAGAACATGGGCGCCGGGGAGGGGAGGGGCGGAAGACGGTTGCAGACAGCAGTTGAATTCCGCCGGGATGTCACCACCATAGTCGGCTAATCCCGCCTGAAATCCACCCCTAAACCATGGAGACCGAAGCCGACCAGTCCGCCCTCGACCGCGCCCGCGCCGGGGATCTCGCGGCCTACAACGAGCTGGTGCTCCGCTACCAGGGTCGGATTTTCGCCAAGGTGTTTTCCCTGCTGCGTAACCGCCAGGACGCGGAGGAAATCACCCAGGATACCTTCATCCGGGCCCACCGGGTGCTGGCTTCGTTCCGGGGGACGGCCACTTTCTCGACCTGGATCCACCAGATCGGTACCAACCTGGCCCGCAATCGCTACTGGTACTGGCGCCGCCGCAAGCGCGACCAATCCATGTCGCTCGACGCCGACCTCGGGGAGGATCCGGGCGCGACCCTCCATGACATCCTTTCGGACGGCAGCCAGGGGCCCGGTCGCGAGGCCCAGCAGAACGAATTCGTCGATAAAGTGGCCGAATGCATGGAACAACTGAAGCCGGAACACGCTCGTATCCTGACCATGCGCAACGTGCGGAACATGTCCTACGAGGAGATCGCCGAGGAACTTGGTCTCTCCATCGGGACGGTGAAGAGCCGGATCAACCGGGCCCGCGAAGCCTTGCGCGACCTGATGGGGGAGGAGTTCCGCGCATGACCAACGCCGAGCTCGAGTCCCTCATCGTCCTTTACCTCGAGGGTGCCGCGTCCCGGCAGCAGGTCATCCGCCTGCGCGACGCGATCAAGTCCTCGCCGGAACTGCATCAGCGCTTCCAGGCCCGCCTGCGCCTGCACCGCGCCCAGATGGCTTACCTGAGCAAGCAGGAAGGTCGTTCGCCGCGGCAGGCCATGCTCTGGCTGCATGGTTTCGCCCAGCGGGCCGGCCGCTCGTTCGCCCACCTTTGCCTGCTCGCCCTGATTTTCGTCGAACTGCAGGTCCGTCTGCCCGACGAGGTCTCGGGGCTCGTGCTTTTCACCGATATCTCGGCCGTCGAGGAGATGCCCGAGATGGGCGAGATGCCCGCCTTGGCCGATGCGCCGGGTGGCATGGCCTTGGTCAATCCGGAATTGCCGTCCGATTTCGATTTACCCAGCGGGGAAGTGCATGACCGCGTGGTTCCGCACCTGACTCCGCCCGACCTGCTCCAGCCGGTCGAGGCCAGTGAGCCGACCTTGGTCTAAGGTCCTTAATCCTCCTTGCTTCCTCCCTGCGGGGGCTTCTTCTGACCTGCAGGATGCAGGGCAACCCCCATCGGGCCGAAGTCAGGCTGCTCGGGACCGCCGCCGCCCCCGGCGTGGCCCGGGCGACCGCCTACCTGCTCCAGCAGGGTCGCACCCTGGTGGTCCGCCGGCGGGTCGACGACCCGGAACGCGAACTGGCCCGGCTCGAGGTCGCCTTGGCCGCGACCCGGGCGGAGATCGCCCAGTTGCGCGCGGATGTCGCCCGCAAGCTCAACGAATCCGAGGCGGCGATCTTCGATGCGCACCTGCTGGTGCTGGAGGACGTCGCCCTGATCGATGAGGTGACCAAGGAGGTCCGGCGCTCCGGCTACAACATCGAGCACTGCTTCGAGACGGTCGCGCAGCGCTACATCGACATCTTCGCCAAGATGGAGGATGATTTCCTCCGCGAGCGCGCCGCCGACATCCGCGATGTCACCGGCCGCGTGCTCGACCAGCTCCTCGGCGCGGCTCCCGCCGAAGTCGGTCCGGTCGCCGGCCGTCAGGTGGTCGTCGCGCTGGACCTGACCCCCACGGAGACGGCCGGCCTGCATGAGGCGGGCGTCGCGGCGTTCGTCACGGAGGAAGGCGGTCGGACGAGTCATTCGGCCATCATGGCGCGTTCCTTGGATATCCCGGCCGTGGTCGGGGTGAAGGGGCTGATGGCCGCGGTGGGTGCCGGCGACACCCTCCTCGTCGACGGCGAGGCCGGGCTGGTCATCGTCAATCCTTCGGCGGAGACGCTCGCCACCTACCTCGACAAGGAGCAGGCCCTGCGCACCCGCCGCGACCGCGTGATGGGCGAGATCGCCCTGCCGGACACCACGGCCGACGGCGCCGCGTTCGGGCTCCTCGCCAACATCGGCGGGCCGGAGGAGATGGAGGATGCGCTGCGTTGCCATGCGCGCGGCGTCGGCCTCTACCGGACGGAGAACCTCTACCTGCGGCTCGATGCGTGGCCGACCGAGGCGGAGCAGTTCGCCGAATACGCCGAGGCCGTGCGGCTCGCGCAGGGCCGGCCCGTCACGTTCCGCACGCTCGACATCGGCGGCGACAAGCGCCTGGGCGACCTGAGCGACGAGGCCAATCCCTTCATGGGCTACCGCGCCGTGCGGATGTGCCTGGAGCGTCCGGAGATCTTCCGGCCGCAGCTGCGCGCGATCGTCCGCGCCGCCACGTTCGGGCCCGTCCACGTCATGTTCCCGATGATCTCCGGGATCGAGGAACTGCGCAAGGCCAAGGAGATTTTCCGTCAGGTCGAGGCCGAGCTCGCGCAGGAAGGCATCCGTTCCGCGGCCCCGATCCGCCTCGGCGCGATGATCGAGATCCCCTCGGCGGCCTTGGTCGCCGCCGAGCTCGCGCGCGAGTGCGACTTCTTCAGCGTCGGCACGAACGACCTGGTGCAGTACCTCCTGGCGGTGGACCGGGGTAACCGCCGCGTGGCCACCCTCTACGACCCCTGCCACCCGGCCGTGGTCCGCACCTTGGCCGGGATTTTCCGGGCCGCCGCCGCCGCCGGGATTCCCGCCGCCGTCTGCGGTGAACTCGGCGGCGACCCCCTGTGGGCTCCCTTGTTGCTCGGGCTCGGTGCCCATGAGCTCAGCATGACGCCCGCGGCCTTGCCGGAGGTCCGCTTCCTGCTTCGCCATGCGCGCCGGGATGAGATGCGAGCCTTGGCCGAGCAGGCCCTCGCCTCCGCCTCCGCCGCCGCGACCCGCGGCCTCCTGCAGGGTTTCGCCACCGCCCAACAAAAGTCCCGCTGATGTCCGCCTCGCTGCCTTCGCCCAATCCCCACGTCGCGGCCATGTCCGCCTACACCCCGGGCGAGCAGCCGCAGGGCGGCGGCTGGGTCAAGCTCAACACCAACGAGAACCCGTACCCGCCGAGCCTGCGCGCGCTCGAGGCGATCCGCGTGGCGTTGCTCAACGACGGCGCGGCCTTGCGGCTCTACCCGTCCCCGGATTCGGCCCCGCTGCGCGAGGCCGCCGCGCGCTTCCATGATTTCAAGGCCGAGCGCATCGTCGCCGGCAACGGTTCGGACGACATCCTCAACCTGCTGATCCGCGCCTATGCCGGCCCCGGTCGTCCCATCGGCATGCTTGACCCGAGCTACTCCTTGTATCCCGTGCTCGCCGCGGCGCAGGGCGCCCCCGTGGTCAAGGTGCCGGTGACGCCGGCGTTGTCGTTCGACGTCGCCGCGGTCGCCGGTTGCGGCGCGGCCGTCTTCTTCCTGACCAACCCGAACGCGCCGCTGGGCGTGGCTTTCCCGGTGGCGCAGGTCGAGGCGCTGGCCCGCGCTTTCCCCGGACTCCTCGTGGTCGACGAGGCCTATGCGGCCTTCGCCGAGGGCGACTGCGTCGAACTCGCCAAGCGTCTCCCGAACGTCGTCGTCACGCGCACGCTCTCGAAGGGGCACGCCCTCGCCGGGCTCCGCGCCGGCTACGCGCTCTGCCCGTCCGGCGTCGCGGAGGTGCTGCACCGCGTGCGGGACAGCTACAACGTCGACCGCCTCGCGCAGGTCGCCGCGGCCGCGGCCCTCGACGATGCGGAGTGGCTCCGCGTCACCACCGGCCAGGTGCGCGCCACGCGCGACCGGCTCACCCGTGAACTCATCGGCCTGGGGTGGTCCGTCATCCCGTCGTCGGGTAATTTCCTCCTCGCCGCGCCCGCCTCGTCGCGTCGGCCGACCTCGCCGGCCGCGGCCGAGCACGCCTTCGAGTTCCTCCGGGGCCGCAAGATCCTGGTCCGCCGTTTCCCGCACCACCCGCTGACGGAGAAGTCGCTGCGCATCAGCGTCGGGACCGAGGCGGAAGCCGAGGTTTTCCTCGCCGCGGCCAAGGCCTGGACGGAAGGGTGAGGTTGACAACCCGCCGCTCCGCGGGGATTTCTGGGGGATGACCGCCGGAGTCCGCCAGGCCACCATCCGCCGTAACACGGCCGAGACCCAGATCGACCTCACCGTCAACCTGGACGGGACCGGCGCCTCCGAGATCGACACGGGCGTGCCGTTCTTCGACCACATGCTGACCTTGCTGGCACGTCACGCCCTCATCGACCTCACGGTCAAGGCCCGCGGCGACACCGCCGTCGATTATCACCACACCGTCGAGGATGTCGGCATCGTGCTGGGTTCGGCGATCAAGGAAGCGCTCGGCGACAAGGCCGGCATCCGCCGCTACGGCTTCTTCCTCCTCCCGATGGACGAGACGCTCGCGCGCTGCGCCGTCGACCTGAGCAATCGCGCCATGCTCGTCTATCAGGTCGAGGTCACGAACTACATGGTGCGCGACTTCAACATCTGCCTGGTCCGCGAGTTCTTCCAGGGACTCGCCAACTCCCTGGCCGCGAACGTGCATCTCAAGCTCGAGTACGGCGAGGAGCCGCACCACGTGGCCGAGGCCCTCTTCAAGGCCTTCGCCCGCTCCTTGCGCGTCGCCCTCGAGGTCGACCCGCGCCAAGGCGGCCGGGTGCCCAGCACCAAGGGCACGCTCGCCTGAACGTGGAAGCCGCCGGTCAGTCCCGCCGTCCCCGGGTCGCCGTCATCGACTACGGCATGGGCAACCTGCGCAGCGTGAGCCGCGCGATGGTCGCCGCCGGCGCCGATGCTTTCCTCGCGGCCACGCCGCAGGCCGCCGAAAAGGCGGAGGCGGTCGTCTTCCCGGGGCAGGGCGCCATGGCCGACTGCATGGCCTGCATCCGGCGCAACGACTTCGAAGCCTTCATCAAGGGATGGATCGCGGCCGACCGACCGTTCCTCGGGGTCTGCATGGGCTTGCAGGTGCTCTTCGAGCGTTCGGAGGAGGCGGAGGTGCCCGGGCTGGGCGTCTTCCCCGGGGTCGTGACACGGTTCCCCTCGCAGCCCGGTCTGCGCATCCCGCACATGGGCTGGAACGAGGCCGTCTTCCGGGAGGCCGGTCCGCTGACCGCGGGCCTGAACATCGCGGGCGAACCCTTCTATTTTGTCCATAGTTACCGGGTCGTCGCCACGGATCCGTCGCTGGTCTGGTGCGAAACCGACTACGCCGGCCGTTTCGTCAGCGGGGTTCGGCGGGGGAGGGTGCTGGCCACGCAGTTCCACCCCGAGAAAAGTCAGGTCAAAGGCTTGCAACTCTACCGCAATTTCCTGACTTTGGCGGACCGCTGAAGCGCTCCCACGGCCCGGCGGACACCCACCCCGCCATGACCGCCAAGACCGCCACCCTGAAACTGGACGACAAGGAAATCGTCCTACCGATCGTCGTCGGCTCCGAACAGGAGCGCGGCGTCGATGTCCGCAAGCTCCGCGATGAGACCGGCTACATCACCTTCGATGACGGCTATGCCAACACCGGCGCCTGCGAGTCCAAGGTCACCTTCATCGACGGCGAGAAGGGCATCCTGCGCTACCGCGGGTACGCCATCGAGGACCTCGCGGAGAAGTCCAACTTCATCGAGACGGCCTACCTGCTCATCTACGGCGAGCTGCCGACGGCCGCCCAGCTGACCACCTTCAAGGCCCGCATCCTGGACAACTCCCAGGTGCATGAAGGCCTGCGCATCGCGCTCAGCGGCTTCCCCGGTAACGCCCACCCGATGGCGGTGCTCTCCGCCACGCTCAACACCCTGGGCTGCTACTACCCGGAGCTCGGCACCAACGAGCGCGCGCACGACCTCGCTAAGTTCGACCAGACCGCCGCCGTGCTGATCTCCAAGGTCCGCACGCTCGCGGCTCTGGCCCACCGCTCGAAGGAGGGCGAGCCGCCGGTCTACCCGAAGCCGGGTCTCGATTACTGCTCGAACTTCCTCCACCTGCTCTTCTCGCAGCCCAACGCCGACTACGCCGTACACCCCGAGGTCGCCCGCGCCCTCGACCTGATCCTGCTGCTGCATGCCGACCACGAGCAGAACTGCTCGACCTCCACGGTCCGCATGGTCGCCTCCGGCGGCGCCAACCTCTTCCCGTCCGTCTCCGCCGGCGTCTGCGCGCTCTGGGGTCCGCTCCACGGCGGCGCCAACCAGGCCGTCATCGAGATGCTCCAGGAGATCCATGCCTCGGGCGACGACGGCTCCCGCTTCATCGCCGATGCCAAGGACAAGACCAAGAGCGTCCGCCTGATGGGTTTCGGCCACCGCGTCTACAAGAACTACGACCCGCGCGCCAAGATCATCAAGGCCCAGTGCGACAAGGTCCTCAAGGTGCTCGGCATCAACGACCCGCTGCTCGCCATCGCCATGCGCCTTGAGGAGGCCGCGCTCAACGACCCGTATTTCAAGCAGCGCAACCTCTACCCGAACGTCGACTTCTACTCCGGCATCATCCTCAAGGCCATCGGCATCCCGACGGAGATGTTCACCGTGATCTTCGCCATCGGCCGCATGCCCGGCTGGATCTCCCACTGGAAGGAGATCGCCGAGACGCCGAAGCAGAAGATCCATCGTCCGCGCCAGATTTACGTCGGGTCGACCGAGCGCGCCTACGTCGGCATCGCGCAGCGCGGTTGAGAACGGTCGGTCCGTCGCCCTGGGCGACGAACCGGAAAAGGGGGAGGGTCGGACGTTTCCGTCCGACCCTCCGTCTTTTGAGCCATGCACTGTAAGCCGGATTCTGTCCGGGGGGGGCTCTCGCCGACCCCCTGCGCATCCATTTCTCTGACCTTGCGGACCCGCCTTGCGGCGGTGCGACAACCCGGGACCTTGGTGGGCGACCTCGAACGGTCCCTGTTCGTCTTGCATCGGATTGGGTTTACCTTGCCTCCTCGGTCACCCTCGGAGCGGTGGGCTCTTACCCCACCTTTTCACCCTTACCTCCGTCCTTGCGGGGGAGGCGGTCTGTTCTCTGTGGCACTGTCCGTCACGACTTGCGTCGTGCCCCGACTTGCGGCGGGAATCCTGCCCGGTGATGTCCGGACTTTCCTCACGGATGACTCCGTGCGGATGCGCGTGTATGACTGTCCCGGCAGATTGGGGCGAAAGGGAAGGGAGGGCAAGGATAGTGGTGGGGGTAAGAGGGCAGGGCTAGGGGGTCAGGGGCGGGGATAGGGCCAGGGACAGGCTAAACTCTCAGGATGCGGCGCTACTCCTTTCCCAAGCCCAACCCCTAGCCCTTTTGATTTCACCCCTTTCTCTTCCCATTACCTCTTATTACCCTTATTTCTCCCTCCACTCACCCAAACCCCATGCGCCGTCTCCTCTCCCTCTCCGTCGCTTTCCTCGCCCTGCTGGCCGTCGTCCGAGCCGCCGATGCCCCCGCCGTGACCAAGGTCGCCTGCGTGGGTGATAGCATCACCCAAGGCGCCGGCACCAAGGGCAAGGGGATGTCCTACCCGGATCAGCTGCAGGCGCTCCTGGGCGACAAGTTCAAGGTCGGTAATTTCGGCGTGAGCGGTCGCACGCTCCTCAAGAAGGGCGACTTCCCTTACACCAAGGAGAAGCGTTACCAGGACGCGCTCCAGTTCGCCCCGCAGGTCGTCGTCATCATGCTCGGCACCAATGATACCAAGCCCCAGAACTGGAAGCATGAGGCCGACTTCGAGGCCGACTACAAGGACCTGGTGAAGTCCTTCCAGAAGCTTTCCACGAAGCCGAAGGTCTTCGTCTGCCGCCCCGTCCCCGTGCCCGGCACCGGCAACTACGGCATCAACGAGGCCAACGTCCAGAAGGAGATCCCGCGTATCGATGCGCTGGCGAAGGAGCTGGGTTGCGAGGTCATCGACATGCACGCCGCGCTGGCGGCGCACCCGGAGATGCTGCCCGACCGCGTGCACCCGAACAACGAAGGCGCGGCCGAGATGGCCAAGGCCGCGGCCAAGGCGATCGCCGGCAAGTAAACTTTCAGCGCCCGGCCGGCCGGGGGCCGCCGAGCAGGGGCAGGATCTTGGTCGCCGCCTGACGTAACGCCTGCCAGCGCTCCGAAGGATGATCGGGCCCATGCGCGATCAGCTGCAGGGTGCTGCGCCATTCCAGCACCGCGCGCTCCAGGTCGCCACCCCCCGGCCCGTGCCCGTCCTGGTCGTCGTCGGGCAGTTTGCCGTGCAAGGCGAAGGCCCGCATCGTCTCGGCGCAGCCTTCCCCGAAACCGGCGGGAAGCCCGTCGCGCAGGTAGCCGGGCGCCGTCAGCGAACGATACGTCAGGCGGCAGCAAGCGCCGAGGCGGCTCGAACTGCGGGCCGAGGCGGAGACCCGTTCCCCGGCGCGCAGCTCGGCCAGATCCCAGGCCAACGCTTCGGCGTCGTAGGTCGGATCCTCCAGGGCCGCGGCGACCGCGAGCCCTTCGCCATGTTGGAAGAGCGAGGCGATCTCCCCCCGTTCCGTCGGCCGTCCATGGCGGTCGATGAGGCCTAGTTTGCGCCAGAGCCGGCCCGGCCGGCTAGCGTGCAAGGTGCCCCCGCCGAGCACCTCGCGCAGGTTAATATCGGCGACTTCCGTGGTGCGCGTCTCCGGGTTGATCAACCACTGGTCGTCAGCGTCGGGGATGGCCTTCACCTCCGCGCGGGAGTAATCTAGCTTCACCTGCACGGTGTCCTGCGCGATGAAGAGAGGCCCGTACGGCACCCCGCCTTGGGTCAGGCGGGGCAGGAGAGGAAGGATCTCTTTCTCGAGGGACTCGAGACGCCAGGTGCGCGGTCGGGTCTGGCCGGGCGTCAGCGGGCGCAGGGCCTTGCGGAGCCACTCCGAGGGTTCGAGCTGGTCGCGGGCGGCGGTTTTCGGGAAGCGGGCGAGCGGCACGGACCGTCCATAGCGGAACCCGCCTTCGGGTAGCTCGAGTTTGCAGGGTGTGCCGATCGGGATGGCGCGCAAGGAGTCCGGTTTGGCGAGGGCCGGGTACCAGACCCCTTTGACCCGGATCAGGGCCTGGGTGAGCGGGACCCGTTTGTGCGGGCGCTCGCGCTGCCAGGTGCCGTTCCGCCCGCGGATCTCATGGATGAGCCGGAGCGAGCCCGGCGTCGGCGGGGGCGTCGGCGGCTCCGGCTCATCCAGGCGATCCAACGCGAGGTCGATCGGCTCCTTGGTGAAGAGGGCCTGCGCCAATCTCTCCGCGGCGGCCAGCGGCTCGGGCGATTGCTTCATCACGCAGAGGAACGCCGGCCAGTCGAGGCCGCCGCTGCGTTGCAGCTGGAGCGGGCGCGCCTCGCCCAGTCGCGGGGAGTAGCCCGTCCAGAGGGCGTAGCCGCGTTCGTCGAGGCCGCGTCGGCCGGCCCGCCCGAACATCTGCAGCAATTCGTCGGGCCGTACCTCGCGTTCGGCGTGATCGGCGGCATAACGCCGGTCGGTCACGAGCACGGACCGCAGGGAGAAGTTGATGCCCGCCGCCAGGCCGGTCGTGGCCACGACCACGTTGAGGCGGCCCGCCTTCGCCCAAGGCTCGATCAGCTCGCTGCGTTGTTCGTACGTCAGGCCGCTGTGGTGAAGGCCTACGCCTTGGCGGAGCAGGCGGTTGAGGTCGTCGCCGGCGACGGCGCGCTGGGCCGGGGTCAGCTGCGGTCCGTTGCCCAAGGGGAGGGCAAGGGCGATCTCGCGGGCGATCTGTTCGGCCGCCCGGCGGCGGGGGGCGAACACCAGCACGGGCCCCAGGTCGGCCAGCACCGCCCGGACCACGGCCCGGGCCACGTGCCCTTTGATGCCTCCGGGCTCGCGGCTCTCCAGCGCATCGAGGGCCACCTCCTCCAAGGGGATCGGGCGGGTGTGCTCCTGGATCAGGGTCACCGTGCGACCGAGGTGCCGCAGCCATTCCGCGACCGTCTGGGGGTTGGCGACGCTGCCGCTGAGCAGCAAGAGCCGAGTCTCCGGCGGGGCCAGGGCCAGGACCGTCTCGTAAGCCGGCCCCCGCCGCTCATCGGCGAGCATCTGGTATTCGTCGATGACGAGCAGGTCCGGCCGCCGTCCGGCGAGGAAACGGTGGCGCTGGGTCTCCAAGGTGGCCACCACCACCGGGGCGCCGAGGTTCTCGCTGACGTCGCCGGTGGCGATCCCGACGTCCCAGCCCAGCGCCCGCCACTCCGCCAGCTTGTCGTTGGCCAACGCCCGGGTCGGCACGGCGTAGACCGCCTGGCCACGGTGGCCATGCCGCATGAGCAGCTCGAAGATATAGGTCTTCCCCGCGCCGGTCGGCGCCTGCACGACCACATCCTCGCCTTGGCGGAGGGCCCGCAGCGCTTCCTGTTGCCAGAGGTCGGGGAGGATGAGCCGTTGGTCCGCCATGGCGACTTTCCAGCAAAGGACGGACCGTCCCGAACGCAAGCCGCCGGGGTTTGCGGTTGCGGGTTTTCCGCCGTCCATGCTACGACTGCGTCCGCATGGCCATCAGCACCGACCTCGCCCGCGGCTTGAAGAAAGTCGACAAGGACCTCGACTTCATGATGGGGTGCTTCGTCGAGGTGCTCGAGCAGCTCGAGCACAAGGACCTCGCGGGTACCCTCCCGTGGATGGGCAAGCGCAAGCTGCGCGGCGTGCAGATCTTCTCCTACCGCGGCGTCCAGGCCTACTCCATCGCCTTCCAGCTCCTCAACATGGTCGAGGAGAACGCCTCGGCCCAGTCCAAGCGCCTGCGCGAGGACAAGCTCGGCCTGGCCTCCGACCCCGGATCGTGGGGACGCGCCTTCCAGACGCTGCGCTCGGCGGATATCACGGACAAGCAGATCGCCAAGCGGCTGGCCCGCGTGCGCGTCGAGCCGGTGCTCACCGCCCACCCGACCGAGGCCAAGCGCGCGACCGTCCTCGAGATCCACCGCGAGATCTACAAGCTGCTGGTCCGTCGCGAGAACAACATGTGGACCGCGGCCGAGCAGCGCGCCATCCGCGACGAGATCAAGGTCGCCCTCGAGCGCCTGTGGCGCACCGGTGAGTTCTACCAGCAGAAGCCCGATGTCCAGTCGGAGCTGCGCAACATCAACTACTTCCTGTCGAAGGTCTTCCCGGATGCGATCGTGAGCATGGACCTGCGTCTCCGCCAGGCCTGGGAGGAGGCCGGTTTCGACGTCGCCCGCATCGAGCACCCGGACGCCCTGCCCGTCGTGGCGCTCGGCACCTGGGTCGGCGGCGACCGCGACGGCCATCCCTTGGTGACCGCGGAGGTCACCACGCGCGCCCTCGGTCTCTTCCGCGCCACCGCGATCGGCATCTGCCACGAGCGCCTCGAGGTCCTCGGGCAGCGCCTGTCGCTGGGCGACCACCTCCAGCTCCCGCCCGCCGTCTTCGTCAGGCAGGTCGAGAAGCATGCCGCCGCCCACGGCGAGGCCGGGGCCGCCGCGCTGGCCCGCAACCACGGCGAAACCTGGCGCCAGTACGTCAACCTCGTCCGCCTCCGCCTGCCCGCCGTCGAAGGTGAGCTCGCCCCGGGGCAGCATGCCTCGCCCGAGGGTGTCATCGCCGACCTCCTCTTCCTGCGCGAGACCCTGATCGAGGTCGGCGCCGGTCGCATCGCCCGCGCCGAGCTGGACCCGCTGATCCGCTTCCTGCGTGTCTTCGGCTTCCACATGGCCTGCCTGGATATCCGCCAGAACAGCGCCTTCCACGACAAGGCCATCGGTCAGCTCCTCGCCGCCACCGGCCAGGACGACCATCACTACGCCCAGTGGGATGAATCCCGCCGGCTCGGTTTCCTCGATTCCGAGCTACGTTCGACGCGTCCGTTCATGCGCGAGCAGGCGAGCGTCGGCCCCGAAGCCGACGCCGTGCTCGCATGCCACCGCGCCTTGGTGGTCCATATCGGCAAGCACGGCGCCGCCGGGCTGGGTTCGCTCATCGTGTCCATGACCCGCTCGGTCTCCGACCTCCTGTCGGTGTACCTGCTCGCCCGCGAGGCTGGCCTGACCGCGGGTGGTTCGGACGACTCCCATTGCCTCCTGCCCGTGGTCCCGCTCTTCGAGACGATCGATGACCTGGAGCGCAGCACGGCCATCCTGGACGCCTTCCTGTCGCACCCGATGACCAAGCGCACGCTCGCGGCCCGCCGCGACGCGGGCCTCACCGACGGCCTGACGCAGCAGGTGATGATCGGTTATTCCGATTCCAACAAGGACGGCGGCATCCTCGCCTCGCTCTGGAACCTCTACCGCGCCCAGCAGAACCTCGCCGCGGTCGGCGAGAAGCACGGCGTGCGCATCGTCTTCTTCCATGGCCGCGGCGGCACCATCTCCCGCGGCGCCGGCCCGACGCACCGCTTCATCGACGCGCTGCCGCAGGGGTCGATCAACGGCGAGATGCGCGTCACGGAGCAGGGCGAGAGCATCACCCAGAAGTACGCGAACCACATCACGGCGGTGAACAACCTCGAGCTGCTCACCGCCGGCGTCACGCAGAACACCCTGCTGCACGACATGGCCGTCCGCAACGAGTCCGCGCAGTCCAAGGTCATGGACCGGCTGGCGGAATTCTCGCGCGAGTCCTACCAGACGCTCATCCGCACCCCGCGCTTCATCGAGTTCTTCCGCCAGGCCACGCCGATCGACGTCATCGAGGCCAGCCGCATCGGCTCCCGGCCGTCCCGCCGCACCGGCGCCGCCTCGCTCGAGGACCTGCGCGCCATCCCGTGGGTCTTCGCCTGGAGCCAGGCCCGGTTCTACCTCTCCGGCTGGTACGGCGTGGGCTCCGCCCTGGCCCGCCTCAAGGAGGAGGACCCGAAGGGGTTCGAGGTCATCCGCCGCAATTTCGACGATTGGCCGCCCCTGCGCTACATGCTGAAGAACGCCTCGACGAGCGTGCTCGCCGCGAACCGCAGCATGATGAAGCTGTACGGCGGCATGGTCACCGACCGCAAGCTGCGCCAGCAGTTCCTGACGCGGATCCTCGCCGAGCATTCGCTGACGCGCAAGATGCTCGACGAGCTCTCCGGCTCGAAGCTCACGGAAGGCCGTCCCCGCCTCCGCAAGGTCATCGCCTTGCGCGAGTCCGCGATCGACCTCCTGCACGAGCAGCAGGTCGCCCTGCTCAAAGATTGGCGCAAGCACGTGGCCGCCGGCGACCGCAAGGAAGCCGACGCCCTGCTGCCGCAGATGCTCCTCTCGCTCAACGCGATCGCCGCCGGCCTCCAGGCCACCGGCTGAGGTCTTTCAGCGCTGCGGCAGGTCGGGGTTCGCGGGGATCTCTCCCCGCAGCATCCGGCCGGCCTGGCCGCTCAGCCAGAGGTAGTGGTCGCTCGGGACGTCGGACAGGTCCACGAAGTTCCCGATCGGGCGCGGGCCGCCGCATTTCATGATGGCCGTGCCTTCGTCGAGCTCGTCGAACATCGCCACATAGAGCGTCGTCGCGCCGGTCGCGCGGGCGGCGACGGCCTGCGACCAGAGGAAGCGGCCGCCGAGCCGGGGAATCTGCCCGAGCGGGGCGTGCTGGCCGCGCAGGGCGGAGAGATTGCGCCAGCTGAAACCGGGGAAGATCACCGGGAGGTAGGTCTTCTTTTCGGCCAGGCACCAGGCTTGGTCGGGCGCCCAGACCTCGCGGCTCAGTCGGGACGCCCCTTCCGGGGTGGTGACGCGACCGACCGTCCAGGGGCTGAGGATATCGGCTTGCCGCAGCAGGCCGCGCAGGGCGGGGTCGGCGAGGCAATCCTCCTTCTCGTCGCGCCAGTAGGTCGGTATGCCGAGCATGACCGCCGCGCCCGTCGCGCGGATCTCGGCCAGCAGGGCGGCCCACTCCGCGAGGGCGGGGGCGCGGTCCTTGAAGCCGAGACCCCAGAGGGCGACGAGCGGCTTGCCTCGGTGATGTTGGGCGCAGGGCTCCTTGGTCTGGCCGGCGGCGACGAGCCGGCGCCAGTCCGCCCCGACCGTCGGGAACTTGCCGGGGGTCAGCCCGGAGAGGTCGTACATCACCGTCAGCGAGCGACCTTCCGCGTTGGCGGCGGCCGTGCAGTGTCGCAGGACCGTGTCGAGGGACGCCGCGCCGCGCCCTTCGCCGAGTCCCACCGCAAAACGTTGGAGCATCGCGCCGTCGAGGCCGTAGTCCTTCATCCAGCGGAAGTGACGACGGACCGTCACGGGATGGACGCTGCTGAAGAGGTCGGCCGTGCGTCCGTCGGCGAAACGGAACGGCGAGGGGTAGCGTTCCTCCGGGGTCAGCTCCGATAGGTCCGGCCAGAGGTCGAAACCACATTTGTCCGGGGCCAGGCGCTTGCCGGGGCCGTAATGAACCCAGCCCAGGCCGCTGGCATCGCCTTCGGCCCGGAACCAGCCCTGATAACCCGTGACGACCTTTCCTTCCAGCGTGGGGTGGAGCGGGGCCTCGGCCCAGGTCAAGGTCGCCCAGACCAGAGCGAGCGCGGAAAAGACCGCTCGCATGGGATTCAGACGTGCTTCCAGAAATCCATCAGGAAGCGCGTCGCGAGCTGGGCCAGGAAGACGATGTTCCAGAAGACGAGTTGCAGCCCCAGCGACGGCCCGAAGCCCATCCCGAGCACCTGGGCGGCGGCGCTCGTGACGAGCAGCACGACGGTGCCGGTGCAGAGGGAGATCACGAGGATCTCGACGGATTTCGGGATGAAGCCGGAGAGGCTCGTGTCGGCCATGCAGATCGCCCCGAAGGTGAGGGCGACGGAGCAGATGCCGGTGAGGCCGATGCCGAAGACCGTGCCGTCCTTGCCGAAGAAGTGCGCGGCGGCGAGACGGCCCAGGAAGGGCAGGTAGACCAAGGCCATGGCCAGGGCGACCCAGAAGCCGGGCGTACCGTAGTCCTGTCCCAGGATCTTCTCCGCGTAGCTCTCGGCGGCATGCTTGATCACCGCTTCCTTCACGGCGGTCACGGGATTGGCGAGCAGGAGGATCACGCGCTGGTTCTAGTCTTTCCCGTCCGGCTGTCTACGCTTTATGGCAGCGCGAGCTCGACCACGACTTCCTTGCCGCCCGCCGGCACGGCCACGGCGGTGACGTCGCCGACGCGCAGCTCGACCCGGCCTTCGTGCGCGGGGACCTCGAAGCGCGCGATGTCGTTCAGGTCCTTGTCCTCCCCGCGGGTCACGACGGTGCGGTCGGGCTGGCCAGGCTGCACGATCGACACGGTGGCCGCGACGCGCTTCCCGGCGCGGGTGGCGCGCACGGAGATGAGGCAGCGGTCCGCGGCGATCGCCTGCCGATGCCCGCCGGCCAGGCCGTGGTAAGCCGCCGTGCGATCGAGCCCGTGGACTTGTCGCGAGGCGAGGTCCCAGACCATCGGGAAGGCGAGGCCGGTCCAGTGCCAGCTCGTGGCGTAGATGCGGGTCTCGGGTCGCGCGGGGTCGGCCGCGGCGGCGCGGTCCATGAACCACGCGTGATCCCAGCCTTTCGCGTCCGGGTTGTATTCGGTCACCCGCCACGCCCGCGCCCAGTCGGCGGCGTCGGGCGGGGTGATCGGGGAGTCCGGACGGGGGGCTCCATCGGGCCCCAGCCAGACCTCGACCCAGTTGTGGTTGCCGTTGATCGTCGTCCACGTCGGCACGCCGGCCACGCGGGCGGGCAGGCCGATCGCGCGGAAGGCATCGCAGAGCAGGATGGAGAGGCCGGAGCAGGAGGCCATGCCTTGGCGCATCGAATCGGCCGGGCTCTGGTTCGGCGCGCGGCGCTTGGTGCTGTATTTCACGCCGGTCTCACCCTGGATACGCGCGTTGACGATCCGGGCGGCTTCGTCCCGGGTCTTCGCATCCTTGACCATCGCCCCGAAGCGACGACGGAAGTCGGCCCGCCAGGCCTCGCGCGGTTCGTCCAGGCAGGCGTAGGGGAGCACGTCGTTCAGGAAGAGCGGCCAAGGGACGTTCGCCGCCCAAGCGTGGGCGCGGCGGGCCGCCAGGGCCTCCCGGATGTTGGTCGCGATGAAGTCGGCCGAAAGCTTCTCCCAGTCCGCCGCCGGCATCGTCAGGATCAGGAACTGCGCGCACGCCCCGACCTCGGCGTCGGCGTCGGCGAGCACGGCTTTCCACCCGGGGTTACGTTTGGCAATCTCCATCCGGGCAGCCCCGTCGATCAGCGGCTCCGGATTGGCGTAGGGATTACCCACGTCAGGCCGCTGCGCCGGTACCGGGCAGGCCTCCGGGGGAAGGGCCGGCCGGTCAAAGACGGTGGGCGTCGCCGCGCCGAGGGGGGCACAAGCCATCGCCAAGGCTCCTAGGAGGGCTTTGAGGGGGTGGGGCATGACCTTACCCTAATCCGGCCTCCAGGGGGCGTCCAAGCCCTATCCGCGGGTCCACTCCTCCCGGGCGGCGGCCCAGAGGTCGTAATTCAGGGGGCGTTTGCCCGTGGGCGTCAGGCGGTAGTAGCCGCCGGAAGCCTTGATGATGGCCAGACCGGCCGCGACATCCCAAAGGTTCGTCCCGGATTCGTAATAAGCGTCCGCGATGCCTTCGCCCACGTAGGCGAGGGCGAGGGCGGCCGAACCGATCATGCGGATTTTCTTATAACGGCCCACCTGGCGGACAAAGAGCTCCATCGCCGGGCCCGACTTGTCGGCCGCGGCGGGGAAGCCCGTCATGATGCACGCATCCTTGAGGTCGGCGACCCAGCCGGGCCGGATGGCGCGACCGTTCACGAACGTGCCTTCGCCGGGCAGTCCGAGGAGGGTTTTCTTCGCCGTGAAATCGTGGATCACGCCGAGCACCGGCTCCGGACCGCGCATCAACCCGAGGGACACGCACGTCGCGGGCTGGCGGCGGAGGTAGTTGTAGGTGCCGTCGAGCGGGTCCACGACCCAGTAGAGTTCCCGGCTCTCGAAGAGCGCCGGGTCGCCGCCGAGCTCCTCGCCGATCACCGGCAGGCCGGTCGACTTCAATCGCTCGCGCACCAACGTCTCCGAATCCACGTCGGCCTGCATCTTCACGTCGTCGTCGGTCGACAGGTTGACCTTCATCTGCGCGCCGGCGGCGAGCAGGTCGCCCGCGGCGAGCGCGGTGGCCAGGGCGAGGTCCTTGAAGGAGGCGGGGGAGGGCATGGGTAGGAGAGGGGTGGGCTGGGGTTAGGGCTAGGGCTGGGGCCGGGAAAGGCAAGGGGCGGCTCCGCGTCCGGCCCGATAAAACAAAAGACCCGGCTCGCTTGAGCCGGGTCTGCTTGGGGGTTGATCGTCTGGTTACACCAGCTCGGTCTTGCCCATCAGGAAGCGGTCGCACTCGCGGGCGACGCCCCGGCCTTCGTTGAAGGCCCAGACGACCAGGGACTGGCCGCGGCGGCAATCGCCCGCGGCGAAGACGCCGGGGAGGTTGGTCACGTACTTCTCGTGGTCGGCCTTGATGTTGGTGCGGGCGTCGCGCTCGAGGCCGAAGGACTCGAGGAGCGGCTGCTCGGGACCGATGAAGCCCATGGCGAGCAGCACGAGCTGCGCCGGCCGGACCTTCTCGGTGCCGGGGACGTGCGTCGGCACGAACTGGCCCTTGTCGTTCTTCTCCCACTTCACCTCGACGGTGTGGACTTCCTTGAGGTTGCCCTGTTCGTCGGCGACGAACTTCGTGGCGGTGGTGAGGTAGACGCGGGGGTCGGAGCCGAACTTGGCGGCGGCCTCTTCCTGACCGTAGTCGACCTTGTAGGTCTTCGGCCATTCGGGCCAGGGGTTGTCCTTGCCGCGGGTGAGCGGGGCCTTGGCCATGATCTCGAGCTGGATGACGGATTTGCAGCCGTGGCGGAGCGAGGTGCCCACGCAGTCGGTGCCGGTGTCGCCGCCGCCGATGATCACGACGTCCTTGCCCTTGGCGCTGATCGAGGCGTCGGGGGCTTTGCCGTCCAGGAGGTTCTTGGTGTTGGCGTGGAGGAACTCCATCGCGAGATGGATGCCCTTGGCCTCGCGGCCGGGGAGCGGGAGGTCGCGGCCCTTGGTCGCGCCGACGCAGAGGATGACGGCGTCGAAGGTCTTGCGGAGCTGCTCGACGGTGACGTCGGTGCCGACGTTCACGCCGCACTTGAAGGTCACGCCCTCGTCCTCGAGGAGCTTGATACGGCGCAGGACGACCGCTTCCTTCTCGAGCTTCATGTTCGGGATGCCGTACATGAGGAGGCCGCCGGGGCGGTCCGAGCGTTCGAAGACGGTGACGTTATGGCCGGCGTAGTTCAGCTGCGCGGCGGCGGAGAGGCCGGCCGGGCCGGAGCCGATGATGGCGACCTTCTTGCCGGTGCGCTTCACGGGCGGGCGGGGGATGACCCAGCCGTTCTCCCAGCCCTTGTCGACGATCGAGACCTCGATGTTCTTGATGGTCACGGCCGGGCGGTTCATGCCGAGGACGCAGGAGCCTTCGCACGGGGCGGGGCAGACGCGGCCGGTGAACTCCGGGAAGTTGTTCGTCTTGTGCAGACGCTCCAGCGCCTCGCGCCAGAGACCCTTGTAGACGAGGTCGTTCCACTCGGGGATCAGGTTGTTGATCGGGCAGCCCGCGGCCATCCCGCTGATGAGCTTGCCCGTGTGGCAGAACGGCACGCCGCAGTCCATGCAGCGCGCGCCCTGGGTGCGGAGCTTCTCGTCGGAATGGTGGTGGTGGATCTCCTTCCAGTCGCCGATGCGGACGAGCGGTTCGCGGTCCGTCGGGAGCTCGCGCTGGAATTCGAAGAAGCCGGTAGGTTTTCCCATGATTGCGAAGGGTTGGTGTCTGGTGGGTGGTGGGCTCAGCCGCCGCCGACGCGGGCTTCGTCGCGGGCGTTGATCTCGAACGCCTCCTGGAGGGCGGCGTCGCCGGAGAGACCCTTGGCCTGCGCGGTCGCGATGGCCTGCAGCACGCGCTTGTAATCCTTGGGCATCACCTTGACGAACTTCGTGACGGCCGCGTCCCAGTTCGCCAGCAAAGCCTTGGCCTTCTGGCTGCCGGTGAGGTCGGCGTGGCGCTGGACCAGCGCGCGGAGCTCGGCGCCCTCGGCGCCCTCGACCTTCTCGAGCCCGACCATCTGCTTGTTGCAGCGGGTGGCGAAATCGCCCTTCTCGTCGAGGATGTAGGCCACGCCGCCGGACATGCCCGCGGCGAAGTTGCGGCCGGTGGTCCCGAGGACGACGACCTTGCCGCCGGTCATGTATTCGCAGCCGTGGTCACCCACGCCTTCGACGACGGTGGTGACGCCGGAGTTGCGCACGCAGAAGCGCTCGCCCGCGACGCCGCGGAAGAAGGCCTCGCCGGAGGTGGCGCCGTAGAGCGCGACGTTGCCGAGGAGGATGTTGTCCTCGGCCTTGAAGGTGGCCCGGGCGTCGGGGTAGACGAGGATGCGGCCGCCGGAGAGGCCCTTGCCGACGTAGTCGTTGGCGTCGCCCTCGAGCTCGATGGTCACGCCCGCGGGGATGAAGGCGCCGAGGGACTGGCCCGCGCTGCCCTTGAACTTCAGGTGGATGGTGCCGTCCGGCAGGCCATGCCAGTGCTTCTTGGTGATCTCGTTGCCGAGGATCGTGCCGACGACGCGGTGGGTGTTCTTGATCTCGCCTTCGTAGCGGACCTTCTCGCCCTTCTCGATGGCCGGGCGGCACTTCTCCAGCAGCACGGAGAGGTCGAGGCTTTTCTCGAGACCATGGTCCTGCTTCTCGGTGCAGTAGCGGCCGACCTCGGGGCCGACCTTCGGGGAGTAGAGGAGCTTGGAGAGGTCGATGCCCTTGGCCTTCCAGTGGTCGACGGCGTGGCGCGCCTCGAGGACGTCGGTGCGGCCGACCATCTCGTTGAGGGTGCGGAAACCGAGGGAGGCCATGATCTCGCGGACTTCCTGCGCGATGAAGCGCATGAAGTTGACCGCGTCGTTGGGGTCGCCCTGGAAGTTCTTGCGCAGCTCGGGGTCCTGGGTGGCGACGCCGACGGGGCAGGTGTTCAGGTGGCACACGCGCATCATGATGCAGCCGAGCGACACGAGCGGGGCGGTGGCGAAGCCGAACTCCTCGGCGCCGAGGAGGGCGGCGACGACGACGTCGCGGCCGGTCTTCAGCTGGCCGTCGGTCTCGACGACGATGCGCGAGCGCAGGTTGTTGAGGACGAGCGTCTGGTGGGTCTCGGCGAGGCCGAGTTCCCACGGCAGGCCGGCGTGCTTGATGGAGGTCTGGGGCGAGGCGCCCGTGCCGCCGTCGAAGCCGGAGATGAGCACGACGTCCGCGTGCGCCTTGGCGACGCCGGTGGCGATGGTGCCGACGCCGACCTCGGAGACGAGCTTCACGCTGACGCGCGCGGCGCGGTTGGCGTTCTTCAGGTCATGGATGAGTTCCGAAAGGTCCTCGATCGAGTAGATGTCGTGGTGCGGGGGCGGGGAGATGAGGCCGACGCCGGTGGTGGAGTGGCGCACCTTGGCGATCCACGGGTAGACCTTGCCGCCGGGGAGCTGGCCGCCTTCGCCGGGCTTCGCGCCCTGGGCCATCTTGATCTGCACTTCCTTGGCCTGCGTGAGGTAGAGGCTGGTGACGCCGAAGCGGCCGGAGGCCACCTGCTTGATGGCGGAGTTCTTGGAATCGCCCTGGGCGTTGGTCCAGGTGTAGCGCTCGGGGTCCTCGCCGCCTTCGCCGGTGTTGGACTTGCCGCCGATGCGGTTCATCGCGATGGCGAGGCTCTCGTGGGCTTCCTTGGAGATGGAGCCGTAGCTCATCGCGCCGGACTTGAAGCGCTTGAGGATGGTCTCGACGGATTCGACCTCCTCGAGCGGCACGGCGGCGCGGGGCTTGAACTGGAGCAGGCCGCGCAGCGTGAAGATCTGCTGCATCTGGTTGTTCACCAGGCCGGTGTAGACCTTGAAGGTCTCGTAGTTGCCGGTGCGCACGGCCTTCTGGAGGCTGTGGATGACCTGCGGGCTGAAGAGGTGGGCTTCGCCTTCGTTGCGCCACTGGTAGTCGCCGCCGACGGTGAGGGTCGAGGCGGTCTCGACGCGCTCGGTGTAGGCGAGGCGGTGGCGGGCGAGGGTCTCCTCGGCGATGGCCGCGAGGTCCGCGCCCTCGATGCGGGTGGCGGTGCCGGTGAAGTACTGGTCGACGACCTTCTGCTGGAGGCCGACGCACTCGAAGATCTGGGCGCCGAGGTAGCTCTGGATGGTCGAGATGCCGATCTTGGAGGCGACCTTGACGATACCCTTGGTGGCGGCCTTCACGTAGTTCTTGCAGGCCGTGTAATGGTCGACGCCGACGAGCAGACCCTGGCGGATCATGTCGTCGAGGGTCTCGAACGCGAGGTACGGGTTGATGGCGGCGCAACCGTAGCCGATGAGCGTGCAGAAGTGGTGGACTTCGCGCGGCTCGCCGGACTCGAGGATGAGGCCGACCTTGGTGCGCTTGCCTTCGCGGATCAGGTAGTGGTGCAGGCCGGAGACGGCGAGCAGGGGCGGGATGGCCGCGTTGTGGCGGTCGACGCCGCGGTCGCTCAGGATGATGAGGTTGATGCCGGCGTCGATGTGCAGGCCGGCCTGGCGGCAGACCTCGGCCATCGCCTTCTCCAGGCCCTGGGCGCCGTCGCGCGGGTCGAAGAGGGTGGGGATGGTGACCGAGCGGAACTGGCCCTGGGCCACGTGCCGGAGCTTCGCCAGCTCCTCGTTGGTGATGATCGGCGTGGGCAGCTCGATGAGGTGCGCGCTCGCGGGGTTCGGATCGAGGAGGTTGCGCTCCGGCCCGATGGTGGTGACGGAGGAGGTGACGATCTCCTCGCGGATGCAGTCGATCGGCGGGTTGGTCACCTGCGCGAAGAGCTGCTTGAAGTAGTCGTACAGCAGCTTCGAGCGGTTGGAGAGGACGGCCAGGGGGATGTCCGTGCCCATCGAGCCGGTGGCCTCGACGCCGTCCTTGCCCATCGGCACGAGGAGCTTGCGCTGGTCCTCGAAGGTGTAGCCGAACGCCAGCTGGCGCTGGACGACGGTGGAGTGGTCGGCGGTCGGGACCTCGGGGGCCTCGGCGATATCGGCCAGCTTGATGAGGTTCTTGTTGAGCCACTCGCGGTAGGGCTTCTGGGCGGCGATCTTCTGCTTGATCTCCTCGTCGGGGACGATGCGGCCCTCCTCCATGTTCACGATGAACATGCGGCCCGGCTGGAGGCGGCCCTTGGCGGCCACGTTGGCGGGGTCGATCGGCAGGACGCCGGCCTCGGAGCCCATGATGACGTAGTCATCCTTGGTCACGTAGTAGCGCGAGGGGCGCAGGCCGTTGCGGTCGAGGGTGGCGCCGATCATCGTGCCGTCGGTGAAGACGACGGACGCGGGGCCGTCCCACGGCTCCATGAGGCAGGACTGGTACTCGTAGAAGGCCTTCTTCTCCGGGCTCATGGACTCGTGGCCGTTCCAGGGCTCGGGAATCATCATCATCATCGCCTCGGGCAGCGAGCGGCCACCCATGACCATGAGCTCGAGCACGTTGTCGAACATCGCGGAGTCGGAACCGTTCGGGTTCACGACCGGGACGATCTTCTTGATGTCGGCGCCGAAGAGCGGGGAAGCCAGCAGGGGCTCGCGCGCCTTCATCCAGTTCACGTTGCCGCGCAGGGTGTTGATCTCGCCGTTGTGGGCGATGAAGTGGTACGGGTGGGCGCGCTCCCAGCTCGGGAAGGTGTTGGTCGAGAAGCGGGAGTGGACGAGCGCCAAGGCGGTGTCCATCGAAGGGTCGGCCAGGTCCTTGAAGTACTTGCCCACCTGCTCGGGCATGAGCATGCCCTTGTAGATCAGGGTGCGGCAGGAGAGGGAGCTGGCGTAGTAGAACTCGTCCTTGCCGGAGGCGCGCAGCTGGTAGTGGGCCTGCTTGGAGACGATGAACAGCTTGCGCTCGAAGTCCTGGTCGGTGGCGAGGGACGCCGGGCGGCCGATGAAGGCCTGGCGCACGCGCGGCTCGCTCTTCCGGGCGGTGGCGCCGAGGGAGGAGTTGTCGGTCGGGACGTCGCGCCAGCCGAGGAAGGTGAGGCCTTCGGTCTTCACGATGGCCTCGAAGGTCTTCTCGCTCTCGGTCCGGATCTTGGCGTCCGGGGAGAGGTAGAGCATGCCGACGCCGTAGTGGCCGGGCTTGGGCAGGCCGGCGGGGCCGTGCTTGGCGAAGAAGCCGTGGGGGAGCTGGAGGAGGATGCCGGCGCCGTCGCCGGTGTTCGTCTCGCAGCCGCAGGCGCCGCGGTGGTCCAGATTCACCAAGATGGTCAGGGCCTGCTGGATGATGTCGTGCGAGCGCTTGCCCTTCATCTGGCAAACGAAGCCGACGCCGCAGGCGTCATGCTCGAACTGGGGGTCGTAGAGACCCTGTTTCTCGGGGAGGCCGGGATTCTTCATTGCTTGGTGTGGGCGGGAAAAAGTGGCTGATGTTGGCTTCGGGAGCCGGTGCCCTTGGGAAGACCGCAAGGATGTGAAATCTAGTGGGCAATATTCCCCCTCTGTCAAAGGCAAGTTACAGGTTGTCCGGACCCCCTTCGGGAGCGGCTCCTCGGCTCGCCTGTCGACATTTTCCCATTTGCCTATTTTTGTTGGGAAAAGTGGCGAACGATGGGCAGGCGGATGGACGGATGGAGGGCCGGAGGACTCGAGGGCTGGAGGGAAGTAGCCAGGTAGGGCTGACCGTCCCCGGTCGGCCGTGCGTCCTTCGCGATCAAGCCCAAGCCCAAGCCCAAGCCCCTCCGCCCGCCATCCTTGACTTCCGCTCCCCCCGCCCCGACTGACTTATCCATGAAAGCCGACAACGAGCTCTACCGCCAGCTGCGGGAACTGCCGCCCCAGCAGCTCTGGACGGAGGAGGTCCCCAAGTTCGACCGTCTATCCCCGAAGGAGCGCAACCAGCAGGTCGCCCTGGTCCGGGCGGTCGGGGTGGTCTTCTCGACTTCCCGTAACCCCGAGATGAAGGCGGCGGTGAAGGCCTGGATGGTGGGCCTGCTGCAGGACCCGAACGAGAAGATTCGCCGCTACGCCACCGCCGCGATCCCGAAGCTCGGGGGCGACGAGTCCTCCGAGAAGCGGCTGCTGGATATCCTCCAGACCACGCAGGTCGACCGCGAGAAGCGCAAGGTCGCCGAGGCCTTGGAGAAGATCGGTGGCGCCGAGACCCTCAAGGTGGTCACGGGGAAGGGCGACCAACTGGTGTCCGAGCAGAAGGTGCGCGCCAGCGTGGCCCGGCAGGAGAGCCCCGGAGCGGTCCGCCTGGAGGCGGTTCTGCCCAAGCAGGATGGGCTTAAGCTTCACCTGCGTTGCCGGGCGGGGTTGGAGTCGATCGTGGCCGATGAGGTGCGCGAGGCCGAGGCGCGCCAGGGTAAGTTCCGGGTCGTCGAGGTGCGCGGCACGTGCGTCGTGGTCGAGCCCAAGGGCCCCTTCGCGCTGGCTGACCTCTACCGCTTCCGTTGCTTCGACACGGCGAGCTTCGTGCTGGGGTTGGTGCGTTCCCCGCAGTCGCCCGCGGCCATCGGCGAACTGGCCAAACTGATCGCCTCGCCCCGGACGGAGTTCCTGATGAAGACCCTGACGGAAGGCGCCCTGCGCTACCGCCTCAGCATGCTGGCCGAGGGTAACCATGACGCGGCGGTCGCGAAGGTCACGGCCGAGGCCTTCCGCCTCAACCCGCGCATCCTCAATGATGCCCGCGAGTCCCCGTGGTCGGTCGACGTGCTTTTCAATGAGCTCAGCGCCTCGGTCGAACTGCGGCCGCGCCTGAGCCCGAACCCCCGCCTTTATTACCGCACCGACGCCATCAACGCGGCTTCCCACCCGCCGCTCGCCGCCTGCCTGGCCCGTCTCGCCGGCAAGCAGGCCGATGAGCTCGTCTGGGATCCCTTCTGCGGTTCGGGTCTCGAGCTGATCGAGGCCGCCTTGTTCGGCGAGGTGGCCCAGGTGGTCGGCACGGACATCGACCCGGCGGCGATCGCGATCGCCCAGGCGAACTTCGCCGCGGCCAAGCTGCCGCGGACGAAGGGCGCTTTCCATGCCTGCGATTTCCGCGACGTGACCAAGATCCCCCAGCTCGCCGCGGCAAGGTCTCGCTGGTCATCTCCAACCCGCCCCTCGGACGGCGCGTGCGGGTGCCGAACATGCATGGCCTCTTCGCCGACCTCTTCCGGCTCGCCTCCGAGGTCCTGCGCCCCGGCGGTCGCCTCGTCTTCGTGAACCCGCTGCGCCTCGAATCCGTCGACCCGACCCTGCGCCTCGAGTCCCGCCGCCCGGTGGACCTCGGCGGCTATGAGTGCCGCGTCGAAGTCTATCGGAAGCGGTGAGGGTTGGTTGGCCGGGGCGGCGCGCACCGACCGGTCAGGCCTCCCCGAGCGCTTTCACGGATGTCGGACCGATGACAGGCGGGGGCCTAGACGGCCGCCCGCGGTCGGGTAGACTGCTACGTCATGAGCTGCGACGATGACGCCGACGGGGAAAGCTGGGTGGAGCGAATCTGCAATGACCGGAACTATCTCGTCATCGGCGACGGGGAAAGCCTGGTCGCCGACTGGCCGGCTTGGCTGACCGCCATCGCCGAGGTAAGGCAGGGCTTGTTCGACGAGGCCGAGGCCCTCGGCTTCGACGGGGTCGATTTCGCGTCGCCGCCGGATCTGGACGATGCCGCCGACGTCGAGGGCTTCCTCGAGGGCCTTGGGGTATCCGTCTCGACCGATTTCATCGAGCGCACCGGAGGTTCGTCTTATGACGCCTTGGCGTATGTGCGCAAGAAGTCGGTGCCCGCGATCAAGATCCGCGAGGAGCGACGGATCGAGGTCGCCCGTCGCCGTCTGCTGAAGGCTGCCGTGAGGCGGCTGACGCCCGATCCCACGGCGCCCTATCCGGAACAGTTCGCGGCTCTCAAGCGGATGCTTTCCGCCCAGGACGAAGCCTTCCTGGAGAAGGTGGCTCGCCTCGAGGAGGCCGAGGCAGCCAAACGCGCGGCCGCGGGGGAAGTCCGGGAACTGCGCTTGATCATCGAGTCCTTGAAGGCCGAGAAGGAGGCGCTGGAGGCCAGTCTCGCGGGCGAAGCCAGGCGGACCGAGGCGCGGTTGAGCGAAGAGTCCCGCAAGCTCGCCAAGTACGAGGAGCTTGTCGTCGCCCTCCGGCTGCGCTTCGGGGTCAGCTTGGCCGGACCCTTGCTCACTTTTGCCGATGGCTCCGGCTACCTCATTGAGAGCATTTTCGGCGAGCCCTTGTCGGCCCAAGGAAACTTCAAGGAGCTGCTCGAGTCCGCCCCGGTGAAGTCGGGCCAGGTCCGGCTCGTCTCCTTGCGCAGCTTTTTCCGTAAGGGCTTCGGCCACGGGGGAGCGTTGGATCTCCGTGAGGCCCAACGACGGTTCGATCGCCGTTTCTCATGGGGGCGGGCTTGGTGGGTGGTCCTCTGCGTGAGTTTCGGCTTCTTCGAAGGCAGGTTCGAGCCTGACCGTCCGCTGGACTTCCGGGTCCCCCAGGGGCGCGAGGACGAGTGGCGGGCCCTGCTGAAGAAGGGGTGGTAGGGGTCGGCCGTGGAACTGATTCGTCCGTCGCTCGCCCGTTGGCCCGCAGCGGTGTCCGGGCAAGGTCAGACCTGTCTCTACTCCGCGATGATCAGGGCGGCGGAGGCGGGCGGCAGGGTCACGGTGGCCTTGCCGGCCGTCAGTGTCAGGGGCTCGGTCCCTTGCGGCGTCCACTTGCCTTCGGCGGTCACCGCCGCACCCGCGAAGGTCACGCCTGCGGTGGCATCGACGCTGGGCGCGGTGAGCCGCAGGACATGCCCGGTCTTGTAGGCGGCCCCGAGGTCGAGTTGGGCGGCCACCGGCTGGGCGAGGTCCTTGTTGAGCAAGGTCACCCGCAGTTTGCCATCGGACCCGCGCACGGCATGGGCCACGAAATTGGCGGCGCACTTTGTTTCCGACGCCACGAGCCGGCCTTGCGCGGCCTGGCTGAAGAAGAGCAGGCCGTAGTAGAGCGGGGCGGCGCCGTAGGTTTCGGTCTTCTTGTCGTAGACGATCGGCGAGTAGTTGTTGGGCGTGAAACTGCCGTGCAAGTTGACCCCTTGGCCGCCGCGGGTGGCGACGTCGAAGAGGAAGTCGATCGACCACAGCGCCGAGGCGAACGCGTTGCTCACGCCGCGTTTGCCGCCGCCGGACGCAGTGTTGCACTCGCCCACGCGGTAGGGCACGCCGACCGCCTGGGCATCAGCCAGCTTGATCGCCCAATCGTCCAGGTATTTCTCGCCGAGGAGCTTTTCGATCGAGGTGAAGCGCTGGGCCTGCGGGTCGGTCTCCGGCGCGGACAGCGGGTAGACGTGCGAGGTGGCCAGCACCACCCGGCTTTTGAAGTCGGCCAGGAAGAGCGGCATCCACTTCGTGCTCTTGGTCAGCGCCGGGCCCGTCAGCGGGGCCTGTGGCCGCTTCGCGACGATGGCGTCGGCTGTCGCGGTGAACTCGGCCTGGTACTGCGGGTAGCCCCAGTTGCCCGGTCGGATGCCCTCGCGCTTGGGCCCCTTCGGGTAGAGGTTCGGTTCGTTGCCGATCTCGATGGCCAGGATCTCCTTCGCGCCCACCTGGAGGGCGTAGTCCGCCTCTTCGGCCGCCATGGCCGGGTTGTTCGCGCCGAGGTTCACGCCGTAGATGACCTTCCAGCCGGCGGCCCGGGCGAACGCGAAGAACTCGTCCACCGCTTCGGTCCCGATCGTGCGCGGATCGACCACGTAGCGGTTGTCTTTCATCGACTCCCGAGGCGGTTGCCCGTCGCGCGTGAAGAAGGTGGAGTCCACGTTGTTCGCCCCGATGCGCAGCACCCCCGGCCCCAGCGTCCGGCAGAGGTTGATCAGCGTCTGATTCTTCGGGTGGAAGCAATCGCGGGTCATCAGCTTCTTCTCGGTGCTCAGCCCCACGAAATCGGCCGGCAGCAAGAGCCCGGGCTGGTCCGCATGGACCGTGACGGTCGCGGGGGTCGGCGCAGCGGCGGCAAGGGTGGCGGCGAACAACAGCGGCAGCATGGGGCTGAGGTTGGCCTAGCCGGCGAGGGCGGGGAAGGGCAAAAGCGCCAGCCACGCTTGCCAGTCCCGCTCAGGTCCCCTACGAACCAAACATGAGATACCCCCTCTGGCTGCTTGGTCTGTGCTCCGTGGTCGCTTCGGCCGCCCCGATGAAGGTCTTCATCCTGGTCGGCCAGTCGAACATGGAGGGCCATGCCCGGGTCGAGACCATCGACTACATCGGCGATGACCCCGCCACGGCGCCATTGCTGAAGCGCATGCAAGGCCCGGACGGTAAGCCCGCGGTCGGCGAGGGCGTCTGGATCACCTACCACACGGGGAGCGGCGATCGGAATGGCGAGGGCTTCGGCAAACTGACCACGGGCTACGGTTCGCGTCAGGATCCGACCAAGGACGGCGGCAAGATCGGTCCGGAATACACCTTCGGTCTCGCGATGGACCGCGCGTTTCCGAGCCGGTGCTGCTCATCAAGGCGGCCTGGGGCGGCAAGTCCTTGAACTACGATTTCCGCTCGCCCAGCGCCGGCCCGTACCCGCGCACCCCGTCCGACATCGAGAAGAACCGGAACACGCTCGAGAACTCCGGGCACTACTACCGCCTGATGGCCGCCCATGTGAAGCAAGTCCTGGCCAATCCGGGGCGGGTCTGTCCGGCCTACGACCCGAAGGAGGGTTACGAGATCGCCGGGTTCATCTGGCTCCAAGGCTTCAACGACATGGTTGACGGCAACTTCTATCCGAAGCAGCCCAAGGGCGCGCCGGGTAACCGCTTCGCCAAGTATTCCGAACTCATGGCCGCCTTCATCCGGGATGTCCGCCGGGAGTTCGGCGCTCCGAAGATGCCGTTCGTCATCGGTGTGATGGGCGTCGGCGGCAAGGAGCCCGGCGACGATAATCTCGCCTTCCGCGAGGCCATGGCCGCGCCGGCGGACCTGCCGGAATTCAAGGGCAACGTCACCGCCGTGCGCACCGCGCCGTTCTGGGACGAGCAGCTCGGCGCCATCCAGGCCAAGAAGGAGAAGGTTCGCCAGATGGCCTACGAACTCCGCAACAAGGGCAAGCGCTCCGCCAATGCCGACGGCAAGATGACGGAGGAGCAGCAGCGTGAATTCCTCAAGGACTACGAGGCCAAGCTGATCACCCCTGCCGAGGCGGCCCAGCTCAAGCGCGGTTCCTCCAACGCCGGCTACCACTACCTCGGCTGCGCGAAGACCTTCGCCCTCATGGGCGAAGCCTTCGCGGAGGCGAATCTCAAGATGCGCTCCGAGGCGAAGTGAGTGGCCGGCAAGTGACCGGTCACCTCAGAAAAGCTGTCGGACCGCCGGTTTGGTGACCTTGCCCATCGCGTTCCGGGGGAGCTCGCGCACGACCACCAGCCGTTGCGGCACCTTGTAGACGGAGAGCCGGGATTTGCACCACTCGCGGAGCGCGGGCAGCCCTAGTTCGGCCCCGTCCTTGGTCACGACCGCGGCGCTGACCGCCTCGCCCCACGTGTCGTCCGGCAGGCCGATCACGGCGCATTCCGCGATCGCCGGATGTTCCAGCAGGGCGGCCTCGATCTCGAGCGCCGACAGCTTGTAGCCCCCGCTTTTGATGATGTCGACGGAGAGCCGGCCCATGATGCGGTAGTAGCCGCGCTCCCGGACCGCCATGTCGCCGGTGCGATACCAGCCGTCGGCCTCGAAGGACTCCGCCGTGGCCGCGGGCTTGCCCCAATATTCCGTGAAGACGTTCGGGCCGCGCACCTGGATCTCGCCGGGGGTATCCTCGGCGGTGACGATCTCGCCGTGCTCCGACTTGAGGCGGACCTCCACGCCGGGCAGGGGCTGCCCGACCGCACCGGGGCGCCGTTCGCCGTGCAGCGGATTGGAGAGGGCCATGCCGATCTCGGTCATGCCGTAGCGTTCGAGCAGCCGCTGCCCGGTGAGCTCGGTCCATCGCTCATGCACGCTCGCGGGCAGGGCGGCGGAGCCGGAGACCATCAGCCGCATCCGGGCGAACCCGGCGACGAGCGCGGTGCGTTCGGCGGGCGCGGCCGCCTCGAGCGCTTGGATGAGCTTCACGTAGATCGTCGGCACGGCCATGAAGAGCGTGTAGGCGTCGGCCCGGACCCGGGCGAGGATGGCCGGCTGGTCGAACTTCGCGAACGCTTCGATGCAGGCGCCCGCCCAGAGAGCGCACCCCGTCACGTTGATGATCCCGTGGATATGGTGCATCGGCAGGAAGAGCGGGATCCGGTCGGAGGGCTGCCACGCCCAGGCTTGGATCAGGCTCCCGATCTGCGCGGCGATGTGCGCATGGGTCGTCACGACGCCCTTCGGCTTGCTCGTCGTGCCGCTGGTGTAGAGGATCATCGCCCGGCGGGCCGGCGTGAGTTCGGGCAGGCTCCCGGCGGGACCGGCGTGAGCCTCGATGTCGATCAGCCGAAGCCCGAGCCGGGCGCAGAGCGGGGCGATCCGCCGGGCGCTGGCGGCATCGGCCAGCACGGCCGAGGCACCGCTGTCCGTGAGCGCGTATTCCCATTCGGGCTCGGTGGCCGTCAGGCAGATCGGCACCTTGACGCCGCCGGCGCGCCAGAGGCCCCACTGGGCGGCGACGTAGTCCGGTCCCGCCGGAGCGAGGAGGGCGACCCGCGCTTCCCGGAGATCCGCCGCGCCCGCCAGCAGGGTCGTCGCGAGGGAAGCGGAGCGGTCGAGCAGTTCCTGGTAAGTGGTGACGCCTTGCGGGGTGCGGAAGGCGATCGAGCCGGCGTGCCCACGGGCACGGGCGATGGGCGGGAGCTCAGGCATGGGCGGGGAACAGGGCGCGGATGACGAGGTAGAGGAGGGAAGGGCAGAGCAGGCAACCCAGGCCGGTGTGGAACGTCGCGACGAGCGCGCCATAGGGCACCAGTTTGCGGTCGGTGGCGGCGAGGCCGGCGGAGACGCCGCTGACCGTGCCGGCCAGGCCGCCGAAGACCATCGCCGAGCGGGGGGTGCCCAGGCGCATGAAGCCGGCCAGCATCGGGGTGGTCACCATCACCAGGATCGCCTTGAAGACGCCGATCGCGATCGCGAGCGTGATGACCTCGGAGGACGCGCCGATGGCGGTGCCGGTGACGGGGCCCACGATGTAGGTGACGGCGCCGGCGCCGATGGTCGTCAGGCTCACGGCATCGCGGTAGCCGAAGGCGTAGGCGACGGCCACGCCGATGACGAAGGGCAGGAACGTCCCGATGAGCAACGCCGTCGCGCCGATCCAGCCGGCCCGCCGGGCCTCGGCGGGCTGGACCTCGAACGCCGTGGCCACGATCGCGAAGTCGCGGAGCATGGTGCCGCCCATCAGGGCGAGCCCGCCGAAGCAGGTCAGGTCCGCCAGGCCTTTGCTCCCGCCGGTCATCCGCCCGCCGACATAGGCCAGGACGAGGCCGAGCAGGATGGCGATGGCCGAGCCTTGGATGCGCCCGAAGGTCAGGTGGCGGGAGACGGCGCCCGAGAACAGCACGACCAGGCCGACGACGGCGAAGGCGAGCACCAGGCCGTTCTCGACGGCCAGCTTTTGCAGCAGGGATTCCATGGCGGCTTACTTCGGGGCTTGTCCGGAGGGCGAGACCGGTTCGTCGCGGTTGATGAAGGCGACGCAGCCGGCGCCGGCCGCGACGGTCGCGACCGCGGCCAGCAGGGCCATAGGGCCTCCGCTGAGGGCTTTGAGGACGTTCTGCTGCATGGCCATCGCGACGACCACCGGGATGTACAGCGCCGCCCAGTAATGGACGCCTTCCTCGCTCTTGGCATCCAGCCAGCCGCGGCGATGGCCGTAGAGGCGGGCCGAGATCAGCAACAGCATCGCGATGCCGACTCCGCCGACGTTGGCCTGGACGCCGAGGGCGCGTCCGAGCAACTCTCCGAAGAGGATGCCAAGGAGATGGCAAACCGCCAGCAAGGTCGTGCCGTAAAGGGTCATAGGGGTCCGTCTACTCAATCCCGAAGCCTTGCCGTGTAAAGACGCGGAGCGAGCCACGTGGGTTAACAAAAAAGACGACCTCGGGGGAGATCGTCTTTGAAGTGGTGCCAGAGCGATAGCTACCGCGCTCTGGGGTCGGTGACGGGGAATATTATCTTCTTACCGTTAGTCGCCCTCGCGACTTATGCATCCTTTATAAGGGACGCGCCTTCCGAGTTAAATTCAACTGTAGTGATATATGCCTATCCGATCCGGGGTTGTCAAGGGGCGTAACAAGCGAGGCTCTTGTCGGCGGGGGACGGGCGGCGAGATAGGCTTGGCTGGCAACGGGTTAGGCCTACCCAAAGAATCGCTGGTGAGTTTGAAATAGCCTCGATTGACCTAGGAAAGCGGCCCGGTTTACCGTGTCGGATGAAGCGCGGTCTGCTGCTGACGACCCTCCTGGCCGCGGGCCTGTTGCTGTCGTTGCTGACGTGGTGGCCCTTCCAATCGCGGCCGGTCGCCGACGGGCGCGCGCATCTCGAATACCTGCGAAGATGCGGCCTGCTGGCGGGGGCGCGCGCGCAGACGCGGCTCGGCGAGGTGCGCCGCATCGTCCCGGTCGCCACGCGTTGGTCCGCGCCTGGCGAGCCGTTCTGGTGGGCTGAGCTCACCGGTCCCGAGGGATCCGCGGGCTACCTCGCGTGGCGCGAGAGCGGTGACCGCGGACTCCTCGACTTCTCGCTCGAAGGCCTCGTCGCGATCGACCTCCCGCAGGTGCTGGCCTTGGGCGGGGTGCCGGCCATCCAGCAGTTCCCGATTCAAGGCGCGGGCGGGCAGGTCGTCGCTTCGGGTTGCGTGCCCACCGCGGGCGCGAGCCTGATCGCTTACTGGTCCAATCGCGGCACCTTCGACTGGCAGGCGGACGATAGTCATGAGGGGCTCGTTCGCCGCGTCCGCGACCGACTGCCCATGTCCGTCATCGCGGATACCGAAGGCTACACCGACGGCAAGATGGCGCTGGCGGGCTGTTTCCCCGGCTCCCTGGCCGTCGGTCTGCAGGAAGACGCCGACCAGTATCGCATCCCCGTGCGCGTGACGGTAGCCCCGTTCCGGCCCGAAACCTTGGCGGAGGAACTTGCCGTCGGCCGACCGGCGCTCGTCTCGTGCATCGTGCTCGTCCCGCGCAAGCCGGAGCTCGCCTGGGGCCATGAAGTCGTGGCCGTCGGGCAGGCCGAGATCGCCGGCGCCCGCTTCGTCGGCGTGATCGACAATTACTTCGCGCCCCGGCTCCCGGGTACGATTCGGTGGATCCCAGCCGAACGTTGCAGTTCGCTGGTGTTGGTGCGTCCGGTGAAATAGGCGGCAACGCGTCCAGCCCACGACCGGGTGGTCGTGGGCGGGGAACTTCTCAAATGGTGGAGGTGGCGGGAGTCGAACCCGCGTCTTCCGACCCTTACGTCGTAACATCTACATGCGTAGCTTCATCATTGATCTCGATCGCGTTTGGGGATGGGCACCCGTGCGACCTATCCGTCTTCTCGCTTACCCCGGAGATGACGACCAGAGGAGGGGATCGCCTGCGTTAACCGAGCTGATCCAGGGATACAGGCAGTCCCTGGGGCTCGTCGCTGTACTTAGGCAGCGAGCGCGAGAACGTTGTCGTTCTCGAACGTGATGGTGTTTTTAGCAGTTATATGCTGCCAGCTGGATTTAGGAGGGAGCTGACATCCTCCGCATGCCGTCGCGATATCTTGGTTGGAATCGAATCCGGAACACCCCCGAAAATGGTTAGTCGGCCATTGGTCGGGTCCGACTGAGAAGGAACGAAGTCTTATCATGCCGGTAAGCGTCGGGAAGTCAAGGGGTGGGGAAGAGAGGGCTTGGGCTGGGGCCTGGGTTGGGGCCGGGTTCTCTTTCCCCCTTCTCGTTCTTTCCGTGACTTCATTGCAACCATCAGAGGGCGCTGCTTTTCGAAAGGACCGCGTACCTTCGCGGAGGGGCGCTACGGTCCCTGGCCCTGACCCTAGCCCAGGCCCCTTTTCCTGCCTTTCCTTGCCCTCGGCCCTCGGGCTCCAATAGTCAGCCCGTCCATGAACGTCTTCACCACCGACCTGGCTCTCGTGATCACCCGCCTGGCTTTGCTGCTCGGTCTCGGGTGGTTCCTCGCCCGCCAAGGCTGGGTCGTGGCCGCCTCGCGGCAATCGCTGATGCGGCTCGTCATCTGGGTCTTCTTCCCGGCGATGATCTTCGACCGCGTCTGCGGCAATCCGCTCATCAACAGCGGGACCACCGCGCTCCTCTACCTGGGGGTCGGTTTCGGCATGATCGTCACGGGCATCCTCGTCGGCCGGCTCGTGGCCCAAGCCCTCGCCTTACCGGGCGACGTCTGCCGTCGCACCTTCGCCTTCGCCTCCGGTACGAACAATTTCGGCTACCTCGGCATCCCCATCACCGCGGCCCTCTTCGACCGCGACGTCGTGGGCGTGCTCCTGGTCCATAACGTCGGCGTCGAGGCCGCGGTCTGGACGGTCGGTATCTCGGTGCTCTCCGGCAAACCCGGCCTGGCGGGCTTGCGCAACTTCCTCCAGCCGATGCCGGTCGCGCTCTTCCTGGCGCTCGCGTTGAACTTCGCCGGGCTCGGCGCCGCCGCCCCCACGCAGTTCGTGCAGGGCTGCTGCCATGCCGTCGGCGAATGCGCGATCCCGGTCGGTACGATCCTGACGGGCATCTACCTCCACGAGGCGCTACGGGGGTTTCGCCTCTTCGCCGAACCGCGGCTCACGCTCGGCATCGCGGCCGTCCGCTGGCTCATCATGCCGGCCAGTCTGTTGCTCGTGGCGGGCGCGGTCATCACGGACCCCTCGCTGCGCAAGGTCATGCTGGTGCAGGCCGCGATGCCGGCCGGCATGTTCACCTTCCTCATCGTCGAGATGTTCGGCGGTCAGGTGCAGGTCTCGCTGCGTTACGCCGTCGTCACCATGCTCGCCTGCCCGGTGGTCACCACGGTCTGGCTCTACGTCGGCGCCCGCTTCCTGGGCATCGCCGCCTAGCCGAGTCCCCTTTACACCTTCGCCGTCACGGTCCAGTCTGGGTGCTTCCTCGTTTGAGACCCTTCCTTGCCATCTTCGTCGCCGCGCTCGCCGGCTGCGCCTCCTACCCTGAGAAGGGGCCGCGGGCGCGCGCCGCGAACGAGACGGGCGATTATGAGATCGTCGCGACCTTGGCGGCCGCGGCGGCCGAGGATGACCCCGGCGACGCCTTGGTCTGGAAACTGGAGCAAGGTGCGGCGTTGCGGGCCCTCGGGCGCCTGCCGGAGAGCGTGCGGGTCTTCGAGGACGTGGAGCGCCGTTTGCGCGCCGAGGAGGAAGCCCCCGGTTTTTCCGTCTCGGAGGCGGGAGCCTCGCTGCTGGTCAACGATATCGCCGCGCCCTACCGAGCCAAGCCTTACGACCGTATCTACGCCTCCACCTACCAGGCGCTCAACCGTCTCGAGCTCGGCCAGGTCGACGCCGCGCGCGTCTCGCTGACGCGGCTTCGCTTCGTGCAGGAGACCTTCGGCGACGGCGCGCTCTATCGGGCGGCGAAACCCGTCGAGGGCGCCGACCAGTACGACGCGGACAAAGCCGCCCGGGATGAGCGGACCCGCGCCGACCTGGCCCGCATCACCGATGACCTCGCCGTCCTGAGCGAAGGCGGCACCTACGATGACGCCTTCAGTCATTGGTTGCAGGGGATGTTCTTCCTGCGGTTGGGGCAGGGCGGGGCCGACCTTGAGAAGGCCCGCAAGGAGCTGCTCGCCGCGACCGCCCTCAACCGCGCTTCCACCGTCTTCACCCGGGATCTCGCGGAGGCGGAAGGTGCGCTGGCCGGTCGCCCGGGGGCGACGCGCGTCGTCTACGTGCTCGTCGAGTCCGGCGTGGGTCCGGCGTGGCGGGAGGAGCGTGTCGACATCCCGCTCTTCGTGGCCGGCGGCCATGTGCCCTACGTCTCGGTCGCCTTGCCGGCCCTTTCGCCGGTCGCGACCGGTTACAATCTCGGCCTCCGCTTGGACGGGAAGCCGGTCGCCGCGGAGCTCGCCTCGCGACCTTCCGCTTTGGTCGCCCGGCACTTCGAGGCGGCCTTGCCCGGTATCCGGGCCCGGGCTTTCACCTCCGCCGCCGTCAAGGCGACGGCCAGTTATGTGCTCAACCGGGCGGCCGCCCAAAAGGCGGAGCGTCGCGATGCCGGCTCCGGGTCGGCTTTGCTGGCCTTGGTCACGAAGGTGGGCACGGCCGCCTACACCATCGTCTCGACCCGGGCCGACCTGCGTCACTGGAGCGGTCTTCCCGGGCGCTTTTCCTTGGCGCGGCTGGAGGCGGGACCCGGGGCCCGGCTGGAGGTGCCCGGTCATCCGGAGGCTTCCCTGACGCTTCCGCCGGGCAAGGTTCTGCTTGTAAGCCTCAAGGTCGCCTCGGAAAATGCTCCGGTCACCCTGCGGTGCGTCCCTTTGGTCCCATGAACAAACTTCTCCCCCTTCTTTCGCTCGGCCTACTGGCCGGCTGCACCAGCCTCCTCTCGACCGGCGATCGCCTTGAGCGCGGCCTGACTCCGCCCGACGCCGTGAATTACGTCACCACCAAGGCGGACGGGACCTTCGAGACGCAGATCAACGACCACCGCATCGCCGGCAAGCTCGCCCTCCTCGCCGCCCGCAAATCCAAGACCCCCGCCGGCTTCGCCCAGGCGCAATTCGAGCTGCGCAACGACTCGCTCCTCGGGCGCACCATCAACGTCAGCTTCGAATGGCTCGCCGCCGATGGCCGCGTGACCGAGACCCAGCCCAACTGGGTCGTCACCCCGCTCGAGCCCGGCGCCATCACTCTCGTGAACGCCACCGCGCTCAAGGCCGAGTCCGCCGAGTGCCGCCTCCGGCTGATCTCCCGCTGATCACCAGCTCCTTCTCCCCATGCACAAGCTCCTCGCCCTTGCCGCCACCGCCTTCCTCATCGCGGGTTGCGGTACTCCCGCCTCCTACAAGGACCCCAACGGGCGCGACTTGGTCGTCAGCCTCGAGAAGGTCGATATCCAGGATTTCGCCACCGCCGGCTCGACGATGCTCCAGTCGATGGTCAACGCGCCCGCCTTCCAGAAGGCCGGCGCCGCGCCCGTCCTGCAGGTCGGCAACGTCCTGAACGACACGGCCAGCAATTTCGACACCAGCCTGCTGCTGACCAAGATCACCGCCCCCCTCGTCAACGCCGGACGCGTCCGCCTGCTCGACTCCGATCCCGCCGCCGTGGCCGCCCGCAAGGCTACCCCGGGCGCCGCGGTGCCGGTCGCCGAGTTTGTGCTGAAGGGCAAGATCCTCGAGGACCGCTCCAACGCCGGCCGGACCCGCCAGGCCTCCTTCGTCTTCCAGCTCACGTTGGTCGAGGTGAAGAGCAGCCTGGCCGTCTGGCAGGACGAGAAAATCGTCACCAAGCAGGGCTCCAAGAATTCTGTCGGTTTCTAAGAAACCCTCGCCCGCCGTTTGACCTTGTCGCAACCTGCGTCTCCCTCCGGAGATGCAGGTTGATTTTTTGATCGTCGGCCAAGGTCTGGCCGGTTCGCTCCTCGCCCGTGCGCTGCGGGTCAGGGGCGCCCGGGTCGCCGTGGTCGACAATCGCTGGAAATCCGCCGCCACCCAGGTCGCCGCCGGCCTGATGACCCCGCTCACCGGTCGTCGTTTCACGCTGACCCCGGATTACCCCGGGCTCTTCGCACGCGCCGGCGAGGTCCTGGGCGCGCTCGGGGTCTTTCATCCCGTCGACGTCTACCGTCTCTTCGTGGACGCCGAGCAGCGGGAGCGTGGTCTCAAGCGCGCGGCTGACCCGACTTGCCAGCCCTTCATCCGTCGCGTGACCGAGCGCCGTGGCGAATTGCTGGCGGAGCTCACGGATGAACAAGGCGGGGCGCTCATGAAGGGTGCCTGGGTCGACCTGCCGAAACTGCTGGCGGAGACCCGGGTCCTGCTCGAGGCCGAAGGTGCGTTGATCGAGGCCGCCTTCGATCCCGCGGAAGTACAGGAGACGCCCGGGGGGGTCACCTGGCGCCATGTCCGCGCGGCGGGGGTGGTGTACTGCGACGGCTACAAATCCGCCCAACGAGGCCCGTTTACTTATCTGCCGTGGCAGCCAGCCAAGGGGGAGGCCCTGAATCTGACCTCAGATGCCCCCCAGAGCCCGTTCATCCTCAATCGCGAGGGTTGGGCTCTCCCGCTGGGCCAAGGGCGCTGGCGGGCCGGCACGAACTGGGAATGGACCGGTCTGGACGAGAGCCCGACCCAGGCGCAGCGGGATAAGTTCGTCAGCCGCTTCCAAGGCTACTTTCAGGGGTCGGTCACCGTCGAGGTCACCGGCCACCTGGCGGGCGTCCGGCCCTGTACCGCGGATAACCGTCCCTTCCTCGGTTCGCACCCCGATCACCCCCGCTTCCACCTCTTCAACGGACTCGGTCCTCGTGGCACCGTCTGGGCTCCGACCCTGGCCGAAGCCATGGCGGACTACCTGGTGGAAGGAAGGGCATCCCGGAGGAGGTGAGTATCGGTAGGGTTGGGGCTGGGGGCAGGGCTAGGGCTGGAGAGGGTTTAGGGGCGTAGTCTGGGAATGGAGCACAGCGTGAAGAGTACTGAGTAGAGATTATAGATTACAGAGTACAGAGTACAGAGTGCAGAGGACAGCGGACAGAGGGCAGAGGACCAAGGGCGGGTTGCCCGATGGTTCAGTCCTCTTCTGAACTCTGTACTCCGAACTCCTTACTCTGCACTGATTGATTCCTTGCCCCTGTCCTCCTTGACCTACTTCCCCTTCTTTTTCTTTCCGCCGGCTTCCGGGTAGGGTTTGACGTTCGCGCGAAGCGCCCACGCTTCCCACTGGGCGGCGAGTTCCTTGACCTTGTCGGGCAGGGTCGCGGCGAGGTCGCGCTGTTCGGTGCGGTCCTTGAGGAGGTCGTAGAGTTCCCAGGCGCCGTTGCGTCCGGCGCGCACGAGCTTGAGGTCGCCGACGCGGATCGCGGCATTGCCTTCGTGTTCCCAGAAGAGGGCTTCGCGCGCGATCGGCTGGTCGGCGAACGCGGGCCGGAGGCTGCGTCCTTCGGGCGGGAGGACCGCCACGCCGGCGCGCTCCTTCAAAAGGCTGGCGCCCGCGACGTCCAGGCAGGTGGGCAGGAGGTCGATCAGATGGCCGGGCTGGCGGCGCAGTTCGTTGCGCGCCGTGATCCCGGCAGGCCAGTGGGCGATCAGCGGGGTGGCGATACCGCCCTCATGGTTGTAATGTTTGTAGCGACGGAACGGCGTGTTCTCGAGGAACGCCCAGCTCTCGCCGCAGAACCAGTCCGAGTCCGGTTTCGTCGGGTCGCCTTCGGTGCGCCCGCCCGGCCCCGCCTCGGCGTTGCCGCCGTTATCGCTGAGGAACAGGATCAGGGTATTGTCCAGTTCGCCGCGCTCCTTGAGTCCCGCGACGAGCGAGCCGATGGCTTGGTCCATGCGGGCGACCGTCGCCGCGTAGACCGCCATCAGGTGGTCGAAGCGGTCTTTCTCGGCGTCCGTGAGGGCGGTCCAGGCCTTGATGGCCTCGGGGCGGGGCGCCAGCGGCCAGGCCGGGTCGACGAGCCCCATCTCCACCTGGCGGGCGTGACGTTGGATGCGCAGCGGTCCCCAGCCCGCAAGGTACTTCCCGCGGAACTTCGCGATCTCGTCCGCCGGCGCCTGCAAGGGGAAGTGCGGGGCGTTGTGGGCGAGGTAGAGGAAGAAACGGTTTCTTGGCGGCCCGGGCCTCGTCGATGAACCTGAGCCCGAAGCTCGTCCAGAGGTCGGTGGAATACCACTGCTTCGGCAGACGCGGGTCGTCGTTGGCGATCGGCTGCCCGTCGAGGAACAGCTTCGCCCGGGCCGCGCCCGGCTGGTAGAAGCCGCCGGCCGCCGCGTTCAGGCTGCGGTCGAAGCCGCGGTTGGCCGGGGTGACGCCCTGTTCCTGGCCGACGTGCCACTTGCCGGTCATCGCGGTGAAGTAGCCGGCCGGCTTGAGCGATTCCGCGATCGTCGCGCATCGGTCGTTGAGGTGGCCCTGGTAACCGGGTAGCCCCTTGTTCTCCATCATGTGACCGACGCCCGTCTGATGCGGGTAGAGCCCGGTCAGCAGCGAGGCGCGCGTCGGGCAGCAGCGTCCCGTGTTATAGAACTGGGTGAAACGCAGCCCGTTTTTCGCGAGCGCGTCGAGGTGCGGCGTGGGGATCTCGGAACCGTAGCACCCGAGGTCGGAGAAGCCCATGTCGTCGACCAGGATGACGATGATGTTCGGCGGGGCGGCGGGCGCCGACAGGGTGGCGACGCACGCGAGGAGCAGGGCGAGGAGGCGGGGCATGCCCTCGTTATGGCGAAAACGGACCCGAGGGGAAGCCGCCAATCGGCGGCTGCGACCTTACTTGCGCCTGGCCGGCTTGACCGGCTTCTTCGCCGCCTTGGCCTTGGCGACCGGCTTGTGCTGGGCCACGAGGTAGTCGACCGCCAGCAGGTAGCCGGGGAAGCCGAGACCGGTGATGACCCCTTCGCACGCGGAGGCGGTCACGGACTTATGGCGGAATTCCTCCCGCTTGTAGATGTTGGAGATGTGCACCTCGACGACCTTCATGCCGGCCCCGGCGAGGCAGTCGCGCAGGGCCACGCTGACGTGCGTGTGGCCGCCCGGGTTGATGACGAGGAACTTCACGCCGTCGTCGGCCCACTTGGCGATGGTGTCGATCAGCTTGCCCTCGTGGTTGGACTGGAAGAAGCGGGTCTTCACGCCGGACTTCCGGGCGTGCGCGGCGATCGACGCCTCGAGGTCGGCGAGGGTGGCGTGGCCGTAGACCTCCGGTTCGCGCTTGCCGAGCCGGTCGAGGTTGGGGCCGTTGACGATGCCGATTTCCATGCCCCAGTCCTAGGGCGGGCGGGGTAGGCGGGCAAGGAAAAGGGGCGGTCCCTCGCGGGGCCGCCCCTGGTCACGTCGCGTGCGCGGCGCTTACTTCTTCAGGATCTGGCGCAGCACGTACGGCAGGATGCCGCCGTGGCGGTAGTACTCGCCTTCGATCGCCGTGTCGATGCGGGCGACGAGCGGGGCCTTGTCGACCTGGCCGTTGGCGCGGCGGATGACGAGGGTCACCGCGGTCTTCGGCTTGATCGGGCTGGCGAGGCCTTCGAGGTCGAAGGTCTCGGTGCCGTCGAGCTGGTAGGAAGCGGCGTTCTTGCCGTCGGCGAACTCGAGGGGCAGCACGCCCATGCCGATGAGGTTGGAGCGGTGGATGCGTTCGAAGGACTGCGCGACCACGGCCTTGACGCCGAGGAGGGCGGTACCCTTCGCGGCCCAGTCGCGGGACGAGCCCATGCCGTAGTCGACGCCGCCGAAGACGATCATGCCTTCGCCGCGCTGGGCGTAGGTCTGGCAGGCGTCGTAGATGGCCTCGATCTTGCCGTCGGGCTGGACCTTGGTGAAGCCGCCTTCCTTGCCGTCGGCCATGCTGTTCTTCACCTGGGTGTTGGCGAAGGTGCCGCGCGTCATGATGCGGTCGTTGCCGCGGCGGGAACCGTAGGAGTTGAAGTCCTTCTTGGTGACGCCGGCGGCGAGCAGGAACTTGCCGGCCGGGGTGGACTCGGCGAACGAGCCCGCGGGCGAGATGTGGTCGGTGGTGACGGAGTCGCCGAGGAGCGCCAGAGGGCGCAGCTTGGCGAGGGACGGCACCGGCGGGGGCGTCATCGAGAAGCCCTTGAAGAACGGGGGCTCCTGGATGTAGGTGGACGATTCCTTCCAGCTGAAGCGCGCGCCCGTGCCGCCCTGGACGCCCTTCCACTCGGCGGTGGCGTTGGCGAGGGAGTCGGGGGCGTACTTCGACTTGAACATCGCGGGCTTGAGGCCGCGGGCGACGTGGTCGGCGATCTCCGCCTGGGTGGGCCAGATATCCTTCAGGAAGACCGGCTTCCCGTCCTTGCCCGTGCCGAGCGGCTCGGCGTCGAGGTCGAGGTCGACGCGGCCGGCGAGGGCGAAGGCGACCACGAGGGGCGGGGACATGAGGAAGTTCGAGCGGACGGCGCCGTGGACGCGGGCCTCGAAGTTGCGGTTGCCGGAGAGCACGGAAGCCGTGACGAGGTCGCCGGCCTTGATCGCGCCTTCGATGTCGGCGTCAAGGGGGCCGGAGTTGCCGATGCAGGTCGTGCAGCCGTAGCCGACGAGGTTGAAGCCGAGCTGGTCAAGGTAGCCGGAGAGCTGGATCTCGTTCAGGTAATCGGTGACGACGCGGGAGCCGGGAGCCAGCGAGCACTTGACGTTCGGGTTCACCTTCAGGCCCTTCTCGACGGCCTTCTTGGCGACGAGGCCGGCGGCGACCATGACGGAGGGGTTGGAGGTGTTCGTGCAGGAGGTGATCGCGGCGATCACGACGTCGGCGTGCTTGAGCGAGCGGCCGGTCGCGCCCACGGGGGCGGCGGCGGCGCGGTCGGCCGCGGCCTTGCCGAAGCCGTTCTTGTCCTTCGGCGCGGTGAAGAGCGTGTTGAAGGTGTCCTTGATCTTCGGCAGATCGATGCGGTCCTGCGGGCGCTTCGGGCCGGACACGCAGGGGACGACGGTGCCGATGTCGAGGTCGATGGTCTGGGTGTAGTCGATGCTGCCGGCCTTCGGGATGCCGAAGAGGCCCTGGGCCCGGTAGTACTCGCGGACGAGGGCCACGTGGGACTCGTCGCGGCCCGTCTGGCGGAGGTAGTCGAGCGACTTGTCGTCGACCGGGAAGAAGCCCATGGTGGCGCCGTATTCCGGGGCCATGTTGGCGATGGTGGCGCGGTCGGCGAGCGAGAGGGCCTCGGTGCCTTCGCCGTAGAACTCGACGAACTTGCCGACGACCTTGGCCTTGCGGAGGATCTCGGTGAGGCGGAGCGTGAGGTCGGTGGCGGTGACGCCTTCGCGGAGGCGGCCGGTGAGGTTGACGCCGATGACCTCGGGGGTCTGGAAGTAGACGGGCTGGCCGAGCATGCCGGCCTCGGCCTCGATGCCGCCCACGCCCCAGCCGACGACGCCGATGCCGTTGATCATGGTCGTGTGCGAGTCGGTGCCGACGAGGGTGTCGGGGTAGAAGACGCCTTCCTTCTCGAAGACGAGCTTGGCGAGGTATTCCAGGTTGACCTGGTGGACGATGCCGATGGCGGGCGGGACGACGCCGAAGGTCTTGAAGGCCTGCATGCCCCACTTGAGGAACTCGTAGCGCTCGGTGTTGCGGCCGAACTCCTGGCGGAGGTTCTCGAGGAAGGCGTTGGCGGTACCGGCGCGGTCGACCTGCACGGAGTGGTCGACGACGAGGTCGACGGGGACGAGCGGCTCGATCACGGCGCTATCCTTGCCGAGCTTGGCGACGGCCTCGCGCATGGCGGCGAGGTCGACGAGCAGCGGCACGCCGGTGAAGTCCTGCAGGACGATGCGCGCGACGACGAAGGGATCTCGGTGTCGACCGGCTTGGCGGCGTTCCAGTGGGCGAGGGTCCGGACGTCCTGCTCGGTCACGGCGACGCCGTCGCAGTTGCGCAGCACGGACTCCAGCACGAGGCGTACGGAGACGGGGAGGCGGGAGATCTGCCCGAGGCCGGCCTGCTCGAGGGCGGGCAGGGAGTAGAGCTGGCCGGATCGGCCGCCGGCGGAGAAGGGGCGAAGGGCTTTGAACGGGTCGTGGTGGGCCATGGAGTTAGGTGGGTGAAAGCGAGGGTGTCCGGCGCGGCCGGGCGGTCAGGTAGCCAAAAGCAAAGAAGGCGGCCGGGGCAAGCCCGACCGCCTTCGAAGGTGAGGGTATTAAGGGCTCAGGCTTCGACGGCCTTCTTGATCTTGGCGAAGTTCGGCATCGAGCTCGGGTCACGCTTGACCTCGGAGTGCACGACGAGACCGTTCTTGTCGGCCACGAAGACGGAGCGCTTGGCGACGTTGAGGAGGCCGGTCTTCTCGGGGATCACGCGGGTGTCCTTGACCTTGAAGGCCTTGACCGCCACGCGGTTGAAGTCGGAGGCGAGGGTCACGCCGATGCTGGCGGACTTGGCCCACGCTTCCTGGGCGAAGGGGCTGTCGACGGAGATCGCGATGACGTCGGCGCCCAGCTTCTTGTACTCGTCGAGGAGGCCGGTGACCTTGCAGAGCTCGTCGGTGCAGACGCCGGTGAAGGCGAGCGGGACGAAGAGGATGACGGTCTTGCCCTTGCCGACGTTGCGGCGCAGGTTGACGTCGACGAGGCCGGCTTCGGTCTTCTGCTTCAGCGTGATTTCAGGGAGGGGCTGGCCGAGTTTGAGGGGCATGGGGGAGGTGGGGTGAGGGTGGACCTCTAAAAAAGGGCATAAAACTATCCAGAGCAAGGCCGTAGGCTTGAAAAATGGCAAAGAAGGCCATTTTTCCCGTACTTAATCCCCCTCGACGCTCAGAAAAGGGCTTATTCCCCGAGATTCGGGGTCAAGCCTAGCCGGCGGAACCACTTACGCTGTTTCCGGACCAGTGCCCATGTGTCCAGGTTGATGCGTTCCGCGAGTCCCTCCAAGGCGACCTGCCTGCCCTCGGCGAGCCAGTCCATGGTCGCCCGGTAGCCCACCGCCCGGGCGGAGGCCAGTTCCGGGTCCAGGTTCAGGGCCAGCAATCGCTCGGCTTCCTCGATCAAGCCGCTACCCAGCATCTCGTCGGTTCGTCGGGCGATGCGGGTCCGTAGGTCGCGGTCCGGACGTTCCAGCAGGTCGAAGGTCACCGGGTGGTCGGCAAACGGCCCGCGGCGCCGGAGGAACTCCTCCCGCAGCGCTTCGAGCGGTCGGCCGGAGGCCATCCTCCGTTCCAAGGCCTTGAGCACGCGGATCGGGTTCCGGGTATCCAACCAGGCGGGCAGGGTCGTCGTCCCTTCAAGTTCGCGCAGGGCCGTGAGCATCGCCTCCAGTCCGCGCGCCTGGAGCGCGCGCGACGCCTCGATGACCGCCTCGCCGATGGGTTGGTCATCGGACACCGGGCCGAAGAACGCCGCGAGGTAGAAGCCGCTGCCGCCGGTCACGAGGAGGCGTTTGCCGCGGCCTTGGGCGTCGGCGAGCGCCGCCTGCGCCATCGTCACGAACTGCACGACCGAGTAACGTTCCGTCGGCGCCACGAGGTCGAGCCCGTGGTGCCGCACCCGTGCCTGCTGCGCGGCGGTCGGCTTGGCCGAGCCGATATCCATGCCCCGATAGACGCAGACCGAATCGCAGGAGAGGATCTCCGCGTTATTCTGCTCCGCCCAGACGAGGGCGGCCTCGGTCTTGCCGACCGCCGTCGGGCCGGTCAGGACATGGATCGCGGGCGCCTCCGCCATCAGGCCCGCTTCGCCCAATCGAGGCCGTACGAGAGGAGGACGAGCGCGGTCGGCGCGGTCAGCACGAGGCTGTCGATGAGGTCGAGCGCGCCGCCGATGCCCGGGATGGTGGCGCCGGAATCCTTCGCCCCGGCCAGCCGCTTGAAGACGGATTCGGCCAGGTCGGAGGGGATGCTCAGCAGCGCGAGCGGGAGCGCCATGAGGGCGGCCTTCGCAGGCGTCATGAACGGCAGGCCGAGCGGGCCGACGCAGATCCAGGCGAAGAGGGCCGAGGCGGCGGCGGAAAAAGCGAGCCCGCCCGCGCAGCCCTCCCAGCTCTTGGCCGGGCTGATGCTCGGGGCGATCTTATGGCGGCCGAACGGCACGCCGATGAGCAGGCCGCCGACGTCGGTGAACTTGGTCGCGACCACCACCCAGATGACGTAATAAAGCCCGATGGGCTGGCGGCTCAGCAGCTGGCCGTCCTCCATCCGGGCGATCGCCACCAGCGAGGCGAGCATGAACGGGATGTAGGCGAAACCGTAGAGGGTGGGGAAGCGGCGGAGGAGCGCCGGGACTTCGCCGGGGCGCCGCAGCAACGCGAGCAGGTGGAGCCCGAAGAGCAGGGCGCCGAGGGTGAGGGCCGTGTTGGCCCGGGCGCGTTCGTTCGCCAGGAAGAAGAGCGCGAAGAGCAGCACGAAGCCCGCCACGATCCCGCTCGGGCGCGGCCGGGGGACGCCGGGGATGCGGGCGGCCAGCTGGTGGAACTCGTACTGCGCCGCGCCGACGAGCAGGGCGAGCAGGCCGAAGGCCGCTTGCTCCGCCACCGAGAAGAACCCGCCGACCCAGATCACCAGGCCGACGACCACCCACAGGCCGAGGGTGCTCAGGGCGCGGTCTTTCATGCGGGGGGCGGGGTTTGGAGTTGCTCCGGGGTCATGCCGAAACGGCGCTCACGCTTCGCGTATTCCGCGAGGGCGAGCCGGAGTTGGTCCTTGGTAAAGTCGGGCCAATGCACCGATGCAAATACAATCTCCGCGTACGCCGACTGCAGCAGCAGGAAGTTGCTCAGGCGATGTTCGCCCGAGGTGCGGATGATGAGGTCGGGGTCCGGCAGGCCGGCGGTCTGCAGGCGGGCCTCGAGCGCGGCCCAGTCGACCTGCGCCGGATCCTGGCGACCGGCCGCGACGTCCGCGGCGAGCCGCCGCGCGGCCGCGACGATCTCCTGGCGGGCGCCGTAGTTCAGGGCGACGACGAGCTGGAAGGCGGTGAAATCACGCGTCTTCGCGATGGCGTCCTCCAGGGGGCGGCGCACGAAGTCCGGCATCGCGGCGAGGTCGCCGATCACGCGGAGGCGCACGCCGCGCCGCTCGAGCCGGGCGAGGTGCGCGCGCAGCACCCACTCGCCGAGCTTGAAGAGGCCGCTGATCTCCTCGGGCGGGCGCTTCCAGTTCTCCGCCGAGAACGCGAAGACGGTGAGCGTGCCGATGCCGAGGTCGATGCAGTCGTCGACGATCTCGATCAGGCGCTCGGCCCCCCGGCGATGGCCTTCCAGCCGAGGCAGGCCGCGCGCGGCGGCCCAGCGGCCGTTCCCATCCATGATGATCCCCACGTGGCGGGGGAGGTCGGTGGGGCGCTGGTCGTCGGGGGCGGGCACGGGAGCGGGCAGATTGCCCCCGCCTCACCGCCCGTGGCAATCGCGAATCAACGTTCGCCCCGGGGCTCCTCGGTGGCGATCAGCACGCCCGGGAACCCGGCCTCGCGGACCAGCGCGCAGAGTTCCACGAAGGCCTGCATCGTCAGCGCGGCGTCGGCCTTGACCAGGACCGGCCGGTCGCGTCCGCCGGTGGCGGCCACGCGGCTGAGCTCCTTGCGCAGGCCCGTCCGGTCGATGACTCGTCCGGCCACGACATAGATGCCGGTGCCGCGCGCCGAGACCAAGGTGACGGCGAGGGCGGTGCGGGCGAGGTCGGGCTCCGCGTTGCGGGGCACCTGGGTCCGGCGGGCGAACGCGACCACGCGTTCATCGAACGCGACGGCGGTGCCGGCGGTCAGGGCGAAGTGCGCGACCAAGGTCCAGACCAACGCCAGCGCCAGGCCGGCGAGGGCCAGCGGGGCCAGGTCGAGGCCTTGCTCCGCGGGGCGGACCTTCGCGAGAACTCCGAGAGGGGTGCGCATCTCAGGCCTTCGGCGGCGTCGCCGGCAGTTCGTGGCGGACGAACGTGATGATGGTATGGGCCGCGACTTCCATCTCGGTCACGATCGAGCGGACCCGTCCCACGAGGAAATGGTGGGCGAGGGCGCAGAGCGCCGCGATGAGCAGGCCGAAGCCCGCGGTCGCCAAGGCCGCCTGGGCCTGTCCCAGGATGGCGTCGCCGCTGGCGTAGAGGCTGCCGTCGCGCAGGGCGGTCACGATGCCGTAGCCGGACAGCACGCCGCCCGCCAGGCCGAGCAACGGGGCGACCCGGCCGATCGCGGCGATCGAACCGAGGCGGCGTTCCAGCACCGGGAGTTCGAGCAGGGCGGCTTCGGTGGCGGCGGCGCGCATGGCCTCCTCGCCTTGGCCCGAGCGGAGGAGGGCGGCCTTGACCACCCGCGGGATGGGCCCTGGCGACTCCTCGCAGGCGGCGAGCGCCTCGAGCGGTCGGCCGGCCAGCAGGTTGTTGCGCACCCCGTCGATGAAGTCGGACGAGAGCACGAGGCCGCGGTGCAGGAAGAGGGAGCGCTCCACCACGAACACCAGGACCAGGAAGGCCAGGACCAGCAGCAGCCAGGCGAACGGGCCGGCGTCGAAGGGGAAGGAGAAGGCGCAGGTGGTCATGGCGGGGTCTTATTTGGGGCGGCGGAGCGTCGCAAGTTTGCTTTCGGCGGCGGCCTGGCCCGGCAACCGGGCTTCGCCCGGCTTCAGCCCGCGGTTAAGTTCGGGGATCAGCTGGTAGGCCGCGATGGCCTCGGCGACGTTGCCTTCCTTCTCCCAGATCTGCCCGAGGAGCAGGATGGCGCGGGCGAGCCAGATCCGGCCTCCGCGGCTGAATTCCGGGGCGGTCGCGGTGCCGGCGCGCAAGGGTCCCAGCACGCCGACGAGGTTGGCGCGCGCCTCGCGCAGCGAGGCGGCCGCGTCCACGCCGGTCTCCGTCCCGGTCCGCTCCAGCAAGGACAGGGCGAGCTTGTAGCGGGCCTCGGCGGCCGTGTCGGGGTCCTTGGCGTAGGCGTCGCAGACGCGTTGGTAGGCGGCGACGGCGAGCCCGATGCGTTGCCGGTCGAGCTGGCCCACGCGGTCGCGGTTCAGTTCCGAGCGGCCGAGCAGCGAGTCGGCGCGCGCCATCTCGGCCTGCGGTCGCGCGGGGTCGTCGGCGTGGGCGCGGATGAGGTCGTCGAGGATCTTGTAGGAATTATCGAAGAGGCCGAGGGCGCGGAGCAGCTCGGCGCGCCGCAGCGTCACGCGGACGATCAGCGGGTGGCGGCCGTGCTGTTCGGCGAACAGCTCGAGCAGTTCGACGGCCTCCTTCAGCTTCGCCTCGCCCTCGGCGGGCGACTGCTGGACCGCCTGTTCGGCGGCCTCATAGAGCCCGAGCGCCGCGAAATCGGCCAGGCCCGGTTTGCCCGCGAAATCCTTGCCCAGCCGGGTGAAGAGCGCCTGGGCTTCGGCGTGCTCCTCGCGACCCGCGAGGAAGCGCCCTTCGGCCAGGAAAGACGCGGCCGCGGCGGGGCTTTCGGGCTGGCTCTGGCGCAGCTTGCGGAACTCCTCGCGCCCCTTCGCGGCGTCCTGCCCGAGGAAGGTGCGCGCGCGCAGCAACGCGAGGTGGCCGCGCAGCTCCGGCACCTGGCCGCGCAGTTCGCGGAGGGCGGCGGTGTCGGCTCCGGCTTCCAGGCGGTCGAGCCGGCCGGCGATCTCGTCGGCGAGGCGCGCCGTGACCGTCGCCTGACCGTTGCCCAGCGCGACGAGCGCCTTCAGCCAGGCGAAGCGCAGGCCGAAGGCGGGGTCGTCGGCGGCGCTGGCGATGAAAGGCGCGAGGCGCGTCACGAGCTGGTCGGCTTCCGCGGGACGGAGCGCCTGGCGCGCGTCGTCGATCACGTTCCAGGTGTTGCGCCAGGTGATCGCGAGTTCCGGGGCGCGGACGCCGCGGGCGGAGGCTTCGATGATGCCGGCGGCGCGGTCGCGCAGGGCGGCCTCCTTGCCTTGGGCGAGGACGCTGAGCACGCGTTGGTAGCAGGCGTCCCCGGCCAGGCGAGGGTCGCCGGACTCCGCCTGCGCCGCGGCGTAGGCCTTCTCCGCGAGCACGAAATCTCCCGCCAGGAAGAGGCAGTCGGCCGCCAGCACGGCGAGGGTGTCGCGTTCCGCGGGGGCGGTGGTGAGGTCGCGCAAGCGACCCAGGGTCTCCGCGGCCAGCCGGTAGGAGCCTTCGCCCCAGTAGGCCAGCGCCAGCGTCCGGTGGGCCTCGCGGGCCAACGGGCTCGCCGGGACGTCGCGGAGGAGGTCCGCGGCCGCCTGGCGGGCGATCTCCCGGTTGCCGGCCAAGGTCATGAGCTGGGCGCGGGCGAGGTGGATGGCGTCGAGCACCTTCGGGTCGCGGGGGCAGGCATAGGCGAACTCGCCTTGGCGCTTCATCAGGAAATCGTAGACCTCGTTGGCCACCGACTTGCGCTCCGAGAGCGGGGCCTCGAAGGCCGCGGCGACCAGCCCGCGCAGCGCGGTCAGGCGGACCGCGGGGTTCGCGCCATTGCGGGCCGCGGCCATCAGGAGTCGGCGACCCTCGGGGTCGTCCGTGCCGTGGATCAGGCCGGCCAGCAGGTCGGCCTCGGCCCGCCGGGCCTCGCTGAGCGGGCCGCAGTCGGCGAGGGCGCGGGTCGCCTCGCGGCGGGCCGCGCGGACGCGCTCCCGCTCCTTGCGGAAGGCTTCGGTCTCCGGCGCGCCGGCGGGTAGCCGGGGCCAGTCGTGCAGCCGCGCGATGCCTAGCGCGAGGTTGCGGGCGTAGGCGAAGGCGAGCGGCGAGCCCTTCGCGTTGGCCGTCATCTCTCGCAGCAGCCCCACGGTGCGTTCCTCGACCTTGCCCGCCGAGACCAGGGCGCGGTACCCGAGGATCTCGATCCGCTGCCGTTGCTCCTCGGAGGTCGCGGTCCGCGCGGCCGCCTCGAGGTTGAGGTTGATGGCGAGGTTGTCGCCGTTGGCCGCGGCGATCATCCAGCGCAGCGCGTAGCCCCAGGCCACCTCGTCGGGAGGCAGGCGGTTCGGGTCCAGACCGCTCGCGATGGCGGCCGCCTCGGGCAGCTGGTCGTCGAGCAGGGCGAGCAGGCCCTCGCGGAGCCGGCGCGCCGGGCCCGCCGGCGCTTCGACCAGGGCGGCCTTGGCTTCCGCCGGCCGGGTCCTTTCGAGGAGGGCGGCGGACAGGCCGAGCGCGATGCGACCGCGGTCGGCCGCGGTCGTCTTGCGGGCCTGGACGAAAAGTTCCTCCGCGGTCGCGGCCAGGCCCGCGGCGAGGGCTTCCTCGGCGAGCTCGAGCGTCGTGCGCTGGCGCGGGCCGCGGTCCGGCGGGTTCGGCACGCCGAGGCCGAGGGTCGCCGACGGCAGGTCCTGCGCGAACGCCGCGCCGGGGAGGCCGCCGACGACGGCGAGGAGGGTGGCCAGAAACAACCGAGGCATCGACCCGACAATGGTCGGTCCGATGCCTCGGGCAAGAGGGGAGTGCGGGCGGCTCAGGCCTTGTCCAGACCGAAGGCCGTGTGCACGGCGCGGACGGCGGCATCGGCCTTGGCGGGCTCCAGGGCGACCGAGATCTTGATCTCGGAGGTCGTGATGAGCTCGCTGTTCACCCCGACGGAGGCCAGGGCCTTGAACAAGGTGCCCGCGACGCCGGGGTGGGAGATCATCCCGACGCCCACGATGGAGAGTTTGGAGATCTCGCCCGCGGAGCGGACGGAGCCCGAGCCGAGCTTCTTCAGCGTCTCGCCGACGACCTTCTCGACGCGGCTGAACTGGTCGGTGGTGACCGAGAACGTGAGGTTGGACTTACCGTCCTTGCCGAGGTTCTTGATGATCATGTCGACGCTGAGCCCGGCTTCGCCGAGGTCGTCGAAGAGGGCGGCGAACGCCTGCGGGTTGTCGGGCAGGTCGCTGACCGTCACGCGGGTCTGCAGGCGGTCGAGGGCGACGCCGGCGATGGCCGCGTCTTCGAGGGTTTTGGCGATGGCTTTCACGAGGGTACCGGGTTGGTCGTTGAAGGAGGAGCGGACTTCGAAGGGGACGTTGTACTTCTGCGCGAACTCCACGGAGCGCGACTGCATCACCTTGGAGCCGCTGGAGGCGAGCTCGAGCATCTCCTCGTAGGAGATCTCGGGCAGCTTGCTCGCGTTGAGCACGATGCGCGGGTCGGCGGTGTAGACGCCGTCGACGTCGGTGTAGATCTGGCAGAGGTCGGCCTTGATGGAGGCGGCCACGGCGATCGCGGTCAGGTCGGAGCCCCCGCGGCCGAGCGTCGTGACCTCGCCTTGCTCGGTCACGCCCTGGAAGCCCGCGACCACGACCACCTTGCCCTCGTCGAGGCGGGCGAGGAGGTCGCCGCCGGAGATCCGGGTGATGCGGGCGCGGGTGTGGATGTCGTCGGTGAAGATGCCGGCCTGGGCGCCCGTGCGGAGACGGCGGGCACGCCGATGGCGTGGAGCGCCATGACGGTGAGCGCGATGGTCTCCTGTTCGCCGACGGCCATGAGGACGTCCATCTCGCGTTCGTCGGGGAGTTTCTGCAGGGCCTTGGCGCGGGCGATCAGGTCGTTGGTCACGCCGCTGCGGGCGGAGACGACGACCACGAGCCGGTGCCCCCGGGACCACTGCTCCTTGATCTTGGCCGCCACATTCTGGATGCGGTCGACGTTGCCGACGGAAGTGCCGCCGTATTTCTGGACAATCAGGGCCATCCTTAGGATTCGGGGGAGAAGATGCGGAGCACGACGGGCTCTTCGAGCACCGTCTTGAGGCGGCGGAGCTCTGTCAAGACCTTGGACATCTTCTGCTCGTTCACCGGGTAGGTCGAGAGGGTGACGGTGCCGCGGCCCTGGTTCGGGTGCTCGTACTGGATGACGCGCGCGATGGAGACCTTGTGCTTGGAGAAGATGCGGTAGACGCCCTCGGAGACGCCGGCCTTGTCGAGCAGCGACAGGCGAAGGTAGAACGGCGAGACGATCTCGGGGAGGTCGGCCATGCGGACCTTGCGACCCTGGCTTTCGCGGGCGGCGAGGCTCTCCGCGGAGAGGCCGGGGTTGGCCGCGCCGGTCAGGGCGGCGATGGCGTCCACGATGTCGCCGATCACCGCGGAGGCGGTGGCGTCGCCGCCCGCGCCGCGCCCGGTCAGGGTCGTCGCGCCGACCACGTCGCCGCGCAGGGTGATGCCGTTGTTCACGCCCGAGACGCGCGCGAGGATGTCGCGGTTGGGGACGAGGGCGGGGTAGACGCCGACGGTCATCCAGCCGGCCCGGAAGTCGCGGCGGATGACGGCGAGGTGCTTGAGCGCGAAGCCGAAGCGGCGGGCGAAGTCGATGTCGGCCGGGCCGATGTGGCGGATGCCCTCGACGAGGGTGCGGTTGCGCGGCGCCCACTTGCCGTGGGCGAGCCAGGCGAGGATCGAGGCCTTGTGGAAGACGTCGATACCTTCGACGTCGAGCGTCGGGTCGGCCTCGGCGTAGCCGAGTTCCTGGGCTTCCTTCAGCGCGTCGGCGAAGGAGAGGCCGTCCTCGCCCATGCGCGTGAGGATGTGGTTGCAGGTGCCGTTGAGGATGCCGACGATCAGGTCGAAGCGGTTCGCCACGAGCCCCTCGCGGATGGCCTTGATGATGGGGATGCCGCCGGCGACGCTGGCCTCGAAGAGGAACTGGCCGCCGTGCCGGCGGACGGCGTCGAAGATCTCCGGGCCATGCTGGCAGAGCAGCGCCTTGTTGGCGGAGACGACGACCTTGCCGGCGCGGAGGGCGCGCAGGGTCAGTTCCCGGGCGACCGTGGTGCCGCCGATGAGCTCGCACACGACGTGGATCCTGGGGTCGTCGACGACCTCGAGCGGGTTGCGGGTGGTCTTGGCGGAAGGCACCTTGACCGCGCGCTTCTTCTTCAGGTCGCGTACCGCCGCGCGGCGGAGGTCGAGCTTCACGCCGAGGCGCGACTCGAGGTCGGTCTGCTTCTCGGTGAGGTGCTTCCAGACGCCTTGGCCGACGGTGCCGAGGCCGAGGATGCCGATGCCGATGGTGCGAGGGGCGGTCATTGCGAAAGGGTCAGGCTTTCTTCTCGAAGCGGTTCTCGGTGCCGGCGAGCAGGCGACCGAGGTTGGACCGGTGGGTCCAGACGTTGAACGCGGCGAGGGCCGCGGCGAACCAGAACTCGGCCGGGCCGAACCTCAGGGAGGTGGCGAGCGGCAGGAGCCAGCAGGAGAGGGGGAGGGAGACGCCGAGCGCGATCGAGGCGAGGGAGACGTAGCGCGAGAGGGCGAAGACGACGCCCCAGATCGCGGCGCCGATGACGATCGGCACGGGCAGGAGGACGAGCAGGCCGCCGATGGTCGAGGCCACGCCCTTGCCGCCCTTGAAACCGAGGAAGCAGGAGAAGCAGTGGCCGAGCAAGGTGCCGACGAAGCCGGCGATGCAAAGCAGGAATTGCTCCTCGGCGCGCCGGGCCGGGTCCGGGGGCTCGACCACGACCGTGATCAGGAGGTAGGGCAGACCGGTGCCGACGAAACCCTTGAGGGCGTCGAGGGCGAAGACCAGGTTGCCCGGCCCCTTGCCGAGCACGCGCTTGACGTTGGTCGCGCCGGGGTTGCCGGAGCCGGCCTTCAGGATGTCGACGCCATGCTTCTTCGCCACGAGCACGGCGAAGTTGACGGAACCCAGGAGGTAGCCGAGGACGGCGAAGATGCCGAGCGCCAGGAACATCGCTTAGGCGTCGATCAGCTTGGCGCTGACGATCGCCGGGTTGCGGAGGATCTCCGCGAGGGCGGCCGCGCCGGGGGCGGTGTCGAGCTGGTAGACGGCGAGGGCGTTCGCGCCGCCGGTGCGGCTGAGCGCCATGTTGGCGATGTTCACGCGTTCCTGCGCGAGCAGGGTGCCGAGCGCGCCGATGATGCCGGGCTGATCCTGGTTCTCGATGAGGAGCAGCTTGCCCTCGGGGACGAACTCGAGGGTGCGGCCGTTGATCGAGACGATGCGGGGCGAGTGGGCCTTGCCGAGGATCGTGCCGGCGACGGAGACGGACTTGCCGCCCGCGAGGAAGGCCTCGACGAGCACGAGTTCCTTGTAGTCGGCCTCGGCCGAGGAGCGCACGGACTGGACCTCGACGCCGAGGGCCTTGAGCTTGCTCGGGGCGTTGACGTCGTTGACGCCTTCGCTGATGCCGCGCAGGTAGCCGCGCTGGATGGAGCGAGCGATGGCCGAGGCGCCCTGCTCGGAGCCGGCGCCGAAGGTGGTCAGGCGGAGCGACTCGACGCGACCCGGGGCGGCCAGCTGGCGGGCGATGGCGCCGAGCTTCTCGGCCAGGCTCTGGAAGGGGCGGATGGCCGCGAGCGTCTGCGAGTCGACGGAAGGCAGGTTGACCGCGTTGGCGGGCGAGCCGCCGCCGAGCACGGTGATGGCGGCCTCGGCGACCTCGACGCCGACGTTCTCCTGGGCTTCCGAGGTGGAGGCGCCGAGGTGCGGGGAGAGGTGGGCCTTGGGCAGCGAGCGCAGCGGATGGTCCTTGGCGAGGGGCTCCTCGACGAACACGTCGAAGCCGCAGCCGCCGCATTGGCCGGAGGCGAGGGCGGCCGCGAGCGCGGCCTCGTCGACGATGCCGCCGCGGGCGCAGTTCACGATCTTGACGCCTTTCTTCATCTTGGCGAACGCCGCGGCGTTGACCATGCCCTCGGTCTGCTCCGTGAGGGGCATGTGCACGGTGATGTAGTCGGCGGTCACGAAGACCTCGTCGAGGGTGGCCATGATGACGCCGAGCGACTTGGCGCGGGCCTCGGTGAGGTAGGGGTCGTAGGCGGCGACCTTCATGCCGAAGGCGAGGGCGCGCTTGGCGACCTCGGCGCCGATGCGGCCGAGGCCGAGCACGCCGAGGGTCTTGCCGAAGAGCTCGGTGCCGGAGAGGGTCTTGCGGTCCCACTTGCCTTCGCGCATCGACTGGACGGCCTCGGGCACGGGGCGGGCGAGGGAGAGCAGGTGGGTGAAGGTCAGCTCGGCGGTCGCGATGGTGTTGCCCGAGGGGGTGTTCATCACGATCACGCCGCGTTCGGTGGCCGCGTCGACGTCGATGTTGTCGACCCCCACGCCGGCGCGGCCGACGCAGACGAGGCGGTGGGCGGCGGCCAGGACTTCCTTGGTGATCTGGGTCTCGGAACGGACGAGGATGGCGTGGACGTCGCCGACGAGCGTCAGGATCTTCTCCGGGGTGGAGCCGTAGGCTTCGATGACCTCATAACCCGGCTGGGACTTGAGGAGGGCGACCCCGGTGGGCGAGATCTTGTCGGCGACGAGTACCTTAGGCATGGCGATGGCGTATAAAGATTGGTTTGAGTCATAAAGGCCCACCCTTGGCAATGGCAAGCACCTACCCCCGGGTCCGCGTCATACCCGGACTAAAGCCGGCGGTGGGCGTAATCCGCCAATTCGTAACAATCCGGGCTCATTTCCTCGAGGAAACGGCAGGGGTCCAAGGGGCGGTAGCCCTCGCCCGAAACGGCGAAGCGGGGCGCGAAAAGGAAGAGCATGTTCTCGGCGCGGGTGCAGGCCACGTAGAAGAGCCGGCGCTCCTCCTCGACGTCGCCGTCGTCGATCGCCCGGGTCAGCGGGAGCAGCCCGTCGGCGACCCCGAGCAGGAAGACGATCGGAAACTCGAGGCCCTTCGACTGGTGGATGGTCGTGAGCCGGAGCATGTCCTCCTCGGGCTCGGCTTTCTTGTCGGAAGACTCCCCGTTGAGCAGGGCAACCTGCGCGACGAGGTCACCGAGGTCCTCGAACTTCGCGGCGAAACCCAGCAGTCCCGTGAGGTCCTGCTCGCGGTCGCGCCAGTCGGGGAAGAGCGTCTTGAGGTGGGTGCCGTACCAGCCCTCGATGCAGACGCGCGTCGTCTCGGCGGGGGTGCGCGCCACCTTCACGGAGCTCGCCTCGGTGGCCGCGGTGAAGAGGTCGGGCGCCGGGTTGGTCGGCGCCGGCTTGGCCCGGGCGGCCTCGAGGCCCTCGAGCATGTCCTCGAGGGTGATGGTGAGGTCGTTGAAATCGTCCTTGGCCGTCTCGGGTACCTTGCGCAGCACGGCCGGGTCGCGCAGCGCGCGGACGAGGCCGCGCCCTTGGGCGGCCTCGACTTCCTGCGCGGCCTGGGTGATGCGGTTGGCGGCCACGGGGCCGACCTTGGGCAGCAGGCAGAGCAGGCGGGAGAGGGCCACCTGGTCGCGGGGGTTGTGCACGAAGCGCAGGTGGGCCAGCACGTCCTTGACGTGGATCAGGTCGAAGAACTTGTGTCCGCTGGTGATGACGAAAGGAATCCCGAGGTTGGTCAGTTCCATCTGCAGCTCGAGCGACTGGTAGTGCGCGCGGTAGAGCACGTGGATGTCCCCGAAGGCGTGCCCTTCGTTGTGCAGCTGCAGGATCTTCCGGCCCACCAGCTTGGCCTGCTGGGAGGTGTCGCCGACCGTGAAGACGGTGGGCGCCGGTCCGGCCGGACGCACGGCGAGCAACCGGCGGTCGAAGCCGTCGACCTTGGGGCGGTGGCGCAGGATCTCGTTGGCGAAGGCGAGGATCTCCGGCGTCGAGCGGTAGTTGGTGTCGATGTGGTGGAACTCCGTGCCGGGATGACGCTGCGGGAACGCCATGATGTTCTCCCAGTCGGCGCCGCGCCAGGTGTAGATGCACTGCGCATCGTCGCCCACCGCCATGATCTGGTGCCGGTCGCCCAGCAGGTCGATGATGCGGCTCTGCAACCGGTTCGTGTCCTGGAACTCGTCGACCAGGATATGCTGGAAGCGCTGGCGGTAGTGGGCGAGGGCGGCCGGGTCCGTCTCGAGCACCTTCAGCCAGAGGGCGAGCAGGTCGTCGAAATCGCAGAGGTTGCCTTCCGCCTTGCGGGCCTCGTAGCGGGCGCAGAACGCCAGCAACTTGTCCGGGCCGCCTTTCATCCAGTCCAGACGCTCGGTCAGCACCTCTTCGAGGGGCCGCAGCGTGTTACGGGCGTGGGAGTAGGCGTCCAGGATCACCGCGGCCTTCGGGTTCGTCTTGTCCTTGATGAAGGCGCCGTCGGTCTCCTTGACCACCTCGGAGAAGAGCTGCTCGGATTCCTTCTGGTCGAGGATGGTGAAGTCCGGCTGCCGTCCGGCGGCGGCCGCGTTGCGGCGGAGGATGCGCTGGCCGATCGAGTGGAAGGTCCCGCCCCAGAACTGGCCCCGGGGCACGCCGGTGAGGTCCTCGACGCGCTCCAGCATCTCCTTGGCGGACTTGTTGGTGAAGGTGAGCAGCAGGATGTCCCAAGGGCGGGCGCCTTGGTGCAGCAACCAGGCGACGCGGTAGGTGAGGGTGCGGGTCTTGCCGGAGCCGGCGCCGGCGAGCACCAACGCGGGGCCCGGCCGCGAGGTCACGGCGGCGAACTGCTCGGCGTTGAGCTCGCCGCGGAAATCGATCGGGGGCAGGCCTTCCACGGGCTCAGCGGGCCGGGCGCTGGCGCCGCTCCATCAAGGCGAACTTCACCGCCTGCTCGTCGGCCCGGTAGGAGGAACGGACCAAGGGTCCGGATTCGACGTGCTTCACGCCCGCGGCGAGGGCGAACGCCTTCCACTCCGCGAACTCGTCGGGGTGGACCCACCGGTCGATCGGGGCGTGTTCCTTGCTCGGCGAGAGGTATTGGCCGATCGTCAGGATGTCGACCTCGGCGGCGGCGATGTCCCGGAGCAGGGCGGCGACCTCGTCCTTCTGTTCGCCGATGCCGAGCATGATGCCGGTCTTGGTGATGAAGTCGCGCGACTTGGCGTGCTTCAGCACCCAGAAGGAACGGTCGTAGCGGGCCGTCTTGCGGACGGGACGCTGGAGCCTTTCCACGGTTTCCAGGTTGTGGTTCAGGATGTCCGGGCGGGCGTCGAGCAGCGTGTCCAGGTGGACCTGCTCGCCGCGGAAGTCGGCGGGCAGGACCTCGATGGTCGTCTCGGGGTTGCGGTGCCGGGTGGCGCGGATGGTCGCCGCCCAGACCGAGGCGCCGCCGTCCTTGAGGTCGTCGCGGGCCACCGAGGTGATCACGACGTGCTTCAGGTTCATCTGGGCGATCGACTCGGCCACGCGGGGCGGTTCGCCGAGGTCGAGCTCGCTCGGGCGGCCGGACTGGACCGCGCAGAAGGTGCAGGAGCGGGTGCAGACGTTGCCCAGGATCATGACCGTGGCCGAGCGCCGGGACCAGCATTCGCCCATGTTCGGGCACTGGGCGGACTGGCAGACGGTGTGCAGCTTGTGCTGGTCGACGTTCTGCTTGGTCGCGAGGAACTCGGGTCCGGCGGGAAGCTTGGCGCGGAGCCAATCGGGTTTGCGGGCGGACTCGATCATCGGTAGCGGCCCAAGATTGTCCGCTTCCGGGGTTTTTCAACCTACAAACAAGGAAGGGGCGTCTTCCTCGCGGAAGACGCCCCTTGGCTATGTTGACATCTCCCGTCCTGAGTTGAATCAGGTCGAGAAAGGGAGGCGGACGGTCCGAGGACCGCCCGCCCGGAGGCTTAGAAGACCGCCTTCAGGGAGAAGCCGAAGAACAACTGGTCGTCGTCGGCGCCCAGGGAGATCGAGCCGGTGTTGGATTCCTCACGACCGGCCCCGGACATGTTGTACGAGACGTACGGCGTCAGGGTCGCGGTCTTGGAGAGCGCGATCGGGAGGGAGGCGCTCAGCAACACGTGGGTCCAGGTGCTTTCGGTGCCGACGTTCTGGCCGTTGGCAGGATTGAACAGCGTGTAGTAGCCACCGACGCTGTAGCCCGCCGCGGCCTTGAGGACGAGGGAGGTCGTGTCGTTCAGGGTGAAGGACTTGTCCGCGGCGAGCTCGGCGTAACCGGCGTCGATGTAGAGGTCGTAGGCGTAGGTCGCCGTGACGTTCACCGGGCCGACCGTCTTGGCCGCGCTCAGGTAGAGCTCATGGGAGAAACTCTGGCTCGGGGCGCCCGTTCTTGTTGCCGAGGTAGCCGTTGAAGAAGAAGAAGTACGTGTAGCCGGCGGTCAGCGTGGCGAAGCCCGCATCGTAGGACACGGAGGCGCCGAGATCCAGCTCCTGGTACTGGGAGCGCACGTCGTTGCTCGAGGTGTAGTAGGCCAGGGCGCTGGCCGTGGTCTTGTCGGACAGCTTCTTGGAAGCGCCGATGTTGTACCAGGCGTTCTGGTTGGAGAACCAGAGGCCGCGGTAGTAGTACTCGCTGTCGTACCCGGCCGTCAGGTCGTAGGAGACCGGAGAGGCGGCGGGAGCGGCGGCGGTCTGGGCAAGACCGGTCGCGGCGAGGAGGGTGGTGAGGGTGAGTGCGGTGATGTGCTTCATGGCGACTCCCCTTATGCTTGCCCCGTGCCAAAGCCGCCAAACGTGCTCCCGCACGTCCGAAGCGACTATTTTAGGCTTTTTTTAGGCAACCCGCCTTCTGGCTGGCGATTTTTCGCCTCCCCGGACTGCTTGAAACTACGCTGATGCGTAGCGGCGGAGGTGTTCCTCCGCCGAACGACGCCAACTGAAGTCCTGCCGGAGCGCCTCGCGACGCACGGCGGCGAATTTCTTCGGCTGGGCGTAGAGTTCCAGCGCCCGGCGGAGGCCCCACTCCACGCCGGCCGGATCGGCATGGGTGAAGACCACGCCCGTCCCCTTTTTCTCCCCGTCCCACGGAGTCACGGTGTCCGCCAGCCCGCCCGTCTCGCGGACGATCGGCAGGGTCGCGTAGGCCATCGAGTACATCTGGTTGAGCCCGCAGGGTTCGAAGCGGCTCGGCATCAGGAAGAAATCCGCTCCGGCCTCGATGCGATGGGACAAGCCGTGGTCGTAGCCGATCCGCACCGCGCAGGCGGCGGGGAACTCGTCGGCCAGGCGCCGGAAGCCTTGCTCGAGGGAAGCATCGCCGCTGCCCAGCAACACGAAGCGCAGGGCATCCTCGCGCAGCAGGCGCGGGAGCACCGCCAAGGCGAGATCGAGACCCTTCTGATCCCAAAGGCGCGAGATGACGCCGACGAGCGGGCGGTCCGGCTCCGACGGAAGGGCCAGTTCCCGGAGCAAGGCCGCCTTGCAGGCCGCTTTGCCCGCGAGGTCTCCGGCGGAGAAGGGTTGGGCCAGGTGCGGGTCGCGCGCCGGATCCCATTCGTCGCGGTCGACGCCGTTGAGGATGCCGTGCAACGCGTCGGCGCGCCGCCGCACGACGTCCTCGAGGCCGTGACCGAAGGCCGGCGTCAGGATCTCCCGCGCATAGGTCGGGCTCACGGTGAGGACCGTGCGGGCGTGGAGGATGCCGCCCTTGAGGTAGTTCACGCCGCCGAGGCACTCCAGCTCATCGGGCCGGAACAGGTGCTCCGGGAGCCGCGCGAAATCCAGCGTGCGGCGCGGGTGCAGGCCTTGGTGCTGCAGGTTGTGGATCGTCAGCACGGAGCGCGCCGCGCCGAGCGGCCCCTCGCGCAGCGTCGTGTTGAGGAGCGGGGGAATCAGGCCCGTCGTCCAGTCGTGGCAGTGGATGATGTCAGGGATCCAGCCGGTGGCGACGCAGGCATCGAGGCCGGCCCGGGCGAAGAAATGGGCGCGTTCGCCCGCGTCCTCGCGCGGCGGGTAGATCTCGCGGGCGCCGTAGTAATCCTCGTGCTCGACGAACCAGGCCTCGACCTGCGGGGCCACGGTTTGCGTCCGGACGCGGCAGCCCGCCTTGCGGGGGTCGCCGCCGACGCCGACCTGCAGGCTCGGCAGCAGCACGCCCATGCGTTCCGCGCCGGGGACCGAGCCGTAGAGCGGCGTGACCACGCGGACCTCATGGCCGAGCGCCCCCATGGCCTTAGCGAGGGCCGCGACGGCGTCGCCCAGCCCGCCGGCCTTGGACCAGGGCGCGAGTTCCGGGGAAAGGTGCAGGATCTTCATGCGGGAGGGGTGGGGCGGGGCGCTCGGCCGAGCCGATTGAGCGCCGGCACCAAGGCGATAAGCACGATCAGGGCCAGCCCCATCGCGACGTTGCCGGCGAGGTCGTGCACGGTCCCCAGGCCGGAGAAGCCGGGCTGGCCCGGCGCCACGCCTTGCAGGTCGAGCTCGAGCGACTTCGACCCGTGACCCAGGGCATGGAACGCCAGGAAGGTGTTCCGGCCGATGTTCAGGAGGAGCGCGGTGCCGGCGGAGAGCGCGAGCAGGGCGCCGCCCCGGAGCAGCCGGCCGATCGGGCCGCCCTCGAGGAAGAGCGCGCCGAGGAAGGCCCCCGCGAAGACGCAGGCGGACAGCGAGCGGATCCCCGAGCAGGCGTCGGCCACGCCCACGGCGTCGCCGTTGGCGAAGACGATCGTGTTGCCGCTGACGCGGATGGCCTGGTCGGAGGCGCGCAGGAAGCCCGAGACGATCTCGGTGACGTTCGTCAGCAGCGCCAGCTTGATGCGGTTGTCGACCAGGTAGAGGAACGGACCGGAGATGAGCCAGACCGCGGCGGGGAAGACGACGAGTCCGGTCAGCCGCCAGCGGGCCTCGGCCGAGGGCGCGGTGTCCCCGGGGCCCCGGGCCGAGAGGAAGGCGGTCGCGAGCGTCAGTCCGGTGAGCCCGCCTGCCATGAGCATGGTCGCGGCCGCCCCGGTGCCGTAGATGATCCGGCCGACCGCGCCGAGGACGAAGGCCAGCAAGGTGGCGAAAGCGACGATCCCGGCGAGACGGACGAGCCACGGCCGGCTCGGCGCGGAGACGAACCCGCGTTCGCCGGTCAGCAGGGCGCGGAGCTCGGGCCAGCGGTCCCAGAGCACGTAGGCGGCGAAGACCGGCACGAGGTAGCCGAACGTGTAATCATCCTTGGTGCTCCAGATCGCCCACTGGTCCCAGGTGGTGAAGGCCGCGAACGCCGCGAGCAACGCCGCGAGCCCGAGCGTCGTGCGGTCGAGCGGGTGGGCGGGGCGCGGGGCCGCGTCGGCCATCCTCAGAACTTCGGGACGGCCGCCAGCAGGCGGCGTGTGTAGGCCTCGCGGGGCGCGCCGAGGATCTCGGCCGGCGTCCCTTGTTCGACCACGCGGCCCTGGGACATGACGAGGATGTGGTCGCTGACATGCTCGATCACCGCGAGGTCATGGCCGATGAAGAGGTAGGTCAGGCCGAGCTTCGCCTGCAGGTCCTGCAGGAGGTTGACGACCTCGGCCTGGACGGAGACGTCGAGCGCCGAGACCGGCTCGTCGCAGATGATGAGCTCGGGCTGGACGGCGAGGGCGCGGGCGATGCCGATGCGCTGGCGCTGGCCGCCCGAGAACTCGTGCGGGTACCGGCGGAGGAAATCCGGCGAGAGCTGGACGCTGGTGAGCAGTTCGGCGCAGCGCGCCTCGCGGTCGGTCTTGGTGAGTTCCGGGAAGTGGATCTCCAGCGGCTCGGACAGGATCCCGAGGATGTCGGCCCGCGGGTTGAGTGAGTTGTACGGGTCCTGGAAGATCATCTGGATCTTCTTGCGCCAGGGCTTGAAGGCCGCGTCGGACAGGGCGCCGATGTCCTGGCCTTCGTAAAGGAGCTGCCCGGAGGTCAGCGGCGCCAGCTTGATGATGGCCTTGCCCGTGGTGCTCTTGCCGGAGCCCGATTCGCCGACGACCCCGACGGTCTTGCCGCGGGGGACGACGAAGGAGATGCCGTCCACGGCCTTCTTGGGCGGGCCCTTGCGGAAGAGCCAGGTCGTGCGACCGGGATAGTGCACGGAGAGGTCGCGGACCTCGAGGAGGGGTTGGGCGGGGGCGTTCACGAGACCTTGAGTTCGTCCTTGAGGGTGGTGAGGCGGTGGCGGCGCTGGCCCAGCCGCGGGATGCAGGCGATGAGCCCCTTGGTGTACTCGTGCGCGGGCGAACCCATCACCTGGGCGGTCGGGCCTTGCTCGACGATGCGGCCTTTGCGCATGACCTGCACGTGGTCCGCGAAATTGGCCACGATGCCGAAGTTGTGGGTGATGAGCAGGATGCTCATGCCGCGCTCGCGGCGCAGGCGGGCGAGCAGGTCCATGATCTCCTTCTGGATGGTGACGTCCAGGGCCGTGGTCGGCTCGTCGGCCACGAGGATCTTCGGGTCGCAGGCCAGCGCCATCGCGATCATCGCGCGCTGCTGCATGCCGCCGGAAAGCTCGTGGGGGTAGCTGTCGGCCACGCGCGCCGGGTCGTCGATGTGGACGTCCCGCAGCGCCGCCAGCACCGCGGCCCGGACGTCGGTGACGTCGGGACGGTGGAGCCCGATGGCCTCGCCGATCTGGAAGCCGATCGTGTAGACCGGGTTGAGGGAGGTGCCGGGCTCCTGGAAGATGTAGGCGATGTCCTTGCCGCGCACCTTGGACAGCGCGGCTTCGGTCAGGCCGGTCAGCGCGCGCCCGGCGAGCTCGATGGTGCCGACGACCTCGCAGGTCGGGGCGGGCGGGAGCAGGCGGGTGAGGGCGAGGGCGGAGACGGACTTGCCCGAGCCCGATTCGCCTACGACCGCCAGGACCTCGCCCGCGGCCAGGTCGAAGCTCACCTCGGTGGAGGCGACCGTGACGCGGTCACCCGTGCGGAAGGTGACGCCTAGGTCCCGGACTTTCAGGAGGGGCGCGGCGGACATGGCGGCAGGTTAGGCGGCGGAGGGCGGCAGGGGAAGGCAGAACGGCGTTCAATTCACCCGGAAGGCGTCCTCGATGACCGACCGGGGCGGCCCCTTGGTCTCGCCGGCGCGGAAGGCCCGCAGGTCCCGTTCGCGTTGGGCCGGGTCGAGCCAGAACAAGCCGTAGGTCAGCGGTTCGTCGGCCGAGCGCACGTCGAAGCCCGCCGGGAACTTGACCCAGCCCCAGTGCCCCACGCGGTAGCCCGGCAGGCGCCAGCCCGGGATGAAGTCGGCCTCCTCGTGCATGATCCGCTGGATGCGGAAGGAGAGCCGGATCATCTCGTCGTCCTTCGTGGCGACGCGGAAGGCGTCGATCAGCCCGGAGAGCTCGGGGTTGTCGATCCCGGTGATGTTGTTGGTCTGACGTTTCGGCACGCGGCGGCCGTCGGGCAGTTTCTCCAGCGCATTGTCGGAATGGTGCGACTCCCAGAAGGCGGGGAGGCGGCTCGAGACGCTCCAGGCCCAGAAGCAGATCTCATGGTTCTTCTCCATGACCTTGCGGTACATCGTCGTGTGCTCGAGCGTCTCGGGCAGGTACTCGACGCCGCAGCGGCGGGCCGATTCGATCAGCGTGGCCAGCATCTTGCGCCGGTCGCTCGTGTCGAAGGTCAGCCGGAAGGAGAGGCGGCGGCCTTGGGCGTCCATCAGGATGCCGTCGTCGCCGACGCGCCCGTAGCCGGCCCGGGCGAACGCCGCGCGGGCGAGTTCCGGCGAGTAGCGGCGGGCCCGGATCGACGGGTCGGTGTAGACCCCGAGGCCTTCGCTGAACTGGTTCAGGCGCTCGTAATCCCCGCGGTAGAAGCCGTCGATCACCCGCTGGAAATCGGTCGCATGCTGCAGGCCCACGCGCACGTCGCGGTTGTCCAGGCCGGGTTTCTGCGTGTTGATGTAAAGCCCGTAGGGCGGCCGCGGGATATCGTTGTAGAACTGCGTCTTCGTCAGGAAGCCGCGCGCGTAGGCGGGCCGGTCGTTCGCGCCATACCAGTAGCGAGGCTGCCCCATCAGCATCATGTCCAGCTCGCCCGCCATCAGCGATTCGTAGGCGTTGTCGGGTTCGCGGATCACCAGGTACTGGATCGTATCCGGGTTGAAGCGATGGCGGAAGAACCGCCGGCCGTCGCCCCACCATCTCGTCACCCGCTGCAAGGTCACGGATTGGTTGCGCACGAAGCCGCCCGGCTTGATCGCATAGGCCCCGGTGGTCGGCTGGAAGCGGTCGTTGTACCGCTTGAGGTAGTCCGGGCCGAACTCGCGGAAGAATTCGCGCGGCACCGGTCGCAGGGCCCCGAGCAGCTCGAGCTGGTGGGGCGGAGGCGCGGGGCATGGACCGCGATCGTGTGGTCGTCGTACTTGGTGATCCCGCCGAACTCCTTCGAGTAGTAGTCGGCGTACCAGTCGGCGTCCGCCCACGGCGACCGGTAGAAATAGAACGCGTACAGGTAATCGTCCGCCGTCACCGGTTGCCCGTCGGTGAACGTCGCCGCCGGATCCAGGCGGAAGTAGGCCGTCAGCCCGTCGGCGGAGAGCGCCCAGCGCGTGGCGAGCGCCGGGATCGGCTCGTCCGTGTTGGGATGGGACGCCAGCAGGCCGAAATCGTTGTCGTCGTACAGGTAGCCGCGGAAGCCGTTGTTCGCGTTGGCGCCGACGCGGCGGAGGGTCGGCGGGCTGGTGATGACGGCCTGGCGCAGCGTGCCGCCGCGGACCGCGCGCGGGTCCGCGAACTCCTGCTGCTCGGCGCCCTCGTGCCAGACGAGGTCCTTCGGCAGGTCCTCGGGCCGGGCGAAACGGAAGAACTCGGGATGCGCGGCGTAGAACTTCCAGGCGTTCGGGTCGCGGTAGATCTCGGCGGCGTCGAGGCCGGTCAGCGACAGGAGGAGCAGCAGCAAGAGGCGCATCAGCGGGAGCGTTTGAGGTCGAAGGCGTCCTGGAGGCCCTCGCCGACGTAGTTGATGAGGATCATGGCGCCGACGATGCAGCCGACGGAGGGCAGGAGCAGCCACCACGCCTGCCAGTTCTCCTTCGCCTGATGCAGCAGGTCGCCCCAGGAAGGTTGCGTGGGCGGCAGGCCGAAGCCGAGGTAGTCGAGCGCCGACATCGAGAAGATGAGCCCGTGCAGGGTGAACGGCAGGGTGGTGAGGATCACCGTGGTGCAGTTCGGCAGGACGTGGCGCCAGAGGATGCGCAGGTGGCCCGCCCCGAGCGTGCGCGAGACCAGCACGTAGTCGCGCGCCGAGACCTGGTAGGCGGTGGCGCGGAGCTGCTGGGCGATCCCGATCCACGAGAACGCGACGAGGATGAGGACGAGGACCGCGAGCGACGGTTCCAGCAGGCTGGACAGCAGGATGATGGCGTAGAGGAAGGGGATGTTGGACCAGATCTCCATCAGGCGCTGGCACACGAGGTCGAACCAGCCCCCGAAGTAGCCCATCGCGGCGCCGAGCAGGAGGCCGACGAGGTAGGCCACGGGCACGAAGATCAGGGCGGCCTTCAGCAGCACCTGGAAGCCTCCGAAGAGGCGGGCGAGGACGTCGTGCCCGGATTCGTCGGTGCCGAGCCAGTGCCCGTCGAGGCCGGGCGGGCAGGGCGACGGCAGGAGCGTGCGCAGCTCGCCGGTCGGCGTCCAGTCGACCTTGAGACCGGCGGGCAGCGCTTGGACGACGACGCCGTCGACGAACTTGGCGCGCGCGACGGAGACGCCGTCGGTGATGACCCGCGCATCGCCATGCGGACGACCATCGACGATGGACCAGGTGCGGGCGCGGGTGCCGTCCGTCTGCAGGGTGAAGATGCGGCCTTCGGCGATCACGCCGCGCGGGTCGCACCAGCGGCCCTGGGCGTCGCGCGTCACCGCCGGCATGACCTCGCAGACTTCGTCGGCCGCGAACGGCACCGGCGGGAGCAGCGCCCAGCCGCGGCCCTCGGCCTCGAGGCGGCGGGCCAGCAGCCGGAAGTTGGGCTCGGCGGGACCGCCGACGCCGAGCTCGGCCCCGGAGAGGTGGCGGACGAACAAGGGGAAACGCCAGACGCCGTCGACCTTCAGGAGGAGCGGGCGGTTGCCGACCAGCAGCGGTCCCAGCAGCGCGAGCAAGGCCAGGGTCGCGAGCGCGACGAAGGACCACCAGGCGGCGCGGTGGGCGCGGAACCGGGCGAGGCGGCCGCGGGTGATGGGATCGAGCCAGCTCATGCTTTCTTGTCGAAGCGGATGCGGGGATCGACGGCCGCGACGCAGAGGTCGGAGACGATGTTGCCCAGCAGCATCGCGAGGCTGGAGAGGGTGAGCAGGCCGAGGAAGACCGGGAAGTTGCGGTGGAGCAGGGCATCGTAGCCCAGCAGACCCATGCCGGGCAGGTTGAAGGTGACCTCGATGAGGAAGGAGCCCGTCAGGAAGAAGCCGAGGTTATGACCGAACGTCGCCGCGATCGGGATCAGCGAGTTGCGCAGCGCGTGCACGAACACGATGCGGCGATGGCTGACGCCCTTCGCGCGGGCGGTGCGGATGTAGTCCGAGCCCAGGCTCTCGAGCAGGCCGTTGCGCGTGAAGAGGGTGAGGGCCGTGAAGGCGCCGACCGTCATGCAGCCCAGCGGCAGCAGCGTGTGGTGAAAGCGCGCGCCCCAGGACAGCCCATCCCAGGCGAAGCCCTTGGTCGGGAACCAATGCAGCTCGTAGCCGAGGTATTTCAGCAGCACGACCGCCAGCACATAGCTCGGGATCGAGTAGAGGATGAAGAGCGTGAGCGTCGAGCTCCGGTCGAAGGCGCCGTCGCGCTTGAGCGCCTTGGCCACGCCGAGGGGGATCGAGACCGCGTAGGCGAGCAAGAGCGACCAGCCTCCGAACCAGATCGACAGCGGGAGGCGGGCTTTGATCTCCGCCCAGACGGGTTTGTTGCTCTCCGTCGATTCGCCCAGGTCGAGCTGGAGCAGGCCGGAGAACGATGGGCGGTAGAGCACGAAGCGCGGGGCCTTGTCGGGGTCGTCGGGCAGCGGGGCGGCTTCGGCGCGCCAGTCCGGCACAGCTAGGCCGGCTTCATCGGTGACCGCGAGCCGATCGCTCGCGCGGGTGACTTTCAGCTTGCGGGTGACCGGGGCGGCCTCCGCCGTGGCCGGGCCGGCCTCGACCTCGACGGTCGCCGTGCCTTGGGGGTCAAGGCGACCTGTCTGCCAGGCGCCGGCGCCAGGCCAGACGCCGAGCCAGATGGCGTAGGCTTCCACCAGCGGCTTATCGAAGCCGTAGCGGCGGCGAAGGTTGTCCAGTTCCTCCGGGGAGGCGGGTCCGGTCGGGCGGGCCTGGCCGGCGCCGCGTTTCTGGTCGGCCTGCTGGCGGGCGGCCATGGCCTGCTCGATGGGACCGCCCGGCACGAAACGCGTGAAGCAGAACGCGACGAAGGTGATCCCGACGAAGGTCAGCGGAATCAGCAGCAACCGTCTGAGGACGTAGTCGCGCATGCGGGGTCTCCTAGGGCAATCGAGCCTCTCGGGGGGTCAACCCCAAAGGACTCGGCTTGCGCCCGCGCAGCTCTTCGCCACGCTCCGGTTTTGTGCAGATATTCGCTCTTATCCTGCTGGCCGCCCTGCTGGCCTTGCTCGCGGCCGTGGCCCTGACGGTCACCGCGGCGCTCTTCCTTTTCGTCTTTGCCTACCGGTTGGCCGTGAAGGACCGCTCCATGGGCGTCGGTTACTGCGCCGTGCAGTCGGCCTGCCTTATCTTCAGCAAGCTTTTCTACCGCATCCGCGCCCAGGGGCTGGAGCACCTGCCGGCCACCGGCGGCGCGCTGATCGTCTGCAACCACGTCTCCTACATGGATGCCGTGATCGTCGGCATCCTTTTCCGCCGCCCCGTGCGGTTCCTCTCCTGGGAAGGCTTCGAGCGCGTCCCGGTCATGAAGGTCATCACCCGCATGATGGGCACCGTGCCGGTCTCCGAGGAGAAGGCCAAGGATGCCATCCAACGCGCGGCCGACGCCTTGGCGCGCGGCGAGGTCGTCTGCATCTTCCCCGAGGGTAGCCTCACCCGGACCGGCGGCGTCCTGCCGCTGCGCCGCGGCTACGAGCTCATCGCGCGCCGCGCCGGCGTGCCGATCGTCCCGATGGTGATCGACGGCCTGTGGGGTTCGATCTTCAGCCATAGCGGCGGCAAGTTCTTCTGGAAACTCCCACGGCACTTCCCGCGTCCGCTCCATGTGGTCGTCGGCGAGCCGTTCCCGGCCGCCGAGCATGCCACCACCCGGCTGCGTCTGCTGGAACTCGCCGGTCAGGCCTTCGCCCGGCATGACTCCCTGGACCACCATCTGGGTCGCGAGGTCGTGCACGGGTTGGTCCGCAAGGCTGGACGGGTCGCGCTCGTGGACCGTACCGTCGGACGTCGCGAATTCTCCGGCGCCACGTTGCTCGCCCTCGGCTGGGTGATGGCCCGCCGGCTCCGTCGCCTCACGGCTGCCCGCCGCGTCGGCATCATCCTGCCGCCGGGCGTCGGCGCCACGGTCGCGAACCTCGCCTGCCTCCTCGCCGGCAAGGTGCCCGTGAACCTCAACTACACCCTCGGACGCGAGCAGGCCGCCTCCTGCCTCCGGCGGGCCGAGGTCGATCTGATCGTCACCGCCGAGGCGTTCCGGGAGAAACTTCTGGAGAAGTTCCCCGACTTCCCGTGGGGCGACCGCCGGCTGGACATCGCGGCGGAACTCAAGGGGCTCGCTAAGGCGGACGTCCTGCCGGCTTTCCTCGCGGCCCGCCTGCTCCCGGCCTGGGCGCTCGCGGCGCTCCTCGGGCTACCGCGTCGCGGGGGCGACGAAGAGGCCGCCCTGCTGTTCACCAGCGGCAGTTCCGGCGAGCCGAAAGGCGTGATGCTGTCCCATCGCAACGTGCTCGCGAATCTCCGCCAGATCGAGGATGCCGACATCCTCCCGGAGCGCGCGGTGCTCCTGTCCAGCCTGCCGGTCTTCCATAGCTTCGGCTTCACCGTCGGCCTATGGTACCCGCTCACCCACCCGGTCGGTCTGGTCACGTTGCCGTCGCCGCTTGACACCGCCGGCGCGGTCAAGGCCGTCCGCGAGGAGCAGGTCACCGTGCTCGTCGGTACGCCTACCTTCCTGCGTCCCTACCTGCGCCGGGCGACCGCCGAGGACTTCGCCTCGCTGCGTTTCGCCGTCGTCGGCGCCGAGAAGTGTCCCGAGGACCTCGCGGTCGGCTTCCGCGACCAGCTCGGGGTCACCTTGCTCGAAGGGTACGGTATCACCGAGACCAGCCCCGTGCTCTCCGTCAACGTCCCTGACCGTCCGGATGCCGAGGCTCCGGGCGGCGTCTGGCAGGGTGGGTTGCGCGGTTCCGTCGGCCGGCCGGTCCGCGGTATCGCCGTCCGCTTCAAGGACCCCGAGAGCGGCGCGGAGCTCGCGGCCGGCGAGGTGGGCCTGCTCGAGGTCCGCGGGCCGAACATCTTCCTCGGTTACCTGGGCGATCCCGCGCGCACCGCGGAGGCGAAGGGCGACGGCTGGTACCGCACCGGCGACCTCGCGCGCATGGATGCCGACGGCTTCCTGCACCTCGCCGGCCGGCTTTCGCGTTTCTCCAAGATCGGCGGGGAGATGGTCCCGCACGGCACCGTGGAGGAGGCTTTGCTCAAGGTGCTCGACCTCGCGGGCGCCACCGAGCTCAAGCTTGCCGTGAGCTGCGCGGCCGACCCCGCCAAGGGTGAGCAGCTTGTCGTCCTGCACGTCGATGATCTCGACGTCGAGGCGACGCGCACGGCCCTGGCCGCCGCGGGCCTCGCCAACCTCTGGATCCCCAAGGTGTTCAAGAAGGTGCCGGGCATCCCGATTTTGGGCACCGGCAAGCTGGATTTGAACAGGTTGCGCCAGTTGGCACAGGGCTGAAGCGGTTTTGGCTCGCTTGTGGCTTACGGTGGATTGTCCTAACCACCGATCATGCCGAAAAAGAAGAAGCCTGCTCCGAAGAAGCCCGCCGCCAAGCGCCGCGCGGCCCCCCGGTCCAAGCCGACCGCGAAGGCCCGACCGGTGAAGAAACCCGCCCGCGCCGCTCGCGCCGCCCGTGCCGCCCGCGCGGCCGCTCCCGCCGTCGCCCCCGACCGCGTCGCCGCGTTCCGCGAAGCCATCCTCCGCCACCTTAAGAGCACCTTCGCCCGCGACCCGGTCACGGCCACGCGCAACGATTGGTGGTCGGCGACCTGCATGGCCGTCCGGGATCAGATCCTCGAACGTTACATCGACACGCAGTCCGAGCACGCCGGCCAGAACGTCCGCCGCGTCTATTACCTCTCCTTGGAATACCTGATGGGGCGCGTCCTCAGCAACAACCTCGTCAACCTTGGGCTGCGCGACGTCGCTTCCCACGCGCTGGCCGAGCTCGGCCAGGAACTCGAGACGATCGCCGACGAGGAAGCCGACATGGGCCTCGGCAACGGCGGTCTCGGCCGTCTGGCCGCCTGTTTCCTGGACTCCCTCGCGACCATGGATATCCCGGCCATCGGCTACGGCATCCATTACGAGTTCGGCCTCTTCCGCCAGACTTTCGCCCAAGGTCGCCAGGTCGAGGTCGCCGACAACTGGCTGGCGAACAACAACCCGTGGCTGATCCGTCGCCCCAATTTCCGCGTGACCGTCCCGCTCTACGGGCGGGTCGAGCACGTGACCGACGACCGCGGTAATCATTCCGCCGCGTTGCGCGACACCAAGGACCTGCTCGGCGTGCCGTGGGATATCCCGATCGCCGGTTTCGCCGCCAGCAGCGTTAACTTCCTGCGTCTGTGGGAATCCAAGGCGGCCAGCGAGTTCGACTTCCGGGCCTTCGACCGCGGCAGCTACGTCGACGCGGTGCGGGAGCGCAACACCAGCGAGACCGTCTCCAAGGTGCTCTACCCGAACGACAGCACCGAGAGCGGCAAGGAACTGCGCCTCGTCCAGCAGATCTTCTTCGTGTCCTGCTCCCTGCAGGACATCCTGCGCCGGCACCTCCGTCTGAACCGCGGGCTCGACACCCTGCCGGCCAAGGTCGCGATCCAGCTCAACGACACGCACCCCGCGATCGCCGTGGCCGAGCTCATGCGCCTGCTGGTCGACGTCGAGCGGCTGACCTGGGATGACGCCTGGGGCATCTGCACGCGCGTCTTCAGTTACACCAACCATACGCTCCTGCCCGAGGCTCTCGAGACCTGGTCCGTGCCGCTGTTCGAGAAGGTCCTGCCCCGTCACCTCGAGATCATCTACGAGATCAACCGTCGCCACCTCGAGGAGGTCGGTCGCTTCTGGCCCGGCGACGACGCCCGCAAGGCCGAGCTGTCCATCATCCAGGAAGGCAGCCCGAAGCGCGTCCGCATGGCGCACCTCGCGGTCGTCGGCTCCCACCACGTCAACGGCGTGGCCGAGCTGCACACCCGCCTCCTCCGCGCCCACCTCTTCCCCGGCTTCAACGAACTCTGGGACGGCAAGTTCGTCAACGTCACCAACGGCGTCACGCCCCGCCGCTGGGTCCGCGGTTGCAATCCCGAGCTGGCCCGCCTGTGCGACGAGGTCGCCGGCGCCGGTTGGGAGACCGACCTCACCCGTCTGCGCGCCCTCGACGAGCTGGCGGACCGCCCGGCCTTTCAGGATCGCTTCCTCGCCGTCAAGCGCGACAACAAGGTGCGCCTGGCCGCCCGGATCCGCGAACTCGTCGGCGTGGAGGTCTCGCCCGACGCCCTTTTCGACGTGCAGATCAAGCGCCTGCACGAGTACAAGCGCCAGCACCTGAACCTGCTGCACATCCTGCACCTCTACCGCCGGATCCTGAACGAGCCGGAGACCCGGTTCACGCCGCGGGTCTGTATCTTCGGCGCCAAGGCCGCCCCGGGCTACGCCCTGGCCAAGCACATCATCCACGCCATCAACCGCGTGGCCGCCGTCATCAACGCCGACCCGCGCGTGCGCGGCCTGCTGAAGGTCGTCTTCCTTCCTGACTACCGTGTCTCGCTGGCCGAGCGCATCATCCCTGCGGCGGACCTCTCCGAACAGATCTCCACGGCCGGCAAGGAGGCCTCCGGTACGGGCAACATGAAGCTCGCGCTCAACGGCGCCGTCACCATCGGCACGCTCGACGGCGCCAACGTCGAGATCCACGAGGAGGTGGGCGACGAGAACATCTTCATCTTCGGTCTCGAGGTCGAGGATGTGGCCGAGCTCTGGCGACGTGGGTATTCTCCCCGTGCCGTGCTCGAGGCCGACCCCGAGCTGGCGACCCTGATCGATTGGCTGCGCTCCGATACCTTCACGCCCGAGCAGCCCGGTCTGCTGTCCCCGGTGGCCGACTCGTTGGTCGACGGCGGCGACCCCTACCTGTGCCTGGCTGACTTCCGCAGCTACGTGGCGGCCCAGGACAAGGCGGCCGAAGCCTTCCTCGACCGTCGCCGCTGGGCGGCCATGGCCATCCGCAACGTGGCCCGCTGCGCCAAGTTCTCCTCCGACCGTTCGATCGGCGACTACGCCCGGATGATCTGGAAGACCCGCTCCCACCCGGTCCCCCGATAAGTCAGGGTTGAGTTCGGCCCCGGCCCCCTCAATCTGAGGGGGCTTTGTTTTGGCGCACCTCCAGTCTCGCCCTGCTGACCGTCCTCGCGGCGGGGGTGGCGCATGCCGCCGACGCCCCGCCCAAGCCCACCCTCCGGGGTTTCAAGGTCACGACCGAGGGTGGGGTGGAGGGTAAGCAGGTCGTCGAATACGGACCTGACGGCCGGCCGGTGGGCGGCGGCGGGATCCCTGCTACGACGCGCGTGGGTAACGGCGCCCCTTTGCCCCCGGGCGCGCTATCGGGCTCGCCGGCCGGGACCTCGGGGCAGACCGCCGCGCCTTCCCCGGTCAGCCAAGCCCTGTCGACTCCCGACGGCCGCAAGCTGCCGTTCACCTTGGAAGGGGTCGGTCGTAAGGAGGTCGACGGCAGCGTTGATTTCAGCGCGGCCCTCAAGCGGATGACGAAGAGCTCGGGCCTGCTCGAGGAGCGCTACGAGAAGGAGATGGCGCCGCTCAACCTCGATCCCCGCTACTCGCGCGAAAACCTCGTGACCTTCGATTCGTGGCGCGGCAAATATGACACCTATGGCCGGAAGAAGGCCGAGATCGACCTGGCCGATACCTTGGGCGCGGAAGTCCGCCCCAAGGACACCATCGAGGTGAAGTCCGTCGAGCTGCCCAGCAGCCCTTGGTCGCGACGGACCGCGGACGTCAAGGGGCTCGACGGCCGCCTCACGACCGAGAAGGTCAGCCGCTACGACGTGAAGCCGATCGTCTTCCCCAGTCCGGTCCCGAAATCCATCGATCAACTCTCGATGCAGGACATCAACCGCTACCAATTTCGGCGAAATCGTTCGGACGAGCCGGGTCTCGACCGGGTCCGGCCGGGCTCCGATAAGGTGGATAAGACGGGTTCTGGCGGAAAATAGGGCGTTTTTCGCCTCGCCCGAAGCGGGTGGGGGGTGCTATCACTCCTTTTCCCCCACGCATGAGCGAAGCTCCCGCCAGACCGGCCGGCAACGGCATCAGCGACCTTGAGGTCAAGGATGGCCAGATCATCTTCGACTCCGTCTGGTCCAGCCTCGAGCGGGAGTTCGGCCGGGCCAAGCTGTCGTTCCCCCGCGAGATCTTCTGGCTGAACGGCGCCCCGGGGGCCGGCAAGGGTACCAACACCCAGTTCATCCTTCAGTACCGCGACTACGGCGCCGAGCCCATCGTGGTCAGCGACCTTCTTTCCAGCCCCGAGGCCAAGAAGCGTATCGACGCCGGCATGCTCGTCGGCGATCGCGAGGTGGTCGAGATCCTCTTTCGCAAACTGCTCGAGCCCCAGTACGTCACCGGGGCCGTGGTCGACGGCTTCCCGCGCTCGATGGTCCAGGTGGAGTGCCTCAAGCACCTCTTCGCGCGGCTCAACGACCTCCGCCAGGAGTTCCGGCACACCGCGGACGGCGTCCGTTTCCCCAAGCCCCATTTCCACATCCTCGTCCTCTTCGTCGACGAGAACGAGTCGGTCCGCCGCCAGCTCAAGCGCGGTCAGGAATGCCTCGAACAGAACGAGCGCGCCAAGCGCGACGGCGCCCCCGAGATCGAGGTGCGCAAGACCGACCTCAGCGCCGAGGCCGCCCGCAACCGCTACCGCGTCTTCAAGGAGCGCACCTACGAGCCGCTGCAGTCGCTGCGGGACATCTTCCACTACCATTTCATCAACGCCCAGGGCTCGCTGCCCGAGGTCCAGGCCCGCATCATCAAGGAGCTGCAGTACCAGAGCTCCCTCGAGTTGTCGGAGGAGACCTACGACCTCATCTCGCCGATCCCGCTGTCGTCGCAGATCACCCAGCACGCCCGCCAGGACCTCGTCCGCCGTCTGGACGATTACGCCGAGCGCCAGACCGTGCTGTTCCGCCGGGTGATCGAGCTGATCCAGGAGAAGTTCCTGCCGATCATCCGCTCCCACGCCATCTCCGGCCAGGCTCACGTCAACATCGAGACTCCGGTCTTCGACGACGCCCTGGCGATCGCGATGTTCATCGACATCTTCTCCGAGCGCGGTTTCCACGCCGTCGTGGACCAGCACCGCATCGAGATCCCGGAGTCGGTCGACCTGACGACGGGCCGCATCCTGACGCGCCTGAAGAAGGTCTGGCGTGTCTCGATCCGCTTCGAAGGTTCCGAGATCCGCCGCGGCGGCGCCTAAGACCCGCTCAGCGGACCGGGACGTAGTATTCGACGTAGCCGATCATCATCTCGTCGGTGGTCTGCTCGCCCCAGCGCACCCGTCTGGTCGGGTCGGGGTTGGCCGGGTTCGCGGCGCTGTTGTCGAAGACCGCGGTGATCCGTACCCGGCTGCCCTGCGGAAGGACGCGCGGCTCGGCATAGTCGTGCCGGAGCTGCCAGTTGAAGTCGTAGCGGGGGAGGTCGAGCAACGTCTCCACGGAGCCGTCCGCCCCGAGCAGCTCGAACCTGAAGGCCGCGCCCCGCACGTGCATGTGGGCCATCAGCGCGGTGACCGGCAGGTCGACCGGCACGGGCCGGACCAGCGTCTCGACGTGGCGGGCGGCGCCCGGAGGGATGTCGAGCCGGAGGTTGGCCAGACCGACCGTGCGCATCTCATGGCGCGGCGGGGACTTCGCGAAGCGCAGGCCGATCTTCAGTTGGTCGGTGGTAGCCTGGCCGTTGGGCGTGTAGTGGATCTGGAACGTCAGCGTCGCGCCGGCGGGCAGTTTGCGCGCGAAGCCGGTCGGGTAGACATGGCTGCCGTTGCCCGGCACGTAGGCCGCCCAGTAGTCCTCGGCCCCGCCGAAGGAGACCTTCTTGCCCTTCGGGATGCAGCGGACGATGACATGGTGCACCACCCCGCGCGCCGTGGGCAGGATCTCGTACGCCTGCACCCAGCGATCCTCGGGGAAGGACGTCTCGATGGTGTCATGCTCGTAGCGCATGAAACCGTCGGCCTTGATCGCATGCGGTCGGCTGATCGGCAGCACCGCGTCGGGTGGGCCGATGCTCCAGGCCCCCGGGTAGGTCCGGGGCTTGGGCGCGTCGGCCGGATCGCCCAGAGGACGATCCGCGGAGTCGAGCCAAGCCAGCAGGTCCCGTCGGTCCGAGGCGGGCAGGGCGCAGTCGTTGGCCCAAGGGCTCGGCTTCCCGCCCGTGGGCGGGGCGGCGAACCACGGGGGCATCTGGCCCTCGGTCACGACCCGGCGGATGGTCTTGGCGCGCTCCGTCACGGCCGCCACCGTATCCAGGCGGAAGGGCGCGATACCCTCGGGGCGGTGGCAGTCCACGCAATGCTGCTGCAGGATCCGCGCGATATCGCGGTGGTAGGTCAGGCTCGTCGGCACGGCGTCCGGTCGCGGCCCGAGGTCGAGTTCGCAGCCCGGGGCCTCGGTGAGAGGCCGTCGCGGTTTGCGACCCGCCTTGAGCGCGTCAGCGGCCTCGAGCAGGTGGCTGACCGTCGGCGCCTCGCGGCTGAAGGTCGGGCCGTATTGGTCATCGAGGGCGCCCCGGTAGACCAGCGTGCGATCCGGCGCCAGGAGGAAGACCTCCGTCGTGGTACGCGCCTGCAGGGCGCGGGCGACCACCTGGGTCGCGTCGTGGCAGACGGTCGACCGGACGCCGGCCGCCGCCACTTGCGCGCGGATCTCGTCGTCCGTCTCGGTCTTCATCGGGTTGAGCACGAGCAGGGCGATCCCGCGGTTGGAGAGTTCCTGCTCCAGCTTCGCGAGCGAAGGCATCTGCCGCTTGCTCACCGGACACGTGGAGCTGGAGAGCGCGATCGCCATACCCGCGTAGCGGGAGGCGTTCGCGAGCCGGTGGGGCTTGCCGCCCAGATCCGTGAACGCGATATCCGGCACCTGTCGGCCGGGCAGGAGGGTGGGGGCCTCGCCCGCGATCAGGGGCGACCCCAGGCCGGTCATTCCGAGCAGCGCGAGGAACAGGCGCATGGGCTTACTTGGCGGCCTTCTTCTTGGCCTTGCCTTCCGGCAGCGGGTCGAGACCGGCCACCGGGAACAGCGGGTTGGGCCGGCGGGCCGCGGCCATCTTCGCCTCGAGTTCCTTGACCACCTCCGGGAACTTCGCCGCGAGGTCGTTGGCTTCGGCCGGGTCGGCATCGAGGTCGTACAGTTGCGTGGTCACCTTGCCGGTCTGGTTGACCTGCTTGAGCATCTCGGTGCGGATGGCTTTCCACTTGCCGTCCCAGATGGCCTGCTGGTGGCCGTAGCCGGGGAACTCGCGGTAGAGCGGGTGGACGCGGGTCTGGGGTTCGCCCTTGAGCGTGGGCACGAGGCTTTCGCCGGTCGTCGGGCCGGACGGCTTGACGCCGGCGAGGTCGGCGAAGGTGAGGAGCCAGTCCTCGAAGCCCGAGGTCAGGTCCGAGCGCCGGCCCGGCTTGATCGCGGCCGGCCAGCGTACCACGGTCGGCTCGCGGACGCCGCCTTCGTGCAGGGAGCCCTTGAGTCCGCGCAGTCCGCCCGCGGAGGCGAAGAACTTCGTGTCCACGCCGCCGACGTCATGGGTGGCCCCGTTGTCGCCGGTGAAGACGATGATCGTGTTGTCGGCGACGCCGGCTTGCTCGAGCGCGGCGAGGATCCGCCCGACGTCCTTGTCGAGGCGGGTGATCATCGCGGCGTAGGTCGCGTAAGGGGTGCGGTTCGGTACGTAGGAGCCCTTCGCCGCCGGGGCGAAGGGTTTGTCCTCGGGGAATTTGCCGGCGTAATCCTTGAGGTCCTCCGTCGGGATCTGCAGCGAGACGTGCGGCAGCGGGGACGGGAAGTAGAGGAAGAAAGGAGTCTTCGCGTTCGCCGCGATGAAGGCCTCGGCCCCGCGGATGAAATGGTCCGGGGCGAAGTCCTGACCGATGAACGCGGCGTAGTTCGCCGGGTCGTTCACGTCGGCGCCGGCCGGGAAGCCGCCGTGGCCCGGCACACCCTGCGGCCCGTTGTTGAGCGGCGTCAGCTTATCGTCCACCCAGAGCGCCGCGGGGTAGTGGCTATGCGCCTGCCATTGGCTGGTGAGCCCGATGAAGTGATCGAAGCCTTGTTGGAAGATATTGCCCGTCGAGTCCATGCCACCCAGGCCCCACTTGCCGAACGCCGCGGTCTTGTAGCCGGCCTTCTTCAAGGTGTTCGGCAGGGTCATGATACCCGCCGGCAAGGGAATCTGCTCGCCTTGGCCGACGTCCGCGTTGTCGCGCACCGGCGCCTGACCGGGATTGAGGCCGGTCATCAGCACCGCGCGGGACGGCGCGCAGACCGCGTTGCCGCAGTAGTGTCGGTTGAGCACGAGACCTTCGCGGGCCAGCCGGTCGAGGTTCGGCGTCAGGATTTTTTTCTGTCCGTTGAAGCCGACCTCGCCGTAGCCCAGGTCGTCGGCCAGGATGAACACGATGTTCGGTCGGGACTCCGCCGCGGTCGCCCAGGCGGTCACGACCAGCAGGAGGAACGCGGGGAGACGTCGCATGCCGTTTTCTTAGGCAATCCCGCCCTTTCTGTCGAGGAAAGGGGCGGTTTTGTTTGTCGGGTTGACATCTCCGCCCCCCTTGGGCTTAACGAACCTTCCTTTCTCGGGCTGTAGCGTAGTCTGGTAGCGCGCTTGCATGGGGTGCAAGAGGTCGTGAGTTCGAATCTCACCAGCCCGACCAAAGGAAAGCTTTGTCGTCCGCTTTCGCGGGACGGGCCTATTTCTTCGGCTTTTTGGCGTCGGCCTTGCCCCCCTGGGGGCTCTGGAAGAGGGGCGCGACCAGTTGCTGGTTCCATCCGGCCAATTCGGCGGAAAGGCGGGCGGCGACCTCGGGCTGGGCGGCGGCCAGGTTCTTGGCTTCCGCGATATCCTGGGAAAGATCGTAGAGCTCGTCGGGTTGCTTGCCGTTGCGCACCAGTTTCCAGCTGCCGGCGCGGACGGCATAACTCTGACCGCCGCCCGTGCGCCAGAAGAGGTTCGGGTGCGGGAGCCCGCTCGCCTCGCCCTTCAGGAACGGCACGAGGTTGACGCCGTCCAGTTTGCGCTCGGTCGGCGCCGGCACGCCGGCTAGGGCGAGCGCGGTGGCCGCGACATCCAGCGACGACACGGGTTCGGCGTAAACGGAGCCGGCCTTGAGCTGGGCGGGCCAGCTGATCACGAAAGGCACGCGGATGCCGCCTTCGTAGACCATGCCTTTGTTCCCCCGCAGCGGGGTGTTGTCCGCGCCCAGGGAGGGCGGCGTGCCGCCGTTGTCGCTGAAGAAGAAGACCAGGGTGTCCCGGGTCTGGTCGCTGGCGGCCAAGGCCTGGGTGACCGTGCCGACGGCGTCATCGAGCAGGCTGATCTGGGCCAGGCATTTCCGGCGGACCGGATCGGCGACGGCCGCGAACTTCTGCTCGCGTTCGGCGGTCGGCTGGTGCGGCGTGTGCGGGGCGTTGAAGGCGAGGTAGAGCATCCAGGGCGCGCCGGCGTTGCGACGGATGAAGGCGGCGGCCTCCCGGCCCAACGTCTCGGTCAGATGGGCGGGGACGTCCGGGGTGGCCTGGCCGTCGCGGGTGAGCGGGACGTTGTATTCCTTCTGGGCGTTGATGGCCCAGTTCGCGAACATGTGCCCGCCGCCGATGAAGCCATACGTTTGCTCGAAGCCTCGATTCCAGGGCGCGTGCGCCGGGGTTGCGCCCAGGTGCCACTTGCCGATCCAGCCGGTCCGGTAACCCGCCTCACGGAGGAACTGCGGTAGCAGCTTCTCGGACAGCGGCAGGCCGGCTGGCGTTGGTCGGGTCGTAGGCCGGGTTATTCTCGTGCCCGAAGCGTTGTTGGTAGCGCCCGGTGAGCAAGCCGGCGCGCGTCGGTGAGCAGAAAGGGTGCGAGACGTAGCCGCTGGTGCAGCGCACGCCCGAGGCCGCGAGCGCGTCGAGGTGCGGCGTGGCGACGGCCCGGCCGCCGTTGAAGCCGACGTCGGCGTAACCTTGGTCGTCGCTGACGATGACCAGGATGTTGGGTCGACGTTCTCGGCCCCGCCGAGGGCGGCGGCCAGTAAGCTCAGGATCAGGGCGAGACGCATCGGTGGGTTCAGGGTTGCTGGAAACTGTGCCCGTAAGCGGCCAGGCCGAGGGTTTGCCGGTCAGCGGTGTGGTTCAGGTAGGCGCGGACGGTTTCGCCTTTTTCCAGGACCTTGGGTTGGCCAGGGCCGGGCATCGGGATGACGGTCTGGATGATCGTGTAGGCGATCTTGACCACCTCGCCGGGCTTGTGGCCGGCTTTGGAGCGGAGGACGGACTGGACGCTCGCGGTGACCTGCACGTCGAGCTGCCGACCGTCCTTGCCCAGCGTGGTCTTGACCTCGACCCGGTCGGCTTTGATGACCAGCGCCTCCGCCGCCTCCTCCTGCAGACGACGGATGTGGTCTGGCGAGATCGCGGCGTGCAGGGTGGAGAGACCGATGAGGAGTCCGGCGAGGAGGGTGCGCATGGGGAAATCAGCGTTGGGTTTCGATCCAGGGGACGAGCTTCTCGGCCCAGGCGTGGGCGTGGGCCTTGAGGCCCTCGCCGGAGAAGTGGACGCCTTTGCCGCCGTTGTCGCGGAGCGGACCGCGGAGGGCGTCGGAGTCGGGTCCCTCGAGGGCGACCTTATCCTTCCACAGGCTCGCCTGGGCGGCGCGAATATCCTCGGAGCCGACGTCGTCGGGCCCGTGGTAGCTGACTTGGGCGACGAACCAAGGCCCGGACCGGTAGGCCCCGACGTCCTTCCGGGTGCGGCTGATCAGCGTCTTAAGGTATTCGGTGTATAGTTTGCCGGACAGCGTACGTGTCGCATCCTTCTGGTTGGCGTCGCTTTCGCCTTGGTGCCAGAGCACCGCCCGGAAGGAGGGGACGGATTCCATCCGCTTGACCAGCATCGCGTAGGCTTTGCCGTCGGACTCCCATTGGCCGTCGGCGGTCTTGCGCACGCGGCTGACGATTGTCGGCGGGTTGGGGAAGGGGACGCCGCTGGGGAGCCACTCGCGGACGCTGGTGGCGCCGATGCCGCACGGGATGAAGCCGATGGGGACGCCGAGGCGCTGCTGGAGTTCGTCGCCCAGGGCGGGCAAAATACTGCCGCCGTTGCCGGAGGCGCCGGGCTGAGGGTCGGCGCACGGTTGCCAATCGCCCTTCGGCGTCAGCGTGAAGACCTGGTCGGAGGTCGCCTTCGTCTTGGCGGCGCCGTGGTTGGCGGAGTTGGATTGCCCCGTCACCACGAAGACCTCGCCGACGAAGAACTTCACCGCCGGCTGGGTCGCGATAGGCTGGCCGCCGCGCAGCACCCGGAGCTCGACGGAATGCGCCCCCGTCTCGGCCCGGAAGCCGCCGTTGAAGACCGTCCGTCCGTCCATCCGTCCGAACGAGGTCAGCCCCAGCTTTCGCCAGGAGCCGCCGTCCAGCCGATATTCGGCGACGGGGGTGTCATAGTCATCGACCCCCGCGACCGATCCTTCCACCCTCACGCCGCCGGTTGTCCGGTTATCGCGCTGGAAGACCTGGTTGGGGCGCGGACCATCGAGCGTGAGCGTCGGCTCCGCGGCGATGAGCGCCGCGCAAGCGAGGCAAAGGGCGAGCAGGGCGCGCATCGGGCGTTACTTCGCGGCCGGGAGGAGCTTCGCCTTGATGAAGTCGAATTCCTTCGGGTGTTTCACGTCGGGCGCTCCAGGGTAGACCAGCTCGCACGGCACGCCGATCGCGTCGCAGTGTTCCTTGAGCTTGGCGCCGAAGTTGGCCGAGTGCGTGGCGTCTTTCTCCTCCTTGCCGAGGTTCGGCGGGGTGGGGAAGTAGAGGCCGACCGCCGGGTCGTCCTTGGTCACGAGTTCATAAGGGGAATATTCCTTGATCCAGGGGAGGAGCCGCTCCCGCGCGTCGTAGAAGGCCTGGAACGAGGAGACCTTCCTGGCCGCGTCGCCGGCGATGCCGAACGCGTGCGCGCCGTAGCCGCTGTTCGGCGTCCATTCGCGCATCTGCTTCGGGTCGAGGGAGGTCTGCGGCACGGTCACCGCCGCGGCGAGGAGGCGGGTCGATTCGCGGGCCACGGGGTCGGCGGACTTCGGGTCGGCGAGGTCGTCGTGGAAGGCGAGCCAGAGGCTCGTGCAGGCGCCGGCGGAGCCGCCGCTCGCGACGATGCGGGTCTTGTCCAGGTTCCACTCCCGGGCCTTGCTGCGCACCAGCTGGAGCGCGCGGGCGCAATCGAGCATCGGGCCCTTCACCGGCGGCACCACGCCGTCGGCGGTGGCGTCCTTGATGTAACGATACTCCACGGAGACGACCGAGATCCCGGCTTCGAGGCACGGCTTGAGCAGGCTGTTGACGCTCGAGCGGTCGCCGTTGGCCCAGCCGCCGCCATGGATGTAGAAAAGGACCGGCGTCGGCTGGTCGGACTTCGCTCGCCAGAAGTACATCACCTGCATCCGGTGCGGGCCGTACGGGATATTCTCGTCGGGCTTGACGGTCAGCGGCGTCTTGAGGCGCTCCGGGTTGCCGTCGTTGACGAAACGCGCCGGCGCTTTCTTGGCCTCGGCCTTCGGGGCGGGGGCCTTAGGGGCGGCAGGGGTGTCCGCCGCGAGGAGGGAGACGGTGCCGAGGGCGAGGGCGAGGAAGGAGGGGAGCATGGGGGTGAAGGGAAAGCGGAAGAAGGGCAGGGTCAGGAGAAAGGTGGCGTTCCTCAGGGGGCGAGGAGGGGGCGGAGGCGCCGAGCGTAGGCTTCGTAGCCCGCCGGGGAAAGGTGGATTTTGTCCGGGGTGTAGAGCTCGGCCCGGATCGTGCCGTCGGCGTTGATAAAATCCTTGGTCAGGTCGAGGACCCGGATGTTCGGGTCCTGTTCCAGGGACAGTTGGTCGAGCGCGGCGTTGGTCGCGATGATGTCCTGATAAAAGCGTTCTTTCGGGGAGTGGCAGGGCAGGATCTTGACGACGATGAGGCGGGCTTCGGGGCATTTCTCCCGGAGGTTGGCCGCACAGGTCCGGATACCGCGGGCGGCGGCGGGCACGCCGGTCTCGGGCGTGAAGAACATGTTGTTGTTACCAATCATGAGCACGATCGTCTTGGGCCGCAGCCCGTCGACGCCACCATGGTCGAGGCGCCAGAGCACGTTCTGCGTCTTGTCGCCGCCGATGCCGATGTTCACCGCTTTGCGGTCGGGGAAGTGCTTCGCCCAGTTCGCGCCCCACTGGATCGTGATGCTATCGCCGACCAGCAGCACGTCGCAGGGACCTTTGTTTTCCTGCACGGTCTTGATGTGGGCCTCGTGCAGTTTCAGCCAGGCGTCGCCGCCGAAGAAGCCCGCGCTCGGCACGCTGGGCCAGAACTGCGGGAGGTGCTGGTTGATCTCCCGTCCGGGGCGACGTTCGTATTCGGGCTTCCCGACCACGTAGGCGCGTTCCGCCGGGGTCAGCGGCCAGCCGGTCGGTTGCGGGTCGGCCGGCGGGTGCGGGTAGTCGAGGGCCAGCGCGGTGGCGGCCAGGAACGAAGCGGCGGTGGCGAGGCGCATGGTATTAAAAGACTGAAGGGACCGGGGCAGTGCGGGAAATGGCGGATGGGGCGGGGACAGGGGCCGGGGTTACTTGGCGGGGGTCGCGGGCGGGATCTTGCAGGACTGCCAGGCGAAGAACTTCCAGCGGCCGTTTTCCAGCCGCCAGACGGCGAGGTAGCTGATGCCGGTGGTCATCGCGACGCCGTCGACCTTGGCCTGCACCTCGAGACGTCCGGCCATCACGGCCACGTCCGGGGCGGGGAAGCGGAAATTTCGCTCCGTATATTTATAGCTCAAGTACTTGGCTTCGCCGCCAAGCAGCGAGGCGGTGAGGGATGCCTTGGTGTCGACCTTCCCGTTCGAGTGGGCGTAGCGCAGGTCGTCGGACAGGACGGCGTCGAGGACCGCCTTGTCGGGGTTGAGCATCGCGGCGACCCGGGCGTCATCGGCCGCGCGGACCGCATCGGGGGCCGGCTCGGCGGCAGTGGCGGCGCCGAGGCTCAGGAGGAGGGAGAGCAGGAGGGTTTTCATGGAAAGAGGTAGCGTCTTCAGGCCGCGGTCACTTGGCTTTCTTCGCGCCCTTCTTGCGGCTCTCCTCGCCGGCGGCCGGCGGCTTGTCCGCGAAGTCCGGGATGACGAAGCCGATCGCCTTGGCTTGTTTGTCGTACTCCGCCTCGAGCTTGCGACGCAGGTCGGCCGACGCCGCGTCGGCGGCGAGGTTGCGCGTCTCGTAGGGGTCGGCTCGCAGGTCGAAGACCTCCGTCCATTCGTCATGGCCGGGGTATTTGATCAGCTTGGCGTCGGCCGTGCGTACGGCGGTGGTCAGGGGCGCGTTGAAGCCCCGTTCGTGGAAATAGCAGTAGAAGAAAGCCTCGCGCCAATCGGCAGGTTTCCCGGCCAGCAACGGTTTCCAGCTGCGACCTTGCATCGCGGGCGGGATAGGCTGGCCGGCGAGCTCGAGGAAGGTCGGGGCGGGGTCGATGTTCAGCACCATCCGATCCTCGGTGCGACCGGCCGCGAGCGCGCGCGGGTAGCGCACCAGCATCGGGATACGGAGCGATTCCTCGTAGGCCGTGCGCTTGTCGCCCAGGTTGTGCTCGCCCAGGTAGTAGCCGTTGTCGCTCGAGAACACGAAAACGGTATCCTCGGCCAGCTTCAGCTCATCGAGGAGGCGCAGCAACTTGCCCACGTTGTCGTCGACCCCGTTGATGCCGCGGAACATCCCGAGGTTGGTGGGCACTTCCGCGCCCTCGGCGGCCGTCTTGCCTTTGCCCGCGCCTTCTTTCGCGTAGACGGCGGGCAAGCCGTAGTTGGGCGTGCGGCGGGCCAGCGCGCCTTCGTAGGCTTGCGCATGCCGGGGCGGGGGCGTGAAGGGACCGTGGCACGTCTTGAGCCCAAGGATCATCAGGAAGGGCTTGGCCCGGTTGGCCTTGATGAAGTTGGCGGCGTACTCGGTGGTCACGTCGTCGACGAAGCCTTGGCTCGGGGTCTTGACGCCGTCGACCTCGATCGGACAGTCGAAGTAGACGCCCTGGCCGACGAAGCTCGCGGAGGTGTCGAACCCCGGACGTTTGCCGGATTGGTTGCCGTGATGCCACTTGCCGAAGTAGCCCGAGACATACCCCGCCGGGCGGAGCAGGGCGGCGACCGAGAGGTTGCCCGCGGGGTGCGGTGTGTGGTTGTTGGTCACGCCGTTGACATGCCCGTACTGGCCCGTCACGAGCGAGGCCCGCGACGGCGCACAGAGGGAGTTCACCACGAAGGCGTTCCGGAACCGCACGCCCTCGGCGGCGAGACGGTCGAGGTTCGGCGTTCGCAACCAGGGGAAACGACCGCGTTCGCCCTGTTCGCGTTGCACCACCCCGAGCGCGTCCCAGCGTTGGTCGTCCGTGAAGACGTAGACGAAGTTGGGCGTGCGCGGGGCGTCGGCGGACCAGGCCATAGGGCCAGCCGCGATGAGCGTTAGCGCGAGGATCAGCAGGGGCGGGGGACGCATCGGCGCAAAGGGTCAGTGGGCGGCGGCCTCGATCGTCTCGAGCAGGTAGCGGCCGTGGATGAAGTTGGCCAGGTAGAGCGGGTGCTTGATGATGCCGTTGGTCAGCTCGGTCTTCACCCGCTCGTCATGGTTCTCCCGCTCGAAGCACATCCCGACGATGAGCGGGCGTCCGTTCGCGCCCTCGATGAAACCGGGTCCGCCGCTGTCGCCCGCGCTCGCGTGGACGTCCGCGAAGAAGGTCGGGTAGGCGGTCGAGGAGAGCCGGGGAGGGGCGGCGAAGATCGCCTGGCGGGCGACCGGGAAGCCCGCGCGTACGGATTCGACCCCGTGCGGGAACGAAAGCAGCAGGAACGGCGAGCCGATGGTCGGTTTCGCCGCGGCTAGGCGGGCATCATCGGCGATCTCGCTCGTCGGCAAGGTCGCGTAGGTGCCTTTCGGCGGGGTCGTCAGCTTCAGCACGGCGAGGTCGAGCTTCGGGTGGCGGACCCAGGCCGGCTGGCCGTCCTTGCGGATGACAATCGGGAAGTCGTTGCGCTTGTAGGAGCCGTCGGGTTGCGGTTCACGCAGGACGATCACGCAGGTGTCGCCCTTCGCCCCCTCCATCTGGTGCTGGGTTGTCACCAGGTAGATGGCTTCGTCCGGAGCGGGGCGGCGATACAGCGAGCAGGTACCGTTCAGGGCGATATTATGCAGCTTGAAGGTCGCCGCGTAGGCTTCCTCGGCGTAATTGGCGCGGACGCCGGCGGCGAGGGTGAGGAGCAGGCAGAGGGCGGGGCGCATGGCGGGGTCAGCGGCTCAGAGGTACCTCGCAGAAGGTCAGCGCCGCAAGGCCATTGACGCCGCGCAGCAGGGTTTTCTGGCTCCAGGCCTTGCTGTCGAGGTAGGTGATCACGCCGACGCCGGGCGGCCGGGGTTCCTTCAGGCGAAGCGTGATGGTCGCGCCGTCGACCTGGCCGCCCGTCACGAGACCGCCGATGCCGTCGATCCAGAATTGTCCGCAGAGGGAGTCGTCCCACCGCATCGGTTGGTCGAACGCCAAGGTCACCTTGGTCCCGGAGGCGTCGAGCGTCGCCTGCCGCAGGTTCGGGGCCGTCACCGGGTCCGGGAACTTCGCGCCAAATTCCGTCCGGGCCACGACCGGGTAGAGTTGGCGGGCCATCTCCGCATATCCCTCGGGCGGGTAGTGGCAGCCCCCGGGAGGTTCGATGCCCAAGGTCGACTGGATCGTCAGGCAGGCGAAGTCCTCCGGCAAACGCCGTTGCACCTCCCGCAGACGATTGTCGGACCCGTCGATGCCCATCGCGCAGGACTTCGGCCAGATCTGGAAGACGTACAGGTGGCTTACATTCGGGTAGTCGAGGCTCCATGAGCCCGCCAGCCGGTGGAAGTAGTCACGGTAGCGTTCGTAGCCGAAGCCGCCCGGTCCGTCGGCGCCTTGGTCGTTCTCGCCCTGGTGCCAGAAGATCGCGTCGACCTCGTGGGTCAGCCGGGCGCCGCGGACGCGGGAGAGGAGCCGGCCGTAGATCGTCGCGGCGTCGGTCGGGTCCGCCTCGTTGCGCTGGTGCTGATCGATGCGCGTTCCGCCGACGGCCCCGTTGATGAAGCAGACCGGCGACTTTTCCTGTTCGACGATCCGTTGGCCGAGTTCCATCGCCCAGTAGCCGACCTGGAGCTTGCCTCCCGGGGCGCGATGGGTCGCCACGCCCCAGGTCGGCGGTTCCTTGCCGCCGGCCGACGGGCTCCCGAAAGTCCGGATCCAGTCGCTCCTGTAGGTTCCTTCGCCCTTGCCCCAATCCGTCGCCACCGCGTTGGACTGTCCCACGATGACGAACGCGCGGCCCGCCACCAGGTCGTCCGCCTCGTGCAAGGTGACTTTCTGCCCCGACTGTTCCGAAGTCAGTTTCGCGCGGTAACGGACGAAGCCCGGGCGCAGGCCGACCCGGAAGGCATAGGTTTCGCCCGCGGCGGATTCCTCCGCATAAGGCCGACCGTCGGCTGTCACGGTCAGCGTGATCTTGGCCCCGGCCCGGTCGGTCTTGCCGGCGCAGCGCAGCCAGCCCAGCCCATCGGCCCCCCGTCCGTAGAACTGGTGGTCCATCGGCCGTTCCTCGGCCTCCGTCGCCCGTTCCGCGCGCGGCAGAGCGGTCGGCCGGACCACTTGGATCCTCGTCTCCGCCGTCACCGCCGCGCCGCCGTTGTCGACCAGCGCCCGGACGACGAGTTCGCCGTCGCGTTGGGCGCGCAGCAGGCGCAGCGTCGTGCCGCGCACCTCCTGGGTCACGGCGAAGGTGTCGGCCTGCCAGCGGACGTCGATCCGGCCGGCCCCCGCCTGCGCGAGCGCGGCGGCGTTCTCCGTGAGCAGGGCGACCTCCAGCGGGCTGACGCCGTCCCAGCGGCCCGGGGCTTGCAGGCGGACGCGGGGCTCGGGGATCGCCTCGCGCACGGTCAAGGTCGCCGTCGCGTCAAAGGTGCGTTCCGCGGTGACCACGCGGGCCACGACTTTCACCGGGCCGGCGTCGCCTTGCGTGCGGCCGGCGGCGAAGGCGTGGCGCAGCTCGTTCGTCGCGAGCACCGTTTCCTGTCCGTCGCGGACGAGCAACCAGGTGATGCGCTGCGCCCCGGGGGCGGACAGGGTGAGCGGGACCTGCCCGCCTTCCGGCACGTCGGCCACGGCGGGAACCAGGGTCGGCGCCCCCGTCCCGGTCGGCGACAGGAGGCCGTGCAGGGTCTGGCGCGGTCTTTGGTTGGCGTGGCTGAGCTTCGCCCAGGCCGCCGACCTCGCGACCTTCGACACGCGCACCTCGTCGATCTCGCCGACATACTCGTAATTGTTATACCAGCCGCCGATCCACAGCCGCGCCGGACTCGTCAGATTCATCGGACCCGAGCGTCCTGCCGGTATCCCGGCGGGCTCGCCGTTCACGTAGACCTGCGCGCGGTCACCCGCGTAGACGTGCATCACGTGCACCCACTCGCCCGCGGGAAAGGGGCGGCTCTGGACGTTGCCGGCGGAGAAGTAGCAATCCGTGCGCACGTGCGAGGGACTGCGGTATTGCAGCACGACCTTGCCCTGGCGCTGTTCGTTGCCCCAGCCCACCACGCTGGCGTTGGGTTGCGCCGCCCGGAACCAGACCTCGGTCGAGTGCGGCTGGTCGCCCGTGGGAAATCCCGCGATCTTGTCGCCCGCGAAGATGCCGGCCTTGCCGGGGAACGCGCGGGCGGCGCCGATGACCCCGGGGGTGGCCCGGGTGCCCGTATCCTTGCCGCGGAGCCGGCCCGTGGCGTCGGCCGTCGGGTCACCGAGGTGCCAGACCGTCAGGTAACCGTTGCTCTCGTTGAAGACCGCGGCGCCGTCGGAGGCGTCCGTCGCGTCGGCCTTGCCCCAGTGCAGGCGCAAGGCTTGCCGTTGCTGGCCCGTGATGCGCGGGATGCGTACCCAGATCGCCGCCGTACCGCCCGCGGCGTCCCAGGCCTCGATCTGGTGCGGCAAGACGCGGCCTTGGCTGTCCGTGAACCGCAGGTCTTCGCCCTGGCCCTTCGCCTCGGCGAAGGGGAACCAGTCGCCGTGCAGACGGACCAGCAAGGGGAAGTCATCGACCGATTCCGTCGCCGGCAGGTCGACCCCGGCGGCGTCGGTCAGGATCGGCAACGAGCCGTGGCGGCTCCAGGCCGCGAACGGGCCGGCGCTCTCCGCGGCGAACAGCGCGGCGGCGCAGGTCAGGAGGAGGGTGGAGAGGAGGGACGGTCGCATGGGGTTCAAAGGTTCTTCAACCAGTGCAGGAAGGTGCCGGGCTCGGTGAGGAGGATGCTCAGGAGGTCGCTTTGTTCGTCCGTCCAGAGCCTGACCCGGGGCGGGATGGGCTGGGCATGCGACCCGGCCGACTCGATGGTCGGGCGATCGAGCACGCGGCGGTCGCGGCTCAGCAGCACCCAGTCCGACGCGTAGATGCCGAGCGTCTCGAGGTTGCCGTTGTCCGCCGTCTCGTCGCTGTCATGGACGATCGCGGCCTGCAGCCCATGCTTCCGGGCCAGCAACATCACCACCGGTTCGAGGTTCAGGGAGCGGTTGGAGATATGCACGGCCAGCGTGCCGCCCGGCGCCAGGTGGCGCAGGTAGGTCGACACCGCCTCGTCCGTCAGCAGGTGGACCGGGATCGCGTCGCTGCTGAAGGCGTCGAGCACGATGATGTCGTAGCCTTGGTCAGCCTCGCGTTCGAGGCTCAGGCGCGCGTCGCCCATCGCGATCTCCACCTGGGCCCGGGTGTCGCGCAGGAATGTGAACGTCCCACGGGCCAGCTTCACGATATCGTCGTTGATCTCGTAGAAACGGAAGAGGTCGCCCTTCCGTCCCCACGCCGAGAGGCTGCCGGTACCCAATCCCACCACCGCCACCTTGCGGCCGCCTTCCGGCCGGTCCGCCTGGAACAACCTGCCCACGCCGCTGGTCGCGGTGTAATAGGTCGCCGGCAGGTGCCGCAGGTTCGGGTCGGTGTACTGCAGACCGTGGGTCGTGCCACCGTGCTGGAGGATCAGCCGGTGCTCGGAAGGGTCACCCACGTGATGCTCTGTCACCTTCAGCACCCCGTAGAAGTTGCGCGAGAGGGCGTAGGCCCCTTGGGTTGACCGGTGCAGGTCATACCCGAGCCCGGCGGCGAGCAGGGCCGTCCCCAGCGCCAGCGTCGCCCACGCCCAGGGCCGACGGCCATGGTGCAGGGGGCTGCCGGCGTCGATCGCGAGCACCCCGAGGACCAGCACGGCGGTCAGGAGCAAGGCCGCTTGGAATTCGCCATGCTGATCGAGCAGGAGCGGCGCGCCGATGGCGACGAACAGGCCGCCGCAGGCGCCGCCGGCGGACAGCGAGAGGTAGAAGCCGGTGAGTCCGTCCGCGGCGGGTCGCAGCCGGTAGACCTCGCCGTGACAGGCCATGCAGCAGATGAAGAGGGTGGCGAGGTGGATGCCCAGCTCCTGGTACATCGTGAGGTCGGCGGTCAGCCCCGCCAGCCACGGGATCGGCGGCCAGCAGCCGGACAGCGCCGCCTGATGATGGCCCAGCAGCGCGCCGGCGCTCGCCGTCAGCGCCAGCGCGAGCAACGGTAGCCAGAACCGACGTCGGTACCAGCGCGGGCTGTCGAAGCACACGATGAAGCTCAGCAGGTAGAGGCTGAGCGGCAGGATCCAGAGGAACGGGATCACCGCGATATCCTGGCAGAGCGTGTTCGTCGTCGCGAGCAGCAGGACCACCGCGCACGCCGGCAGCAGGAACCAGAACCAGCGTCGCCCCGCGGGGCCGGCGTCGTCGGTCGGCGCCGGCGTCGCCTCGGTCGGAGCGGTGGTCGTCGCCGCGGTTCGCCAGACCTGCGCCCCGCACCAGGCCGCCAAGGCGACGAAGCCTGCCAGCCCCCACGACCAGGCCGCCGCCTGCTGGTGGCGCGTGAGGTTTGGTTCGACGAGGAACGGGTAGCCCAGCAGCGCGAGCAGGGAGCCGACGTTCGAGAGCGCGTAGAGGCGATAAGGGGAGACGCCCGGGTGGGCGCGGCTGAACCAGGCCTGCAGGAGAGGTCCGGTCGCGGAGAGCATCAGGTAGGGCAGACCCAGGCAACGGAGCAGCAGCCCGAGGATATGGGCCGTCGGCGCGTCGGCGTCGGTCGGTTTCCACGCCTCCGCCGGGGTGATCGGCAGCAGGCAGAGCGCCACCAGCAGCAGACCGAGGTGCGTGACGACCTGGGTCCGCGGGCGCAGGCGGCGGATGCTGAAGTGAGCGTAGGCGTAGCCGCCGAGCAGCAGCACCTGGAAAAACAGCATGCACGTTGTCCAGACCGCGGGACCGCCGCCGAACCAGGGCAGGATGAAACGCGCGATCAGGGGTTGGACGAGGAACAGCAGCAGCGCTCCCCAGAAGATGGCCAGGCCGGAGGCGAACATGTCAGGCGCGCGGGGCCGCGGGGTGGTGGGGAGCCATGCGCGGAGTTAAGACGGCCTCCGCCTAGGCTCAACCACCAAGACGGCCGTGCCTTAAGCGGGCTTAAGGGTCGGCGACCTCAGCGAACCTGCAGGTCGCTCAGCGTGCCCTGGAAGGGCGCGGGCGAGACGTAGCGGGCCGCGGGGTTGGCCGCGTCGTGCCCCACGCAGAAGTCCTCGGCCGGCTGCTTGCCGATCAGTCCGCCCCCGGGCGCCGTCACCGCCGGTTGCCCGTCGGCCTGCAGGGACAGTCGTCCATCCTTGCCCAGGCTCGCGACGACCGCATGCGGACCATCGCCCAAGGCGGCGGGCAGGGATACCTCGGAGTCCTCACCTGGGGCGCGGCGGACCGAGAAAGTCAGCCGGCCTTCGCGGATGTGCAGCGCATAGCCGAGGGAGGCGCCGCCATGGGAGACCAGGATGGTGTTCGCCTGTTTCGTCATCACCGTGCAGCTCAGGGTGAAGGCCCGCCCGCCGATCGCGGGAGCCAGGTTCGACTTCAACCGGTCGCCCGGTTTGAGCTCGGCCAACCGGGTAGGCGCTGCTTTCGTGGGCGCCGCCGGCGGGTTCGGAGCCTCCGCGCCTTGACCGAGCGGACGGCGATGCGCCTCCAGTTCCGCCCAGCGGGTCGCCGCTTCCTGGCGCAGTGTCGCGACCACGTCCGGGTTCTTCGCCGCCAAGTCCTTGAGCTCCGCCGGGTCCGCCGACAGGTCGTACAAGGCTCCGGCCGGGCGGGGCTCCTCCTTGCGCTTGGCGGGCTCCATCAGGAAGAGTTTCCATTTGCCTTGGCGGATCGCCTCCAGTTTCTGCCCCGCCGTGACGTAGAGGTGCGTGTCGCGCACGGGCGGGCCGGAAGGGTCGGCCAGCAGCGGTGAGAGGTCGCGCCCGTCCAGCACGCGGTCCTTCGGCGGTTCCGCCCCGATCACCTTGGCCAAGGTCGGGAGCACGTCGATGTTGCCCGCGATGCGGTCGCAGGTCGTGCCGGCCGGGATCCGTCCGGGCCAGCGCATCAGGCACGGCTCGCGGACCCCGCCCTCGAGGTTCGTCCCTTTGCTGCCGGAGAACGGCGGGGCGGGACGTCCGGCCGGCCCGTTGTCGGAGGTGAAGATCACCAGCGTCCGCTCATCCAGGCCCAGCTCCCGCAAGGTCGCCATGATCTGGCCCACGGACCAGTCGACCTCCTCCACGGAGTCGCCGAGCACGCCTTGGGCGCTCTTGCCCTTGAAGTCGGCCGAGGCCGCCACGGGGGCGTGGATCATCGTGTAAGGCAGGTAGAGGAAGAACGGCTGGTCGCGTTGCGCGCGCAGGAATTTGACGGCCTCCTCCGTGTAGCGTTTCGTCAGCTGCGATTGGTCCGGTTCGGTCTCGATGACCTGCGCATCGCGGTAGAGCGGGAGCGGCGGGAAACCCTGGCGGCCTTGGTGCATATCGTTGCTGTAAGGCAGGCCGAAGTAATGGTCGAAGCCCTGGCGGGTCGGCAGGAATTCCGGCAGATGCCCGACGTGCCACTTGCCGATCATCATCGTGGCGTAGCCGCGGGATTTCGCCACCTCGGCCAGCGTGATCTCGTCCGGGTGCAGGCCGACCCGGTTCGGCGGGAAGAGCACGCCGGGCATGCTCACGCGGGCGCTGTAGCAACCGGTCAGCAGGCTCGCGCGGGACATCGAGCACACCGGGGTCGCGTAGAAGCTCGTGAAGCGCATGCCTTCCCGGGCGAAGCGGTCCAGGTGCGGGGTGCGCAGGGTCTGGTTGCCGAAGGGGCCGATGTCGGCGTACCCGAGGTCATCCACGAAGAGCAGGATGACGTTCGGCGGGCGCGCGGTCTCCGCCGCCAGCAGGGCGAGCGGGGCGAGCAGGCAGGCGAGCAGGGGGCGCATGGCGGGAAAAGCGGCGAGGGCGCGCACGGCTTCACTTCTTGGTGGTGATGCGCGTCGGCGGGCGCAGCTCGTCGGCCGTCCAACCGTGGGTGCGGCCGGCGTCCTGGGCGCGGATGTCATGGACGAACTTGGGGTCGACCGGGGAGGCGGTGTGCTCCCACTCGCGCCGGATATAGGTCAGCACGCCCGCGATGTCCTCGTCGCTCAGCTGCGGCAGCGGGGGCATGGTGAGGTCCCAGGTGCGTCCCGAGACCTTCACCGGGCCGCCAAGCCCCTGGGCGACGATACGCACCAGGGCATCGGGTTTGCCCAGCACCCAGTCGCTGTCGACCAAGGGCGGGGCGAGGCCATCGAGGCCGAAGCCGTGCGGCTGGTGGCAGGCGGCGCACAGGGTGTCGAACGTGACCTTGCCCTTGGCGGCGAGCGCAGTCTGGGCGGGGCTCAAGGCGGCGACCTTCGGTTGGGCGGGGGCGCCGGGCTTGCCCGGCCAGGCGAGGCGCGCGGTGACCGCGGCGAGCATCTTCTGGTTTGGCAGCGCGGCGAGCGCGGCGGGCTCCTTGGCCAGCCAGAGCAGTTTCGGGGCGGCCGCCTTCGCGTTCTTACCCTTGCCAGTGTTGCCGTCGGAGGCGAGGCCCCGCAGTAAGGCGGCTTGGGCGTCGCGGTTCGCCCCGAGCGACGCCGCAAGGGCGAGCATCTCCTCGAAAGGACCGGCTTTGTTGGCGGCTGCGATCAGCGTCGCGAGCGACTCCAGGGCGGCCTGCGCGGGAGCGTCGGCGGCGCGGCTTGCGATCGCCTTGGCCAATGCCGTCTCCCGGCCGCGGATCCCGGTCAGGGCCGCTTCGCGCAGCAACGCCGCGTCACCGTGACGGGTCAGCAGGTCGGCCAGCGCCGCGTCGGCCGCCGGCTGGTTCATCGCCGAGAGACGCATCGCGACGTGCGTGAGCACCAGTTGGTCTTTCTCCTGCGTCAGCGTCGCGAGGTCAGGCAGGGCGTCGGGCGGGGCAAGGCGGGCGGCGGCCGCGCGCACCTGCGGGTGCGCGTCGCGCAGGGTCGCCCGGATGAGCGCGGCGTCGACCAGGCCGAGACCATCCAGCGTCCAAAGCGCGTGGAGACGGCCGAGGGCGGGGGCTTGGGCATCGGTCGCGAGCGTCCGCAGGGCGGGACCGACGGCGGTGTCGCCGGTTTCCACCAGCAGGCGCTGGGCGGTGTCGCGCACCCAGCCATCGGCATGCGCGAGCAGCTTCACGCGCCCGGCGGCGTCGGCCGGGATCGTCGTCCGGCCCACCTTGCGGCCGCCTTCGGGCACGATGCGCCAGATGCGGCCTTGGTTCACCGGTTGCTCCAGCTGGCGCGCCTTGATGTTGGCGACCAGGTAGTGCGTGAGGAAGGCCGAGTGCTGGACGACGCCGCGATACATGTCCACGACGTACAGGCAGCCATCGGGACCGTTGACGACCTGCACCGGGCGGAAGCGCTCGTCGGTCGAGGTCAGGAACTCGCGGTTCTTGGCGCCATCCGTCGCCTTGATCACCCCGTCCTGCTCGGTCAGCAGCAGACGCTTGATCAGGTTCACCGACGGCTCGGGCACGAAGGCGTTGCCGCGGTAGTCGGCGGGGTAGGCGTCGCCGCGGTAGATGGCCGCCCCGCACGTCGCGGTCGCCTTGGCCAGCGTGCCATCCGCGCGCAGCGTCTTCGGGTCGTAGCCACGGTTGACGCCGGGGGTCGGGTGGGAAGGGTAGACCGTCTGGTCGATCATCACCTGATGGTTCAGGCCCGCCGCGTTGCGCAGGAGCGGGTTGCGCGCGTAGGCGGGGGCCGGCAGCAGGTCCGCGCGGAGCAGGTCCGAGTTGTAATTGAAGAACAGACGACCGAAGTCGTCCTGGCACAGGCCCCATTGGCCGCGGCCCAGTCCGGGACCGCGCTGCCAGGCTCCCGCCTTGAGGCGCAGGCCGGTGCCGTAGCCCGCGGCGTAGACGGTGTTGTCCAGCGCCCACACCGGCGTGTTGGCCATGTGCTCGGGCTGTCCGCCCGCCGTCCCGAAGTCGGAGGCCACCACGGTGCGGCTGTCGGCCCGGCCGGTGCCCCGGGTATCGCGGCAGAGGATGAGTTCGGGCGGCACCGCGATCAGCGCCCCGCCGTTCACGGCCAGCACCGAGCGCGGCATCACCACCTGGTCGACGAAAGGGGTCGCCCGGTCCATCCGGCCGTCCCCGTCGGTGTCGGTCAGCAACGAGACCCGTCCGGAAGGTTCCTTCTCGGTCGAGCCCGTGAGGTCACGCATGTAGCCGCGCATCTCGACCACGAACATCCGGCCTTGGTCGTCGAAGCTGATCGCCACCGGCGTCTCGATCATCGGCTCGCTGGCCACCAGCTCGATGCGGAAGCCCTTCTCCAGCCGGAACGTCGCCAGCTCCTCCGCCGGGGACAGCGGCTTCGGCGGCGGGAGGTCGAACTTGATCTCGACCTCGTCCGGCCCCGCGTTGCCCTTGTTCAAGGCGAAGGCGGCGGCGCCGAGCAGCAGCGCCAACGGTAGGGCCAGGGCTTTCATGGGGGTCTTAAGAGGCTTAAGACAGCCCGAAACCCGCTCGGTTGCGAGGGGAAATCGCCGACGTCGGACTACTTCGCGGCGGGGTCGGGCCAGGTGTCCGTGCGGAAGCTCGTCGCGGGCAGACCGGCGCCGTTCACGAGGTTGCCGTCCGGGTTTTCGGCCCAGGCGTAGCGGGCTGCCACGGGCGCGGGCACGTCGGGGCTGCTGATCAGGACCGCGGCGCCGTCGAGGCGGGCGGAGGCGGGCTTCCAGACCTTGTCGGCGCCGGCGATCTGGAAGCCGCGCGGGGCGGCGCCGTCGCGGGTCCTGAGGCCGTCGGCGTGCCGCAGTGTGACGCGGATCGTGGCGCCTTCCACGTGATGGGCGGCGGGCAGGGGACCGCTGATCGCGGGCACCTTGCGGTCATAGACCGTGGCGAGGGCCCAGTAGGACAGGCGCTTGCCGACGTCCTGCTTGTTCTTCGGGTGGATGTCCTTGGGGTCGCCGATATCGATCGTGATGGCCATGCCGGTCTTGGGGAGCGCGAGCACCTTCATCATCGATTCGCGCACGCGCGGCCAGCTCTCGGAGGCGGAGTCGCGGTAATTGGGCAACTGGACCCAGGCGAACGGGACCTCGTCCTGCCAGAGCGTGCGCCAGCTGGTGACAAGCTGCGTGAGCTGCAGCTCATAGAGGCCGGGGTTGCCGGCGTTGCCTTCGCCCTGGTACCAGAGCATGCCGCGCAGCGTGTAGGGGGCGAGGTTCACGACCTTGCCGTTGTAGAGGGCGGCCGGTCCGCCCTTGAACTTGCGGCTGGCGACCGGATCGATCGGCTTGCGCGGCATTTCCTTCCCGGCGGCCTTGGCTTTCTCGCTCGCGACCTTCCAGGCCGCGACCAGTTTCTCGAAGGTGGCCGCCGCCTTGGCGGCGTCGAAGTCGAGGTGGGCCTTGGTCTTCGCCTCGAAGTTCGCGCGCGTCGCGGGCGCGGAGTTCTGGACCTCCGCGGCGACCCACGACTCGATCGGCGTGCCGCCGACGGATGTGTTGATGAGGCCGACGGGCACGCCGATCTCCCGGTGGATTTCCCGGCCGAAGAAGTAGAGCGTGGCCGAGAAGCTCCCGACGGTCTCCGGCGCGCAGGTCCGCCACTGCCCCTTGCCTTCGGCCTGGGGTTGGTCGGCGGGACCGGAAGCTTCCTGGTAGTGACGGATCAGCGGGTATTTCGCCGCGGCTTTCTCGGCCTCGAAGTCCTTGGAGCTTTGCACGCTCATCGCCATGTTGGACTGGCCCGAACCGAGCCAGACCTCGCCGACGAGCACGTCCTCCAGGGCGATCCTGCGTCCGTCTTTGCCGGAGACGACGAGCGTGCGCGGTTCGGCGGAGGCGGACAAGGCGTCGAGTCGGAGCGTCCACTTGCCGTCGGCGCCGGCGGTCGCGGTCTTGGTCTGGCCAGCGAAGCTCACGGTCACGGCTTCGCCTGCGTCGGCCCAGCCCCAGATGGCCACCGGCTTTTCCCGTTGGAGCACCATGTGGTCGGACAGCGGGGCGGCGAGGCGAAGGTCGGCCGCCAGCAGGGAAGCCCCGAGGGTGAGGCAGGCCAGGAGGGTGAGGAGGCGTGGGGAGCGCATAGGGGGAGGGAAAGTCATCTGGCCGAGCCGAGGCGGCGGGCTCGGATATTGGCGCCGCCTTGCACGATGAACGTGGGCACCGCGCCGAGGCCGCCTTGGACGGCCCAGAAGTCGATGTCGGCTTTCGCGAGGTTCCGGGGGTCCTCGACGTCGCACACCAGCGTCTGCCAGGCGTTGCGCTCGTCGGTCTGGCCCTGGCCGGGGAACTCGGTGTTTAGTTGCGCGATGGAGAAGCCGCACGCCCCCGTGACGGCGACGTGGCAGGTGTTACGGTAGGCGCCGACGCGACCCAGCCGGGAGGCGTGGTGCGCTTGCGCGAACTCCAGCCCGCGGAGGTTACTCCCGACGACCAGGTTGTCGGCGTCCGTATGCTCGTTGATGACGATGCCGGTGTGGTAACCGGTTACGACGACCTGCCGAAGGATGGTCAGGGCGGCGTTGTTGCAGGCGGGGGTGACGAGACCTCGGGTCCCGTGGGTCGGCCGGGAAGCCCGCACGTTGTAGACGCCGGTATTGATGAAGACGTTCTCCAGTTTAGCCTGCATCGCCAGCCGCAGGTCGACCCCGTCGATGCCGGGATCGTCGGTGGTACGGATCTCGAGGTCGCGGAGGGTGACGAAGACGGCGGAGAAGCCGCCATAGAGCGGCGCGGCCGGGCGCGGCGCCGAGATGACCGCGGGTCCGGTTTCCGCGAGGCACTTGATGATGGTCCCGTGGTTGCGCAAGGGGAAGTCTCCGATCGTGCCGAAGACCGGGACCGGCTCTTTCGCGCCGACGATCTCGACCGAGATCCAACTGGGTGCAGGGCGTCCGACGGGCGGCACGATGATCCGCCCCCGGAAGACCCCGGCGGGAATGGTCATGCGGCCCCCGCCGGCCGCGACGAGGTCGGCGAGGCAGCGGGAGAAGGCCGCGGTGTTGTCGGTGGCATCGTCGCCGACGGCCCCATAGGCGCGGGCGTCGAAGACGACGGCGGGGGCCTCGGCCGCCCGGGACGGGGCGGCGAGCGCCAGCAGGAGGGCGCCCAGGAGCGGCAGGGCGAGGCGCATCCGGGTCACTTGGCCTTCTTCGCGGCGGTCTTCGCCTTGGCGCGCGGTTGCTCGTCCTGCGTCAGCTTGGCCAGGGCGATGGTCTCATCGGTCTGCTTCTGCCACAGGTCCGCCAGTTCCTTCGCCTTGTCCGGGAACTTCGCGGAGAGGTCGTGTTGCTCGGCGCGGTCGGTGCGCAGGTCGTAAAGGGCCCATGGCTGGTCCTTGGCGGCGACGAGTTTCCAATCGCCGACGCGCAGGGCGCGGTTGCCCTCGTGCAGCCACCAGAGGCTTTCGCGCTCGATGACGGTATCCTGCGCCAAGGCGGGCACGAGGCTCTTGCCGGGGGCCGGCGGGATGGGCTGGCCTTGCCATTCCTTCGGCTTCGACGCTCCCGCGAGTTCGAGCAGGGTGGGGACGATGTCGACGAGGTGGGCCGGGGTTTGGCGGAGTTCGCCGCGGGCGGCGATGCCGGCGGGCCAGTGGGCGATCAGGGGCGTGCTGATGCCACCCTCGTGCACCCAGGTCTTGTGAAGGCGGTGCGGGGTGTTGGCGGCGCTGGAGAAGCCGGGCCCGAGGCAGAGGTAGCTCGCGGCGCTGCCCATCGGGGCCTGCGGGTCGTGACCACCGTCGCGCACCATGATCTCGGCGCTCGCGCCGTTGTCGGAGGCGAAGAGGATGAGCGTGTTCTCGTAGGCGCCCATGGCCTTGAGCTGGGCGATGACGCGGCCGATATCCTGGTCCATCCGGTCGACCATCGCGGCGTGGATGGCCATCTTCGTGGCCTGGAAGCGGCGCTGCTCCGGGGTCAGTTCGCCCCAGGGCAGCGGTCGGTTGACCTCGCCCGGGCCGAGTTTCTCGATGGCCGCGGGGAAGGCGTAAGGAGGGCCGACCTCGCGCTCGAGTGGCGAGAGCGTCGTCTTGGTCAGACCCATCGCCTGCTGGCGGGCGAACCGAGCCGTGCGCATCGCGTCCCAGCCGTCCAGGTAGCGGTCGCGGTATTTCGCGATATCCTCGGGTAGCGCGTGGAGCGGGAAGTGCGGCGCGATGTAGGCCAGGTAGTGGAAGAACGGTTTGCCTGCGTGGTTGGCGGCGTGGTCCTTCAGGCAGTCCAGCGCATGGTCGGTGGTGGCGGTCGTGGCGTAGTAGCCCTGCTCGTCCGCGGGGACCTTCACCGGCTGGTCGTCGATCGAGTTGCCGCGGGCCGTGAAGAAGTTGCCCTGGTTCTGCATGTTCAGGGAACGGTCGAAGCCGGTGGGGAGGATCTTGCCGTCGACGTGCCACTTGCCGCTGTGGTAGTTGCGGTAGCCGGCGGTACGGAGGAACTCCGGCACCAAGCGCGCCCAGGACGGGCGGACCCCTTGGGCGCCGCCGCCGAGACCCGGGAGGGCGTCGCGGTGGATCTGCTGCGCGTAGTAGCCGGAGAGCAGGGCGCTGCGCGAGGGCCAGCAGCGCGCCGTGTTGTAGAACTGCGTGAAACGCAGGCCCTGCTTCGCCAGCGCGTCGAGGTTCGGCGTGGCGATCTCGCCGCCGTAGCACCCCAGATCGGAGTAGCCGAGGTCATCGGCCATGATCAGGAGGATGTTGGGCTTGGCCGGCGCCGCGTGGGCGGCGACGGTCGCCAGGGCGGCCAACAGAAAGGGGAGCAGGGGGCGCATGTGGTAAGCCGATTACGAGGCAAACCCGCCTGCCTGCAAATCACGAAATAGATCAGGGTCCCGGGGCCTCGGTCCGGGGTCGGTCGAGCTTACTTGGGGGCTGGTTCGGCCGACTTTCGCTTGCGGGCGGGTTGGGTTTTCCCTTGGGCGCCATCGGACTGAGCGGGCGGAGGGCTCCAATCCGCCCGGGCCGGAGCGGCCACCTGCAGGGGAAATGTGTCGCCATAGGCCTTCATCTCCGCTTGCAGGAGCCCCGTGAGCCGTCGCAACGTCGCGTCGTGTTCGGGAAGGTCCGCCAGATTGGCCAGTTCGCGCGGATCCTTGGCCAGGTCGAAAAGCTGGGTACGGTCCACCAGCGGGTAGCGGATGAGCTTCCAGCGGCCATCGCTGATGGAACGCATGCAGTCGCGGTAGCCGAGGTAGGCGACATCCCGGACGCCCGCCTGCTCGCCCCGGAGGATCGGGGTGAGGTCGCGTCCATCGATGGACGCGGGTGCCTTCGCTCCGGCGAGCGTCGCGAGGGTCGGCAGCAGGTCCATCAGGTAAGCGAACGCCGCGCTGCGACCATGGGGGATGCCGGGGCCGGCGATCACCAGCGGCACGTGCATGCCGCCGAATTCGTAGAGGTTCTGCTTCCCGAAGAGGCCATGCTCGCCGAGCGAAAGGCCGTTGTCCCCGGAGAAGATGATGATGGTGTTCTCCCACTGGCCGGTCTCCTTGAGCGTCGCGAAGATCCGGCCGACGTGATGGTCGAGCCCGCTCACGCAGGCGTAATAGTCCGCGGTCTGTCGGCGGGTGTCCTCCGGGGTGCGCGGCCAAGGGGCGAGGCGTTCGTCCCGGACGGTCATCTCGCCGTTGTCCCACGGGTGCTGCGGGAGGAAGGCCGGCGAGAGGGGAAGGTTCTTGGGCTCGTACAGCGCGTGGAACCGAGGTTCGGCCGAGCGAGGGTCATGCGGGACGGGTGGGGCGAGGTAGGCGTAGAAAGGCGCGGCGTCCTGGCGGGCGGCATGTTCTTTCAGGAAAGCGATCGCGCGGTCGGCGAGACGGGCGCTGGCGTGCGCGCGGTCGGTCGCGGGATCGCCTTCCTTTTTCCCGTCGTCGACGATGCTTGTCTGGAAAGCGCGCAGTCCGGCGGTGAAGGCGTTGCCGCCTTTGCCCATGTGCCAGGTGCGGTAGCCGGCCGCCCCCAGCACGCCGGGCAGGAAGGTCGTCGGATCGCCGGCGTCGGCGCGCGCGCCCGGCGCGCCAGGGATCCGCTGCCAGGAGCGGCCGGTGAGCATCATCGTCCGGCTCGGCGTGCAGACCGCCCCGATCATCGAACCTTGGGTGTAGGCGCGGGTGAAGGTGAAGCCCCGGGCGACGAGGGTGTCGAGGTGCGGGGTGAGCAGTCCCGGCGCGCCGAGCGCGCCCAGGCCGTCGGCCCGGTGGTCGTCCGCGTGGATATGCAGGATGTTCGGTCGCGCCGCCGGGAGTTGCGCGGCGAAGCAGGCCGAGAGCAGCAAAAAGAAGGCCCGCATGGGCTCACTTCGTGGCCGGAGCCTTCTTGGCGGGCGGGTTCTTGCCCTGGGCGCTGACGACCTTGGGCTTGTCGATTTTCCTGGAGCCCGCGGGGAGGGTGGCCTGGTCGAAGGGCAGGACCGGCCCGTCTTCGAGGACCTTGAGCAGGACCTGCTTCACGTAAGTCTTATGCGGGTTGCCGGCGTGAAGCTGGATGGCGATGAGGCCTTCGAGGGCGCGGTTCTTCTCGTCGTGGTCGATGAAGACCGAGGTCGTCTGGCCGTTGACCTTGTGCTCGAGCCGATTGCCGCGGGCGATGACCGTGAACTCGTTGTAGTGGGCGATGTCGGCCTGCACGCGCGGGCGTTCGCCGACCTGCCAGCGCTGGCCCGACGGATCCATGACCACGTCGACGCCGTTGTAGCCGAAGATGCCGCGGCCGCGTTCCTCGTAGGTCATCGCCGTATGGACGTCGGTCGGATGGACGTCGCATTGGTAGCCGAGGATGGTCCAAGGCGTCACCTCCGGCAGGCGGCGGCTGCGGTATTGCACGCCGGAGTTGTTGTCACCGACGACCTTGATCGTGGCGCGCAGCTCGAAGTCCTTCACCTTGCCGTTCCAGATGAGAAAGGAGTTTGTCTTCGGTTTGCCGACCTCGCTCGTGCCGACGATCACGCCTTCCTCGACTTTCCAGAGACCGGGCTCGCCGTCCCAGCCCGAGAGGTCCTTGCCGTTGAAGAGCGGCGTGAAGCCGTCCTGGGCGAAGACGGGCAGGGAGAGCACGACGGCCAGGAGGGGCAGCAGGGGGCGCATCGGTCGGTTCAGAGCGCGATGAACACCAGCTCGCCGGCCTTGCTGTCGGGGATGATCAGCTGGCCGTGGGCTTCGTCGACGCAGATGTCCGCGGCCGATTTGAGGCCGAGGCCTTCGGAGAGGAGCCTGGGGTTCTTGGAGCCCGGCTCGTAGCGGGTCACCTTGCCGAACATCACCTCGGAGATGTAGAAGTTACCCTTGGAGTCATGGACGATGCCGTCGCCGGAGCGGTGGCCCTTGGCGATGGCTTTCCACTTGCCCTTGTTCCATTCCAGGACGTCGCCGCTGAAGAACTCGGCCACACGGATGCGGCCGTCCTTGAGCACGTCGACCCCGTTCGGGTTGAGCATGCGCTCGTTGGGCGGGATGACCTCGCTGACGCGGTCGGTGACCTTGGGGGCGAGGTTGATCCGGTAGACCCGGGCGATCACCTTGATCTCCTTGGCCTGGGCGCTGTTGCGGGCCCAGAGCTGGTTGTTGGCGTCACGCATCTTCGCGACGTCGCCCATGTCGGTCACGAGTACGGATTTGCCGTCAGGCATGACCTCGACGTCGTTGAGGAATGCGGGCGGTTGGGGAAAGTCCTTAGGTCCGGCGAGGATGGTCTTGTTGCCTTGGGCGTCGATCTGCCAGACCGTATCGAAGTCCGCCGTGATCAGCTTGCCGCCGGCGAAGACGATACCTTTCGGGTCGTTCAGGCCGGTGGTGAAGTCGGTCACGGTCTCGCCGTGGACGCGGACGACCTTGCCGTCGCCGTCGCCGGCCTTGCGGGACGGACCCATGATCGAGACGAACAAGTCGCCGTCGAAGCCACGGGTGACGCTTTCGGGGTTGGCGCCGACAGCCAACTTGCGAGGCAGCGGTTCGCGGGTCTGGCAGCCGACGAGGACGAGGACGGCGAGGAGGGCGGAGGGCAGGGCTTTCATGGTTAAGGTTAAGTTCGCAAGGAGGGTGGAGGGGTCAAGCCGTGGCTTAGGAGCCCTTCTTTTTGGGTGCTTTCGCACCCGGCTCGCGGGGGAAGCGGACGACCCGGACGTCGTTTTTCTGCGGCTCCCCCGGGGTGGAGCGGCCGTCCGCGATCAACTTCTCGAGCAGCGCCTGCATCTCGGCCACCCGTCCAGGCTCCTGCGTCGCCAGGTTGCGGGTCTCCCCGAGGTCGGTGGCGAGGTCGTATAGCTGGGCCGGCTGCGTGGCGATGTACTTCCAGTCGCCGACCCGGAGACCGGGCACGCCGGACGCGGCGCAGCTGATCGCCTGCGTCCGGGTCGGTTGGTTCGCGCCCTTGAGCAGGGGCAGGAAGCTGAAGCTATCCTCGCCGGCGTTCGGCGGCAGCGTCACGCCGAAGATCTCGGCCAAGGTCGCCAGGACGTCGGCCTGATGGACCAGCTGCCCGCAGGTCGCACCCGCGGCGACCTTGCCGGGCCAGCGCACGATGAAAGGCTCGCGGTGACCCCTTCGTGCACCGAGGATTTATAATCGCGCAGCGGGCCGCTGGGGAAGTGGCCTTGCCTCTCGAGGTCCTTGACGCCGACGTAGGACGCGAAACCGTTGTCGCTCGTGAAGATGATCAACGTGTCCTTGGCCGCACCGCTGGCTTCGAGCGCGGCGAGCACCTTGCCGATCGCGGCGTCGGTCTCCATGATCAGGTCGGCCGCGGCGTTGTTCAGGCCGCTCTTGCCTTGCCACTCGGCGTTGACCGCCAGCGGCGTGTGGGGCGTGGTCAGCGGGAGGTAGAGCAGCCAGGGTTGCGAGGCGCGGGCGGATTCGGTGACGAATGCGCACGCCCGTTCGGTCAGCGTCGGGAGGATGCGCTCGAACTTCCAGGCCGGCAGGGCGGGGCCGGGCAGGCTGGCGAGGTGGTCGCGGAAGTATTCCTTGGGCAGGAATTCGCTCGGGATACCGACGGTGCGGTCATCCTCGATGAAGCAGTACGGCGGCCAGTTCGGTACGTCGGTCCCGAAGTAGCGGTCGAAGCCCCGGGTCGTCGGTCCGCCTGCGATCCGTTGGCCGAACACCTTCGCCCAAGCCGCACGATTCGTTTCCGGTGCGGCGGCGTCGTTTTCCTTCGTGCCGCGGAACAGCGCCCGGTCGCCCTCGGCGATCGGCCAATCCCAGCCGAGGTGCCATTTGCCGATGGCCGCGGTCCGGTAGCCGTGCTGCTTGGCGAGGCTGGCGATGGTCAAACGGTCGGGGGCGATGAGCGGCTCGCCGAAGACCCCGACGATGCCGTTCTGGAGACGCGTCCGCCAATGGTAACGACCCGTCAGCAGGGCGTAGCGCGAGGGTGAGCAGACGCCGGAGGACGAGTGCGCGTCCGTGAAACGCATGCCTTCGGCGGCCAGCCGGTCCAGGTGCGGCGTCGGGATCTTGCCGCGGGTCGGGTTGTAGGCGCGGATATCCCCGTAGCCCAGGTCATCGGCCAGGATGACGAGGATATTGGGCTTGGTCGGTTCGGCGGCGCCCAGGGCGACGGGTAGGAGCAAGAGGGCGAGGAGATGGCGCAGGGATGGCTTCATCGGGTTTCCTGGTAATCGGAGGTGAGCGTCAGGTCGCCGGCGTAGGCGTTGATATACCAGGCGGTCGTCCCGGGAGGCAGGGGGGCGGAGGCGGTCGTCCCGCCGCCGCCGCTCGCGGCCATGGCCGGCGTCTCGACCCATTTACGCGTGCCGGTGAAGCCCTTGTCGGTCGTCGAGACGAGCACGGCACGCGTGAGCGGTTTGGAGGAATGGAAGACGGCGATGGCCGTGCCGTCCTGGGTCCTGGCCGAAGGCGAGCTGCCCCAGGGTTTGCCGGTCTCGACGACGCTCTTCGCGAAGGCGTAGCTGTCGGGCGGGTTCCAGCCGGCGGGGTGGCTGTGGCCCATCTTCGTGATGAGCGAGACCATGCGCGGTCCGGGGGCCTTACGGTAGTGTTCGGCCTGGCAGCCGAGCGGGAAGTGGGCGTCCTGCGGCCAGGAGAGCCAGAGCACCGGCATCTTCACGCGGTCGGCGTAGTTCAGTCCGTCCCAGACCTGCCGGTAGCCCTCGTTGTCATGCAGTGCCCGGCCCCAGTGGTTCTCGGCGTCGAAGAGATGGCCGCAGCCGTAGGTCGGGATGCCGAAGGCGAAGCGGTCGTCGAGCCCGAGGACCGTGCTCGTGATCACCCCGCCCCAGGAGACACCCATCACGCCGATCTTCGTGGCGTCGACTTCGGGCAAGGAGCGGAGCAACGAGTTCGCCAGCATCGTGTCGGCGAGGGCGTGGTACATCCATTGTTCCCTCAGCGGCAGCTTGGTGTCGGCGAAGATGCCATCGCGGGCGGGGCCGGCGAAGGCGTGGCGGGCCCAGCCGCTACGGCCTTTGCCGGCCGGCTTTTCCTCCTCGTCCGTCTGGCCCTCGACCGCGATGCTGATGGCCGCGAAGCCTTGGGCGTTCCATTTCCGGACCCATTCCTTGTAAGCCGTGCCGCCGCCTCCGTGGACGAGGACGATGCCGGGGACCTTGCCCTCGCGCTTGGCAGGGAGGCCGATCCAGGCGAAGACGCGGGTGGGTTTCCCTTGGTGGGGCAGGGAGTCGAAGAAGATCGCGCGGATCGGGCCATCCGCCTTGAAGCCCTCGGCTTCGTAGGTCTTGGGGGCCTGAGCGCAGGTGTCCATGAGTCCCAGCACCACTTTACGGTCGGCGATGGTCTCGGCGAAGAGGGTAGCGCAGAGCGCAAGCAGGCAGAGCAGGGAGCGCATGGGGTCGTGGGTAAGTTGGGCGTATAATCCCCCTGGTGCAAAAACAATGGGGTCAGTCCCCAGTAATAGGGTCTGACCCCTGTCGGGTATGTGCGGAGGCTTACTTCTGGGTGAAGACGAAGACGCCGTGCTTGTTCGCGGTCACGATCGCGGGCTTGGCCTGCGGCGTGAGCGGACCGGTCCAGAACTGCGTGCCGATGCCGCTGTCGCGGTCGACCTGATGGGTGACGTAGCTCGCGCCGCCTTTGCCGTCGCGCTTGAGCTCGAACCAGTAGACCACCGGGTCGGCCATGGGCTCGTCGTCGCCCTTGGGGCCGTGGGCCCAGCGCCGCTTGCCCGTGACGATGTCGGGCAGCCCGTCGCCGTTGACATCGGCCAGCTGGATCGCGTGCAGCTGGCTGAAGACCACGCCCTGCGGGTTCTCGGCCGGCGTCGCGCCCATGATCTTGCGCTCCGTGAAGGAGCCGTCGGCGTTCTGTTCGAACCACGAGAGGCCGTAACCGTGGGCCTTGAGGCTCGTGATGACGTCGTTGCGCCCGTCGCCGTTGACGTCGAGCACGTACATCTGCGCGCCGCCCTGGCCGAATTTCGCCGGGTGGAAGACCCAGTCCGTGTCCTTGGAGGTATCCTTCGGCTGTTCATACCAGCCATCCTTCTCGAGGATGTCGACGCGACCGTCGCCGTTGACGTCGCCGGCACCGTAGCCGTGGGTGTACTTGAAGATCTTCTGGTCGTTCGCCGGGGTCTTGGGCGTGATCGGTCGGAAGCGCGCCTTGCCCAGCGGGTTGTTCCAGTCGATCTCGGCGTAGCCGAACTGACCGCCGGACTTGCCGCCCTTGGCCGTCTTCGGCTTCACGAGGTCGCTGGTGTGGCAGAGCAGCTCGGGCTTGCCGTCGCCGTTGACGTCGACGAATGCCGGCGACTCGCCGTCGGCCACGTCGAAGATGTTATGCCGGGCCCAGTCGCCGCCCTTGCCGGCCGGGTTCACGAAGACGAAGGCGGGCTCGCCCGGCAGGCCGAAGACCAGCAGGTCCATCCAGCCGTCGCCGGTGAAGTCGTAGGCGAACTGGATGAAGTAGTCCGAGTACCCCGTCGCCGGGTTGTACGGCGTCTTGCTCGGACCGCCCGCGTTGTTGCGCTCCGGCGCGTAGGCGACCTTCTCCTTGAAGTCCGGCCCGAGCCAGAGGAAGCGCCCCGCGGCCACGTCGAGCTGGCCGTCATGGTTGAAGTCGGCCACCGCGCAGCCTTCGGCGACGAAGTCCTTGGTGATGGTCTGTTTGGTGAACGTGACCTCGGCGGCCGCGAGGGCGGTGACCGAGGCGAGGCAGGCGAGGGCGGGGCGCATGGGCGGGGTGGGGCTTGCCTCGTAGACAAGCCCGCCCGCCCCGGGTTGCGAGGCAAATGGCGGCCGGGTCAGGCCAGGACGGCCTTGACGACCTCGCCATGGACGTCGGTCAGACGGTAATCGCGTCCTTGGAACCGGTAGGTCAGGCGTTCGTGGTCGAAGCCGAGCAGGTGGAGGATCGTCGCCTGCAGGTCGTGCACGTGCACCTTGTCCTTCACGCCCGCGAAGCCCATCTCGTCGGTCTCCCCGAAGGAGAAGCCGCCCTTCACCCCGCCGCCCGCCAGCATGATCGAGAAGCAGTCCGGGTAGTGGTCGCGCCCCAGCACCGAACCGCCGGAAGTGCGGCCCTCGCGGAACGGCGTCCGGCCGAATTCCCCGCCCCAGACGATGAGGGTGTCATCGAGGAGGCCGCGCTGCTTGAGGTCCTTGATGAGGGCCGCCGCGGGCTTGTCCGTCGCGGCCATCTTCTTGGTGAGGCCATCGCGGATGTCCTCGCGCGGGTTGGTCCCGTGGAAGTCCCAGCCCCAGTCGAACAGGTGGACGAAGCGGACGCCTTTCTCGACGAGGCGGCGGGCCAGCAGGCAGTTGTTGGCGAAGCTCGCCTCGCCCGGCTTGGCGCCGTAGGCCTCGAGCGTCGCGGCGGACTCCTTGGAGATGTCCATGACGTCGGGCACGCTCGTCTGCATGCGGAATGCCAGCTCGTACTGGGCGATGCGGGTGACGGTCTCGGCATGCCCCAATTCGTCCTGCTGGCGCTGGTTGAGGTCCTTGAGCGCGTCGAGCGTGGCCCGGCGCAGGTCGCGGGTCATGCCAGGCGGATCGTTGGCGAAGAGGACCGGGTCGCCCTTGCTGCGGCACTGCACGCCCTGGTACACCGAGGGCAGGAAGCCGCTGCCCCAGCAACCTTGACCGCCGCTGGGCTGGGTGCCGCTGGAGATCAGGGTGACGAAGCCGGGGAGGTCCTGGTTCTCCGTGCCCAGGCCGTAGGTGGCCCAGGAGCCCAGCGAGGGGCGACCTTGGCGGGCGTGGCCCGTGAAGAGCAGCAGCTCGGCCGGCGCGTGGTTGAACTGGTCCGTATGCATCGCGCGCAGGAGCGTCACGTCGTCGGCCACCGTCTGGAAATTCGGCACCGCGTCGCTCATCCACAGCCCGCCCTTGCCGTACTGCTTGTAGGTGCGCGGCGAGCCCATGAGCTTGGGCACGCCGCTCGTGAAGGCGAAGGTCCGGCCCTTCAGGAAGGAGTCCGGGCAGGGCTGGCCGTTGTGCTGCACCAAGGCCGGTTTCGGGTCGAAGATGTCGAGGTTGGGCGGGCCGCCCGACATGTGCAGGTAGATGACGCGCTTGGCCCGGGCCTTGAGCGGGGGGCGTCGCGGGGCGAGGGGATTCTCGGGTTGGGTGGCGGCCGCGAGCGTGTCGCCCGAGAGCGCCTGCAGGGCGATGGCGCCGAGGCTGAACTGGCCGGCGCTGCTCAGGAATTGGCGGCGCGTCTGGAGGCGCAGTTGCGCCTCGCGGACCGGATGAAGGTGGGGGTGGCTCATGGTCAGCGACGCATCAGGAATTCATCGAGGTTCATCACCACGCTCGCGACCGCCGTCCACGCGGCCAGCTCGGCGAGGTCGGCGCCTTTGTCGGCGGCTCCGATCGGCTGGGTCGCCATCTTGGCGGCCAGGGCGGGGTCGGCTCGGTAGGTGGTCAGGGAGCGTTGCAGCAAGGTCTCCAAAGCCTTGAGCTCCTGCGGGTCGGCTCCGCGGGCGACGCAGAGACGGTAGGCCAGCTGTAGGCGACCGGCGGTATCCTTCGGGCCTTCCTTGAGCACGCGACGAGCGAGGCCCTGGCTGGCCTCGACGAAGACGGGGTCGTTCAAGGTAACGAAGGCCTGCAGCGGCGTGTTGGAGCGACCGCGGCGGAGCGTGCATGTCTCCCGGTTCGGGGCGTCGAACGTCGTGAAGCTCGGGTAGGGGCTGTTGCGGCGCGTGTCCGTGTAGACGCTGCGCCGGCGGGCATCCTCGCCGGGGCTCGTCGTCCAGTCGTTGCTGCCGCCGAAAGCCGCGGTCAGGCCCGAGGCCGGGCGCATCGGGCGCACGGGCGGCCCGTACATCTTGCTGCTGAGCAGTCCGGCGACGGCGAGGGCCTGGTCGCGCAGCAGTTCACCGGATGGGCGGAAACGCGGGCCGCGGGCCAGGAGGCGGTTGTCCGGGTCGCGCTCGTTGAGGGCGGGATCGCTGGCGGACGTCTGCTGGTAGGCCCGGCTCGTGAACATCAGCCGAAGCATGTGCTTCGTGTCCCAGCCGCTGCGGACGAACTCCCCGGCCAGCCAGTCGAGCAGCTCAGGGTGCACGGGGAGGTCGCCTTGGCTGCCGAACTCCTCGCTGCTCCGGACGATGCCCACGCCGAAGACGGTCTCCCAGAGGCGGTTGACCTGCACGCGGGCGGTCAAGGGGTTGCGCGGGCTGACCAACCACTGGGCGAAGCCGAGGCGATTGACGGGGGCCTTCTCGGGGAAGGAGTGCCAGGCGGCGGGCACGGCCGCGCTGACCTCCTCGCCGAGGGCCTGCCAGTTGCCGCGCAGTTGGACGAACGTCTTGCGTCGCTGGGCCGCGGGGAGTTCCTGCAGGACCGGTACGGTCGGAGGCTTCAGCGCGGCCAGCTGCTGCTTGAGCTGGGCCGCGGCCTCGCGCTCGGCCTTGGTCTCCGGCGCGACGTTGCGCACGTAATAGTCCTGGAGCTGCCTGGTCTGGCCCGCGTTGCGCTTCTCCTTCGGGAGAGCGAAAATCGCCGCGACCTTCTTCTCGGCGATGTTGGCCTTGGTCGCGAGCCAGGCGTCGAAGCCCTTCAGCCATTCCGGACGCACGGTGGCCAAGGCGGTCTCCGCGGCGGCGGCGCGCTTCTGCAGGTCCGCGCGGGCCGCCTTCTGCTCGGGCGTGAGGATCTCCATCGTCGGGCGTTCGTCGCCCTTGTCGGAGTCGGCCGTCTGGTTCAGGAAGGCGTAGGAGCGGAAGTATTCGGTGATGGTGATCGGGTCGTACTTGTGCGTGTGGCACTGGGCGCAAGCCATCGTGGTGCCCATCCAGACCGCGTACGTGGTGTTGACGCGGTCGATGACGGCGGCCGTGCGGAATTCCTCGTCGCTGGTGCCACCCTCGTTCTGTGTCATCGTGTTGCGGTGGAAGGCCGTGGCGATGAGCTGGTCCTGGGTGGGTTCCGGCAGCAGGTCGCCGGCCAGCTGCTCGATGGTGAAGCGGTCGAAGGGCAGGTTGGCGTTGTAGGCGCGGATGACCCAGTCGCGGTAGGCCCAGATCGAGCGGCCCGGGTCGCTAGGGTAGCCGGCGCTATCGGCGTAGCGGGCGAGGTCCAGCCAGCCACGAGCCCAGTGCTCACCGAAAGCCGGCTGCGCCAGGTAGTGGTCGACCACCTGCGCTTGCGGGGCGCGGGCGAAACGCTCGAGTTCCGCCGGGGTCGGCGGCAGTCCGGTCAGGTCGAGGGCCGTGCGGCGGATCAGGAGGGCTTGGTCGGCGCGGGCGGAGAAGGCGAGTTTCTCGCGCCGGAGACGCTCGAGCAGGAAGGCGTCGATCGGGTTGGCTTCGCCGTTCGCGGGGACCTTGACCGCGGCCACCGGCTCGTAGGACCAATGCTTGCCCCATTTCGCCCCCTGGCGAATCCAGGTCTTCAGCAGCGCGAGCTGTTCGGGCGCGATCGTCTTGTGCTGCTTGGGCGGCGGCATGACCTCCTCGGGGTCCTTGGACTCGATGCGTTGGATGAGCGAGCTGGCCTCGGGCTTGCCCGGGACGATCGCGATATCGCCCTTTCGGTCGGACTTGGCGGAGGCCTCGTCGTCCAGGCGCAGCTTGGCCTTGCGGGCTTTCTCGTCGGGTCCGTGGCAGGCGATGCAGTTCTCGGATAGGATGGGGCGGATCTGCCGGCCGAAATCGACCGTCTCCTGGGCCGAAGCCAAGGGGAGCGCGAGGAGGGCAAGGAGTTCGGGACGCAGGCGCATGGGCATTGGACGGGGCGACCCTAGGTTTGGTTCCGTCCGACGTTCCGCAACGCCATTTCGCCGGTCTATCCGGCTTGTCGGGCCTCGTCCCTCGCTTATAACCATCGTCCCATGCGCCTCCCCCCGCTTTGCCTGGCCCTCCTTGCCCTTGGGACCTCGGTTCTGCCGGCCACGGAGGCCGCCCCGGCCGCCCGGATTCCCGACGGGCTCGTGGTCCTGACCTTCGATGACTCCGTGGCCAGTCACGCGACGTTCGTGGCCCCTTTGCTGAAGAAGCATGGTTTCGGGGCGACCTTCTACATCACCGAGGGCTTCGAGTTCCTGCAGGACAAGACGCACTACCTGACCTGGGCCCAGATCAAGGCGATGCATGAGGCAGGCTTTGAGATCGGTAACCACACGCGGGCCCATAAAGGCGTGAATGGCCAGAAGCCGGCGGAGATCGCGGCGGACCTCGCGCACATCGAGCAACGTTGCGCCGAGCATGGCATCCCGAAGCCGACGACGTTTTCTTATCCGGGTTATGCGACCAGCCCGGCGGCAACGGTGGTGCTCCGCGAGCGGGGTTACCGTTTCGCCCGGGCGGGCGGGGCACGGGTCTTCGACCCGGCGAAGGACGACCCGTTGACCTTGCCGCAGGTGTTCGATGGTAAGCCGGACAGCACCTTGGCGCAGTTCAAGGCGGCCATCGCCCAGGCGCGCGACGGTAAGGTCGCCGTGATCACCTTCCACGGGGTGCCGGATATCCGTCATCCTTGGGTCAATACCGACCCGGCCAAGTTCGAGGCTTACGTGGCGGCGCTTAAGGAGGCCGGTTGCCAGGTGATCGCGATGCGTGATCTGGCGCGTTACCTGCCGCCGCCGAAGTGACGCATCGCCTCAGCGGCCGGCGGGTGCCGGTCGCAGCTCGAAGGCGTCGAGGATGGTGAAGCCCGGCCCGCCGTCGTTGACGACGGTGAGCACGTAGTCGGCGCCTTGGCGCAGGCGGAGCCGACCGATGCTGCGGAAGGTCTCGCCGCCGGGCAGGGGGAGGGTCTGGTCGACGACTAAGCGCTGCTCGGTACCTTCGCCGCTCACGGTCACGGGCAGGCGTTGCGCACGCGTGGGGTGGGCGGAGTAGGCCATGCGCAGGTCGAACTCGCCGTCCGCCGGTGCTTTGAAACGGAAGACGGCCCGGGATTTTCCGTCCGCGTGCCGCTCATCATGTAGGTAGCCCTGGCCGACATGCGGCTTGAAGGTCGTGGAGCGGGTCCAGCGGCCCGTGAGTTCAGCGTCCTGGTCGTCCAAGGTGAGGTTCGTGGAAGCCGTCGCGGGAGCCTTGGGGCCGGCCGGCGGGGTCGGCTTGCGGGCGGGCGCGGCCGGCAGTTCCAGCGTCTGCCCTTGGGCGAGCAGCCGCGCGCGCAACTCGGCGTAAGGCAGGTCCTGCACGGGGCGGTCGCCGCGGGCGGTAAGGGCGGCGGCGACCCCCGCGGCCTGCCCAATGGCCATCCAGGCGCCTTCGATGCGCAGGGAGGACATGGCGACGTGCGTGCTGCCGAGCGCGACCGGTACGAGGAGGTTGGCGCACTGCCCGGGCTTGGGCAAGAGGGCGCGGTAAGGCACTTGGTAAGCGTAGCCGACGCCGGTCTGCGGCACCCGGACGGGCAGGATGGTACCCTCATTGATGACGCTGCCGTCGGGCCGGACCACGCGCTGGCAATCGTGTGAGTCGATCGGGAAGGAGGAAATCGCAACCGGGTCTTCCTTGCGCGGTGACTCGAGGATGTCTTTCTGTGTCAGGACATAGAGGCCCTGCAGGCGCCGGGATTCGCGGACGTAGAGCGCCGGCGGGAAGTGTCCGGTCTCGGTGAACTCATCCTGGCAGAACCCCAGCGAGGCGTAGTCGGCCCGCAGTTTGGCGGGCACGGCCGGGTCGGTCCGCAGGAAGCGGAGGAATTCGAGGGTGTACTGCCGGTGCTCCTCCCAGATCCGGGCGCGTTCCGTCTCGTCCGCGCTGTGCCACGAGTCGCTTCCGCCCACGAGTCCCAGCGAGACCTGACCGTGGATGGAGTTGTTACCGTCAAGCTTGTTGCCGGGTAGCGGGTACAGGTCGAAGCCGACTCCGCGGATGCCGGCCTGGAGCGCACGACGGGCCAGTTCGAATCTCGCCGGGTCGTAGTTCTTCGGCTCAGGGATCGGCACCCGGTTGGCCGGGTCGCGGGTGAGGCAGAGCCGGAAACTGAAAGTCATCACATGACCGTCGCCCGCCGCGTCGGGGCCCGCGTCCGTGCCGGTGATCAGCGGCAGCGGCCGGCCCGCCGCGTCGAGTCCGTTTACCTTCATCGCCGGCTTAGGGTACTGTTTGCCGGCGAGGGACTCACCGTGCTCCGCGCGGCTCTCTCGCCCGATGACCCAAGAGACGCCGGCGGCGGCCATCAGGTCGCCCTCGTAGGTGCCGTCGACGAAGACCCGGGCCGCGAAGGAGCCTTGGGTCGTCCGCAGCGCGGTGATCCGGGGCCCGGATTTTTCCACCGTCCGCAGGGAGCAACCGGTGATGACGGTGACGCCGGCCTCCTTAAGCATCCCCCGGGTGACGCGGCTCGCGACGCTCGGTTCGAAGACCCAACGGATCCCGGGGGTCTTGTCCTTCGGGTCGTACGGGGCCGGTCGGCCGCGGGCGACATAGTCCTGCGCGATCCGCGCATGCCATTCCTCGAAGAGGCCCGTGAGGGTTTCCCGGCGCATCTGGTTGGAATCGCAGTGGCTGAGCCCGCCGGTGCTGAGTCCGCCGAGATGCGCGGTCGGCTCGAGCAGGATGACCTTGGCGCCTTCCCGGGCCGCCGCGATGGCGGCGCAGAAGCCCCCGGGCGTCGCGCCGTAGACGATGACGTCGGCCTCCCCGGCCCGGGCCGGTCGCGGGAGGACGGCCAGGAGGGCGAGGCAGCACGCGCGCCACATCAGGCTCAGGCGACGAGGGCCTTGACGACCTTGGAGGGGAGGACGCCGGTCAGCTTTTGGTCGAGCCCCTGGTACTTGTAGGTGAAGCGCTCGTGGTCGTAGCCGAGCAGGTGGAGGACGGTCGCGTGCAGGTCGCGGATCGGCAGCGGGTCCTTGACGATGTTGTAGCTGAACTCGTCGGTCTCCCCGTAGATCTGGCCGCCCTTGGCGCCGCCGCCGGCCATCCACATGGAGAAGCAGCGCGGGTGGTGGTCACGGCCGTAGTTGTCCTTGGAGAGACCGCCCTGGCTGTAGATGGTGCGGCCGAACTCGCCGCCCCAGATGATGAGCGTGTCGTCGAACATGCCGCGCTGCTTGAGGTCCTCGATGAGCGCATGGCAGGGTTGGTCGACGTCGCGGCACTGGCTGGGCATGCGGCCGTTGACGTTGGAATGGTGGTCCCAGTTGTTATGGTAGATCTGGACGAAGCGGACGCCGCGCTCGACGAGCCGGCGGGCCATCAGCACGCTGTTGGCGAAGCTCCCGCGCTTGCGGGCCTCCTCGCCGTAGAGCTTGAAGACATGCTCCGGCTCCTTGGCCAGGTCGGTCAGTTCGGGCACGCTCGCCTGCATGCGGAACGCCATCTCGTACTGCTTGATGCGCGTGTGCGTCTCGGGGTCGCCCACCGCCTCGTAGTTGAGCCGGTTGAGCTGGTTGATGCCGTCGATGGTCTGCTTGCGCAGGTCGTCGGGCACGCCGGGCGGGTTGTTGATGAACAGGATCGGGTCGCCCTTGCTGCGGAAGGAGACCCCGGCGTGCTCGCCCGGCAGGTAGCCGCTGGACCAGAGGCGGCTGGAGATCGCCTGTTCCTGGTCGCGGTTCGTCGGCGTGGCGATCAGCACCACGAAGGAGGGCAGGTTGTCGTTGCCCGAGCCCAGCCCGTAAGAGGCCCAGGAGCCCAGGCAGGGTCGGCCGGCGATCTGATTGCCCGTCTGCATGGCGCAGATGGCCGGCTCGTGGTTGATCGCCTCGGTGTTGAGGGAGCGCATCCAGCAGATGTCATCGGCGCTCTTCGCGAGGTTCGGCAGGAGTTCGGTGTTCATCCACATCCCGCACTTGCCGGCCGGGCTGAACTTATACTTGGACGGGGCGATCGGGAAGCGGGCCTGGCCGCTGGTCATCGTCGTGAGCCGCTGGCCGTTGCGGATGCTGGGCGGCAGGTCCTTGTCGAACATCGCCTGCATGCCGGGCTTATGGTCGAACAGGTCCATCTGGGCGGGGCCGCCCACCATGTGGAGGTAGATGACGCGCTTGGCCTTGGGGAGGTGCTGGGTGCTCATGGCCCCCGGGGCCGCGTGGGCCAGCGAGCGTCCGAGCAGCGACGTCAGAGCCGCGGCGCCGAGGACGTTGGCTCCGCGACCGAGGAAGCGGCGGCGGGTCTGGAGGTTGTTCCACTCGTGGAGGATGGACATGGGCTTATTTGTTGAGGACTTCGTCCAGGTTGAGGAGTTGGTTGCAGAGCATCGTCCAGGCGGCGAGCTCCGGCTTGGGCAGGGCGGGGTCGGGCGGGGTGTCGCCGACCTTGAGCAGGGCGTCGGCGTCGGCGACCTGCTTGGCATAGTGGGCGCGGAGCTGGGCGAGGCTGGCCTGCAGGATACCGAGCTCGGCGGGCTTCAGCGGGCGGGCCAGCACGCGCAGGGCCGCGGTCTGGAGACGGGAGCCATCGTCCTTGGCCCCGAGCAGGGTGCGCTGGGCCAGGAGGCGCGCGGCCTCGACGTATTGCGGGTCGTTGAGCGTCACGAGCGCCTGAAGCGGGGTGTTGGTGCGGTCGCGGCGCACGCAGCTCACCTCGCGCGACGGCGCGTTGAACAGGTCGAGGCTGGCGGGCGGGGCCATGCGCCGCCAGTAGTTGTAAAGCGAGCGCCGGTAGAGGTTCTCGCCCTTGTCGGGCCGGTAGGCCTGGATGCCGACGCCGACGACTTCCCAGATGTTCTCGGGCTGATAGGGCTTGGTGCCGGGTCCGCCCATGCGGGTGGCGAGCAGGCCGCTGGCCGCCAGGGCCTGGTCGCGGATCATCTCGGCATCCATGCGGAAGCGAGGGCCGCGGCTCAGCAGGCTGTTATCGCGGTCCTTCTCGATCTTTTCCTTGGTCTGGATCGCCGCTTGGCGGTAGGTCGCCGAGGTCAGGACCAGGCGCAGGAAGCCTTTGACGTTCCAGCCGGTCCGGCGGAACTCGACGGCGAGCCAGTCGAGCAGCTCGGGGTGCGTCGGCGGCATCCCCATGATGCCGAGGTCCTCGGAGGTCTTCACGAGGCCCTGGCCGAACACTTCCTGCCAGAGGCGATTGACGGTGACGCGCGCGGTCAAGGTGTTCTGCTCGCTGACCAGCCAGCGGGCGAGCCCCAGGCGGTTCTTCGGGGCGTCGGCGGGCAGCTTGCCGAGGGCCGCGGGGATCTCGGCGGCCACCTTCTCGCCTGGCTTGTCGTAAGCGCCGCGCAGCAGGATGCTGGCCATCGGCATCATGTCCTTGCGCTCCTCCTGGATATGCGTGAGCGGGCTGCGCGCCTGGATCGCCTTGAACTCCGCCTCGAGGGTGGTCTGGCGATTCGCGATCGCCAGCACGTCAGGCCGGCGCACCCCCAGGTAGTAGTCCAGCACGGCGGCCCGGTCCTTGCCGGCGAGCTTACCGGCGACCTTCGCGCGAACCCCGTCGACCTTGGCGAGGGCGAAGGCCTCGGCACCGCTCAGGTCGCGCCCATAGAAGCGGACCTCCTGCGCGGAGCCTTCGAAGAACTCGCTGGCGCTGCGCTGGCCGAGGCGGGTGGGAGTCTTCGACTGGCTGGCGGTCCGGAGCTTGTTGACCTCGAGGTTGAGGGGGACCATCGCGCCGTCCACGTAAAGACGGATACCCTCGGCCTTGCCGCTGCCGTCATAGGTCAGGAGCACGTGCTGCCAGGTGTCCTTCTTGGCCAGGGGCTTCGCGGTCGTCACCTTGATGGCGTCGTCGGGCCACTGGCTGATCAGGTAGAAGCCGTAGTTGGCGTTGGCGAGGAACAGGGACCAGCCTTGCGCGGCCTTGGGGTCGTCCATGCGGGCGACGAGCGCCTGGGTGCCCTGCAACCTGGCCGGACGGAACCACCCGCCGACGGTGAAGGGCTTCTTGGTGTCGAAGTTGCCGGCCTCCCCGAGCTCGAGGTTGGCGCCCTTCTTCAGCGCGAGCGCCGGGCCGAGCTGTCCGTCCTTGGTCCAGGTGAGCGGGCCGGTCGCCCGGGTCTGGGCGGGGGTGCCGTTGCCTTCGTTGAGGGCGAAGCGGCCCAGCAGTCCCTTGGTCGGGATGTCCTGCTCGAGGTCGGCCGGCTTGAGTTTGGCCAGCCAGCCGTCGAAATCCTTCTGGGCGAGGGCGCGGGTCTCCTGGGCCGACTTCTTGGCCGTCTCGATCTCGGCCGGCAGGGCCTTGAAGCGGGGCCGGTCGGCGTCCGAGGGCAGGTAGATGACCGGGCCGCGGCCATCCTTCACGTTGCCATCGAGCCCTGGTTGCGTGGTGTTGCGGAAGAAGGCCGCCAGCGAGTAGAAGTCCTTTGTCGTGATGGGGTCGAACTTGTGGTCGTGACACTGCGCGCAGTTGGTCGTGAGCCCGAAGTAGACCCAGCCCATCGTCTGCACGCGGTCGGCCGCGTAGTTGGCGAGGTTCTCCTCGACGATCGTGCCGCCCTCGTTGGTGGTGACGTTGCAACGCTGGAGGCCGGTGGCGATCAGCTGCGACTCGGTCGGGTTCGGCAGCAGGTCGCCCGCGATCTGCTCGACCGTGAACTGGTCGAACGGCTGGTTGGCGTTGAAGGCCTTCACGACCCAGTCGCGGTAAGGCCACATCTCGCGGGGGTTGTCGAAGTGGAGGCCGTGCGAGTCCGCGTAGCGGGCGGCGTCGAGCCAGTAGCGGGCGCGGTGCTCGCCGTAGGCCGCCGAGGCCATCAGCTCATCGACCAAGGCGCCGACCTGGCCGTCGGAGAGCCTCTCGCCGTCCTTGGGCAGATGCTTCGCCAGCAGTTCTGGGGAGGGCGGCAGGCCCGTCACATCGAGGGACAGGCGTCGGATCAAGGTGCGGGCATCCGCCTCGGGCGCGGGCGCGAGGCCGGCCTTTTCGAGCCGGGCGAGTACGAACCGGTCGATCGGGTTCTTGGCCCAGCCGGCGTTCTTGGGCGTGGGCGGGGTAACCGCGACGGGGGGCAGCAAGGACCAGTGCGGCTGCCAAGGGGCGCCTTGTTCGATCCAACTCCTGATCTGGGCGATCTGTTCCGGCTTCAGTTTCTTATGCGTCTCCGGCGGCGGCATGACCTCATCCTCGTCCTTGGAGAGCAGGCGGCGGTAAAGCGTGCTCTGGTCCGGCTTGCCCTTGATGATCGTCGGCGGCTCCTCCTTGCCGTCCTTGTCCTTGCGCGCGGCGAAGAAGCCGGCCTCGGTGTCGAGCCGCAGGCCCGCCTTGCGGGTGCCGGGGTCGGGACCGTGGCAGTGGAAGCAGTTGTCCGCGAGCACCGGACGGATGTCGCGGTTGAACTCGACGAGTCGGCGGCGAAGGCCGAGTTCATCAGGAAAGGCAGGAGCGCCAGGCAGGGCTTACGCATGGGAAGGGGTAGTAGCGAAATAAAGGGGGGAATCGGCCGAGGGGAAGCCGGATTCGGAGATTACCTCCCTTGGGATGGCCAAAGGCGGACGGATGTTCCGCCCGGGTCGCGGTTCGCCTCGCCGACCCGGGTCCGACCTAGAATTCCCAGCGCCGCGGCTTGCCTTGGCCGGCGGTCAGGACGAGGTCATCCAGGTCGACCGCGGCGGAGCCCGCGGGTAAGTAAAGCCGGAGGATGGCGGCGTCCTGCTTGGCGTTCAGCTCCACGGTGATGGTCTGCCAGACGGCTTCGCCGGAGGTCCGGTAGGGCACGGAGAGGATTTCGGCTCCGCCCGCCGCACCCAGGAGGGCGATCCGGCCTTCGCCGGCCTGCGGGGCCCGGATCCGGAAGGTGAACTTGGCCGGGCCGGCGGGGAGACCGGCCCCGACGCCGAGGAAGGAGCCGGCCCCCTTGGACTCGACGTGGAGCGCCCCTTCGCGCACCGCGGCCGGACCGGCGCGGTTCTTCCAGCCGCCGGGAAGGTCGTCGGGCGCCAAGGCTGTCTTCTTGGCGGGAGTCTTGGGCGCGGCCTTTCCGAAATTAGGATTCGTCTTCGGAATCACCGCCTCGGTGTCCTTCAGGAAGCCATCGATGAGCCCGTTGAGTTCCTGGGCGCGTCCCGGTTGCTCCTTCGCGAGGTTACGGCGTTCGCCGAGATCGCTCTTCAGGTCGTAGAGCTCGAGCTCGTCGGTCCCGTCCGCGTTGCGGGCGTAGAAGCGGATCAGCTTCCAGTCACCCTTGCGCACATAGGTCCCCGCGTAAAAACCGTCCATGACGGAGTCGCGGGCGGCGTTGCCGTGCGGGAAGTGGCAGAAGACGCGGTCGCGGGGCGAGGCGCCGCCGAGGAGCGCTTCCGTCTGGTCGAGGCCGTCCACCTTCTGGTCGGGTCGCGGGGAGGCGCCGCCGGCGCGGATGAGCGTGGGGTAGAGATCCACGGACTGCATCAGGAAGTCGGCGGTGGTGCCGGGCTTCACCTTGCCCGGCCACACGACGATGCCGGGCTCGCGGGTGCCGCCCTCGTAGAGCGAGGCCTTGCCGCTGCGGTAAGGCAGGTTGCTCGTCGCGGGGATCTCGGCGAACCCCGCGGGATCGGTCTGCTTGGGTGGGTAGGCGTAGCCGCCGTTATCGGACCAGAAGACGATGATCGTGTTGTCCGCCTCGCCGGAGTCGTCGAGATGCTTCAGCAGCCGGCCTACCGAATCGTCGAGGCTCTTCACCATCGCGGCGTACAGCGGGTTCTTCTGCGGGTTCGCGGGGTCGGTCTTCTGCTTGAAGTGCTCGATGTAGTCCTGGCGGGCGTTCCACGGCGAGTGCACGGAGAAGAGCCAGAAGTTGACGAAGAACGGCCGGCCCTTGCTGGCGCGGATGAACTGGCCGGCCTCGTCGGCCATGCGCTCGTCAACGTGCCGGCCGGCGGCGTCCTTGATCTCCGGATCGCCGATGAACTTCCAGGGGGCGAGGTAGCCCCCGCCGGGGCCCGGCGCCTTGGGCGTATGCGGCCAGTCGAGGTCGAACCCTTGGTCGCGCGGCTCGTAGGCGTCGCCCGCCTTCAGGTTGTGGCCCAAGTGCCATTTGCCGAAGTGCGCCGTCGCGTAGCCCGAGGCCTTGAGCGCCTCGGCCAGCGTATGGTAGTCGGGCTTGAGGCGCGTCACCGATTGGGCGACAACCAGGCGGCTGTTGACGTTGCCGGGTTCCAGCTGCTTTTCGAACTGCACGGCCGGGAGGTGGCAGACGGGCGCGGTGATGCCGGTGCGCGCCGGGTATTGGCCGACGAGGATGCTCGAGCGGGTCGGAGAGCAGAGCGGACTGGCCGAATAAGCCTGCGTCAGGCGGACGCCGCGGGCGGCCAGTCGGTCGAGGTTGGGTGTCTCGTGATACTTGCTGCCGAAGCAGGCAAGGTCGCGCCCGCCCAGGTCGTCGGCGAGGATCAGGATGATGTTCGGCTTGTCGGCGGCGCCGAGCGGCGCCAGCGCGAGCAGGCCGGCGAGGAGGGGGAGGATTCGGTGGGGTGCCATCGGGTGGGCGGGGAAAGTTCGGCGCGGCCTGGCTCAGGGGGTCGGATGCACGACGACATCGTCGATCTCGATACCGGCGGCCCCGCCGTTCTGCATCCAGAGCAACTTGCGTTTGGGGGCGTCGAAGTTCGGGCGCCTGAGCGTGCGGGCCCACTGGCCGTCCACGGACATGTCCACGCTGTCGCCCTTGAAGGCGAGCCGCACCGTGCGCCAGGCGTTGGCCGACAGGTCGACCTTCTCGGAGGGGAAGTGTTCGTTGGTGCGGTAGGCCTTGCTCACCGGATCGGCCTCGCGGGTGTTCTGGCGCAGCGGGTGCTTCGGGTCGAGGGTGTGGGCGTCGACCTCGAGCACGACCGAGTCGCGGTTGAGGCGGACGCGGAGCATGTGGTCGACCGAGCCATAGCCGTCGTCGCCGTCGACGAAGAGCCAGAGCATGCCGCCGTTCTCGAGGTGGCGGTAGCGGAAGGATAGCGTGAGGTCCTTGCCGGCCAGCGCCAGGTAGACCATCGGCGGGTATTTGCCGCCGCTGGATCCGCGTGTCCACATCACGCCGTCGCGGACCGACGTGTTCTTGTTCGGGAGCGGCGTCAGGAACTTCTTCGCGTCGAAGCCCGGCCCGAAGTCCTCGCGGACCGAGAAGGTCTCCGGCGTCGCGCAGCCGACGAGAGCCCAGGCGGTGGCGGCGGCGGCGAGGCGCAGGAGGCGGGTGGCGGCGACCATGGGACGTTCAGTTGCCGGCGCGGACAAACTCCTCCTTCGAAAGCCTTCCGTCTTTGTCCAGATCGAAACGGATGAAGCGGGCAGGGGCGTCGGCCTGGTCGGCCATGTGCGGGATGAATTCGTCCTTGGCGAGGAAGCCGTCCTTATCCTTGTCCCACCCGTCGAAGATCTTCGGCCGATCCAGCGTCTTCTTGGCCTTGGCGGGCGCGGACTTCGACGGCTTGGCTTGGGTGCCCGTTGGCGATGAACTTATCGCGCGCCGGACTGGCGGGCAAGGTCTTGGCCCAGGCGAGTGCCTTCTCGGTCAGCGTCTTGACCACATCGGGATGCCGGGCGGCGACATCACGCTGTTCGCCGGGGTCCTTGGGGATGTCGAAGAGCTGGGCGTTCTTGCCCGAATGGTCGACGAAGAGCTTCCAATCGCCGTCGCGTACGCAGAGGGGCGGCGGCTGGTAGCCATCCTGCGGGCCTTGGACCCCGGAGAGCCATTCCCAATACAAGGGCGCCCGGCGGGGGGCGGCCTGGCCGCCCAGCCAGAGGGCCGAGCGATCCTCGCCGTCCGTGGCGAGGTCGGCGGGAAGTTTGACGCCGGCCAAGGTGGCGATGGTGGGCAGGAAGTCGACGCCGCCGACCACGGCGTTCTCCTCGACCCGCCCGGCGGGGACCTTGCCCGGCCAGCGGACGAGGCCGAAGGTGCGGATCCCGCCCTCGTGCATGCTGCGCTTGCGGGCGCGCAGGGGACCGGCGCTCCCGACCCCGGCGTTGGCGGCGTTGCTGACGCGATAGTCCTCGGGGCCGTTGTCGCTGGAGAAGAAAATCAGGGTGTCGTTGGTCAGCCCGAGCTGGTCGAGGGCATCGAGCAGACGTCCGATCTGGGTGTCGAGGTCGGTGAGCGAGGCGCAGAAGACCTGCATCTGTGACCGCAGGTCCTTGGCGTTGGCGTAATACTGGCGGGTCCACTCGCCGAAGGCGGGATCATCGGCCTTGGGTCGGAGGTCGGCGTAGACCGCGAGCTGTTCCGGGGTGGGTTTCAGCGCGGCGTGCGGCACGAGCGTCCAGAGGTTCACATAGAAGGGCTTCTCCTTGTTCGCTTTGGCGAATTTGATCGTCTCGTCGACCATCAGCGCGGTGGACCTGGCGCGGAAATAGGGCTCCTTACCCTCGTCGCCCAGCGGCGTGCCGGACGAGTTCTGTGTCTTGGAGACGTCGATCCCGTAGGCCTCGGGCGCGGGTGCGCCGGTCCCATGGCCGAGGTGCCATTTGCCGAAGTGCGCGGTGGCGTAGCCGGCTTGTTTCAGAAGGTCGGGCAGGGTGGTGACCGCGGGGTCCAGCCAGTTCGGCATGGAGCGGGCGGCGTTCTGGGCGTGGTCGGCGAAGTGCCCATGGATGCCGAAGCGGGCCGGGACCTGCCCGGTCAGGAAAGCGGCCCGGCTGGGCGAGCAGACCGTCGCGGCGACGTAGAACTGGCGCAACCACGTTCCCTCCTTGGCCAGCCGATCCAGGTTCGGGGTCTTCACGTAGGGGTGCCCGGCGAACTTGGCGTCACCCCAGCCTTGGTCGTCGGTCAGGATGAAGATCACGTTCGGGGGCCGGGCGTCTGCGGTTAGCGTGAGCAGCAGCAGGGCGAGACCGAGGGATAAGGGCGACTTCATGGGGTGCTGTCTGTTTAGCGAGGGGTCGATGGGGCCTCAAGGCCGCTTTCGGGCCTGCTTGCGGTCAGGATGGGTCCTTCGGTGAAGCCTGCCGGCCCCAAGGGGTCGGCCAGTGCGTCGCCCTCAGCGGGAACGGAAGACGTCGCTGGTCAGGCATTCGACCACGATGTCGCGCAGGCCGAGGTCCTTTTCCTTCGCCTTCGCGTAGATGCGGTCGACGGCGAACTCGTCGGCCGGCTCCATCAGGCGACCCGTACCGTAGGCGAGGAGCGAGCGGATCAGGTGGCGCGTGAACATCTCCTCGCGCTTGTCGTGCAGGATGTCGCGGAAGCCGGCGAAGTCCCGGTAGGTCTCGCCGGAGGCGAACTCGCCCGAGGAGTCGATCTTCGGCGCGGGGCCCTTCTTCGGCTTCGCGTAATTCACGCGCCAGCGACCGACCGGGTCGAAGGACTCCAGGCTGAAGCCGAGGGGGTCGATCTTGCGATGGCACTCGGCGCAGGCCCGGTCGTTGCGGTGTTTGGCGAGGCGCTCGCGGATCGTGGTCGCGCCGCTGACGTCCGGTTCGATGGCCGGGACGACGTCCGGCGGGGGCGGGGGCTTGATGCCGAGGATGTTCTCGCTGACCCACGCGCCGCGGGTGACGGGCGAGGTCTCGACGCCGTTGGCGCTGACCGTCAGCACCGCTGCCATGCCGAGCAGGCCGCCGCGATGCGGGTCGCCCTGGAGGCTGACTTTCCGGAAACCGTCGGCCAGACGCAGGGTCTTCTGTTCGGGCAGGTCGTAGAGCTTCGCGAGTTTCTTGTCGACGAAGGTGTGGTCCGCGCGCAGGAACTGGGTCACCGGCCGGTTCGACGCGAGCAGGTCACGGAAGAACAGGCGCACCTCGGTCTTCATCGACGCCGGCAGGTCCTCGGCATAGTAGGCCCGGTTCGTCTCCCGGGGCGGCGGCATGCCGCCGAGCTCACGAAGGTTCAGCCAGCTATCCAGGAAGCCGTCGATGAAGCCGTCCAGCCTGGCGTCGGCCAGCAGGCGGTCGATTTGCCTTTTCAGCTCCGCGTCCTCGGTGAGTTTGCCCGAGGTCGCCGAGGCGAAGAGGGCCTCGTCGGGGGGCGTGGCCCAGAGGGCGTAGGCGAGGCGCGTGGCGAGGTCATGCGGGCGCAGGCGACGGTCGTCCTCCCGGGTGACCTCGCTCAGGTAAAGGAAGGAAGGGGAGCAGAGGATGAGTTTCACCGCGTCGAGCGCCGCCTGTCGCGGGCTGGCTTGCTCGGCGAGCCGCTGTGCGTACATCTTGCGGATGGGCGCGCGATCGGCCTCCTGCAGCGGGCGACGGAAGGCCTTGGTCGCGAAGGCGAACAACTGGTCGAGGGCGCGCCCCGCCTGGAAGCCTTCCGGGCCGAAGACAGCGACCTCCTCGGCCCCGCCTGCCGGCTCGGCCACGGGGCCTTGGACGACGATCTCGCTGATGCGGATATGCGGCAGCTTGCCTTCCCGGAGGATGTGCGAGCGGCCGACGCCGGAGGAGCCGACCGGCGTCGAGAACTCCTTCTCGTAGCGCTTGTTGATGGTGATCACCGAGGCGCGCGATTCGTACGGCCCGTTCGGGAAGATGAAGCGCGGGGTCTGGCCGGCCTCCAGCCAGACGCGGAACTTGAGGCGGGTGGGCGTGTTGTCGGGCACCACGCTGCTCGCGAGCAAGGGTTCGATGGCCTGCGGGTAATGGATGTGGCCCTTGGTGATATCGCCCGGCACGACGCCGAGGATGAAAGGCTCGGAGAGGTCGATGCCGAAGATGGCGGGGTCGTAATGGGTATCACGATGCATGGCCGTCGCCTCGACCTCGAGGTCGTAGAGGCCGGAGACCGGTACGCCCTGCCGGAAGTCCTCGATGTGTCCGTAGCCGCCCTGGCGGGTGTCGGTGTTCGGCTGTTCGTAAAGGTTGAGGTAGCGGAAGTTGAAAGCGCTCTTGTGCGAGCCTTGCAGCTCCTCGTACTGGATGAAATTCTTGTTGAACCGCCAGGTCTGCGGCGCGGTGGCCGGCTTGCCGAGGCGGGTTTCGACGAGGCGGTTGGCAGCCAGGAAATACTGGTCGACCAGGAAGCCGGAGGTCACCAGCGACTGCCCGATCGTGTCCAGGTGGCGGACGGTCTTTTCCTTCGGGAAGTCGGCGGTCAGTCCCAGGGTGTCCACGCGGCGGCCGAACAAGGTCGCGAGGGTGTTCTCGTACTCGCGGTTGGACAACCGGCGGAGGACCGTCCGCGAGCCGGTGCTCCGGAGCGAAACCTCGGCCGCGGCGGTGCCGGCGCGCAGGGTGCGGATGGCGGCGAGGCGTTCGTCATCGGTGGGCTGATCAGCCTTCTTGGGCGGCATCTCGCGCAGGGTCAGCTGGTCGATGATGTCACGCGCCTCGATCACCGCCGGCAAGGTCTTCAACGGCAGCGCGAACTGTTCGAAACTGCGGTCGCCCTTATGGACCTTGGCGTCGTGGCATTCCAGGCAGTAGCGGCTGAGGAATTGCTCGACCTGTTTGGCGGGCGTCTCGGCGGCGGGCAGGGAGCCGGCCAGCAGGAGCGCGGACCCGGCCAGCCAGGTCGGCCGGCGGGACGCCCAGGTGCGGAATGCCGGAAGCAGGCTCACGACCGCGGGGCGCCGGGCTCAGGCGAAACGCCCCGTGCTGCTGCCGAAGGCCGCCGTCTCGACGCCCATCCTCTGGGCGATGTCGACGTAGAGGTTGCAGAGCGGCACCTTGTGCTTCACCTCGCGCGAGACTTCGCGGAAGGAGCCGTGCTTGTAGCCGCCGCCGGCGAGGAAGATCGGCAGGTCGGAGTTCCGGTGCGAGTTGGCGTCGCCCATGCCGCTGCCGAACAGCACGGTGGTGGAGTCGAGCAGGGTGCCGTCGCCGTCGTTCAGCTGCGCAAGGCGACCCACGAACTTGCCATACTGCGCGATCTGGTAGCGCTCGAGGCTGATCAGGTGGGCGATCGACTCGGGATCGTTGCCGTGGTGCGAGAGGCCGTGGTAGTCCTTCTTGATGCCGAGATGCTGGGGCAGGAAGTCGCCGCCGATCTCCAGCGTGGCGATGCGGGTGCTGTCGGTCTGCAGGGCGAGCGCGATCAGCTCGTACATCAGCGGCAGGTCGTCGACCGGGTTGCGGTTGGCCGGCTTGCCGAAGGGCGCCGTCGGCTTCGGGAGGTGGGTCCAGCGCTGGCGCAGTTCGAGGCGCTTCTCCACGTCGCGGACCGAGGTGAAGTATTCGTCGAGCTTGGCCTTGTCCTCCTGGTTGACCTGGCCGGACAGGCGTTTCGCTTCCTCGCGCACGGAGTCGAGGATCGAGGCCTGCACGCGGTTGTCCTGTTCGCGGCGCTTGCGGCGCTCCGCGGAGTCGCTGACGAAGAGCTTGTCGAAGAGTTCGGCCGGGTTGGTGATCGGCGGGACGCGCACGCCGGCCTTGGTCCAGGCGATCTGGCAGCCGCCGTGGATACCGCCTTCGGAACCGACGGTGAGCGACGGGAAGCGGGTCTGGTGGCCGATCTCCTCGGCCAGGAACTGGTCGAGCGAGACGTTGCCGTCCGGACGGTTCTGCGCCTCGGAATTGAGCACGCCGGAGAGGAAGGAGTGCACCGCGAAGTGGCCGCCTTTGATCCCGTGGTCGAGTCCGCGGAAGACGGTCATCCGTTCGCGCTGCTCCCAGACCGGCTCCAGCAAGGTCGTCTTTTCGTAATCGCGTCCGGCGGTCTTCGGGAAGAGCTGCTTGGTCTGGTAGCCGAGCAGGTTGCCGATCGCCACGAAGCGGCGGGCGCCGATGCCGGCCCCCTTGGACGTCTGCACGGTGGGGTTGCCGCTGAGGGCCTTCGCGCTGAGCGAGCATAGCCCCGGGAGGGCGAGCGAGGCTCCCAGGGAGCGGAGGATGAAGCGGCGACGATGCATGCGAGGGGGCGCGGGGGTCAGGTATCTTGCGGCGGCGGGACTCCCGGTTGCGAGCCTTTCCTTGGTCGTGGGCAGGGTCCGGAGGGGGTGATCGGACGGGGTGCGAGGGGGGCGGTATTTTTCGACAGGTCGCCGGGGTCCGGGTTCCCCGGGAAGAAGGCGCTCCTCTCCTCAGGCCAGCAGGGGCTTGAGGACTTTGGCCGGGTTGACCCCGGTCAGGCGGACGTCGAGTCCTTGGGATTTCACGCTGAGTTTCTCGTGGTTCAGGCCCATCTGGTGGAGCAGCGTGGCGTGGATATCGCGGACGTGGACGGGGTCCTTGACCGCGCCGAAGCCGAACTCGTCGGTCTCCCCCCAGGTCATCCCGGGGCGGAAGCCGCCGCCGGCGAACCACATGGTGAAAGCGTCGATATGATGGTTACGCCCCGTGAACTCGCGGACCTCGCCCATCGGCGTGCGGCCGAACTCGCCGCCCCAGACGACGATGGTATCGTCGAGGAGCCCGCGGGACTTGAGGTCACGCACGAGCGCGGCGCAGGCCTGGTCGATATCCTTGGCCTTCATGGGCAGATGCTTCTGCAGGTTCTCGGTGACGCCGCCGTGATGGTCCCAGTTGGTGTCGTAGAGCTGGATGAAGCGCACGCCGCGTTCGACGAGACGACGGGCGAGCAGGCAATTGCGCGCGAAGCTGGCCTCGGCCGGGTCCTTGATACCGTAGAGGTCGAGGGTGGCCTTGCTCTCGCCTCTGAGGTCCATGACCGCGGGGGCGCTCGTCTGCATGCGGTAGGCCATCTCGTAGGCGTTGAGGCGGGCCGAGATCTCGTCGTCACCGGTCTTGGCCAGGCGACCGGCGTTGAGTTCGCGGACCGCGTCGATGACCTTGCGCTGGTCGGCCGCGGCCACGCCCAGCGGGTTCGTCAGGTTGAGGATCGGTTCGCCTTGGGCGCGCAGGGGCACCCCTTGGTAGGTGCTCGGCAGCATGCCGCTGCCCCAGAGCGAGGCGCCGCCGCGGGGCCCGCGCGGGCCGCTCTGCAGCACCACGAAGCCGGGGAGGTCGGCGCATTCGCTGCCGAGGCCGTACGTCATCCACGCGCCCATGCTCGGCCGTCCGAACAGGCCGCTGCCGGTGTTCATGAACAGCTTCGCCGGGGCGTGGTTGAAGAGGTCGGTCTGGCAGGTCTTGACGAAGCAGAGCTCGTCGGCGATCGCCGCCGTGTGCGGGAGCATGTCGCTCACCCACGCGCCGCTGCGGCCGTGCTGCCGGAATTTCTTGTCGTGGCCGAGCAGGTTGACGCGGTGGCTCGAGCCCATGAAGGCGAACCGCTTGCCTGCGATGAAACTGGCGGGGATGGGCTGGCCGTTGAGCTCGTTGAGCTTGGGTTTGTGGTCGAAGAATTCGAGCTGGCTCGGGCCGCCGGCCATGAAGAGGTAGATGATGCGCTTGGCCTTCGGCCGATGGTGCGGCGTCTTCGGGGCGAGCGGGTCCGTCGCCGACGCAGGCTTATCCTGGGCGAGCAGCGACGACAGGGCGATCGTGCCGAGGCCGACGCCGCAGTCGCGGAAGAAGTGGCGGCGGGTGCGCCCGCGCAGGCGGAGAAGGTCAGTCACGGGTGATGGTCTCGTCGAGGTTGAGGAGCGTCCGGGCGGCCGAGAGGCGGTCGAGCTTGCCGAGCACGGCGAGTTCGGCGGGCGCCGGGAGCCGGGAGGTGCAGCGGCGGAAGGCGGCCGGCAGACCTTCCTTCTCGATCACCCCGGCCAACGCCTGCGCGGCCTCGAAGAAGGCGGGATCGTTGAGGAGCGTCAGGGCCTGCAGCGGGGTGTTGCTGCGGTTGCGGCGGGTGCACGTGGAGAGCCCGTCCGGAGCGTCGAAGACCGCGGAAGCCGGCGGCGGGGTCACGCGGTACGTGAACGTGTAGAGGCCGCGACGGGTGCGGTCAGGGCCTTGGCTGGTGTTCCAGGCGCGCTTCACCTGGCCGAGGGACATCACCCCATCTGGGATGGGCGGGAAGACGGGCGGGCCGCCGACCTTCCGGGTGAGCAGGCCGCTGGCGACGAGGGCGGAGTCGCGCACGAGCTCGGCATCGAGCCGCAGGCGGGTCTGCCGGGCCAGCAGGCGATTGTCGGGGTCCTTGTCCGCCAGGTCGGCGCGGACGGCGGAATCCCGTCGGTAGGCGCGCGTGAGCACGATCGACCGATGCAAGGACTTCAGGCTCCAGCCGCGTTCGACGAACTCCACCGCGAGCCAATCGAGGAGCTCCGGGTGGGAGGGCGGGGTGCCTTGCGAACCGAAATCGTTCTCGGTCTCGACGAGGCCGCGGCCGAAGTAGGCCTGCCAGACACGGTTGGCGATGACGCGGGCGGTGAGCGGGTTCTCCTTGGCGACGATCCAGCGGGCGAGGTCGAGTCGGTTGACCGGCCCCGGGTCGGGTTTGAACGCGTGCAGGGTCGCGAGGACCCCCGGCGCGACCTCCTCGGCCGGCCGCGTGAAGTCGCCCGCGGTGAGCAGGTGTGTCTTGCGGGGCTTGGCGAGTTCCTTGAGAACGAGCGTCGTCGGCGCGGCCTCGCGCCGGTCGGCGGTCTCCTTGAGGCGGCGCTGCAGCGCCATGAACTCCCGGTCCGCGGCGCCAGGGCCGGCGGCGAAGAGGAGGGCTCGCTCCGCGACGCTACGTTTCGCGGCGGGCTTGCGCAGGGCGGCCTTGGCCGGACCGGAGAGTTGGGCGGTCATCTCCTTGCTCAGGCCTGCTTCCCACTGCCGCGCCTCCGCGACCCGCTGATCGAGCCAGGTGGCGAGGGCGCGCTCGGCCTCCTGGGCCGCGGCGGCGAGCCTGGCTTCGTCGCGGGTCGGTTCGGACACCTTCATCGTCGGCTCCTCCTGGTTGTTGAAGAACGCGAACATCCGGTAGAATTCCTTCTGCGTGATCGGGTCGAACTTATGGTCGTGGCACTGCGCGCAACCCACGGTCAGGCCGAGCCAGACCGTGCCGGTGGTCCCGACCCGATCGAAGACGCTGTCGACCCGGAATTGCTCGACGTCGATGCCGCCTTCCTGGTTGAGGGGCGTGTTGCGGTGAAAGCCGGTCGCGATGCGCTGGCTTTCGCCGGCGTCGGGGAGCAGGTCGCCCGCCAGCTGCTCCACGGTGAAGCGGTCGAAGGGCAGGTCGGCGTTGAGCGCGCCCACGACCCAGTCGCGGTATTTCCAGATGCTGCGCGGCGCGTCGACCGAGTAGCCGTTGCTGTCGGCGTAGCGGGCCTGGTCCAGCCACCAGCGGCCCCAGCGTTCGCCATAGGCGGGCGAAGCCAGGAGCCGGTCGACCTCGGCGGCGAAGGCGCCTTGCGGGTCCTTGGCGCGGGCCCGCAGGAAGCCGTCGAGCTCGGCCGGCGTGGGCGGCAATCCGGTCAGGTCGAGCGAGAGCCGCCGCAGCAGTTTTTCCGGGGGAGCTTCGGCGGAGGCGGCCAGCCCGGCTTCCTTGAGCCCGTGGTCGATGAGTTCGTCGATGGCGGCCGGACCTTGCGCGGCGACAGCGGGGCGGCGCGGGGCGGTGAAGGCCCAGTGCGGCTCATAGGGGGCTCCTTCCTCGATCCATCGGCGGAGCGTCGCCTGCTGCTTCGCCGTCAGCTTGGGCTTATGCGCCTCGGGGGGCGGCATCACTTCGTCCGGGTCGGCGGACAGCAGACGCTTCCAGAGTTCGGACTTCGCGGGGTCGCCGGGGACGATCGCCCGGACTCCATCATTCTCGGCGAGGGCGCCCTCGCGGTTGTCGAGGCGCAGGTCGGCCTTGCGGTGCTTGGCGTCGAAGCCGTGGCACGAGAAGCACTGTTCCGCCAAGATCGGGCGGACTTCCCGGTTGAAGGAGACCTTGGCGGCGGCGGTCGCGGAACAGGCGAGCACGAGCAATAGGGCGGGGCGGACCATCGCGACCAATCAAGTCCTCCTCTGGCGTTTTGCAACCCCTTGGGCGGAGCCCGGCGCAACAAAAAGGCCCGCCGTTGAGGGCGGGCCTTGAGGGTCGCTGGAACCGACCGGCTTACTTCTTGGCGAGGTCGAAGCGGTCGAGCTCCATGACCTTGGTCCACGCGGCGACGAAGTCCTGGACGAACTTCTCCTTGGCGTCGGCGCTCGCGTAGACTTCCGCGAGGGCGCGGAGCTGCGAGTTGGAACCGAAGACGAGGTCGACGGAGGTCGCGGTCCACTTCACCTGCCCGGTCTGGCGGTCGCGGCCTTCGAAGAAGTGCTCGCAGATCTTCGCCTTCTCCCAGACCACGGACTGGTCGAGGAGGTTGACGAAGAAGTCGTTGGTCAGCTGGCCGGGCCGCTTGGTCATCACGCCGAGGCCGGGGAAGCCCACGGTGGTGTCCAGCGCACGCATGCCGCCGACGAGCACGGTCATCTCCGGCGCGGAGAGCGTCAGGAGCTGGGCGCGGTCGACGAGGTTCTCCGGCGCCGGGCGGTCGAGCTTGCGGCCGAGGAAGTTCCGGAAGCCGTCATGCTTGGGCTCAAGGACGGCCGCGGAGGCGACGTCGGTCATCTCCTGGGTGGCGTCGGTGCGACCGGGGTGGAAGGGCACCTTGATGGGCGTGCCCGCCTTGGCGGCGGCGTCTTCCACGGCGGCGTTGCCGGCCAGGACGATCAGGTCGGCCAGGGAGATCTTCTTGCCGCCCTTGGCGGAGGCGTTGAAGGACGCCTGCACCTTCTCGAGGGCGGCAAGCACCTTGGCGAGTTCGGCCGGGTTGTTCACTTCCCAGTCCTTCTGCGGGGCGAGGCGGATGCGGGCGCCGTTGGCGCCGCCACGCTTGTCGCTGCCACGGAAGGTCGAGGCGGAAGCCCAGGCGACCGAGACGAGCTGCGAGTTCGAGAGACCCGTGGCGAGGACGGCCTTCTTGAGGCCATCGACGTCGGCGGCGTCGACCAGCGGGTGGTCGACGGCCGGGAGCGGATCCTGCCAGAGCTGGGCCGGGGGCACGAGCGGTCCGAGGCCGCGGACATACGGCCCCATGTCGCGGTGGGTGAGCTTGTACCAGGCCTTGGCGAAGGCTACTTCGAACTCCTTCGGGTTCTCGGCCCAGCGCTTGGTGATCTTGGCGTAAGCCGGATCCATCTTCAGCGCGATGTCGGTGGTGAACATCATCGGAGCGTGACGCTTCGACTTGTCGTGAGCGTCGGGCACGGTGCCGGCGCCGGCGCCGTCCTTGGGCGTCCACTGCTGGGCGCCGGCCGGGCTCTTGGTGAGGACCCACTCGTAGTTCCAGAGGTTGGTCAGGTACTGGTAGGACCAGCGGGCCGGGGTGCTCGTCCAGGCGCCTTCGAGGCCGCTGGTGATGGTGTCCGCGCCGTTGCCTTTGCCGAACTTGTTCTTCCAGCCGAGGCCCATCTGTTCGAGGGGCGCGCCTTCGGGTTCCGGACCGACGTTGCCGACGGGCGTCGCCGCGCCGTGGGCCTTGCCGAAGGAGTGACCGCCGGCGATGAGGGCGACGGTTTCCTCGTCGTTCATGGCCATGCGGGCGAAGGTCTCGCGGATGTCGCGGGCGGCGGCCAGCGGGTCGGCCTTGCCGTTGGGGCCTTCCGGGTTGACGTAGATCAGGCCCATCTGGACGGCGCCGAGCGGGTGCTCGAGTTCGCGGTCGCCCTTGTAGCGCTTGTCGCCGAGCCATTCGGTCTCGGGTCCCCAGTAGATGTCTTCCTGCGCTTCCCAGACGTCGGCGCGGCCGCCGGCGAAGCCGAAGGTCGGGAAGCCCATGTCTTCGAGGGCGACGTTGCCGGTGAGGATCATGAGGTCCGCCCAGGAGATCTTGCTGCCGTACTTCTGCTTGATCGGCCAGAGGAGGCGACGGGCCTTGTCGAGGTTGGCGTTGTCCGGCCAGCTGTTCAGCGGGGCGAAGCGCAGGGTGCCGTAACCGGCGCCGCCGCGGCCGTCGGTGGTGCGGTAGGTGCCGGCGGAGTGCCAGGCCATGCGGATGAAGAAGGGGCCGTAGTGGCCGTAGTCAGCCGGCCACCATTCCTGGGAGTCGGTCATCAGGGCCTTGAGGTCCTTGCGCAGGGCCTCGAGGTCGAGCTTCTTGAACTCCTCGGCGTAGTTGAACGACTGGCCCATCGGGTTCCCGCGCACGTTGTTCTGGTGCAGGATGCTCAGGTTGAGCTGATTCGGCCACCAGTCGCGGTTGGTCATCGCGCCGGCGGCGGTGTGACGGTTGGCGGGGGCGGGGTTGCCCATCACGGGGCATTTGGAGATATCGGACATATCGGGTTTGTTGGGTTGAGTGGAAGGGGTGGTCTGGGCCATCAGCCGGCCAGGAGTGAACGTAAGCGTCAGCGCGGAGAGCGCCAGCAGCTTCATGGTTTGAGATAGGGTGTGCATGGTGGAGGGGAAATTCAGGAGCGGGACTTGCGCCGGCAGGCGGGGCAGGTGCCCCAGTAGATCACCTCGGCTTCGTCGATCTGGAAGCCGTGCTGATCATGGGCGTGCAGGCAGGGGGCGGCGCCGACGGCGCAGCACACGTCTTCGGTCCGGCCGCAGCCGCGACAGACGAGGTGGTGGTGGTTGTCGCCGACCCGGTCCTCGTAGCGGGCCGGCGAGTGGGCCGGCTGGATGCGTCGGATGATGCCCTTGTCGGTGAGGACGTTCAGGACGTTGTAGACCGACTGGCGGGAGATCGCCCCGATTTCCTGCCGTACCTGTTCGGCGAGGTCGTCGGCGGTGGCATGGGGATGGTTGGCTACTGCGCGGAGGACCGCCAGACGCTGCGCCGTCACGGGTAGGTCATGCTGACGAAGGGTGGTCTCCGGGTCCTGCACAGGGCTTAACAAGGTATAGTTTTAGACTTTGTCAAAATTATTGAAAAGATTCCCGGGAGCGGTTGGCCCATCATCGGATTACTTGGCGGCCGGCTTGGCCTTGGGCTTGGGCGGGGCGGCCGCCGCTGACCATTCCACCGGGAGATTGGCCGCTTTCAGCAGGTCGCGGACCCGCGCGTAGGGCACGGCTTGGACGTCCAGCCCCTCCTGGGCGGCGATGCCAGCCGCCATGGCCGCGGCCTGCCCGAGCTGCATGAAGACCGGCTCCATGCGGATCGAACCATGGGCGGCGTGCGTGGCGCTCAGGCAGACCGGCACGAGGAGGTTGGCGCACTCCGCGGCCTTGGGTATCAGGCTCCGGTAGGAGACGCCGTAGGGACGCGGCGGGACGTTCCAGATCACGCCGTCGCGTTCGACCGTGCCGCGGGCCGTGACGAAATAGCGCACCGCATGGGAATCGAGGCCGAAGCTCGCGAGCGCGACCGGTTCCGGGGGCGTCCGCTTCCCTTTGCAGTCGAGTTCCGTCATCACGTACTCGCCGGCGAGGCGACGGGCCTCCCGGATGTAGATCATCGGGGAGAAGCCGCCGAGTTCGGTGAACTCGTCTTTGCAGAGGCCGTAGCGGGCGGTCTGCTCGCGGATCGCGGCGGGCACCCGCGGGTGGTGGGCGAGCGTCCAGAGGTGGCCGCGGATGTAGAGCTCATGCGCCTGCTCGATCTCCCGGCGGCGGGCATAGGAGGCCTCGGGGTAGTCCCAGTTGGCGCCGACGTAATCCGTGCCGACGGCGTGCATCGAGTTCCAGTCGGCCTTGTTGTTGGGCAACTTGTGGATCAGGGCCGGCAGACGCAGGTCGCCGGCCTCGAGGTTGCGAAGCAGCATCTCGTGGTCCAGCTCGCGGTAGCCCGCGGGCTTCTCGAAGGGCAGGCGGTTGGCCGGATCCGTCGTGACGCAGAGACGATAGTTGTAGGCCTGGATGCGGTGGTCCCCCTCGCCGGGTTTCGGGTCCTCGGCGAAGACGAACGGCAGGAGACCGCTGCTCTTTTCGCCGGGCTTCACGTACGGGTCGACGTCCTTGATGAAGTGGTCCTTGTCCTTCTGCGTGTAATGTCGGCGGGGCTTGTCGTCGCCGCGTTGCATGCCGTTGAGCGTCTCGCCGTGAAGCGCGTTGGGCTCGCGGCCGACCGCGTAGCTCACCCCCGCGGCGGCCATGAGGTCGCCCACGTAGCTCGCGTCGATGAAGACCTTGGCGGCGAAGACCTGGCCGGAAAGGGTGCGGAAGGAGACGATCCGGTTGCCTTGCTTGGTGACGCCGCCGGGGCTCCGATCGAGTTGCTCCCCCCGCACGACCTCCAGACCGCTGTCCTTGACCAGGCCGTCGACCGCGGCCTGGGCCACGTGCGGCTCGAAGTAGTCCACGTAAGGTTTGCCGTAGTGCTGCCCGATCCGGCCGTAGATCTCGCGCGCCACGCCGCCGACCGCCTCGCGGTGGAAGATGTCGCTGGCGGAAAGCCCGCTGCAGGTCATCCCCCCGAGGAACTTCGTCGTGTTCACCAGCACCACCTTCGAGCCTGGCGTTTCGCCTGCACGGCGGCGGCGACCGCCGCGGCGGAGTCGCCGTAGACGACGATGTCGTAGGGCTCGCCCGCGGCGCGCAGTCCGGTGACGGCGCCGAGCAGGAGCAACAGGGGGCGGAGGCGGGCGGGCAGGGGCATGTCGCGACGCTGGCGCGCGCCCGCGCGGAGTCAAAACTTCTGGCGGGTCAGGACAGGATCGGGCGGATCACCCGGCCGTGCACGTCGGTCAGGCGGCGCTCCGCCCCGTTGTTATAGAAACTCAGACGTTCATGGTCCAGGCCCAGCAGGTGCAGGATGGTGGCGTGCAGGTCGTAGATGGTCGTGACGTCCTGGACGGCCAGGTGGCCGAACTCGTCGGTCGCGCCGTGGCTGTAGGCGCGTTTCACGCCGGCGCCCGCCAGCCAGACGGTGAAGCCCTTCGGGTTGTGGTCGCGGCCGTTGGCCCCGCGCTGGAAGGTGGGCATGCGTCCGAACTCGGTGACGAAGGCGACGAGCGTGTCCTTGAGCAGGCCGCGGCCCTTGAGATCCTTGAGCAGCGCGGCGGCGGGCTGGTCCAGGATCGGCGCATGGACGGCGTACTGGTCGGCGATGCGCTTGTGGCCGTCCCAGTTGCCGACCCCTTCGCCCATGGCGTAGGAACCGTTGAAGAGTTGGACGAAGCGGACCCCTTTCTCCAGCAGTCGCCGGGCGAGGATGCAGTTCCGGGCGAAGCCCGCCTTGGTCGCGTTGGTGTCGTCCGCGCCGTATAGCGCGCGCGTCGCGGGCGACTCGCCGGAAAGGTCGGACAGCGCGGCCGCCTCCAGCTGCATGCGCGCCGCCAGCTCGTAGGAGGAGATCCGCGCGGAAAGGTCGGCGTCGCCCGGATTGCGCTCCAGGTGGCGGTCGTTGAGGCGGCGCAGGAACTCACGGGTGGCCTGGTCGGATTCCGCCGAGATTCCGGCCGGACGGGCCAGGTTGGGGATGGCGCGCTGGGCGCTGAACGCGGTCCCTTGGAAGGACGCAGGCAGGAAGGCGCTGTTCCAATGACGCGGGCCGTTCTGGGGGACTCCGCGCGGGTCGGGGATGGCCACGAACGCCGGCAGGTTCTGGTTCTCGCTGCCCAGCGCGTAGGTCACCCAGGCGCCCATGCTCGGGAACCCATCGAGGGTGAAGCCCGTGCCCATCTGGCTCTCCGCCGGGCCATGCGTGTTCGACTTCCCTGTCATCGAGTGGATGAAGCACATCTCGTCGGCCAGGTCCGCGAGGTGCGGGAGCAGGTCGCTCACCATCTTACCCGACTGGCCCCGCGGTCGGAACGCCGCGATGGGCTTGATGAGGTTGCCGTTGGCGCCTTGGAAGGTGACCAGCCCCTCGGAGCCCGGCATCGGCGTGTCGTGCCGCTTGATCAGTTCCGGCTTGTAGTCGAAGGTGTCGACGTGGCTCAGCGCCCCCGAGCAGAAGATGACGAGGACGCGCCTGGCCTTGGGTTCGAAGTGCGGCGGGCGGGGCGCGTAGGGATGCGCCGGGTCGATGGGCGGCCGCAGGGGGGAGGCGGCCAGGAGGCGGTCTTGCGCGAGCAGGTGCGCCAGCGCGATGCTGCTGAGGCCGGAAAGCGTGCGGCCGAGGAAGCCGCGCCGATCGAGGAGGTGGCTCATTCGAGGCGGAGGAATTCGTTGGAGTTATACAGCGCGCGGGCGAAGGCGGGCAGGCCCTGCGCGGTGATGAAGCGGGCGGACTCGGCGATTTCCGCGGCGGCGGCCGGGCGCTGGAACAGCAGCTCGAAGGCGTGGGCGGCCTGCCGCGCCGGGTCATCGCCGGCCTCGCGGCGCAGTCGCGCGGCGAGGGCGTCCGCCCGTTGGAGGGAGAACCGTCCGTTGAGCAAGTTGAGCGATTGCAGCGGCGTGATCGACGCGGTGCGCTTCGGCTGAGGTTGGCCGGCGTCGGGGCAGTCGAACGCCCCGAAGAAGTCGTCGAGCATCGCGCGCGGCTTGGTCTGGTAGACCATGCGGCGGAAGTCGCCGGGCTGGAAGGCCTGCTTGGTCACGTAGACCTTCACGTAGTTGTTCATCGGTTCGAACAGGTCGAACCCCGGGCCGCCCATGGTCAGGTCGAGTTCGCCGGCGGTGGCCAGCATGGCATCGCGCAGCATCTCGGCCTCGAGGCGGCGCGGCGGGTAGCGCCAGAGGTACCTGGCCTCGGCGTCGACCGCGGCGGCGCTCGCCACGAACCGCGAAGCTTGGCGGTAGCTCCGGGAGTTGAGGATCAGCCGATGGACATGCTTCAGCGACCAGCCGTGATCCATGAGTTCGGCGGCGAGGAAATCGAGCAGCTCCGGGTGCGTGGGCCGGGAGCCGTTGAGGCCGAAGTCGCTCGGCGTGTCCACGAGGCCGGCCCCGAAATGGTGATGCCAGAGGCGGTTGACGATGACGCGGGCGGTCAGCGGATGTTCCTTGGAGGCGATCCAGCCGGCGAGGGCTTTGCGGCGCTCGGCCTCGGGGGCGTCGGTGGGCAGGGTGAGCCGTGGGCCGACGAAGGTCAGCCCGCCGGGGGCGACGGCTTCGCGCGGCAGCATCGGGTCGCCGCGGTGCTTGCGCAGGGTAGGGCCGGGTTGCTCGAACTTGCCGACGTAACCGCGCGGCCGGGTCGTGCGCCGGGCCAGTTCGGCAAGCCCCTCGTCCCGTCGGCGGGCGAGCGCGGCGACCTCCGCGGCTTGCTCGGCCGGGACGTCGCCCAAGGTGGGCAGGGAGGTGAGCCGATCCTTGAAGGCAGCGGGGAGGCGGTCGTCCCCCGTGGCCACGAGGGTCCACCGGATGCCGTCGAGCGAGGTCTCGATACGGTAGCCGGTGGCCAGCCGATCCTTGAAACGTTGGTCGGCGAGGTCGCGGTTACGGCTCCAGACCACGCGGTGGATCGTCGTCGCCTCGGCGAATTCCAACTGGGCCCAGCCGGCGCCTTTCTCGGCGGAGATCCAGCTGCTGGCGTTGCCGTATTTCCCGTCGTTGAGGAAGCGCGTCTGGTGGATGCTCTTGCCGCCCGCGTACAGACCGGAGACCGCGACCTTCGCGCCCAGGGCGATGTTCCGGCCGGCCGGGTCGAACACCTCCAGCTCGTCCAGGCAGGCCTCCGGACTGGAAGCGGTCACGGTAAAACGGACGAACCGGGCCAAGGTCGGGGCGAAATCCTCCTCGTTCGCCAGGTGCGTGACCGGGGCGCGCAGGTGGGGCCGCGGCGGCTCGACGCCGCCCCGGACCTCCTCGAAGACGGCGACGTCCGCCGCGGTCGGTCCGCCCTGCGTTCCGGCGCGCAGGATGACGACGCTCCGGGCGTTCAGCCGGTGGACCCCGGCGGAGCGCAGGCCGCTCCAGCGGCGCTGGTCCTTCACGGCGGGGGTGCCATCGGCGAAGCGCCGTTGGTCGACGACGGCGATCTCGGTCTGGTCGCCGCGGGTCGAGAGGTCGCCGTCGAGGTCGAGCACGTAGCGCGCATCCGGCGCATGCGTGGTCCAGGCGCCCCACGAGAGCCAGACCCGCACCTCGCCGCTCATCGCCGGTTTCCACAGGAAGAAGTCGCGCCCGGGGACATCGGCGCGCCACCAGCGGTAGCTCTCCCCGAGGTTCGGCAGCCGGAGCGCGTCCCCGGGGTCCTGGGCGAGGCCCTTCGCCACGCCCTTGTCGTACATGATCGGGTTGCCGTTGTCCGGCAGCTCGACCTGTTGCGTGAAGCGGATGTCGGCGTCGTCGGCGAGGCGGACGGTCCCGAGGTAGGCCTTGGGCCGGAAGCCCCGCAAACGATTCTCGAGCTCGGCCAGCTTTGCGCGCAGCTCGGCCAGACCCTGCTCGGCCGGCCCGTCCGCGGCCCGGAGCTCGCGCTCGCCATGCCGCACGCCCTGCAGCAAGGCCATGAAGCCGTAGTAGTCGGTCGCCGGGATCGGGTCGAACTTATGGTCGTGGCAGCGGGCGCACGCGAGCGTCGTGCCGAGGAAGGCGGAGGCCGTGGTCCCGATCATGTCGTGCAGCTCGTCGGCCCGCTGGTTGGCCGTCAGCACCGGGTCGGGAGATTTCACGCGATCCCACGGACCACCGACGAGGAAGCCGGTCGCGGCGTCCGCGCCGAACTGATCGCCGGCGAGCTGATCGCGGATGAACCGGTCGTAGGGCAGGTCGGCGTTGAACGCTTGGATGACGTAGTCGCGGTACGGCCAGGCGTTGGGGCGGGCGAGGTTGGTCTCGAAACCATCGGACTCGGCGAAGCGCGCCACGTCCAGCCAATGGCGGGCCCATTTCTCGCCGAACCGCGGCGAGGTCAGCAGCCGGTCGATCATCGCCGCATAGGCCTGGTCCGAAGGGTCGGCGACGAACGCCGCGACTTCCGCGGGCGTGGGCGGCAGGCCGATGACATCGTGATAGGCGCGGCGGATGAGCGTGCGCGGTTCGGCGGGGTCCGATCGCTGCAGACCTCTCGCTCGGAGTCCGGCCTCGATGAAGTCGTCGATGCTGGCGCCGGTGGACGCTCGGCGGACGGGCTGATAAGCCCAGTGGTCGAGCCGCGGGTCCCGGAGCGCGGCGCGGTCGGCGGCGTTCTCGGGCCAGAGCGCCCCTTCCGCGATCCACGCTCGGAGCTTCGCGACCTGCGCGGGCGTGAGCGGGTCGCCCTTCGGGGGCATCTTCTTATCTTCGTCGGCGGAGGTGACCCGGTCGATGAGCGCGGACTTGGCGGGATCGCCGGCGACGAACGCCGGGCCGGATTCGCCGCCTTTGAAGGCGTGCGAGCGGGCGTCGAGTCGCAGGTCCGCCTTCGCCTTCTTCGCTCCGTGACATTCCACGCAACGCTCCTGCAGCAGGGGGCGGATCTCGGCGTCGAAATCCACTGCCGCGCCCAGGGAGGTCGCGATGAACAGCATCGAAGCGATGGCTAGGGGGCGGGCCATGGGGTGGACGCATTAAAGGCGGTCCGCCGCCCATTCCAAGCCGCTTGTCCGTCTCGGCTCAGGGTGCGCTCCGTCCGCGGGCTTTGCTCTGTTCCAGCAGCCCCTTGAGTTCCCGGACGATTTCGGGGCGCTCCAGGCAGAGGTTGCGCCGTTCGCCGGGATCGTTCCTCAGGTCATACAGCTGTCCCGGGGCCGTCGGGGCGCTGTCGGGGAGGGCGTAGCGGGCGAGCTCGCCTTGCCCGTAGCCGTTGCCGCCGGAGCCCTGATGGTCGAGGTATTTCCAGTCGCCGCGGCGGATCGAGACTCCGGAGCGGAAATCCTGCTGCAACGTGAAGGTCCGGCGCGGTCGGCCGTCCTCGGCGCCGGTCAGCACGGGGAGGAAACTGAAACTATCCTCCCCCGCGTCCTTGGGCAGGGTGACGCCCAGCAAGGCGGCGCAGGTCGCGAGCAGGTCGCATTGCGAGACGGTCGCCGTCGCGACACCCGGGCGCACCTGGGCGGGCCAGCGCGCGATGAACGGCACGCGATGGCCACCTTCCCACGCATCGCGCTTCATGCCGCGCCAAGGCGCCGCCGGGTCATGGTCATGGTCCGTCCGCATGTGCGCGACCGCCGTGGTCTCGGGGCCGTTGTCGCTGCTGAAGAGGATCAACGTGTTGTCGGCGACGCCGAGCTGCTCGAGGGTCGCCAGCAGCTCGCCGACGACATGGTCGAGCTCGGCGATGAAGTCGCCGTGCGGGCCGGCCTGGGTTGCGCCTTGGAAACGAGGAGCGGCGAAGGAGGGCAGGTGCGGGGCCTGCGTCGCATGGTAGAGGAAGAACGGCTGGTCGGGTGCTCGCTTCACCTGGGTCTTCAACCATGCCCGGCTCCGCTCCAGGAAGACCAGGTCGACTTGCTCATGTTCGAAGCCCGGGGCGACCAGCCCGCGGCGGCAATCGTTCGCGTAAGGGTGCCGCGGTAGCTTCGCGGCGTCGAGCGGGGTCGTCGGCGGGACCGGCACGCGGTCGTTCTCGATGTAGGCGTAGAGCCAGTCCGTCGTCGGGCAGCACGCCGTGCCGAAGAAATGGTCGAAACCCCGGTGGATGGGCCCGTCGGTGATCGGCTTGGAGAAATCGACCATGCGGATGCGCGCCAGTTCCCGCTCCGGGCCCGGGACGTCGGCGGGAGGCTTCGTCTGGTGGATCGGCGTGCCGGCCGCGGTCTGGAAGGTGAGGCCGACGTGCCACTTGCCCACGGCGGCGGTGGCGTAGCCCTGGCGCCGCAGCATCTCGGGCAAGGTCAGCCGACCCGCCTCGATCAGGCTCGGTCCGCCGACTCCCGTGAAGACGCCGCCGCGGTAGCCGGTGCGGAAACACATCCGTCCCGTGAGGAGGCTATAACGCGAGGGCGTGCAGACCGTCGCGGCGGAGTGCGCGTCGGTGAAGCGGAGACCTTCCCGGGCCAGCCGGTCGAGGTTCGGCGTCGGGATCTTCGACCGCGGGTTGTAGCACCCGACGTCGCCGTAGCCGAGGTCATCGGCCAGGATCACGACGATATTGGGCCGACGCGGCGCGGGCGCCGCGGTCAGCGCCGCGGCCAGCAGGATCGCGGCGAGGTTCAGGAGCCGGCGGCTCACTTCGCGACGACCCAGATGTTGCGGTAATAGACCGGGTTGCCGTGCTCCTGGAGCTGGAAGGGGCCCGGGGTGTCGGTGATCGTCTTGATCCCGCTGCTGGTGGTGGTGCGCGGCAGGGCGACGTCGTCCTGGATCAGGACGCCGTTGTGGCGGACGGTGATGCGGGCCGGGGCGGTCCGCTGGCCTTGGGCGTCGAAGCGCGCCGCGGTGAACTCGACGTCGTAGGTCTGCCACTGCAAGGGCGGGTAGCACAGGTTGAGCTTGGGCGCGGAGATGGTGTAGATGCCGCCGCACTCGTTGTTCTCGCCCTTGAGGCCGAAGCTGTCGAGGACCTGCACCTCGTAGCGGTCCTGGTGGTAGACGCCGCTGTTGGCGCGGCCCTGGCCGCGGGCATAGGGCTTGAACGGCAGGAGGAACTCGAGGTGCAACGTGTAGTCGCGGAAAGTCTCCTTGGAGGTCGTCCCGCAACGCAGGAAGCCGCGTTCGTCGATCTTGCCGTCCTTCCAGGCGGAGGCATCCTTGCCGTCGAAGAGCACCTTGGCGCCGGCGGGCGGGGGCGCGCCTTCGGTCGGGCTGTGCCGCACGACCCGCCGGAACGCGAGAGGGTCGGCCCCGGGGCGCGTCACGGTCAGCGTACCGTCGGCCAGCGTGGCGCGGGCCTCGCCGGACTTCGGGGCGAAAGACACCTTGGCGCCGTCTGACTTACCTTCCATCTCCACGCGCGGCGAGCGGTCCCAGCCGTCGCCGGGCAGACCGCCCGCGAAAAGGACCAAGCGGTATTGGTCGCCGCCGAGGGCGATGATGTTCGCCCCGTGGCCGGCGGTCGTGAACTCGCCTTGGAGCAGGAAGGCCGGGCCGGCGGCCTCGGCCGTCAGGAAGACCGTGGGTTCGGACGGCTTGGCCTTGGGGGTGTTCGGCTCGGCGGCGAGGAGCGCGCCGCAGGCGGTGAGCAGCAGGAGTCGGGCGGGGTTCAGGGGCATGACCTTGGGATAGCCGAACACGGCCCGCGTTCCACCCCAATCTGCCTTAACCGACGATCAGCCAGACCGCTGCGAAGGCCGTCAGCCAGGCCAGGACCCCTTCGAAGGCGTCCTGCTTGATGCGTTTGAGGATCTGCCAGCCGAGCAGGACGCCCAGCAGGACCCCGGGTAGGAGCACAAGGTTCGTCCAGAGCGAAGACGCGGTGATGATGCCGGCGTTCTGGCTGAACGGCAGTTTGAAGAGGTTGATGAAGAGGAAGAACCGGCAGAAGACCCCGAGGTGTTCCTGCTTCTCGAGCCGTTGTGAGAGCAGGAAGACCGTCATCACCGGCCCGGCCGCGTTAGCCAGCATCGTCACCGTGCCGGAGAGGAAGCCCATGCCCCAGGAAAAAGTCCGATGACGGGTCAGTTCGAGCAGTTCCGCGCGCTTGGCCCGAAGCACGAGGTTGAAGCCCAGCAGGCTCAGGATGATCCAACCGATCGTCACCCGGGCCACGTTATTATCGATGCGGTCGAGCAACCACCAGCCGAGCACGACGCCGGCGATCGCGGGCGGGATCATCGGGAGGATCCGTCGCCAGCTCCCGCCCTGGCGGTTGATGAGGTAGCCCAGCAGGTCGGCCACGATCAGCAGCGGTAGCACCAGGCCGACGGAGGCCTTCGCCCCGAAGATCTTGGCCATGAGGACCACGTTGAGGGTGGCGGTCCCCGCTAGTCCGGCCTTGGAAAGACCGATGCAGGCCGCGCCCAGCAAGGCCAGCAGGAGAATCCACCCGTCGGCGGGCAGCAAGGTGTGGCCGGCGAGCCAGTCCACGGTCTCAGCGGGCGGAATCCGTGTCGAAGACCAGCACCTCGAAGGGCTGCAGCGTCACGGTGGCCTTGGTGCCGGCGGCGAGCTTGAGCTCGCGCAAACGCTGGTCGGCGTAGGGGGAACGCAGGTCGAAGGCCGGCGTCGCCGTACGCGTGGCCCGCGGCAGGTCGAAGACCTCGTCGGCGTCCAGTTCGATGGTCCGCGGCTGGTCGTCCGGGTTGCGCAACATCAAGGTCGCCTGGCGGGGGTTCCAGGCCGCATAGCCGTAAGGCTCGAGCTTCAGTGGGTCGCCGCCGACCCAGTGGGCGTCGCGGAGGACGTCGGCGTGGGCGTGGGCCCACTTCGCGGCGGCCGCCACGTGGTCCCAGGCCGTCGCCGTCATCATCGACGGGGTGAGGTAGAGCTCCTGGAGCGAGGCGCCGTTGGCGAAGTAGGAGCGCACCTCGTTCTTCAGGTCGTTGCCCGCCTTGCCCACCTTGTCGCCCTGGAAGGCGCGGCCATGGACGACCCCGTGGTGCATCGCGGAGTTGAGCGGGTAGAGCGGGGCGGCCTGGACGAAGAGCTTGTGCGCGTAGCCGTCGCGGAACGTCAGCCACTTCTCGCGATCGTCGCCCTTACCGGTCCAGCCGACGTCGGCGCTGTGCATCCGCCACGTCGAGTCGACGTGGTTGAGCCAGAAAGGCGAGGGCCAGGTCCCGACCGTCACGTTGATGAACACCGCCGGGTCGTCCTTGCGTAGCTGGCGGGCGACGTCGAGCAAGGCCATGAAGTGCGGGCTCACGCCGTCCCCGGCGCGGTCCCACTTGAAGGCGTTGACGCCGCCCTCGCGCATGAGTTGCCGGCAACGATCGACGAACCATTGCTTGTATTTGGGATAGGAGAGGTCGAGTTTGGCCTCGGCCGGGATGAGCCCCTGTTTCTGCGCCTGGGCGGTGCGTTCCTTGTCGCCGCCGTAACCGCCCAGCGGCGAGATCCAGATGCCCAGGTGGGCGCCCAGCGCATCCATCTTGGCCTTGGTCGCGGCGAAGCCGCCGGGGAATTTCTTTTCGTGCTCCACCCAGAGGCCCTTGGAGGGCTGGTCCCAGCCATCGTCGACGAGGTAGGAGAGCACGGGTACGCCCCGTTTCTTCACGAGCTCCGTGTCGAAGGCCCGGACCACGTCGAGCATCCGCGGTTCGTCGACGCCGAACCCGAGGTCATACCAGCAGTTGTAATGCAGGAAGGGGCTGCTGGGGCGGGCGCGCTCGCGCTCGAGGTAGCGCAGGAACGAGCGCCGGAGCTGGCCGGCCGGGGCGAGGCCGGTGACCGTGCCGAAGTCGTAGGACTGCTCCGCGGAGAGCGTCAGCGAACAACTGAAGGCGGACCGGCCGCCGGCCGGGGTGACGAGGTTGGCCGATCCGGGCATCTCGACCCCCGCGAAGAGGCCGGCACCGGCGAGCGGGCTGCCCGGACAGGAGCCGACCTGTTTCAGGCCCGGCGCACGTACATCGGCGAACTCGACGCCATGGAGCTCATAGGTCTGGCCTTCGGCCGCCAGGAGGATCGTCTGCCGGAAGTAGTGGGACCCGTCGCGCAATTCGGCCCGCCAGCGGGCCTTCACGCCGCGTCCCGAGGCGAGATCGGCCTCCAAGGCCTGACCGTCCTTGAGGGGAAGTCGGCGCACCTCGCCCACGACGCTGAAAGCGGAAGCCGGCAGGTCGCCCGCGGGGAACGGCGTGAACTTCGGCGAGGTCATGCGTTCGCCCGCCGCGGTCGTCACGTTAAACGTCCCCCGCTTGTCGCGGACGCCGATCAGCAGGAAGGTCTTACCGTCATCCCAGACGAGGGCCACGGCCGGCGACCACGACAGGGCGGAGTCGGTGCCGCGATCGATGCGCGCGGAAAGGCTGCGGACTCCTTGGGGCCAGGGCAGTTCGCTGACGACGGCCCGGTGGGCGGGCCCTTGGAAGCCGAAGCTCGTCTTGCCCGCGGGCGCCGGGTTGATTTCGAGGATGCGACCTTCACCCACGGCGCCGGCCTCGCCGGAGTGATCCTTGGCCTGGGCCTTGAGGTTCATCTTGCCCACCCGGAGCAACTTGGGGTCACCCGGGAAATCAGCGCGGGGAAAGGAGGCGATCTCCTGCAGGGATTTCCCGTTAGGGCCGGCGCGGACGACCACGCGGGTATCCTCGAGATCGATCTCTACCTGGTAGGTGCCGTCGCCCGTCGCCACCGGGGTCGTCGACAGGCGGAAGAGCTCGGCGCCGCGCTGGTCGACCTGGGTGCCGCTGATTTTGTCCGCGATTTTCATCGGGTGGAGACGCCCGCGGCGGAGCTCCCAGGAGGCCGAGAGCACCTCGTTCTCCAGCAAGAAGAGGTCGCCTTGCGCGCGGGACTTAGCCTGGCCGGGGGCGGGTCCGGCGAAGTCGATGTCCGGGGGCGCGGCCTGTAGGCCGACCAAGGTGCAAAGCAGTAAGAGCAGGCGCATCGGGGGTAGGGCGCATTACCGCCGAACGGGGTCGGGCTGACAAACCGTTTCTCCCGGCGAGACCGGTGGTAAATCAGGGACCCCGGGGCGAATGAATCGCCCCGGGGTCTTTTAAATTGGTCGGGCTGGAGAGATTTGAACTCTCAGCCTCTGCTACCCGAAAGCAGCGCTCTACCAGATTGAGCCACAGCCCGACACGAGATTTGAGCAGAACCAATCCGACGCCGGAGTTCAACCCAAATTGCTCGGGGCCGGGAAGTGCTTTTTGGGGCAAAAATTGGACTTATGGTCATTCGGGGCCATCCTGCATGGCGTGAACTTGACCGTCCGCCGCTCCCACGAACGCGGCCATGCCGACCATGGCTGGCTGCGCACCTGGCATTCCTTCAGCTTCGCCGACTACCATGACCCGAGGCACATGGGCTTCCGTTCCCTGCGGGTGATCAACCAGGACATCATCGCCCCCGGGGTTGGTTTTCCGATGCACCCGCATCGGGACATGGAGATCTTCAGTTATGTGCTCAAGGGCGCTATCGAGCATCGGGACAGCCTCGGCAATCACGCCCAGGTCCGCCCCGGGCAGATCCAGGTGATGAGCGCCGGCACCGGCGTCCGGCATAGCGAGGTCAATCCCTCGGCGACCGAACCGCTCCACCTTCTGCAAGTCTGGATCCTTCCGGATCGCGGCGGCCTCAAGCCGCGCTACGCCGAGTGGACGCCCTCGCCGGACCAGCGCGATGCCACCAAGGTCCTGATCGTCTCCCAGGATGGTCGCGAAGGCTCCGCGCACATCAGTCAGGACGCCTCCGTCTACCGGGTCAAGGCGCCGGCCGCCACGCGCGTCGCGCACACCCTCGCCGCCGGTCGCGGCCTTTGGTTCCAGCTGATCGAAGGCGACGTCCGCGTCGGTGACGTCGCGCTCGCCCCGGGCGATGCGGTCAGTTCCGAGGACGCCGGCGTCTTCGAGTTCAAGTCCGCCGGCCCCGTCGAAGCCCTGCTCTTCGACCTCGCCTGACCTTTCCCTTTCACCCGCTGCTCAATCCCTAATTGCTGCTATTTTTAATCAGTACTCCGTAATCGGTACTCAGTCATCCCTGCACTTTCATCTTCTATCCTCATGCCCACCCCCCACATCCCTCAGAAATCCCCGCTCCCCGTCCTCGTCGAAGCCGGAAAGACCTATTACTGGTGCTCCTGCGGCCACAGCAAAACCCAGCCGTTCTGCGACGGCGCCCACAAGGGTTCCGCCTTTACGCCGGTGCCCTACAAGGCCGAAGCCGCCGGCATGGTCTATTTCTGCGCCTGCAAGCACTCCAAGAAGGGCGCGCTCTGCGATGGAGGCCACAAGGCCCTCTGAAGTTAGCCCTTTCAAGTCCCGTCATTTGGGCTAATCTATTGGTGCTATGAAACTCCTCACCAATATCGTCGGGGCCCTCCTAGGTCTCTTCTTCGTCTTCGCTGGCCTGAACTTCTTCTTCGAGTGGCAGCCGATTCCTCCGCCCCCGGCCGGCACTCCGGCTGCTAACTTCATCGACGCGATGAAAGGCTCCGGTTATCTTAAGTTCATCAAGATCCTTGAGATTGTCGGCGGCCTCCTGCTCGTCGTTCCGTGTGTGCGTAACTGGGGGTTGGTCGTCACCGGCGCCATCACCGTTAATATCGCCTGTGTTCATCAGTTCTTCTTCGGCGGCATCAAGGATCCGGCCGTCATTGGCATGATTGTTGCCACCGTCTTCCTCGCCTGGGCCGGTCGCAAGGGCTTCTGCTGTCTCGCGTGCTGCGGCTCCGGTCGTTGCGGTTCCTGTTGCTGCAGCAAGGAAGGTTCCGGCTGCTGCTCCTCGGACCAGTCGGCCCCGACTGGAGGTTGCTGCGGCGGCAAGTAAGCCAACCTCCGTCCGTCGAAAGCCCCCGGCCTCGGGGGCTTTTTTGTGCCCGGGCCAGGCGGGCGACGGCCTACTTCAGGGTGATCGTCACGCGGCGCAGGTCCATCACGCTCTTCCCGGGATCTCGGGGGCGCTGAGCTGCAGCGTGGCGCGGCCAGGTTCGAGCTCGATCTCGCCCAGGGTCATCGTCCGGAACGGCTTCATCAGCGATTCGCCATGAGTCGTCCGCGGGACGACGTCCTGATCGGTGAGCAGGGCGGGGTCCCAGGCTTCGGTGACCTTGCCGCGCAGCACCCGCTCGCCGACGCGAAGTTCGAGCGTCGACCCGACATCGGCCGCCGGGCAGGTGTAATCGAGCGTCACGACATAGGTACCCGCCGTCATCACCTCGACATTCCAGACGGCGGCGTCGGAGGTCTTCCGCCAGTTCACGAAGTAGGAGCAATTCGGGGCTTGGGCGCTGCGTCGCATCTCGCCCAGGGGCGCCCCGTCGCGGGCGGGCAGCATCGTGATCGGGAATTCCCGGTAGCCGATCCCCAAGGGACGCGGGTCGACCCCGCCGGGGCCGGTCCCCTTGCCCTTGTTGCCCGTGCCGAGATTCATCTCCAGACGCCAGGCGGTCACCGCAGCGGTCAGTTCCCGGGCTAATTCAGGCAGCCGGGACTGGAGCGGCTCGGTCTGGCCGGGATCCCGGGTGAGGTCGA
>BGOM01000018.1 GCA_003569245.1 Opitutia bacterium | reverse complement strand
CTCGCCGACGCGAAGTTCGAGCGTCGACCCGACATCGGCCGCCGGGCAGGTGTAATCGAGCGTCACGACATAGGTACCGCCGTCATCACCTCGACATTCCAGACGGCGGGCGTCGGAGGTCTTCCGCCAGTTCACGAAGTAGGAGCAATTCGGGGCTTGGGCGCTGCGTCGCATCTCGCCCAGGGGCGCCCCGTCGCGGGCGGGCAGCATCGTGATCGGGAATTCCCGGTAGCCGATCCCCAAGGGACGCGGGTCGACCCCGCCGGGGCCGGTCCCCCTTGCCCTTGTTGCCCGTGCCGAGATTCATCTCCAGACGCCAGGCGGTCACCGCAGCGGTCAGTTCCCGGGCTAATTCAGGCAGCGGGACTGGAGCGGCTCGGTCTGGCCGGGATCCCGGGTGAGGTCGAAGAGGTGCCCTTCGCATCCAGCCGATGCGTCTCGGTACGCACGCTGACCTGTCCGCCCCAGGTCTGGAAAAGCCGGCGCGGAGCCCAATCGGCGTCGACCCCGCGGAGCAGGAGCGGGGAAAGGTCGCGTCCGTCGAGCGGCCGATCGCCGACGCGCTTCACGCCCGGCGAGCGCAGTGGAGCGTCGGGCTGAGGTCGATGGCGCCCGCGATCGGTTTCACTTGCGAGCCGGCGGCGATCTTGCCGGGCCAGCGGATGAACAGCGGGGAACGCACGCCGCCTTCATCCGTGCTCCCCTTGATGCCCTTCATGCCGCCGGTCCAGCGGTGGCTGTTCGGGCCGTTATCCGAGAAGTAGATCACGATCGTGTCTCCCTCGAGGTCGAGTTCCTTGAGTCGAGCGAGGACGCGCCCGACGTTGCGATCCTGGTTCTCGAGCATCGCCCAGGCGCAGCGGGTCTGGTCGGGCTGTTCCTTGTCGGCCAGCGTGGCGAGCTGTCCGAGGGGCTTGCCGCGGAAGCGCGCCCAGTCCGCGGCGGGCGGTGACCAGGGCGAGTGCGGCGTGGTGAAGGGGATGAAGCAGAAGAACGGCCGGGCGCGGTGTTCGGCGATGAACCGCAGGGCGTGGTCGGTCAGCACGTCCACGATGTAGCCTTGGGATGGGCGCATGACCCCGTCCTGCTCGAGCGGCGCGTCGAAATACTCGCCCCAGTGACCGGACGTGTAGCCGCGGAAAGTTTCGAACCCACGGGCGAGCGGGTGGTAGGGCCACTGGCTGCCGTTATGCCACTTACCGAAGATCCCGGTGGCGTAACCCGCCGCCCGGAAGGAGTCGGCGACCGTCTTTTCCGCCAGGTCCATGCGTTCCTGGCCGGTCGAGACACCGGTGACGCCGAGGCGCCGGTGGTAGCGTCCGGTCAGGAATTCGGAGCGGGTGGGGGAGCAGACGGGTTGGACGAAGAAGCGGTCGAAATGCGCGCCTTCCCGGGCGAGCGCGTCGATGTGCGGCGTGGCGAGCTGGCGGTTGCCGTTGAACGAGTAGTCGCCCCAGCCGGCGTCATCGGCCAGCAGGACGATCACGTTGGGCGGGCGGGCGGACGTTGCGATGGCCGCTCCGCCGAGGAGGCCGAGGAGCAGGAGGAGGCGGGCCATCGGCTTATTTCTTGGCGGGCAGATAGCCGAGCGAGACCAGGAAGGCGTCGGTCGCATCGAGCGTCTCCTGGTATTTCGCCTTGTTGAAGAACCCGTGTCCCTGGCCTTCGAAGCCGACCAGCTCGCACCGGTTGCCGGCGGCTTTCATGACCTCGGTGAACTTCTCGACCGTCGCATAGGGCACGGTGGTGTCGGTCTTCCCGTGGAAGATGATCGTCGGCGGCAAGCCTTTCCGGACGTGGTGGAGCGGGGAGATCTCCGTCGGCTCGCAGCCGAACCTGGCCTTGTCCAAGCCGGCGCCGAACCCTTTGAGGTCCAGTCCGGGGAAAGGCGCCATGACGGTGCCGGGGTTGAAGAGGACCAGGGCGTCGGGTCGGCAGGAGACCGCTTTGTCGTCCGTCGCGGGGTCGAGGCCCGGTACTGTCGCCACCGCCGCCGCTAGGTGTCCGCCGGCGGAACCGCCGCCGACGGCGAGGCGCGTCGGGTCGACGCCCAGGCGGCCGGCATTGGCCCGTACCCAGCGGACGCAGGCCTTGGCGTCGGCCACGCAGTCGGCGGGCTTGGCATCCTGCCGGCTCTTCACGCGGTAGTCGGCCAGGACGGCGACCATGCCGCGGGCGGCCAGGTGGCGGGCTTGTGGCTCGAACTGGGCGGGCGTACCGCCGGTCCAGCCGCCACCGAAGAAGAAGACGATCGCCGGCCGCGGCTTCGTGCCTTGGTCCGCCGGTTCGATGATCCAGACCTTCAGTTCGGTTGAGCCGACCGTGCGGTAGGTCTCGACCTTGGCGCCGGTCATGACGGGGGGGTACCCGCCGGCTTTCTTCGTCGAGGCCTTTTCTTGGGCGGAGAGCGACAGTCCGCCGAGGACGAACAGGAGGAGGGAGCGGAGACGCATGGGAAAGTCAGCGGGCACGACGGGCGATCTCGGCGTCGAGCCAGGCGAGCCGGGCGCTTGTCCAGGCGCGGATCTGCCGCACATCCTCGTCGAAGGTCAGTTCACGCGGCGCCGCGTAGTCGATCTGCTTCCAGCGCGACTCGTTGCGGCGGATCGCCGGTCCGAGGGCCTGGGCGTTCGCGTCGATCAGGTCGCCGATCGCCTCGGCGCGGAAGGGGCCGGCGCGTAAGGTTTCCCAGCGTTGCCGGAACCGGGTTCGCATCATCGGGTCGGCCCAAAGCCGATCGAAGAGCCGGTTCGAAAGCCATTCCTTCGCGCCCACTCGCGAACCATCCCAGTTCCGTCCGAACGTCCCGTCGTAGTCCCAGGGCACGAAAAAGAACCGCGGGGGGGGCGGCCGTCGTGGCCGCGGGCCGGGCGAGGTAGTAGTTCTTGGTGATCCCATCCAGGTTGCACGTGAGGAGCACCAGCAGGTGGAAGTCGACGGCGTTCGCGAGGTCCAGTCGGGCGGCAAGCCCGTCGGCCGGATCCAGGAACTCGCGGTCGGGAGCTTGGCTGACGAAGCGGTTGAGCTCATCCAGCGGGCCCCAGACCGGTCCCTTGGTCGGGTCCGGTTCCCGCGGATCGAACCCCGCGTGGCCGGGTTGACCGAAGTTGGCGGCATGGTCCACGGCCTTGTAAAGCACACCCGGGGTCGGGTCGGCCGGATTCGGCGCGGCGAAGCCCAGCAAGCGCCCCGTCACCGGTTGCATGAGGAGGTAGGCGCCGTGGTAGCGACCGTTGAGGTCGAGTTCGACGAACCGGCTCTGCGCGGCGACGCGCGGTTGGCCGGGAGCGGCTGAGCGAACGGAAGAGGTCGTACGACAGCTTGTGCCGCATCAGGGAGCAGTCGACGAAGGCCGCGTTCAGGATCCACTCCGGGTCCGCGGGCAGGTCCAGCGGGGCGACGGCCGACGTGAACTTCAGCGCGAAGGATTTCTTGGCGTAGGCTTGCGAGGAGGAGCCGCGGACCCGGATCTGGGCCTGCAGCGTCGGGGCCGGGGTGCCCGGGGTATCCGCGACCAGCCTGACCGTGCAGTCGACCTTGGGGTCGGCGGCGATCGGTCCCTTGGCTTCGATCCGCCAGAGCGGCGGACCCTCGGCCGCCCGCGCCACGCCGAGGGGGGCGAGGGCGAGCAGGACGAGGGAGGTCAGCCGCATGCGCTTACTTGCTCTTCAGCAGTTCGGCCATCGCCTTGCCCATGGCTTCGCCGACGTCCATGTAGGTCTCGGCGTTGCCGTTGTAGTGGCTGTTGCCGCTGCCGCCCTTGGAGAGCGGGTTGGCGTAGACCGTCGCCACGTTGCCCTTGAATTCGGGGTATTTGCCGGAGGCGCCGTCGACGGCCAGCTGGGCCTCGAGGATCTTGCCGCCGTTGCCGCCGGAGCCCTTGGTCGCCTCGCCCAGGGTCGCCAGGACGAACTTGGCGCGGGGCGCGTCGAAATCCTTGCGGAGCTGCTTGATGAAGCGGACGAGGTTCTCCTCGTACTTGGCGGCGTGGCCGGCGTTGCCGCCGTCCTTCTCGCCCTGCCAGAAGAAGAAGCCCGCGACCTCGTAGCTCTTGGCGCCGGGGTAGTACTTCGCGAGTTCGCCGAGGACCTTCTTCGCGTTGGCGGTGTCGTCATCGTACTGCTTGCCCGCGTACCACTCGATCGGCTTGCCGGCCTTGTCGACCCACGGCGGGGGCGTCGTGCCCGTGCCCTTGGCGGCGTCGGCCGGCCAGGTGTCGGGGCGGTCCTTGTAGCCGGCGTACACCTTGCCTTCGAAGACGTAGCGTTCGCTGCCGGGCGGGAGCAGGTCCCAGCCGAGGCTGCGGTTGCCGATGCAGCTCTTGAGCAGCATCACCGGGGCTTCGACGGCGTCGCCGAGCGGGATGGCCGATGCCGTATTCCGGCCCCATCGTCTTGCCCGTGACCTTGAGGAACTCGTTGTTGAAAAGCTGCATCCCGCCGCTGCGGCCGACCATCACGCGGACGTTGCGGACGTCGGGGCGCTCGGCCCAGTTGCCGGACGCGTCGACCAGGTGCGGGTACTTCTTCTTGTTCTTCACGGCGAACTCCAGCGAGCCGTCGGGCCCGGTGACCTTGCCGAGGCCGACCATGTTGGACTGGCCGAGCAGGATGAAGACCTGCACGGGCTTGCTCAGGTCGGCGGGCTGGTCGGCGGCGGTCAACCGGGGGACGGTCAGGCCGACGGCGAGGAGGAGGGCGGTCAGGGTGTTTTTCATGGGGAAAGTCAGGCGAGGATGTCCTTGATCACCTTGCAGGGTTCGACGCCGGTGAGCTTGGCGTCGAGACCCTGGAACTTAAAGCGGAAGGCGTCGTGGTCGACACCCAATTGGTGGAGCATCGTGGCGTGCAGGTCGTGCACCGTCGCCACCTTGTCGACCGCGGCGTAGCCGAGCTCGTCGGTCGACCCGTGGACGAGGCCTCCGCGGATGCCGCCGCCCGCCATCCAGACGGTCATCGCCTTGTTGTGGTGGTCGCGTCCGTTGCCTTGCGACATCGGGGTGCGGCCGAACTCGCCCGCCCAGACGATGAGCGTCGAGTCGAGCAGGCCGCGCCGCTTGAGGTCGGTGATCAGGGCCATGCAGGCGCGGTCGATCTCGGCGGCCTTGAGCGCCACGCCATCCTTCACGCCGCCGTGGTGGTCCCAGTCCTTGTGGTAGAGCTGGATGAAGCGGACGCCGCGTTCGGCGAGGCGGCGGGCGAGCAGGCAGTTCGCGGCGAAGGAGCCGTCGCCCGGCTGGCAGCCGTAGAGCGCCAGCGTCTTCGGGTCCTCGTCCTTGACGTCCATCAGTTGCGGCACGCTCGCCTGCATCTTGAAGGCCATCTCGTACTGCGCGACGCGCGTGGCGACCTCGGGGTCGGCCACGAAACGCTCCCGGTGCAGGTTGAGCTTGGCGATGGCGTCGACGTCGCCGCCCTGGGAGTCGCGGGAGACGCCGGGCGGGTTCGACAGGTAGAGGACCGGATCGCCCTTGGAGCGCAGCTGGACGCCCTGGTGCTTGGAGGGCAGGAAGCCGCTGCTCCATTGGCGGGCCGCGATCGGCTGGTTCTGCCCGCCCTTGCCCAGCGAGGTCAGGACGACGAAGCCCGGGAGGTCCGCGGCCTCGGTGCCGAGGCCGTAGGTGACCCAGGAACCCATGCTCGGACGACCCGCGATCTGCGAACCGGTGTTCATGAACATGTGCGCCGGGTCGTGGTTGATCGCGTCCGTCGTCATCGAGCGGATCAGGCAGATCTCGTCGAGCACCGAGCCGATCTGCGGGAAGAGCTCGCAGATCTCGGTCTGGTCGCGGCCGAACTTGGCGAACTTATGCTGCGGACCGAAACACGTGAGCTTCTGGCCCTGCAGCTGGGCGAGCTGCTGGCCCTTGGTGAAACTCTCGGGCATCGGCTGGCCGTGCATCGCGGCCAGCTTGGGCTTGGGATCGAAAGTCTCGAGGTGCGACGGCCCGCCCGCCATGCTCAGCCAGATGACGCGCTTGGCTTTCTGGGGCAGGGGCAGTCTCGCGAGGGCGCCGGATGGGCCGGGGGCGGCGAGCGCGGCGGGCCCCAGCAGCGAGGCCAGCGCGAGGCCGCCGACGCCTTGGGTCGTGCGGCCGAGGAAGGCCCGGCGCGTGAGGGCTGACTGGAGTTCGGGAGGCAGGCTCATTCGCGGGTGATGGTTTCGTGCAGGTTGAGCAGGACGCGGGTCACGTGCGTCCAGGCGGCCAGCTCGGCCGGCGCGACCGTGGTCGGCGGCGGCGTCAAACCGACCTTCAGGAAGGCCTGGGCCGCGGCGGGGTCGGCCAGGTAACTCTTGCGGCGCTCGGCCAGCACCTGGCGGAGCGTGGCCAACTCGCTGGCCTCGGGCGTGCGTTGCAGAGCCTGTCGCCAAGCCCAGGTCAGCCGCTGCTCGTCGTTGCCGGCGGTCGCGAGGGTGCGGCCCGCGAACGCCCGCGCGGCCTCGACATAGGTCGGGTCGTTCAGCAGCACCAAGGCTTGCTGCGGGATGTTCGAGCGGGTGCGGTCGGTGCAGGCTTCCTCACGGCTGGGCGCGTCGAACGCGAGCAAGCTGGGGTGCAGGAAGGTGCGCTGCCACCACACGTAGAGGCCGCGGCGGTATTGCGACTCGCCCTGGTCCGCCGCATACGTGCGGACGGGGAAGTTCAGGTTTTCCCAGTAGCGATCCGGCTGGTACGGTTTCACGCTGGGCCCGCCGACCTTCGGGACGAGCAGTCCGGCGATCGCGAGCGCATTGTCGCGGACCAGCTCGGCGTCGAGCCGGTATGGACTCTGCCGCGCCAGTTCGCGATTGAAGGGGTCCGACGTCGCCAGCTCCGCCGGGGTGGCCGAAGCGCGGCGGTAGGCGCGGCTGGAGACGATGAGGCGCACCATGTGCTTCACGTCCCAGCCGGAGTCCATGAACTCCACGGCGAGCCAGTCGAGCAAGGCTTGGTTGGGCGGGAGTTCGCCCTGCGCCCCGAGATCGCCCGGGTTCTTGCTGAGCGCGGTACCGAAGAATTGCATCCAGAGACGGTTCATCGTGACGCGCGCGGTCAGCGGGTTCTCTCGCGACACCAGCCAGCGGGCGAGGTCGAGCCGGTTCGGCGTGCGCCCGTCGAGCTTCGGCTGGGGGAGGTAATGGGGGAAGGCCGCCTTCACGACCTCGCCGGACTCGTCCATCCAGTTGCCGCGCGGGAGGATGCGGACGGTGCGGACGACGGCGGCCTTGGTGGTCACCAGCGACTTCGGCAGGCCGGCACGGAAGGCGTCGTGTTCGCGTTGGGCCGCGGCGACGGCGTCCCGCTGGCTCTTGAGCGCCTCGGGGTGCAGGGAGAGCAGGTAGTCCCGCAAGGTCGACTGCTCCGCGGCGGAGCGCTTGGCGGCCGGTTTCTGGAGGATCGCCGGAGCCTTGGCCGCCAACGCCGCGTCGGGCGACTTGGCCTTGCCCTTGGCTTTCGCCTTGGGGGCCGCGGGCGGGACGGCCGGGGCAAGGTCTTCGATCGCCTCCTTCTCCCAGGCGGCGAGTTCCGCACCAAGCCCGCCGAGGGCGCTCTCCAGCGCCTGTCGGGCGCGGTTCACGGCGGCGGCCAGTTCGGCGAGCCGGCGCTCGTCGGCCGGCGTGACCACGAGCATGCCTTCCTCGCGGCGGCCGATATCGGGTTCATGGATGTCGGCGAAGAACGCCCCCAGGGCGTAGAAGTCGCGCTGCGTGAAAGGGTCGAACTTATGGTCGTGGCATTGGGCGCAACCGGTCGTCTGGCCCAGCCACGCCGCGCCGATCGCGCGGACGCGGTCCGTGAGCATGCGCTGCTGGTAGTCCTTGGCCTGGGCCCCGCCTTCCTCGGTGGTCAGCAGCAGGCGGTTGAAGCCAGAGCCCACCTTGGACTCGACATCGGTGTCCGGCAGCAGGTCGCCCGCCACTTGCTCCAACGTGAAACGGTCGAAGCGCTTGTTCTGGTTGAAGCTCCGGATGACGTAATCGCGGTAGGGCCAGACATTGCGCGGCGTGTCGCTGTGGTAGCCGATGGTGTCGGCGTACCGCACCACGTCGAGCCAGCCCTGGGCCATGCGCTCGCCGTAGTGCGGGCTGGCCAGCAGCCTTTCCACGAGCCGGGCGTAGGCGTCGGGCGCGCGATCGGCGACGAAGGCATCCACCACTTCCGGCGTGGGCGGCAGGCCGAGCAGGTCGAGGTGCAGCCGGCGGGCGAGCGTGCGGCGGTCGGCCTCGCCGACGGGTCGAAGACCCTTCGCACGCAGCCGGGCCTCGACCAGCGTGTCGATGGCCGTGTCCACGGTCGGCGCGGCGGCTTTCGCCGGCAGGTCATAAGACCAATGGTTCTGGTAGGTGGCGCCCTCCGCGACCCAGCGGCGTAGCAGTTCCTTCTGTTCCTTGGAGAGGGTCTTGTGCGATTCCGGCGGAGGCATGACCTCGTCCGGGTCGGTCAGGAAGAGCCGCTTCACGAGTTCGCTCGCTTCCGGTTTGCCGGGTACGAACGCCTCCTTGGCCAGAGCGTCGGCGCGGACATCGAGACGCAGCTTGGCCTTACGGTGGCTGGCGTCGTGGCCGTGGCAGGCGAAACAGTTGTCGGAGAGGATCGGCCGAATGTCCCGGTTGAATTCCACCGGCTCCGCGACCGCGCACAGGGCGGCGCAGAGACCGAGGCAGACGAGGGCGGGGCGGGCGCTCATGGGGTGACCCCAAGATTGCCGTTCCCCGCCGGCTTACCACCGAAAAAACCGGCGCCGGCCTACTTCTTGAAATAGCGGTGTTCCTTGTCGCCGCCGCTGAGGACGAAGGCCACGAGGTCGAGGACCTCCTCCTTGGTCAGCATGTTCAGCAGCATCGGGGGCATGGGGGAGACTTTGGAGACCTCGATGCTCCGGACCTGCTTGCGGTCGACGCCCACCCGCTGGTCAGGGTCGGAGAGGTCGGTGTTGATCTGCACCGTGTCGCCGTTGAGGTTCACGATGACGCCGCTGACCGTCGACCCGTCCTGGCGGGTGACCACCACCGGGGCGAACTGCTCGTTGATCTCCTTGCTCGGGTGGATGATCTGGTCGAGGAGGTCGCGCGGGCTGTAGCGCCCGCCGGCGCCGGTCAGGTCGGGGCCGTTCATGCCGCCGGCGTTGCCGTAGCGATGGCAGGCGAAGCAGGCGGCCGCGCCGAACATCTTCCGGCCGGTCTCGAAGTCGCGCCCCTTGAGGCCGGTCTCGGCGGCCGTGGCCAGCTCATCGAGCGTCCAGGCCTTGGGCGTGCGTCCGGCGAAGATCGCGCCGACGTTCTCGTAGGCGGACTTCACGGGCGGATTCTTGGCGGTCGCGATGAGCTCGGCATGGCGGGTGGTCTCCTCCGGCGTGAAGGTCGTCAGCGAGTCATTCCGGATGAACTCGATGAACTTGGTGAAGCTGGAGCCCCCGCGGTAGCTGGCCGCCCGGACGAACCAGCGGAGCTGCTGTTCGCGCAGCGCCGGCGTCCAGCCCGCCTTGAGCAGGCGCAGGCTGCGCATGAGTTCCATCTCCGGCTCCTGACTGCCCGCCGCGGCGACCAGGCCCATCGCCTTGCCGGCGAGGGAAGGCGCCTGCAGGTAGGCCAGCGTCTCGGTCAGCAGCCAGTTGAGCTCGAAATCGGCGGCCGGGTAAGCCGCATCGTACTGGGCGACCAGGGCGGCCACGCCCGCGGCGTCGGGTGAGCCGTAGCGATGCAGCACCAGTTCGGCCAGGCGGACGTGAAGCAGCTTCTGCTCCTTCGTGAGGGCGGCGAAATCCATCGCGCGCAAGGCCGCGAGGAGTCGCGTGCGCAGCCGCACCTGTTCGGCGGTCGGTGCGGCCGTCGTCGGCGCCACCCCGGTCCGCGGATCCGGCTTGGCCGCCTTGGCGGTATGGTAAGGACATTCGGCGTTCTGGCGGGTCAGGGCGAGCAACGCCTCGAGCCGGGCGGTGGCGTCGGGTTCGGCGAAGGCGCGTTCCGCCCAGCCGCGGGAAGGCTGGTGCTCGAGCACGACCCGCGCCGCGAAACGCAGCCAGCGGTCCGGGGAGGCGAGGTGCGGCCAGGCGGCGTCGACGGCGGCGGGGTCTTGTTTGCCGTGGAAGCGTTCGAGGGCCTGCCGGGCGAGCGCCTCGGCGGTCGGCGCCGGGGCGTCCGGTCGGGCCGGGGCGGTCGATTCGGTCCCGGCGTAGGTGACGCGGTAGAGGCCGGACTGGACCTTGCGGCCGCCGATGGCGAAGTACATCGCGCCGTCGCCGGGGTGGATCAGCAGGTCGGTCACGGGCAGCGGAGCCCCGAGGATGAAGTCTTCCTTGGTGCCGACGTAGCTCGCGCCCTGCGGCTTGAGGTGCACGGCGTAGATCTTGCCCCAGCTCCAATCCATGATGTAAAGGGCTTCCTGATACTTGGCCGGGAACTTGGCGCCGTAGCCGAAAGCCACGCCGGTCGGCGAGCCCGGGCCGATGTTGACGGTGGCGGGGAGGTTGTCGGGGTAGAACTCGGGGTACTTGCCCGCGCCGTTTCGCCAGCCGTACTCGCCGCCGCTGACGACGTGGTTCACGCGGGTCGGGCGATACCAGGGTGTGTTGAAATCGTACTCCATGTCGGCGTCGTACGTGAAGAGGTCCCCCGCGCGGTTGAGCGCACCGCCGTAGATGTTGCGGAAGCCGCTGGCGAAGGTCTCGAACGTCTTGCCGTCCTTGCTGATGCGGTAGACGATGCCGCCCGGGGCCAGCACGTGGCGGTTATGGCCGCGCCCGTCGGGCATGCGGGGCAGCAGGTGGTCGTCGCCCCAGAGCGGCGCGACCGGGGAGGTGGCCGCGGTCTCCGTCTTCACGGCGTTGTTGCCGGTGATCAGGTAGAAGCCCTGCTGGTCCGGCGTCACGACGACCTTGTGGACGCCATGGTCGCTGCCGGCTTGGAACTCGCGCAGGAGTTCGGCCTTGTCCAGCAGGTCATCTCCGTCCGTGTCGCTGATGCGATAGAAGCCGCTGGGGAACTTACGTTCGTAGTCGTTGACCCCGGCGTAGAGGGCGCCGAACGCCCAGGTCATCCCGTTGATCGCGCGGACGTTGACCGGCATCTTGCGGATGTCGGCGGCCTTGAGCGGCTGGCCCGGGGCGGGGGCAGGGAAGCGATAGAGGTCGCCGTACTGGTCGCACGCGTAGATGCGCCCCTTGTCGTCCGCGCAAAGCGAGACCCAGGAGCCTTGTTCGGTGCCGGGCACCGAGTAGAGCAGCTCGACCTTGAAGCCGGCGGGCGCCTTGATGCGGTCGACCGGCGTGGCCTTGTTCTCGCCGATCGCCTTGCCGGCGTTGGCGTCGCCGGCCTTCTTGGCGGGGGCTTTGGCCTTGGCGGGGGTCTTCGGGGCGTCGGCGGCGAAGCCGACCGGCACCGCGGTGAACAGGAGGGCCAGGCAGGAGAGCAGGAGGCGCATGGGGGTGCGCCAACATCGGGCATAATCCTTGGTCCGTCAACCGGACTCCGCCGAGGCCTTACTTGACGAGGGACAGGACCACGGCGCTGGCCGGGGGCAGGGTGACCACCAGCCGGCCGTCGCGGATCGCCGGGCTCCGCTCGGTCTGGAGGGCAGGTTGCCAGCTTCCGTCCGCCCGGACCGGTGCCCCCGCGTAGGTGATGCCTTCCTTGGTCTTCGCCTGCGGCGCGCTCAACCAGCTCAGGCGACCGACCTTGAACTGTCCACCGACGAGGATCGTGGCGACGACCTCCTGCGTGAGGTCCTTGTTCACGAGCACGACGCGGGCGCCGCCGTCGTCCTCGAGGGTGGCATGGGCGACGACGTTCGCGGCGGAAGCCGTTTTCACGGGCAGCAGACGACCGCGTCCCGCGTCCCGGAAGAGGAGCATCGCGTAGTAAAGCGGCGCGACCGCGTAGGTTCCCGGGGCGGCCCCGCGGGTGATCGGCGAGTAGCTGCCGGGCTTGAGGTTGCAGTGGAAATTGATGCCGTCGGCACCGTGTTCGGCCACGGCGAAGAGGAAGTCGACGGCCCAGAGCGCGGAAACGAAGGTATCGCTCACGCCGGCGCGCCCGCCGTTCGACACGGAATTACATTCCGCAAGGCGGTAGCCCATCCCCGCGGCCTTCGCGGCGGCCCGGTGTTCGTCCACCATCGTGAGGTCCTTGGCCAGGGTAGCCGGTAGCAGCAGGTTCTCGACCGAGGGGAAATTGGCCGACTTGGGGTTGGTTGAGCCGCCCGAGAGCGCGTAGAGATGCGAGGTGCCGATCTCGACCTGGCCTGTGAGGCCGACCACGGCGTCCTCGAACCAATGGTCCGGGCGGCGGGCGGTCGCCGGCCCCGCGAGGATGACCCCGGGGTTGCGGGCGCGGAGGACTTTGATCGCCGCGCGGGCCTCGGGGAGGTAGGCCCGGCAATCGTAGCCTTTGGGGCGGAGGTCGTGGTTGGGGTAGAGGTTCGGTTCGTTGCCGACCTCGAAGGCCAGCACCGACGTCGCGCCGACCTTGAGCGCGTAGGCGGCTTCGTCCGCGGAAGCCGCCGGCTGGCTGCCGGCGAGATTGAGGCCGTGCAGGCATCGCCATCCCGTGGCCTTCAGGAAACCATAAAGGTCGTCCAGGGTCGCGCGACCGATCACGGCCAAGCCGGTCGATCTATCCAGGGCGGCGGTGGCGCCGGCCTCCCAGCGCGTGAGTTCGACCTTGTTGCCGCCGAGGCGCAGCGTGCCCGCGCCGAGGTTGCGGTGAAGGTTGATGAGGGTCGTGTTGGCGGGCGTGAAGTGCGGTTCCACGAGCGCGTTCTTCTCGTAGCTGATGCCCAGGAAGTCCGCGGGGATGCGGGCGCCCGGTCGGTCGAAGTCGACGGTGACCGTGGCGGACTCGGCCGCGGCCGCCGCGGCGCCGCACGCCAGGAGAAGGAAGGCGAGCCGCATCGGGTCAGCCCTTGCGGATCGCCCGGAAGGAGCGCCAGACCGCCCACATCAGCCCCAGGGACAAGGCGAAGCCGGCCGCATAGGCCAGCCGCCAATAGGCGGGCACGCCCGGTTCGCCGGCCGCGAGGAAGCCGTAGACGCATAGACCCGCGGCTCCGAGGAGGAAGAGGGCGCGGAAGGCGAGGAGCACGATCAGGAGGCCTTGCATCGCGACAAGGTGGGGCGGTCGGGCGAGGAGGTCAAGGGGGCGTCACTTGCCCATCTTCACGAACTCGTCCTTCGTGAGCTCGCCGCTCTTGTCGCGGTCGAATTTCACGAAGTTCTCGGCCGCGTGGGCCGGATCCTTCTGCTTGGACATGTACTCGTCCTTGGAGAGCCTGCCGTCCTTGTTGACGTCGCGTCGCTCGAACATGGCGGTCCGGTCTTTCTCGGCGTCCGCGACCGCGGGCTTCGGGGCCGAGGGGTCGGCCGTCTTGCCTTTCTCCTTCCTCGGGCCTTCGCCGTTCGCCGCCGACGCCGGAGCGATGGGCGGCGGCAGGAATTTCGTCAGCCGCGCGATGACCTCGGCATGCTCCGGCTTGGCGGCGACATTGGCGGTCTCGTGGGGGTCGCCGACCTCGTCGTACAGTTCGGTGGCGTGGATCGCGTTCGTGACCCGGTCGCGCCAGAGGGTGAGACGCCACCGTTCGTCACGGAGGCTGTAACCCATGAGCGACTTGCCGGCGTCCTGGCGGGGATACTGGCTGATGGCGACCGGACGGACCTTGGCCGTCGCGTCGTCCAGCGCGGGCTTGAGGCTCACGCCTTCGACGCCCTTGGGCATAGGCAGGCCGCAGACGTCGGCGAGGGTGGGGTAGATGTCGATGAACTCGGCGAGCGCCAGGCTCTTGCGGCCGGCGGCCTTCTGGCCGGGGACGCTGATCAGCAACGGCGCCCGCGCCGCGAGCTCGAAGTTGGTGTGCTTGTGCCAGAGGCCGTGTTCGCCGAGCTGCCAGCCATGGTCGCCCCAGAGGACGATCACCGTGTGGTCGGCGAGGCCTTCCTTCTCCAGCGCATCGAGGATCAGGCCGACCTGGGCATCCATGTAGCTGATCGCCGCGTAGTAACCATGCCGGAGATGGCGCGCCGTCTGCTCGTCGACCGGTCCCACGTCGGGGACGTCGGAGTAGCTCTTCAGCTCGCTGTTGTTATGGCCGACGAACGCCGGGGCTCCTTCCGGAAGCTTGCGGAAAGCCGGCGTGTAAATCTTGGCCGGGTCGTAAAGGTCCCAGTATTTTTTCGGCGCGACGAACGGCAGGTGGGGGCGCGCCATGCCGACGGCGAGGAAGAACGGTCGGTCCTGGCGCTTGAGCTCGGCGAGGGTGCTGGCGGCGAGCCGCGCGACCTTGCCGTCGACAAACGTATCGTCGGGCACATCCTCCTGCTCGGTCGCGGGGCCCTTGAGCTTGCCCTTCTTGTTCTTGTTGGCCGGGTCAGTCTGCTCTTTCTGGGCCGCGGTCGAAGCGTAGGTGGGGGCCTTGGGCGTGCCCCACGGCACGGACCAGCTGGGAGCGTCGTCGAAGCCGCCGTGGAAAATCTTGCCCATGCCCTGGCTGTGGTAGCCATGCTCCTTGAAATACTGGGCGACGGTCACGGCGTCGGGCAGCGCTTTCCGAAAATGCGTCTCCAGGTCCCAGACGCGCGTGGCGTCGGGGCGTCGCCCGGTCATCAGGGAGGAACGGGAAGGGCTGCACACGGCCTGTTGGCAGTAGGCGCGCTCGAACGTCGTGCCGCGCGCCGCGATCCGGTCGAGGTTGGGCGTCTTGATCAGGTCGCTGCCGGAGGCGGCCACTTCCGGGCGAAGGTCATCGACCGCGATGAAGAGGACGTTGGGGCGACGGGCTTCGGCCGCCTGGAGGCTGGTCAGCAACGCCGCGACAGCGAGCAGGGCGCAGTGCAAGGTGATACGCATGCCAGAGAAACCCCCCGAAGCTGACAAGGTTTCGGCCGGACCCCTCCGGATCATTCGCCGATCGCGGCTTTCAGGCGGTAGTGGGCCTTGTTCCACTCCCCCACGGTCTGCGCATAATCGAGGCGTGACTGGATGAGGTCCTGCTGGGACTGCAACGTCTCCAGGACGACGCCGACGGCCAGTTCTTTTCGTTCAAGCGACAGTCGGTAGCCCTGCTCGGCGTTCCGCACGGCCTCCTCGGCGATCTTGACCTGCTCCGCGAGGTAATGAATCCCCGCATGGGCCTCGACCACCTGGCGGACGATCTCGTCGCTGGCCTTCGCCCGGCTGAGCTCGGCTTGCCGGAGGCGCGAGCGGGCGCCGTCCTGCCGGGCGCCATCGAACAGCCCGCCGGCGCCGATCTTCCAGGAAAGCGTGACGAGGGTATCCGTGCTGCCGTCGAAGTCCCGCCGCGCCGAGCCGGCGCTGCCGCCCAGGCCGCCCGCGAAGACCTGCGCCCCGAGCGTCGGGTAGAGCGGCGCGTAAGCGGCGGCGTCCCCCTGGTGGGTGGCCGCCTGCTGCAGCGCCGCGGCCGCTTGGATTTCCGGCCGGCGGGCGAGGGCGATCCGGACGAGGTCGTCGAGGCGGCGGGCCTCGAAGCCCACGGCGAGGGGGAAGGGACGTTCGTCCGCGGGCAGCAGTTCCTCGGTGATCTTCAGTCGCAACACCTGGGCGAGACGCGCGGACTCGGCGCGGCGTTGCTCCTGGGCCTGGCTGAGTCGCAACGCGATCCGGCTGACCTGCGCGGCGGCGCGGAGTTCATCCCCCTTGAAGGCGACGCCGGCGGTGACGCCCTGCGCGATCTGCGCACGGTATTCCCGCGCGTTGCGGACGGCATCCGTGAGCAGCGTCACGGCGTGGTGCGCCCGGGCGAGTTCGAAATAAGCGGCGGCGCCCGCGAGCACCGTCTGGCGTCGCTGCGCATCGAGCTGGTGCTCCGCGGCGCGCGCGGTCTGCTTGGCGGCGAGACGCCGGTACACGGCTTCGCCGAGCTCAAGGGAGACCCCGAGGGTGGCCCCGGCGGAGACGGATTCCTTGGTGATGTCGCTCACCTGGCCGACGATATCCTGCAGCTGGCCGGAGTGCTTGCGGTAGGCGACGCCGGGCGAGAGCGTCGGGAAGAGCGCCCAGGTGGCGCTATCGGCCGCGGCGCGGGCCTCGCGGAGGCGGGCCGCCGCGAGCTGGACGTCGATCGCCTCGGCGCCCGCCAGTCGCAGGACGGTGACCAGGTCGACCGTCGCCGTGGCGGGGGCGGGGGTCTGCGCCCGGAGAAGCCCCGTTGCGGCGAGCAGGAGGGCGAGGAAGGCGAAGGTGCGGCTCATCGGGTCAGCGTGACGGCCTGGCCGTCGGTGAGCGTGGCGGTGCCGACCACGAGGATGTCCTCGTCGGGCTTGAGGCCATCGAGGATCTCGAGGTTCGTCCCGTCGTTGAAGCCGGCCTTGAGCACGCGCCGACGGGCCTTGCCGGCTTCATGGACGTAGGCGGTGGCGACGGCCTTCTCCATGATCACGGCGGTCAGGGGCAGCAGGCGGACGCCCCGGTGCGTCTCGATGCCGAGGCGGACGTTGGCGTACATGCCGGGCTTCAGCGCGCCGTCGGGATTGGGCAGGACGGATTCGATCAGCATGGTCTTGCTCGGGTTCTCGAGCACACCGGAAAGACGCGTCAGCTGGCTCGCGTACGGTTTCGCGCCGGCGGCCTCGGCCAGGACGCTGACGGGCTGGCCCGGGGCGGCCAGGCCGGCTTCGCTCTCCGGCAGGGCGGCCTGCACGCGCACGGTGGCGAAGTCGGTCAGCACGAAGAGGGCGGCCGGGCCGGCGCCGCCGCCGGTCGCCGCCGGGACGAAGGCGCCGACATCGACGGAGCGCCGGCTGATGACGCCGGCGAAAGGAGCGCGGATCAGGGCGAAACCGAGGAGCGTGGCGTTGCGTTCCTGCGCGGCCTTGGCGACGGCGAGCTTGGCGGCCGCGGCGTCGACCTGCTGGCGGGGGACGAGGTCGGGCGCCTGTTTGGCGGCTTCCTGCAGGCGGCGATGCTCGAGCTCGGCGAGGGCGAGCTCGGCGCGGGTGCGCGCCTCGTCGGCGATGAGTTCCGGGACCTCGAGCTCGGCGAGCACCTGGCCCGCGGCCACGCGGTCGCCGATGTCGGCCCGGAGCGCCTTGACGTAGCCGCCGACCTTGGCGTACAGCGCGACCTGCTGGTTCGGGCGGACTTCGCCGAGCAGCTGGACGCTGCGGGTGATGTCGCCGGTCTGGAGCCGCGTGACGGGGAAGTCGGCGGCTGAGAGGGTGAGCGCGCCGAGGCAGAGCGCGAGGAGCTTAGGAGACGGCATGGTCTTTTTGGAAATGGGGGCTGCGAGGATCGTCAGGGTCGACGGAGAGGGAGGCACGTCCGACGGGGCCCATGATCCAGGCGTAGGCGGCGGGGACGAGCGTGAGCGTGGCGACGGTGCCGAAGATGAGGCCACCCATCACGGCGCGACCCAGCGGGGCGGTCTGGCTGCCGGCCTCGGACCAGCCGAGGGCCATCGGGATCATGCCCGCAAGCATGGCCAGCGAGGTCATCAGGATGGCGCGCAGGCGCCCGGAACCGGCCTGGCGGGCGGCGTCCGCGGCCGAGGCGCCGCCGTTCCGGGCCTCTTCGGCGGCGGTGAGCAGGAGGATGGAATTCGCGACGGCGACGCCGACGGCCATGATGGCGCCGATGAAGCTCTCGATGTTCAGCGTCGAGCCGGTGAGCAGGAGCGCGGCGACCACGCCGGCAAGGACGACGCTCAGCGAGGTCAGCACGATCGCGGCGAGCCGGAGGCTCTGGAAGTGGGCGGCGAGGAGCAGGGCGACGATGACGAGAGCGATGGCGAGGCCGCCGCCGAGCCCGGCGAGCAGCTCACGCAACGGCGGGACCTGGCCGCGCTGGTCGACCTTCACCTTGGCCGGAGGCTTCCCGGCCGCGGCGATGGCGGCATCGATCCGGTCGGAGAGGTGGCCGAGGTCGGTGCCGGCGTAATTGGCGGTCAGGGTCGCTAGTCGCTGCATGTTGTAGCGATCGTACTGCGCGACGGCGACGCCTTCCTTGAGGGTGGCGATGGAGCGCAGCAACACGGGCTGCTGGCCGGCGGTGCCGACAGGCAGGTTGCGCAGGTCCTCGACGCTCTTGGTCATGGCCGCCGGAACCTGCACCTGGACCTGGAAGGCGACGCCGGTCTTGGGGTCGGCCCAGTAATTGGCCAGGATGAAGCGGCTCGACCCGGTAGCCTCGATGACGGAGCGGGCGGCGTCGGCCATCCGGATGCCCATGAGGCCGGCCTTCTCGCGGTGGATGTTCACCTCGAGCGCGGGGGCGTCGATGGTCTGGGCGAACTGGAGGTCGCGCAACTCCGGGATCTTGGCCAGTTCGGCCCGCACGGCCTCGGCGTGGGCGCGATTGTCCGCGAGGGACGGTCCGCTGACGGCGATCTCGATCGGGGTCGCCGCGCCGAAACTCATGACGCGGCTGACGATGTCCGCGGGCTCGAAGGAGAGGCGGACGTCCGGCAGGGCGGCGCCGAGGCGCCGGCGGAGGTTCTCCTTGGCGACGTCGAGGTCGACCTTCGCGTCCGGCTTGAGCTGGACCTGCAGGGTGGCCTCGTCGGTACCGCTGTTCCAGGCGTGCACCAGGTTGACGGGGTAGTTCGGCGCGTGCACGCCGACGAGTCCGAGCGTGGTGCCGATGTTCTCGGCGCCGATCTCCTGCTTGATGAGGTCCAGGGCGCGCAGGGCGATCTGCTCCGTCTTGTCGAGCTTGGTGCCGGCGGGGGCGCGCAGGCGGACCTGCAACTGGCCGTTGTTGGCGGGCGGGAAGATTTCCCGGCCGAGTTTCGGACCGAGGGTCGCGAGGAAGGTCGCGGCGAGGGCGACGCCGCCCAGGACGACGAGGCCCTTGCGGGCGAGCGCGACGTCGAGCAGGGCCGCGTAGCGGGCCTTGACTTGGGCGAAGAAACCCGGGGCGTGCGCGCCGTCCTCCTTGAGCAGCCAGACGGCGAGGACGGGCAGCAAGGTGGACGAGAGGACATACGAGGCGATCATGCTGAAGCCGACCGCGAGCGAAAGAGGGAGGAAGAGGGCCTGCGCCGGGCCTTCCATGAACAGGGAAGGGAGGAAGACGGCCACGACGCACGCCATGGCCAGGAAGCGCGGCCCGGCGGTCGCGGCGATGGCGTCGCGCACCGCCCGCGCCACGGGACGTCCTTGCTCGCGTTCCTGCTGGATGGCTTCGATGGCCACCGTGGCCTCGTCCACGAGGATGCCGACCGCCAAGGCGAGCCCGCCCAAGGTCATGAGGTTGATGGTCTGCCCGCACAGCCAGAGGCCGAGCAAGGCGATGAGCAGGGCGAGGGGGATGTTGACGACGACGACGAGCGTGCTGCGGGCGTCGCGGAGGAAGAGGAAGACCATCAGTCCGGTCAGGAACGCGCCGAGCACGGCCTCGAGGAAGAGGTCATGGATGGCCCGTTCGACGATCGGGCTCTGGTCCATCTCGTAAGAGACCTTGATGTCCGCCGGGACGGCGTTCTGGAAGACGCCGAGGTTGCGTTTGACGACCTCCGCCACGGCCAGGGTCGAGGCGTCGGAGCGCTTGGTGACGGGGATGTAGACGGTGCGGCGCCCGTCCACGAGGGCATAGCTCGTCACGGCGTCGGCCCCGTCCACGACCTGCGCGAGGTCGCGGATGAGCACGGGCGGGTTCTGGCCGGCCCGTACCGGGACGGTCTCGAGGTCCCTGATGTTGCGGACGGTGGCGTTCACCGGGACCAGGAGGTTCTGGTCACCGAGGACGAGGTTGCCCGCCGGCAGGATGGCGTTGGCGCCGGCCAGGGCGGCGGCGACCTCCTCGGGCGCGACGCCCGTGCTGCGCAGGCGGTCGGGGTTGAGGTTGACGAGGATGGTGCGGGCGCTGCCGCCGAAGGGCGGGGGCGCCGAGACGCCGGGCAGGGTGGCGAAGAGCGGGCGGACGGTGTTCAGCGCGGCGTCCTGCAGCTGCGCGACGGAACGCGTCTCGCTCGCGAAGACGAGCTGACCGATCGGCACGCTGCCGGCGTCGAAGCGCATGACGAACGGCGGCACGGTGCCCGGCGGCATCATGGCGCGCGAGCGGTTCACGTAGCCGATCGTCTCGCTCATCGCCTGGGACATGTCGGTCCCGGGGTGGAACTGGAGCTTCATCACCGCGGCGCCCTGGATGTTCTTCGATTCGACGTGCTCGATGCCGGTGATGTAGAGGAAGTGGTATTCGTAATAGAACGTGAGGAAGCCTTCCATCTGGGCGGCGTCCATGCCGCCGAACGGCTGGGCGACGTAGATCGTCGGCACGTTCAGGGGCGGGAAGACGTCCTTGGCCATGCGGTTCAGGCCGAAGAGGGCCGCGAGGACGAGTCCGACGACCCCGACCACCAAGGTGACCGGCCGGCGAAGGACCAAGGAAAGGAGATTCATGGGTTGGGTAGGGTAACCTCGGCCCGCGGCGTAGGTTGCCTCGGGAGTGTGTCAAATGCGTGACAAAGTCAACGGGTCGCCCCTCCGGCAGGTCCCGGGCAGGGTTTCCGGCGGCCGTAGCGGTCGCTTAGCGCCCGAAATGCTCACGCGCGGTCTGCTGGAAAATCCGCCGGATTTCGCTCCCGTCGGAGTTTGGGAGGTCGGTGCGCTGAACCAGCAGGACGTAGGCCCGCCGGCGGACCGGGTCGATCCAAGCCTGCGTACCAAAGGCGCCGCCATGGCCGAAGGAACCCGGGCTGAGGCTCTCGGTGACGCCTTGCGGCGCGTGGACGAGATGAAAGCCGAGACCCATGTGCATGCCGGGCGCGAAACTCACCTTCGCCAGGTCGCCGAGCTGGTTCGTCGTCATCAGTTTCAAGGTCTCAGGGCGCAGGTAACGGTGCCCGTCCAGTTCACCTTCGCGCAGGATCATCTGGTAGAGCTGGGTCAGGTCCTCCGCGGTGGAGAACAGGCCGCCCGCAGGGAGGGCCGTGCGGCGGCGGTCCGAGAGCGGTGAGCTGAAGCGGCTGTTGCCGGCCGCCACGAGCGCCCCCGTGGTTTTGTCCTTGCCGTAGGGCGTGGCCTGACGCGCGGTCAGCTCGCCGGTCGGCCAGAACGACGTGCTGTCCATGCCGAGCGGGTCGAGGAACCGACGCTGCACGAAGTCCGCGTAGGGTTGCCCGCTGACGACTTCGATGATCCGTCCGAGCGTGTTGATGCCCGCGTTGCTGTAGGCCCACCTGGCGCCGGGTTCCGCGAGGAGCGGCTGTCGTCCGTAGAAGTCGGTCATCGCTTCCAGACTGAGCGTATCGACAGGTTGGCCGGCGGGCGTCGGCGAGGCGCCGGTCAGGCCGCTCGTGTGGGTCAGCAGGTCGCGGACGGTCACGGCGCGGCGAGGTCGGGCGGGGCCGGACTTCGTCGTCAGCGTCTGGGCGCGGAAAGCCGGCACGAACTTGCTGACCGGGTCGTCGAGCCCCAGTTTGCCTTCTTCGACGAGCATCAGGACGCCCATGGCCGTGATCGGCTTGGTCATCGAGGCGATCCAGAACACCGAGTCCCGGCGCATGGGGCGTTGGCTCTCGATATCCGCCAGTCCGAAGGCCTCCAGCGCGATCGCCCCGCGGGGCGCCACGACCAAGGTCACCGCCCCGGCGAACTCGCCGCGGTCCTGCAGCTCCTGCAGGGCATAGCTGAAGACCGCATTCTGCTCATGGAGGTCGGGCCGCGGGCCGGCGTCCGCGGCGGGCTCCCGTTGGCAACCGGTCGCGAGGAGGACGGCGAGGAGGGCGGGGAGGAGGGGGCGCATCGTCGGTAACGCAGGAATGTCGCCCCGCCGCCCGGAGTCAATGGAAGTGGCGGTTGCCTGCCGGCCGCGGGCGGCTATCACGGCTCTCACCCCGTCATGCGTCTGCTCCGCACCCTCTATTTCCAGGTCCTGCTCGGCATCCTGCTCGGCGGTTTGCTCGGCTATTTCCATCCGGCGCTCGGCGTCCAGCTCAAGCCCCTCGGCGACGCGTTTGTCGCGCTCATCAAGATGCTCATCGGGCCGATCATCTTCGCCACCGTGGTGGTCGGCCTCGCCGGCATGGGCGACCTCCGGCGCGCCGGCAAGGTCGGTCTCCGGGCCCTGATCTATTTCGAAGTCGTCACCACCCTGGCTTTGGTCGTCGGACTCGTGGTGGCCAACGTCTTCACCCCTGGCGCCGGCCTCCACGCCACCCCGGCGACCTTGGACACCCAATCCGTGGCCGCTTACACCGCCGCCGCGCAGTCGCTCGGGATCGTCGATACGCTGTTACATCTCATTCCCCGCACGTTCGCCGCGGCCTTCGTCGACGGCGACCTCCTGCAGGTGTTGCTCATCTCGGTGCTCTTCGGGCTCGCGCTCAACCGCCTCGGCGAGCACGGCCGGCCGGTGCTCAACCTGCTCAACGACGTCTCCCGGGTCTTCTTCGGGATGGTCTCGCTCGTCACGGCGTTCGCCCCGCTGGCCGCCGCCGGCGCCATGGCCTTCACGCTGGGCAAGTTCGGCGCGGGCGCCCTGTCCCAGCTCGCGCACCTGATGCTCTGCGTCTACCTCACCTGCGCCGTCTTCATCCTCGTGGTGCTCGGGGCCATCGCGCACCTCGCCGGCTTCAGCCTCCGCAAGATCCTGCGGCTCATCAAGGATGAGCTCCTCCTCGTCGTCGGCACCTCCTCCTCGGAGACCGCCTTGCCCGGGCTGATGGCGAAGATGGAGCAGGTCGGTTGCGCCCGGCCCACCGTCGGGCTCGTCGTCCCCGCCGGGTATTCCTTCAACCTCGACGGCACCTGCATCTACCTGACCTTGGCCGCGCTCTTCATCGCGCAGGCCACGGATACGCCGATGACCTTGGGTCAGCAGCTCGGGTTGCTCGGCGTGCTGCTCATCACCTCGAAGGGCGCCGCCGGCGTCACCGGCAGCGGCTTCATCACCCTCGCCGCCACGCTGGCGACCACGGGCGGCATCCCCGTGGCGGGTATCGCGCTGATCCTCGGCGTCGACCGCTTCCTCTCGGAGGCCCGGGCCGTGACCAATTTCATCGGTAACGCCGTCGGCACGTTGGTGGTATCCCGTTGGAACGGGGATTACGACGCCACCAAGGGAGCGGACGTTTTGCGCTGAGGGGTCAAATTTTCCAGCCGTCGCGGTAACCTTTGCGCACGAAGCCGTCGGCCGCGGGTGGTTCGAGATGCGCAGGCCCGGGGCGTCCCAGGCCAGCCGCTGCCCGCTGAAGCGGGCGGCCACCGTGCCCAGCAGGACCGCCTCCGTCAGCGGACCGGCGTACTCGAAGTTGGCGGAGGTCTCGTGGCCCTGCAGGGCGGCGTCGACCCAGTCGTGGTAATGGTTGCGGTGGTCGGCCGGCTGGATCGCGGCGACCGGTCGGTCGTCTTTCTCGCCGGCGTCGAGGCGCCGCTGGCGGCGCGCCCGCTCCCCCGGGCTCAGGTTCAGTCCGAACGTTTCCTCCGGGTAGAGCGTGGGCATGCCGACATGCGGCAGCACCATGGCGCCATGTTCGCCGACGATGATCGAACCGTTGGCGGGCAGGGTGCGTCCGGCGGGCATCCGGGCCAGGCCGAGGTCGGGCAGCCGTCCGCCGTCGTACCAGTGCAAGGTCACGCCCTCGGGCGCGGTGAACGGGGTCGCGGGGAAGGTCCACCGGACCGTTTCCTGTTCGCACCAGGTCTCGGGGTTCACGCCGGTGGAGTCCGCCTGCGTATCGATCGGCGCCCCCAGCTTCAGGGCCGTGAAGATCGGGTCGAGCAGGTGGCAGCCGAAGTCGCCCAGCGTGCCGCTGCCGAAGTCCAGCCAATCGCGCCAGTTGAACGGGTGGTAGACCGCGGGCGCGTAGGGTCGGGCCGCCGCCGTGCCCAGCCAGAGGTCCCAGGCCAGACCCGGAGGCACCGGGCCCGCCGGCGGGCGTGTCGCGAGCTTCGTGTAGCCGTTGCCCTTGTTGGTCAGCCAGGAATGCGTCGCGCGCACCTTGCCGATGCGCCCCTCCTGGATCAGCCGCACCGCCGTCCGATATTCCGAGCGGGAATGGATCTGGTTGCCCATCTGCGTGCGGACCCCGTGCCGGGCCGCCTCCAGCCGGAGCAGGCGCGCCTCCTCGATCGAGTGGGCCAGCGGCTTCTGCAGGTAGACGTGCTTCTTCAGCCGCATCGCCAGGAGCGCCGGCAGGGCGTGCATGTGGTCGGGCGTCGAGACGATCGCCGCGTCGAACCCGTCGCCCAGCTGCGCGAACATCGCGCGGAAGTCCGCGTGGTGCGGCACGCCCGGGAAAGCCGCGTCGGCGTGGCGGAAGCGTCCGGCGTCGACGTCGCAGAAGCCGACGTATTTCACGGCGGCGTGGGAGCCGATCTCCTTGATGTCATCGAGGCCCTTGCCGTCGCAACCGACCGCCACGACCTGCAGGCGGGAGTTGAGGTTGCGGGCGCGGAGCAGGGCGGGGAAGCCGAGGGTGGCGACCGCGGCGGTCGTGAGGAAGCGACGGCGGGAGAGGCTCATGGGGTTGCGACACGCTGGCGGTCCGGGTGTTCCCCGCAACCGGGAATGGTCAGGGGCCGAACTGCGGGTGGCCTTCGATGCGCGCTTCGAGGGCCGCGCGGGCCGCCTCGTCCAAGCCTTCGGGAAACTTCGCCGACGACCGGCGCCAGCGGTCAAGCCAGGGCTTGCCGAGCAGGTCATAGCGGCAAGGGGTCGCGTAGCCGGGCGTCAGGGCGACGATGGTCTCCTTCTTGACGCCTGTGCCGGTGCCGATCGCGACGTGAAAGCCGGCGTTGAGCAGGGCCACGCGGACCGCGGTGGAGGCGGAGTACGTGAAAAGCTCGACCGGGCGGTCGTCGCCGAGGAGCCGGCGTAGTTCGACGAAGGCCGCGGGCCGCCAGCAGGCGACGTCGGTCTTGTGCGAGAAGAAGTCGAAGAACACGAGATCGGGGCGCGCCGAGGCCTCCGTCGCCTTGGCCCAGAAATCGCCGACGTGCAGTTCCCATTCCAGGCCGGCGAACTGGCGGGACTTCCAGGTCCCGCGGGCGAGCAGCGCGTCGGGTCCCGAATGGCGCAGGTACTCGAAGCGGTTTTTGTGGGTCATCGCCAGGCGCAGCGAATCGAGGTCGGATTCGAAGCTGATGACTCGCAGCGGCCGTACCGGGCCCTTGGCGGCCTCGGCCTCGTAGCAGCGGATCGCGGCCATCGCGTTGGCGGCCGCGCCCAGGCCGAGGTCCCAGATGACGAGCGGCTCGGCCGTGGCGGCGTCGGCGTCCGCGGGCAGCCGCAGGCGCTCCGCCAGTCCCGATTGGTCGACGTACAGCGCCTGGGCCTCGACCATCGGCGGGGTGTGCGAGTGCATGATCTCGCCCGAGGAAACCTGGCGGATGCTCGCGAAGCCTTCTTCCGCGACGTGCACCTCGTAGTCGCCCAGGGTGCGCGGGCGGCGTTCCTTGCCGACCTTCGGCGGGACCGCCGGGTGGTCCATGTCCTCGACCTGCAGGAACCGGCGCTTCGCGTGGTAGAGCGCGAGGAAGCGGTCCTCGAGGATGCTCTGGCGGATCTCCCGCATCAGCTGGTGGTAGAACCAGATGTTGTGCTGGCCGAGCAACGTCCAGCCCAGCGGCTCCTGCGTCTTGGTCAGGTGGTGCAGGTAGCCGCGGGAGTACTTGCGGCAGACCGGGCAGCCGCAGGCCGGGTCGATCTTCTCCTCGGAGAACTTGTAGACCGAGCGGCGGAGCTGGAGGATCCCGCGGGAGGTGAAGGCCGTGCCGAACTGCGCGACCTTGTTCGGGATGATGCAGTCGAACATGTCCACGCCGCGGTGGACGGCCTCGAGCAGGTCGAGCGGCGTACCCACGCCCATCAGGTAGCGGGGGCGGTCCGCCGGCAGCATCGCCGCGGCCACCTCGCACATGTCCTCGCGCTGGTGCTTCTCCTCGCCCACGGCCAGGCCGCCGATGGCGAAGCCGTCGAACGGCAGCTGTGTCAGGCCGTCGGCGCTCTCCTGGCGGAGGTCCGGGTACAGGGCGCCCTGGACGATGGCGAACATCGACTGCGGCGAGTCGCCGCGGGCCGCGAGGCTGCGGACGGCCCAGCGCTGGGTGATCTCCAGCGCCGCGCGGGCCGTGGCCTTGTCCGCGGTGGACGGGATGCACTGGTCGAGCACCATCATGATGTCGCTGCCGATCGCCATCTGCGTCGCGATGCTGACCTCGGGGCTGAGCATGAGCTTCTGGCCGTCGACGTAGCTGCGGAACTCCGCGCCTTCCTCGCCCATGGAGCGGGCGTGGGGCAGGGAGAAGATCTGGAAACCGCCGGAATCCGTGAGGAAGGATTTTTCCCAGCCGGTGAAGCGGTGGATGTCGCCGAACTTCCGGAAGACCTCGGGGCCGGGACGCAGGAGCAGGTGGTAGGTGTTCGCCAGCAGGATCTGCGAGCCGGATTCGAGCAGGGTGTCGAAGGTCTGGGCTTTGACCGTCGCCTGCGTGCCGACGGGCATGAAGAGGGGCGTCTTCACCTCGTTGTGCAAGGTGCGGAAGGTCGCGGCGCGGGCCCGGGAACCGGTGGCCACGGCCTCGAGCTTGAAGTTGAGCCGCGAAGGGAGCATGTACGCCGAAGGGCTAGGCGGTGACCCCGCCCAAGGCAAGGCGGATGGCGTCCCGCGGGCTTGGCAACGGAATCGCGGTCGGCCCGGGTCGCTCTGCGCGAGGGCGCCTGCTCGGGTTGACGGCCCGTCCACCCCGTCACTTCTGGAGCGTGAAGCGATCGATTTCCTCGCCCTTGGCGTTGACGGCGCGGAGCTCGAAACGCTTGGGCGTCAGGTCGAGGACGGCGAAGGAGTGCTGGGCGTCGTAGAGTTTGGCGTTGAAGGGCGCGTAGTTGTCCTTCCCCCCGTTCGGCAGTTTGGCCAGATTCTTCTCGACCGTCCCGGTGTAGAGCTTGGCGCCGCCGCCGCCGGCTACGATGTAGATCACGCCTTTGGGGCGGGTCTGGCCGGTCGCATCATAGGCCTCGTCGATGGTGAAGGCGCCGTTGACGTAGGACGGCGGGATTTTCGGCGCGCCGGACGGTTCGGCCTTCGCGGCCTCCTTCGGGTCCTCGGGCTTCACCGGGACGATCGCCGCGTTCGGGCTGAACTTCAGCGGCTTGCTCCGCTGGTAGTTGTGGACGTGGCCCGCGAAGACCACGTCGACCCCTTGCGCCTCGAAGACAGGCGCCAGTTTGCGGGAGCGCTGGTCGCCGTAGTGGCTCGTGGTGATCTGGAAGGGCGGGGCGTGCAGGCAGACGATCTTCCAAGGCTGCTTGGAGGCCTTGAGGTCCTGCTCGACCCAGGTCGCCACCTTGGGGTCGTCGCCCTTGCCCGTGCTCGCGTTGCTCAGCACGACCACGTGGGCCGGACCGTAGTCGAACGAGTAGAAATCGAGCGCCGGGTAGGTGGCGCCGGCGAGGCGGCGCAACTTCGCGCCTTCCTCCGACTTCGGGAGCTGGGTGGTCCACGCGCCTTCGCCGGGGCCGTTCTGCGGGGCGGTGAAGAAGTAGTAGGCCGCGAAGGCGTCCGTCAGCGTCGGGCTGAGTTTGCCGACATAGGCGTCGTGGTTGCCAAGCACCGCGTAGAAGGGAATCGTGGCCATCAGCGGCGCGCCGGTCTTCTCGGAGGCCTCGGCGACGTTCACGTAAGTCGGCCAGTAATGCTTGAAGTAATGGAAGCTCCGGCCGCTGGGGTAGACGATATCGCCCAACGCCACCAGGGCGTCGGGTTTTTCCTGGGCGATGCGGTAGGCGATCGTGTTCTGGCCCGTCTTGCCGTCGGCGAGGTCGCCCACCAGCAGCAGGCGCGTCGGCTGGTCCGGGGTTTTGCGGGCGCGGGCGGTGCGTTCGGCGAGAACCTTCCCGCCGGAGCGGAGCACGTAGGTGTATTCGGTGTTGGGCGTCAGGCCGGGCAGGGAGGCGACGAAGCGCACGTACTGCTGGGGCTTCTCCGCCGGCGTCAGCGCCTTGGCGGGGGGCGGGGTGAATTCGAACTCGGTCCGGACGATCTTCGCGGCCGCCGGCGGCAGGCCCTTGGGCGCGTATTCCAGGGTGAAGGTCGCATTCGTCGGCTCCGCGATCCAGATGACCTTGACCTCATCGGTCGCGCCCAGGGTGCCCTGCGGGCCCGGTTGGACGTAGGGCTGCACGAGGAGGGTGGGCTCGGCGGCGACGGCGGCGATGACGCCGAGCAGCAGGGAGGGGAGGAAGGCCATGGGGGTCGGGGAGGTCTAGCCAAGGTCGAGGCGGCCTCAACCGAATTCCCCGCCGCCCGTCATTTCGCGGTGGGTTTGAACCAGCCGGTCGATGCCATCCACTCGCCCGCGTTGCGGGTCCAGCCGTCGACCGGGTACTTGGTCACCCGGGTCCCGAAGCCGTGGCCACCCTGCGCGTAGACGTGGAGCTCCGCCGGCAGGTTCAGGCGCTTGTAGGCCAGGTAGAGTTCGGCGGCCTCGAGCGGGTTGTGCCCGTCGTTATGCGCCACCACGAAGAAGCAGGGCGGGGCGTCGGGCGGTACCGCGAACCCGGCCCGGAACTTGGTCTTATCTTCCTTATCGAGGAAGCCGCCGCCGTAGACGAAGAGCGTGAAGTCGGGACCGCGCGGGTCGTCGACGCCGGCTTTCTGCGGGTAGGTGCGAGCGGCGCGGTCCCAGGACGCATGGCCGACGAGATTCGCGCCGGCGGAGAAGCCGAGGACGCCGACGCGCTTCGGGTCGATCCGCCAGTCCGCGGCGCGGTGGCGGACGACGCCCAGCGCGCGTTGCAGGTCCTGCAGCGGGTACTGGTAGGGTACGGCCTCGTCGGAGGTCGGCGTGCGGTAGCGCAGGAGCACGGCGGTGACGCCGAGCTTGTTCAGCCAATCGCAGACGCCGGTGCCCTCGTTGTGGGTGGAGAGGAACCAGTAGCCGCCGCCAGGGCAGACGATGACCGCGGCGCCGTTGGGTTGCTCCGCGGGGTAGACCGTGATCGTCGGCTCGGTGATGTGCGTCTCGCGTCCGGGCGCGCTGCCCTTCGGGCCGATGCGTTGGAGCGTCGCCTCGGAAGGCGCGACGCGCGGGCCGAGTTCGGCAGGGTCGAAGAGCTTGATCGGCAGGGGTGTTTCGGCGGCGCCGGCGAAGGCGGCGACCAGCAGGAGGACGCAGGAGCGGAGGGGCATAGGGTCATCTTTTGGACAGCGCTGCCGGCCTTCGGTGCCAATAAAAAGGCCGCCCAGATGGGCGGCCGGAGCGTCGCCGGAGGGCGACTTAGGCGATGGCCTTGAGGTAGAGCTCGTTGGCCTTCTTCCAATCGACGACCTTCCAGTAGGCGTCGACGTAGTCCGGGCGACGGTTCTGGTACTTCAGGTAGTAGGCGTGTTCCCAGACGTCGAGGCCGAGGATCGGCGCGCCGTTGACGTCGGCGACACCCTTCATCAGCGGGCTGTCCTGATTGGGGGTGGACGTCACGGCGAGGGACTTGTCGGCCTTGACGACGAGCCAGGCCCAGCCGGAACCGAAGCGCGTGGTCGCGGCGACCTTGAACTTGGCCTTGAGGCCGTTCTCGCCCTCGAGACCGCCGAAGGCCTTGGCGATGGCTTCGCCGAGCGCGCCGACCGGCTCGCCGCCGCCGTTCGGCGAGAGGCTGTGCCAGAAGAAGGTGTGGTTGGCGTGGCCGCCGGCGTTGTTGCGGACCGCGGTGCGGATCGACTCGGGAACCTTGGAGAGGTCGGCGATCAGCGCGTCGACGTCGGTGCCGGCGGCGAACCCGGGCTCCTTGGCCAGGGCGGCGTTGAGGTTCGTCACGTAGGCGTTGTGGTGCTTGCCGTGGTGGATCTCCATGGTCGCCTGGTCGATATGCGGCTCGAGGGCGTTGTGGGCGTAGGGCAGGGGGGCGAGGGTGTAGCTCATGGTTTGGGTGGAAGAGGTTTGGGCGGCGACCAAGGGGCTGACGGCGACCGCGGCGGCCGTGAGCGAGGTCTGCTTGAGGAAGTCGCGTCGGTCCATGCGGTGAACGATGACGAAACCCGGCCGGGGTCAAGCCGGGGCGGAGGAATCCCGTCCCCGCTTCAGGTTGAAATAGGCCTGGAGGATCTCCTTGCAGGGGGCTTCGAGCACCCCGCCGACCGCGTTCACGCGGTGGTTGAGCTTCGGCAGGGAATGGAGGGCGGTGGCTCCGCCCAGGCAACCCATCTTGGGGTCGCCCCAGCCGAAGACCACCCGACCAAGGCGGCTCATGATCGTCGCCCCGGCGCACATCGGGCACGGCTCCTTGGTCACGTACAGCGTGCAGTCGTTCAATCGCCAGTCGCCGATCTTGCGGGCCGCCTGCGTGATCGCGAGCATCTCGGCATGGGCCGTCGGGTCGCCGGCGCGTTCCACCTCGTTATGGGCCGCCGCGATGATCTCGCCCCCTCGCTCGATGACCGCCCCGATGGGCACCTCGTCGAGGCGCCAGGCGTCCACGGCGAGGTTGAAGGCGAGCGACATGAAGAAAGCATCATCCCGGACCAGCTGCGACGGGCGCAGCTTGTCGAACGGGCAGGTGAGCCCGGGGCGGGGGGTGGGAGCGTCGCCGTCCATTGGTGACAGCAGGACAGTCCAAGCCCGCCTTTTAGGCAAGCGGGGAGGGCGGGATACGGGGATTGACTCCCCCGTGGGTTCAGGCAGGACTCAAGGCCTACAAGGCATGGCTGAAGAACCCGTTATCGAACTCGAAGGCAAAATCCTGCAAGTGCTCCCTGGCACGATGTTCCGGATCGAGCTCCCCAACAAGCACGTCGTGCTGGGCCGCATCTCCGGTCGCCTCCGCAAGAACTTCATCCGCATCAACCCCGGTGACCGCGTGAAGGTCGAGATGAACCCCTCGGACCTCAGCCAGGCCTTGATTGTTTTCCGCCTGCGCGATGCCGCCCCCCGGCCCGCCTCGCCGCCGCCTCGCCGCCGCTGACCCTCCCGAACCCGGTACCCCCGGGTTTTTTCTTGCCCAGTACTTCGCCCTAATCTATTAAACATTACTCAACTACTCATCATTAACCCCCATGGCTATCTATAACAGCATCCTCGACACCATCGGCCACACCCCGCTCGTGCGCCTCAACAAGGTCACCGAAGGTCTCCAGGCCGAGGTCCTCGTGAAGCTTGAGTTCTTCAACCCGCTCTCGAGCGTGAAGGACCGTATCGGTCGCGCCATGATCGATGCCGCCGAGCGCGACGGTCGCCTTAAGCCGGGTGGCATCATCGTCGAGCCGACCTCCGGTAACACCGGCATCGCCCTCGCCTTCGTCGCCGCCGCCCGCGGTTACCGCTGCATCCTCACCATGCCCGAGACGATGTCCGTCGAGCGCCGCGTGCTGCTCCGCCTGCTCGGCGCCGAGATCGTCCTCACCCCCGGAGCCAAGGGCATGCGCGGCGCCATCGAGCGCGCCACGCAGATCCGCGACGAGCAGGGCGCGAACGCCTTCATGCCGATGCAGTTCGATAACCCGGCCAACCCTGAGGTGCATCGTCGCACCACCGCCGAGGAGATCTGGAAGGACACCGACGGCAAGGTCGACGCGATCGTCGCCGGCGTCGGTACCGGTGGCACCATCACCGGCGTCGCCTCCGTCATCAAGAGCCGCAACGCCAAGTTCAAGGCCATCGCCGTCGAGCCGTCCGCCTCGCCCGTCATCACCCAGACGATGGGCAAGCAGCCGGTCCAGCCCGCCCCGCACAAGATCCAGGGCATCGGCGCCGGTTTCGTCCCGAAGAACTGCGACATCTCCCTCATCGACGAGGTGATCCAGGTGTCCAATGACGACGCCTTCGCCACCGCGCAGGAAGTCTCCGTCCGCGAAGGCCTCGCGGTCGGCATCTCCTCGGGCGCCAACATCTGGGCCGCCCTGCAGCTCGCCAAGCGTCCGGAGTTCGCCGGCAAGCGCATCGTCACGATCGCCTGCTCCCCGAGCGAGCGCTACCTGTCGACCGCCTTGGCCGAGAAGGTCCGCGCGGAAGTCACCGCCCTGACCGCCTCGTAAGCGTCGGCCGGCCTCCGGCCCGATCGGCCCGCGTCCCTGACGCGGGCCTTTTTTGTTGTCTCGAGGTAGGGGCAGCAATGCGTGCTGCCCAGGGCCTGATGCTTTCTCCTTGAAGCCTCCCCCTGATAGGTGAACATAAGTTCATATGTTGGATGTAAATCAGTCCATCGGGTGCGAAGTCCGTCTCTTCCGCCCGCTTCCCCTCCTGGAGAGCCGGGCGATGGCGGGCTTCCCCTCTCCGGCCGACGATCATATGGAGCGGCGGCTCGACCTGAACGAGCACCTGATCCGCAACCCGGTCTCGACCTTCTTCCTGCGGGTGGAGGGCGATTCGATGGCAGGCGCGGGCATCCTGTCGGGCGACCTGATCGTGGTCGACAAGGCGGCGCCGGCGCGGCCGGGCGCGGTGGTCGTGGCGGAGCTGGAGGGTGAGTTCACCGTGAAACGCCTCGACCGCGGCGCCGACGGTGCCTGGTGCCTGCGCGCCGACGGGCCCGGCTGGCCCAAGGGACCGTTGCCTTTCGCCGGTGAATTCCGAATCTGGGGTACCGTGGTGGCGGTGGTCCGTCGCTGCTGACCCGATGCTCCGCGCGCTCGCCGACTGCAACAACTTCTACGCCTCGTGCGAGCGCGTGCTGGACCCGTCGTTGCGCGACGTGCCGATCGTGGTGCTCTCGAACAACGACGGCTGCGTGATCGCGCGCTCCGCGGAGGCGAAGGCCCTCGGCATCGCGATGGGCGCGCCCTACTTCGAGGTGCGCCGCACCTGCGAGGCCCACGGCGTGCGCATCTTCTCGTCCAACTTCGCCGTCTACGGGGAGTTCTCGGAACGCGTCATGGCCGCCCTGACGGAGCAGGCCCGCGACATCGAGGTCTACTCGGTCGACGAGGCCTTCCTCGGTTTCCCCGACATGCCGGCGGCCGAGGCGCGCGCGCTGGGCCTGCGGATCAAGGAGGCAGTCCTCCGCGCCACCGGCATCCCGGTCTCGCTCGGCATGGGCGCCACGAAGGTGCTCTGCAAGCTCGCCAATGAGCGCGCGAAGTCCGACCGGGCCTCCGGCGGCGTCCTCGTCGTCCCGTACGATGACGCCGGGCGCGAGGAGTTCCTGCGGGGGGTCGACAGCGAGGATGTCTGGGGCGTCGGGCCCGGTCTCGCCGCGCGCCTGCGGGCGCACCGCATCGTCAGCGCCCTCGACCTCGCCCAGGCCGACCCCGCCTTCGTGCGCCGTGTCGCCGGCGTGGTCGGTGAACGCCTCGCCCTCGAACTCCGCGGCATCTCCTGCCATGACATCGTCGAGGATGCCGGCCCCCGCCAGAGCGTGATGGTCTCGCGTTCCTTCGGCCGGCCGGTGAGCGATGCCGCCGAGCTCGCGGAGGCCGTGGCCGCCCATGCCGCCCGCGGCGCGGAGAAACTGCGCGAGGACGGCCTGGTCGCCGCGACGGTCGTGGTGATGCTGCGCACCAACCGGCACCGGCTCGACCAGGAGCAGTATTTCGCCGACGAGGCGGAGCCGCTCGATCCGCCGACGGACGACGCCCGCGCGATCTGCGCCGCGGCCGGCCGGGCGTTCGCCCGCATCCGCGCGACGGCTACCTGTACAAGAAGGCCGGCGTGCTGTTGCAGGGGTTGTCCTCCGCGGCCGTCGTGCAGCCCGGCCTGCCGGGCCTCGGCGCGCCGATCGACCCGCAGCGCGACCGCCTGATGAAGGCCGTCGACGCCCTCAATCACCGTCTCGGTCGCGACGCGGTGCGGCTCGCCAGCACCGGCTTCGAGCGCAAGTGGAAGGGGAAGTCGGACCTGCAGTCGACGCCCTCCCTGACGGACCCGGAGCGCCTGCCCAAGGCCAAGGACGGTCCGAAGCCGCGGATCCGCTTCCACGAGTAGTCCGCGGTTGCGAAGCCGGCCGATTTGCTCCCCGCTGGAGGCTTTCCCGTGACCCTTTCGCCCGCCGTCGCCACCGCCTTGCCCCTGCTGTCCGCCTTCGGCTACGCCGTCGCGGCCATCATCCTCAAGCGCGCGACCGAAGGCGGCGCCGGTCCGTGGCGGATCGGTTTCGTGGTGAACCTGACCATGGGCGCGCTGTTCCAGCTGTTCTGGTGTTTTGACGACGGGCAGGGTGGTCCGTTCACCGTGGTCGCGGTGCTGCACGCCCTGATCGTGGGGGCCGTCTTCTTCGCCGGCCAGTACTTCACCTTCCTGGCGCTCAGCCGCGGCGATGTCTCCGTGGCGACGCCGGTGCTCGGCGCCAAGGTCCTGTTCGTCGCGTTCCTCGCCGTCCTGGTGCTGGGCGAGCCCCTCACCGCCTCGCTCTGGGTCGCCACCCTCATGACCTGCGTCGCGATGGCCTTGCTGGGCGGGGAGTGGCGCGCCGACCGCGCCCGGATGCTCTCCAGCCTGCTCTACGGCGGTCTCGCCGCCGGTCTCTTCGCGACCTCCGACATCCTCACGCAGACCTGGGTCGGCGAGCTGGGGATGACCCGGTTCGCGCCGCTGGCCTTCGGCGCCATGCTGTTCTACTCCTGGCTGCTGGTGCCGAAGTTCTCGCAACCGTTGCTCGCGTTGCCGCCGCGGGTCCTGCTCTGGACCCTGGCGGGCGGTGTCCTGCTTTGGTTGCAGTGCACCGGCATGGTGCTGGCGATCTCCCTGGCCCATGAGGTCACGCGGACCAATATCCTTTATAACACGCGGGGCATCTGGAGCGTCGCGCTCGTCTGGGTCGTCGGCCACTGGTTCGGCAACGCCGAGCGCTCGGTCGGCCCCGCGGTCATGACCCGTCGCCTGCTGGGCGCGGCGATCCTGCTGGGCGCGGTCTTCCTGGTCCGGAGGTAGGAGGGCCGGTCGGGCAACTTTCGTATCGGGGCGGTTTTAGTCCTAGGATGAGCCTGCGTTTCCTCGCGCCGCTGCTGTTGCTTCCCGCGTTCCTCTCGCCCGGGTGCGCGGCGCCCATCCCCCCTCCCGGGACCTCGTCGGTCCCGGCTCAGCCGCCGGCGGCGACGAGTGCGCCCGCATGGGTGACCCGCGCCGTCCCGGCGCCACGGGTCACCCACCATGTCTTCGCCAGCGCCGCGACGAAAGGAAACGTCAGTTACCATCTCTACCGCCCGGCGGCCTATGCCGACGAGACCCGCCGCTTCCCGGTCGTCTATTGGCTCCACGGATCGGGCGGAGGCTTGCCCGGCATCCCCGTCGTGGCCCGGCGTTTTGACGCGGCCATCGAGGCAGGCAAACTGCCGCCATGCCTGGTGGTCTTCGTCAACGGGCTCGAGATGGGCATGTATGTCGACTGGGCCGATGGCTCGGCCCCGGTCGAATCGATGATCATCCGCGACCTCCTGCCGCACGTGGACGCGACCTTCCGGACGATCGCCAAGCGGGAGGGGCGACTGCTCGATGGCTTCAGCATGGGCGGATACGGGGCCGCCCGGCTGGGCTTCAAGTATCCCGAGCTCTTCCGCGCGGTCTCGCTCGCCGGCGCCGGCCCCTTGCAGTCCGAACTTCGCAGCACGCCGCGGGCGAGCCGGCTCCAGGCCGAGGAACTTCTGCGAAGGGTCTATGGTGGTGAGCAGGCGACTTTTCGGGCGGTCAGTCCGCGGGCTCTGGCGGAGCGTAACGCCAAGACGGTCGCCCGGGATACGCTCGTCCGCATGGTCATCGGCGAGCAGGACGAGACCTTTGCCTTCAACCAAGAGTTTCATCGTCACCTGGAGGCCTTGGGTATCCCGCATTCCTGGACGGTCCTGCCCGGTCTCGGCCACGATCCCGAAAAGGTCTTCGCGGCCTTGGGCGACGCTAACTGGGAGTTCTACCGCCGTGCTTTCGCGGTGCCGAGCACAAGGTGAGGCCCGCCAAGGTTATCCGCTGTCGAGGTCAAGGCGTCGCCCCGTATCGGGCTTGCCCGGGCAAGCCGGCCGGCTAGAAAGAGTCCACCCCATGAGCCCCTCCCGTCGTTCGTTCCTCGCCTCCCTCGGCGGCCTCGCCGCCGGTTATGCCCTGGCCCCCGCCCTGCGCGCGGCCGAAGCCAGCGGCAAGCCTCTCGGGCTCGCCCTGTGCGGTCTGGGTGGTTACTCGAACGGCGAGCTGTCGCCCGCCTTGCTCGAGACCAAGCACGTGAAGCTCGTGGCCGCGATCACCGGTACGCGCGCCAAGGGTGAGAAGCTCGCCAAGCTCCACGGCTTCGCCGACACCAACATCTACTCGTACGACCAGTGGGAGCAGGTCGCCGCGAACAAGGCGATCGACGTGGTCTACGTGGTCACGCCGCCCGGCATCCATGCCCAGAACGTCATCGCCGCCTTCGGTGCCGGCAAGCACGTCATCTGCGAGAAGCCGATGGCGACTTCCGTCGCCGAATGCGACGCCATGATCGCCGCCGGCAAGAAGGCCGGCAAGCGTCTGGCGATCGGCTACCGCCTGCATTACGACCCGTACCACCAGGAACTCGTCCGTCTCGCGAAGTCCCGGGAGTTCGGCCCGTTCCTCAAGATGACCTCGGCCAACGGTTTCACGCTGCGTCGCAAGGCCTGGCGGATCGAGAAGAAGCTCGCCGGCGGTGGCGCGCTCCTCGACATGGGCATCTACTCCCTGCACGCCTGCTGCATGGCGGCCGACGCCGATCCCGTGGCCGTGACGGCCAAGGAACTGCCGAAAACCCAACCCGAGTTCTTCACGGAGGTCGAACAGGCCCTGGAATTCCGACTGGAGTTCGCCAACGGTGCCACCGCCGATGTCTGGACCGGCTATGACGCCAATCGCGCGGAGTTCCACGCCGAGGCGGCGAAGGGCTGGTTCAAGGGGGAACGTCCCGTCTTCAGCTACCGCGGCCTCAACATCAGCACCTCCGCCAAGGGGAAACTGGACTTCGGGGTCTTCCGTCAGCAGCAGCGCCACATGGATGCCGTCTGCGCGGCCATCCGCGACGGCGGCGAGTTCACCTGCACCGGTGAGCTGGGCCGGCGCGACATGGTCGTCATCGGAGGGATCTACGAGTCGATCCGTACCGGCAAGAAGGTGGAGCTGAAGTACGCGTGAGGGAGGGCCAGGGCCAGGGACAGGGACGGGGACAGTGCAAAGGGGAAGCTCTTCCGGGCTTAACCCTCGCCCGTTACTTTTGCTGCTCGCCTAACCGCCAACCGCCATCCCCTAACCGCTGATAACTCCTACCAGGTCTTCGCGAGGGTGAGCAACTCGCCGGAGGCCTTGGTCATGGCCGCGATGCGGGCGTCTTCGCCGTTGTTCACGCCCTCGGCGTGGATGAACGTCACATCGGTGATGCCGATGAAGGCGAGGATCTTGCGCAGGTAGGGCTCTTGGAAGTCGTAATCCGTGCCCGCGACGAAGCCGCCGCGCGCGGTGATGACGAGGGCCTTCTTGCCCTGCAGCAAAGGGACCACGCCTTCCTCCGTCACCTTGAAGGTCATGTCGGCGCGCACGACCTGGTCGATCCAGGCCTTCAGGGACGCCGAGACGGTGAAATTATGCATCGGCGAGGCGATGACCAGCCGGTCGCACGCCAGCAACTCGGCCGTCAAGGCATCGGAGTGGTGCAGGACGCCCTTCATCGCCGGGTCGTGCTGGTCCGCCGGGGAGAACGCGGCCCCTACCCAGGCGTCCGAGATGAAAGGGGGTGGGTGGTGGCCGACATCATGGTGGGTGACCTTGAGGTTCGGGTGCGCCAGCCGCAGCGCGTTGATGAAGCCGGCCGAAAGCTTGCGCGTCACCGAGCGGACCGTGCGGGGAGAGGCGTCGATGTGGAGGACCTTCATGACTTCAAGGTAGCCGGGATGCCGGAGAAGTCAAAGGGCGGGGGCGGACTTCCTCCCGGGGGCAGCCCGCCGTGGGCCGTCGCGGGTTCAATTCGTCCCCTTGGCCAGGAGGGCCTTAAGCTCGGCGACCGCCGCGGCGTAAGCCGGTTGGGTGGCGACATTGGTCAGTTCGCCCGGGTCTTTCTCGTGGTCGTAGAGTTCGGTCCCGAGGCGACCGCCGTTCCATTCGGTGTAGCGGTAGCGCTCGGTGCGGACGGACCGGCCGACCTTGCGTTCGGGGGTGGCGTCCTTTTTCTTCCCGCCCGCGTTGATGGCGCCGAAATCGACCTGCGTGTAGGCGGCGTGAGCCCACGGACGGTTCGGATCTTCGAGCAACGGCCGGAGGCTCTTGCCTTGGATGCGCTTGTCCGGGGGCAGACCGCAGAGGTCGGCCACGGTCGGGTAGAGATCGACCAGTTCGGCGACCCGTCGCGTGGACTGTCCGTTGGTCTTGCTGCCCGGGTCGCGGATGATGAACGGCACGCGGGCGGAGTCCTCGTAGAGCGAGCGCTTCTGCCAGAGGCCGTGTTCGCCCAGGTTGTAGCCGTGATCGCTGATGAAGACCACGAGCGTGTTCCGGTCGAGGCCCTGCGCCTTCAGTTCCGCGAGGACGAGGCCGAACTGGGCGTCCATGAAGCTCGTCGAAGCCAGGTAAGCCTGCATGGCGGTGCGTTGGGTGTCCTCGCTCATCCCGTAGTTCGCCACCGCCGTGTTGGACAGGGCCACCGGCGGCTTCGTGGCGCGGTCGGCCGCGGGGTCGGGGACCAGCGCGACCTTGTCCTTGGGGTAGTTTTGGAAATAGGCCTTCGGGGCCACGTAGGGGGTGTGCGGACGGAAGAAGCCTACCGCCAGGAAAAACGGCTTGGTGCGTTTCTCCCGCAGGAAGGTGATCGCCTGCGCGGCGATCTTGCCGTCGGTCTGTTCGGCGTCGGTGCCGTCGGCGGCTAGCCAGCTCAGCGTACCGCCGTAGTTGCCGGTGCCCACGAGCACCTGGCCCGCCTTGCCTTTGGCTTTGTCGGCGGACGTGCCGGCGCCGACCCCGATCGAGAAGATCTTATCCTCGTCGTCGCAATCGCGACCCCGGGGGTTCCAGACCTTTTCCCAGGATTGCGGGTCATCGAGCCCGTCGGTGCCGATCTCCTTGGGCACGCCGTAATGGTAGAGTTTGCCGATGCGGGCCACCGCGTAGCCGTGGTTCCGGAACAGCTGCGGCAGCGTCACCAGGTCCGGGATCACCTTCCGGAATTCCTTGGCGTTGTCGTAGACCCCGGTGGTGTCGGGGCGCAGGCCGGTCAGGAACGAGGTGCGGCTCGGGTTGCAGAGCGCGTATTGGCAATAGGCGCGGTCGAAGCGGACCCCGGTCCGGGCGAGGGCGTCGATGTTCGGGGTCAGCGCCTGACCGCCATACGTTCCCATCGCTGCGCGACAGTCGTCGGCCACCAGCAGCAGGACATTCTTGGGAGGCTCGGCGCCGAGGGCGGTCAGGCCGGCGAGGAGGCAGAGGGCGGCGGGGAGGCGCATGCCCCATCTAGGGGGCAAGGGGCACCTAGGGCAAGGGCCGGGGCAAGGGCTAGGGCAAGGAAGGGGGTGGAATAAAAAGGGCTGGGGCCATTCCTAGCCCTAGCCCTGTCCCCGGCCCTCCGACGCTTCGCGTCGGTTACACTTCCCAATCTTCGCCCTTGCCTTGGATGACCTTGTCGATGGCGGCGAGGACGAGGTCGACGGCTTCTTCCTGGGAGGTCTTGTCGGTCCTGATGTGGACCTCGGGGGACTCGGGCGCCTCGTAGGGCGACGAGATACCGGTGAACTCGGCGATCTCGCCGCGGCGCGCCTTGGCGTAGAGACCCTTCACGTCGCGGGATTCGCAGACCGCCAGCGGGGCGTCGACGAAGACCTCGATGAAGGGTTGGCTGGCGAGGGCGGCGCGGGCCTTGGCGCGGTCGGCGGCCAGCGGGGCGATCAGGGTGACGAGCGTGAGGTGGCCCGAGCCGGCGAAGAGGCCGGCGACGGCGGAGGCGCGGCGGACGCTTTCGGCGCGGTCCGCGGCGGAGAAGCCGAGGTCGCGGTTGAGCGAGACGCGCAGGTCATCCCCGTCGACCCGCACGACCTTGCGGCCGGCGTCGAAGAGGCGGCGTTCGACGGCCTCGGCGATGGTGGACTTGCCGGAGCCGGAGAGGCCGGTGAACCAGATGACCGCGGGCGGGTGGCCGGCGCGGGCGGTGCGCTCGACGGCGGTGACCTTGCCGGAAGGGGCGTCGGACTGGGCGACCGAATCGAGGATGATGCCGCCGCCGTGGATGCGGCCGCCCTCCTCCAGCGCGAAGCGACCGGTAATCGGGCACTCGTGGTGGAGGTCGTAGGCGACGTTGCGGGTGGCGCGCACCACGACCTCGCAGATCGAGTCGCGGGGCACGTTGTCGGCCAGGGTGGACTCGAGCGTGGAGGCGTCGGTCACCTGTTCGATCCGGGCGATCACCGCGTCGACGTTCTGCGTCAGGAGGCGGAGGCGGTAGGTCTTTTTCAGGGTCAGCGGTTCCTTGCCGAGCCAGAAGAGCCGGGCGCGGAACTCGCGGCCGACGCGGGGTTGGTGCGCCGGGTGCGAGGCGACCTGGCCGCGCTCGACGAAGATCTGCTCGGACAGCGTGACGCTCGCGGAGCCGCCCGTGCCGACCACGTCGCGGGACTCGGGCCCCGGCCAGTCCTCGAAGGTACGGACCGTGCTACGCCGGCCGCCGGGCTGGAAGATGAGCTCGTCGCCGGGGCGGATGGCGCCGGCCTCGACGCGGCCGGCGATGATGCGGCGATGGTCGAAGCGATAGATGTCGGAGACCGGCAGGCGCAGCGGCAGGCCGGTGAGGTCGTCCTCGTGACGGAACGCGTCGAGGGCCTCGGTGACCGTCGGGCCCCGCCACCACGGCATCTTGGCGGCGCGCTCGACGACGTTCTCGCCGTGCTTGGCGGCGATCGGGATGAAGTGGACCGCGGTGAGGCCGAGGGTCTTGAGGAAGGCCGAGTATTCGGCGACGATCCTGCGGTAGGTCTCCTCGGAGTGCCCGACGAGGTCCATCTTGTTCACCAGCACGACGAGCTGCTTCACGCCCAGGAGGGAGAGCAGGAAGGCGTGGCGGCGGGACTGGTCCATGACGCCTTCCTTGGCGTCGATGAGCAGGAGCGCGGCGGAGGCGCTGGCGGCGCCGGTCACCATGTTCTTGAGGAACTCCTTGTGGCCCGGCGCGTCGATGATCGCGTAGGCGCGCTGCTTGGTGCGGAAGAAGATGCGGGTGGTGTCGATCGTGATGTTCTGCTCCTGCTCCTCGATGAGGGCGTCGAGCAGGAAGGCGTACTCGAACTCCATGCCCTCGATCGCGCAGTTCTTGCGGACCTGCTCGATCTTGCCGTTGGGCAGCGAGTCGGTGTCATGGAGGAGGCGGCCGACGAAGGTGGACTTGCCGTGGTCGACGTGGCCGACGACGACGACGTGCATCTTGCGGGCGTCCTCGGCGGCGGCCTGGGCGGCGGCCTGGGCCGCGGCGGGGGCGGGAAGGGGGGCGGACATGGTGCGGAAGGTGTCTGGGGGTTGGGCGGGGCTCACATGAAGCCCTTGGCGCGCAGCTCCTGCATGGAGTTGCGACCGACGTGGTCCTGGGCGCGGCCGGCGCGCTCGCTGACCTTGGTGCGCTTCAGTTCCTCGATGACCTCGTCGATGTTGCTCGCCGGGCTGTCGACCGGGTGGGTGATCGGGTGGCAGCCGAGGGAGCGGAAGCGCTTGCCGTTACGGGCGAAGTAGAGGGTCGGGTTCGGGATGTTCTCACGGCGGATGTACTCCCAGATGTCGAGCTCGGTCCACTCGAGGAGCGGCTGGACGCGGACGTGACCGCCTTCGGGCGCGACGCTGGCGAACTGGCCCCAGAACTCCGGCGGCTGGTCCTTATAGTCCCAGTTGCCTTCGGCCGAGCGCGGGGAGAACCAGCGCTCCTTGGCGCGGGTCGGGTCCTCGTCGCGGCGGATGCCGGTGACGAGCGCGTCCCACTTGAACTCATCGATCGCGGCCTTGAACGGCACGGTCTTGAGCTCATGGGTGACGGTCACCGGGTCGTGCGTGGCGTAGCCGATGCCGCGGCGGATGGCGTCCTCGTTGACGCGGACGATGAGGTCGATGCCGTGGATGACCTTGGCCTTCTCGCGGAACTCGTACATCTCCGGGAACTCGTAGGTCGTGTCGATGTGCAGCAGCGGGAACGGGATCTTGCCGCAGAACGCCTTGCGGGCGAGCCAGATGAGGACATTGGAGTCCTTGCCCATGGACCAGGGCATGCAGACGGAGCGGAAGTTGGCGAAGGCCTCGCGGAAGACGTGGATCGAAGTCTGCTCGAGGCGGGTCAGGTGGTCGTTTTGGGCGTTGCGGGACATTGGGTATGAAGGGCTAGGGCTAGGGGGACAGGGCTAGGGCTAGTGGATGAAAGTGATTATTTCTTGGTCCGGGTGTGCAGGCCGCATTCCTTCTTGTCGAAGCCGGGCCAGCGGCCGCCGCGCTCGTCCCCGCCGGAGGTGGGCTGGGTGCAGGGCAGGCAACCGATGGAGCGGTAGCCGCGGTCGTGCAGGACGTTGTGGGGCAGGCCGTGTTCCTTGAGGTAGGCCCAGACCTGGTCGCGGCTCCAGTCGACGAGCGGGTTGAGCTTCCAGACGTCGGAATTATCGGGCCGGGCGGCGAGGCTGAGCAACGGGGTCGCGGCGCGTTCGCCGGACTGGTCGCGGCGCATGCCGGTGATCCAGAGGTCGAGGTCGAAGAGTTTCCTGCCGAGCGAGTCGACCTTGCGGAGCTCGCAGCACTTCTCCGGGTCGCGCTTCCAGAGTTCGGCGCCGTACTGGGCAGCCTGCTGTTCGACGGTCTGCGCCGGGAGCACTTCCTCGACCGTGATGCCGAGATGCGCTTCGAGCTTCGCCTTGAACTCCAGGGTCTCCGGGAAGAGCAGGCCGGTGTTCAGCGTGAACGCGGGGAGCGGCAGACCCGCGGTCTTGGCGAGGTGCAGGATGACCACGCCCGCGGGCTGGAAACTCGTGCCGATACCGGCGCGCGCGCCGAAGGTCTCGTAAGCCCAGCGCAGACGGTCCACCGGCGCCAGCGTCGCGAGACGGGCGTCGAGTTCCGGGATGCGGGCTGGGTCGAGCTCGGCCATCAGCGGGCTTAGGCGGACGGGGCGACGGGCCAGACGGACGCCTGGTCGACCCAGTCGCCGAAGGCCTGGCCGGACTTGCGTTCCTTGGCGTACTGCTGGAAGAGGGCGCCGACCACGACCGGGATCTCATCGGCCGGGACGGATTCCTTGAAGAGGCGCGCGAGGCGCGTGCCTTCGCGGTTGCCGCCGAGCATGAGGTTGTACTTGCCCGGGGCCTTGCCGACGAAGCCGATCTCGGCGTTGTAGGGGCGGGCGCAGCCGTTGGGGCAACCGGTCATGCGGACGACGAGTTCCTCGCCACCGAAGCCGGCGGCCGCCTGGGCGTCCTCGAGCTTGCCGAGGATGGTCGGGAACACGCGCTCGGATTCCGCCAGCGAAAGACCGCAGGTCGGGAGGGCGGGGCAGGCCATGCCGCGGCCCTTGACGAGGCCGGGGTTGAAGACGATCCCGCAACCATGGTCGCGCAGCACCTGCTCGAGCGCGGCCTTGTCGGCCTCCTTCACGTCGGAGAGGATGAGGTTCTGCGTGGCGGTCAGGCGGAAGGTCGGGCTGAAGCGCTCGGCGATGACGCGGAGGGCGGTCTTGAGGCGGTAGTCGCCGGCGTCCTTGACGCGGCCGGTCTCGATGAAGAGTCCGAGGAACCAGTGGCCGTCACGCTGCTTGGCCCAGCCGAAGGCGTCGCCCTGGCCCTTGAACTGGAACGGCTTGGCGGCCGGGAGCGCGGCGCCCAGGTGTTTCGCGAGCTCGGCGCGGAACCACTCGACACCCTTCTCCTGCAGCACGTACTTGATGCGGGCGTGCTTGCGGTCGGTGCGGTCGCCCCAATCGCGGTGGATCTTGATCACGGCCTCGCCGACGGCGACGACCTGCTCGCGGGTGAGGAAGCCGATGACGTCGGCCAGGCGCGGGTAGGTCGCCTTGTTGCCGTGGGACGTGCCGAGGCCGCCGCCGACGAGCAGGTTGTAGCCGACGAGCTTGCCGCCTTCGACGATGGCGACGAAGCCCATGTCGTTGGTGAAGATGTCCACGTCGTTGTTCGGCGGGAGCGCGAAGCCGGTCTTGAATTTACGCGGCAGGTAGGTCTTGCCGTAGAGGAGGTCGACCGGCGCGCCGCTGTCATCGTGGTCGGCGGGCGGGGGTAGGTAGGGATTGGTCTGGTCGACGGAGGCGCGGGCCTTCGCGATCTTGTCGCCCAGCCCGAGGTCGAGCTGCACGCCGTCCACCCAGATGGAGTGGTAGGCCGTGGTCTTCGGCAGCAGGGCGCGCGTGAGCGTGAACGCGTCGTCCTCGATCTGCTGCGTGACATCGTCCACGGGCGGGTTCGAGGGCGCGGTGACGTTGCGGTTGACATCGCCGCAGGTGGCGAGGGTGGAGGAGAGGGCCTCGTTGATCGACTTGATGAGGGAGCCGACGCCTTGCTGGGCGACGCCGTGGAACTGGAAGGTCTGGCGCGAGGTGATGCGCAGGGTGCCGTTGGCGAAGCGTCCGGAGAGCTCGTCGTAGACCAGGTACTGCGCGGCGGGGACGATGCCGCCGGTCTGGCGGGTGCGGACCATCACCGAGTATTCCTTGGCGACCTTGCGCTTATCGCGGTCGTCCTGCTGGTAGATGCCGTGGAATTTGATGAACTGCTCGTCGTCACCGCTGAAGCGGTCGGCGGCAGGGTTGGCGAGGGTCTCGCGGATCGTCCCGGAAAGGTCGGGCTTTTCGGCCTTCATGACCTCGTTCTTGGTGAGCGGCTTGGCGGAGGGATTATCCATGGCGTTTTTAACTTGATAAGATGACTGATGATTACATAAATAGGGTCAAGTTTAAATAAATGGTAAATTGTGACATCGGCCGGGTGGTCTTTGTCGGTGCCGGACCGGGGGCTCCCGATCTGATCACCGTCCGAGGGCTGCGTCTGCTCCAGCAGGCGGATGTCGTCATCCATGACGCGCTCCCGGGCGACGCCCTCCTCGCGGAGATACCGGCTAGGACCAAGATCGTGCCGGTCGGTAAGCGTTGCGGCGTGCACTCGATGACCCAGGACGAGATCAACGCGGTGCTGGTGCGCGAGGTTCGTCAGGGCGGTCTGATCGTCCGGCTCAAGGGCGGCGACCCCGGCGTGTTCGGCCGGCTGGGCGAGGAGATGGATCATCTCGCCGCGCATGGCATCAACTTCGAGGTCGTCCCCGGCGTCACCGCCGCCACGGCGGCGGGTGCGGATGCGGCGTTCCCGCTGACGCACCGCGGCAAGGCCGCGTCGGTCACTTTTCTCACCGGCCACTGCGCCGATGGCACCGATCAGAATTGGCCGGCGCACGTCGCGACCGGCGCCACGCTCTGCCTCTACATGGGCGCGAAAGCGCTGCCCTCCGTCGCCGTGAAGCTGATCGCCGCCGGCGCCGCGGCCGACCTGCCGATCCGCCTGCTGTCCAAGGTTTCCCAGGACGGGGCGTCCGACGTGCTCACGACGTTGACCGATCTGGCTGCCGGCAAGGTGGACGTTTCCGTGCTACCCACGCCGCTGATCGCGGTCGTGGGCGCGGTCGTCGCGCCGCCTCGCCATGCCGGCCTGATGGGCCGGATCGCGGCGTTCGCCTGAATCAGCGGCCGTCGGGTCGTCGCGAAGCGAAGGCAACGTAGCCGAGGAAGGCGATCAGGGCGACACCCGCGGCGATCGCGATCTTGCCGGTGAGTCCGTCCAGGAGGCCTTTTTCGAAGGCCTGGACGGTCATCATGCCCATCGCGGTAAACCCTAAGCAGGTGAAGCCGACGTCCAGCCAGAAGCGCCAATCACGCGTCGGCGGGCGCGGGGGCAGGCCGGAGTGGCGGGCGATCAGGTCGGCCAACATCCCGTGCTTGGCGTTGCTGAGCAGGGGGCTGATGCGGACTTGGGCGGATTCCGGCGCGTGCGTCCGCGCGATGGTTTCCACGTCGCCACCGGGTCCGGCGTGGCGTCCGGGCAGGGCAAAGAGCATGAGGATGATGGCGTTGCCCTTGACCTGGCCCAGCGCGGTTTCGAGGAGCGGCTCGTTGAACGCGTACTCCTTGCCTTCGCGTCGTTCCATCGAGCAGGCGATGACGGGGTGGACGCGTTTCGAGCCGTGGTTCAGTTCGGCGGCGAGGTCGCGCGCGAGCGCATCGCGGCAGGCGGTGACTTCCGGGACGGGGGAGCCGTGGTCGCAGAGCAGGATCGTGTCGAGGTCCGGATCCCAACCGGCCTCGTGCAGGTTCTCCATCAGGATGCGGCGCAGACCGTCGCCGTCCTCCCCGAAGAGCGTCGGGCGGATGGTCAACTTCATCGCCCCGGGGAAAGCTTCGGCGAAGACTTTCGGCAGATACTCGGTGAGCGCAAGGCTGGGGCCGATGAAGAGCGGCAGCACGATGAGCTCCGCGATGCCATCGGCTTTGGCTTGCCGCACGGCCTGCTCAAAGATGATGGCGGGTTCGCCGGCGAGCAGAGCGGGGTCGATCTTGTGCGAATGCAGGACCGAGACCGGGTGCACGGGCTGACCCAGCAATTGAGCGACTTCCGCCGATAGTCGACGTAGGGCGAGCGTGGCTTCCGGACGAAGGGAGCCATTGTCCACCAGCAGGATGCGGGTCGTCGCCATGACAGGCAGGTATGGGGGCTTGCCTGCTTTTGGCAACGCAGGGTTGGTTTTGTGGTTTGCCAACCCTCGGGATATCGAGGGTTATGACTAGATGCCCCGTAACCTCGCCCGTCTCGGCCTGTCGGCCTTGGCCCTCCTCGCCACGCTGCCGTCGCTCTTCGCCGCGGACACCTGGCTCACCGACCTCGAGGCCGCGAAGAAGCAGGCGGCCGCCGAAAAGAAGGACATCCTGGTCGACTTCACCGGCAGCGATTGGTGCGGCTGGTGCATCCGCCTGAAGAAGGAAGTCTTCGACCAGCCGGAGTTCGCCGAGGCTTCCAAGAGGTTCGTGCTCGTCGAGATCGACTTCCCCCGCGGCAAGAAGCAGCCCCCCGAGGTGAAGGCGAAGAACGAGGCCCTCTCGAAGCAGTATGCGATCGCCGGTTTCCCGACCATCCTGCTGCTGGACGCCCAAGGCGAGGTCTATGCGCAGACCGGCTACCAGGAAGGCGGGGCCAAGAAGTACCTCGAGCACCTCGGCGCCCTTGCCAAGCAGAACACCCCCGAAGGCAAGAAGACCCTCGCTGCCAAGATGAAGGCGGAGGCCTTGGAGCATGAGATCGAGGAGCAGCTCGGCCCGGTGCTGGATCCGACGCTCTCGAAGAAGGATCTCGCGGGTGCCGAGGCCGCGATGAACAAGTTCTTCAAGGAGAAGGGACTCACGGGCGACTTCCTCGTCCGCATGACCCTCAACGTGCGCGTCGGCATCACCGCCGAGTGCAAGCCCGGCGACCACGACGCCGTCCTCAAGGTCGTCGACGAGGTCGCGACCCTGACCACGAGCAAGGAGGTCCTCGCCGAGATCGCCGAGCTCCGGGAGCGCGTCCTCAAGGTCCGCGACCAGGACGCCGAACGCAAGAAGACCACGTCCAAATAACCCCTCTCAACCACGATCATGCGCACCACCAAGAACCTCGCCACGCTCGCGTTCGCGTTGCTGGCCATCCTCCCCGCCGTCGCCGCCCCCACCTGGCTGACCGACCTCGACGAAGCCAAGAAGGTGGCCGCCAAGGAAAAGAAGGACATCCTCGTCGACTTCACCGGCAGCGACTGGTGCGGCTGGTGCATCAAGCTGAAGAAGGAGGTCTTCGACCTGCCGGCCTTCGAGGCCGCGACCAAGAAGTTCGTGCTCGTCGAGCTCGATTTCCCGAACAAGAAGCCGCAGTCCGACGAGGTGAAGACGAAGAACCGCGCCGCGCAGCAGAAGTACGGCATCACCGGTTTCCCGACCATCCTCCTGATGGACGCCCAAGGCGAGGTCTACGCCCGCACCGGCTACAAGGCGGGCGGCCCGGAGAAGTATGTCTCCCATCTCCAGGAACTGACGAAGCAGAATACGCCGGAAGGCAAGAAGGCCCTCGCGGCCGAGGCCAAGACCGCCGCCGAGGCCGGTGCCAAGCGCGCCGCCGCCTCCGCCAAGGTCAAGGCCGCCATCGAGGCCAAGGACTTCGCCGCCGGCAGCGCCGCCTATGACGAGATGTACGGCGCGGTCTCCGGTCCCCAGAAGGCGATCCTGAACATGAACAAGGCGATCCTTTCCCTGCGCATCGACGCCGAGAACAAGGAGCGGGCGCTCAAGCTGATCGACGCGGCCCTCGCCGATGCCGCCGGCAACGAATCCCTGGTCAGCCGCATCAAGGCCGATCGCGAGAAGGTCGCCGCCGGTGAGAATCCGTTCGCCCCAAAAGCCGTCGCCCCTAAGTCCGGCGCCAAGCCGGCCGCCGAGGCTAAGAAGTCGGACCAAGGCGCCTAAGCCGACGATCAGCGCCGAAACAGCCGGAGGCTTCCTCCGGCTTTTTTGTGCCCGGTGAATTCTGGCCGGCTTATGAAAGGGCGGCGAGCGGGGCGCTCAGGACTTCCGCGGGGCTGCGGCCGGCGGCGCGCAGTTCCCGGATCGAGAGGCCGGCCGTGCGTTTGGCAAGTCTCCGGCCCGCCGTATCCACGATCAGCGGGGCGTGCGCCCAGCTCGGCGCGGTCCAGCCTAAGGCGCGGTAGATCAGGAGCTGGCGCGCGGTCGAAAGCAGCAGGTCCGCGCCGCGCACCACCTCGGTGATGCCCATCGCCTGATCATCGGCGACGACGGCCAGTTCGTACGCCGGGAAGCCATCGCGACGCCAGACGAGGAAGTCGCCAAAGTCACGCCCGGCGATGAACGTCTGCGGGCCCTGCAACGCGTCGGTGAAAGCGACGGTCTCGCCGTCGGGCACCCGCAAGCGCCAGTTCTGCGCGCCGGGCTCGCGGGCCTCGCGACCGTGGCCGAGGGCTGGACGGAGCGCGGGCGGGAAGATCGGTTCGGCGTCATCCTCCGCGTGCGGGGCGGTCAGCGCCCGCGCGACGTCCTGGCGGGACTTGTCGCAGGGATAGATCGCGCCGGTGGCCTGCAGCCGCCGCCAGACCTCCGCGAACCAAGGCTGCCGTTGCGATTGCACGTAAGGCCCGCAAGGGCCGCCCACGTCGGGGCCTTCCTGCCAGTCGAGCCCGAGCCAACGGAGGTCGGCCAGCGCGGCCTCCGCGTACTCCGGCCGGCACCGGGAGGCGTCGAGGTCCTCCGTCCGGTAAACCAAGGTCCCGCCATCACGCCGGGCGCGTTCGGCGGCCAAGGCGAACGTGCGCGCGTGTCCTACGTGCAGGTAGCCGGTGGGGGTCGGAGCTAGCCGTCCGCGCGGCATCAGAGCGGGTTGCCCGTGGGGATGAACTCCCACGGCACGTCGAACTCGGCGGCGACCGCGGCGGCCAGCGCCTTCACGCCCCAGGTCTCGGTCGCGTAATGCCCGCAGGGGTAAAGATTCCAGCCTTGCTCGTGGGCCTCGTTGAAGTGCTCCTCGCGCAGCTCGCCGGTGATGAGCGTGTCGCAACCTTCCGCCCGGAGATGGTCGAGCGCGCTCCGGCCGCTGCCGCTGAGGATCGCGATCTTCTTCGGCCGGGCGGAGCCGAACTCGATGGCCTGATAGGTGTCCCGGTAGCTCCGTTTGAGCCGGCGGGCGAGGGTCGCGCGCGGGATGCCCTGGCAGAGGCAGGCGATGGGCAGGCCTTCGAAGTCCACGAACCAATCCACGACCTTGAGGCCGAGGTCGGCCGCGATCAGCGCGTTGTTGCCGATGACCGGGTGCGCGTCGAGCGGCAGGTGGCTGGAGTAGAGCGAGAGCCCGGCTTTCCTGAGCGCGGCCAGACGCAGGCGACGTACCTCGCGTTCGGGCGAGACCGGGCGCCAGCGCATCCCGTGGTGCACGATGAGGAAGTCCACGCCACGTCGGGCCGCCAACTCGAAGACCTTGGCCCCGGCGTCGACCGCCGCGCCGACCTTACGCACGCGGGCCTTGCCGCGGTGCTGCAGCCCGTTGTCGGCACCGGGGAAATCCGCGATGGCCTTGCGGTTCGTCAGGAGGTCGCAGAAACGGGCGATGCGGAGGGCGTCGGCGGGCATGGTCAGAGAGGCTTGAAGCCGGTCGGCAGGGGCCCTGGCTGGGCCAGCGTGGCCGGGTCGAAGGTCGCGGGTTCGAAGCGTCGACGTACCGCCGCCTCCGTGACCTTCAGCAGGTCCACGTCGCGGGTCGCTTCATCCCGCACGCTGCAGGCTCCTAGGATCCACTGATCGTCGACCTGGGAGAACTCCTCGACCTGCAAGGTCCGCCGCGCGACGCCGGTCGCGTCGAGGGAGGTGGCCTGCACCAAGGCGCCGTAGGTCCGGTCGATAGCGAAGCTCACGCTCGCTGGCGCGGTCTTGGCGGGATTGGCGGCCAGGAAGAAATGCACCGGGCGACCGCGGCTGCGTTCGGTCTTCACGTAACGCGTGTCCTCCCAGTGCGTGTAGGGCAGGGCGAGGTCGGACGGTAACAGCAAGAGCCCCGGCGCGAGAGGCTCGTCGGTGCGAGGGTTTTCGACGGTGACGCCATCGCGACGGAGCCAGAGCCGGGAACCTTGGGCCGACTTGGCGGCGATGAAGGCGAGCGCCGGCGATCCTCCCGTCGGACGCAACTCCACGCGGACGCGCGGTCCTTCGCTGCTCCAGCCCGCCCAGAGCACGCCGGGTACGGCCGGGGAAGCCTCGCCCCGACGCGGTTTGTGGATTACCTCGAATTTGAAGCACAGGTCCCCGTTGAGACGTGAGGCCCGGAAATCACCGAGGACCTCTTTCGCCTGGGGCGCGGTGAGCTGGATGTAGTCCTCCCCGCCCACGCCCGGAGGCAGGGCAGAAACGAGGTTGGCCGAAAGCAGCGCCACCCAGCGGACGGTCAGGCTGAGCAGAGGCGTGCGCACCGCAGTTTACTTGGCCGGAACCGGGGCAGCCGGAGCGGCCGGCGTAGCCGAGGCCTTCGCGGCGGGAGTCACCGGGGCGGCCGGCGTGGGGGCGGCAGCGGGGGCGGCCGGAGCGGCCGGGGTAGCCGGCGTGGTGGAAGCAGCGGGGGCGGCCGGGGCGGTAGCCGGGGCCTTGGCGGCCGGGTCGACCTTGGCAGGAGCGGCGGGGGTCGCCGCCGCGGTCACGGGGGTCAGGGCCGAGGTGGTCTTGCTGGCGCGACCGACGAAGCCCAGGTAGAGGCCGAAGCTGAGCAGGAAGAGCAAGACCGTGAGGGTGGTCGTCAACTTGGAAAGGACGTTGGCCGACTCGCCGCCGAAGACGGATTCGGCCGCGCCGCCGCCGAGGGCCGAGCCCATGCCGGCGTTCGCGCTCGGACGTTGCATCAGGATGATCAGGACGACCAGGAGGCAGACCAGGAACAGGATGACGACGGAAGCGTAGAGCAGGAAGTCCTTCATCCCCGTATCCAAGGGGTGCGGGACCCATAAAACAACGCCAAAATCAGGCCTGGACGTAGGCCCCGCCGGCGACCCGATAGGTCAGCCACGCCCCGGACGGGGGCGGAACCGTGCCCGTGGCGATGACTTGGTGGGCCTCGCCGACCTGCTCCCAGAAGGCCCGGCGGCGGGTATCGTCGAGCTCTCCCAGCACGTCGTCCGCCAGGATCACCGGAGGGGTGGGGGCGCGCCGCGTGTCACGCTGGAGCCGGGCCAGGGAGAGGGCGAGCACCAGCAGACGCTGCTGGCCTTCGGAGGCGTAATCGGAGGCATCCTGGCCGTTGAAAAGAATCCCGAAGTCGTCCCGCTGCGGTCCGCGCAAGGTCGTGCCGACGGCCAGGTCCGCCGCCCGCATCTTCGCCCACGTCGTGGTCAGATGCTCGGCCGCGCAATCCGGTTGGTAGCGCAGGTCCGCCCCTTGGTCGGGGAAGCCGGCGCGGGCGCAGACCTCCCGCAAGGTCGCGGCGAGCTCGGGCAGGACCTGGGCGCGCGTGCGGGCGATCAGTTCGCCCGGAGCCTGCATCGCCTGTTCGAAAGCGCGGAGCTCCTCGTCGCTCCTTTGGGCCGATTTCAGCAGCGCATTGCGTCCCTCGAGGGCGCGGGCGTAGTCGCGCACCGCCGTCAGGTAAGCCCCGTCGGTTCCGCCGATGGCGGCGTCGAGCCAGCGGCGGCGGTTGCCCGGCGAGCCCCGGACCAGGCGCAGGTCATCGGAGCAGAAGACGATCGTGGGAAACTGACCGAGGTGCTGGGCCACGGAGGTGACGGGCGTGCCGTTCACGAGCGCCTTGCGCGAGCCTTTTGCCAGGCGGATCTCGACCTCCGCGAGGTCGGTGTCCGTCAGGGCGACGTCGACCCGGAGGCGGGCCTCGGTCGCGCCGGCGCGGACGAGCGGCGCGATCTCCGTCGTGCGGAAGGACCGGAACGCGGAGACGAGGCCGGCTGCCTCGAGCAGGTTGGTCTTTCCCTGGCCGTTATCGCCCAGCAGGAAAACGCGCGGCGCGTCGGTGGCGACGTCCGCGAAGGTGAGGTTGCGGAAGTCGGCGGCGCGAAGGCGCGTGAGGCGCATGGTTCACTCCGGGATGACCAAGGTCATCCCGATCTTCAGCGCGCTCGGGCTGGAGATCTGGTTCGCGTTCGCCCGCAGGATGTCGTTCGCCCGGGCCGAGGTCCCGTAGGCCTTGCGGGAGATGCTGGTGAGGGTGTCGTTGCGGCCGACCTGGTAGGTAGCGAAAGCCCGGCCCGGCGTGGTCGCGGGCGGCAGGGGCGTCGCGGTGACCGGACGCTCCGGGGTCGCGACGGCGACCGGCGGGGTCGGGCCGGCGGTGTTGCCGCCGCGCGGCTGGCCGCGCGTCAGGTCCGTGATCTCGCGCTTCAGCTTGTCGTTCTCGGTGCGCAGTTTCCGCAGCTGTTCCTGGAGATCGCCCGAGCCCACGGCGTCGGGTTCCATCGGCCGTCCGGGGAGCTGCTGCATGAATTGTTTCTCGGCAGTGCGGATCATCTGCTCGACGATCTTGCGCTGCTCGGAGGTCGGCTTCAGGCGGATATACTGATGATAGTGGTAGATCGCCGGCAGCGGGTCGTTAAGGTCGCTGCAGAGCCGACCAGCCTCGAGGTGGGACTCGGCGGCGCCGCGGCGGGCGTCGATCACCTTGAGGTAGCACTCGAGGGCCTTGCGGCTCTCGCCCTGTTTCTGGAAGAGCTGGCCTTGTTTAAAGTCCTGATCTTCCGTCTCGAGCGAACGCGGGAGACCCGGGACGGTATCGTCGCAACCGACGAGGAAGAACAGCAGGGAGACCAAGGCGACGCGGACCATACGCGGACAATCCCCGCCCGCCGACCTGCGTTCAATCCAAAATCATTCACGCAACGCCGCGGCCAAGGCCGCCGGCAGGTCCGGGGTCGACCACGTGAAACCACCCTCGAGGGCCTTGGCCGGCGCGACCGCGAGATCGGCGAGCAGGGTCTCTGCACCCATCTGGCCGAAGAGCAGTTTGACCGCCCAGGCCGGGGCCGGGATGACCGCCGGGCGGCGCAGGACCTGGCCCAAGGTCCGGGCGAACTCGGCTTGGCTGACGGGGTGGGGTGCCACGGCGTTAAGCGGGCCCTCGACCCAGGGCGACTCGAGCGCCCAGATGATCAGGGAGACCAGGTCGCCCAGACGGATCCAGCTGACTTGCTGACGACCGGAGCCTACCCGGCCACCCAGACCGGCCTTGAAGGCCGGCAGCATCGCCTTGAGCGCGCCGCCAGACGCCGCCAGCACCATGCCGGTGCGCAGGTGGACCGTGCGGATGCCTGCCTCGCGGGCCGGCTTCGTGGTCTCCTCCCAGGCGGCGGAGACTTGCCCCAGGAAACCCTCGGCGGATACCTCCGCCGACTCTGTCAGCGTTTCGCCCGGGCGGTGGATGCCGTAGCGGTTGATGCCCGACATCGAGAGCAGGACAGTCGGCTTGGTCCGGAGCTCCGCTAAGGTGCGGGCAAGCAGGGCCGTGCCGTGTGCGCGGCTGTCGAGGATGCGCGCCTTCGCGGCGGCGCTCCAGCGTTGGGCGATGGACTCGCCCGCGAGATGGATCACGGCTTGGGTGCCCTCTAGGGTCGCCCGGTCGATCGCGCCGGTGGCGTGATCCATCGAGGCCGGGCCCGCGTGGCGGGAGCGGAAAGGCACGACCTCGTAACCACGAGCCGACAGCGCGCGGCTGAGGCACCGCCCGATGAGGCCGGTCGCTCCGGTCAGGATGATGCGGCGGGGGGCGGTCATGGGGGCAGTAGAGCAGGAAGCGCTCCGAAGGCAAACGAGGGTGCTGTCGTCGGCGGACGGCTACGCCGGCCTCGTCACGCAAAGGATCCAGGGGCGGCCGCTGCCGTCCGCCTCGGTGTCCATCGCGACGGTATCGCCGGCGAGCTCGCATTCCCGTCCGAAGTCTCGGACGACGGCGGCTTCCCTCTCGCCGCCCGGGTGGCCCGTGTAGGCCACGCAGATGAGTCGCCCGCCGGCGCGGAGTTCGGCGTGGGCGGCCCGCAGGGCTGCGCGGGTCGAGTCCGGCTGGGTGATGAGGCGGGGGTCGCCGCCCGGGAGGTAGCCGAGGTTGAAGAGGGCCGCGCCGAGGCGCCCGAGGTGCCTGGTGGGCAACGCCGCCCGCAACTCGGCGTGGGTGCGCAGGTGCAGGGTGACGCGTTCAAGCAGTCCTTCCCGGGCGCAGAGCGCGCGGGTGGCGTCCAGCGCCGCCGGTTGGATGTCGAAAGAGTGGACATGCCCAGCCAATCCGACCGCCTGGGCGAGGCAGGCGGTATCCCGTCCTTTGCCGGCCGTACCGTCCAGCGCGAGGTCCCCGGGGCGCAGCGTCTCGCGGGCGAGGCCTTGCGCGCGTTCGGTGACGCGGAGCGGGTTCACGGCAGCCAAGGGAACCGACCGAAGTCCGGGGCGCGCTTCTCGTTCCACGCCTTGCGGCCTTCATCACCTTCTTCGGTGAGGTAGTAGAGCAGGGTGGCGTTGCCGGAAAGTTCCTGGATGCCCGCCTGCCCGTCGAGCTCGGCGTTGAATGCCGACTTCAGGCAGCGGATGGCGAGCGGGCTCTTGGTGAGGATCTCCCGGGCCCACCGCACGCCCTCGGCGTCGAGCTGTTCGTACGGGACGACGGTGTTGACCAGGCCCATCTCGAGCGCCTGGCGGGCGTCGTATTGGCGGCAGAGGTACCAGATCTCACGGGCCTTCTTCTGGCCGACGATGCGGGCGAGGTACGAGGCGCCGAAACCGCCGTCGAAGCTGCCGACCTTGGGGCCGGTCTGGCCGAAGATGGCGTTATCCGCGGCGATGGTGAGATCGCAGATGACGTGCAGGACGTGGCCGCCGCCGATGGCATAGCCGGCGACGAGCGCGATGACAACCTTGGGCATCGAGCGGATCAGGCGCTGGAGGTCGAGCACGTTGAGACGAGGCACCCCGTCGCCGCCGATGTAGCCTCCCTTCTTGTCCCCGCGGATCTTCTGGTCGCCGCCTGCGCAGAACGCGAACTTACCGTCGGTCTGGGGGTTGGCGCCGCGCAGGAGGACCACCCCGATGCGGGCGTCGTCGCGGGCGTCGCCGAAGGCCTTGAGCAGTTCCGCGACGGTGTCGGGCGTGAAGGCGTTGCGGCGGTGCGGGCGGTTGATGGTCACCCGGGCGATGCCCTCGGCTTTCTCATAGACGATGTCCTGGAAGTCCCCGGTTCGTTCCCATCGGATGGCGTCCTGCATGCCGCTAACTTGCAGGAGCCGCCCACGGTTTCCAACGATTAAGCGACGGGATGCTTGAAAAACGCGGGACAACGCCACACTTTCGTCCCATGGCCAGCCTCACTCCCGCCCAAACCGCCCAGGTCGCCTCCTGGGTCGCCGCCGGTGCCACGCTTTCGCAGGTGCAGACCCGCCTGGCCGCCGAGCTCGGCGTCACGATGACATTCATGGATGTCCGCTTCCTCGTGGACGACCTGAATCTCACCCTGATCGAGAAGGAGGAGCCGAAGAAGCCCGAGGAGCCGGTGGCCGCGGACGCGACCGCCCCGGCCGCGGATCCGGCCGCCCCCGCCGCCGGTGGCGCGGTGACCGTCGAGGTCGATACGATCGCCCAGCCGCATGCGATGGTCAGCGGCAACGTCACGTTCTCCGATGGCCAGAAGGCCGACTGGTACATCGACCACCAGGGACGCCCGGGCCTGACGGCCCGCCTGCCGGGTTATCGCCCGACGCAGGAGGACATCGTCGAGTTCCAGACGAAACTCGACGTCGCGCTGCGCCAGGCCGGCTTCTGATCAGCGGGTCTTCAGGATCGCCTCGGCCAGCACGAAGTCGGACGGACGCGTCAGCTTCAGGTTGACCGTCGTGTTCTCGACCAAGGAGACGTCCTGGCCGACGTATTCAACGGCGGAGCTGTCATCGGTGACCTTGCGGCCGAGCATCGCGACCTTGCGGTAGGCGCGGAGCACGGTGGCCGTGCGGAAAACCTGGGGTGTCTCCGCGGTCCAGACCAGGCCGCGGTCCGGCGAGGCCTCCACGGAGTCGGAATCGCCCTTGGCGATCTTCACGGTGTCGGCCGAGCGGCCGGCGAGGATGGCCGCGCCGGTGGCCCAGGCCTTGGCGCGCACCTTGCGGATGGCTTCATCGGTGACCAACGGGCGGGCCCCGTCATGGATGTGCACCAGGCCGGTGTGGCCCTCGCAGGTCTGGAGCGCCGCGTAGACCGAGTCCTGGCGCGATTCGCCGCCGCTCACGAACTGGATCAGGTGGTCCGGCATCGGGTGCTCGGCGAGCTGCAATCGCAGCCGCGCGAACTGGTCGCTGTCGCGGTAGGTGATGATGACGCGGCCGATCAGGCCGGTGTTGAGGAACGCCCGGAGCGAGTGGACGAAGACGGGCGTGCCCGCCAAGGTCGCGGTGATCTTGTCGTCGACGACGGACTGCATCCGACGCGCGGAGCCCGCGGCCAGGAGGATCAGGATATCGTCACCGCGGTTCAGCACTTATTTGGCTTCGCCGATCTCGCGGCGGATGCTCAGGGTTTTACCGGCGGGGTCGCGATCCTTGAGGATCGGTCGGCCTACCACGATGAAGCTCGCTCCGGCCGCGGCGGCCTGCGCCGGGGTCATCACGCGGTTCTGGTCGTCGCCCGCGGCGTCCGGGTAGCGGATGCCCGGGGTCACGAGCGCCGGACTCGGCCCGAGGTCGGCGCGGAGCACCGGAAGCTCGAGCGGGGAGCAGACGAGGCCATGCGAGCCGGCCTGGATGGCCAGGCGACCCAGGAGGCGCACCTGTTCCTCGGGCGTCCGTTGGACCCCGATGGCGTTCAACTGGGCTTGGTCCATGGAGGTCAGGACCGTGACGGAGAGGAGTTGGCAGTCGGGTAGGGCGAGGTCGGCCGCCTCGCGGGCGCGGGCGATCATCTCCGGGCCGCCGGCGGCATGCAGGGTGAGGAGCGAGCAGGGGCGACCCTTGAGGCTCTTCACCGCCGAGGCGACCGTGTTGGGGATGTCATGCAGTTTGAGGTCGAGGAAGACCTTGAAACCGAGCGCATGGAATTCGTCGACGATGCCCGGTCCGTGACGGGTGAAGAGCTGCAGGCCGAGTTTCACCCAGGCGAGGTTACCGGCCAAGGGACGAGCCAAGGCCAAGGCTTCCTCCTTCGTTTCGACGTCGAGGGCGAGGATCAGGCGGCAACCAGCGGACATGCGTGGTGATTAGGGGCGGAGGGGCAGGGTCGCAAGAGAAAGAACTCCATCAGGGGGCACGCGGGCATGGGGACGCGTGGACAAGGGCAGGTGCAGAGGGGACAGGCAAGGGGATGCGCTGTATCTGAGCGGAATGGCGATGAGGGATGGTCGGAGGCGACTTTCCCGTGTCCCCTTGTCACCTTGCCCACTTGCCCCCTGGGCAAGTGTTACTTCTTCCCCGGGGTCGTGCTGGGGAGCTTCGACACGCCGTTGGTGAACGGCTTCTTCGGCTGCTTGCCGAGCAGGTGGAGGTCGAACCACTCCGCCATCCGGGCGTTGTCCTCGCCCATCTCCTTCCAGCCGCCATGGCCGGCGCCCTCGCGGATCAGGACCTCGCAGGTCGCCCCGGCCGCGGCGGACTTCGACTGGAAGCGGAGGGCCTGGCTGTAGTGCACCAGCGCGTCGTTGTCGCCTTGGACGATGTAGATCGGGGGCTGGGTCTTGGCGATGAAGTTGATCGGCGAGAGCGCCTTGCCCATCGCGAGCATGCCCTCGGGCGTCTCGATCTTCGGGCCGAAGGCCGGCTTACGCGTGGCGAGCGGGCCGACGCCGTTGAGTCCGTCGTTCTCGTCGATCCAGCTGATGAAGTCGGTCGGCGGGTAGAAGCAAGCCACGGCGTTGACGGCGCTGCTCGTCCGGTCGACCGGGTCGGTCGCCTTCGCGTTGCCGGCGTCGCCCTTGACCGCGAGCATCAACGAGAGATGGCCGCCGGCGCTGCCCCCCGTCACGCCGATCTTGTCGGGGTCGATCCCGTAGGTCGCCGCGCTCGCGCGGACGAAGCGCACCGCGCGCTGCACGTCGGTCACGATCTCGTCGATGTGGAAACGAGGCTGGGAGCCGTGGACGACGACGAAGGTCGTGTAACCGGCCTTGGTCCAGCCGCCGTCGCCGATGCCGTTGTGGTTCGAGTTCCAGCCGCCGCTGATGATCTTGATGATGGCGGCGCCGTTGGGCTTCGCGGGCTTGAAGACGTCGAGCGTCAAGGTGAACCCGTCCCGTTTCTGGTAGATCACGTCGCGCACGCGGGTGACGTCGGTCGCGGGGGCGGGTTGGGCCGAGACGAGTACGGTCGTCAGCAGGCAGACGAGGAGGGTGCGCATGGGGTCTCGATGATACCCCGGACGGGCCCGGAAGTTGCTCCCGGCCGTCAGGCCCGGAACTTGATGACGACCTTGAGCACGGTGGCCGGGCCGTTCACCGCGACGCCGGGTTGGTGGCCGTCCTGGGGGTGGAAGATCGTGAAGGCACCCGGACGGAGATGGAGGCGGGTGGTCGGGCTGAGCGGGTGCGCGTATTTGGCGACATCCTTGGCGGGGTCGTAGGGCTCGGTCACGGTGAGCGTCCGCACATCGGTGTGCCCGCAGATCTCCTCCCCGGCGAAGACCACCTGGATATCACCGTGGACCTCGTGCGCTTCCCATTTCTTCTCGGCGTCCGACTTGGTCTCGTAGCGTTGGACCCCAGCGGTCAGGCCCGGGCCGGCGATCTCATATTTTCCATCCGGCGTGGCGGGGTCGAATGCCCGGAGCCAGGCGAAGGCCTTGGGGAAGTCCGGGTGGAGCCTCTCGTAGGCGGCGGCATGGGCGAGGAGGTCGTGGATCATGGAGGGAGGGCTAGGTACAGGGCTTGGGCTAGGGCGAGGAGAATCAAAGATAGGCGTGTGCAGATTGTGAGCGGGGGCGAGGCCGAGATAAAGGTGAGACTATTTCACATCGGTATTTAACCAGCCCTAGCCCTAGCCCTAGCCCTAGCCCTAGCCCCGGCCCTAGGCGTTCTCCACATCCTCGGCGCTGAGCTCGACGGGTTTGGCCGAGCCGAGGAGCTCGAGGAGCACGGCGATGCGTTTCTGCGGACCGTGCAGCCGGAGGACCTCGCCTTCGGAGCCGGCGAAGATACCGCGGATGATGCGGACTTTCCCGCCCACCTGCGGTTCCTCGTCAAGCAGGGACAAGGTCGCGTCCGGGCCCAACGCCAGCAGATCGGCGATCACCTTCGGGGCGACCTCCACGGCCCGGCCGCCTTGCGTCACCAGGTGCAGCACACCGCGGGTGCCGCGGACGGAGGCCGCGAGCTCCGCCGGGTCGAAGCGCAGGAAGAGGTAGCCAGGGAAGAGCGGCTCGACCACGACCTTGTTCTTTTCATGTCCGCGCCGCGTACGTCGCAGGCGGGGTAGCACGACCTCGACTTCGCCGAGCGACCGTAGGTTGCGTTCGGCCACGGCCTCCTGTCGGGGCCGCGACTTCACGCAGAACCAGGCGGTCACCGGCAGGTCGGTCATGCGGGGGTCGCCGCCGGACGGTTGCGCGCCGGGAGCCAGCCGAGCGCGATGATCACCAGCTGCGACGGCATGAAGACGAGGTAGAGCCAGAAGAAGCCCGACTCGGTGAAGCCGTAGCTGTGCAGGCCGACGCCGAGGAGGTTCGTGCCGAACCACGACCAGGCGGTGACGATGTTGCCGAAGACCAGCAGCTGCATCAGGCCTTCGCGGCGGACGAGACCGCCCCAGCGCGCGTGCAGGCACACGGCGCACCAGAGGACGATGAGCACCGCGCCGTTCTCCTTGGGATCCCAGCCCCAGAAACGGCCCCAGCTCTGGTCGGCCCAGATGCCGCCGAGCATCGTGCCCACGAAGCTCGCCAGCGTGGCGAAGGCGAGGATGCCGTAGGCCGCCCGGCTGACGCTGTCGCCGGCGGCGTAATCGGCCTTGATGGCGCGAAGCACCAGGTGGAGCCCGCCGAGGATGCCGGCGACGAACGTCGCCGAGTAGCCCAACGTCACGATCGTCACATGCGTCGCCAGCCAGAAGTTCGAGTCGAGGACCGCGCGAACGCTCTCGAGGTTGTCCTCGCCCGAGAGGCCCAGGTTGTGGGCCACCAGCAGCGAGAGGAAGCCGCAGAGGCCGGCCGCGGCGGCGCCGATCCCGTTCTTCCAGAAGCGTTCGAGGATGAGGCCGAGGGCCACGCCGCCCCAGGCGACGAAGATGCCGGAAGAGTAGAGGTTCGTCACCGGCGGGCGGCCGTGCAGCCACATGCGGTAGAGCAGGGCGGCGGTGTGCAGCGCGAACAGGACCCAGAGCGCGACGGCGCCCCAGCGGCGCAGGCCTTCCTTGCCGGTCGGCCAGTAGATGAGGATGGCCAGCAACGCGACGAAGTAGGCCTGGAGCAGCAGGTAGAAGGCTTGGAGGCGCCCGAAGCCGGCCTCGGCGGTCACGTGGTCGCTCCAGGTTCCGGCCAGCGACGCGCGGAGGGCGGTCGCCTCGCGCATGCACGCGTCGTTGTCGCCCTTGCGCCAGGCGGTGCAGAAGTTCGCGTAACGCGTGACCACGCCCTCGGGGCCCAGGGCGTCGCGGCGGGTGGCATCGCGTTGGATCGTGCCGAGCAAGGCCGCGCCGAGGTTGTCCCACTCGTCGAGGGAGCCGGCTTCCTTGGGCGGGACCAGCCGGATGGCGCCTTCCCGGGCGAAGTTCTGGTAGCGGTCCACGAGCGAGCGGACGGTCTGCTGGAGTTCCTGGTCGATCGCCGGGGCGGCGCCGGTCTGGGAGTCGCGGTTCTTGGCCATCTCGGCCAGCACGCGGTTGATGGTCATGAACCAGGCCCGGTATTCCTGCTGCGGCTCGATGTCGGGCGGGAGGTCGCCGGGGATGAAGGCCATGCTGAGCGCGGCGTACTGGCGGGCGGCGGTCTCGAGCTGGATGATGGCCCGGTCCTCGGCGTCGCGGTCCGCCTGGGGGCGGTTGCGGGCTTTGTCGGCCGCCTCGGAGATCGCCTTGCTGTGCTTGAGCACGTCGTCCCAGCTCACGAACTTCGTCGATTCCGGATCGCGCCCGGCCATCCGCAGCACCGCGGGGTGGTCGACCCGGAAGGTGGGCAGGTGGCGGGCGACATGGGCGCGGAAGGCCACTTCGATGAGCCAATCGACGGAACCGAGCGCGCCGCCCTTGAGCGGCAGGGGGCGGACCTCGAGGGAGTCGAGCACGGCCTTGTTGTCCTTGAGGCCGGGCAGCGCGCGGAAGATCCCGGCGCGGTCCTCCGGAGACCAGGAGGATGGTTTCTGCCCGAAAGCGATCCGCTCGAGGCCGCTCAGCGCCAGTTCCCGTCGGGCCCGCATCTGCAGCAACGAGCCGCTGGCGAGCGTCTCGATCGGCTGCACGCGGCCGCCGCTCTGCACGGGAATCTCGCCGAACACCCGGCTATCCCAGGACGCCGTTTCCCCGGCCTGCGCGGGCGCGATCGCGGCGAGCAGGAGGGCCGCGGGTCGCGGTGGTCTTTCCGCGGCCGGCGACGAAACGGATCAACGAGAATCCGAACTGCCACAAAAGCCCGACGGACATGATGAGCACGGACGCGTAGGGAATCCAGGCGCCGGGGTTGCGCACGACCTGCAGCACCGTGATATCCTTGCCGTCACGGGATTGCCGAAGCTGGACTGGAAAAGCGTCGCGCCGGCGTGGCGCAGCGGCTGGTTCATCGAGATGACGTAGTTGGGCAGGGTGACGCCGTCGGCCACGACGGTGACGTCGCTCGCGAAGCGCTTCGGCGTGTTGGTGCCAGGGTACTTCTCGTGGGTGAAGGTGTTGAGGCGGACCGCGAAGGGGTGGTAGACGCGTGCCCGGCGCAGGGCGACCTCGTAGGCGCGTCCCGCGTGCTCGAACCCCTGGGATCCGAAGGATTCCGCGAGGGCGGCCGAGACGACCCAGCGGCCCAGCTCGACCTGGCCCGGGCCGAGGACCGTCACCAGCGCGAGCGGCGCGGTTCGGGTTGTTGTCGTCGAAGCTCTCCGGCTGCGGTTTGAAGGCGAGCTTGGAGGTCGCCCCGATGCCCTTGGTCACGTCGATGGCCTGGCCGTCGGTCAGCTGGGATTGCGCGCGGAGGGTCGCGTTACGGTGATAGGCGTCGACGCGCAGGGTGAGGCCGGCCGCGGCCTCGAAGCGGGCGTCCTTCGCCAGCAGGTCGTCGGGAATGGCGGTCACCTGGTCGGTCCCTTCCCGGTTTTCGCGATCAGCACCAGCTCGAACTCGCGGAACGCCTCCGAGTAGTCGCGGCTTTCGCCTTCCGGGATGATCATGGCCGACTCTTCCTGGTAGAGGGCGGTCACGACCCGCCGGCGAGCAGGAGCAGCAAGCCGCCATGGATCATGCCCATGCCCAGATGGCGGAGGCCGCTCTTGAAGTGACGCAGGTGCGCGAGCGTGAGGTTGAGGATGA
>BGOM01000017.1 GCA_003569245.1 Opitutia bacterium | reverse complement strand
AACCCTAACAACCTCCCCCACCCCCAGCCCTCGCAATCTCCCCACCCTTCCTTCTCTTGCATCGTCCCAACCGCTAACCGCCAACCGCTAACACCCTCTTTGCCTCCCAATTCCAGATTGAACTCATCCCCTCCCCCTCCAAAGGTATCCCCATGTCCCTGCAAGTCCTGAAGCCCCGTGTCCGCGGGTTCATCTGCATCACCTCCCACCCCGAGGGCTGCGCCGCGCACGTCCGCGAACAGATCGCCCACGTGAAGTCCCGGCCCGCCCTGAAGGACGGCCCGAAGTCCGTCCTGGTGATCGGTGCCTCCACCGGCTACGGCCTCTCCTCCCGCATCGCGGCCGCCTTCGGCTCCGGCGCGGCCACGCTGGGCGTCTTCTTCGAACGCAACGGCGAGGGCGATAAGCCCGGCTCGCCCGGCTGGTACAACACCGCCGGCTTCCACGCCGAGGCGAAGAAAGCCGGCCTCAAGGCCTTCTCGCTGAACGGCGACGCCTTCTCCGCGGAGCTCAAGGCGCAGGTGATCGCCGACATCAAGGCGAAGATGCCCGGCGGGAAGGTCGACCTCGTCGTCTACTCGCTCGCCTCCCCGCGTCGCACCGCGCCGGATGGCGTCACCTACAAGTCCGTCCTCAAGCCGACCGGCGCGCCCTTCCACGCCAAGAACCTCGATACCGACCGGAAGGTCGTGAACGACGTGACCCTCGAGACCGCCTCGGCGGACGATATCGCCCAGACGGTCAAGGTCATGGGCGGCGAGGACTGGGAACTCTGGATGAACGCCCTCGACGGCGCCGGCGTCCTGAAGGAAGGCTGCCAGACGGTCGCCTACTCCTACATCGGGCCGCAGGTGACCTGGCCGATCTACAAGGACGGCACCATCGGCAAGGCCAAGGAGGACCTCGAGCGCGCCGGCCGCAAGATCGACGCCCTGATGAAGCTCCACCGCGGCCGGGCCTTCGTGTCCGTGAACAAGGCCGTCGTCACCCAGGCCAGCTCCGCCATCCCCGTCGTCCCCCTCTACGTCTCCCTGCTGTTCAAGATCATGAAGGCGAAGGGCACGCACGAAGGCTGCATCGAGCAGATCCAGCGCCTCTTCGAGAAGCAGATGTACAACGGCAACGCCCTCGACTTCGACGACCAAGGGCGCGTGCGCATCGACGATTGGGAGATGGCGCCCGACGTGCAGAAGGCGGTCTTCGACGTCTGGCCGCAGGTGACCACCGAGACCTTCGACGGGCACGCCGACTTCGCGGGCTACCAGTCCGACTTCCTTAAGAACTTCGGTTTCGGCGTCGCCGGGATCGACTACGAGGCGCCGACCGAGGTCGAACGCCCCATCGAGGACGCCTAAGGTGACGAAGGTCTTCGCCATCGCGAACCAGAAGGGCGGCGTCGGCAAGACGACCACCGCCGTCAACCTGGCGGCCGGCCTCGCCCGGCTCGGCCTCCCCACCCTGCTCATCGACCTCGACGCCCAGGCCAACGCCACCAGCGCCCTCGGCCTCGAGAAGACGGAAGGCCGCTCGATGTACCGCGTCCTGCACGGCGAAGCCAAGGCCGCCGACATGGTCGTCGCGACCTCGACCGAGAAACTGGACCTGATTCCCTCCGAGCTCGACCTCGCCGCGGTGGAGTCCGAGCTCGCCCAGGCCGAGAACTACCTCGGGCGTATGCGCGAGGCCCTCGCCCCGCTCGTCGCCGCCGGCAAATACAAGGCCATCCTCATCGACTGCCCGCCCGCGCTCGGCATGCTCTCGATGAACGCGCTCGGCGCCTCGGACCACCTGCTCGTGACGCTGCAGACCGAATACCTCGCGATGGAGGGCCTCGGTCAGATCCTCGGCGTCGTCGACCAGCTCCAGGCCGCGGGCGCGACCGACAAGCTCACCGTCGGCGGCATCGTGATGACGATGTACGACGTGCGCACCAAGCTCTCCCGCCAGGTCGTCGAGGAAGTGAAGACCCACTTCCCCGCCCTCGTGATGGAGACGATGATCCCGCGCACGATCCGCCTGTCGGAGTGCCCGAGCCACGGCCAGACCATCTTCCAGTACGACGTCCATTCGCCGGGCGCCGTCGCCTACGAGGCGCTCGCCAAGGAGTTCGTCGCGCGCTTCGGGCTGAAGTGAGCCGCGGAGGTTGACTGCCGACGCGGCCAAGCGATGCTGGCCTGGCCGCCCCATGCGCCCCGTCCGTCTGCTGACCCTGCTCACCCTGCTCCCCTTGTCCGCGGCCGCCGAGGAGGGCAAGCCCGCCTCGCCGCCTCCCGCCGCCAAGACCGCGCGGACGCGGCCGATCGTGCTCGGGCCGGACGATAAGCCCGCCTACGGGGAGGCGCCCGCCAGCATCTTCCAGCGGCAGGAAAACATCCCTCACGGCAAACTCGAGATTCTCGAGTACGCCTCGAAGACCGTCGGCACCAACCGGCGACTCAAGGTCTACACGCCCCCGGGTTACGCCCAGGATCGACGTTACCCGGTGCTGTACCTCCTGCATGGCATCGGGGGCGACGAAGGGGAGTGGCAACGGTTCGCGAAGGTCGACGCGCTGCTGGACAACCTCATCGCGGCCGGCAAGGCCCGGCCCATGATCGTGGTGATGCCCAACGGGCGCGCCCGCCCGGACGACCGCGCCACGGGCGACATCTACTCCGCGGCGCCCGCCTTCGCCAACTTCGAGCGCGACCTGCTCGATGACGTCATCCCGGCGGTCGAGCGGCACTACGGGGTTGACGCCAGGCCCGAGCAACGGGCGCTCGCCGGTCTGTCGATGGGCGGCGGCCAGACCTTCAACTTCGGCCTGTCGCACCTCGGGACCTTCGCCTGGATCGGCGGCTTCTCCGCGGCCCCGAACACGAAGCCGCCCGCCACGCTCCTCCCCGAGCCAGCCAAGGCCAAGCCTCAGCTCAAGCTGCTCTGGGTTTCCTGCGGGAACCGCGACGGTCTGCTGGGCATCAGCCAGGGCCTGCATGCTTATCTCAAGGAAAAGGAGGTGCCGCACATCTGGCACGTGGATGGCAACGGGCACGACCCGGCGCATTGGCGGAGCGCGCTCTATTGGTTCAGCCAGCAGCTATTCCGCTGAAGGCCGCCGATGGCCGCCGTCCGACGCGTCCGCCAGGTGCGGGGTTTCGAGGAACTGCTCGCGACCCCCTTCGCCGACGGCGTGAACGCCCTCTGCTGGGAGCGGTCGCTGCCCGGGACTTCGCCGAGGTGGTCGCGCGGCTACCGGCGGGCCAAGGCATCGTGCCGCTGACCGATGAGGAACTGGCGGCGCTCCCGCTCTCGCCGGCGGGGCGGCTCGCCGCGGAGGCGATGCTGGCCGACCAACGGTTGCTCCGCGCCCATGACCTCGCGCCTTCGCTGAACCTGATCCACGACTGCCAGCCGGACCCCGCCGCGGGGCCCGTGCCGACCGACGTCACCTCCTTCCACGTCGACAGCGCGCCGGTCGAGGTCGACACCTGGCTCTGCACCTACCTCGGCGCGTGCAGCGAGGGGCTGGCGAACGAGGACGCCCGGCGGAAGGTCGAAGTCCCGGAGATCCGCGCTCAGCTTCTCATGGAATACGGCGGGGCGGACGACGAAGGCTTCGCGGAGTTCCTGCACGAGCACAGCTACGACTCGCACTACGCGCCGCGGCCCGGGGCGCAGCCCTACGCCTTCGGACGCTTCGCCCTTTGGCGCATCGCGACCCGCTGGCCCGGCAGCCCCGTGCCGCCCTGCGTGCACCGCGCGCCCGTGAATCGGCCCGGGAACCTCGCCTGCTGCTGATCAGCTGAGGCCCGCCCTTGCCTTCTCGCAGGAGAAGTCTTGGATAACGCGGCCCCGATGCTCCGCCTCTACGTCAAGTCCCGCCCCTACCTCGTGTCGGGAGCGATCCTCTTCCTCACGGCCTTCAATTCGTCCAATGCGCTCCGGGTGCCGATGGAGCAGGTGCCCCGAGAAATCTACGACCGCTACCTGAGCCGGGTGGAGGCGGACGCCCCCGCGGAGGAACTACGCCGCGCAGCCGACGAAGGGAACGCGCTGGCAGCCTATTACTTCGCCCTGCGGCACACGAGCTATTGCCCGCGGGACCTCCGCATCAAGGTGGACCGCGCCCTGGCCTTCACATACATGAGGAAGGCCGCCAACCTCTCGACCCGACCTCGGGCCAAGGCAGTACTGGCGCTCTACTACCTGAACGAATGGGGGACGCCCCTCGTCCTGACTCCGCAGGCAACCCTGGAAGAGTCCGAGCGACTCGCCAACGAAGCCAAGGCCGAGGGGCAATTCCTGGGATACAGGGTGCTGGGCGAGATTCATTTGCAGCGCGCCGCGAAACTGCTGGCGGAACTCGACGCGATATCCGCCGCCGCGTCTGATGCAGCGGGCCGGGTCAGGAAGCTCTCCGAGTTCGCGAATCAGACGAAGAAGGCCCTCGATAACCTGACCATAGCCGCCGATAACGGTAACGCGGGGGCGCTCAAGGCGCTGGCCCGGATCCACGACCTCGGCGACCTCGGTCGGCCGCGGAACCACCGCCTGGCGACGGAGTACTTCAAGCAGGCGGCCCTGCGACGGGACGAGCGGGCGGCCCGCACGCTCGCCGAACGCTACGAACAGGGTGAGAGGGTCGAGCGCGACCTCAGGCTGGCGTACGCCTGGACCTTGGTGGAAGCACAGCTGGCCGAGGAGAAGGCCGACCCTCGCCGGCGACGCGACGACCTGGAGAAACGGCTGACCGTGGCCGAGAAACTCGCCGCCCAGGATCAGGCCGCGCAGTGGCTCGCCCTGATGCCGTCGGAGGAGGATTCCGCCCGCGCCCGCCTCGACCCGGACCGCTGAGCCGGACCCGCCGGCGTTTTCCGCCTTTGTGTCGAATCCGACGCGGGATCGACACAGGGCCGGGTTACGCTTCGGCAACATGGAAGACCAAGAGAGGTTCGTCAGCCCCCCGCAGGAACCGCTGCCCCCGGCCAAGATCCACTTCCGCACGCTCGTCCTGTCCGACCTCCACCTCGGCACCAAGGATGCCCAGGCCCGCGAGCTCCTTGACGTGCTCCGCGGCATCCGCTGCGACAAGCTGATCCTGAACGGCGACATCATCGACCTCTGGTCGCTGCGCCGCAAGAACTACTGGACGCCCGCCCACACCGCCGTCCTCCGCCGCATCATGAAGATGGCGGAGAAGGACGGCACCAAGGTCGTCTACCTGCGCGGCAACCACGACGACTTCATCCGCCACCTGCTCCCGATCTCCCTCGACCGCATCGAGCTGGCCGAGGAACACATCCACGTCGACCTGCGGGGCCGGCGGTTCCTCTGCATCCACGGCGACGCCTTCGACACGGTGACGGCCAAGATGCGCTGGCTGGCGGTGCTGGGCGACATCAGCTACCAGGTGCTGCTGGACCTCAACCGCTTCTACAACAAGTGGCGCGCCTGGCGCGGCAAGGAGTACTTCTCCCTCTCGCAAGCCATCAAGGGCAAGGTGAAGTCGGCCGTCAGCTTCATCTCCAGCTTCGAGGAGCACCTGCAGACGCTCGCCGCCCGCCGCGGGTGCGACGGCATCATGTGCGGCCACATCCATAAGGCGGAGGACCGCCAGATCGGCGCGATCCGCTACCTCAACTCCGGTGACTGGGTCGAGTCGCTCACCGCGATCGTCGAGGAGACCGACGGCACGCTGCGCGTCGTCGAACGCGCCGAACTGCGCGAACGTATCGCGGCCCAGCGCACCCTCCACGAGCACGCCGTGCAGTCCCGCGGCTTCGTCCCCGCCCGATGATGAGGCTGCCGGTGCTTTCGGCGGGCTTCGGGGAAGGCCACAACGCGGCCGCCCGCGCCATCGTCGAAGCCTTGGGGCGGGTCTCCGGCGGGCAGGTCGAGGCGCAGGTCCATGACCTCTTCCTCGCGGCCTACGGCGCGGACCGCGCCCGGCGCCAGCGCGACGCCTACATCGGCGTCGCGAACCGCCACCCCCGGCTCTGGGGCCTGCTCTACGCGGGCTTGGACCGGCTGCCGCTCGTCGGGGCTTCCCTCCCCTTCGTCCGCCCGGTCGAACGCGCGCTGAACCAATTGCTGGACGCGACCCGCCCGCCGGTGGTGATCTCGGCTTACCCGCTCTACAACTACATGATCGCCCGGCGCTGGCGCCGCGACGACCCGGCCCGGCCCCGCCTGATCACGGTCGTCACCGACTCGGTCTCGGTGAACCGGGCGTGGCACCGCGCGCACTCCGACTGGTTCGTGACGCCCAACCAAGCCACGGCCGACGTGATGATCGCCCAGGGCGTGCCCGCGGCCAAGGTGCTTCCCTTCGGTTTCCCGGTGCCTGCCCAACTCGCCCCGCGTTCCTCGGCGCGGGCCGGCGAAAGGCCGCGCCTGCTCCTGATGCTCAACCCGGGCAAGCGCGACGCCGTGGAGCTCGCCGCCAGCCTCGCCTCGCTCGACGTCGACCTGACCGTCACCGTCGGCAAGGATGCGGACTTCCGCGACGCGGTGGTCGCCGCGACGGCGGGCAAGGCCGAGGTGCTCGGCTGGACGAACCGCATCCCCGAGCTCATGCTGTCCTCCCACCTGGTCATCAGCAAGGCCGGCGGCGCCACCACGCACGAGTGCGTCGCGGCCGGCACGCCGATGATCGTCACGCAGGTGATCCCGGGCCAGGAAGCGGGTAACGCCCGCCTGATCGTGGAACACGGCGCCGGCACCTACGGGCTCACGCCGGCGGCGGCCAAGGCGGCCGTGGCCGCGGCCTTCGCGGACGACTGGGCGGTCTGGCGCGAATGGAAACGCGCCGTGGAAGGTCTCGGCGACGCCGGCGGGGCCGACCGGGTCGCGGACCTCGCCCTCCGCGAGCTCGCCCTGCGCTGACACCGGAACGTCACGCCGTCGTCTCCGCCCCCGCATGCGGGACAGGCATGATGGGGACGCATGCCCACGACGTCTCCCCCTTCCAACCTGGATGAGATGAAGCGGCGGCTCGGCCCGTTGGGCTGGGCCACCCGTTCGCTCGACGGCTTCCTGAAGGTTTCCCACTTCGACGATTTCCTCGCGCGGATCCATCACGCGGGGCGACCCGACTTCTTCGCGTCCGCGCTGGAGCAGGCGGACATCAAACCCAGTTGGGCGGACTCCTGCCTGGCGCGCATCCCGCGCACGGGCGCCTTGCTGGCCGTCGCGAACCACCCGCATGGGATGACGGACGGGCTCGTCGCGATGGAGTTCCTGCTCCGCGCCCGCCCGGATACCTTGGTGATCGGCAACGAATGGCTCGCGCGGATCCCCGGCATCCGACCCTGGCTGATCGAGGTGGACCCGGAGGGCCGGTCCAATCTCGCCGGGACGCGCCGCGCCCTGGACCACCTGAAGCGCGGCGGCGCGATCCTGATGTTCCCCGCGGGCGAGGTCTCCAGCCTGCGACCCTGGCGCCGGCGGGTCGAGGATCCGCGCTGGTCGGACAGTTTCGTCCGCCTGGCTCGCCGGACGAAGGCCGCGTTGCTGCCCCTGCACATCGCCGGCCGCAACTCCGGCCTGTTCCAGGCCGCGGGGCTGCTGCACCCCCGCCTGCGGACGACGCTGCTGCTGCGGGAATTCCTCGCGCAGAAAGGCAAGGTCATCCGCCTACGCGCCGCCAACCCGGTGACGCCGACGCAGCTCGCCCAGCACCCCGACGACGCCGAGGCCGCCGAATTCGTCCGCCTGCGCTGCGAGCTCCTGCCGCGCCGCGAACGCGTGCCGCGGCCGGCGGCGACGGAGCCGACCAAGCAGGCCGAGCTGATCCCCCGGTGAATCCTCTCCTGGTCCGCGCCGAGCTGCAGAGCCTGCCGCCCGAGGACCTGCTGCTGACCTCGGGCGACTTCCGCATCTACCGCTTCCTCGGCGCCGACCTCCCTCACACGTTGCGCGAGGTGGGCCGCCTCCGCGAGCTGACCTTCCGCACGGTCGCGGAGGGCACCGGCCTGGCCTGCGACCTCGACGCCTTCGACGCGTGGTACGACCAGCTGGTGCTCTGGGACGAGAAAGAGGGTCGCCTCGTCGGCGGCTACCGCCTCGGGCCGACGGACCGTATCCTGCCGTTGCGCGGCAAGCACGGGCTCTACACTTCGACCTTGTTCGAGTTCAAGGGCGACTTCTTCAAGCGGATGGATCCGGCGCTGGAGATGGGCCGCTCCTTCATCCGCCCGGAATACCAACGCCGGCCGACGAGCCTGCCGCTGCTCTGGCGCGGCATCGGCCGCTACGTGCTGCGCTTCCCGCAATACCACCTCCTGTTCGGCCCGGTCAGCATCAACCCGGAGTACGGGCAGGCCTCGAAGGAGCTGATCCTCTCCTACCTGCGCCACAACCGGCTGGCCGACGACCTGGTGCCGTTCGTCCGCGCGAAGAACCCGCCGCGGGCGATGAGCCTGCACGAGGCCGACCTCGACGTCCTGCAGCGTTGCGCCTTCGACCTGGAGCATGTCTCCGGCCTGGTCAGCGATCTCGAGCCCGACGCCAAGCAAGTGCCGGTATTGCTCAAGCATTACCTGAAGCTGAACGGCCGGCTCATCACCTTCAACGTCGACGACTCCTTCGGCGGCTGCCTGGACGGGCTCATCGTCGTCGACCTCACGAAGGTCGACCCGAAGCTGCTCGCGGCCTACCTCAGCGAGGAGGGCGCCCGCAGCTTCCTGGAGTACCACGATTTCCACGCCTGAGGCGGGCGCGGTCATTTGCGTAGCCAAGGCCGCCCGGGCGGCTTAAGCCCCGGCATGCCTTCCGCGTCCTGGACCTCCCGACACACCGCCGCGGCGCTCGCGGGCGGGCACCTGCTGATCGCGGGCGCGCCGGGCACGGGGAAGTCGCGGTTGCTCAACGGCACCCTGCTGCCGGCCTTGGTGCGGACCGGCGCCCCGCTGCTCGTCATCCAGGACCCGGCCACGGCCCACGGCCCGACCCTCGGCCTCCCCGCCGTGACGTCCGGCCGCGAGGCTCCGGCCGCGGTCGGCGACCTGCTGGCCCGACCCACGCTGGTCACGCTGACCGGGACGCACCCCGAGCGCGAGGCCCAGGCGGAACGGCTGTTCGCGGAACTGCCCGCGGCGCTCGCGGCCGCGCCGGCGCCCGCCGGCACCCGCCGCTTCCTCGTCATCGACGTCGCCCCGCTCACGCCGGCGCTGCGCTCCTTCGCGCCGCTGCTTCGTCAGGCCCGGTCGCTGGGCTGCACGCTGATCGTGACCAGCCAGTCGCCGGGCTCGCTCGAACCCGGCCTGCCGGCGCTCTTCACGAGCCACGTGGCGTTCTATCACTTTTATAAACGCTGCCTGCGCGTGATGGCGGAGAACGTCCTGGCCGCCACGGGCGCGGCGGAGACCAACCCGTCGGGCAAGCCGACGCCGATCAACCGCTTCGGCCAGCCGTTGGCGACGCCGGTCAGCCGGATGGTCGGCAGGCTCGGCGAGCTCAAGGTCGGCGAGTGCTTCCTCGTCACACCCGGCGCGCCCTACGAACCGCTGCGGACCTGACGCCGGTCACTTCGCCAAGGTCAGCTTGAACGGGTAGCGGCGCTGGGCGTTCCACTCGCCGACATAGATGTCGCCGGCGGCGTCGACGAAGAGGTCGTGGCCGTGCTTGAAGACCGGTTGCGCCTGGCTGAGAGGCTGCAGTTTGCCGTCGACATAGCGGGGCTCGCTGCCACCCGGGGCGCTGAGGACCTTCTTCGTGACGCGGTCCAGGACGACGATGAAGCCGGACTGGTTCAGGCGACGGCCTTGGGCGTCCTTGCTCCAGCAGACGGCGGCATAGGCCTTGTCGCCGCGGAAACACAGCTGCCCCGCGAAGGCCCCGGGCAGGTCGAGGGTGTCGACATGCTTGCCGTCCAAGGTGAACGCCTTGAGCTGGTTCTGGCTGCGGGACGGCACCCAGACCAACGGGCCGCGCGCATCGGAGACATCGATCGAGATGCCGTGGGCGTTGCTGAGGTTCGCGGCGTCCTTCGTCGGTCCGCCCCACTTCTTGATCAGCTTACCCTCGAGCGAGAACTCGTAGATGAGATTCGAGCCGTAACCATCCGCGACGAGCAAGGTGCCCGCCGGCGTCCAGGCGACGTCGCACGGCATGAACTTGCCGTCGCTCAGGCCCAGCTCCTTGGGCGTCGGGAACTTGCGCACGACCTTGCCCTCGGTCGTCAGGAGCGTGACGCGTCCCTCGACGGCGGTGGGGTTCCAGCCCTCGGCCGCCATGTGCCAGCCGGAGTCGACGTGCACGAGGTATTCGACGCCGTCCTTTTCGAAGATCTCGAGCCCATGGCCGCCGCCGAGACCGGCGCTGATCGCGCGGACAAAGCGCCCGTCCTTCTCGAAAACGAGGAAATCATTCTTGGGATGGTCGGTGACCAGATAGATGCGGCCGTCCTTGCCCTCCGCCAGCGCGTGGGCGTTGACGATCGGCGCGACGGCGGGGTCGACCTTGGCCCACGACGGATCGAGCCGATACTTCGCCGGCCCATGACCGAGCAGGCCGACCTCGCCGCCGGCGGGCAAGGGCTGGGCTTGGGCGAAGAGGGTCAGCGCGAACCAGCAGCAGAGGAGGCGAGGCATGGCACCAGCACAACCGAAGCGACCGCGGCTGTCACGCCCAAGGCGGTCAGGCCCAGATCCGCTCCGCCGCCCACCACAGGCCGGCCAGGGCGATGCCCACGGACGCCGGCACCACGACCCAGCGGCGGTAGCGTTCCTCGTCGCGCACCCAGAAGGTCGCGGCGAAGGCGAGGGCGATGACCGCGAGCTGCGCCCCCTCGACGCCGACGTTGAAGCCGGTGAGGGCGGCGAGGAACGCGTCGGCGGGGATGGGCTTGTCGGCGAGCCCGCCCGCGAAGCCCAGGCCGTGCACGGCGCCGAAGAGGAAGACGACGAGCAGGCGCCAGCGCGTGTAGCGGGGGCGGAAAAGGTTCTCCAGCGCGAGGCAGGCGATGCTCAGCGCGATGATCGGCTCGACGACGGCTTCCGGGGCATGGACCCAGCCCGCCGCGGCGAGGGCCAGGGTGAGCGAGTGCGCCAGGGTGAAGGCGGTGACCTGGGTGATGACGGGACGCCAGGAGCGGCTCAGCAGGAACAACCCGAGCACGAAGAGGATGTGGTCGAGGCCGTGGGGCAGGACGTGCACGAAGCCGCTGCGCAGGAAATTGACGAAGACGGCCCAGCCGGCGGAACCGTCCGCCCGCGGACCGGCCGCCGTCGCCGGCGCCGCGCGACCGGTGAGGTCGAGCGTGAAGCTAGCCTCGCCGGGGAAGAGCGTCTCGATGCGCGGGTGCGGGACGCCGTCGAGGGTGTTGAGGAAGAGGACCGAGACCTTGTGGCCGGGCAGCGAGCGGATCCGCCAGCCCGTGATGCCGGCGGGCACCCGGGTCTTCCAGCGACCGACCATGACGACCGCGTCATCCGGCTTGTACAGCGGCTTGCCGTCCTCGGCGCCGAAGGTGAACTCGAAATCCGGCTGCACCCGGCCCAGCGGTTCGAAGGTGAACTCGACGACGGCCGCGGCGTGCTCGCGGGCCCGGCGGAGGAGTTCCGCGCGCTGCTCGGCGGTCTGGCGCGCCCAGACGCGCTGCTCGAGCGACGGGGCTTCCGCGGGCGAGGGCGCCCAGGAGCGGGGGTTGATCTCGATCGAGATCTCCGCGGTCCCATCGGCCTGGAAGCGCCCGTGGACCGGGATTTCCGGGATGGAATGGGCACCGGCCAAAGCCGCGAAAAAACAGCCGAAAACGGCAAATAAGCTTCTTATGAGGCGAGAATGCCCGACCATCCCCGCAAGATGAGCCGGGGGTCGGGGGATTCAACCCCATTGTCGGGTTGCCTTTCCCGGGGGACATCGCCAACAAAGGACTCCTCAACCCAACCCCACCATGAAGAACCTCCTCACCATCCTCGCCGCCCTCGCCCTCGCCGCCTCCGCCCAGGCCGGTTGCGGCAAGACCTCCACCGCCGAAGGCACCCTGAAGTCCTTCGACGAGAAGACCAAGGAGCTCACCATCGCCCCGAAGGAAGGCAAGGCCACCAAGGTCACCCTCACCCCCGAGACCAAGGGCGCTGATGGCGTCAAGGACCTCGTCGGCAAGGCCGTGACCGTCGAAGTCTCGGTGCACGCGAAGGGCAAGGCTCTCTCCGTCGCCGCCGCCAAGTAATCCCTCCGGGATCCTCCGAACAGGGCCGCGTGCGAACGCGGCCCTTTTTGTTGCCCGTCCGGAAAGCACGCGCCAGCGTGGCCGGATGACCCCGGCTCAATTGAGCGCCTCGGCCCGGACGGACGCCGCTCCGCCGGCCGGACTTTCCCCGGCCGCCCAAGCGCTTTGGTTCACCCGCCACGGCGACTGGGAGGCGGCGCACGCCATCGCGCAGGACGACGACACGCCGCTCGGTGCCTGGATCCATGGCCTGCTGCACCTGATCGAGGGCGACGTGGGCAACGCCCGCTATTGGTTCGCCCAAGCCGGACGACCCGCGCGGAAGCCGGACGAAGCCGACGCCCTCTGGGAGGAGATCGCCGTCGTCGCGCTCAAGTGAGGGGTTGGGTTTGACGCATCGGACCTTCCCGGCTCGATGGGAGGATGCCCGTCCCGCCACGCCGAGCCCTGACCGGCGTGCCTATGCACGCCCAGGCGGCCGTGACCTGCTCCGAGGGCGCGGACCGCGGGGTGATCGTGCTGGTGGCCTCCAACCTCGGGGCGGCGGAGACGCTGGCCGAGGAGACCGCCCAGCTGCTCGCGCTCCTGAACGCGGCCCAGCCGACGGCCCGCACGCTCACCGAGGCCGATGCGGCGGTGACGTCCTTCGAGGCGGACTGCGACCTGCTGGGGGTGCTGGCGGCGCTGCGTCACGGCGGTCATGACGCCCGCCGGCCCTTGCTCGTCGCCTGCACGCCGGCCGCCCTCGTCCGCCCGGCGCCCGCGCCCGAATCCGCCGCGCGCGCCGAACTGATCCTGCGGAAAGGCGACCGGGTGGAACTCCGCGAACTCGCGCGGCGCCTCGCCGAGGACTTCGGCTACGACCACGAGGCGCTCTGCGAACAGCCCGGCGAGTTCGCGTTGCGCGGCGGCATCCTCGACGTCTACCCGCTCAACGCCCAGATGCCGGTGCGGCTGGACCTCTTCGGCGACACCGTGGAATCGCTCCGGCCGTTCGATCCGGCCACGCAACGCAGCGAGGGCGAGGTGGATGGCCTGGTGATCTGCGCGCCGCGCGGCGACGTCGCCAAGGAAGCGGGGGTCCCTTTCTGCCGCCACCTGCCGGCCGACGCCCTCATCGTGGTGGTCGACCGCTGCCACGACGATCCGCTCTACGCGCCGGTCCGGACGATGGTGGCGACGGAGCTGGTGCTCGAGGAGACGGACGAATCCCCGGCGGGCTATGCGGCCGAGGCGCTCGAATGCACGCCGGCGGAGACGTTGCTCATCGGCGCGGCGGGCGACGGGGCGGCGGCGCGCCCCGCCCTCCTCCGCACCGCGGCGGCCCTGGCGAAGGACGGCCGGCCCTGCCTGCTCGCGGGCGACACCGAGGGTTCGGTGGAGCGGCTGCAGGCGGACGTGGCGGCCGCCGCGATCCGCGGCTTCGCCCCGCGCGTCTGCGCGGGCCGCTTCGGCGGCGGCATCCTCCTCGCGCCGGGCCGGCTGCGGGGACTCCTCAAGGATGGCCTGCTCCTGCTGACGGAACGCGAACTCTTCGGACGGCGGCAACGGCCGCTCGCGGCGTTGCCGCGGCGCCGGACCACCGTCCGGGCGGCCCTGGGCCGCGCGCTCGACTTCGGGGAATTGGCCGAAGGCGAGGCCCTCGTGCACGCGACGCAGGGCATCTGCCTGTTCCGCGGCATCCAGGCGCACGAACACCAGGGACGCACCGAGGACTTCATCGGGCTCGAGTTCGCCGAGCGCTCCATGCTGCACCTCCCGGTGCGGGAGTCGCACCTCCTCTCGCGCTACGTCGGGCTCGGCCGGACGCCGCCCAAACTTTCCAAGCTCGGAGGGGGCGGCTGGGAACGGTCGCGCAAGGCCGCGGAGAAGGCCACCGCCGACCTCGCCGCGCAGCTCCTGGCCCTGCAGGCCGAGCGCTCGGCGAAGCCCGGCATCGCGCACCCGCGCGACGACGACAACACGTGGATGGGGGAGTTCGAACGTTCTTTCCCGCACCGCGAGACGCCCGACCAGGCGCGGGCCATCGCCGACGTGAAAGCCGACCTCGAACGGCCGGCGCCGATGGACCGGCTCGTGAGCGGCGACGTGGGCTTCGGGAAGACGGAGGTGGCGTTGCGCGCCGCCTTCAAGTGCGCGCTCGGCGGCCGCCAGGTGGCGATCCTGGCGCCGACGACCGTGCTGGCCCAGCAGCATTACGAAAGTTTCCGCCAACGGCTCGCCCGCTGGCCCGTGTCCGTCGAGCTGCTCAGCGGCTACCGCACCGCGAAGCAGAAGGCCGCCGTCCGCGCCCGCGCGGCCGCCGGGACCGTCGACATCGTGGTGGGGACGCACGCGCTGCTCTCCGACGGGACGACGTTCGCCCGCCTGGGTCTGGTCATCATCGACGAGGAGCATCGCTTCGGCGTGCGCCACAAGGAGCGCCTGAAGCGGCTCCGCACCGAGGTCGACGTCCTCGCGATGAGCGCGACGCCGATCCCGCGCACGCTCTACCTCGCGCTCGTGGGCGCCCGCGACCTGAGCGTCATCGAGACGCCGCCGCGCGAGCGCCTGCCCATCCGCACCATCGTGCGCGGCTACGACGAGGGGCTGGTGCGCGACGCCGTCAAGGCGGAGCTGGCGCGGGGCGGCCAGGTGTTCTACCTCCACAACCGCGTCGAGACGATCCGGGGCGTCGCGGAACGCCTCGCCGCGCTCGTGCCCAAGGCGCGCATCGTGGTGGGCCACGGCCAGATGGCCGCGGGCGAGCTCGAGGAGGTGATGGCGGCGTTCGTCGCGGGCGAGCACGACGTCCTGGTCTGCACCACGATCATCGAGACCGGCCTGGACATCCCCAACTGCAACACGCTGATCATCGAGGGCGCGGACCGCTTCGGCCTGGCCCAGCTGTACCAGCTGCGCGGACGCGTCGGCCGCTTCAACCGGCAGGCCTACGCCTACCTCTTCCTGCACCGCCATGCGGCGCTGGTCGGGACGGCCGGCCGCCGTCTCACCGCGATCCGCCAGTACAACCAGCTCGGCGCCGGCTTCCGCATCGCGATGCGCGACCTCGAGCTGCGCGGGGCGGGCAACATCCTCGGCGCCGCCCAGAGCGGGCACGTCGCGAACGTCGGCTTCGACCTTTACTGCCAGCTGCTCCGGCGGAGCGTGGCCAAGCTGCGCGGGGACGCGGGCGCGGCGGTGGAGCGGTGCGAGCTGCGGCTGGACTTCATCGACCACACGCAGGCCATCCTCGGCGTGGAGGAGGTCCGCGGGAGCGACGGCGACGTCGCCCTGCTCACGGCCACCCTGCCGTCGGACTGGATCCCGGAGACGCGCCTGCGCCTCGAGGCCTTCCGACGCATCGCCCTGGCGCTCGACGTCGCCGAGGTCGCCGAGCTCCGCTCGTCGCTGCGCGACCGCTACGGCCGCCTGCCGCCCGAGGCGGAGGCCATGCTCGGCCTGGCCGAGATCCGCTGCCTGGCCGAGGCGCGGGACGTCGTCGCGGTGGCGACCGAAGGGGCGACCCTCCGCTGCCTGGAGGCCCGGCCGGGGCGGTCGCCCGAGCCGATCCTCGTGGGCAACCGCTTTCCCCGCTTGACCGTGAAGGACCCCCTGCGGAAACTGAAGGAAATCCGCGGCTTCCTGTCGCGGCTTCCCGTGCCCGCCCGCCGATGAAACGCCTCCTTCCCGCCACCTTGCTCCTGACCGCGACCCTCGCCCAGGCGCAGTTGCGCAAGCCGACGCTGGAGGAGACCGCGGCCCAACGCTGGACGGAGACCAACCAGGACAAGGTCGTGGGCATCGCCGCCGGCACGCCCATCATCCTGTCGGAGGTCCGCCGCCAGGTCGAGCCGATCGCCGGCCAGGCCCGCGCCAGCGCCAAGTCCGACGCCGAGTTCTTCGCCACGCTCGCGCGGGCGAGCCAGGAGTCGCTGCGGAGCATGGCCGATCGCCAGCTCGTGATCGCGGAGTTCAAGGCGGAACGCGGCAGCCTGCCCGCCGCCTACATCGACGCGGACATCGAGGAGACCATCCGCCGCGACTACGCCGGCGACCGCAACCGCTTCGTCGCCTCCCTGCGCGCGGCCGGGATGACGCCGCTCTCCTACCGGAAGTTCATCGAGGACCGCATCATCTTCGACTATATGGTGGGCAACATCCGCCGCACGGCCACCGACGTGGGCCCCGGCCGCAGCAAGGAATTCTACGAGAAGAACATCGATCTCTTCACGCGCGACGAGCAGGTCCGTTTCCGCCAGATCGCGGTGACCCAGGGCGCCGCGGAGACCGCGGAGGCCGCGGCCCTCCGCGCGGCCGACTGGGCCGAGGCCGCCGCCCACCCGGAGCGCATGGGCGCGCTGCTGGCCAAGCACAAGGTCGCGGTGCCGGCGGGCACGAAGATCGAGACCTTCGCCGACCTGGCCAAGCTGGTGAGCACGGACGATTACGCGGCCCGCGGCGGCGACGCCGGCTGGCTGAGCGTCTCGAACCTCACCGAACGGATCGTGACGACCTTGCGCGGGCTCGCCGACCAACAGGTCTCCGCCCCGCTGCGCTTCGACATCCCCGGCGCCAAGCCGGTCTGGTTCATCCTGCGGCGCGAAGGCTGGCGCCCCCGCGGGGCCGCCCCCCTGAGCGAGCCGGACGTGCTCGCCGAGGTCGAGAACCGCGTGCGCAACGTGGCGATGAAGGAAGCGGTGGACGAATGGCTGCAGGGCCTCCGCGCCAAGCACCACCTCCAACTCGACCGCTGAGATGACCTCGCGGACCGCGCCCGACGACGCCCCGGCGCCCCGGGTGGCGCCGCCCGGGTTCCGTTGCCGCGCCTTCCCGCGGCGCACCGCCGGCGTGCTGCTGCACGTGACGGCCCTGCCCGGAGACGGCCCCATCGGCTCGCTGGGCGCCGGCGCCCGGCGCTTCGTCGACGCGCTCGCCGCCGCCGGCTTCGGCTGGTGGCAGGTGTGCCCGCTGGGGCCGACCGGCTACGGCGACTCGCCCTACCAGGCCTTGTCCGTCTTCGCCGGTAACCCCTACCTGCTGGACCTCGCCGACCTGCGGGCCCGCGGTCTGGTCACCGCGGACGAGCTCGCCGACGTCCGGCCGGCCGCCGAGGGACGCGTGGACTTCGGCCGGCTCTGGACCACGCTGCGCCCCTTGCTCGACCGCGTCGGAGAGCGGGCAGCCGAAGCCCTGCGGGACGACCCGGCCTTCGCGCGCTTCCGTCGCGAGCAAGCCGGGTGGCTCGATGACTGGACGCGTTTCGCGGCCTTGCGCGCGGCCAACGGTTTCACCGCGCCCGCGGCCTGGACGACGACCACCGCGCCCGGCGAGGCCCGGACGGCGGCCGCCGCCCTGCAGTTCCTGTTCGCCGAGCAATGGGCGGCCCTCCGGACCTATGCGCAGACCCGCGGGGTACGGCTCTTCGGCGACGAACCGATCTACGTCTCCGCGGACGGCTGCGACGCGAAGTTCCGGCCGGAGCTGTTCCTGCTCGACGCCGCCGGCCGGCCCACGGCGGTCGCGGGCGTACCGCCCGATTATTTCGCCGCGGACGGCCAGCTCTGGGGCAACCCGCTCTACGCCTGGGAACGCCACGCCGCCGACGGCTTCGCCTGGTGGCAGGCGCGCGTCCGGCACGACCTCGGGCTCTTCGACGCGATCCGCATCGACCACTTCCGCGGGATCCACGATTACTGGAGCGTCCCGGCGGAGGCGCCCAACGCCCGGGAAGGCGCCTGGTGCGCGGGTCCGGATCTGGCGTTCACGCGCGCGCTCGGCGACCTGCCGCTCGTGGCCGAGGACCTCGGTCTCCTGTCGCCGGGCGTGGAGAAGTTACGGGTCGCCGCCGGCTTGCCGGGCATGGCGGTGTTGCAATTCGGCTTCGGCGGCGAGACCGCCGGCAACCCCCACTACCCGCCGAACATCGCCGCCGACCGGCTCGCCTACACCGGCACCCACGACAACGACACCTTGGTCGGGTGGCTGGCCCAGGCGTCCGCGGAGGAACGACGCGGCCTGGAGGAACTCTACGGACCCGACCCGACGGCCGACCGGCTCGTCCAGGCGGTGTTCGACTCGCCGGCGGTGGCGGCCTTCGTCCCGGCGCAGGATCTGCTCGGCCTCGGGGCGGAGGCGCGCTTCAACACCCCGGGCAACCCGCAGGGCAACTGGGACTGGCGGTTGACGGACGCGCAACTGACCGCGCTGGCGGCGCAGGCGCCGGAGCGGCGCGCCGCGCTGGCCCGGAGCGGCCGGCTCAGCGCGTGAGGCGGCGGTACTTGGGTCGCCGCGGCGTATCGGACTCGAGCCCCAGGCGCTTGCGCCGGTCCTCGAGGTAGTCGCCGTAGTTGCCCTCGTGCCAGACGATGCGACCATCGTCCTCGAAAGCCATGATGTGCGTGGCGACGCGGTCGAGGAACCAGCGGTCGTGCGTGATGATGACCGCGCAGCCGGCGAAACCCTCGAGGGCATCCTCCAGGGCGCGGATCGTGTTCACGTCGAGGTCGTTGGTCGGTTCGTCGAGCAGGAGCACGTTGGCGCCGGCCTTGATCAGGCGGGCCAGGTGGATGCGGTTGCGTTCGCCGCCCGACATGAGGCCCACCTTGCGCTGCTGCACGTCGCCCGTGAAGCCGAAGCGGGCCGCGTAGGCGCGCGCCGGGACCATGACCTTGCCGAGGTGCACCATCTCCTGGCTGTCCGAGATCGCCTCCCACAGCGGCTTGTCGGCCGGGAGCGCGTCGCGGGACTGGTCGACGTAGGCGATCTTAACGGTGTCGCCGAGCGTGAGCGTGCCCTTGTCGGGCTTCTCCTGGCCGGTGATCATGCGGAACAAGGTGGTCTTGCCGGCGCCGTTCGGGCCGATGATGCCGACGATCCCGCCGGCCGGCAGGCTGAAGTCGACGCCTTCCATCAGGACGCGGTCGCCGAAGCCCTTGGTCAGGCCGCGGGCCTCGATGACGGCGCCGCCGAGGCGCGGGCCCGGCGGGATCCAGATCTCGGCCGCCTTCTCCTGCTGGCCTTGGTCCTGGGTAAGCATCTGCTCGTAGGCCCGCAGACGCGCCTTGTTCTTGGCCACCCGGGCCTTGGGCGAGGCGGCTGCCCATTCGCGTTCGCGCTCCATCGAGCGGGTGCGCGCGGCGGACTGCTTCTCCTCCGCCTCGAGGCGCTTGCGCTTCTGCTCGAGCCAGGAGGAGTAGTTGCCCTTCCAGGGGATGCCGCGGCCGCGGTCGAGCTCGAGGATCCAGCCCGCCACGTTGTCGAGGAAGTAGCGGTCGTGCGTGATCGCGATGACCGTCCCCTTGTAGCCCTGCAGGTGGCGTTCGAGCCAGCCCACCGTATCGGCGTCGAGGTGGTTCGTCGGCTCGTCGAGCAGGAGGATGTCCGGCTCCATCAGGAGCAGGCGGCACAGCGCGACGCGGCGCTTCTCGCCGCCGGAGAGCCCGGCCACCTTGGCGTCGGCCGGCGGGCAGCGCAGCGCCTCCATCGCCATCTCGATGCGGGCGTCGAGGTCCCAGCCACCGCGCGCGTCGAGGATGGACTGGATCTCGCCTTGGCGGGCGAGGATCCGCTCCTGCTCCTTCGGGTCATCGGTCTCGGAGACCTTGATGAAGGTGTCGTCATACTCCTCGAGCAGGGCCTTCATGCCGGCCGCGGCCTGCATGACGCACTCCTGCACCGTCAGGTGCTCATCGAGGCGAGGCTCCTGGGCGAGGTAGCCGAGCGTGTACCCCGGGACCTGGCTGATGGAACCGTCGAACTCCCGGTCCTCGCCGGCCATGATCTTCAGCAAGGTCGACTTACCCGACCCGTTCAGGCCGAGGACCCCGATCTTGGCGCCGAAGAAATAGGAGAGGGAAATGTCGCGGAAGACGGGCTTCTTCTCGAAGTACTTGGTCACCCCCGTCATGGTGAAGATCACTTTTTCGTCGGCCATGGTTCGGAGGGTTGGGACAAGCCCCCCGGGGGCAAGCGGAACCAGCGGGGGGCCGCGTGAGCGCACTTGACAACCCCCCCGGGGGGTAGGCTAGTTTGCATTTCGTAGTCACCTTACAAGAAGGTGGGTCCAGCCGGACCCGCCTTTTTTGTCCCTAAAACTTTCACCGCACCCACCGCACACCCATGAGCGTCGACATCAAACCCTACCTCCAATACCTCGAAAAGGAGAAGCGCATCCCCAAGGACGAAGCCTGCGCCCTCATCGTCGAGGCCATCAAGTCCTCCGTCGAGAAGTCGGTCATGGCCGGCCAGAACGTCGAGGTCACGGCCGACCCCGCCACCGGCAAGCTCGAGGCCCACGTCCTCTATTCCGTGACCGACTCGGTCGCGGACCCCCTGCGCGAGATGAACCCCGTGGCCGCCGGCCTCCTGCAGGCGGGCGCCGCCGTGGGCGACCAGGTCCGCAAGCCGATCAACGTGGCCGACCTCGGCCGCATCGCCGCCAAGACCACCCAGCAGCTCCTCAACCAGCGCTTCCGCAAGATCGAGAAGGACCAGGTCTTCCAGGAGTACAAGGACAAGGTCGGCGACATCGTCACCGGCACCGTCCGCCGCACCGAGCGGGGCAACGTCATCGTCGAGCTCGGCACCGCCGAGGCCGTTCTCACCCATAAGGAGCGCTGCCACGGCGACGAGTTCCGCACCGGCGACCGCATCCGCTGCCTGCTGCTCGAGATCCGCGAGGACCCGCAGCGCGGCCGCGAGTTCGTGCTCTCCCGCGCCAACGACGGCTTCGTCCGCCGCCTGCTCGAGCTCGAGGTCGCCGAGATCGCCGACAAGACCGTCACCATCGCCAAGATGGCCCGCGACCCGGGTTACCGCACCAAGATCGCCGTCGATTCGAGCGACCCCAAGGTCGACCCCGTCGGGGCCTGCGTCGGCGCCCGCGGCGCCCGCGTCCGCAACATCGTCAAGGAACTGGGCGGCGAGAAGATCGACATCATCCGCTACCACAAGGAGCCGCTCAAGCTGCTCGAGGAAGCCATCCGCCCGGCCCGCCCGCGCAACGTCCGCATCGACGAGCGCAACCGGTCCATCCACTTCGAGGTGGACGAGGAGGACATGCGCATCGCCATCGGCTCCAAGGGCCGCAACGCCCGCCTGACGTCCAAGCTCATGGGCTGGGGCCTCAACATCGCCAAGGCCACCCACGCCCCCGAGAGCGTCGAGGCCCAGCTCGGCGAGAAGGCCACGCGCATGGCCGAACAGCTCGGTCTGCCGTTCGACCTCGTCGCCAAGTTCGTCCAGCTCGGCCTGACCGAGCTGTCCGTCGCGGCGAACGTGACCGCCGAGGAACTGCAGGATACCGGCATCCCCGCCGACGAGATCCAGACGTTCCTCGCCGCTGTCGCCAAGGCCGCCAAGGCCTGAGCCCTTCCCACCTCCTCCCTGCCTTTCGCCGAACACCCAGCCCGCGCCCATGACCGAGAAGAAGAAGAAGCCTGAGGCCAAGAAGGCCTCCACCACGCAGCGCTACAGCGACGTGGCCAAGGAGCTCGGCCTCGAGGTCAAGGCGTTGCTCGCCCTGGCGGACCAGTTCGTCGAAGCCCACCCGGACTTCAAGGAACTCGTCTACGCCGAAGGCAAGAAGCCGGCGGCTTCGAGCAACTTCAGCAAGTTCTACCGGGACGACTTCCTGAAGTTCGCCGCCGACAAGCTGCCCAAGAAAGAGGAGGCCGCGCCGGCGCCCGAGCCCGCGAAGGTCGAGCCGCCCAAGCCGGCCGAACCGGTCAAGCCCGTGATCCCGGTCGCCGCGGCCCCGGCCAAGCCCGGCACGCCGCCGCCGGCCCCCGCCCTGCCCCCGCGCGCGCCCATCCCTGCCGCGGTCAGCCGGCCGCCGGTGACGCCCACCCTGCCGCCGCGCCCGCCCGTCGCGCCGACGCCGCCGAAGAGCGAACTGCCGCCCATCGTCATCACCCCGACCGCCGCGCCCGCCGCCCGCCCGAGCACGCCGCCCCCGCTGGTGCGTCCGCCCGTGGCCCCGATGGTCAACCGTCCGGCCGCCACCGGCAGCAACGTGGCCCCCGGCAGCAAGGGCGTCGTGACCGTCCGGCCGCCGATCGTGGTCCGCGACTTCGCGATCGCGCTCAACCTCAAGCCCTTCCAGGTCATCGGCAACCTGATGGAGCTCAACAAGGTCGTGAGCGCCACCTCGGTGATCGAGGAGGCCGACGCCCGCAAGGTCGCCGAACGCCACGGTTACACGCTGGAGATCCGCCACCGCGGCGAAGGCGTCCAGCCCGTCAAGAAGGTCGAGAAGCCGTCCGAGGACGATCCGGCCCTGATGACCACGCGCCCGCCCGTCGTCTGCGTGCTCGGCCACGTCGACCACGGTAAGACCACCCTGCTCGACTACTTCCGCAAGACCAACGTCGTCTCGGGCGAGGCCGGCGGCATCACCCAGCACATCGGCGCCTACACCGTCGCCTACCAGGGCGAGAAACCCGAGTACAAGGGACGCTCCGTCACCTTCCTCGACACGCCCGGCCACGCGGCCTTCGCCAAGATGCGCGAACGCGGCGCCTCCGTCACCGACATCGCGATCCTCGTGGTCGCGGCCGACGACGGCTTCATGCCGCAGACCGAGGAAGCCCTCAAGTTCGCCCAGAAGCACGCGAGCGCCATCGTGACCGCGATCAACAAGGTCGACGCCAAGGGCGCCAACATCGACCGCGTGAAGCAGCAGATGCAGCAGCGCGGCATCACCCCGGAAGACTGGGGTGGCGAGGTCATCACGGCCCCCGTCTCGGCGCTCAAGGGCACCGGGATGAACGAGCTCATCGAGTCGATCCTCCTCCAGGCCGAGATCCTCGACCTCAAGGCCAACCCGAAGTGCCCGGCCCAGGGCTCGGTCATCGAATCGCAGATGGAGACCGGCCGCGGCCCGACCGCGACCATCATCGTCCAGAAGGGTACCCTCAAGCCCGGCGACTCGTTCGTCTGCGGCGAGACCTGGTGCAAGGTGCGCGCGCTCATGGATGACCGCGGCAACCGCCTGCCGCAGTCCGCCCCGGGCACGCCCGCTCTCGTCCTCGGCTGGGACGCCGTCCCGAGCCCCGGCGCCAAGTTCCGCGTGGTCAAGAACGACCGCGAAGCCCGCGAGCTCGCCGAAGAGGCCGCGCTCGCCGCCCGCAAGGCCGCCGAGGCCCAGCAGCAGGCCCCGAACACCGGCGCCCGCCCGGGCATGTCCGACCTCGAGCGCCTCATGGCCGCCCTCGCCCAGGACAAGGAGAAGATCCTCCGCATCCTGCTCAAGGCCGACGTCAACGGCACGCTCGAAGCCCTCCAGGGCTGCCTGCAGGAGATCAAGTCGACCAAGGTCCGCCTTGAGATCGTCGGCGGCTCCGTCGGCCCCGTCACGCAGGGCGACGTCGCCCTCGCCGAAGCCGCCCGCGCCAGCATCGTCGCCTTCGACACCAAGCTCGAGAACGGCGTGCAGCCCCACCTCAAGCGCACCGGCGTGCGCGTGATCGGCCACGACATCATCTACGAGCTCATCACGCTCGTGAAGGAAGCGATGTCCGAGCTCCTCGACCCCGAGATCCGCGAGAACAAGCTCGGCGCCGCCGAGGTCCGCGCGGTCTTCCCGCTGGGCAAGGAGCACAAGGTCGCCGGTTGCATGGTCACCGAAGGCCTCATCCGCCGCGCCGCCAAGGCCCGCGTGGTCCGCGCCGGCAAGGTCGTGCACCACGGCCCGGTCGAGACGCTCCGCCGCTTCAAGGACGACGCCTCCGAGGTCAAGGCCGGCTTCGAATGCGGCATCAAGCTCGGCGGTTACGACGAGTACCAGCCCGGCGACGTCATCGAGGCGATCGAGCTGCTGCAGATCCGCCCCTCGCTCTAAGCCGCATGTCGCAACGTCAGCTCCGGGTGGCCGAACTGGTCCAGCGAGAGGTCTCCTCCGCGCTGCGTCAGGGCTGGGCCGCGGAGGCCGCGCTCATCACCATCACGCGGGCCGCGGTGACGCCGGACCTGCGGCAGGTGCGCGTGAGCTACGCCGTGACCGGCGACGATGCGGCGCGCAAGGCCGCCCGCGCCTTGTTGCGCCGGATCCGGACCGAGCTGCGCGCGACGGTGGGTTCCGCCCTGCAGCTCAAGAGCACACCCGAGCTGCAGTTCGCCGAGGACGACGTCACCGGTGGCGTGGCGCGCGTGCAGGCGCTGCTCGACGAGATGGCCCGCCGCGACGCCGCGAAGCCGAAGGATGCCTGACGCCGCCGTCCCGGCAACTTCGGTCGTCCGCCGGGGTATCATTCGCATGGTCACCCGCTCCCTCCGGTCCGCGCTGGCGTTCGTGCTGTCCGGCTTCGTCGGCCTGGCCGCGGCGACCCCGAAGGTCCTGATCCGCACCGTCGGGGACTACCGCGTCATCGAGGCGAACGGCCTCCCCGACCACGCCACCGGGCGCTTCCCGAGCCGCGACAACCCGAACGCGATCGCCGAGAAGAACTACGTCTTCCGCCTCCCGCTCCGGCCGCAGGTCGCGCCGCGCCCCACGCCGACGGGCTTCGCCTGGTTCGGGGTCGCGCTCAACGGCGTGCCGTTCGAGCCGGGCACGCAGGAGTACTGGAAGGACGATCGCGCCTCCGGCTGGTGCCACGAGGCCATCGGCGGCGAATCCAACCTGGGGATCGACCAGAGCCTCGCGCACGTGCAGCCCAACGGGGCCTACCATTATCATGGGTCGCCGAAAGGCCTGCTCCCGCTGCTTGGCGACGAGAGCAAGGACATGCTGATGATCGGCTGGGCGGCGGACGGTTTCCCGATCTACGCGGGCCGGGGCTACAAGGATCCGCGGGATCCCCGCAGCGGGCTCAAGGAGATGCGACCGAGCTACCGGCTCAGGCCTGGCGACCGCCCGAAGGAGCCCCTGGGGCCAGGCGGGCGATACGACGGCAACTTCACGCAGGACTTCGAATATGTCCCGGGGCTCGGCGACCTCGACGAATGCAACGGGCGCTTCGGCGTGACGCCGGAATTCCCCCAAGGCACTTACCACTACCACGTGACCGCGACCTTCCCCTTCATCTCGCGGCTCTGGAAGGGCGTCGGCGACGTGACGTTCGAGAAGCAAGGCCCGCCGCCGGGCGCGCGCCCGCGGAAACCGCGCCGCCCGGACGACCAACGCCCGGAGGGGAAGTGACGACCGCCTCAGGCGGACGGGGGACCGACCTCGGGGAACGCGCGCAGGGCCTCGCGCATCACGGCGGCCCGCCGGAGATCGCGGCCATCGCTGTCGAGCGGGGACCCGTGGCGCACCTGGACGTGAGCCGGCTGCCCCTCGATGAGCAGGCGGTCGACCTGGTCGCGCAACGCCTCGGGCAGGCACCCGAGGTCGCAGGCCAGCCGCAGGTGGGAGAGCATGTTCATCGCCTCCGAACTCGACAGCAGGCGCGCATGGCGGAGCACGCCGAACGAACGCGCGAGTCGGTCGACGAACTTCTCGCCCTCGTCCAGGGCGAGCTTGCGCCGGGCGTTCCACTCCTGCTCGACGAGGTGCTTGATCCAGAAGCCGAGGTGCTTGAGGATGTCCTCCTCCGCCAGACCGAGGGTCTGCTGGTTCGAGACCTGGTAGATATTGCCGGCGGCCTCGGTGCCTTCGCCGAGCCAGCCGCGCACCGCCAGACCATCCTGGTTCAGCGCGCGGGTCACCTTGTCCATCTGCCCGGCGAGGCAGAGCCCCGGCAGGTGGACCATGGCCGAGGCGCGCAGGCCGGTACCGACATTCGTCGGGCAGGCGGTGAGGTAGCCGAGCCGTTCGGAGAACGCCAGCGGCAGCGCGGCCGCCAGCGCGTCATCCAGCTGCTCGGCCAGGTTCCAGGTGCCGCGCAGATGCCAGCCGGGACGCAGCACCTGCAAGCGCAGATGATCCTCCTCGTTGACCATCACGGAGCAGGTCTGGTCGCGGCTGATGACGGCGGCGCCGGCCTGGCCGGAGGCCAGCTCCTTCGAGACGAGGTGGCGCTCGACGAGCACGGCCCGGTCGAGGTCGGCCTCCTGGGCCATGCGCAGCACATGGCCGCGACGGAAACGGGGGAGATCGACCAGCGCCGCGATGCAGCGCTCGGCGATCTCCTGCCGCTGCGGCGCCTTCGCCCAGCCGGGGAACGGGTGACCGGCGAGGTTACGCGCGAGGCGGATACGGGTGCTGAGCACGACGGCCTGGGCCCCCGAGGCGCGGGCCGGGTCCTGGTCATCGGCGAGGATCTCCTGGACGGACATGGTCAGGCGGGCTTGAGGGCGGCCTCAAGGGCGGCGATCTCATCGCGGGACTTCGCGGCCTGCTCGTAGTCCTCGGCCGCGATGGCCGTGGCGAGGGCGGCGCGCGCCGCGGCCAACCGATGGCGCAGCTGGCCGAGGGGGGCCGTCCCGGCGGGGGCGCGCCCGACGTGGGCGACCTCCGGTTGGACCTTGAGCAGCAAGGGGCTGAGCGCGCCGCCGAACGTCTCCCAGCAGGCAGGGCAACCGAGGCGACCACGCTTGCGGAAATCGACATCGGTGAAGCCGCAGCGGGGGCAGGTGAGCTCGGCCGCCGCCGCCGGCGCCTGGAGGGCGTCGGCCAGCTGGAAGACGGCCGGGTCGACCGCCCCGCCCTTCCCCGCGCAGGCCTCGCACAGATGCACCTTCGTGACCTTGCCCCCGACCACCTGGGACAGGTGGACCGTCGCGACCTCGGCGCAGAGCGAGCACTGGAGCGGCTGGGACATCTCCCTCGCAGGAAAGGCCGGTCGGCCGGGATGGCAAGGGCAAGCGGGGGCGGGGTTTGACTTCGCGGACGGCGGCGGCTTGATGGAGGGCCGCCCGATGTCCTCGAAACCTCGCATCGTCATCACCGGCCTGGGCCTCACCGCCCCGAACGGCAACTCGCTGGCCGAGTTCCGGGCGAACCTGCTCGCCGGCAAGGCCCGCATCGCCGAGATCGACGTCCGCCACATGGGCCGCCAGCCGGCCGGCGTCTGCGATTTCGACGCCACGAAGTGGCAGAAGCGGAAGGAAATCCGCAACGGCACCCGGGTGGGCTCCATCTCCATCTACTGCGCCCGCGAGGCCCTCGCCGACGCCGGTCTCGACTGGGACCGCACCGACAAGTCCCGCGTGGGCGTGTACCTCGGCATCACCGAGCACGGCAACGTCGAGACGGAGAACGAGATCCACAACATCTCGCAGTTCGGCAACGACACGAAATACTGGACCCACCACCACAATCCCCGCACCGTGGCCAACAACCCGGCGGGCGAGGTGACGATGAACCTCGGGATCACCGGGCCCCACTACACGATCGGCGCGGCCTGCGCCGCGGGCAACGCCGGCCTCATCCAGGCGGCCCAGATGCTGCAGCTCGGCGAGGTCGACCTGGCCTTCGCCGGCGGCGTCTCCGAGTCGATCCACACCTTCGGCATCTTCGCCGGCTTCAAGAACCAGGGCGCCCTGGCCCAGCACGCCGACCCGAACCAGGCTTCGCGCCCGTTCGACAAGGACCGCAACGGCATCGTCATCTCCGAAGGCGGCGCCGTCTACGTGCTGGAGCGCCTCGACGACGCGCTGGCCCGCGGCGCCCGCATCATCGCCGAGATCGCCGGGTGGTGCATCAACTCCGACGCGACCGATGCCGTGCTGCCCAACCCGGAACGGCAGACCGAATGCGTCCGCCTGGCCCTCGCCCGCGCGGGGATGCGGCCGAACGACATCCACATCGTCTCGACGCACGCCACCGCGACGGCCTTGGGCGACGTCCAGGAATGCACCGCCCTGCGCACGGTCTTCACCGGCTGCCCGGACACCCGGATCAACAACACCAAGAGCTTCATCGGCCACTGCATGGGAGCCGCGGGCGCCCTGGAACTCGCGGGCAACCTCCCCTCCTTCGAGGACGGCTGGGTCCACCCGACCATCAATATCACGGAAATCGACCCGGAATGCGCCCTCCCCGGCCTCGTCGTCAACCAGGCCGTGCGGGTGCCCCAGGTGACGGCCATCCTGAACAACTCCTTCGGCATGCTGGGGATCAACTCCGCCCTGATCGTGAAGAAATATGGGGTTGCCTGACCGGTTTTGGCCGTTTGAAACATAGTCCGAATCTATGACGAAGGAAGACATCAAGCAGGTCGTGCTCGACATCATCGCCGACATCGCCCCCGACGAGGACCTCTCCGGGGTGAAGCCGGAGGTGCGGTTGCGCGACCAGCTGTCGTTGGACTCCATGGATTTCCTGGATATCGTGATGGAGCTGCGCAAGAAGCACGGCATCGAGGTCCCGGAAGCCGATTACGTGCAGCTGGCCTCCCTGGACTCCTGCGCGGAGTACCTCCTCCCGAAGTTCCAGGCCAAGGCCGCCAAGTAAGCCCGGGGCCCGGCCGGAACTCCGGCGGATGCCCGGTGTTCTAGATTTGCCCCGCCTTCCGGCGGTGCTCATATATTATCCTTGTGAGACCCCTCCTCGCCCTCCTGCTGTTCTGCGCCGGCCTCGCCCGCGCCGAGACCATCCAGCTCCGCAAGAACGGCAACGTGGTCAGCTTCGAATACCTCACGCAGGACGAGGACACCATCACCGTCCAGCTCCCGGGCAAGGACACCGTCCTGACCTACAAGTGGGAGGATCTCGACCAGGATTGGGTCAAAAAGAACCAACCCAAGCTCTGGGCCGAACGCCAGCTGCTGACCAAGCCCGAGGAGGCGCCGGACAAGAAGATGGAGAAGGAAAAGGAGGCCGAGGCCGACCCCTTCGCCAAAGAACTGCCGCCGGCCGACCTCAGGACCTTGGTCCGTAACCTCGCCTCGGCCATGACGGACGGGCTCAAGGGGATCCCGATGGGATCGGTGGAGGCGCTCTGCAAGGAGGCCGACATCGACGAAACCGCCTTCTGGAAGGCCTACGATGAACTGAAGAAGGCCAGCAAGGTGGCCGGGGCGACCAAGGCCGCCGAGCCCGCCGAGAAGACCGAGACCAAGGAAGTCGAGAAGCCCGAGAAGGAGACCCCCAAGCGGACGGCCACGAAGACCCCTGCGGGCAAGACCAACAACGCCAACCGCGGCAAGGACGGGCAGGTCAGCGCCCAGCGTTCGGCCGAGAACAAAGCCCGCGAAGAGGCCGTGAAGAAGGACCTCGAGAACGACGTCCGCTCCTTCAACGGCGTCGGTTACCTCCGCATGCTCACGGAGAACGGACCGCGCGCCCGGCTCACCTGGGCCATCCTGCGGCGCGCGCCGGAGGACCGGCGCAGCCTCGTCGCCAGCCTGCGAAAATACGAAAGCCAGGCCGGGCAGATGGCGGAGAAGCCGGACTTCAAGGACAGGAACGAGGCCTTGGCCCTCAAGAAGACCATCGCCAACGCGGCCGATGCGCTGGAAAAGGTCACCCGGGAGTCGGCGACGATGGAGAGCCGGCTCCAGGGCGACTGCCAGTCGCTGCTCCTGAAGATCACGCCGGCGCTGGGGAAGTAAGCCGGCGGCGCGCCGGTAAAAGGACCGGCCGCCTTCGCGAGAAGACGGCCGGTGTTTTAATGGTGGAGCCTATCGGGCTTGAACCGACGACCTCTTGCATGCCATGCAAGCGCTCTACCAACTGAGCTAAGGCCCCTTGAAAAGGGAAAATGAGCAAAGATGCGGCCGGGAGGAGGGTCAACGCTTTTTTCCGACCGAGGACCAATAACGCGTTGCCAAGGCACATTCCTGCCGTTGCCTTCGTTTTGTGGAAGATTCCGCCGACACCCCCCCGCCGCCCGAACCGGGCGCCCCCCGGGGCCTGCGCGTCGAATCCGAGTTCATCGAAAGCCTCCCGGTCGCTCATTGGGAAGGCGACATCGAGCTCGTCGAATCCGTCAAGGCCGCCGAGAAGGCCGTCGCCCGGCTCGCCCAGGAGCGCGTGCTCGGCTTCGACACGGAGACCCGGCCGGTCTTCGGCCGCCCCTCCTACATCTTCAAGGTCCGCGACCGGGCCGGCCGGGCCGACAAGGTCATCGCCGCCGAGAGCAAGGCGAGCCGCGAGCTCGGTCACCTGATGCGCGGCAAGAGCATCGAGGAATCCTACCTCTGGGTGAACGGCAAGGTCTCCTTCCCGGGGCATTACGTCCGCGCCGGCGACACCATCGAGATCGAGCCGCCCAAGAACCTGCCCGCCATCCTCCAGCTGGCCGGCGAACACTGCGTCTACATCTTCCGCCTGCACGGCCCGATGCGTCAGCCGCTGCTGCATTGCGGCGGCCTGGCGCCCGTCTTCCCGCTGCTCTGCAACCCGCGCCAGGCCAAGGTCGGCGTGGCCGTCCGCGACGACGTGAAGAACCTGCAGGCGCGCGCCCCCTTCGACAGCCGCGGCTTCATCGATATCGCCGACTTCACCAAGAAGGCGGGCATCGAGAACACCGGCCTGCGCGCGCTCGCCGCCCATTACCTCAACCGGCAGATGAAGAAGTCCAAGAAGGTCCAGACGTCGCACTGGGACGAGGAACTGCAGGACAACCAGATCCAGTACGCGGCCAACGACGCCTGGTACAGCCGCGAGCTCTTCCTGGAACTCGAGAAGCGCGGCATCGCCCCGCGCTTCGCCTAAGCGGGCCGCGATGGACGCCGCCGACCAAGCCCGCGCGCTCGGATTGGACGGGACCAGCCGGCACCTCTTCCTCTGCGTGAAGTCGTCCGACCAGGCCTGCTGCGCCGGCGGGGTCGCGGCGCGCTCGTGGGATTTCCTCAAAGGCCGGCTGAAGGAGCTCGGGCTGGCCGAGCGCGGCGGCGTCCAGCGCACCAAGGCGGACTGCCTGCGCGTCTGCGTCCAAGGCCCCGTCGCCGTGGTCTACCCTGAAGGCATCTGGTACCGCGACTGCACGCCGGCGAACCTTGAACGGATCATCCAGGAACACCTGATCGGCGGCCGCATCGTCGCGGACCTGCGCTTCGCGGGACCCGCGACGCGCTGATATCCGGCCGCGCGTCGGCGACCCGGTTCCTGACCTGTAAGCAGACCGATGAAGGCCTATGCGAAACATAGCCCGTCATCGCCGTTGAAAAACGGACGGCGTGGCGCCGGGCGATCACCAAACCCCTTGAAGGCCGTTGCCGGCGACCAACATGGATAGCGCCATGAAAGACACCCTCCTCCTGACCCTCCTCACCCTCCTCGCCTCGACCGGCTGCGCCACGCACCCGGTCGTCCAGAGCCGCGGCAGCCTGCGCGAGCTCGCCAAGCAGGGCGCGACCTATCACCTGGATGCCGGTCGCGCCGGTCTCGGTGAAAACGACGTGCGCGGACTCCGGGAACGCCTGCGGCAGGCCGGCCTGACCCCCGCCGCGGCGGATACCGCCAAGCTGGTCGTCACGCTGTCGAGCGAAGCGCAGACCTCGGCGGAACGCCGGCATACCGGAGGCAAGAACGGCGTCGCCTACGACCACCGGATCGACGAACGCCGGCTGACGCTCACCGTGGCCGAGAACCGCGCCGGGGCCGGCCTGAGCCGGACGGAGCGCCGGCATGCCGGGGGCAAGAACGGCGTCGCCTATGACCACCCGATCGGTGAGCGCGGTATCATCCTGGAAGTCACCGCGACCGACGTGACCTCGACGTCGGCGGAAAAACTGCTCAAAGAGGCCCTCGCCGCCCTCGGCGACTAAGCCGGGAAACCGGCGCCCGCAAGGCGGAGCCGGCCAGGACCGGACTCCGCCTTTTCTTTGCCGGCACGCGCCGCCAGGCCCTCAGGCCGGGCGGCCGGGACGCGGACGACCTTCGGCCGCGGGCTTGTACCACTCCTCCTGCGACTCCTCGACCCGGACCTTGCCGCCGGTCTTCTCATGATTGAGCCGCCAGCTGTGCAGCGACTCGAAGGCGGCGTGGTCGATGTAATCGACGTCGAGATCGACGTCGACGGCGGCGCCGGCCGGAAGCGCGGAGAGCTCGAGGTTGAGTTTGGGTACGCAGGCGAAGGTGAGCGTGCCGCGAATGGCCACCTTCCAGACGTCGCCCTCCTGGCGCTTCTCGACCTTGACGCTCGAAAGCCGGCGGATGGCGTAGAAGACGGAGACGGCCACGCCGAGGCCCACGCCGGCCAGAAGGTTGACGCACGTGACGCCCGCGACGGTGACCCAGTAGATGCGGACCTCATGGTGGACGGTCAGCTCGCGGATGTGGTGGAGGTTGACGAGGTTGATGCCGACGTGGACGAGGAGACCGGCCAGCACCGCCAGCGGGATGCTCTCGATCAGGGCGCCCAGGAAAAGCACGCAGAGCAGGATCCAGACGCCATGGAAGACGGCCGACCAACGGGAGGCCCCGCCGGCGGCGACATTCGCAGAGGTTCGCACGATGACACCGGTGATCGGCAGGCCGCCGAGCAGGCCGGAGACGAGATTACCGGCGCCTTGGGCAGTCAGCTCCTTGTCGAGGTCGGACCGCGGCCCGCTGTGCAGCTTGTCGGTGGCCACGGCGCAGAGGAGCGACTCGATGCTGGCGATCACGGCCAGGGTGAGGACCGCGACGACGAAGACGCCCCATTCGGCCGGCAGCTTCAGTTGGGTGAAGGCCAGGGTCTCCGGCAGGTCGACACGCTTGACGTCCATCTTCGCCACGAGCGAGACCGCGGTGCCGGCGACCACGGCGACCAATGGGCCAGGGATGGCGCGCACGGCGGGCCAGGGAAGGAGCTTCCAGACGACGAGCACGGCGATGGTCAGCACGCCGAGGATGGTGGCGTCCAGGTTCAGCGCGCCCAAACGGCCCGGCAACGCCATCAGGTTGGCCAGCGGGGAGCTGGCCGGGGATCCGCCCAGGAGCACGTGGGCCTGGGCCAGGGCGATGGAAATGCCGATGCCCGCCAGCATGCCATGGACGACGGAAGGCGCGATCACCAGGGCCCCGCGGGCGACCTTGAGGAAACCCAGCAGCAACTGGACGCCGCCGGCGCAGGCCGTGGCGAGGCACATGACCTCCCAACCGAGTTGTTGCACCAACCCGAAGACGACCACGGTCAACCCGGCCGCCGGACCGGAGACCTGCAACGGGGAGCCGGCCAGCAGGCCGGTGACGATACCGCCGGCCGCCGCGCCGATGAGTCCAGCGATCACGGGAGCCCCGGAAGCGAGGGCGATACCCAGCGACAGCGGGACGGCGACCAGGAAGACCACAAGGGAGGCGGGCAGATCGCGGCGAAGGTCCATAGGGGCGTGCATCAAAGTTAGCGTTCAACCCACGCTGTCAATGGCGGACGCCCCCGGGCCGAAGCGGTCGCACGACTGTCACCGGACCGTGGCGAAAGGTGCCGCGGCAGCCGCGGCTACTTGCTCGGGATCTCGAGCTTCTGGTGCAGGGCCCGCAACTTCGCACGCAGGACGGCGTAAGGGACCTCCTGGACGGCGATCCCGCCGCGCGCGGCCATCGCCGCGGCCACCCCGGCGCTTTCGCCTAAGATCATCCAGACCGGCTCCATGCGGAGCGAGGTCATCGCGATGTGGCTGGCCGAGACGCAGACCGGAACGAGCAAATTGGCGCACTGCTCCTGCTTCGGACGGATCGCGCGGTACGGGATCCGGTAGATGCCGCGATTCCGCTCCTCGAGGTAGAGCATGGAATAATAGCCACCCATCAGGGCGACCTTGCCGCCGAGCGCGACGGTGGCGTAAGGCCACTCGTCGACCCCGTACGAGGCCAGGCCGACCGAATCCTCGGGCGTGCCCTTCCCTTCCAGGTCCTGCTGCGTGATGACGTAATCCGAGACCATGCGCCGGGCCTCGCGGACGTAGAGCTGGTGCGGGTAGCCGCGGGTCTCGTCGAAGATACCCTTGGCTAGACCGACGGAGCGCGCGAGCTCCCGTTGCTTAGCGGGGACGGAGGGATCCGTCCGCAGGAAGTGCGTCATCCCGCGCACGAAATCCTGCTGCGATTTCCAGATACGGGCGCGCGTGGCGTAGTCCCCGTCCGGGTAACCGGCGTTGCTCCCATAGTTCGTGGGCGCGAACAAGGCGCGGGCGAGGTTGCCGGCGCCGCCGGAGAAGACGCGACCACCGCTTGGCTCCCACCCGTCGACCTTGCCGCGCATCACGCGTCCGGAAAGGATGTCCACGCCCTGCCGGAAAGCGCGGCGGTAGAGCTCGAACTGCCGCGGATCGTAGTCGTCCGGCGGTTCGATGGGTAACCCGTCGCCCTTGAACGTGAATTTCCAACGGAAGCCATAGCCCATCGTGAGCTGGTCCGCTGCGCCCACGGGGGCGACCGGCATCGACTGCAACAGCGGCAGCAGTCCGCTAGCCGGGTCGCCCGGCTTCACGTACGGGTCGATGGCGTAGACCGACATAGGCGGCTGCGCGCCCGCGAGCGACTCGCCGTAAGCCGACTTCGCCTCGCGACCATAGGCGTAGGTGACGCCCGCCCGCGCCATGAGGTCGCCTTCGTAGGAGCAATCGATGAAGACCTGAGCGCGGATGACGCGGGCCGCCCCCGGCGTCGCCTGGGCCGGCGGACAGCCGGTCGCGTCGAACGGCGCGCGGGCCAGCGTGATGGTCCGAATCCGGCCATCGACCTTGTCGACGGCGCCGACGCGGTGGTCGTAGATCACGGGGATCCCCGCGTCGGCCAGCATCTTCACGAACGTCGCGCGGTACTGCGGATCCTCGAAACCCTGCTTGAGGATCGGGCGGGTGGAGCCGCTGACGGCCTCCTCGCGACCCCAATCGACATGCATCAGGCCGCCGCCGGTCATGCCGCCCAGCCATCGGCTCGGCTCGACCACGACGACCTTGGCGCCCTCCTTCGCGGCCGCGCAGGCCGCCATCACGCCGCTGGCGTTGCCGACGTAGACGCAGACGTCGAAGGCCTCGTCAACCTCGGCGGCGGGCAGCCGCACGGCGCAGACACCGGCGCCGAGCAAGGCGGAACGGCGGAGGAACTTGCGACGGGAATAAACGGCGAAGGTCATCGGAACCGCTTTCAGCGCAAGGCGGCCAGGCGGCGGCGGGCCTCGTCGAACAGCTGACCATGGAGGCCCTCGTAACGCTCGCGGATGAGCCGGCGTTCCTCCTGATTGGCCGCGGGCCAGGATTGCTTCAAGGTCTCGAGCTCCTGCTCGGATCGGGCCCAGCGGGGCTCCTTGATCATCGTCTCAAGACGTCCTCCGCCGCTTTGCTGACACCGAAGAGACGGGACTCATCGGCAAACCCCGACTCCTTGACCCAGGCGAGAAACTCGTCCTGCTTCGCTTCCTCCCAGTCCTCCAGAAACCGTGGCCCTAGCTCCGGCGCGTCCGGCAGGACATTGCCGGCTTCGTCCAACCGGATCTTCGCCGAACTCCGCACCGGATGGCCGGCCTTCGTCCGGACCGTCCTGGCGTCAGTCGCCCGGGCGGCTTGACCGGGACCGGCGGCGGACGGATGCGTCCGACCGAAGAAAGCCAAGGCGCCGACCACCAAGGCGACGACGCAGCCCAGTCCGAGCAGGAAGCCGGAGCGGACCTCACGGTCGGGGGCAAGCTCCTGGGACATGCGCCGACTCTACGCGGACCCCGCCGGGAGCAAAGCCGAAACACGGGGCGTTGACCCCTCGCCTCGCCCGGCTATGCCCATCCGGATGGAGCTCACCGCCGTCCACTACGCCCTGCTGTTCGCGGCGGGGCTGTCGGGCGGCTTCATCGACGCCATCGCAGGCGGGGGCGGGCTGATCACCGTGCCGACGCTCCTGGGGGTCGGCCTGCCGCCGCAGCTCGCGCTCGGCACCAACAAAGCGCAGAGCTCCTGCGGCACGATCATCGCCGTGACCCGCTACGCCCGCGCCGGGCTGGTCGGCTGGACGGAGGTCCGCCTGGCCGCCGCGCTCGCGTTCCTCGGCTCGATGGCCGGAGCGTGGACGCTCACCCTGATCGGGAACGACGCGCTCCGACGGATCATCCCATGGATGCTGCTCGCCGTCGTGATCTACGTGGCCCTGAGCCCGCGGCTGGGTGCGCAGGCGACGAAGGCGCGGGTCGACGCCACCCTCTTCGGCTGGACCTTCGGGCTTTCGCTCGGTTTCTACGACGGCTTCTTCGGCCCGGGCACCGGGGCCTTCTGGATCCTCGGCCTCGTGACCTTGCTCGGGCAGGAACTCACGCGGGCCAACGCCTTCACCAAGGTCGTGAATCTCGCGAGCAACCTCGGCTCGCTCCTCGTCTTCGCGGTCCATGGCCAGGTCGCGCCGTGGGTCGCGCTGGCCATGATCGCCGGCCAGCTCATCGGGGCCCGCCTCGGGTCCGGGCTCGTGCTCAGGCACGGCGCCGGACTCATCCGCGGCGTCTTCCTGGCGGTCGTGCTCGCCCTGGTGTTCCGGCTCCTCTGGTCAGCCTAAGCGACCGCCCCAAGTTCACTTCAAGGCCTGCTCGATCGCCGCCTTCAGTTCGGCGGAGTCGGGCTCGACGCCGGACTCGAAGCGGGCGAGCAGCTTGCCGTCGCGCGAGATGAGGAACTTGTTGAAGTTCCAGGTGACGGGACCGGGGCGACCGGCCTCCTTGCCGGTGAGCGCGACGAAGAGCGGGTGCGCGGCGGCGCCTTGGACGGAGACCTTGGCGAAGAGCGGGAACGTCACGTTGAAGCGCGTGGAGCAGAACTTGCGGATCTCGGTCTCGGTGCCGGGCTCCTGCCCGCCGAAGTCGTTGCAGGGGAAGCCGGCGACGACGAGCCCCTTGTCCTGGTAGGCTTTCTGCAAGGCCTGCAGCCCCGCGTACTGGCGGGTGTAGCCGCAGGCGCTGGCGACGTTCACGACGAGGATGGCCTTGGCCTTCAGGGCACCGAGCGAGGTGGGTTGACCGTCGATGTCCTTCACGGGGATGGTGAGCAGATCGGGGCGGCGGTGGCGGAGTTCATGAGGAAGCAGGCGACGAGCAGGGCGAGGGTGCGCATGGGATGTCCCTAACCAAAGGCTTTCGGCCCGCTTGGCAAATTCCCGCAAGCCCCGCGGAACTTATTCACAGCCGGCGGGGTCGGTTGACCCTGTTCCGAGCCCGGACTAAGCCCTTTTCCGCCGTCACCCCCGGCCGCCCCATGCCTACCCTGCTCCGCACCGTCTGCCTGTCCCTGCTCTGCGCTTTGACCGCCCGGGCTGAGCCGACCCCCATCTTCGATGGACGCACCTTGACCGGCTGGGAAGGCGACACCACGACGACCTGGCGCGTGGTCGACGGCTGCATCGAGGCGGGGAGTCTGGAGCGCAACCAGCCGCGCAACGAGTTCCTGGCCTGGCGCGAGGAGCTCGCGAACTTCGACCTGACGCTGCGCTGGAAGGTCGAGGGCACCAAGGGCTTCGTGAACGGCGGCGTCCAGCTGCGCTCCCGGCGCGTGCCTTCGCACCATGAGATGGTCGGCTATCAGGCCGACCTCGGGGCGGGCTACGACGGCGGCCTCTATGACGAGAGCCGCCGTAACCGTTTCCTCGCCCAACCCGACGCCGCGACGAAGGCGCAGGCGCTCAAGCCCGCCGGCGTGTGGAACACCTACCGCATCCGGGCCGAAGGCCCGCGCATCCGGATCTGGCTCAACGGCGTCCAGACCGTCGACTACGTCGAGACCGATCCGGCGATCCCGTTAAGCGGCCAGGTCGCGGTGCAGATCCATGGCAATGCTTTCGCGGTGGTCCGCTACAAGGATATCGTGCTCGAGAAACTGCCGGACTCGCCGGCCGCGACCACGACGGCGCCGGCCGCCGCGCGCCCCCCGACCATCGATGGCCCGCTCTTCAATGGTCGCGACCTGACCGGCTGGGGCGGCGAAGCCGCCGCTTCCTGGACCGTCGAGGACGGCGCCCTGGTGAGCAACGGCGTGCCGCAGCCGCGCGACAGCTGGCTGCGCACCGACCGCGAACTGGAGAATTTCGACCTGACCTTCCAGGCGCGCACGCTGGGCCGGGTCGGGACAGGCCTCTTCTTCCGCAGCGCGGTGGAACCAGGCAAGCGCATCCTCGGGTGGCAGGTCGACATCGGGCCGGGGCTGGACGGTGGACTCTACAAGGAAGGGCCGCAAGGCGGCCTGATCTCCTACCCTGACAAAGCCAAACTGAACGGTGTGGCGAAGACCGGCGACTGGAACACGTACCGGATCCGGGCCGAGGGTCGGCGCCTGCGGACCTGGGTGAACGGGATCGCGATGCAGGACCACGAGGAGAAAGGTCCTCGCCGGACCCGGGGCGTGATCGCGTTGGAGTTGTCGCCGGGCAGCACCGGGCGCGCCGCCTTCAAGGATTTCCGGCTCGAGGTCCTGCCGGACTCGACGGAAGCCGCCACCGAGACGACAGCGGACGGGCCGCTGGGGCGGATGACGACCGCATCGCGGCCCGCCCCCGCCCCACTCCGTTCGCGGACGGACGGTTCCGCGCCGACCCGGAGGACGTCGTGGTGTTCACGGGAGCGGAGAACATGGTCATCGAGCAGAACACCGGCGCGCTGGAGAGCCTGCTGACCGCCCGGCTGGGGGCGCAGACGCCGAAGTTCCGCCACCTCGGCTGGGAGGGCGACACCGTCTTCCGGCAGAACCGCATGATGGAGTGGGGTGACTGGGAGCAGAACCTCCGGGGCGCGGGCGCGACGACCGTGGTCACCTGGTTCGGTCAGGTGGAGGCGCTGGACCCGACCCGGACGCCGGAGGCGTTCGCCGAGGCTTACGAGAAATTGCTGATGGAGTTCGCGCAGGTGACGCCGCGGATCATCGTGCTCGGGCCGCCGCCCTTCGAGAAACCGCGCGACCCGCGGGTGCGCGACAACACCGGACTGAACCCGCGGCTGGTGCGTTTCGCCGGGGCCGCCGAGGCGATCGCGCGCCGCCACGGCTTCCTCTACGTCGACCTGCTTGGCTCAAGACGGCCGCAGGTGAGACGCTCACCGGGATGGACTCCACTTCACGGCGGCGGGCGCCCGCCTCGTCGGCGCCGCCCTCGCGGACCGGCTGGTGCCGGCGCGGGCGAGCCCGGCGAGAGCTTGCGCGCGGCGATCGTCGAAAAGAACCGCCTGTGGTTCGATACCTGGCGCTGCATGAACTGGGCCTTCGCCTACGGCGATCGCACCACCCAACCGTTCGCCAAGGGCGCGCCCAATCACCGAGCTTCGTGGAGGAGCTGCGTCAGCACCAACCGCGATTGGCGCACGCCGATGCGGGCATCCGGGCGCTCGCGACCGGCCAACCATCCCCGCCCGCACCCCCGGCGCTCCCCGCCCGCGCCGACCCGCCGGCCCCGACGCCGGCCGAGCAGCTCGCGGGTTTCAAAGTGCGCCCCGGCTTCAAGGTCAACCTCTTCGCCGACGATCCCTCGGCGTGATCCGCCCGGTGCAGATCCGCTGGGACGAGCGCGGCCGGCTCTGGGTCGCGTGCACGCCGGCCTACCCGCAGCTGCAACCCGGCGAGCATGGCCGCGATTTCATCCTCGTGCTCGAGGATGCCGACGGCGACGGAAAGGCGGACAAATCGTGGCGGTTCGCGGAGGGTCTGACGATGCCGCTCGGCTTCGAGTTCGCCCCGGTCGAAGCCGGCGGCGGACTCTACGTCGTCGAGAGCACCCAGCTCGTGCACCTGCCGGACCGCGACGCGGACGGCAAAGCCGACGGACGCACGACAATCCTCAGCGGGTTCGGCACGGGCGACACGCACCAGGACGCCAACTCGCTGCGCTGGGGGCCGGATGGTTGCCTCTGGTTCACCCAAGGCTACCATATCTGGTCCTACGTCGAGACACCCCACGGCCTCGCGGAGCTCAACCGCAGCGGCGTCTGGCGCTTCAACCCGCGGACCCTCCGGCTGGATTCGTTCCTGAACGAAAGCGCGGCGGGCCTGAACTGCTGGGGTACGGCCTGGGATGACCAGGCCAGATGTTCCACGGCAGCGGGGCCGACCATGCGCTGTGGCATTCCACGCCCGGGCTCATCCCGACGCTGCATGCCAAAACGCTCCCGACCGGCCTGGCGCACTCGCGGGGCAAGAGCATGGAGCCCGAGATTCTCGCAGCAGCCACCTGCCGGAGGAACTGCGCGGGGTGCTGCTGAAGAGCACCTACTTCAC
>BGOM01000016.1 GCA_003569245.1 Opitutia bacterium | reverse complement strand
CCGGCCATCGATGGCCCGCTCTTCAATGGTCGCGACCTAACCGGCTGGGCGGCGAAGCCGCCGCTTCCTGGACCGTCGAGGACGGCGCCCTGGTGAGCAACGGCGTGCCGCAACCGCGCGACAGCTGGCTGCGCACCGACCGCGAACTGGAGAATTTCGACCTGACCTTCCAGGCGCGCACGCTGGGCCGGGTGGGGACGGGCCTCTTCTTCCGCAGCGCGGCGGAACCGGGCAAGCGCATCCTCGGATGGCAGGTCGACATCGGGCCGGGGCTGGACGGTGGACTCTACAAGGAAGGGCCGCGAGGCGGCCTGATCTCCTACCCTGACAAAGCCAAACTGAACGGTGTGGCGAAGACCGGCGACTGGAACACGTACCGGATCCGGGCCGAGGGTCGGCGCCTGCGGACCTGGGTGAACGGGATCGCGATGCAGGACCACGAGGAGAAAGGTCCTCGCCGGACCCGGGGCGTGATCGCGTTGGAGTTGTCGCCGGGCAGCACCGGGCGCGCCGCCTTCAGGGATTTCCGGCTCGAGGTGCTGCCGGACTCGACGGAAGCCGCCACCGAGACGACAGCGGACGGGCCGCTGGGGCGGATGACCGACCGCATCGCGGCCCGCCCCCGCCCCACCCCGTTCGCGGACGGACGGTTCCGCGCCGACCCGGAGGACGTCGTGGTGTTCACGGGCGCGGAGAACATGGTCATCGAGCAGAACACCGGCGCGCTGGAGAGCCTGCTGACCGCCCGGCTGGGGGCGCAGACGCCGAAGTTCCGCCACCTCGGCTGGGAGGGCGACACCGTCTTCCGGCAGAACCGCATGATGGAATGGGGTAACTGGGAGCAGAACCTCCGGGGCGCGGGCGCGACGACCGTGGTCACCTGGTTCGGGCAGGTCGAGGCGCTGGACCCGACGCGTACGCCGGAGGCGTTCGCCGAGGCTTACGAGAAACTGCTGATGGAGTTCGCGCAGGTGACGCCGCGGATCATCGTGCTCGGGCCGCCGCCCTTCGAGAAACCGCGCGACCCGCGGGTGCGCGACAACACCGGACTGAACCCGCGGCTGGTGCGTTTCGCCGGGGCCGCCGAGGCGATCGCGCGCCGCCACGGCTTCCTCTACGTCGACCTGCTTGGGCTCAAGACGGCCGCAGGTGAGACGCTCACCCGGGATGGACTCCACTTCACGGCGGCGGGCGCCCGCCTCGTCGGCGCCGCCCTCGCGGACCGGCTGGTGCCCGGCGCGGGCGAGCCCGGCGAGAGCTTGCGCGCGGCGATCGTCGAGAAGAACCGCCTGTGGTTCGATACCTGGCGCTGCATGAACTGGGCCTTCGCCTACGGCGATCGCACCACCCAACCGTTCGCCAAGGGCGCGCCCAATCACCCGAGCTTCGTGGAGGAGCTGCGTCAGCACCAACCGCGATTGGCGCACGCCGATGCGGTCATCCGGGCGCTCGCGACCGGCCAACCGTCCCCGCCCGCACCCCCGGCGCTCCCCGCCCGCGCCGACCCGCCGGCCCCGACGCCGGCCGAGCAGCTCGCGGGGTTCAAAGTGCGCCCCGGCTTCAAGGTCAACCTCTTCGCCGATGAGTCCCTCGGCGTGATCCGCCCGGTGCAGATCCGCTGGGACGAGCGCGGCCGGCTCTGGGTCGCGTGCACGCCGGCGTACCCGCAGCTGCAACCCGGCGAGCATGGCCGCGATTTCATCCTCGTCCTCGAGGATGTGGATGGCGACGGGAAGGCGGACAAGTCGTGGCGGTTCGCGGAGGGTCTGACGATGCCGCTGGGCTTCGAGTTCGCCCCGGTCGAAACCGGCGGCGGACTCTACGTCGTCGAGAGCACCCAGCTCGTGCACCTGCCGGACCGCGACGCGGACGGCAAAGCCGACGGACGCACGACGATCCTCAGCGGGTTCGGCACGGGCGACACGCACCAGGACGCCAACTCGCTGCGCTGGGGGCCGGACGGGTGCCTCTGGTTCACCCAAGGCTACCATATCTGGTCCTACGTCGAGACACCCCACGGCCTCGCCGAGCTCAACCGCAGCGGCGTCTGGCGCTTCAACCCGCGGACCCTCCGGCTCGATTCGTTCCTGAACGAAAGCGCGGCGGGGCTGAACTGCTGGGGCACGGCCTGGGACGACCAAGGCCAGATGTTCCACGGCAGCGGGGCCGACTATGCGTTGTGGCATTCCACGCCCGGGCTCATCCCGACGCTGCATGCCAAAACGCTCCCGACCGGCCTGGCGCATTCGCGGGGCAAGAGCATGGAGCCCGAGATTCTCGGCAGCAGCCACCTGCCGGAGGAACTCCGCGGGGTGCTGCTAAAGAGCACCTACTTCACCAGCCAGGTCCAGCTCTACCGCTTGCGCGACCAAGGCTCGAGCTTCCGCGCCGAGGACCTGGGCGACCTGCTCGCGGGCGGCAAGGAGTTCCGCCCGGTCGAGACACGCGTCGGTCCGGAGGGCGCGATCTACGTCGCGGACTGGCTCAACCCGGTGATCGGCCACTACCAGGCAAGCTACCGTGACCCGCGCCGCGACCAATCGCATGGTCGGATCTGGCGCGTGACCGCGGAGGGACGGCCGACGGTGCCCCGTCCGGCCCTGGGCGCGCTCAGCGCGAAGGAACTGCTCGCCCACCTCGCCTCCCCGGAACGCTGGGAACGCGACGCCGCCAAACAGCGGCTCTACCGGTTGCCCGCCGCCGAGGTGCTCGCGGCCCTCCGGACCATCGAGCTCGCCCAGGCGACACCAGCGATGCTCTACGAGCTCAGCGGCGTGTACGCGGCCCATGAGCAGCCGAGCGCGACGTTGGTGAAGCGACTGCTGGCGGCCGATGACTTCCGATACAGGGCCTGGGGCGCCGGCTTGCTTGCCGGCTGGGGGGCCGCGCTGCCCGAGGCGCGCGCCCTGCTCCGCGAGGCCGTCCAAGATCCTCACCCGCGCGTGCGGATGGCCGGTGTGGTCGCCTGCGGTTGGGCGCCGGAACCCGGGCCACCGAAGCGGTGAGAATCGCGACGCTCGCCCTGGACCAGCCGATGGACCCTGCGCTCGACCATGCGTTGACCCAGACCATCCACGCGCTGGCGCCGGCCTGGCAGGCGGCGGACGCCAAGGGGCAGCTCGGCCTCGACGCCCGGCCGGAGGCTTTGGCCAGGCTTTATACGACGATGGGCGCGGCGGATTCCCTGGCGCGGCTGCGAGCGCTCACGGCCAAGCCGGGGCTGACCCCGGCGGCGCGGCTGAACTTGCTGAAGGTGCTCATCCAGGCGGGCTCGGCGGCCGATGCCGAGTTCGCGCTGCGGCTGGAGCCGGCTAACGCGACGTTGGCCGACGCGTGGGTCACGACCGCCCGGGTCCGCCCGGCGGTGAACTACTCCGCCCTGATCAAAAGCTGGCTCGAGCGGCCGGAGCCCTTCGCCCGCGCGACCGCCTGTCGCATCTTGGCCGTGACCGGGAAAGACGTCGGCGCCTTGGCCAAGCTCGAGGATTGGCTGACGGCGGAGACCCCCGCGGAACTGAGATTGGCGGCGCTCACGGCCTACGCGCGCCTGCGCCGCGCGGAGGCGCTCCCGCGACTGGCGCCCTGCCTCGCCGACCCGGACCCGACGGTACGCGCCACCGCGATCGCCGCGCTGGCGCCGCACGCGCCGGCCGTGGTGGCCGAACGCGTGGTGACGGCGCTCGCCGCCTGTCGCGACGTCGCCGAGGTGGGCCCGCTGGTCGCCCCGTTGCTCGAACTGAAGACCGGACCCGCGGAACTGCTCAAAGCATGGCGCCAGTCGCCCCCCGGCGCCGAGGTAGCCCGCCTCACGCTGCAGTGGATGGCGCAGGTCGGGGCCGAGGCACCCGCGTTCCGCCAAGCCCTGCAGGCGAGCGCCGGGATGACCGAAACCATCGGCGGCTACGACGCCGCCCAGGTCGCCCGCCTCGTGACCGCCGCCCGGACGACCGGCGACGCCCGCCGCGGCGAAGCGATCGCGAAGTCCGCCGCCCGCGCCTGTCTCTCCTGCCACCGGATCGAGCAACAAGGCGGCGCCATCGGCCCCGACCTCTCGTCCCTCGGCCGGGCGATGTCCCCCGAGGCCATCGTCGAGTCCGTGCTCTGGCCCAAGCGCCAGGTCAAGGAGGGCTACCTGCTCACGCAGGTGGCCACGAAAGATGGACGAGCCTTGCAAGGGTATCGCGTGGCCGAGACCGCCGACCAGCTCACCCTGCGGAACTTCGCCGCCGGCGGCCTCGAGGTCGTCGCCAAGGCGAACCTCGCAAGCCGCTCGGACGTCGGTTCGATCATGCCGGAAGGCCTGACCGCCGGCCTGAACCCGCAGGAACTGGCCGACCTCTTCCGCTACCTGTTCGAGCTGGGCAAATAATCGCCGGGCGGGCTTGCCTCGGTCCGTCGACCCTTACCGTGACGGCATGGTGCTTCATGACCAGATCCGCGCCCGCATCGAACCGGCCCGTGCCCGCCTGCTGGCGCACCCGCTCTATGGGCGGATGCGCAGCCTCGCGGACGTCCGGCTCTTCATGCGGTCGCATGCGTTCGCGGTCTGGGATTTCATGTCGCTGCTGAAACGCCTGCAACGCGACCTCACCTGCGTCACGGTACCTTGGGTGCCGGTGGGCGACGCCGAGGTGCGCTACCTGATCAACGAGATCGTCTGCGGCGAGGAATCCGACATCGACCCGGAGGGCGGGCGGATCAGTCATTTCGACCTCTACCTGCGGGCGATGCGCGCGGCCGGGGCCGAGGACCGCCCGATCCGCGAGGTGGCCGCCGCCATCGCCGGGGGCACCGCCTTCGCCGAGGCCTTGCGCGACGCGAACCCGCCGCCCGCCGCGGCGCGCTTCACGACCGCGACGCTCACCCTGGCCTGCGCAGGGAAAACGCACGAGGTCGCGGCGGCCTTCACCTACGGTCGCGAAGACCTCATCCCGGAGATGTTCCTGGAAGTGGTCCGCCGGCTGAGCTCGGACCATCCGGGGAAACTCGACGTCTTCCGGTATTACCTCGAACGGCATATCGAGGTCGACGGCGGGCATCACGGTGAGATCGCGCGCCGGATGACCGCCTTGCTCTGCGGCGCGGACCCGCGCAAGGCCGAGGAGGCCGCGCAAGCCGCGCTGGCGGCGGTCGAGGCCCGTCTCGCCCTGTGGGACGGCATCCTCGCGGACCTGCCCGTCGCGGCCTGAGGCTCAGGCCCGCTTTTCCTTCAGGCCGGCGGCGTACGCCTCGAAGACCAGCCTGATCTGATCGCGGACGCGGCGGAACTCGGCCCGGATCTCCTCGGGCGTGCCGGTCGCATGGGCGGGGTCGCTGAAGCCCCAGTGGTAGCGGTTGGCCTGGCCCGGAAAAACGGGGCAGACCTGGTCCGCGTTGCCGCAGACCGTGATGACGGTCGCGACCGGGCGGGCGAGGAACTCCGAGAGGTGCTTGGAGTGATGCGCCGACGCGTCCAGACCGATCTCCTGCAGGACCGCGAGGGCCTCCGGGTGGACGTAGCCGGCGGGCTTGGAGCCGGCGCTGGCGACTTCGATGACATCCCCGGCGGCGCGGCGGAGGATGGCTTCGGCGAGGTGGCTCCGGCAGGAATTACCGGTGCACAGGATGAGGACCAGGGGCTTGCTCATGGGGAAAAGGCTCAGCAGCAACCGCTGCCGGGTTGGCAGGCGTTCGGCACGCAGACCTCGGGCGCCAGGCAGTCGGCCTTGGTCGCGCCCAGGAGGAAGACACGCTCGCCGCCCTCGACCACCGAGCCGAGCACCGGGAAGACGGTGAGCAGGGGGAAATCATGCTCCACCTCGATCGGCAGGTCCGTCGAGCCGAGCAGGCCGACCCCGCGCTCGAGGACCTGCAGCGCCTTGGCGCAGCCCACGCGATGCTCGGTGTCATCCGCCGCCCAGAGCTGCAGGCGGGCCGAGGCCTGGGTGCGGAGGGTGCCGCCGCAGTCGATGAAACGCTTCTCGACGCGGGCGACCTCGGTGAGGTGCAGGTGGATCGGGGTCAGCCCGCCGGTCGGCAGGCGGAAGCGCAACCCCAGGGCCGGCGCCAGGGCCAGCGCCTGCCGGAACTCGGCGAAAGTGAGGGGCTGGACCTTTAGGGTTTGCATATGCGAACGCATATATATCTTGGCGGGATGCCCGGAGTCAAGCGAACCCGCCCCGCCCCCTCGGTGCCGACGATCTGCCGGGCGCTCGCGGACCCGACCCGCCTGGCCCTGCTGACCCGGATCGGCCGCGACGAGGTCTGCGTCTGCGACCTGCAGGCCTGGGTGGGAAGGGATCAACCGACGGTTTCGCGCCACCTGGCGATGCTCCGCCGCGGCGGGCTCGTGGTCGTCCGGAAAGAAGGCCGGTGGTGCCACTATTCCCGCCGCCCGTTGCCGCCGCCGCTGATGGCCATGGTCGACCTCGCCGCGCCGCCGGTCCGCCGCCCGCGGAAGGCCGGCTGCTGCTGACAGGGTAAAGCATTGTCGGCCGCGGGGCGCGGGTCTAGCAACGGGGTGTCATGCTGCCCCGTCTGCTCGCCCTGCTCGCGACCTGCGCGCTCCCCTTCCCGCTCGTCGCGCTGGACCTGCACGTGGCGACGGACGGTAATGATGCCTGGTCGGGCCGGCTGGCCCGGCCGAACGCGGGTCGTACCGACGGCCCCCTGGCCTCGCTCGAGGGCGCCCGGCTCGCCGTCCGGCGGCTGCCGCGGCCGTTGACCGAGTCCGTGCAGGTGGTTTTCGCCGCCGGCACCTATCGCCTCGCCCAGACGGTGTCCTTCGACGCCGGCGACAGCGGTGAGGCCGCGCACCCGATCGCCTATGTGGCCGCGCCCGGCGCCGTGGTGATCCTCTCCGGCGGACGCGAACTGCCCGCGTTCCAACCGGGGCGAGCCGGTCGCTGGGAACTCGCGACGCCGGCGGGCACGGAGACCTTTGAGCAGCTCTGGGTCGGCGACCGCCGCGCGACCCGCGCCCGCTCGCATGCGCAGGGCTATTCCTTCCTCCGCGGGATGGAGAGCGAGACCAAGGTCGGCGGCGACCGGAAGGCCGGCGAGACCTTCCGGCAGAAGCTCCTCGTCGACCCGCAGGACCTCCGGGCCTTCGCCGAGGTCTCGGAAAAGGAGCGGCAGGACGCGGTGGTGAACCTGTTTCATAAATGGGATAACACGCGCCGCCGCCTCGAGTCGGTGGACCCGACGAACGGGTCGTTCACGATCCTCGGGGGCGCCACCAAGCCCCACAACACCCTCGACCACCTGACGGGCTTCGTGATCGAGAACCTGCCGACCTTGCTGGACGAGCCGGGCGAGTGGTTCCTGAGTCGCGCGAACCGGCTCACCTACCTGCCCCGCCCCGGCGAGGATCTCGCGACGGTCCGGGCGACCTACCCGGTGCTCGAAAAGCTGCTGACCTTCGCGGGCTCGGCCGCCCGGCCGGTCGCGCACCTCGAGTTCCGCGACCTCAGGTTCCGGCACGCCAAGGGCGTGGCGACCCTCGCCACGTTCGAGCCGAACCAGGCCGCCGTCGCGCGCGTGGACGGGGTCATCACGCTGGAGCAGGCGAGCGCGATCCGTTTCGAGGGCTGCGAGCTCGCGCATTTCGGCAGCTACGGTTTCTCCCTCCGCCGCGGAACGCACGACGTGACCATCGAGCGTTGCCTCATCACCGACATGGGCGCGGGCGGGGTCAAGGTGGGCAGCCTGAACGACGAGCCGCAGGACGCCGACGTGGTGCGCGGCAACCGGATCCATAACTGCATCATCCGCGACGGCGGACTGCTCTTCCCCTGCGCGGTCGGGGTCTGGATCGGCTCGGCGGCCGATAACGCGGTGACGCATAACGAGATCTCCGACCTCTTCTATTCGGCGGTCTCGGTGGGCTGGCGCTGGGGCTACGCCCCCTCGCGCGCCAAGCGGAACAAGGTCGAGTGGAACCACCTGCACCACCTCGGCCAGGGCATGCTGAGCGACATGGGCGGCGTCTACACGCTCGGCCCGTCGGAGGGCACCTCGGTGAGCCATAACCATATCCACCACGTCTCCTGCTTCAGTTACGGCGGCTGGGGCCTCTACACCGACGAGGGCAGCACCGGCATCACGATGGAGGGCAACCTGGTCCACGATACGACCGACGGCGGCTTCCACCAGCATTACGGCAAGGATAACGTCATCCGGAACAACATCCTCGCCTTCGCCGAGGAAGCGCAGGTGGAACGTTCCCGCCAAGAGGCGCACCGTTCGTTCGTGTTCGAGCGCAACCTCGTGATCTTCGACCGCGGCGGCCTGCTCGGGCACGAATGGCGCGGCACGCCGGAGAACTTCCTGATGCGCGGCAACCTGTACTGGGACTACTCCGGCCGCCCGGTCCGCTTCCCGCCCACCGACAAGCTCACGCTCGCGGACTGGCAGCGGACGGGACAGGATGCGGGGTCCGTCGTGGCCGATCCGCTCTTCATCGATGCGGCGAAACGCGACTTCCGTCTGCGGCCGGAATCGCCCGCCTTCGCGCTCGGCTTCCAGCCGCTCGCGACCGAGAAGATGGGCGTCATCGGGGCGGAGTGGCGTCAGGTCGCGGCGACCTTCGAACGCGCCCCCGCCCCGCCGCGCCCGGCCAAGCCGGCGGCGCCCGCGCTCAACCTCCGTCAGGATTTCGAGGGCCGGATCACCAACCCGCAATACCCCTTCCCCGCCGCGCACGGCAGCCTCAGCCGCCAGAGCAAACCGGGGATGACGCCGGCAAAGACGGACGGGCCGACCGATGCGCTGCTCCTCACCGGTGCGCAGGCCTCGGCCGGTCAGCAGAGCCTGCTCTTCCGCGACGCCCCCGGACTGCCGGCGGCCCATTACCCGATGCTGGTGTTCGCGCCCCACCACCGGGCCGGCACGAGCACCGTGGCGTTCGACCTCTTCCTGGAGCCGAAAGCTTACTTCATTCACGAATGGCGAACCGGCGGGACGCCCTACGCCACGGGCCCGGTCCTCGCGATCAAGGAGGGTCGCCTCACCGGGGTCAAAGGCCTGGACCTGCAGGTCCCGCTCCGCCGATGGATCCGTCTGGAGCTGAGCGCCGAGCTCGGCGCGGACGCGCCCAAGACCTGGACCCTGCGCGTGACGCCCCGCGGTGACGCGCCCCGGGAGATCAAGGGACTGCCCTTCCGCAGCCCGAAGTTCGACAAGCTCGCCTGGCTCGGCTTCATCAGCAACGCCGACGAAGCGACGGAGTTCTACGTCGACGAACTCGACATCCGCAACACCGAGGCGCGGCGCTGAGGCTCAGGCGGAGGGCGCGGCGGACCGGGCGGAGTTCCAGGCGAGCACGACCCAACCGGCGAGCAGGAGGACGCCCCCGACCGGCGTGACGGCACCGAGCCAGCGCGGGGCGCCCAACGCCAGCGCGTAAAGCGTGCCGCTGAAGATCGCGGCCCCGACGGCCCAGAACCGGCCCGGGGAACCCGCGCGGAGCGCCCCCACGGCCACGGCATGGGTGAGCAGGTAGAAGGTCGCGGTCTGCCACCAGCCGGCGGCCTCCGGGATCGCCGCCAGGCGTTCCTTGAGACCATGGGCGCCGAAGGCCCCGAGGGCGACGGCGGTCGCCCCAAGGACCCCGGCGATGAGGCCGCGGCGCTCCACCGGCTCAGGCGCCCGGCTCGGTCGAGCCGCTCTTCTTCTGCGTGAAGACCAGGCCTTTGTCGCCGACGGAGACGATGACCGGCTCCTCCTTGTTGAACTCGGCGCGCAGGATGGACTCCGCCAGCGGATCCTCGAGGAGGCGTTCGACCGCGCGGCGCAACGGACGGGCGCCGTACTTCTCGTCCCAGCCGTTCTCGACCAGGTAGCCGCGGGCGGCCTCGTTGACCACGAGCTTGACGCCGAGGTCGAGCAGACGCTTGGCGACCTTGGCCACCTCGATGTCGACGATCTTCGACATGTGCTCCTTGGCGAGCTGCTGGAAGATGACGATGTCGGTCAGGCGGTTCAGGAACTCCGGTTTGAAGGCGCGCTTCGTCTCGTCCATGATCCGCTCCTTGAGCTTCTCGTAGTCGCGCGTCGAGCTGACGCCCGCGTCGAAACCGAGGGAATTGCTCCGCTGGAGCACGTCGGCGCCGACGTTGGAGGTGAGGATGATGATCGTGTTGCGGAAGTCGACGACCCGGCCGAGCGAGTCGGTCAGGCGGCCGTCCTCGAGCGCCTGGAGCAGGAGCTGGATGACATCGGGGTGGGCCTTCTCGATCTCGTCGAACAGGACGACGGAGTAAGGCTTGCGGCGCACCTGCTCGGTGAGCTGGCCGCCCTCGTCGTGGCCGACGTAGCCGGGCGGCGAGCCGATCAGGCGGGAGACGGTGAACTTCTCCATGTACTCGGACATGTCGATCTGGATGACCGCCTCGGACTCGCCGAACATGCGTTCCGCGAGCGAGCGGGCCAGCAGCGTCTTGCCGACGCCGGTCGGACCGAGGAAGAGGAACGAGCCGATCGGGCGGCGCGGATCCTTGAGGTCGGCGCGGGAGCGGCGCAGGGCGCGGGCGATGACCTCGCAGGCGCGCTCCTGGCCGATGACGGCCTTCTGGAGGTCCTGCTCGAGGTCGAGGAGCTTCTGGGTCTCCTTCTTCTCGAGGCGGTTGAGCGGGACGCCCGTCCAGTCGGCCACGATGTGGAGCATCTCGTCCTCGGTGACGACGATGCGCTTCTCGTCGCGCTTCTTGCGCCACTCCTCGAGCATCTTCTCGCGCTTGGCGCGCAGTTTCTTCTCCTGGTCGCGCAGGTTGGCGGCCTCCTCGAACTTCTGATGGCGGGACGCCTCCTCCTTCTCGAGGACCACGCGGTCGATGTCGGCCTGGGCGGCGTCGAGCTCGGGCGGCAGGTTGAGCGAACGGATGCGGGCGCGGGCGCCGGCCTCGTCCATCACGTCGATGGCCTTGTCGGGCAGGTGGCGGGCGGTGATGTAACGGTGCGAGAGACGGACGGCGGCCTCGATGGCGGCGTCGGTGTACTCGCACTTGTGGTGATCCTCGTACTTGGAGCGGATGCCCCGCAGGATCAGGATGGCGTCCTCGGGCGACGGGTCGTCGACCTTGACCGACTGGAAGCGGCGCTCGAGGGCGGCGTCCTTCTCGATGTGCTTGCGGTACTCGGCGAGGGTGGTCGCGCCGACGCACTGGATCTCGCCGCGCGACAGGGCCGGCTTGAGGATGTTGGAGGCGTCCATCGCGCCTTCGGCCGCGCCGGCGCCGACGATGGTGTGCATCTCGTCGATGAAGAGGATGACGTTCTTGGCGCGCTTGATCTCGTCCATCACGCCCTTGATGCGCTCCTCGAACTGGCCGCGGTACTTGGTGCCCGCGACCATCAGGGCGAGGTCGAGGGTGATGACCTTGCGGTCGAGCAGGATCTCGGGGACGATGCCGGCGGCGATCTCCTGGGCGAGACCTTCGACGATGGCCGTCTTGCCGACGCCGGCCTCGCCGATGAGGACGGGGTTGTTCTTGGTGCGGCGGCAGAGGATCTGGACCACGCGGCGGATCTCCTCCTTGCGGCCGATCACCGGGTCGAGCTCGCCGGCCTTGGCCAGCTCGGTCAGGTCGCGCCCGAAGGTCTTCAGGAGCGAGAGGCGTTCGCCGCGGCCCGCGCGACCGCCCTCCTCCCCGGACTTGCGGGAAGGCGGCGGCTCGTCGGACGGCTCGTCGGCGGAGGGGGCGTCCTCACCGGCTTGCCCTCGCCCTCGGCGGCGGCCGCGGACGGGTCGATGTCGGCCAGGATCTCCTTCCGGCAACGTTCCAGGTCGACGTTCAGGCTGAGCAGCACGCGGGCGGCGACGCCTTCGCCTTCCTTGAGGAGCCCCAGGAGGATGTGCTCGGTACCGACGTAAGCGTGACCGAGGCTGCGGGCCTCGGTGACCGCATGGGCCATGACCTTCTGGACCCGGGGCGTCAGCGGGATGGTGTCGGGCTGCTTGGCTTCCTCCGGACCCGGGCCGACCGACTTCTCGACGGCGGCGCGGACGTTCTTCAGGTCCAGCCCCATGCGCCCCAGGACATTGACGGCGACGCCTTCGCCGAGCTTGATGAGCCCGAGCAGGATGTGCTCGGTACCCACGTAATTATGGTGAAAGCGACGGGCTTCGGCCCGGGCGAGCTCCACGACCTTGCGGGCGCGGGGCGTGAAATTGTTGTTCTTATCCTTGTCCATGGTGGATGGTGGGTGTCCCCGGAAGGGGGTGTAGCAGGGACTATGCCCGGAGCCGCCGGGGGTTCAAGCGTTCCCCAAGGATTGTAAAAGGCGTGGTTTCGCGGTTTTGGCCCGGGCACGTCCGAACCCAAGTGGGACAGACCTCGGGCGGCCTGTCTCGTTCGCCCACCGCCGACCCTTTTGCCTTTGCCAGCGGGGAAGGCCCCTTGTTTCTTCTCGGCTCACATGGCCAACACCCTGACCGACGCCGGCCCCACCCTGCGGGCCCTCCTGGCGGAGCTGCAAGGCCGCCCTGTCGCCATCCTGGGCCACATGCGTCCCGACGGCGACTGCATCGGCTCGCAGGTGGCGCTGGCCCGGCTGCTGCTCGCGGCGGGGATCGACGCCCTCTGCGTCAACCGCGACCGCGTCCCGCCGAACCTGGCCCCCTACGTGGTCGGCGTGAGATTCCTGACCAACGCGGAGTACGTCGCCGATGGCCGCGTGGCCGTGACCGTCGACTGCGCCGACGCCACCCGCGTCGGGGAGGAGCTCCTGGCGAAGTTCCCCGCCGGCGTGCACGCGAACATCGACCATCACGCCTCCAACCCCGATTACGGCCGCGTGAACATCGTGGTCCGCGACGCCGCCGCGACCTGCCACGTCCTCGCCGCCGCCGCCCTGCAGGAAGGCTTGCCCATCGACGCGGCGACCGCGAAATGCCTCCACCTCGGGATCCTGACCGACACCGGTCGGTTCTGCTACCGCAGCACCACGGCCGAGGTGCTGGCCATCGTCGCCGAGCTGGTGCGCCGCGGGGCCGATCCGGCCGAGGCGAACTTCCGGGTGTTCGAGCAGGAAAGCCGAGGCAAGCTCGAGCTGACCAAGCGCTTCCTCAACACCATCGCCTTCCACGAGGACGGCAAGATCTGCTCCGGCGAGCTCACGCAGGCGGACTACGCCGCGACCGGCACGACGAAGGAAGACAAGGAGGGGCTCGTCGAATTCCCCCGCTCCGTCGCCGGCGTGGAGATCGCCGTGCTGATGGAGGAGGGCAAGGACGGGATCCGGGGCAGCCTGCGCGGCCGGGACCCGAAGCTCCGCCTGGACCTCTGCGCGGGCAAACTCAACGGCGGCGGCCACGTGCTCGCGGCCGGCTTCAACATGCAGGGCTGCCGCCTGCCCCAGGACCGCGCGAAGATCCTCGGTATCGTCATCGCCCACTACCGCGAATTCTCGGCGCGATGAGCGAGGCCGGCGCCGAACCCGCGGGCGTGCTGCTCGTCGACAAGCCGCGGGGCATCACCTCCCACGACGTCGTGGATAGCGTGCGCCGACTCTACCGCACCCGCCGCGTCGGCCACGCCGGCACGCTCGACCCGATGGCGACCGGCCTGCTCATCGTGCTCGTCGGCAAGGCCACGAAGGCCTCGGACCAGCTGATGGCCCAGGATAAGGAGTATCTGGGCGAGGCCACCCTCGGGGTCGTGACCGACACCCAGGACGCCGAAGGTGAGACGCTCGAGACGAACCCCGTCCCGGAAATCAGCGAAGCCCAGGTGCGCGCGGCCCTCGCCTCGATGCTGGGCGACCAGCTCCAGGTCCCGCCGATGCATTCGGCCAAGAAGATCGGCGGCCAGAAGCTCTACGACCTCGCGCGCAAGGGCATCGAGGTAGTCCGGGAACCCCGTGCTATCAGCCTCTCGGAATTCGAGCTGCTGTCCTGGGAGAGCCCGAAGATCAACTTCCGCGTCCGCTGCACCAAGGGGACCTACGTGCGCACGCTCGCCTCTGATCTCGGTCGGAAGCTCGGCCCGGGCGCCCACCTCTCGATGCTCCGCCGCACCCGGTCCGGCCAGCTCGACCTGTCCCGCGGCCACACGCTGCCGCAGCTGGGCGCGATGACCGACGCGCAGCTGGTCGCCGCCCTCGTGCCCGTGAGCGCCGCCACGTCCGCCGCATGACAAAGCCCCTCCACCTCGCCATCGGCGCCTTCGACGGCGTGCACCTCGGCCACCGCGCCGTGCTGCACTCCGCCCGCGAAGCGGCCCGGGCGGATGGCGGGCTCGTCGGCGTGCTCACCTACGACCCGCACCCGAGCAAGGTCCTGCGCCCGGAGTCGGCCGTCCCGCTGATCTTCACGCGCGCGCAGAAGGACGAGCGCCTGACCGAAGCCGGCGCCCAGGTGGTCCGCCACGAGCCGTTCGACCGCGCCCACGCCGGCATCGCGGCCGCCGATTTCCCGCGGTGGCTGAGGCAGACCTTCCCCCGCCTGAAGTCGCTCCACGTCGGTACCAATTTCCGCTACGGCCGCGGACGCGCGGGCCACGGCGAGACCCTCGTCGCCCAAGGCGCGGCCGAAGGACTCGGCGTAAGCCTGGTCGCCGCGGTCCGGCTCGGCGACGAGACGGTGAGCAGTTCGCGGATCCGCCAGTGCCTCGTCGCGGGCGAACTCGACCTCGCCAACGCGATGCTGCACCGACCCTACGAGGCGGAGGGCGTCATCATCGGCGGCCGCCGCCTCGGGCGGACCCTCGGCTTCCCGACCGTGAACGTGGCCTGGGAACCCGAGCTCAAGCCCGCCTTCGGCGTCTACGCGGTCGAGGTCATCTTCCAAGGCGAGGCCCTCCCCGCCGTGGCGAACTACGGCCAGCGTCCGACGGTCGAGAGCGGACCGGTCGCTCCCCTGCTCGAAGCCCACGTGCTCCGCGGCGCGGCCCCGACCACCGGTGACGCCGTGCGCGTCCGTTGGATCCGCCGCCTCCGCGCCGAGCAGAAGTTCGCCGACCTCGCGGCCCTGCAGGCGCAGATCGCCCGGGACTCCGCGCAGGCCCGTCAGGCGCTGGGGCTGTTCGCGTAGGTCAGGCTTGGGCGAACTTCCTGATGATGCCACCGAAGGCGCCGTTCGAGAAGAAAATGACGCAGCGCGGGGACGGGTCACCCTTCACCACGGCGGTGAGCTGGGTGAGCAAGGCCTCGTTCGAAGCCGGGGCGAAGCCTTTCTTGCCGGCGGCCGTGATGGCGGCGGCCACCCCTTCGCTGTCGAAGCGCTCCTCGCCGAGCTTGTCGGCCCGGTGCGGCGGGGCGAGGAAGACCTCGTCGGCCTGCTTGAGCGCCTCGCGGAAGGCATCCTGCATGACCTTGCGGGCGGCGGTGTTGCTGCGTGGCTCGAAGCAGGCCACGAGCCGGTGCCGCGGGTAGCGGGCGCGGAGGGAGGCGAGCGTCAGGTCGAGCGCGGTCGGGTGGTGGCCGAAGTCCTCGATGACCGTCAGGTCGGGACGGTCGACCAGCACCTGCTGGCGACGCTGGACGCCCTGGAACTTATCCAAAGCGTCGAGCTTGAGCTTCGTCGGATCCCGGGCGTCGAGCAGGAGGCCGGCGGAGACGGCCGCCATCGCGGCGTTGCGGGCGTTGAAGAGGCCCGGCAAGGCCCACTTCACCCTGCCCCACTCCTTGCCCTGCCACCGGAGCGTGAAGGCCGAGCCGGTCGGGGATTCCTGGAAATCGGCGATGACCGCGTCGTTGGCGGCACCGGTGCCGACGCGCACGACCGGCGCCCAGGTGACGTTTTGCACGAGGCCGCGGACGTTGGCGTCGTCGCCGTTGGCGACGATCGCGCCGTCGCGCGGCACGATGCGGATGACGTGCGAGAACGTCCGCAGGACATCGTCGAGGTCGCGGAAGATGTCCGCGTGGTCGAACTCGCAGTTGTTGATGGCGAGGACGTGCGGCAGGTACTGGATGAACTTGCTGCGCTTGTCGAAGAAGGCCGTGTCGTACTCGTCGCCTTCGATGACGAAGGGCCCGCCCTTCTGGCCGGGATGGGAAGAATCGGGGAGATCTCGCGGGACGCCACCGACGAGCCAGCCCGGCTCGGTGCCGTTGGCCTTGAGCAGCACCGCGGCCAGGCAGGTCGTGGTGGTCTTGCCGTGGGTGCCGGCGACGACGAGATTGCGGCGTTCGTTCAGCAGGCGCGTACGGAGCAGCTCAGGGAGCGAAACATACGGCTGGGTGCGGCTTTCCAGCAACCACTCGACCTCGGGATGGCCGCGGGAGGCGACATTGCCGACGACGACGAGGTCGGGCTTCAGCCGGGCGAGGCGTTCGGCGGACCAGCCTTCGAGGATGTCGACGCCCGCGCCGCGGAGGTGGTCGGACATCGGCGGGTAGATGCCGGTGTCGGAGCCCATGACCTCATGGCCGAGCGCGCGCATCAGCAAGGCGGCGTTGCCCATCGCCGTGCCACAGATGCCCATGAAATAGATCCGCATGGGGCTGGATAAAAGCCGGGAGCCGCCGGAGGGCGAGGGTGTTTCGGGGCGGTGGGCCGACAAAAGACCCCGGCGGCCGCGAGGCCACCGGGGTCGGTCGCACGGGCTCGGTCGCGGTTCAGGCGGCCTTGCCCAGATTCCCGAGGTCGGTCGGGTGCGGGTGGTTCCGCTTTTCCTTCTCCAGCCGATGGCGGCGGCGGAGCTGGCGGTCGACCTTGTCGACCAGGAGGTCGAGGGACTTGTACAAGTCCTCGGATTCTTCCCGGACCACGATATCCGGACCCGGCACCTCCAGCCGGATCTGGGCCGCGAACTCGCGACTGTGGTCGCGCGAACGGGCGTGGACGAGCTCGACGTGCACGCGGATGATCCGCGGGTTGTGGCGCAGCAGCTTTTCGACCTTGGCGCACACCGTTTCCTTCAGGGCGTCGGTCAGGTCCATATGGACACCGGACACGACGATGGGAGCATTGCTCATTGGGGTTGTGTTGTTAGGGCTGACGAACGAACCTGCGTCCATGGCCCGCACCGACTTCGTCGACGATTTCCTCAAGGGTTTCGCTTGTGTGATCATCACCGGAGCTTCTTCGGGCATCGGACGCGCAATCCTCTCGCGCATCGAAAAGTCTGGCACCGCCGCGGCCGTCTTCAACCTTTCCCGCACCCCGCCGGAAGGCCTCCCGAATTCCCTGAAGTTCAGTCACCTTACCTGCGACCTCTCGCAACCGCATGAGATCGAGAAGGTTGTCGGCGAATTACGGAAACTAATGCCGAGGGAAGGAAGGATACTGCTGGTTAATAACAGCGGCTTCGGGGCCTACGGCGAGTTTCCCGCCCCGGACCTGGCGCACACCTTGCGGATGGTGGACGTCAACATGCGCGCCGTCGTGCACCTGACGGGCCTGCTCTGGCCCGACCTCAAGGCGCGCGGGGGCCAGGTCGCGACCGTGGCCTCGCTCGCGGCGTACCAGCCGACGCCGCTGATGACGACCTATGCGGCGACCAAGGCGTTCGCGTTGCACTGGAGCATCGCGCTGGACGCGGAAGCACGCCCTTACGGCGTGCGGTGCGTGGCGATCTGCCCCGGTCCGGTCTCGACCAACTTCTCCAAGGCCGCGGGCTTCACCGGCTCGACCGGGATCGGCGGGCAGACCGCCGAGGCGTGCGTCGACGAGGCCTTGCGCGCGATGGCGAAGGCCAGCCCGCAGGTGATCACCGGGTGGAAGCACAAGCTGCTGGGCTGGTTCTCCGCGCGTCTCCCCAAGCCCTGGGCGGCGGCGATCGGCCTGCGGATGATCCGCCGGCTGCGGCTGGATCGGTACGTAAAGAAGGCCTGAGCCTACTTCGCGCCGTCGAGCAGTTCGCGGGCGTGGGAAAGCGCCACCTTGCTGGCGCGGTCGCCCAGCATGCGGGCCAGCTCGGACTCGCGGTCCTTGCGTCTGGCGTGGACCGGCGCGATCGCGACCGTCGTCGAGCGGTCGTCCTGCGTCTTGGTCACGACCAAGTGGGCATGGCCGAGCGCGGCGACCTGCGGGAGGTGCGTCACGCAGAAGACCTGATGACCGGCCCCCAGGGCGGCCAGCTCGCGGCCGACCTGGGCCCCGATCTCGCCGCCGACGTTGGCGTCGACCTCGTCGAAGACCAGCACCGGCGTCCGATCGACCGCGGCGAGCACGGTCTTGAGGGCGAGCATGACGCGGGCGGCTTCGCCGCTGGAGGCGATCTGGTCGAGCGGCAGGAGGTCCTGGCCCGCGTTCGGGCAGAAGAGGAAGCGGACGGCATCGGCCCCGTGCGGCCCGAGCTCGGCGACGGCGACCTCGATCCGCAGGTCCGCTTTCTTGAAACCGAGCGAGCCGAGCATCTTGCGGGCCGCGGCGGCGAGTTTCTCGGCGGCCTTGAGGCGGGCCGCGCGGAGCACCGCGGCCTGCTTGCGCAGCTCCTTCTCCACCTGGGCGGCCTCGGCCTTCAGCTGGGCCACCCGCGCCTCGACGTCACCCTGCGAGGCCAGCCGGCGGCGCAGCGCCTCGCGTTTCTCGCGCACGGTCTCGGCCCCCGGGCCGTACTTGCGACGGAACTCCAGCCAGCGGTTCATCTGCGCGTCGAGGTCGGCCGTGGCCTCCTCGTCGGCGGAGAGCCCGCGACCCAGCCGGGCGAAATCGGCGCGGATATCCTCGGCCTCGGCCGCGAGGGAGTTCAGGCGGTCGCGCAGCGACGCGGCGTCCGCGTCGATCCGGGCCACGTCATCGCCGGCCTTGAGCAGCTTCGGGAGCACCTCGCCGAGCCCGTCGGCCCCGAGGCCCGCGTCGAGCTGGCCGAGGAGCGCGGCCAGTTCCTGCGCGCGGGAAGCGCGGGCGTGGTCGCGTTCGAGCTTGGCGATGGCCTCCTCCGACAGGTCGAGCGAATCCAGTTTCTCCAGCTGCGAGCGGAGGAACGCCTCCTCGTCCTCGGAGAGCCGCTCGGCCGCGGCGGCTTCGGCGGCCTCGCGGAGCAGCTCGTGACGCTGCCGCCAACCGGCGCGGTAGGCGGCGAGCGGCGCGGCCAGGCCCGCGTGCAGGTCGAGCATCTCGAGCTGGGTCTCGGCGCGCATCAGTTTCTGCGGCTCGCCCGGGCCATGGAAATCGATCCAGAGCTCGCCGAGCTGCTGCAGCTGCGCAAGGGTGGCGGACCCGCCGTTCACGGAGATCCGCCCCGCCTTGGTCGCGTGGACCGAACGCTTGAGGATCAGCAGGCCGTCGTCGCAGGCGGGCAGATCCAGCGCCTTCAGCGTCTCGTCGAAGCGCCGGTCGCCCTCCGTCTCGAGCTCGGCCTCGACCGCGCACTCCTCGGCGCCCTTGCGGACGATCGTCTTCGCGGCGCGGTTGCCCGCCAGGAGCGAAAGCGCTCCGAGGAGGACGGATTTGCCCGCGCCCGTCTCGCCGGTGACGACGGTGAAGCCCGGGCCGACCTCGAGGTCGGCGCGGTCCATCAGGGCGAGGTCGCGGATGAGGAGACGGCGGATCATGCGGAGGGACGCTCGCCGAAGAGCGCGGAGCCCACGCGGACGCAGGTGGAGCCGGCGGCCACGGCCGGTTCGAGGTCGCCGCTCATGCCCATCGAGAGCTCCGGCAGACGGACGGCGAACCGTGCCTCCAGCTCGTCGCGGCAACGTCGCAGCGCCTCGAAGGTCCGCGTGGCCACGGCCGGGTCATCGGACAACGGGGCGATGGCCATCAATCCGGTCACTTTCAGGGCGGGGTAAGCCAAGGCGGCCTCGAGGACGGCGGGCGCGGCGGCGAGGTCGCAGCCGAACTTGGCGGGATCGTCCCCGGAGTTGACCTGGATGAGGGCTTCGCGGACCAGGCCGAGTTCGCCGGCGATCCGACCGAGGCGGGCGGCGAGTTCGGCCGAGTCGACCGACTGGATGACGTCGAACGTCTGGAGGGCCTGCTTGGCCTTGTTCGACTGCAGGTGGCCGATGAGTTCCCAACGGAGCTCCGCGGGGGCCTGGGGACGCTTCTGGAGGGCCTCCTGCACCCGATTCTCGCCGACCGCGGGCAAACCGAAGCGGTGGGCGAAGAGCGCCGCGTCCACCGGGTGCGTCTTGGTCACGGGCAGCAGGCGCACGGAGTCGGGCGACCGGCCGGCGGCCACGCAGGCCTGCCGGATCCGGCCCAAGACGGCCTCGCATCGGCCCGCAAACTGGTCATAGGTGACCATTTGAACACTAGTGGAGGAGATCGGCCCCCGAGTCAACGCCGCCAGAGGGCTGATTCCGGAGGAGCGCGGCTGTTAGATAAGCAAAACTACACTTGAAGGCATTTGGCATTAGATTTAGTAATCCAAGGACTTTTCCTCCATGCACATCGAGAACCTGAAGATCTTCCGCGACCTGGTGGACAACGAGAGTTTCTCCAAGGCCGCCAAGCTCAACGCCATCACCCAGTCGGCCGTCAGCCAGCAGCTCCGCTCCATGGAGAAGCACTTCAACGTGCTGATCGTCGACCGCAGCCAGAAGCAGTTCCGGCTGACCCGCGAGGGCCGCAGCCTCTACGAGGCCGCGAAGGATATCCTCAACCGCTACGAGCAGGTCTCGAGCGAGATGCAGGAGATGCGCAAGGTCGTCAGCGGCACGGTCCACGTCTCGACCATCGTCTCGATCGGCCTCCATGAGCTGCCGCCGCACGTGAAGCGCTTCATGCAGGAGTTCCCGCACGTCAACGTGCGCGTCGAGTACCGGCGCTCCAACCTCGTCTACGAGGATGTCATCTCCAACGCCGTCGATTTCGGCCTGGTGGCCTTCCCGCAGAAGATGCGGCAGATCGAGATCACCCCGCTGATGGAGGACCAGCTCGTCGCGATCTGCGCGCCCAAGCACAAGCTCGCCGGCAAGAAGGAGATCGACCTCGCGGACCTGCAGGGCGGCAAGTTCATCGGCTTCGACCAGGACATCCCGACGCGCAAGGCGCTCGACCAGTTCTTCCGCGAGCAGCGCATCGAGCTCGAGCCGTCGATGGAGTTCGACAACATCGAGACCCTGAAGCGCGCCGTGGAGGTCGACGCGGGCGTGGCCCTCGTCCCCGAGGGCACGATCCGGCAGGAAGTCGAGCAGGGCACGCTCGTGATGCTGCGCCTGCGCGACCGCCGCGTGGCCCGGCCGCTCGCGATCGTGCACCGCAAGGGGCGCGTCCTGACGCCGGCGATGAAGCGCTTCATGGCGCACCTCATCAACAGCACGGGCGGCAAGGCGGTCGCCGACCTCGGCTGATCAGACGCGTTGCTCCCGGCGCCGGCGCGCCAGCCGGGCGAAGCCGGGCAAGGCCTGCGCGCCGAGGAAACCAAGCCCCACCCAGAGCAAGGCTCGCCCGTCGGCGTCGCGGAAGGCCTGCCCCGCGGCGGCCCACCAGAGCAGGGCGCCGACCATCGGCTCCGGTCCGCCGACCAAGGTCGCGCGCACCAGCGAGGCGTTGCCGAGCAGGACGCAGGCGAGCGCGGCCGCGGCGCCGGCGGGCAGCAGGCCGAGCGCGCCGTGCGCGTAAGCCAGGGTGCCGAGGCCGACCAGCAGGCCGACCAGCAGGGCGGTGCTGACGCGGGCGCGCCACGGCAGCAGGCGCAGCCTCAGGCGATGGGCCCGGAGGTAGAGCGCGGAGGCCGCGCCGGCCATGGCGAAGGTGAGCAGCCAGACGTAGACCAGGCCGCGCACCGGCAGGGCGTAGGCGTCGATCGCCCACTGCAGGAGGAAGCACTTCGCCAGGATCAGCGACCAGAGCGCCTCCAGCCGGTCAAGCACCTCGCCCTCGCGGTAGGCCCGCTCGACCGACAAGGCGAGTTCGGCGCCGTCCGACGGCGGCAACGAGGTCAGGGGTGCGGGCATGGGCGGTCAGTCGGCCCATAACTTGAGGCTCCGGATCGCGATGGCAACCGGCGGCGGCACTTCCTTGTCCCAGCCCGTCTCGCCCGCCCGGATCCGGTCCGCCAAGGTGCGGGGCTGGCAGGCCATCGCGGCCGGGTCGGCGCCCGCGATGGGAACGAAGAAACCATTGTTGAGGAGATGCTGGAAGAGGCCGGCCACCGTCGGGCGCATCTGGATGTCGCCGGCGGCGATGACCGCGTCCTCCTTGATGGAATAGCTTTCGGGGAAGCAGACCTTGCAGGCGACCGGATCGGCCACCAGGCGCCGCAGCTGGTCGCCGCGCATCGGGTAGACCATGACCTGGACGCCGTCCTTGAAGAGCCGGCCGAAGGATTCGAGCACGCCGCCCTCGAGCTGCGTATAGTGCTCGGGGTTGAAGAGGTCGACGAGGTTGTTCATGCCCGCGACCAGCGTGATGCGCCCGGTGGTGTGCATGCGGAAATAGGCCGGCAGGCGGTACCACCCGCGGTGCCGGGTGACGAGCAAGGGCCGACGGAGCGTCGCGACGAGGCGGATGCGGTCGATGAGCTCCGCCTCGGGGTGCGGGTCCGACCCGATGCACATCTCGAAGAGCGGCAGGACGTCCGCCCCGCCCTCCCCCAGGTTGCGCAGGGCGCAGGCGAGCATGTCCTCGTTGACGAGGGAGACGGGCCGGAAGGTGCCGCGCGCGACGAGCAGGTTCTTCTTGTAGAGGTATTCGCTGGGGACCTCGGGGACGCCCTCGGGCCCGAACAGCACGGCGTCGGTCAGGCCCAGGCGGACCAGGCGGAGCGCCGCGGACCGGTTGTCGAAGGCGCCGAAGGCCGGGCCCTTGAAATGGACGAACTCGACCTCCACCCGGCCGACGCCCACGCCTTCGACGAGGGCGGTGAGGAAGGCGTCCACGCCGGTCCGGGCATTGAGGGCGGCGTGGATGAGATTGACCCCGACGATGCCGAGGGCGTCCTGCTGGCGGCCCGCGTCCTTGTCCCACAGCCGCAGGTGCAGGAGCACCTCGCTCGGCGGGGTGAGCGGCGCCTCCTGGAAGCGCAAGCCGATCCAGGAATGACCCTGGCCCTTGCCGTCGTGCGGGGTGGTCGCGACCGTGTCGGCGAAGGCGAAGAAGCGGGTCTGCGCCCCGCGCTCGGCGGCCAGGCGATCGACCAGCAGCTGGTACTCGTGCTGCAGCATCTGCTCCAGACGCTCGCGTGAGACATAGCGCTTAGGGTGGCCGTAGATGGCGTCGCTGACCCGCATGTCGTAGGCCGACATGCTCTTGGCGACGGTGCCCGAGGCGCCCCCGGCCTTGAAGAAATGGCGGACGACCTCCTGCCCCGCCCCGATCTCGGCGAACGCGCCGTAGGCGGAACGGTCGAGGTTGATGGCCAGCGCCTTGCGTTCGGTGGCCGCGCCCGCATCCGGGGTCTGCTCGTACATGCGATCAATCTAAGGACGACCGCGAAAGGAAACCAGCGGAAACCAGCGTCGAAAAAGCGTCTTTTGAATGGCGATGTTTCGCCAGGCGGGCATCGTGCGGGAATCCTCCGCGGACGCCCCCATGAAAGAATTCCTCAAATCCCTCCTCGCCTCGGTGCTCGGCACCTTCCTCGCGGGCGCCCTCTGCGCCTTCCTGCTGCTGGTGCTCATCGTCGCCGGGCTGAGCGCCTCGGGCGGCGGCGCGCCGACCGTGACGGTCCGGCCCGGCACCCTGCTCGTCGTCGGCCACGGCCTGGTGGTGAACGACACCCCCGCGCACGGCAAGGCGGGCCTGGGCTCGCTGCTCGGCGACGACCCCCGCCCGACGGTGGATCTCTACCGGGCGCTCGCCGCGCTCGAGCTGGCCGCCAAGGACCGGAACATCCTGGGCGTCGTGATCGCCGGCGAGATCGAAGCCGGCGTCGTCCAGTTGGGCGAACTCCGCCAGGCCATCGCCGAGTTCCGCAAGGAGAGCGGCAAGCCGGTCTTCGCCTGGATCGAGAACGGCAGCCAGGGCGAATACTACCTCGCGAGCGTCGCCGACCAGATCGCGATGCACCCCGCCGGCGAACTCGAGCTCAAGGGCCTCGCCGCGAGCAACCTCTATTTCGGCGAGACGCTGCGGACGCTCGGCATCGGGGTGCAGGTCACCAAGGTCGGCAAATATAAGTCGGCGGTGGAGCCCTTCCTCGGCGACCGCATGAGCGAGCCGTCCCGCGAGCAGTCCACCCGGCTGGTACAGGGCGTGTGGAGCCGGGTCGTCGGCCAGATCGCCCAGTCCCGCAAGCTCACCAACGCCGCGCTCAACCGCGCGGCCGACGCCGGCGGCGTCTTCCCCGCGAAGAAGGCCCTGGAGCTCAAGCTGGTGGACACCTTGCAGCAGCGCGACGAGTTCATCGAGAAGGTGCGCAAGGCGGGGGCGGCGGTCGACGACAGCGAGACGTCCTTCCGCCAGGTGTCGCTGGCGCGCTACGCCGACAAGGTCCAGCTGCCCCGCGGCGCCGACAAGGTCGCGGTGGTCTACGCCGAAGGCGAGATCGTCGACGGCTGGGGCGGCCCGGACGAGGTCGGCGGCGACCGTCTGGCGTTCGAGCTCCGCCGTCTCCGGGCCGACGCCCGCGTGAAGGCCGTGGTGCTGCGGGTGAACAGCCCGGGCGGCTCCGCCTTCGCCAGCGACCTGATCGCGCGCGAGGTCGCCCTGCTCCGCAAGAAAGGCCTGCCCGTCGTCGTCTCCATGGGGGACCTCGCGGCCAGCGGCGGCTACTACATCGCCGCGCGCGGGAGCGTGATCATGGCCGACCCGGCCACCATCACCGGCTCCATCGGCGTCTTCGGCCTGCAGTTCAATTACGAGGAGCTCGCCAGGAAGTTCCACCTCGGGCACGACGGGGTGAAGACCAACCGCTACGCCGACCTCGGCCAAGCCCACCGGGCCGCCGCCGCCGACGAGCTCGCGCTGATCCAGTCCATGGTGGACGAGGTCTACGAGGACTTCCTCAAGGTCGTCGCCGAGGGCCGCAAGCTGCAGCGCGACGGCGTGCATGAGGTCGCCCAAGGCCGCGTCTGGCTGGGGACCGATGCCCGCGAGCGCAACCTGGTCGACAAGTTCGGCGGCCTCCGCGAGGCCATCGCCCTCGCCAAATCCCTGGCGGAACTGAAGGACGCCCAGCTGGTCCAGGTCCCCGCCCTGCACGAGGGCGAGGAGTCGCTGCTGCAGCAGCTGCTCTCCGACGGCCGGGAGGACCACCCGCTCTTCACCCGCTCGGCGCCGAGCGACCCTGCGGTGCTCTTCCTGCGGACGCACGCCGAGACCTTGCGGGCGATCCGGACCCTGAACGATCCGAAGGGTATCTACCTGACCTGCCCGCTGCGCCTGGAGCGACGCTGAGCGTCAGCCCTTGGGGCGTTGCGCCTTGGCCTCGGCCATCCAGCCCCGCAGCTGCCGGATGCGGGTGGCGTCCGCGGGGTGGGTCGACAGGAATTCCGGCGGGCGGGAACCGCCGATCTTGGCGAACCGTTCCCAGAAGCCCGGGGCCTTCTCGGGATCGTAGCCGGCGCGGGCCATGAAGAGCAGCCCGAGGTGATCGGACTCCGACTCGTGGCTGCGGCTGTAAGGCAACAGGACGCCGAGCTGCGTGCCCAGGCCGATCGCGGCGACCCAGGCCTGGCGCGTCTGGGCGTCCTTCTTCTTCGTGGCCTCGTCGGTGAGGGCGACCGCCGCGGCGACGCCCAGCTGCTGCGAGACGCGCTCGGCGCCGTGCCGGCAGATGACGTGCGCGACCTCATGGCCGAGGATCACCGCGATGTCGTCGTCCGTGGGGGCGTAGGCGAACATGCCGGCGTTGAAGCCGATCTTGCCCCCGGGCATGGCGAAGGCGTTCGGGGACCGGTCGTCGATGATGGCGAACTCCCAGCGCGACGCCGGCGGGAGCACGCCGTTGCGGTCGTCACGCCGGGCGGCCGCGACGATCTTGAGGCCGATCTCGCGGATCTTCGCCAGCCGCGGGTCGTGCGGCAGTTTCTTCATCTTCGCGAACTCGCCGGACGACAGCGAGGCGACCTCGGCCTCGTCGACGAGGATGAACTGCGCCCGGCCGGTGACGGGGGCGGTCTGGCAGCCGCCGAGGGCCGCCGCGAGGAGGAGCAGGAGGGGGAGACGCATGACGGGAAACTCAGGCCTTGGGGCCGGCACCGGACTCGCCGACGTAATACTTGCCGGCGGACGGGTCGTAGGTGTCCGTGTAGACGGACGCGAGGCGCACCGACATCTGGTTGAGCACGGCGCAGAGCATCGGGGCGCCGGCGTCGCGCAGGCGGGCCAGGCAGGCGGCGGCGTTGCGGGCGCTCACCACGTTGAAGCGGACGACGTAGACGACGCCGTCGACCTTGGGGATGAGGTGCAGCGCGTCCGAGACGGCGCCGATGGGCGGGGAGTCGATGAAGACGCGGTCGTAGCGGCGGCGCAGCTCGTCGATCATCTCGCCGAACCGCGGGTGGTTGATGACCTGCGTGGGGTTGCGGCAGCTGAGGCCCACGGGCAGGACGTCGAGCCCGGGCGCCACATCCTTGACGATGGCCTCGTCCAAGGTCATCTCCCCGTTGAACCAACGGCTGACCCCGCCGTCGCCGGCGAAACCGAGGGACGGGCCCACGTTGGGCAGGCGCAGGTCGGCGTCGACCACGATGACGCGCTCGGCATGCTGCGCGAAGGCCAGCGCGAGGTTGGTCGCGACGAAGGTCTTGCCCTCGCCCGGGCGCGTGGAGGTCACGAGGAAGACGCGGCCGGCCGCCGAGGCCGGGTTGATCTTCATCGCGGAATAGATGGCGCGGACGGCTTCGGTCGCCTGCCGGTCCTTGTCCTGCCGGGCGAGCAGGGCGCGGTCCGGGCCGGCGGTCTCGGAGACCTTCGGCACCGTGCCGAGCACCGGGATGCCCAGGCCGCCCTCGAGGTCGCGCACGGACTTCAGGCGGTCGTCGAGCGTGCCGAGCAGCAGCACGAGGCCGACCCCGGCGAAGAACCCGAGGGCGAGCCCCGCGAGGGCGTTGACGCTGAAGTTCTTGTTGACCGGCTTGTCGGACACGGAGGGCTTGTCCATCACGCGGATGGAGGTGCTGATGCCGGAGGTGGCCGTGCGCAGCTTGGCCTCCTCGTAATTGAGCTTCATGCGGCCGAGGAACTCCTCGTTGGCGCGGATGTCCTTGTCGATCTTCTCGAGCTCGACGGCGGCGGCCTGGAGGCGGTTGATGGCCTCGTCCTTCTGGCGGAGGATCTCGACGGCGTTATCCAGCTTGGCGCGGAGGTCGACCTGGGCCGCGGCGAGGGAATCCGCCTTGGTCTTCACCGCCCGCTGGAATTCGGCCGACAGCTGGGCGAGCGCCTGCCGCTCGGCGATCATCTTGGGGTGCAGGTCGGTGTAGATCTCCTCCATCGCCCGCACGCGCGTCTGGGCGTCGGTCATCTTGGCCCGCGCCGCGGCGACGTCGGCGTCGGACCGGACGAGGGGGATCTCGGAGAGGTCGCGACCCGCGGCGCGGTACTGCGCGACCAGGGCGACCACGATGCCGATCTCGTCGAGCTGCTTGCGGTAATCCTCGCGGTCCTGGATGAGCTTGGAGCGCTGCGCGGCGATGCTGTTGGTGGTGCCCGCGATGTCCAGCAGGTCGCCCGACTTCACGAGCCCGTTCTTCTTCTCGTAAAGGCGGCGGATCTTGTCCTCGAGGGATTCGATCTCGATGCGGGCCTTCTCGACCAACGGGTGCGTGATGGTGAGGCGCTCGTCCTCGCTGGACTTCTGGATGACATCGCAGAAACGCTGCGCCACGAGGCGGGCCAGCTCGCGGTTGGGGTGGGTGAAGTCGACGTTCACCACGAAGGTCTGGCGGGTCGGGTTGACCCCGCGCTGCCGGGCGAAGACCTCCTGCTCGGTCAGGGGACCGGTGAAGACATTGCCCTGCTGGTAGGGCTCGAGGACGAGCTTGCGCTCGGCCGGGGTGAGCAGGCGGGAGACCCCTTCGATCACCGCCGTGCTCTTCATGGATTCGATGGCGGTCAGGAAGTCGTCGTTGGAGCCGATGCGCTGCGTCTCGTCGACGCCGGTGTTGCCGGTGCCGATGGTCGGCGTGAGCCGGTAGACGCGGAGCCGCCCGGCGGCGCGGTATTCCGGGATGATGGTCGAGGTGTACACCACCGCGATGGTCACGAAGACCAGGACCGACAGGAGCACCCACCACCAGCGCTCGCGGAGCATGGCGAGGTAGACGGTGAAAGGTCCGCCTTTGCCGCCGGACGCGCCGCCGGCGGCGTAGTTGCCGTAATTACCGTAACCGGGGGCGCCATAGCCCGCATAGCCGCCATAGGAGCCGTAGGAGCCGTAGCCGCGCGGGCCGCGCGAAGGGTCCTCCGGAGGTTGACCGGGCTTGGGGGAAGGCGTGTCCATGGGTTCAGAAGGTACGGTCGCGGACGTAGATCTGGTCTTCGTCCTCGAGGGGGAAGTCGGGCTCCTCCCCTTTGTCGATCTTGGACATATCCTTTTGGATCGGCGTCGGGACGCCGTTCAGGCTGCGGGTCACGGTGACATCCGTGCGGCTGCCGCGGGCGAGGATCCCCCCCGCCATCGAGAGAGCCCGGCCGAGCGTCAGGGTTTCCTCCGGCGGGACGAGGACCGAGCCGGGCTTGCCGACGAAGCCGTTCACGTAGACGCGGCGCTCCGCGTAGCTGACGATGCTCAGGACCACCTGGGGTCGCTTGAAGTACCTGAGGTAGAGCTTCTCGAGCACGGCCTGGGCCTCGCTCACCGTGAGCCCGCCGACCTTCACGATCTCCTTGAGGAAGGGGATGTCCACCGTGCCGTCGGGATTGATCCGGCGCTCGACCAAGGTGTCCGCCTCGTTGATCACGCCCACGCGGATGGTGTCGCGCGCCCGCAGGCGGTAGCTGGGGCGAAGAGGGGCCGGCTCGGCGGCGGGGGCGGCCGGCTCGGCGGCCAGCAAGCCGGGGCCGACCAGGCAGGCCCAGACCAGGCCGAGCCGCAGGAGGTCACGGAGGTGAAGGAGCATGGGATCGAGCATGAACGGAAAGGGGCGGGAGGTCAACGAGACCCTCCGCCCCTGCGTCCGACCGAGGCCCCGGCGCCGCTTAGTAGCGGAAAGCCCCTGAAATCGTCAGGGCGTTGGCCTGGAAGTTGGCCGCGGCGTTGGCGGGGAGCTTCGAATCGGTGAAACTGTAGGCCAACGTGAAGCTCAGGTGGGGATTATATTTATAATCAGCCCCCAGGTTGTAGACCATGGTATTGACGACGGTCGTACCGGCGAGGACGTCGCTGCGGGTCGTCCCGAGGTTGAAGCTGAGGTCCTCGGCCGCGGTGAAGTTCACCGTGTAGGTGTAGGACTTGCTGTCGATCTGGCCGCCCGTGTTGTTGGCGTTGATGTCGCGGGACAAGGCCAGCGAGTGGTTGACCTTTTCCGTCAGGCTATGCTGCAGGTTGATCGAGAAGGAAGGGATCTGTTCGTTCGCCGCGCCATCCACGGAAGAGGTGGCATAACCGGCCCGGGCGGTCACGTTGAGCTTGCCGGCACCCGTCGGGTCACCCTTGGCGGTGAGACCATAGAAGTGCTTGCGCATCTGCAACGGATACCCCGCGGGACGCACGGTGGTGATCAGCCCCGGGGTGGCGGTGGAGGTGTTCTGGGAAAAGTACGGCGCGGGAGAGTAATCCGTGATGTCGTGCTGGTAGCGGAGGCCGAAGGAGAGCTTTTCGAAGGCCTGGTAGGTGACTTCGAGGGGAATCGCCTTGGTATTCAGCTCCGTCAAGCCGTTGGTATTGTAGGACGTCAAGAAGCCCGGGTTAGGGTCGGCAAAGGGAGGGGCCAAGCCCACCGTCTGGGTCGTCTCCACGACCTTCACCGGATTCAGGTAATGGTTATAGGTATTGGTGAACCCCAAGGTCACGTTGATCTTCTCGGTGAGCTTATACTTGGCCTCGAAGGCGTGGGAGTAGTTGGACTGGCGCAGCAGGTTGGCGCCCAGCGGGACGGAGGTTCCGACGCCCTGTTGGGCCAGGTCGTCATTACGGACGGTGATACGGTAGGAACTGTCCAGGCTCAGGCTCAGCGGACCACCATCATCGGCCCGGATGCTGGCGGAAAGGGCGTCGCGGTCGTCCTCGAGGTCGGCCAAGGAGGCCTTGTTGTAGCGGACGATGTTGCGACGGGCCGAAAAGTTGACCGCGAAAGCGGAGTCCTTGCCGTATTCCAAGGCCAAGCCGGGAGTCACCGTCCAGGAAGTGGCGGAGACGGCGTTGGCCGTGGTGTAGAGGTTGTCCGTGATGTCGAGGGCGAACGACGAATCGAAGAAGATGTCCGTGTCATTGCCGAGCTGGATCAAGGGCGAGGTCGGGAAGAGATTGGCGGCACCCAAGGAAGGCCCGACAGCCATGCAGGCGGCGGCGATAAGAAAGCGGACCGAGGTCATACGGGGAGGGGGGTTGAAAGCAGACTAGGCATCCCCTACCCCCTATCAACCCCCAAAAGGAAGGTATTTCCCCCAGTTAAAAGAAAAATCCCGCCTTTCGGCGGGATTTGGTCGGGCTAGATCGTCGGGGCTTTAGGCCTTCGGAACCGTCGGCAGGACGCGGATCTTGCGGTAGGCGGGGAGACCCGTGCCAGCCGGAACCAGGTGGCCCATGATCACGTTCTCCTTGAAGCCGGTCAGCAGGTCGCGCTTGGCCATCGTGGCGGCATCGGTCAGCACGCGGGTGGTCTCCTGGAAGGAGGCCGCGGAGATGAACGATTCCGTCTCGAGGGAGGCCTTGGTGATGCCGAGGAGGATCGGCTCGGACTCGGCGATCTGGCCGCCGCGCTCGTGGATGGAACGGTTGGCGTTGGCCAGCAGCGTGCGGTCGACGTGCTCTCCCCAGAGATGGTCGGAGTCGCCCGGCTCGGCCACGCGCACCTTGCGGAGCATGCGGGCCACGATGATCTCGATGTGCTTGTCGTTGATCACGACGCCCTGCGAGCGGTAGACCTTCTGGATCTCGGTGATGAGGTAGTCCTGCACCTTGGACTGGCCCAGGATGTCGAGGATGTCATGCGGGTCGACGGCGCCTTCGGTGAGGGCCTGGCCCTGCTTCACCTTCTCGCCGGCGGCGACGATGATGTGCTTGCCGTGCGGGATGAGGTGCTCCTCCTCGCGGCCGATCGAGTCGGCGATGATGAGGCGCTTCTTGCCGCGGATGGAGGGCTCGAAGCGGACGGTGCCGTCGATCTTGGCGATCTCGGCCGCATCCTTCGGCGGGCGGGCCTCGAAGAGCTCGGAGATGCGCGGCAGACCGGCGGTGATGTCCTGGGTCTTGGCGGCCTGGCGGGGGATCTTGGCGAGGACGGCGCCACGGGTGACGACGTCGCCGTCGTCGACCTCGACGCGGGCGCCCGCGGGGATGGTGAACGCGCCGAGCTCCTTGCCGGCGGCGTCGACGATCTGGACCTGCGGGTTCTGCTCGTCGGAGTACTCGATGACGTACTTGAAGAACGTGTTGCTGGACGCATCGCGCTCCTCGGTGAAGGTCACGCCGGAGATCATGTCGACGAGGCGGACCTTGCCGTCATGGTTGGCGAGGATCGGGGTGAAGTTCGGGTCCCACGCGGCGATCGGCTCGCCCTTGGCGACCTTCTTGCCGTCCTTCACGTTGATGACGGAACCGGCCACGATGCGGTACTCCTCGACGGGCTGGTCGGCGTCGTTGAGGATGCGGATCGAGCCGTTGCCGTTGACCGCGACCTGGGTGCCGCCCTTGATCTCGACGCAGGTCAGGTCGACGAAGGAGACCTTGCCGCCCTGCTTGGCCTTGACCTCGGGGGACTTCAGCTGCGCGACGCCGCCGATGTGGAACGTACGCATGGTGAGCTGGGTGCCGGGCTCGCCGATGGACTGGGCGGCGATGATACCGACGGCGGTGCCGCGCTCGACCATGCGGCCGGTGGACGGGTCGAGGCCGTAGGAGCGGGCCGGGATCGCGTTCACGTTCATGTGCGTGAGCGGCGAGAGCACCTTGACGCGGTCGATGCCGACCGTCTCGATGTGCTTGGCGGAGGCCTCGTCGATGAGGACGCCGGCCTTCACGATGACCTCGGAGGGATTCAGCGGATTGACGACGTCGTCGGACGGGCAGCGGCCGATGATGCGCTCGGCGAGGGAGACGAGGAGCTCGTCACCGTCGTAGATGGCGGACTTCCACACGCCGTTGGGCAGGCGGACGTTGACGCGGTCGACGCCGGCGTCGCGCAGCTTGGCGAGGAGCTCCTCCGTGAGGGAGGTCTCGGCCTTGGCGAGCGCCTTGGCGGCGCCGGAGGGATTCGGGACGTCGGAGGCCAGGTGGCGGCCGAGCGCGGCGTCGGAGAGGGTGATGATCTCGGAGCCGGTCACGACCTCGGCGTTGTCGGTGACGATGACATCCATGGCCACGTCGCAGAGCTTACGGGTCATGTAGCCGGCGTCCGCGGTCTTGAGCGCGGTGTCGGAGAGACCCTTGCGGGCGCCGTGGGTCGAGATGAAGTACTCGAGGACGGACAGACCCTCGCGGAACGAGGACATGATCGGGCGCTCGATGATCTCGCCGGAAGGCTTGGCCATCAGACCGCGGGCGCCGCAGAGCTGCTTCACCTGGGCCTTGTTACCGCGCGCGCCGGAGTCCATGAGGACGTACACCGGGTTGATGAGCATGCGGTGCTCGTGGCGCGGGTCGCCCTTGCGGACGCCGGCGACCTTGGCGGACTCGGAGAGGGTCTTGTACACCGACTGGGCGATGGTGTCCGTCGCGGAGGACCAGGTGTCGACGACCTTGTTGCGGCGCTCGTCGTTGGTGATCGTGCCGGCCTCGTTCTGGCGCTGGAACTCGCGGACCTTGCCCGTGGCGTCGCGGACGATGCCGTCCTTCTCCTTCGGGTAGATCATGTCGCTGACGCCGATCGAGATGCCGGCCTTCGTGGCGACGCGGAAACCGGTCTCCTTGAGGGCGTCCAGCACCGGGATGGAGGCCTCGCGGCCGCAGTGCTTGTACGTGTTCAGGATGAGGTCGCCGAGCTGGCCCTTCTTCACCGTGAAGTTGACGAAGCCGATCTCGGCGGGCCAGATGGTGTTGAAGAGGATGCGGCCGACGGTGGTGACGATGGTGCGGGCCTCCTTGTCGCCGTAGACCGTGTCGCGACCCTGGTCGGGGTTGGCGAAACGGACCCAGTCGTGGAAGTGGAGGGCGCCCTCGGCCTCGGCGTAGGTCGCCTCGGAGACGGAACCGAGCACCGGGAGGTGCTTCTCGTCGGCCGGCTTGTCGGCCGGCTCGAGCGTCAGGTAGTAGGCGCCGAGCACGATGTCCTGGGACGGCGTGAGGATCGGCTTGCCGCTCGACGGCGAGAAGATGTTGTTCGTGGACATCATCAGGAGCTTGCACTCCATGATGGCTTCCAGGGACAGCGGGACGTGGACGGCCATCTGGTCACCGTCGAAGTCCGCGTTGTAGGCGGTACAGACGAGCGGGTGCAGGCGGATGGCGTCGCCCTCGATGAGGACGGGCTCGAAGGCCTGGATGGAGAGGCGGTGGAGCGTCGGGGCGCGGTTCAGGAAGACCGGGTGGCCCTTGGTGACTTCTTCCAGGATGTCCCAGACCTCGGGCTTCTTCTGCTCGATGTGCTTGCGCGCGCCGCGGACGGTGTGGGCGAAGCCGAGCTCCTTGAGGCGGCGGATGATGAACGGCTCGAAGAGGACGAGCGCCATCTTCTTGGGCAGACCGCACTGGTTGAGCTTGAGCTCGGGACCGATGACGATGACGGAGCGGCCGGAGTAGTCGACGCGCTTGCCGAGGAGGTTCTGGCGGAAACGGCCGTGCTTGCCCTTCAGCATGTCCGAGATGGACTTGAGCTGACGGTCGCGGTCCTTGACCGGCTTGCCGTGGCGGCCGTTGTCGAGGAGGGCGTCGACGGCCTCCTGGAGCATGCGCATCTCGTTATGGATGATGACGTCGGGCGTCTTCATCTGGATGAGCTGCTTCAGGCGGTTGTTGCGGTTGATGACGCGACGGTAGAGGTCGTTCAGGTCGGAGGTGGCGAAGCGGCCGCCTTCGAGGGGGACGAGCGGGCGGAGATCCGGGGGGATCACCGGCAGGATCGTCAGGATCATGTGCTCGGGGCGCTTGCCGGAAGCCAGGAAGCCCTGGATGATCTTCATGCGGCGGGCGATCTTCTTCTTGATCTGCTTCGAGCGGGTGGAGCGGAGCTGGTCGCGGAGGTTCTCGACGGTGGCGGCGAGATCCATCTTCTTGAGGAGCTGCTGGAGGGCCTCGGCGCCCATGCGCGCCTTGAAGGCGTCAGGGCCGTGCTGTTCGACGGCCTTGCGGTAGGACTCCTCGTCGAGGAGGTCCTTCTCGGCGAGGCCGGTCTGGCCGGGGTCGACCACCAGGTACTTCTGGTAGTAGATGACCTGCTCGAGCTGGCGGGTGGTCATGTCGAGCATCAGCGACAGGCGGCTGGGCATGCTCTTCAGGAACCAGATATGGGAGACCGGGATCGCCAGGCGGATGTAGCCCATGCGCTCGCGCCGGACGCGGGAGACGGTGACCTCGACGCCGCACTTGTCGCAGACGACGTCCTTGTACTTCACCTTCTTGTACTTGCCGCAGTAGCACTCGTAGTCGCGGACCGGGCCGAAGATGCGCTGGCAGAAGAGGCCGTTCGGCTCGGGCTTGAACGAGCGGTAGTTGATGGTCTCGGGGCTCTTGACCTCCTTGAGGCCCTTGACCTTGCGGTTGCCGTGCTCGTCGAGCTCGGCGAGGAACTGCTCGCCCGTCCAGGCGACGATCTCCTCGGGGGAGGCGATCGAGATGGAGACGAAGTCGAAGGACTGCTCCTTGGACTCGTTCGGCGTGAACTCGGGGGTGTGCTCCGGGTGGATCATGTCGGTAAGGGCTGGGGATTAGCTGCGTTCGGCGGCGGTGGTGCTGCCCAGGCGGACGTCGAGGCAGAGCGCCTGCATCTCCTTCATCAGGACGTTGAAGGACTGCGGGGTGCCGCTGACCAGGGTGTTGTCGCCCTTGACGAGCTGCTCGTAGATCTTGGTGCGGCCGGCGACGTCGTCGGACTTGACCGTGAGGAGCTCCTGCAGGGTGTAGGCGGCGCCGTAGGCCTCGAGGGCCCAGACTTCCATCTCGCCGAAGCGCTGGCCGCCGTACTGGGCCTTGCCGCCGAGCGGCTGCTGGGTGATGAGGCTGTAGGGACCGGTGGCGCGGGCGTGGATCTTGTCCGCGACGAGGTGGTTCAGCTTCATCATGTAGATGTAGCCGACGACGACGTCCTGGTCGAAGGCCTCGCCGGTGTGGCCGTTGATGAGCATGGCCTTGCCGGTCTCGGGCAGGCCGGCCTGCTTGAGGTATTCGCGGATCTGCTTCTCGGGGATGCCGTCGAAGATCGGGGTGGCGACCTTCAGGCCGAGCTTGGAGCAGGCCCAGCCGAGGTGCGTCTCGAGCACCTGGCCGACGTTCATGCGGGAAGGCACGCCCAGCGGGTTGAGGCAGATGTCGACGGGGGTGCCGTCGGCGAGGTAAGGCATGTCCTCGACCGGCACGATGCGGGCGACGACGCCCTTGTTGCCGTGGCGGCCGGCCATCTTGTCGCCGACCTGGATCTTGCGCTTGGTGGCGATGTAGACCTTGACGTTCTTGATCGCGCCGCCCTCGTCGATGCCCTGCTCGATGGCCTCGACCTTGCGGGTGCGCTCCTGCTCGAGCTCGTCGAAGCGGCGGTGGTAGCCGTCGACGATCTGGCGGATCTTCTGCTTCACCGGCGAGTCGTTCATCTCGATGGTGCGGGAGACGGACGCCAGGCGGCGGAGGAGGGTCTTGGTGATCTTGCGGTTGGCGGGGATGATGGCCTCGCCGGTGTCGGAGTTCTTGACGTCCAGCGGGATCTTCTCGCCGAGCAGGATGTTGGAGAGGGATTCCGTCATCTCCTCGCGGAGGCGGGAATCCTGGGTGCGGTACTCCTCGTTGACCTTCTTGAGCGCGCGGCGCTGGTCGTTCGGGGAGAGGCGGCCGTCGTCCTGGTCGGTGCGGGACGAGACCTTCACGTCCATGATGATGCCGGAGATGCCGGAGGGCACGCGGAGGGAGGTGTCCTTCACGTCGCGGGCCTTCTCGCCGAAGATGGCGCGGAGGAGCTTCTCCTCGGGGGCGAGGTCGCCCTCGGACTTCGGGGTGATCTTGCCGACGAGGATGTCGTCGGGCTTCACCTCGGCGCCGATGCGGATGACGCCGTCGCGGTTGAGGTTGCGCAGGGCTTCCTCGCCGAGGTTCGGGATGTCGCGGGTGATCTGCTCGGGCCCGAGCTTGGTGTCGCGCGCGGTGACCTCGAACTCCTCGATGTGGACGGACGTGAAGACGTCGTCCTTGAGCATGCGCTCGGAGAGGAGGATCGCGTCCTCGAAGTTGTAGCCGTTCCAGGGCATGAAGCCGACCAGGACGTTGCGGCCGAGCGCGAGCTCGCCCTTGTCGGTCGCGGCGCCGTCGGCGATGACGTCGCCGGCCTTCACCTTGTCGCCGCGGCGGACCAGCGGACGCTGGTTGAAGCAGGTGGACGAGTTGGTCTTGAGGAACTTGCGGAGGTCGTAGACGTAGACGCCCTTGGACGGCTCGGACTTGAACTTCTTGTTCTCGAGCTGGGAGGGCGGGACCTCGCCGTCCTTGGTGATGACGATGCGGCGCGAGTCGGCCGCGGCGACGATGCCGGGACCTTCGGCGACGACGACCGTCTTGGAGTCGATGGCCACGCGACGCTCGAGGCCGGTGCCCACGTAGGGCGCCTCGGTGATGACCAGGGGCACGCCCTGGCGCTGCATGTTGGAACCCATGAGCGCGCGGTTCGCGTCGTCATGCTCCAGGAAGGGGATGAGCGCGGCGGCCACGGAGACGACCTGCTGCGGGGAGACGTCCATGTAGTCGACGTCCTCGGGATCGACCTCGAGGATGTCGTCGCGGAAGCGGACGGTGACCTTGCCCTTGAGGCGGGAGGATTCGTCGAGCTCGGAATTGGCCTGGGCGACCTTGAACTTCTCCTCCTGGTCGGCCGTCATGAACTCGACCTGGCTGGAGACCTTGCCGCGCACGACCTTGCGGTACGGGGCCTCGATGAAACCGAACTCGTTGATGCGGGAGTAGGTGGAGAGGGAATTGATCAGGCCGATGTTCGGACCTTCCGGGGTCTCGATCGGGCAGATGCGCCCGTAGTGGGACGGGTGCACGTCGCGCACCTCGAAACCGGCGCGGTCGCGGTTGAGGCCGCCGGGCCCGAGCGCGGAGAGACGACGCTTGTGCGTCAGCTCGGCGAGCGGGTTGATCTGGTCCATCAGCTGGGACAGCTGGCTGCGGGCGAAGAACTCGCGGATCGAGTTGCCGAAGGGCTTCGGGTTGACGAGCTTCTGCGGGGTGATCGAGTCGACGCTCTGGTCGTACTCGTTGATGCGGGCCTTGACGGTCTTGACGACGTTCTTGAGGCCGGCGCGGCACTGGTTGGCGAGGAGCTCGCCGACGTTGCGCACGCGGCGCGAGCCGAGGTGGTCGATGTCGTCGATGGCGCCGTCGCCGGCGCGCAGCTTGCAGAGCAGCTTGGTGGCCTCGACGATGTCCTCCGGGGTGATCGTGCGGGTGTCGAGGGAGACGTCCAGGCCGAGCTTCTGGTTGAGCTTGTAGCGGCCGACGCGGCCGAGGTCGTAGCGCAGCGGATCCTGGAAGAGACGCTGCATGTGGGCGCGGGCGCCCTTGACGTTGACGGGCTCGCCGGGGCGGAGCTTGCGGAAGATCTCCTTGAGGGCTTCCTCCTCGTTGCGCACCGCGCCGATGTCCTTGCGGAGGGAGAGGATGATCGCGCCGTCGTCGAAGGAGGTGTCGAAGACGCCGAACTTCTGCTTGGGCAGCTGCTTGTGGATCTCCTTGAGGGTTTCGCGGGAAAGCTTGTCGTACTGCTTGGCGACGACCTTGCCGGTCTCGACGTCGACGATGGGGTCGGCGTAGACGAGCTGGGAGAGGGCCTCGGGGTCGAGCTCGAGGGCCGCCTTGGCGGTCATCTCGCGATGGGCGTAGAAGAGGGAAAGGATGTCCTTGTCATCCTTGTACCCGAAGGCGCGGAGCAAGGTGGTGACGAGGAACTTGCGGCGGCGACGGCGACGGTCGAGGTAGACCCAGAGCAGGTCGTTCTGGTCGAACTGGATCTCGATCCAGGTGCCGCGGTCGGGGATGATGCGGAAGGCGTGCAGCACCTTGCCGCTGGTGTGGGCCGACTCCTCGAAGCAGATGCCCGGGCTGCGGTGCAGCTGGGAGACGACGACGCGCTCGGCGCCGTTGACGATGAAGGAACCGCGGTCGGTGATCATCGGGACCTCGCCCATGAGGATCTCCTCGTCCTTGAAGGCCTGCTTCTCGCGGAGACGCAGCTTCAGCATGACGGAGATGGCGTAGGTGGTGCCCTCGCGGATGCACTCGAGCTCGGTCGACTTCGGCATGACCAGGCTGTACTCGAGGTACTCGAGGCGGAAGGTGCCGTTGTTGCTCTCGACCGGGAAAGCCTCGCGGAAGACGGCGTCGAGGCCGACGTTCTGGCGGGCGGCGGCGTCCTCGCCGATCTGCAGGAACTCGTTGAAGGAGAAGATCTGGTTCTCGATCAGGTTCGGCGGAGGGATGACTTCGCGGAGTTTACCGAAGTTTTTGCGCTCGTTGGACATGGCGGATGAAGTGGGCGAGGAAGGTCGGTGTGGTGCGGTGGGCGGACTGTGTTGCCTGGTTGGGTCGGACCGGGCGGCCGGGGGAAAGAAGAGGCGGGGAGGGGGTGGACCCGGGAGGGCGCTCCCCTCCCCGCTTCGTGGCGGCGGAACCGAGGTTACTTGACCTCGACCTCGGCGCCGGCGGCCTTGAGCTTGGTCTCGATGTCCTTGGCTTCGTCCTTGGACACGCCTTCCTTGACGGGCTTCGGGGCGCCGTCGACCAGGTCCTTGGCTTCCTTGAGGCCGAGACCGGTGATGGTGCGGACTTCCTTAATGACGTTGATGGGCGTGGCGCCCTTGGCCTTCAGGATGACGTCGAAGGTGGTCTTCTCCTCGGCGGGAGCGGCGGCGGCGGCACCGGCGCCGGCGGCGACGACCGCGACCGGAGCGGCGGCGGAGACGCCCCACTTGGTTTCGAGGTCCTTGACGAGATTGGCGATATCGAGAACGCTCTGGGCGCTCAGCCACTCGACGACTTGTTCCTTGGTGATGTTGCTCATGGTATTGGGTTTCCTTGAATGGTTAGCGTCCGGTGAAGGACATTTGAGGGCGCGAGGCCCCTAACCGGGGTTCTTTGGATTTGGGTTGTTTTGGTTTGTTGGGTTCCCCCCGCTCGGATCCGACCACATGGCCGGACCTCCGCGGGGAAAGGGGTTCAGGCGGCCTTCTCGGCGGCCTGGCGCTTCGCGTCGAGGACGCGGACGAACGACGAGGCCGGGGTGGACAGCAGCGAGAGCAGCTGGGCGCGGATGCCGTCGAGGGACGGCAGCTTGGAGAGGGACTCGACCTCGGCCTTGGTCAGGAGCTTGGCATCGAGGATGCCGCCCTTGACCTCCAGCTTGGAGAAGTCCTTGAAGAAGGTCACGAGGACCTTGGCCACGCCGGTCGGGTTGTTGCCGCCGGTGACGAGGGCGGTGTGGCCGCTGAGGGCCTCGCGCGGGCGGCTCGGGGAGCTTGGCGTCCTTCACGGCGATGTTGAGGATGCTGTTCTTGACCACGTGGTACTCGGCGCCGTGGGCGCGGAGCTGTTCGCGGACCTTGGTCGCGTTCTCCACGGTGACACCCGTGAAGTTGGCGAGGAGCAGGTAATTGGAGGAGGCCAGCTGGGCGGCCACTTCGTCGACGAGGAATTGTTTTTCGGCGCGCATGTTCGTGTGTGCTCGGGGTTACGGGGTTAGGCGGTCGCGGCGGCGGCCGAGTAGGGCTTGAGGTCCACGGCGACGCCGGGGCTCATGCTGGCGCTCACGGTGATGGACTTGATGAAACGGCCACCGGCGAAACCGGCGGGCTGGGCCTTCACGAGGGCGGCCAGGGCGGCCTGGGCGTTCTCGGTCAGCTGCAGGGCGGAGAAGGACTTCTTGCCGATGACGATCACGATGTTGCCCGTCTTATCCATCTTGAACTCGACGCGGCCGGCCTTCACTTCCTTGATGGTCTTCGGGATGTCGTCGGAGACGGTGCCGGACTTCGGGTTCGGCATGAGGCCCTTCGGACCGAGGACGCGGGCGACCTGACGGACGTCCTTCATCGCGGAGACGGTGGAGATGGCGACGTCGAAGTCGAGGAAGCCGCCGTTGACCTTGGCGATCAGGTCGGCGAGGCCGGCGTAATCGGCGCCGGCGGCGAGGGCTTCGGCCGCGTTCTCGGTGAAGGCGAGGACCTTGATCTTCTTGCCGGAACCGTTCGGGAGGGAGACGGTGCCGCGGACCATCTGGTCCGACTGCTTGGGATCGACGCCGAGGAAGGCGGAGATCTCGACGGTCTCGTCGAACTTGGCGCCGGGCATCTTCTTGATGATTTCGGCGGCCTGGGCGATGTCGTACTTCGCCTTCAGGTCGGCGACCTGGGCGGCGGCGCGGTAGCGCTTGCTGGGTTGTTTGCTCATAGCGACTTTTGGTCTCCTGCGGGATGCAGTGGTTGGGTGGGTTTGGGGTTGGGTGAAAATCAGCCGACGACCTCGATGCCCATGGAACGGGCGGTGCCGGCGATCATGCGCGCGGCGTTGTCAGGGTTGATGGCGTTCAGGTCCTTCTTCTTCAGCTCGACGATCTCGAGGAGCTGCTTCTTGGTGACCTTGCCGACCTTGTCGCGGTTCGGCACCTTGGAGCCGGACTCGATCTTCGCGGCCTTCTTGAGGAGGACGGAGGCGGGCGGGGACTTGAGGACGAAGGTGAAGGACTTGTCCTGGTAGACGGAGATGATGACCGGGAGGATCATGCCGGCCTGGTCCTTGGTCTTGGCGTTGAACTCCTTACAGAACGCCATGATGTTCACGCCCTTCGCGCCGAGCGCGGGGCCGACGGGAGGAGCAGGGTTAGCGGCGCCCGCGGGGAGCTGGAGCCTGATTTCGCCGACGACTTTCTTGGCCATGGTGGTGTAGTTTGGAAGTTAGGAGTGGAAAAGGGATCAGTCGCGATCGTCGCGCTCGACCTGCCAGAACTGGAGCTCGACCGGGGTGGAACGGCCGAAGATGTCGACGGAGACCTGGAGCATGCCGCGGTCGGGCTCGATCTTGTCGATGTTACCGGCGAGGTTGGCGAAGGGACCGTCGGTGATCTTGACGCGTTCGCCGAGGTTGTACTCGATCTTCGGCACGACCTTGTCGGCCGCGTCGGCCATCTGCTGCTGGATGGTGCGGATCTCGTCCTCGCGCAGCGGGACGGGGGTCTGGCCGCCGATCAGGCCGATGACGCCGTCGATGCCGCGGAGGAGGTTCCAAGGGGCCTCGAGCAGGTTGCCGTCCTCGTCGAAGAAGCGGGCCCGGACGAAGAGGTACGAGGGGTACAGCTTCATCTCGCTCTCGCGCTTCTTGCCGTTGCGGAACTCCTTGACGGTCTTCACCGGCATGAGGATCTCGGCGACGTAGTCGCCCATCTCCTCGTCCTTGATGGCTTTTTCGAGGAGACGCTTCGCCTTGCTCTCGTTGTTCGAGAGGGTCTGGAGCGTGTACCAGCGGTAATCGGAGGGGGAGTTGGACATGGGAGGTTCAGCGGACCAGATGGGTCGCGAACTGGACGAAGTTGGAGAGCGAGAAATCGCAGAGGAAGACGACGGCGCCCAGGAGGGCGACGACGACGATCACGACCAGGGTGGAGTCCGCCAGCTCCTTGAGCGTCGGCCACGAAGCCTTCACGAAGACCTCGGTGATGGTCTCGTTCCAGAATTGGCGCAGGCGTCCGAGGAAGCTGAACATGTGGTGGTGGTGATCGAGGGTGAAGGTGGCAGGACGGGTGGGAGTCGAACCCACAACCAACGGTTTTGGAGACCGCTACTCTGCCAATTGAGCTACCGTCCTGTGTGTTGGTTTTTAAAGAGACCGATGCCGGGCCCCTTTTTCGGGGGCCGCGGCATCATGAATCAGGCCTTGCGGCGCGGAATCACTTGGTGATCTCGAGGATTTGGCCGGCGCCGATGGTCTTGCCACCTTCGCGGAGGGCGAAGCGCTGGCCCTTCTCCATCGCGACGGGCTTCTGGAGCTCGATCGTGATCGTGACGTTGTCGCCGGGCATCACCATTTCCACGCCTTCCGGGAGGATGACGGTGCCGGTCGCGTCGCAGGTGCCGAAGAAGAACTGCGGGCGATAGTTGTTGGTGAAGGACGTGTGGCGACCACCTTCGTCGGCCTTGAGGACGTAGATCTGCGCCTTGGCGACGGTGTGGGGCTTGATGCTGCCCGGCTTGGCGAGGACCTGGCCGCGCTCGATCTGGTTCTTCTCGATGCCGCGCACGAGGAGGCCGACGTTGTCGCCCGCCTGGCCCTGGTCGAGCTCCTTGCGGAACATCTCGACGCCGGTGACGGTGGTCTTGAGGGTGTCGCGGAGGCCGACGATCTCGATTTCTTCGCCGACCTTGATGACGCCGCGCTCGATGCGGCCGGTGGCGACGGTGCCGCGACCGGTGATGGAGAAGACGTCTTCGACGGACATCATGAAGGGCTTGTCGGTCTCGCGCTTCGGCTCAGGGATCTCGGCGTCGAGAGCGTCCAGGAGGTTCTGGATGGCCTGCTCGCCTTCCGGCTTGGCCTCGAGGGCGGCGGTGGCGGAGCCACGGACGATCTTGGCGTTGTCGCCGTCGTACTGGTACTTGTTGAGGAGGTCGCGGACTTCCATCTCGACGAGGTCGATCAGGTCGGGCTCGGAGAGGTCGACCTTGTTGAGCCAGACGACGATCTTCGGCACGCCGACCTGGCGGGCGAGGAGGATGTGCTCCTTGGTCTGGGGCATGACGCCGTCGGCGGCGGAGACGACGAGGATCGCACCGTCCATCTGGGCGGCGCCGGTGATCATGTTCTTGACGAAGTCGGCGTGGCCCGGGCAGTCGACGTGGGCGTAGTGGCGGTTGACGGACTCGTACTCGACGTGCGAGGCGGCGATGGTCACGGTCTTGGTGGCGTCACGGACGGTGCCGCCCTTGGTGATTTCGGCGTACGACTTGGTCTCGGCGAGACCCTTGCGAGCCTGGACGGCGACGATCGCGGCGGTCGTGGTCGACTTGCCATGGTCGATGTGACCGATGGTACCGACGTTGACGTGGGGCTTGGTGCGGTTGAACTTCTCTTTGGCCATGGTTTTGGTGGTGGGAGGTGGTTGGTTGGTGTGTGGAAAGGAAAGTGGTGGAGCCCCCGACTGGATTTGAACCAGCGACCTCGTCCTTACCAAGGACGCGCTCTGCCAACTGAGCTACAGGGGCATCCCGGCCACGTGCTTGGGACGCGGAGGGAAGGGTTTGAATGACCACGCCCACCCCCCCCGTCAAGCGGATATTTCCAAGCCTTTTACAACCCGTCTGGTGCCCTCAGGGGACGACCGTGAGCCGGTACGATCCGGGGGGCAAATGCCTGGCCCAAGGAACCCCGGCCGCCCAAGTTAAAATCCCTCGGTCGACCGCCTTATCGCCGGTGGACCTAACCAAGGCAGGCGCACCCTGCAGCCCGAATGAATCAACCCCGATGGTTGCCTCAAAAAAGGCAACTAGTGGGTTGTTTTCCTTGTTTTTGTCGACTGATTCGACCTTTTTAAACCCTAAAGGGGGCAAAATCCCACTAATGGAAGGCTTTGACCCCCCATTAAGGTCGAAAACTTCAAAGCTTCCATGACGGGGAGGGAGGCCAGATTGGGTCAAATTGGCTCTGCCGAAGGTCGTAAAGGGTTCGGCCTGGGCAAGGGGGACCGCGGAGGCCACCAAAGGCGAGGAGGGGTCCGTCGTCTTCAGCGGGGGCTCGTCCCCCTTCATCGGGTCACTGAGCAATCTCCGGTCCAGCCGGGCAAAAGGGGTTTCCTCGCTCGGCTTAGGTCCGACCATCGTGGCCTCGGGAGCACTGATCAGGCGGGCCGGCATGTAGGCCACCGAGGGGTCGAGCAATACCGCCGCCTCTGTCGTACCATCACCCTTGGCTACCCAGCGAACGCCCGAGCGGAGCGGTTCGACCGCAGGTAAGCCGCCGTCAGTCGGGCGGACCAGCACCAACACGGCCAGGAAGACGACCAAGCCGGCGACCAAGGCCCGGCGAGTCAGCGGCGGTAAACGACCCCCGGTGAGGTCGCGGATGGTCCGGAGCGAACGCACGGTCAGCTGCCCGCGGGGCGGGCCGCGACGATGACCCGGGCCAGGGAGCCGCGCCCTTCGCGGACATAGCTCAGCGTGAGGGTCTCGCCGGGCTTACGCCGGGAGATGGCGACGCGGAGGTCGGTCCAGCCGTCGAACGGCCGGCCGTCGAGCGCCACGATGATGTCCCCGACCCGCAGGCCGGCCTTGGCCGCCGGCAGGCCGTCGCTTACCTCGGTGACGCGGACCGCCCCGTTCCGGTTCAGGTTGAGTTTAGCGGCCTCGTCGGCCGCGAGATCCTCACCGAAGACGCCGATCAGGCCGCGCACCACCTTGCCCGTGTTCGCCAGGTCGACCGCGACGCCGACCATGAGGTTGGCGGGGATGGAGAAACCGATGCCGATGCTCCCGCCGTTGCCGGAGGTGCGGATGGCCGTGTTCATGCCGACGATGCGGCCCTCGAAGTCGATCAAAGGCCCGCCGCTGTTGCCCGGATTGATCGCGGCGTCGGTCTGGAGGAAGTCCTCGTAGTCGAGCCCCATCCCGGAACGGCCGGTGGCGGAGATGATGCCGGAAGTGACCGTCATGCCGACGCCGAGCGGGTTGCCGATGGCCAGCACCACGTCGCCGACGCGCACCTTGTCGCTGTCGGCGAAGCGCGCGTAAGGAAGGTTCCGCTCCTCGACCTTGAGCACGGCGATGTCCGTCTTCGGGTCGACCCCGAGCACCTTGGCCCGGAACTCGCGGCGGTCGTTCAGCTTCACGAAGACGGTCTCGGCCGTCTGGTTGTTGGGCAAGGTGACGACATGGCGGTTGGTGATCACGTAGCCTTCGGGGTGGATGATCGTGCCCGAACCCAGGCCGGCCGGCACCATGACCTCGCCCGTCTTGCGGTCGACCTGCACGTCGCTGGGGTCGATGCGCCCGCGCAGCCGGCGCAGGACGTCAGGCGGGATGACCTGGGCGGTGCGGATGCTGACCACGGCCGGCATGATGCGCGTGAGCATGTCGGCATAGCTCGCGCCGGGGACGGCGCGATTGACCGGACGGGGGTCGGACTCGAAGGACACGCCGGCGGTCAGCAGCGCCGGGAGGAGGGCGATGTAGGCGAGGAGGCGGCTCATGACCCTGCCAGCCTAACGGCGGGCGGGGCCAAGGCAAGCGACCTCAGCGGGCCATCGTGAAACCGCCCGGGGTGGTCGGCTCGGCCTCGTCGCGTTCCTTGTTGAAACGCATCGAGAACAGCCGGGTGACCCCCTTCTCCTGCATGGTCGCCCCGAAGATGGCGTCGGCCGCCGAGACGGTGCGCTTGTTGTGGGTGATCACCAGGAACTGGGAATGCCGCGTGAACTCACGGATGATGTCCGTGAAGCGGCCCACGTTGGTGTCGTCCAGCGGGGCGTCGAGCTCGTCGAGGACGCAGAGCGGGGACGGCTTCACCATGTAGATCGCGAACAGGAGGGCGACCGCCGTCATCGTGCGCTGGCCGCCGGAGAGCAGCGAGATGCCGCGCAGCTTCGTGCCGGGCGGCTGGGCGATGATCTCGATGCCGCTCTCGAGGACGTCCTCGCCCTGCACGAGCTGGAGGTCGGCCTTGCCGCCGACGAACAGGCGCTCGAAGGTGAACTGGAAGTTCTTGCGAACCTGCTCGAAGGTGTCGGTGAAGAGCTTCAGGGAGGTCTGGTTGAGCTCGTCGATCGCCTTGGTCAGCTCCTCCTTGGCCTTCCAGAGATCGTCGCTCTGCTTCGTGAGGAAGTCATGGCGCTCGCGCAGGGAGGAATACTCCTCGACCGCGACGAGGTTGACGGAGCCCATGCCGGCCATGCGGTCGCGCAACTCAGCGATCTCGCGGACGAGGGGCGGCCAGTCGGTCGCGTCGAGGGCGGCGAGGTCCTCGGCGGTCGGTTCGCCGCGGCGGACGGGGGCCTTGGCGGGACGGCGCTCGGACTCCTTCTCCTCCGGATCCTCGAGGTCGTCGAAGCTCGCGAGTCCCTCGGGCTCGCCCTCGGACAACCAAAGCTGCAGGCGCCAGTCGACCGTGGCCACGTCGAGCTGGTGGTCGGCCTGGACCTTCTCGACGAGGAAACCGCACTGGGAGGTCTGCTCGGCCAGCGCGACCTCGAGGGCTCGCAGGCGGGTGTCGGCGACGCGCAGCTTGTCGCGGTCGACGCCCAGGACGCGATCCTCGGCTTCGACGGCGGCGTCGGTGGCGGCGAGTTCCTGGCGCACGGTCGCGAGCGCGGCGGCGGCCAGCTCGATCTCCCCGGCGAGGCGGAGCGAGGTCTCCTTCGCGGCGGCGGACAGCGCGCGGAGCTCCGCGACCTGGCGCTCGTTATGGGCGGCCTCGGCCCGGCGGGCGGAGAGGCGGACGGCGGCCTCGGTGCGACGGGATTCCAGTTCGGCGACCTCGCGACCGACCAGTTCGAGGCGTTGGCGCTGCTCGGCGAGGGAGAGGCGGACCTCGCCGAGGGCGGCGCGGCGCAGCTCGCTCTCCGCGCGGGCGGATTCGACGGAATGCTCGCCGGCGACGATGGCGTCGCGCAGCTGCGCGACCTGGCCGTCCTTCACGGTCAAGGTCTCCTGCGCGCGGTCGCGGCGGATGACCGCCTCGGCCTTCGCGGACTCGATTTCGTTGAGTTGGCGCTGGTCGCGGGCGATGCGCTCATCGGCGGAGGAAAGCGTGCCGCGGGCCGCGCGTTCGTCGGCCTGCGCGACGGAGAGTTCCTGGGCGGCGAACTGGGTGGCCCCGCGGCGCTGGGCGACCTCGGCCTCGTTGGCGTCCATGGAGGCCTGCAGGGCCATGGCCTGCTCGTTGAAGGTCGTGAGCCGGTCGTTCTCCGCCTCGAGGGCGGCGCGCACGGACCGGATCTCGCTCTCGCGCGCGAAGACGCCGGAGCCGGCGCCGGCGGCGGCCTTGCGCGGGCGGCCCGCGAAGACGAGTCCGCGCCGGTCGACGAGATCGCCGTCGGTCGTGGCGACGAGGAAGAACTCGAAGGCCGGGTTCGCCCGCCACCAGCGGATGAAATCACCCAAGGAGGGGCAGACGTAGCAGCCGTCGAAAAGGTTGGAGACGAGGCGGGCGTGGTCGGCGGACTTCGAACGTACGGCCTCGGTGGCGGGGCGCAGCCAGGCCGGCGCGGCCGAACCGGCGCGGGAGGCGGGCGGGGCCTCGACCTGGAAGACGGCGCGGCCGAGCTGGCGTTCGCCCATCTGGGCGACGAGGCCGGGAAGGAACTCCGCGTTGTCGAGGGTCACGGCCTCCGAGGCGGCGCCCAGGATCGTCTCGAGCGCGGCGGCGACGGTCACGTCGGTGACGGTGACGAGGTCGGCGAGCGCGGCGGCCTTGCCGGTGGGCATGGCCTCGGCGAGCTCACCGCGCAGGACGGCCTTGGCGGCGTCGGAGAAACCCTCGAGCCGGGACTGCATCTGCTCGAGGAGGCCGAGCTGGGCCGAGAGCTTGGCGACCTTGCGGTCCTGCTCGGAGATGGTCTGCTGCAGGGCGCGGAAATCGGCGAGGAGCACGCGGGCCTGCTCCAGCGCGGCCTGCTCGGCGGCGCGGGCCGCCTGCAGCTCGCCGTGGCGGGCGGTGACGACGGCGGCGCATTCGGTGACCCGGCGCTCGAGCCCTTCGCGCTCCTCCTTGGCCTGGGTCAGGGACCCGGAAAGGTCGACGTGGCGCTGCTGGTAGCCGCGGAGATCGACCTCGAGGTTGGTGACATCCGCGCGGGCGCGGGTCATCTCGCCTTCGGCGATCAGGATATCCTGGCGCGCGCGGCGGAGACGCTGCTCGACGTCCATCAGCTGGCGGAGGGAGGCCTCGACCTCGGCGGTCTTGTCGCGGAACGCGGCGTCGGTGGCCGACACCGAGCCGGCGGCGTCGGTCCGGGCGGTGGAGCTGCCGCTCAGGCGCACGTCGTAATCGGCGATGGCCGCCTCGGCGTCGCCGGCTTCGCGGGCGATCTCCGCGAGCCGAGCGACGAGGTCGTCGGCGCGGAGGTCGGAGGTGCGGGCCTCACCCTCGGCGTTCTCGCGCGCGGTGCGCTGCTCGAAGAGGGACTGCTGCGACTGCTGGACCTGCTCGGCCAGGGCGGTGCGGCGGGCGCGGGCGTCGCCCAAGGCGGCCTCGCGGACGCGCAGGTCGTCGCCGAGGACGGCGACCTGCTCGCGGCAGGCGGCGAAATCGGCTTCCAAGGTGGCGACCTGGGCGCGGCGGTCGCCGTGCTGCTTGGCCTGCCACGCGAGGTCGAGGTGCGTGAAGCGGTGGCGGAGACGACGGTAGCGCAGGGCCTTGGCGGCCTGGCGGCGCAGCGTGGCGATCTGGCGGCCGACCTCGCTGACGACGTCGGTGATGCGCGCGAGGTTGGCGTCGACGCCGGCGAGCTTGTTCAGGGCCTCGCGCCGCTGGACCTTGTAGCGCGTGATACCGGCGGCCTCCTCGAAGAGGTAACGGCGCTCGGCGGGGTTGGCGGAGAGGACCTGGTCGATCTGGCCCTGCACCATGAACGAATAGGACATGCGGCCGATGCCCGTGTCCATGAACAGGCGCTGGATATCCTTCAGGCGGGAGGGCTTGCCGTTGATGAAGTAGTCGCTCGCGCCCTCGCGGTGGAGGCGGCGCATCACCGAGACCTCGGCGAAGGCGGTGCCGAGTTCCTTCTCGCAATCCGCGAAGATCAGCTCGACCTCGCACTGGGGCAGCTGCTTGCGGCGGTCGGAGCCCGCGAAGATGACGTCCTGCATGGCGCCGGCGCGGAGGGATTTGGCGCTCTGTTCCCCCAGGACCCAGCGGATGGCGTCCACGATGTTCGACTTGCCGCAACCGTTGGGGCCGACGACGGCCGTGACGCCCGGGCGCAGGTCGATGCGGGTCCGGTCGGCGAAGCTTTTGAATCCGTTGGCGACGATTTCCTTGAGGTACATCGAGGGTAGGCGGCACGATTGCCCTCCCCCACCCCTCCCGCAAGAGTCTAAGGGGGGGACTTATTCACGGCCGCAATATCCCGAGGATTCGGGGTTGACGAACCGCCCCGCCCCTTGTTCTTTCGACCCTCCAAACGCCAACATGTCCGTAGAAATCAAGATTCGCAAAGGCGAGACCGTCGACAAGGCTCTCCGCCGCCTCAAGAAGAAGATCGACCGCGAGGGCATCATCAAGGACGCCCGCGCCAAGCGAGGCTTCGAGAAGCCGGCCGAACGCCGCCGCCGCAAGAAGAAGGTCAAGAACTTCAACGCCTACCTGCGTAAGAAGTGGGATAACGTCTGAGCGACGCCCTCCCCGCACCGCCCGAAGGCCCGTCATCGCGACGGGCCTTCTGCTTGGCGGGGTCCGCCGGCCAGGCCGGCGAACAAAAAGGGCCGAACCCGGAGGTTCGGCCCTTGGTCTCGGCGCAGCCGGGGACGGCTTAGCGGAGGAACAGCAGCTCCTGGTAGGACGGCAGCGGCCAGTACTCGTCGGCGACGATCTCCTCGAGGGCGTCGGCGGCGGCGCGGACCTTGAGCATGGCCGGGAGGACCTTGTCGCAGGAATGCTTGGCCTGGGCGTGCGTGTCCGACTTGGTGACGTCGCGGGCGGCGTCGAGCGCGTCGATGGCGGCGGCGAGCTCGTCGGCGAGGCCGACGACTTCCTTGCGGAGCTTACCGCCGGACTTGGTCTTCTCGACCGGGGTCAGGTCGGCGGCGAACTTGAGCGCAGCCGGGAGCAGCAGGGTCTTGGCGATCTCAGCGACGAGCTTCGACTCGGTGTTGATGGCCAGCACGTAGGAGTGCGTGTAGATCTCCTCGCGGGACTCGAGTTCGGCCTTGGACAGGACGCCCTGGCGCTCGAAGACCTCGATCGACGACTTGGCGACGATCTCGGGGAGCGCGTCGGGGGTCGTGCGGAGGTTCTTGAGACCGCGCTTGGCGGCTTCCTTGTGCCATTCCTCGGAGTAGCCGTTGCCGTTGAAGATGATCCGGCCATGCTTGGTGAGGATGTCCTTGAGGACGCTCTGGAGCGCGGAGTTGAAGTCGGAGTTCTTCTTGAGGGCGGCGGTAAGCTCGTCGGCCAGCTTATCGAGCGAGTCGGCCATGATCGTGTTGAGCACGGTCAGGGGGCCGGCGACCGAGAAGGCGGAACCCACGGCGCGGAACTCGAACTTGTTGCCGGTGAAGGCGAACGGGCTCGTGCGGTTACGGTCGCCGGCGTCCTTCGGGAGGACGGGCAGCGTGTCGACGCCGAGGGTCATGTGACCGCCCTTGCGGGAGGACGAGGCGGAACCGCTCTTCTTCACCTGCTCGATGACCTCGTTGAGCATGTCGCCGAGGTAGATCGAGATGATGGCGGGCGGGGCCTCGTTGGCGCCGAGGCGGTGGTCGTTGCCGGCCGAGGCGACGGAGGCGCGGAGCAGACCCTGGTGGAGGTCGACGGCGCGGATCACCGCGGAGCAGAAGGTCAGGAACTGGGCGTTCTCGTGCGGGTTGTGACCCGGCTCGAGGAGGTTGCCGACGCCGGCGCCGCCGATGGACCAGTTGACGTGCTTGCCGGAGCCGTTGACGCCCGCGAAAGGCTTCTCGGCGAGGAGGCAGACGAAGCCATGCTTGGCGGCGACGCGGCGGAGCAGCGTCATCGTGAGCATCTGGTGGTCGTGGGCGACGTTGGCGGATTCGTAGATCGGGGCCACTTCGTACTGGGCCGGGGCGACCTCGTTGTGGCGGGTCTTGATCGGGATCCCCAGCTTGAAGCACTCGCGCTCGGTCTCCATCATGCAGGCGAGCACGCGGTCCGGGATGGTGCCGAAGTACTGGTCCTCGAATTCCTGGCCCTTCGCCGGCTTGGCGCCGAAGAGGGAGCGACCGCAGGTGTAGAGGTCAGGACGCAGGTGGAAGAGGCGGGAGTCGATCAGGAAGTACTCCTGCTCGGGGCCGCACGAAGCGGAGATGTAGCCGTGTTTCTTGCCGAAGAGCGCGAGGACGCGGGAGGCGGCCTTGTTGACCGCCGCCATCGAGCGCAGGAGCGGGGTCTTCTTGTCGAGGGCCTCGCCCTTCCAGGAGACGAAGGCGGTCGGGATGCAGAGCGTGGAGCCGTTCTCGGTGTCGAAGATGTAGGCCGGGGAGGTGACGTCCCAGGCGGTGTAACCGCGGGCTTCGAAGGTGGAGCGGAGGCCGCCGTTCGGGAAGGAGGAGGCGTCGGGCTCGGCCTGGATCAGCGCCTTGCCGGAGAACTGGGCGAGCGTGCCGTTGCCGTTGGGCTCGAAGAAGGTGTCATGCTTCTCGGCGGTGAAACCGGTGAGCGGGTAGAACACGTGGGCGTAGTGCGTGGCGCCGCGTTCCAGGGCCCAGTCCTTGATGGCGGCAGCGACCACGTCGGCGGCGGCGGCGTCCAGCTTGGTGCCGGCTTCGATGCTCGCCTTGAGGGACTTGAAGACGTCCTTCGGCAGGCGCTTCTCCATCTTATCGAGGGAGAAGACATTCTGGCCGTAGATCAGGTCGATCTTCTCGTTGCGGAAGTCGAAGCTGCCCTGGAGGCGAGGCTGGGAGGCAATCGCCTCGATGGCGTTGCGACGTGCGGGGTTGGTGCTCATGGTTGGGATTGGTGAAAAATGGACGAAAGGTCCCCATTGGGAAAGCACCCTGCGTGCCACGGTTCAACAGGTAACCATTCACAACCCCCCTTTGCCCATTATTAGACTTTGTGTCTAAAAATAGGCAAAACCTTCCTGCTTATTTCCAAGCATAGACCGCGCGCAGGAAATAGGCCGTATCCAGGCCGACCTGTCCGGGGAGGGGTTGACCGCGGAAGTCATTGGAGACCCCTACCTTGAGGGAGAGCGGCCCGTCCCCGCGGAAGATATTCAAGGCGGATTCGTGCCGGACGTAGAAATTCTGGGTGGAGGCGAAAGACGGGACCAACGAGAGCGTCGACTGCATCTTCGCCCAACCGAACTCGCGTTCGAAAAGCAGGCCCAGATCCATGGACGGCGTGGCCAGGCTCGGCTGACCGGCCAGCGAATAGTTCTCGTAGCGGTGCGCCAGACCGATCCGGGTATCGAGCTTGCCGCGGGCATCGGTGAACAGACGCAGACCGAGGCCGGCGGCGTTGACCGAGAGGAAGTCGACCTGCCGGGCGTTGTCGTAGCCGGTATCGGTCCGCGCGTACCAGTAGACGACGACGGTCGGGTTCGTTTCATAGCCCAGGGTGACGTGGAGGTCGTCAGCCGAAGTCTGGTTCCCGGCGACGGCGCGGACCAGGCGGACGCTGCCCGTCAAGGTGTCCGCGACGGTGGTGCCCCTCGCCTGGAAGCCGGCGCTGAAACCGCTGCCTTGGGCCGCGCCGGAACGACCCGACAGATCGAGGTCGGCCTGCATCGTCCAGAGGCGTGTCGGGACGACCTCGGCCGGCCGGGCGCCGGGCTCGCGCCACAGTTCGACGGTGGCGTCCTGGGCGAAGGTCTCCGCGCCACCGGAACTCGCCACCCGCCCACCCACGGCCCACGCCACGCCATCGAGCACCGCGCCCCGGCGACCGCTGAGACGCACCGCCTCGTCGGTCCGGAAAGACTCGATCCGCGCCAACGGGATGCGCAACGGCTCGCTCCCACCCCAACCCTGGACGCGCAGTTCCAGCTGGCCATCGGCGACGCGCTCGATCCGGCCGCGGAGGAAAGTGCCGTCGAGCAACGTGAGGGTGTCCGCGCTTGCGGCGGCGGCGAGGCCGAGGAAGAGGAGGGAGAACGGGCGCATCCGTCACCACAGACAAACAACCGGACGCAGGGTTGCCAACCCTGAGGTAAGAAGTTGTGCTGACCGCATGGACCTCGACGCGATCATCCTCGGCGCCGGCCCCGCGGGCCTGGCCGTGGCGCACGCGATGCAGGCCCGCGGCGCGAAGGTCAAGGTCCTCGAGCCGTCCGGGCGGGTCGGCGGCTCGATCCGGACGATCCGCGAGGACGGCTGGCTCGTGGAGGTCGGCCCCAACACGCTCCAGCTCGAAGGCGAGGCCGACCTCGCCTTGCTGCGAGGTTACGGGCTGGAAGCGGAACTGCAGGAGGCCGACACCGCCGCGGCCAAGCGTTTCATCCTATCGCGCGGCGAACTCCACGGGCTCACCGCCCGCCCGAGCTCGCTCTTCAAGTCCCGGCTCCTCTCGACGCGCGGCAAGCTGCGGTTGCTGGGCGACCTCTTCCTGCCGCGCGGCGGTTTCGAAGGCGAGACCATCGAAGGCTTCGCCACGCGCCGCTTCGGCGCGGAGGCGGCGGCCCGGCTGATGGACCCGGTGGTCTCGGGCGTGCACGCGGGCGACCCCGCCCGATTGGTGATGGGGAATTGTTTTCCGAAGATCCACGCGCTGGAGAAGACCCACCGCTCGGTGATCCTCGGCCTGGCCCGCACCCGCGGGGAACCGCGGCGCATCGTGGGATTCCGCGCCGGCATGCAGGCCTTGGCCGACGGCATGGCGGCCCCGTTGCGGGCCGCGCAGGCCCTGCGGCTCGGCTCGATGGCGACCCTGATCCGCAAGGACACCAAAGGCTGGAACGTCGCCTGGCGCGATGCCGACGGCACGGACGAGGGCGCCCGGGCGAAGCACCTGATCGTCACCGCGCCGCACTGGCACTGGGCGGCCCTGCCCTTCGACGAGAACCTCCGCGCGGCCTTCCGCGACTGGGAGCGGACCGAGGCTCCGCCGGTCACGGTCGTCGCCCGCGGCTACCCGCGCGAAGCGGTGGCGCACGCCTTGGATGGCTTCGGCTTCCTCGTCCCCGGCGAGGAACGTCGGCGGTTGCTGGGTTGTCTCTTCCCTTCCTCGGTCCTCCCGGGACGCGCGCCCGCGGGACATGTCCTGCTGGCCTGCTTCATCGGCGGGGCCCGTCACCCGCGGCTCGGACGGTCGACGGACCCCGAGCTGCGCCAGCTGGTCGACGAGGAACTGGGCGCGACGCTCGGCGCGCGCGGCGTCCCGGCGCAGGAATGGATCCAACGCTGGGAACGCGCGATCCCCCAGTACGGCATCGACCAGACCCGCAAGGAAGCCGCGCTGGCGCAGGCCGAGGCGGCCAACCCGGGGCTGCATTTCCACGGCGCGTTCCGCGGCGGCATCGCGCTCATGCAGGTGGTCCGCGGCGGGGATGCGCTGGGCCGCCGGCTCGCGGGCGGGTGACCTAGGCCGACGCGCGCTCGACCGCCGGATCCGGCAGGCCGCGGACGATCCAGATCGCCGGCAGCATCAGCAGCGCGCCGCCGAGGTAGACCCAGAAGTGGGAGCCGAAGTGGAAATACAGCAACGCCGCGGTCACCGGCCCGATCACCCGGGCCAGCGAACCCGCCGAACGCAGGATGCCGAGGTTGCGTCCTTGCTCGTCGGCGCCGGAATAGAGCGAGACCAGCGCCGAGACGCTCGGCAGGATCAGACCCGTGGCGAAGGAGATGAGGCCGAGCCCGAGGTAGAAGGAGGTCTTCGCGCCGGATCCCTCGACCGCGAGGGTGGGCGGGATCAGCGCGACCCAGACGAAGGCGCCGGCCGCGATGAGCATGCCGAGCATCACGACCTTGCGCTGCCCCAGCCGCTTCACGAGCGGCGCGCCAGCCCTTGGGCGAAGATCATGCAGGCGCCGTTGAAGAGGAAGAGCCAGGCGTTGTCGCGCGGGCTGTAGGCGAACAACGCCAGCGTCAGGAAGACGATGGTGTTCTCCATGCCGGTGAACGCGACCTGGTAGACGAGGTTGGCGAACGAGGTGCGCCGGACCGCGGCGGAACGGACCGTGGCGAGGTCGAAGACCGAGGGGCGCCGGGCGTCCGCGTGGGCGCGGCGTTCGGGGGCGAGCGTCTCCGGGAAGAACTTGGCGACCAGCAGGAAATTGAGCGCGGCCAGCGACGCGGCGAGGGCGGCCGGGAGCGAGAACGGGTTCAGCCCGAAGGACCCGGCGGCCGCGCCGGGGTTGAAAGGGACGGACGCGGCCAGACCGCCGATGACCGGACCGAAGACGAAACCCAGGCCGATGGCGATGCCGACGACGGCCATGCCCTTCGTGCGCTCCTTCTCGTCGGTGATGTCGGCGGCGGCGGCGCTGGCGACGGCGATGTTGCCGGCCATCATGCCCGAGACGAGCCGCGTGACGACCACGACCCAGAACTGGGCCGCGAAGATCCAGAGGAGGTAGGAGAGCGCGTTCCCGGCCAAGGTGATGGTCAGGATCCGGCGGCGGCCCAGGCGGTCGGAGAGCGCGCCCCAGATGGGCGAGAACACGAACTGCAGCAGCGAGTAAAGCGTGCTGAGCAGACCGCCGAACAGGACCGTCTTCTTGAAGACCGTGTCGCCGCCCAGCCATTCGGCCGCCGCGTTCAGGGAACCGATGAGGGTGCCGGCCGCGCCTTCCGCCCGGATGTAGTGGTCGAGGAGGTGCGGGAACAGCGGGATGATGATGCTGAAACCCACGATATCCATGAAGACCGTCAGGAAGATCAGCCCGAGGATGCGGCGCTGGGGGAGGACGGCGGAGGCGGACATGCGCCCCACGATGGGGTCCGCCCTTGCCTGCGCAAACAAAACAGCGGCTTGCGAAACCGGGCCTCCGCCGCGAGGATGGCCCCATGCGCCTCGCCGCCCGCCTCCTCCTCGCCTGCCTCCTCGGGTTCGGCCTCGCCCGGGCGGCCACCGACCCGAAGCTCCTGCTGATCGAGCAGAAGCTCAACGGCTTCACCGACGAGGATTACGCCGGCGCGGTCGAGAAACTGCTGGCGGAGCACGAGACGCGCACCGGCCTGCCCTTGCGCCCGGGCTCGCTCCGCAAATGCGGCCTCAAGATCTCCTCCGAGTCGGGCGTCGGCCTGTGCACCCCCAAGCCCCTCGTCCGGGCCGTGGGCGCCGCCCTCCTCCGGCGCGGGTTCGCGCGCGACGCGGTCATCATCTGCGACGGGCGCCAGGAAAGCATGCGGGCCTGCGGTTTCCTGCCGGCCTTGAGCAAGGATGAAGCCCGCTTCGAAGGCTACCCGGCGCAGGCCTGGGACCAGCTGGCACCCGGCTGGGCCGGCGACGCGCGCCTGCGCTACGAGAACCAGGTGATGCCGAGTCCCGGCACGCCCAACGTCCCCTGGGGCAACCCGCGGATCAGCATCCTGCCCAAGACCCTCTTCGACGACGTCGACTTCTGGATCAACCTCCCGGTGCTCAGCGACAGCAAATCGCTCGGGGTGCACGGCGCCCTGGCCGCCGCCTCGCTCGGCAACATGGTGAACGCCGAGCGCTTCCTCGACATGCCCTCGAACGCGGCCAAGGCCGCCATCGAGGTCTGCGCGATCCCGGGCCTGACCCGGCGCCAGGCGCTCACCATCCTCTCGCTGGAGCGCTACCAGGTCCTCGGCGGGCCGACCTACGACGCGGGCTGGGTACGCTCGGACAAGGTGATGCTCGCGAGCGCGAACCCCGTCATCCTCGACTTCGTCGGCCTGCAGAAGATCAACGCCGGCCGCGCCGCGCGGCAGATCGCGCGGATCCACCCGGAGCCGCCGATCTTCAGCCTGGCCAACGACGGCGAGATCCGCCTCGGCACCTGCCGGCCGGACGAGATCACGCTGGTCCGGCTCCCCGCTCCTTGACCTCATGATCAATCGCCTCAAGCAGTTCCTTGCCCCGCTCCGCTACTGGCGGGAACTTCCGCTGCGGGAGCTGGCCGACCGGCCGGCCGCGGCGCCCGTCGCCGTCGGCCAGATCCCTCCGGTCGTGATCCAGACCTGGGAGGATCGCCGTTTCGGCAAGAACCACCTGCGGGAGATGGCCAAGTTCCGCGACCTCAACCCCGAGCTCAGCTTCGTGCTCTGGGACCGCGAGCAGCGCCTGGCCTACATGCGGGAACGCTGGGGCGAGCATCCGATCTTCCCGATCTACGAGCGGGCGCTGTTCGGCCCGATGAAGACCGACATCTTCCGCTACTGCCTCATGGCCGACCGCGGGGGCTTCTACTTCGATATCAGCAAAGGCTGCACGGTGCCCCTGCGGACGCTCTGCGCGCCGGACGCCGCGGCCTTGATCACCTTCGAGCCTCACCCCAGTCCGATCCCCTGCCCGGCCGAGGTCGCGCCTCACCTGCGTCACCCGGACAAGCTGCTGCTGCAATGGGGTTTCGGCTTCGCCCCGGGGCACCCGATCCCCCTCCGGACGATCGCCAACATCTGCGCCGCCTACCCGCGCTACCAAGGCAAGGTCTTCGCCTTCCCCAAGGACGCCATCCGTGAGCTCACCGGCCCGATCATGTTCACGCAGAGCGTGCATGATGTCTACGCGCAGGGGCCGCTGACCGGCGTCACCCAGGCCGGCATCGACTTCAACGGCCACGGCGTCTTCGCGCTGAAGGGCTCGAAGGTGCGCTACATGACGGTCCCCGCCTACACCAAGGCCAAACACCAGCCGATCGTCCTCTAGGCCGCCCGGCGGCGCAACTGGTCGGCGCCCGCGCGGAAGGCGGCGAGCTGGAAGCGACGGTAGACCGGCAGGCCGCACCACACGAACCAGCGGCTTGGGCGGACGTGGTACGAGACGGTCAGCAGCAGCTGGTCGCCTTCGCGGGCCACCTCGGCGCGCCAGACCCCCCGGCCATAGTGCCGCCGGGTGGTCACGTAACCGAGACCGCAGCGCTCGTCGCCGGCTTCCACGTGATCGACCTCGACGACGGCGGGCAGCATCCAGGGAGCGAGTCCGGGCAGGCCGGGCACGAGCAAACCGAGTCCCAGCCGGTCCCCGACCCGGACCGCGCGGCCTTCTTCCTCGAACTGCGTCCGCCGCACCATGACGTGCCCGGGGTAGAAGCGGTAACCGAGCAAAGCCTCCCGGATCCGCGCGAACGCCTCCGGGGACCAAGGTCCGAGCACGACGCGATGCGTATCGGCGAACACCGCCGTCGCGCGGTCGCCGCCGTCGACGGGCGTGCTCAGGTCGGGTGCCGGCGGCGCCGCGTCCGCGAACGCCGGCGCCTGGGCGGCGAGCAGGAGCGAGCCGAGCAGGTTGAGCGAGCCGTGGACCGCGGCCATCTGCGGGATCGTGAGGTACTCCCAGCCGAAGGCCTGGGCGGCGGTGTAGCCGACGCCGAGCAAGAAGCCGGGGACCAGGCACACATACGGCCAGGGCCCGCGCCGCACCGGCATGCCGGCGGCCCAGAGCAGGAACCCGGCGGCGAAGGCGACCGCGCAGCCGACCTCGACCAGGCCGGGGCGGAAAGGATCCGTGCGCAAAGCGAAGCACAACGCGGTGGCCGGCGCCCCGGCGACGTAAAGCCAGAGCCCGAGGTCGCGCCGGCGCGAGCGCGGCAGCGGGCGTTCGCTCGCCGCCATCGCCAGCGGCAGGACGCCGAACGTGATGGCGAAGTGGACGGTGGTCAGCGTGGCGAGCGGATCCGGGAAGCCGGCGAAGGTCCGATCGTAGCGCGACCAGATCCAGGCCGCCGCCGCGACCAAGGGACCGGTGGCCGAGAGCATTTCCAGGAAGCGGCGCGGCGCCGGCGCGAGGTCATCGGAAAGGAAGCGACGCAGGCCATGCGCCCCGAGCCAGAGCGCGAAGAAGCCCGCCGGAGCGGCGGCCACGGCTGGCCAGAAGCCCACCCCGGCGGCGCAGACGTCCACCACCGACCACCCGAGCAAGGCCGGCAGGGCGAAGCGGCGCAGCCAGACCGGGAAGCCGCGGTCCAGGTGCTGTGCCCAGACCAAGGCCAGCCAGAAGCAGAGCGCGGCTAAAATCTGGAACCAGTCGACTCGGGCCAGCAGGTCCATCCGTCCAGCCTACGGGCCAAAAAAAGGCGGTCAAGGGAGGTCCCTTGCCGCCTGGGCGTTCATTAGGCCGGCTTCAGAGCTTCAAGCCGAGGGCTTCGGAGGCGGTCGCGCGCTCCTCGAGCAGTTCCTTCTCGGTGACCGCGATCTTCTCCTTGGAGAAGGCGTCGAGCGGCAGGCCCTGGACGATCTCCCAGGAGCCGTCGGCCTTGGTGCGCAGCGGGTAACCGAACATGATCCCGGGGGTGATGCCGTAGTCGCCCTTCGAGAGGACGGCGGCGGAATGCCAGTCGCCCGCGGGGGTCGGGAAGTGCAGGCTCCGGAGGGTGTCCAGCGCGGCGTTGGCGGCGGAGGCCGCGGAGGAGGCGCCGCGGGCTTTGATCACGGCCGCGCCGCGCTTCTGGACATCGGGCACGAAGGTCTCCTTCAACCAGGCATGGTCGGTGATGACCTGCGGGGCGGGCTGGCCGCCGATGGTCGCGTTGGTGAAATCGGGATACTGGGTCGAGGAGTGGTTGCCCCAGATGGCGACGTTCTTGACGACCGAGTTGTGCACGCCGGCCTTGCCCGCGAGCTGGGACTTGGCGCGGTTCTCGTCGAGGCGGGTCATCGCGAAGAAGTTCTCGGCGGGCAGGTGACCGGCGGAGCGCAGGGCGATCAGGCAGTTCGTGTTGCAGGGATTGCCGACGACGAGGACCTTGACGGTCTTCTTCGCGCTGCGGGCGATCGCCTGGCCCTGCCCGATGAAAATCTTGCCGTTGATGCCGAGCAGGTCCTTGCGCTCCATGCCGTCCTTGCGGGGCACCGCGCCGATGAGCAGGCACCAGTCGGCGTCCTTGAAGCCGACGTCGAGATCGCCGGTGGCGACGACGTCGGTGAGCAGCGGGAAGGCGCAGTCCTGGAGCTCCATCACCACGCCGGTGAGGGCGTTGAGACCGGGCCCGACCTCGATGAGGTTGAGGGCGACGGGCTGGTCGGGCCCGAACACCGCGCCGGAGGCGAGGCGGAAGATGGCGGCGTAACCGATGTTGCCGGCGGCGCCGGTGACGGCCACGCGGATAGGAGTCTTGGATGCCATGAGGAGAGGCTACCTAGTTAGTCCCCGCCCCCCGGGAGTGAAGCGGAAACTCACAGCCCCAGCTCGCCCTGCATCAAGTCATTAGCCGCCGGGGCGGAAACGCTGTCGCGCACTAATTGGGCGAGGGTGGCCTGGGAACGGCCCTCGAGGGCGCAAAGGGCCCGGAGCACCAAGGCCGCGGCCAAGGCGTCGTAGAGGGCGCAATGGAAACGCCGCCGCTTGGGCGGGCAATGCTGGGCGGCCAAAACCTCGAGGCGGGGGCCCAGCCGCAGGTCGGCCACCAGCTGACCGAGTCGGAAGTCGCCCAACGAGGGTGCCCAGGCCCGGGCCAGCCGGCACGTGTCGATCCACGGACCCCATTCGGCGACGGCGCCACCCTCGCCGACGAAGGCGGGGACCGCCGACGGACGGGCCCAGGTCCCGCGCAACAGGTCGTGTTCGACCGTGGCGTTGTGGGCGGCCAGCAACCCCGTGCGACGCAGGGAAACCCAGCGCTCCCACTCCGCCTCGAACGGCGCGGCGCCGGTCAGGTCGCGCTCGGCCAAGCCGTGGCATTGGGTATCGAGCGCCGGGATGGGCGCCCGGGGCGCGTGCAAAGCCGTCGCGGCCGAGACGACCTCGCCACCTAGCAAGGTCGCGACACCGAACTCGACGACGCCCGTGCGCGGACCGCCCTCGAAATCCACCACATGGATCGGCACCTGATGCCAAGGCAGGGAAACCGGGGCCATGGTCAGCAGGTGCGGAAGTATTCTCCCAACGGGGTGAGGCGCCCCTCGGCATCCTGCAAGGCGGAGGTCCCAAGCGCGGCGCTGGTGGGACCGGCGGGGAACCAGGCATGCCGCTCCAGGCATTCGAGCGCGTCGAGCTTCGGCATGACCTTGCGCATGAAGGCGAGCACTTGCTCGGGCTTGAATCGGTTCTGCTCGCGGGACTTCGCTTCCCAGTCGCCGACGGCGAACTCGGTGAGCCACACCGGCCGGCCTCCGTAGGTCTTCGAGATCGCCTGGATCCGGTTGACCAGCCCATCGGCATCCGGGCCGCCGTAGGAATGCATGCAGATGAAGTCGACGCGGAGTTTGCGCTCCGCGACGCCTTGCATGAAAGCCTTCATCCACGCGTTGTCCGGATGCACGCAGACCGGGCTGCCGAGGCGCAGGCCGGTCTTCATCAAGGCGGGCCAGGCGGCGAGGGCCTTCTCCACGGAGAGGTTGGCCTGATCCTTGCCGTCCGGTTCGTTGAAACCGAGCAGGTGACGCTGACCGCTCGCCTTCGCCGTCTCGCCGAGCTTGGCGAGCGAGGCGTCCTGCCCCCAGTAACCCCAGACCATCGGGGTGAAGTCGACCTCGGCCGGCAGGCCTTCCGGCCGCGAGGAACCCCAGGTGTAGAGCCAGGCAGGGCGCAGCGCCCGGACCTTCGCCTCCCACCCGTTGCCTTTCTTCGCGACGAGGCCGAGGCCCTTCTTGCGCGAACCGCGGACGGCGGGCGCGACCTGGGCGCCCAGCGAAAGCGCCAGCGCGGTGGCGGAAGCTACGGAAAGGAAGTCGCGACGGCGCATGGGGACGGGCGGACTATCGCCACTCGTGCTTGGGGTAGCGACCCCGAAGTTCCTTCTTCACCAGCTCATAGGAGCCTTTCCAGAAGGCGTCGAGGTCGCGCGTGCGCTGCTGGGTGCGCCGGGCGGGGGATTGGATACAGACGACGATCGGGACCTTGCCCTGGCAGACCCGCAGCTTGCTGCCGGGGAAATCATAGAGCTCCTGCACCGTCGCCTCGACCTCGGCCTCGCCGTCGGCCGTGTACTCGATGCGGGCCGGATGCTTCTTGCGCGGCAGGACGATCTTCTCCGGGCAATAGGACTCCAGCGCCATCGCCTGCTCGTGCGTCAGCCACCCGCGGACGATTCCCATCACCGGACGTTCGCGGATGTCGCGGTAGGCCACGGCCCCCGCGCACACCTCCTCGATCACCATCCGGCGGCCCGCCTCGTCGAAAGGCGCGATGCCCAGCTCCGGGCAATGCTTCGCGAGGAAGTTCACGCGCCGGATCCAGCCATCCACCTGGCCGTCCCACTTCTCGAGCTCCAGCCGGCCGGCCACCACCTCCTCGGCGAGGAGCCGGCTGGCGGCGTCGGACGGGGTCTCGTCGCGTTCGATCGTCTCGAGCACCAGGTCGCGGAAGCGCCGTTCGACCCGCGCGAGCACGCGCCGCAATGTCGGGTCGTAGCGGGGGGCCGAGACCTCGGTGAAATCCTCCGGGAAAAGCTCGCGCAACCAGGACTCCTCGACCGCGGTGCACAACGACAGGTAGGTCGTGACCTCGCCGCGCGCCTGGATCTCGTCGATCTCGGCCGCCACGAGGAGCTTCGCGTGCCGCACCGCCGACTCGCGACGCAGCTCGCCCTTGCGACCATGGACGAGCGCGCACCGCAAGGTGCCGGCGTCGAGCCGGATCGCCAGGCGGTCGGAGAAACCCAGCAGGAGGCAGCGGCGGAGGGCGGCGGGATCCGCGGGGTCGTCGTTGACGGGGAGCCCCTGCCCTTCGGCGATGCGCAGGAACTGACGCGCCGCCTGGTCGGCCTGGCGGGCGGACTGCGCGTGGATCCCCAGGCGCTCGCAGCCATCAAGGTCGAACTTCATCTCCGCGGCCCGGCGCAGCAGCGCGAGGCGCGTGAAGAAGTCGGACCCATCCTCCTGCGCGACCGCGTCGCGCGCGTTCTCGGTCCGGTCGTCGACCTTGCGGAACAGGATATCGCGGCCCTGCGACAAACCGGCGATGCGGGCGACCTCGGCGACGCAACCGAACTCGCCGGCCGCCATCAGCATGCGCGCGTAGCGGGGGTGGGCCGGGAAGACCGCCATGCGGCGACCCAGCCGCGTCAACGCACCGGCGCCATCCACCGCCCCCAGGTCACGCAGCACGGTCAGCGCCCGCTGCAGCGCCTTGTCGTCGGGCTTCTCGTACCATGGGAAGGTGGTCGCGTCGCCCCAACCCGAGGTCAGGAGCAGCAGGATGGTCTCGGAGAGGTCGACCCGCTTGATCTCCGGCGTCTCGCGCGGCGGCCGGGCGGCGTGGTCGGTCTGCGACCAGAGCCGGATACAACGTCCCGGGCCCGTGCGGCCCGCGCGGCCGGCGCGTTGCTCGGCGGAAGCCTGCGAGACCGGCTCGATGAGCAGGGTGTCGATGCCGCGGTGCGGGTCGAAGCGGGCCACGCGGGCGAGGCCGGCGTCGACGACAGCGCGCACGCCGGGGATGGTGAGCGAGGTCTCGGCGACGTTGGTCGCGACGATCACCTTGCGGCGGGGACCGGGCTTGACGGCGCGGTCCTGCTCCTCGGGCGGCAGTTCGCCATGGAGCGGCAGGATGTCCACGCCTCCGGACTCCGGCAGGTTGCGGACGGCGCCGAGGGTGCGCATGATCTCGTACGAGCCCGGCATGAAGACGAGGATGTCGCCTTCCGGCTCTTCTTGAAGGATACGCCGGACCTGCTCCGCCGCGGCGTCCCAGACGGGACGCGTGGAATTGCGCGGCTGGTGCGTGTACTCGACGTCGACCGGGTAGGTGCGGCCATCGGCGGCGAGCGTCTCGGCCGCACCGAGCCAGCGGGCCACGCCCTCCGTGTCGAGCGTGGCGGACATCGCGACCAGCAGGAGGTCGGGGCGGCCGGTCTCCTGGAGGCGGCGCGCCAACGCGAGGGCGACGTCCGAATGCAGGTTGCGCTCATGGAACTCGTCGAAGACCACGGCGCCGATGCCCTTGAGCTGGGGGTCCGAGGCCATCTGGCGGAGCAGCAACGCCTCGGTCACGAACTTGATGCGGGTCTGGGCGGATTCGACCCGCTCGAAGCGGATCTGGTAGCCGACCTCCGCCCCGAGCTTGCCGCCCCGCTCCTGCGCGATGCGCGCGGCGAGCAGGCGGGCGGCGATCCGTCGGGGCTGCAGGACGACGATCTGGCCCTCGACCAGTCCGAGGTCCAGCAGCATCTGCGGGATCCGCGTGGACTTGCCCGAGCCCGTCGGCGCGCGCAGGACGAGGCGCCGCGTCCGCCCGCAGGCGGCGACGAGGTCGGCCTTCAGCAGGTCGATGGGCAGGGGTTGGCTCATGCGAGCGGCAGGTCGATCAACCGGGCGGAAGCCCGGCCAGCCCGCAAGGTAAGGCGGGCCACCGTCACGGGAAGGTTAAAACGCCGCGGGCCCGCGCTGCCCGGGTTGAGTCGCAGCACCCCGCCGTCCTGGACGATCCGCGGCACGTGGGTATGTCCGGTGATCACGACATCGGGCCGGTAGGCGGACTCGTCGACGGGCAGATGCCCGTGGTGCATCAGGATGCGGACGCCGGCGACCTCGCGCAGGAGGACCAGCGGGAGCGACTCATCGTCGTCGCAGTTGCCCGCCACGGCGAACGTCGGGGCGAGGTCGGCGAGCACGGGTACGATGAGCGGACTGCACAGGTCGCCGGCGACGTAGTACTCGGCGCACCCGGCCAACGCGATCACCGCCTCCGGCCGGAGCCGGCCGTGCGTGTCCGCCAGGACGCCGATCTCGACCGTCGCGCCCACCTCAGGCCGGCCGACGGAGTTTGCCCGCCGGCACGGGACGCAACGCGGTGAACTCGGCGCCGAGCGTCGAACGGAGTTTCTCCGCGAGGCCCGCCGGCAAGGCCGCCAACGCCGCCTGGAACTCCGGGTCACCCGGGAAGGCCGACTTGCCGGTCTCGGCGACCTTCGTGACCGGGAGCTCGACGACCGGGAAGTCGAAGGCGCTCCGGGCCGCGGCCTGGTCGGCCTCCTCCTCGGCGCCGGCGATATCGATCGGCGGCAACGATGACTCGTAGCCCGGGTTGTCCTCGATCGGCACGTCGACGACCGGGGCGGGGGCTTCGCGACGGACAGCCGGGGCCGGCGCCGACGCGGCGGCGGTCGCGAAAGTCGGCGCCGGGGCGGGCGTCCCCCCGAAGAGGTTCACCGGTGGCACCAGGTACCGGTTTATTTTTTTTTCGCCGGGCTCCCGAGGGAGACCAGCTGAAGCGGCGGCGATGTCCTTGATGAGGAGGTCGATCGACCTCGCCCTGCTTTGCTCGATGGCCTTGAGCAACGTGACCTCGAAATTGGCCCGGGGCGAAAGTCCCTGCCGGATCCCTTGTTCGCCGGCCTGCAGGCATTCGAGGACGCGCACCAGCTGTTCCGTGGCGAGCGGCGCGCCCAGCAAGGCGCTCGTGCCGCCTTGGCGGACGGAGTCGAGGGAGGCCTGCCGGACCTTCGCCTGCAGGTCGCCCAGCACGCGGAGCAAGTCGCGCCCTTCGGTGTGGAAGGCGTCGCACAAGGCCAGGATCGCCCGGCCGTCGCCGGTCGCGATCGCCCGGGCGAGGTCGGTCACCTGCTGGGCGGAGGCCAGACCGTAGATCGAGAGGACGTCGGCCTCGGTGACCGTCTTGCCGGAGAACGAGATGACCTGGTCGAGGATCGACTGCGAGTCGCGCATCCCGCCGTTGGCCAGGCGCGCGATGGCGGTCAGCGCGTGCTCGTCGGCCTTCACGCCGTCGGCCTTGACGATGCGGGCGAGCTGGGCGGCGATGACCTCCTCGGCGATCGGGTGGAACTCCAGGCGCTGGCAACGCGAGGTGATGGTCGGCAGGACCTTGTCGGACTCGGTGGTCGCGAGGATGAACTTCACCCAAGGCGGCGGCTCCTCCAGCGTCTTGAGGAGCGCGTTGAAGGCGTCCTTGGTGAGCTGGTGGACCTCGTCGATGATGAAGACCTTGAACGGGCAGGCGGACGGCGCGAACTGGCACTCGTCGCGGATGCGCTTGGCGTCCTCGAGGCTGCGGTTGGACGCGGCGTCGATCTCGACGACGTCGAGGCAGCTGCCCTGCTCGATCGAGAGGCAGACCGGGTCGTCGACGGCGAAGTCGGCCTTGGGGCCGCCGGTGCAGTTGAGCGCCTTGGCGAGGATGCGCGCGGTGGTCGTCTTGCCGGTGCCGCGCGGGCCGACGAAAAGGTAGGCGTGGGCCAGGCGCTTCGTCTCGAGGGCGTTGCGGAGGGTCCGGACGATGTGCTCCTGCCCGACCAGCTCATCGAAGCGGCGGGGGCGCCAGCGGCGGGCGATGACTTGGAAGCCGGGTTCGGACACGTGGTCAGAGGGAAGGGTCGGACCCGCGGGGTGTCAACGGAGCGATGCTCGGTTTATTCCCACTCGATCGTCGCCGGCGGCTTGGACGAGACGTCGTAGACCACGCGGTTGATGCCCTTGACCTCGTTGATGATGCGGGTCGAGGCGCGCTGCAGGACGTCGTAGGGCAGGCGGGCCCAGTCGGCCGTCATGGCGTCGGACGAGGTCACGGCGCGGAGGGCGCAGACATTGTCGTAGGTGCGGCCGTCGCCCATGACACCGACGCTGCGGACCGGGAGGAAAACGGCGAAGGCCTGCCAGACCTTGGCGTACTGGCCGGAGGTGCGCAGCTCGTCGATGAAGATGTGGTCGGCCTGGCGGAGGACGTCGAGGCGCTCCTTGGTGATGTCGCCGCAGACGCGGACGGCGAGGCCGGGGCCCGGGAAGGGGTGGCGCCAGACCATCTCGTGCGGGAGACCGAGGGCCTCGCCGAGGGCGCGGACCTCGTCCTTGAAGAGCTCGCGCAGGGGCTCGAGCAGCTTCAGCTTCATGTGCTTGGGGAGGCCGCCCACGTTGTGGTGGCTCTTGATGGTCGCGGCGGGGCCGCCGTTGGGCGAGAGGGATTCGATGACGTCGGGGTAGAGCGTGCCCTGGGCGAGGAACTCGACCTTGCCCTTCTTCGTGCGCTGGACCTCGGCGATGGAGCGCTCGAAGACCTTGATGAACTCATGGCCGATGATCTTGCGCTTGCGCTCGGGGTCGGTGACGCCCTTGAGCTTGCGCAGGAAGACGGCGGAGGCGTCGACCACGCGGAGGTCGACCTTGAACCTGCCGCGGAACATCTTCTCGACCTGCTGGCGCTCACCGAGGCGGAGGAGGCCGTTGTCCACGAAGACGCAGGTGAGCTGCTTGCCGATGGCGCGCTGGATCAGGGCCGCGGCCACGGAGGAATCGACGCCGCCGGAGAGCCCGAGGATGACCTGGGCCTTGCCGACCTTCGCGCGGATCTCGCGCACGGCGGTGTCGACGTAGTCGTCCATCTTCCAATCGGCGCGGCAGCGGCAGATGCGGAAGAGGAAATTGCGGAGGATGTCGATGCCGCGCTCGGAGTGGGCGACCTCGGGGTGGAACTGGATGCCGTAGAAGCGGCGCTTCGGGTCCTCGACCACGGCGCACTCGGAGTTCTCGGTGCTCGCGACCGCCTTGAAGCCCTTCGGCAGGCGGGTGACCTTGTCGCCGTGCGAGTTCCAGATGCGCAGCGGGGACTTGAGTCCCTGCAGCAGCTGCGAGCCCTTGCCGAAGGTGAGCGTGCCATGGCCGTACTCGCGGTGGCTGCTGCTGGCGACGTTGCCGCCGAGCATCTGACCCATGAGCTGGACGCCGTAGCAGATACCGAGCACCGGCACGCCCATGTCGAAGATGGCGGCGTCCGGATGGGGGGAGCCTTTGGCCTTCACGCTGGAAGGGCCGCCGGAGAGGATGACGCCCACCACGCCGTCGGCGCGCAGGGTCTCGGGCGAGACGCCGAAGGGATAGATGCGGGAGTGCACGTTGCACTCGCGGATCCGGCGGGCGATGACCTTGGTCAGCTGGGAGCCGAAATCGAGGATGGCGATGGACTGTTGGGCCATGGGAAGGAAAGGGAAAGGGGGGTCAGAATTTGAGGCGGGCGTTGTTCCAGGCGCAGCGGGGGCAGGTGGCTTCCTCGCGACGGCGGGGACGGACGTAGGTTAGCCCGCAACGGGCGCAGGAAAAGGCCGAATTGAGGCGACGGTGGTCGCTCAGGAGCGCGTCGCGCCGGTCATACCAGGCCTGCAGCCCGAGCAGCACGACGACGGCCAGCCCGCCCACGAAGGCGAGGAAGGTGGCCAGTTCGACGGTCGTGAGCATGGAAAAGTCGCGCAGGGGCTAAAAAGGCGAGACGCGCCGCCTGGGCAGGCGAACGCGTCTCGGAGGGGGACTCGCCGGTCGGCCTCAGGCCTGGGCGGCGGCCGCTTCCTTCTTGGCCTTCGGCTGCTTGGCGGCCTTGGCCTTCGGGGTCATGGCCGGGGTCTTGTCGTCCTTGGCCACGAGCTCGATGAGCGCCTGTTCGGCGGCGTCACCCTTGCGGGCGCCGAGCTTGTAGATGCGGGTGTAACCGCCGTTGCGGGCGAGGAACTCCGGGGCGCGGGTCTTGAAGAGCAGCTGGGCGGCGTCCTCGTCGCGCAGCTTGGCGATCGCCAGGCGGTAGTAGTGCAGCTTGACGGCCTTGTCGGACGACTGGGCGGCCTTCTTGGCGAAGGTGATCAGGCGTTCGGCGTAGGGACGCAGGGCCCGGGCGCGGGAGAGCGTCGTGGTGATCCGGGCGTTCGTGAAGAGCGCGGCGGCGAGGTTGGCGATCAGGGAGCGGCGGTGGGCCGTCTTCACCCCGAGGACGTGATGGTGGGAGCGATGGCGCATGAGTGTGGGTCCGGGGCGGGCGGGTTAGGCGTTGACGCCCTTGTCGAGGAGGCGTTCGTCGATCTTCTGGCCGAGGGAGAGGCCGAGCTGCTCGAGCTTGGCCTTGATCTCGTTGAGCGACTTCTTGCCGAAGTTGCGGTACTTGAGCATCTCCTGCTCGGTCTTCATCGCCAGCTCGCCGACGGTGTTGATGTTGGCGTTGTTGAGGCAGTTGGCGGCGCGGACGGAAAGCTCGATCTCGTTCACGGACATGTTGAGGAGCTTGCGGAGGCGGTTCTGCTCCTCGCTGACCTCGGAGCGGCCGCTCTCGAACTCGACGTTGTCGGCGGAGACGGTGTCGAAGACCTCGAGGTGGTGGCGCAGGATGGCGGACGCTTCCTTGAGGGCCTCGTCCGGGGTGATGCGGCCGTCGGTGGTGACCTCGAGCACGAGCTTGTCGTAGTCGGTCTTCTGGCCTTCGCGGGTGTTCTCGACCGAGTACTTCACCGCGGTGACCGGGGAGAAGAGGGAGTCGACCGGGATGGAGCCGATGGCCTGCTCGGCCTTCTTGTTCTCCTCGGCGGAGGCCCAGGAGCGGCCCACGGTGACCTCGAGCTCGGCGAAGAAGCGGCGCTTGCGGTCAAGGGTGCAGATGATCTGGTCGGGGTTGACGAGGGAGACGGTCGCGCCCTTGGTCTCGAACTTGATGTCCGAGGCCTTGATCACGCCGGTCTTGTTGACGTCGATGGACCCCTTGAAGGCCTCGCGCTTGTTGGCCTCGGTGCGGATGCGCACCTTCTTGAGGTTCAGGACGATCTCGGTGACGTCCTCGACGACGCCTTCGATCGGCTGGAACTCGTGCTGGACGCCTTCGATCGTCACCGCGGAGATCGCGGCGCCTTCGATGGAGCTCAGGAGGATGCGGCGCAGGGAGTTGCCGACGGTGTGACCGAAGCCGGTCTCGAAGGGTTCCGCCGTGTACTTGGCGTAGGTGGGGGTCGCGGAGGACTCCTCCTTCTTGAGGTGCTTGGGACGCTGGAATTGACCGAGACGCTTGCTCATGGCTGTGTTTCCGTAGGGAGGGTTGGGGGTGGGATCAGCGGCTGTAGAATTCGACGATGATCTGGACGTTGATGTCCGACGGAAGTTCTTCCTTGGCGGGTTCGCGGACCATCTGGCCCTTGAGGGCGTCGGCGAGGACCACGAGCCAGGCGGGGGCGGCGCGGCCCTGGCCTTCCTCGATGGCGCGGGTGGCGAGCTGCTTGGAGGAGGTGCGGTCCCGGACCTCGAGCTCGTCGCCCGGGGAGACGGCGAAGCTGGGGACGTCGACCTTGCGGCCGTTGACGCGGATGTGGCCGTGCGAGACGAGCTGGCGGGCGGCGGAGCGGGAATTGGCGAAGCCGAGGCGGAACACGACGTTGTCGAGGCGCGTCTCGAGGATGCGGAGGAAGTTGTCACCGGCGACGCCGCCCATCCGCTTGGCGCGGGCGAAGGCGAGGCGGAACTGCTTCTCGGTCATGCCGTACATCATGCGGAGCTTCTGCTTCTCGTTGAGGCCGACGCCGTATTCGGAGACCTTGCGGCGGGTCGTCTTGCCGTGGATACCCGGGGGGTACGGACGGCGTTCCTCGCCCTTGGAGGTCGGGAAGATGTTCTGGCCGAAGCGGCGGTTGAGCTTGGTCGTGGGACCGGTGTAACGGGACATGGTGTTTTAGTTTTTTGGTAGAGGTGGCGGAGGGAGAGTTCCCGCCCGGGTTGCCATAACCGGACGGTGATGCGGAAAGCGGGGGACGATCAGACGCGACGGCGCTTGGGCGGGCGGCAGCCGTTGTGCGGGATCGGGGTCGTGTCGAGGATCGAGGTGACGTTCAGGCCGAGCACCTGGAGGGCGCGGATGGCGCTGTCACGGCCCATGCCCGGACCCTTGACGCGGACGGAGACATCCTTGAGGCCGTGGGCCATCGCCTGTTTCGCGGCTTCCTGGCAGACGACCTGGGCGGCGTAGGCGGTGGACTTGCGGGAACCGCGGAACTGGTGGCGGCCGGCGCTGCCCCAGGAGATCACGTTGCCGTTGGCGTCCGTGATGGTGACCTTGGTGTTGTTGAAGGTGGCGAGCACGTGGCAGATGCCGACGGTGATGTTCTTGGAGCCCTTCGCGCGACGGACCTTGATCTCGCCGACGTCCTCGCCGAGCAGTTCCTTCGCGGTGATCTCCTTGCGCTCCGGGGCGGCGCCTTCGGCGGCCACCGGGGTGGCGACGGCTTCCGCGGCGGGGGCCGGGGCGGCGCCTTCGGCGGCGGGGGCCTTCGGCTTCTTGGCCTTGGCGGGCTTGGGGGCTTCTTCGCTCATGATGAAATTAGTTTGGTAGGGGGAAAACGATTACTTCGACGGGGCCGCGGCGACGCCGACGGTCTTGCGCTTGCCCTTGCGGGTACGGGCGTTGGTGCGCGTGCGCTGGCCGCGGACCGGGAGGCCGCGGAAGTGGCGGAGACCGCGGTAGCACTTGATCGCCTGGAGGCGCTTCAGGTTCTGGGCGATGTCGCGGCGGAGGTCACCCTCGCACTTGTAGCCCATGCGCACGATGTACTCGACGATCTTGTTGAGCTGCTCCTCGGAGAGGTTCTGCGCCCGCATGGCGGGATCGAAGCCGAGGGCCTCGCAGATCTCGGTGGCCCGGCGGGGGCCGATACCGTAGATGTAGCGGAGGGAGATCTCTACTTTCTTGTTGTTGGGAATGTCTACGCCGAGGATTCGAGGCATGGTGTCCGTGCTGTTTGGAAGGTGGGAAAGAGGTCGGAACTTGAAGGTTCTGAGGGGATTGGAAAGCAAAAAATGCGGGGTTAAGGCAGGGTCAGGATTTCGACCCCGGTTTCGGTGACCAAGACCGTGTGTTCGAAGTGAGCTGAAACCTTACCGTCGGCCGTCCGGGCGGTCCAACCATCGGCGGCCATGACGATCTTGTGGGTGCCCAGGTTCACCATGGGCTCGATAGCCAAAGCCATGCCAGGCAGTAACTTAGGTCCGGTTCCAGCCTTACCGTAATTGGGAATCTGGGGCTCTTCGTGCATTTTGCGCCCGACGCCGTGGCCGACAAAGTCCCGGACGATGCCATAGCCTCCGGGAGCCAAGGCTGCCTGGATGGCGGCCGAGAGGTCCCCTACCCTGCTGCCCGGGCGGATCGAGGCGATGCCGGCATGGAGGGCCTGCTCGGTGTCGAGGCAAAGCTGACGGGCCTCAGGGGCCACCTTGCCGACCATGACGGTCCGGGCGTTGTCCCCGATATAGCCATCGCGGCGGACGACGACGTCCAGCGAGACCAGGTCACCCTCCCGGACGATCCGGTCGGGGGCGCCGATCCCATGGACGACCTCGTCGTTCAGGGAGATGCAGATGTAGCCCGGGTAGGTCAGCCGGCCGACGACGTAGCCGTGGCAGGCGCTCTCGCAGCCATGGCGGGCCATGAGGCCGCGGGCGGCGGCGTCAAGGCCGGCGGTGGAGACCCCGGGGACGACCAGACCGGCGAGGTCCTGCAGGACGCGGGCGGCGGCCACGCAGGCCGACCGCATGCGGCTGACTTCATCCGGCGACTTCAGGTCGATCATCCGACGAGACTCAGCGGGCGGCCCAGACGAAATGGTTCACGACCCAGGCGGCGACGCCGAGGATGAACAGCAGCAGGCAGGTGCGCTCGAGCGAGCCGAGGACGGCCGCGTCGCCTTCGTTGCGCAGGCCGGGGGCCGGGACGGGGACGCCCCCGATGCGGCCCTTCTTCAGGAAACCTTCGTAGTTGCGCTGCAGGAGGTAGGTCTCGATCTGGCGCATGGTGTCCAGCATCACGCCGACGGTGATCAGGCCGCCGGTGCCGCCGAGGAAGGTCGCGAGGCGCTGCGGGAAACTGAGCTGGAGGATGAAGAGGTCCGGCATCAGCGCGATGATGAGCAGGAAGAGCGAGCCCGCGAGGGTCAGGCGCGTCATCACGAAATCCAGGAACTCGGCGGTGTGCTGGCCGGGGCGGACGCCGAGGATGTAGCCGTTGTTCTTCTTCAGGTCGTCGGCGATCTGCACCGGGCGGAACATGATGGAGATCCAGAAGTAGCTGAAGCCGAAGATGAGGACGGCGTAGACCGTGTAATAGAACCAGTTGCTCCGGTTGAAGACGTCGGCCCACTCGGCGAGGAAGGCGAGCTGCGGGGACAGGCCGCTGAGCGGACGCAGCAGCATCGGCGGGAAGCTCATGATCGCGCCGGCGAAGATCACGGGCATGACGCCGGCGTAGTTGACCTTGAGGGGCAGGTAGTTCGTCTGGGCGGCGACCATCTTCTTGCCGACCATGCGCTGGGCGTACTGGATCGGGATCTTGCGGACGGCCTGGTTGATGGCGACCATGGCCGCGGTCACGAGGACGAAGAGGATGATCATGCCGGCGGCCTTCTCCCAGCCGTGGGCGGAGGCGGTGGCGGCGCCGACCTTGCCGCCGAAGGCGACGGTGACGAACGAGGTCACGGCCCCGGGGATGTCGGCCAGGATGCCGACGGTGATGAGGATGGAGGTGCCGTTGCCGATGCCGCGCTGGGTGATCTGCTCGCCGAGCCAGAGCATGACGATGGCGCCGGAGGTGAGCAGGCAGACGCCGAGGAGGACGAAGAGGGTCTTGTTCTCCATCACCACGATGGTGCCCTGGAAATTACCGAGGCCGAGCGCCTGGCCGACCTGCTGCGGGTTGCAGAAGGCGCCGAGCAGCAGGGCGGACTGGACGATCGCGATGATGATGGTCAGGTAGCGGGAATACTGGGCGACCTTCTGGCGGCCGACCTCGCCCTCCTGCTGCAGGCGGGCGATCGACGGGACGACCGCCGAGGCCAGCTGCATGATGATCGAGGCGCTGATGTAGGGCATGATGCCCAGCGAGAAGACCGCGCCCTTGAGGAGCGCGCCGCCCGTGAACATGTTGTACATCGCGACGACGCCCCCCGAGGCGTTGTCGGCCATGGAGTGATAGTACTCCATGATGTCCTTGGGGTCGATGCCGGGGAGCGGGATGTTCGCGCCGATGCGGGCGACGAACACCAGGGCGACCGTGGCGATCAGCCGGGCGCGGAGCTCGGGGATCCTCCAGCAGTTGGCGAAGGCCGAGAACATCAGGACGGGGGTGAGCCGCGGCTCACTCGGCGGCGGTGGCCGCCTTGAGCAGGATCGCCTTGCCGCCGGCCTTCTCGATCTTCGCCTTGGCGGCGTCGGAGAAACGGTGGGCGGAGACGGTGACGGCGCGGGTGATCTCACCGGTGCCGAGGACCTTGAGCAAGGGAGCGTTGGCGCGGAGGATGCCCGCGGCGCGGAGCTCGGCGAGGCCGATGGCGGCGCCCTTGAGGTCCTCGAGGTCGCGGAGATTGATCACGGCGTAGTCGACGCGGTTGACGTTCTTGAAGCCGCGGTGCGGGAGCCGGCGGTAGAGGGGCATCTGGCCGCCTTCGAAGCCGGGGCGATGACCGCCGCCGGAGCGGGCCTTCATACCCTTGTGGCCGCGACCGGAGGTCTTGCCGTGGCCCGTGCCGCGACCGCGACCGAGGACCTTGTGACGATGAGTGGAGCCCTTGATGGCGGGCAGCGAGTGGAGTTTCATGGGCTTGGTTTCCGCTTAGGCGCGGAGGTTCTTGATTTGTTCGAGGGTGCGGAGCTTGGCGAGACCGTCGAGGGTCGCCTTCACGATGGCCTGGGGGTTGTTGGAACCCATGGACTTCGAGAGGACGTCCTTGTAACCGGCGACCTCGAGGACCGCGCGGACGCCGCCGCCGGCGATGAGACCGGTACCGGGAGCGGCCGGGCGCAGCATCACGACGCCGCCGTCGGCGTGGCCGACGACCTCGTGCGGGATGGTGTTGCCGCGGAGATTGACGCGGACGAGGGCGCGGTGGGCGCGGTCGGTGCCCTTGCGGATCGCATCGGGCACTTCCTTGGCCTTGCCGTAACCGACGCCGACGCGACCCTTGCCGTCACCGGCCACGACGAGCGCGGCGAAGTTGAAGCGGCGGCCGCCCTTGACGACCTTCGAGCAGCGGTTGATGTGGACGACCTTGTCGTTGTACTCGGAAGCGGGACCGTCGTTGCGGTTGTCGCGGCGCGGACCGCGGGGACCGCCCGGGCCGGAGCGGCCGGGACCACGGGGGCCGCCGGGACCACGGCGATCGCCGCCGGGGCCGGAACGGCCGGGGGCGCCGGAGGAGGGGGCGGCAGGAGCGGCGGAGGCCGCGGCGTTGTTGGTAGCTTCGCTCATGAAATCAGAAGGTCAGGCCACCTTTGCGGGCGGCTTCGGCGAACGACTTGACGGTGCCGTGGTAACGGCGGCCGGCGCGGTCGAACACGACGGTGGTGAGACCCGCGGCCTTGGCCTTGGCGCCGAAGGCTTCGCCGAAGGCGATGGCGCCGGCGATGTTCGGGCGGATCTTCTTGCCGCGGAGGTCCTTGGAGGTGGTGGCGAGGGAGACGAGGGTCACGCCCTTGTCGTCGTCGATGGCCTGCGCGTAGAGGTGGAGGTGCGTGAGCTTGAGGGCGACGCGGGGACGGGCGGCGGTGCCGCGGACCGTCTTGCGGATGCGCCAGCGGCGCTTCTGCGCCAGGAGATTCTTCTTCTGCAGTTTCATGGAATGGATGCGCGAGGCGGTTAGGCCGTCTTCTTGCCCTCCTTGCGGCGGACGTATTCGCCTTCGACGCGGACGCCCTTGCCCTTGTAAGGCTCGACCGGCTTGTAGAGCTTGATGGAGGAGGCGACCTGGCCGACCATGTGGCGGTCGGCGCCGGTGATGACGAGCTTGGTGCCGTCGGTGACGACGACGTTCACGCCCTCGGGGATGGTGTACTGGATCGGGTGCGAGTAACCCAGGGCGAGGTCGAGGACCTTGCCCTTGAGGATGGCCTTGAAGCCGACGCCTTCGATCAGGAGGGTCTTGGTGTAGCCGGTGGCGACGCCTTCGACCATGTTGCGGATGATGGCGCGGATCGTGCCGTGGAGGGCGCCGGCGGTGCCGACTTCCTTGCCATCCTTGCCCTTCTTGACCGTGAGGTCGGCGACGTTCACGACGTTGTTGGCAACGGTGACGCCGATTTCCTTCGGGAAAGGCTTCGAGAGTTTGCCCTTGGGTCCTTCGACGGAGACGACGTTGCCGGCGACGGCGACTTTGACTCCGGCGGGAATAGTGACGGGCTGCTTACCAATTCGGCTCATGACGGTGCTAAGGGGTTGGGTGGGTTACCAGACCTTCGCGAGGAGCTCGCCGCCGACCTTCTGGCGACGGGCTTCGGCGTCGGTCATGACGCCCCGCGAGGTGGTGAGGATGGAGACGCCCATGCCGCCGATGACCTTGGGGACGGAGGCGTAGCCGGCGTAGACGCGGCGGCCGGGGGTGGAGACGCGCTCGATGCTGGTGATCGAGGGGACGCCGGCGACGTACTTGAGGGTGATCTCGAGGGTCGGGAGACCGTCGCGCTCGGACTTGCGGAAGCCGGCGACGTAGCCGGACTCGGCGAGGATGCGGGCGACGCCCTCGCGGAGGCGGGACCATTGCACGGTCACGGTCGGCTTGGTGGCCTGGGACGCGTTGCGGACGGCGGTGAGGAAATCCCCGATGGTGTCAGTGGAAGCGGACATAGTTGTAGGTGCTTGGGGGATTTACCAGGAAGCCTTGGTGACGCCGGGAATCTGGCCGTTGAGGGCGAGTTCGCGGAAGGTGATGCGGGAGAGACCGAACTTGCGGATGTAGGCGCGCGGGCGGCCGGAGATCGAGCAACGGTTCTTCTTGCGGACGGTGGAGGAGCTGCGCGGGAGCTTGGAGAGCTTGCGCTGGGCTTCGTAGAAGGCCTCCTCGGAGGTCTTCGGGTCGGCGAGGATCGCCTTCAGTTCGCTGCGCTTGGCGGCGTACTTCTTGACGAGGCGTTCGCGCTTGAGGGCGCGCTGGATGACGGACTTCTTGGCCATTCGGGTGTTTGCTTAGAGTGGAGGTTAGGCCTTGGCGGTCTCGGCGGTCGCGGCGGAGGCGCGGCGGAAGGGCATGCCGAGGAGGCGGAGCAGCTCGCGACCTTCGTCGTCGGTCTGGGCGGAGGTGGCGATGCAGACGTCCAGGCCGATGTTGGCGCGCTGCTGGCCGTCGGCCTGGGTTTCCGGGAAGATGGTGTGGTCGCTGATACCGAGGGAGTAGTTACCCCGGCCGTCGAGACGGTTACCGACGCCGCGGAAGTCGCGGATCATCGGGAGAGCCACCGCGGTGAGGCGGAGGTAGAACTCCCACATGCGGGCGCCGCGGAGCGTGACGACGCAGCCGAGGGGCATGCCGGCGCGGACCTTGAAGCTCGCGACGGACTTGCTGGCCTTGGTGATGATCGGCTTCTGGCCGGAGAGCTTGGTGATCTCCTTGACGACCTCGGCCATGTGGGCCTTGTCGGCCTCGGCCTTGAACGCCGAGTTGAGGACGATCTTCTTCAGGTTCGGGACCTGGTGGATGTTCTTGTAGCCGCGGCTCTTGATGAGCTCGGGGACGACCTTCTCGAGGTAGTACTTCTTCAGGTAAGGGACAGTGGCCATTGGGTGTTAAGTCTCGGGGGGTTTCGTCGGGATTACTTCTTGGCGGCCTTGGCGGCCGGCTTCTTCGCGCGGCGGGCGTCCCAGAGGGAGGCCAGCATGACGTTGGAGCGGGCGATGGGGGCCTCGCGCTCGGTGATGCCGCCCTGGCCGTCCTGGGTGCGCTTGAGGTGACGCTTCACGAGGTTCAGGCCCTCGATGGTCACGCGCTCGTCGGCGCGATCGTAGACGGTGATCTTGCCGCGCTGACCCTTGTGGCTGCCGGCGATGACGACGACTTCGTCGCCTTTCTTGATGTCGGTCTTGGACATGGTGTTCAGAGTACCTCGGGAGCGAGGGAGATGATCTTCATGAAGTTCTTGCTGCGCAGCTCGCGCGCCACGGGCCCGAAGATGCGGGTGCCCTTGGGGTTGCCGTTCTCGTCGAGGATGACCACGGCGTTGGTGTCGAAGCGCAGGTAGCTGCCGTCCGCGCGGCGGATCGGGGAGACGGTGCGCACGATGACGGCGCGGCAGACGGAGCCCTTCTTGACCTGGGCGTCCGGGGTGGAGTCCTTGACGGAGCAGATGATGATGTCGCCGATGCCGGCGGTGTCGGTCAGCTGGCCCAGGCGGCGGATCATCCGCACCTTGCGGGCTCCGGTGTTGTCGGCTACGTCGAGCCGGGAAAGCATCTGGATCATGAGAGTATGGGTCGGGAGGTGGGCCGGGGCTTATTCGTCGATGCCGGGGGCGGCGATCTTGGCCGCTTCGACGACGCGGATCACGCGCCAGCGCTTCAGCTTGGAAAGGGGGCGGGTCTCCATGATCTCGACGCGGTCGCCGGTCTTGCACTCGTTCTTCTCGTCATGGGCGTGCAGCACGGTGCGGCGCTTGACCTCCTTGCCGTACACGGGGTGCGGCACGGTGTACTGGAAGTTGACCTTGATCGACTTGTCCCCGGTGCGGGAGACGACGACGGCGGTGAGGGTCTTGCGGTTGGAGCGGGACTCGGACATCGGGAAACGTGGGTTGGAGGTGGGTTACTTCTTCTGGGCCTGACCGGAGAGGATGGTCAGGCAACGGGCGACTTCCTTGCGGAGGGCGCGGAAACGGGCGGAATTCTCGACCGCGCCGGTGGCCTGGCGGAGGCGGAGCTGCAACAGTTCCTCACGGGCCTCGCGCACGCGCTTCTGGAGCTCGGCGGGGGCCAGCGGACGGAGGGCCGAGGCGGCGGAGGGCTTGTCTTTCTGGTACTTGGACATCGGTGAAAAGGGTCAGTTATGGGTGGTCGGAGCCGGGGGCATCAATACTTTTCCAGTTCCTCGCGGGCCACGAAGCGGCAGCGGACCTGGAGCTTGGTGTCGGCCAGGCGCATGGCCTCGCGGGCGACGGAGATGGGGACGCCGGCGACCTCGAACATCATGGTGCCGGGCTTGATGACGGCGACGTAGTACTCGACGGAACCCTTGCCCGAGCCCATGCGGACTTCGGCCGGCTTCTTGGTCACCGGGGTGTGCGGGAAGATGCGCATCCACATCTTGCCCTTGCGCTTGAGGGCGCGGGAGATGGCGATACGGGCGGCCTCGATCTGGTTGGCGGGGATACGGGCGCGGTCCAGGGACTGGATGCCGAAATCACCGAAGTCGAGGGTGTTGCAGGCGGTCGCGTTGCCGCGGATCTTGCCCTTGCGGTGCTTGCGCCACTTGGTGCGAGCGGGTTGGAGATTGGCCATGGTGAGCTAGTTTTAGAGGGGGAGGAAGCGGAGGGCTTAGAACTCGGAGTCCTTGGCGCAGATCCAGCACTTGATGCCGACCTTGCCGGCCAGCGTCCGGGCCTCGGTGAAGCCGTAGTCGATGTTCTCGCGGAGGGTGTGGAGCGGCACGCGACCGACGCGGGCGGACTCGACGCGGGCGATCTCGGCGCCGCCGAGACGACCGCCGAGGCGGATACGGATGCCATCGGCGCCATTGGTCATGGTCGTCTGGACGGCCTTCTTCATGGCGCGACGGAAGGAGATGCGGCGCTCGAGCTGGAGGGCGATGTTCTCGGCGACGAGCTGGGCGACGAGGTCGGGGCGCTTCACCTCGTTGACCTCGAGGATGATGTCCTCGATGCGGGCCTTGCCGGCGACCTTCTGGATCTCGCCGCGGAGCAGCTTGAGGTCGTCGCCCTTGCGGCCGATGACCATGCCCGGGCGGGCGGTCCAGATGCGGACGCGGACCTTCTGGCCGGCGCGCTCGATGAAGATGCGGGGCACCGCGGCCTGGCGGAGCTTCTCCTTGAGGAACTCGCGGATGCGGTAGTCCTCCAGGATGAAGGCCGGGAAGTCGCGCTTGGTGGCGTACCAGCGGGATTCCCAGTTGCGGCGGACGGCTAGACGGAAGCCGATCGGATTTACTTTCTGGCCCATGTGGGTGCGGAGATTATTTGGTGGCGGAGGCCAGGGCCACGCGGATGTGGCTCATGGACTTGTGGATGGGGTGGGCGGAACCGCGGGCGGCGGGCATCGACCGCTTGAGGACGGGGCCCTGGTTGACCGTGGCGGAGACGACGACAAGGTCGCTGCTGGAGAGGTTGTGGTTGTTCTCGGCGTTCGCGATGGCGCTCGCGAGGGTCTTCCCGAGGAGACGGGCGGACTTGCGCGGGATGAAGCGGAGCAGCTGGATGGCTTCCTCGGCCGGGAGGCCTTGGATCTGGCGCGCGACTTCGCGCACCTTCTGGGGCGACATGCGGGCGAAACGGGTGGTGGCGTGGACTTCCATGACGATGATAAAGGGGGAGGGTTAGATGCGGGGATTGGCGCGGGTCGCGACGACGTCGCCGGGCAGGATGCGGGCGGCGGACGAATCGGCGGCGGGGTCGAGCGAAAGGATGAGCGCGACCGAACGGGCGCGGGCGGACTCGGCGACGACGACGGTGCCGAAAGGACGGCCGTCGCGGCTCACCGTGCAGACGGCGCCGGGGCGGAAGCCCCGGTCATGACCGCCGGACACGACCACCAGATCGGCGTCCCGGCCCGCGAGGACCTGGACGACGGCGCCCTTGCCGTCCGCTTCCGCCGAACCAAGCGCCCCCGCGCCGGCCGCGAAGGCGGCGACGGGCAGGAAGAGCATGGCGGAGGCGGCGCGCACGAGGAGGATTACTGGGCTTCCTTGCGGGAAGGCTGGGTGTGCTGGCGGAAGGTGCGCGTGGGCGCGAACTCGCCGAGCTTGTGGCCGACCATGTTCTCCGTCACATAGACGGCGACGAAGGCCTTGCCATTGTGGACCTCGAGGTTGAGACCGATGAAATCGGGGGTGACCGTCGAACGGCGCGACCAGGTCTTGATCGGCTTGCGGCTGTTGGCCTTCTGGGCGGCGATGACCTTGTCGACGAGGTGCGGGTCGACGAAGAATCCCTTTTTGCGAGAGCGTGCCATGGTGAGAGTGCGGGACGGGGGTTAGACCTGCTTCACCTTCCGGCCGTTGCGGCGGACGATGATCTGGTTGTTGGAAGCCTTCGCCTTGGTGCGCGTCGGGAAACCCTTCGCGAGCTGACCCCAGGGGGACTTCAGGTGCTGGCGACCGCCGCCGCCCTTCTTCTTGCCGCCGCCACCGCCGTTCGGGTGGTCGACCGGGTTCATGGACATACCACGCTGGCGCGGGCGACGGCCCTTCCAGCGGTTGCGACCGGCCTTGCCGAGGCTGGCGTTGTGGTGGTCGACGTTGCCGACGATGCCGACGGTCGCGCGACCATCCGCGTTGAGGTAACGCTGCTCGCCCGAGGGCATGCGCAGGATCACGCGATCGCCTTCGAGACCCAGGAGCTGGGCGAAGCCGCCGGCGGAGCGGGCGAGCTGACCACCCTTGCCGGGTTCGATCTCGATGCAGTGGATGAAGGTGGCCGGGGGGATCAGGCGCAGCGGCAGGGAGAGGCCGGGCGTGAGCTGTTCCTGGGCGGTGTTGGTGCTGACGACCTTGTCGCCGACCTTGAGGCCGTCCGGAGCGAGGATGTAGGCCTGGGACTTGTCGGCGTACTCGATCAGGGCGAGGTGCGAGGTGCGGTTCGGGTCGTACTCCATGCGGAGCACGGTCGCGACCTCGTCGATGCGGTCGCGGCGGAAGTCGACCTTGCGGTAGAGCTTCTTATGGCCTCCGCCCCGGCGGCGGGAGGTGATGCGGCCGTAGCAGTTACGGCCCATGGCGCGGTGGTTGCTCTCGGTGAGCTTGGGCACCGAGCGACCGCGATGGAGACCCTCGGTCTTGACGCGCACAAGGAAGCGCTGACCGGGAGTGATGGGGCGGGAAGTGATGAGAGGCATGGTGGGATGCGGGCTCCGGGATTAGGCGAGGGAGATGACGTCGCCCTTCTTCAGGGTCACGATCGCGCGGCGGGAGGTCGTCTCCTGGTAGATGGCACCGCCGCCGAGGCGGCTGCGGCGGACCTTGCCCTTGCGGACGAGGATGTTGACCTTCTGCACGGTGACCTTGAAGGAGGCCTCGATGGCGGTCTTGACCTGGGCGCGGTCGGCGCCGGGCAGGATCTCGAACACGTACTTGTTGGCCTCGGCCAAGCCGGAGGCCTTTTCCGTGAGGATCGGGCGGCTGATGATGTCGGAAGCAGGCTTCATTGGATGGGTCCTCAGTTCTTGGTGCGCTCGAGGACCTTCTTGAGGCCCGCTTCGCTGATCAGGACGCGGGGCGTGCGCACGAGGTCCAGGGCGTTGAGGTTGGAGGAGTTGGAGAAGATGGCGCGCTCGAGGTTGCGGCTGGCGCGGAGCACGGGCTCGGACCAGGCGCTGTCGACGACCAGGAGGCGCTTGCCTTCGGGGGAGACGGAGGTGAGGACCTTGGCGAAGAGCTTGGTCTTCGGCTGGGCGACCTCGAACTTCTCGATCACCGAGAGGCCGCCGTCCTTGGCGAGCTCGAAGAGGGCGCGCTGCAGGGCGATCTTCTTGGCCTGGGTCGTGATGGTCTTGGACCAGTCGCGGGGACGCGGACCGAAGACGATGCCGCCCTTGAAGAGCTGGGGAGCGCGCTTGTCGCCATGGCGGGAGCCGCCGGAACCCTTCTGCGGGAGGATCTTCTTACCGGAGCCGGCGACCTCGCCGTAGTCCTTGGTCTTGGAAGTGCCCTGGCGCTTGTTGGCCTGGTAGGAGACGATGACCTGCTTGAGCAGCGCGACGCCCTTGTCACCCTCGAAGGTGGGGATGTCGAACTCCTTCTCGGCGAAGGAGGTGCCGTCGGACTTGTAAACTTTGAGCTTCATATCGCTGAGGTGCTGGAGGGATTACTTGGCGGCGATGGCCTTCTTGGCCGGGCGGACGAGGACGACCTCGCCGTTGGCGCCGGGGAAGCTGCCCTTGATGAGGAGGAGGTTCTTCTCGGCGAGCACCTGCACGACGCGAAGGTTCTGGACGGTGCGCTGCACCTGGCCCATGTGGCCGGGCATGCGCTTGCCCTTGAAGACGTGACCGGGGGTCTGGCGCATGCCGATCGAGCCGATGCGGCGGTGCATCATGTGACCGTGGGAGTCCGGCTGGCCGTCCATGTTGTGGCGCTTCATGACGCCCTGGAAGCCGCGGCCCTTGACGGTGCCGATGACATCGACCATCTGGCCGGCGGTGAACTTCTCGACGGTGATGACGTCGCCGACCTTGGCGACGTCGCCCTTGGCGTCGTCGGCGAGGCGGATCTCGTGGAGATGGCTGTGGGGGGCGACGCCCGCCTTGCGGAGGTGGCCGACCTCGCCCGCGGAGAGCCGGCTCTCCTTCTGGGGGCCGAAGGCGATCTGGACGGCGTTGTAGCCGTCGGTGGCCTTGGTCTTGACCTGCGTGACGGGGCAGGGGCCCGCTTGGACGACCGTGACAGGGACGAGGTTGTTCTCCCCGTCGTAAACCTGGGTCATGCCGATTTTCTTACCGAGTAGCTGGTGTTTCATTTTCTAAGAGGCAGGTGGCCGGTGAAGGCCGTTTGGTCATTGCTGACCTGCATTAGGCTTGGGATTTCCTTGCGGAAGTCTTGGTCCTGAAGAGGGGCGCTGGCGCAGCCTGCGTTGGGTTGAGGGTTAAGGTGGAAGGGTTGAGGAGTTAGACGGTGATGTTAATGTCAACCCCAGAAGGCAGGTTCAGCTTCTTCAGCTCGTCCACGGTCTGGGAATTGGGGTCCATGATCTCGATCAGGCGCTTGTGCGTGCGGATCTCGAACTGGTCCATGGACTTCTTGTCCACGTGCGGGGAGCGGTTGACCGTGAGGCGCTCGATCGCGGTCGGGAGCGGCACGGGACCGGCGACGCGGGCGCCCGTGCGCTTGGCGGTGTCGACGATCTCGTTCGCGGACTGGTCGACCATGCGGTAGTCGAAACCTTTGAGCTTGATGCGGATTTTGGTGCGGGCCATCGGGAAGTTTCTCGGGTGGGGGGAGGGTTAGGTGCGAGCCGGGGCGCGCGAGGAGGTCTCGACGACCTGCTTGAGGATCTGGGCCGGGACGGGCTCGTAGTTGGCGGGCTCCATCGAGTAGGAGGCGCGACCCTTGGACAGGGAGCGGACGTCGGTCGAGTAGCCGAACATCTCGGCCAGCGGGACGCGGGCGTCGATGTTGCAGAGGCCGGCCTTGGTCTCCATGCCCTGGATCTGGCCGCGGCGGCGGTTCAGGTCGCCCATGATGTCGCCCTGGTATTCCTCCGGGGTGACGACCTCGACCTTCATGATCGGCTCGAGGAGGATCGGCTTGGCGTCCTTCATGGCTTCCTTGAAGGCGAAGATGCCGGCCATCTTGAACGCCATTTCGTTCGAGTCCACCTCGTGGAAGGAGCCGAAGACGATGCGGGCGCGGAAGTTGATCACCGGGTAGCCGGCGACGGTGCCGTTGTTGGCGGCTTCCAGGATGCCTTCGGTGGCGGGCTTGATGAATTCCTTGGGGATGACGCCACCGACGATCTCGTTGATGACTTCCTCGCCCTTGGCCTCGGCCTCACGACCGGCGACCGGGTTGGGCTCGAGCTTGATCTCGACGTGGCCGTACTGGCCGCGGCCGCCGGACTGGCGGATGAATTTGCCGACGCCTTCGGAGGCGACGTTGATGGTCTCGCGGTAGGAGATCTGGGGCTTGCCGGACTTGGCCTCGACCTTGAACTCGCGCTTGAGGCGGTCGACGATGATCTCGAGGTGGAGCTCGCCCATGCCCGAGATGAGGGTCTGGCCGGTCTCCGGGTTGGAGGTCACGCGGAAGGTCGGGTCTTCCTGGGCGAGGCGCTGCAGGCCGATGGAGAGACGCTCCTGGTCACCCTTCGAGTTCGGCTCGATGGACATCGAGATCACGGGCTCGGCGAAGGTGGTCTTCTCGAGGACCAGGTCGTCCTCGGCGGTGAGGGTGTCGCCGGTGGCGATGTCCTTCGGGCCGATGATGGCGCAGATGTCACCGGAGTAGGCGACTTCGATCTCCTCGCGGTCCATGGCGCGGAGGAGCACGATGCGCGAGATGCGCTCGTTCTTGCGGGTGCGCGGGTTGTAAAGGGCTTCGCCCTTCTTCAGCTGGCCGCGGTACACGCGGTAGAAGACGAGCTGGCCGACGTGCGGGTCGGACCAGAGCTTGAAGCAGAGGCCGGTGACCTTGGCCTTGTCGTCCGGACCGATGGCGATCTCCTTGTCGCCGTCGTCGGTGAAAGCGCGCTGCGGGCGCATGTCGACCGGCGAGGGGAGGAAGTCGACGACGCAGTCGAGGAGCATCTGGACGCCCTTGTTCTTGAAGGCGGAACCGGGGATGACGCCGATGAAGTTGAGGGAGAGGGTGGCCTTGCGGATGCCGGTGCGCATCTCGTCGATGGTCACTTCCTGGCCGTCAAGGTACTTGGCGGCGAGGACGTCATCGAAGTCGGCGAGACCTTCGATGAGCTTGGTGCGCCACTCGGCGGCTTCCTTCTTCTGGCCTTCGGGGATCTCGATCGTGTGGTACTTCATCCCCTTCGGGTCGGTCTCGTCGTAGAGGTAGGCGACGTTCTTGATCAGGTCGATCATGCCCTTGAACTCCTCGCCTTGGCCGATCGGGATGAAGAGCGGGTGGGCGTTGCCCTTGAGCTTGGTGCGGATGTCGTCGACCGCGCCGAAGTAATCGGCGCCGGTGCGGTCCATCTTGTTGACGAAGGCGACGCGCGGGACGCCGTACTTGTTCATCTGGCGCCAGACCGTCTCGGACTGGGGCTGCACGCCGGCGACGGCGCAGAAGACGGCGACGGCGCCGTCCAGCACGCGGAGCGAGCGCTCGACCTCGGCCGTGAAGTCCACGTGGCCCGGGGTGTCGATGATGTTGATCCGGTGGTCGATGTTCGCGAAGTGACCTTCCTTCGTCTTCCAGCCCGCGGAGATGGCGGCGGCCGTGATGGTGATGCCGCGCTCGCGCTCCTGCTCCATCCAGTCGGTGGTGGCGGTGCCGTCGTGCACCTCGCCCATCTTATGCACCACGCCGGTGTAGAAGAGGATGCGCTCGGTGGTCGTCGTCTTGCCGGCGTCGATGTGCGCGGCGATGCCGATGTTGCGCGTGTGCTCCAGGGGGAACGCGCGGGACGGGGAGTTGAGTTCGGAAAGCTTGGCCATGGTCGGGACCGGGAATCAGGCGGAGGTCGGGAGGGGACGGATTACCACTTCAGGTGGGCGAAGGCACGGTTGGCCTGGGCCATCTTGTGCGTCTCTTCGCGCTTCTTCACCACGTTGCCGGTGTTGTTGTAGGCGTCGACGACCTCGGCGGCGAGCGCCTCGGACATCGTGGTGCCCTTGCGGCCGGCGGCGGCGGCGACGACCCAGCGCAGCGCGATGCTGTTCTGGCGCTCGTGGCTGACCTCGACGGGGACCTGGTAGGTGGCGCCACCGACGCGGCGGCTCTTGACCTCCAGCTTCGGGCGGCAGTTCTCGAGGGCGCCGAGCAGCAGCTCGACGGGGTTGCCCTTCATCAGCTTCTCGCTGACCTTCTCGATCGCGCCGTAGACGATGCCCTGGGCGATGGACTTCTTGCCGGACTTCATCACGACGTTGATGAGCTGGCTGACGAGGGGGGAGCCGTAACGGGCGTCCGGGAGGTGGGCGCGCTTGGCTGCTTTGCGACGACGAGACATGGTCTAAGGGAGTTGGGTGCGGAAACGGATTAGGCCTTCTTCTCCTTCGGGCGCTTGACGCCGTACTTGGAGCGGGAGCGACGGCGCTTCTCGACGCCGGAGCAGTCGAGGGGGCCGCGGACGATGTGGTAGCGGACGCCCGGGAGGTCCTTCACGCGGCCGCCGCGGACGAGGACGACGGAGTGCTCCTGGAGCTTATGGCCTTCGTCGGGGATGTAGGTGATGACTTCCTGGCCGTTCGTCAGGCGCACCTTGGCGCACTTGCGTTGGGCCGAGTTCGGCTTCTTCGGCGTGCGGATCATGACCTGGACGCAGACGCCGCGGCGGAAGGGGGAGTTGTTCAAGGCCGGCGACTTGGACTTGGCCTTGGGTTGGATCCGCGGCTTGCGGACGAGCTGGTTGATGGTAGGCATGGACCTCGGTAAATAGGGAAAAGAGGGTTTGGGCATAGGGGTCGAAGCCCCTCATGCAAGCGGAAAGTGCTTTGGTTTTAAGGTTTCTTTACGGGGGGTGCGGGCCCGGGTCGCCGACCTTTCTTTTATGCGGGACAATTTCCGCCCAACGGCCAGAGTCGGGGTCTATGTCCCGTCCGCACCTGCTGCTCGCACTAGCCCTTGGACTCCCGGGCCTCGGTCTGGCAGCTGACCCCACGCCGACTCCTGCCCCGCCCTCCCCGGCGCCTGCTTCGTCGGCCAAGCCCGCCCCGACCGCCAAAGAGGATGATTCGGACGGGGAAATCATCTTTTTGACGGGTTTGCCGGCGGGAAAGACCCCCGAGTTGGTATCCTCCTACGCCCGTAAGACCTATATCCGGGCGGAATTGGTCAAGGACACCCTCCTGCGCCAGTTCGTCCAACTCGCTTTATCCAGGATCGAGGATCAGCCCGAGAAGGCCCTCCAGATTCGCCAGGAACACCTTTCGAAGTTGGCGGAATTCTTTCTCGACCGGGCCATGGAGGCCCAAGCGGCCGATAAGCCGAGCGAAACCCTGCGCCTGGCCGAGATCGCCGTGCGCTGCAATCCCGCCAACCCCAAGGCTAAACTCTTCTACGCCAACTTCTTACACGGTAAGTTGGGGCGGACCGATGACGCCATCCAGACCATGCGTCACGGCCTGGAATTCCTCGAAATTAACGATAAACTGGGTCGGGACTACTTGGAACGCTATTTCCAGTTCCTTCAGTTAAAAGAACGCGACAGCGAAGTAATCGATCAAGGATTGAAACTCCTCCGGGTCGGGAAAGACCTACCCCAAGCCACGCGCGAGGCCATCGCCCTGGCCACGGCGACCTCCCAGTACTGGTCCGGCAAGTACCCTGATTGCGTCAAAACCATCACCATAAACAACTTGGATAACTTCCCCAATGGTCTACTGCTCAAAGCCAAGGCGCTCTTCGACGGCGGCAAGACCCAAGAGGGACTCACGCTCTTGGAAACCAAGGGCGGCGCCGTCAAGGACCCCACCGCCCGGGACGCCATCCTCTCCCAGCAAACCCGTTTCCATATCCTGCTCGGCCAGACCCGGATGGCCCTTTCGGTGAACCAGGAACGGATCGCGCTCAACGAGAAGGCCCCCTTCCCTCGCATCCAGCGCCTGCAGTTGCTGGACAAGCTCGGGTTGAAGGATGAGTACGAAAAGGAACTGCAGACGATCAAAGCCAAGTTCGAGACCAACTCGGGGGCCATGATCGCCTTGGCCAACTACGCGGCCGAGAAAGGCTACGACGGCCTCACCGCCGCCCTCACGAGCGTCGCCGCCGCCCGCGGTTTCGAAAGCGCGACCTTCGCGGCCCTGCACCTGGAGGCCCTGCTCAACGCCGGCCTGCCCGATCAGGTGATCGCCCAGCACCAGCAGGTTTCCGCCGCCGACCCGGCCTTCTTCCATTCCAACCGTCCGCTCATCCAAGCCATCGTCGGTATCGCGCACTACGCCCGCAACAAGCCCGATGAGGCGACCGCCAAGCGCGAGCGCGACATCGGCGACCGCTACCTCGCGGAGTTCCTGCGGGCCAAGGACCTCGGTCCCGAAGCCTATCGGTCCGTCGGCCGCCACCTGCGCGTGATCCGCGCCTCGGAAGCCGCCGTCCGGATCCTCGAGGCCGGTGTGCAGGTCCACCCGAACCACTCCCAACTCCGCGCGGATTACGTGCGGGCCCGGCTCCTGGCCGGCCTGACCGACGCCTACGGCAGCCGCAAGTCGATGTCCGATGAGCTGGAGTACCTGCAGACCCTGCGCCGGCCTTCCCCGCTGGTCTGGCAGGAGGCCCTGTCCTGGCTGCGTACCGAAGCCAAGTTACCCGCGGCCCAGGCGCTCAAGCTGGAGACCGCGCTGCAAACCCTGATCCGGCCCGGCCTCGACGCCGCCGCGCTCGAAGGTCGCTGAGCGCCCATGGATCTCGCCGCGCGCCGCGCCCAACTCATCGCCGAACTGGAGCCGTTCGGCGACCACCACGAACGTTTCCAGTATGTCATCGACCGGGCCAAGTCGGCGCCCGCGCTGGCCGCGGAACTCAAGCTGGACGCCTTCCTGGTCGAAGGGTGCACCTCCAACCTCTGGCTGGTCCCTTCGCTCGAAGCGGGCCGGTGCCGTTTCCGCTGCGACGCGGACTCCCTGATCACCAAGGGCGTGGCGACGCTGGTCTGCGAGTTCTACGACGGCGCCAGCCCCGCCGAGGTGGCCGCCACCGACGCGGAGTTCCTCGCCGCGGTCGGGATCACCCAGCATCTCTCGCCCAACCGCCGCAACGGCCTGACCAACCTGGTCGCCAAGATCCGGGCGTTCGGTCGCGCCGCGGGCGGCTGATGGGCCCCATCGTCCCCGCTTAAGAGCGCGGACGGCTTCGAATCGGATTTGCGCCCGCGCGGCGGCCTCGTCTGATGGACGCATGACCGCTCCCGCCCGCACCCGACCGGACCGGCTCCTCCTGGGGCTGTGCTGGGCGACGCTGCTCTGGGCGGTCCTGGTCCTGCAGGCCGGCGGCTTCACGACGAGCATCCAGGCGGGCATGGCCTTCCTCGACTGGCCGCTCTCGAACGGCTCGGTCAACCCCCCGGGCTGGCTCACCGAGATCGACAAGTTCGCGGAGCATTCGCACCGGCTCGCGGCGACCGGCCTGGGCCTTCTCATCGTCGCCCTCGCCGTCGCGCACGCGCGCCGCGAACCGCGGCGGCTCGTCCGCCTCGCCGCCTACGGCTTGCTCGCCCTCGTCCTCCTCCAGGGCGGGCTCGGCGGACTGCGCGTGCTGCTCGACAAACTCAATGTCGGCGGGGAGGGTAACTTCAAGGCCGTCGCCTTCGCGGTGGCCCACGCCGTCAACGCCCAGCTGACCATCGCCCTGCTTGCCGCCATCGCGCTCGGTCACACGCGGGGCTGGGCGGACACCGCCGCGAGCGCGGGCGCCGCGACCCGTCGTCTCGGCCGCTGGGCGGCCGGCCTGACGCTCGCGGTGATCCTCGCCGGGGCCCTGATGCGCCAGAACCGCCTCACCACCTGGGTGAGCGGCGGCTCCCCGGTCGACTGGTTCGTCCCCGCGCAGGGCACGGGCGCGCTCTGGTGGTTCAATTTCCTGCACCGCTCGGGCGCCCTGCTCGCCGCCCTGGCCGTCGGGGCCTTCGCCCTCGCCCTGCTGCGGGGCGGACGCCGGTTCGGCGGCGGCATCGCCACCCTGCTCGCGCTCCAGCTCACGCTGGGCATCCTCGCGATCCAGCTGCCGCAGAATCCGCATGTCCGTACGGTGCACCTCGTCAGCGGGGCCGCCCTCTTCTCGCTGGTGGTCGCCGGCACCCTGCTGGCGCACCGCCGCGAGGGCGCCCTCGGCGACGTCTGAACGGCGAAATCCGGCCGCAGGTCGTTTTGCCTTTAACCTTTCGCCGAAAACCGCCACCACCTTGAGCATGAACGCACGCGCCGGCTCCGTCCCCGCCGCCTTCCTGGAGCTGACCAAGCCCCGGTTGTCGTTCCTCTCCGTCCTGACGGCGCTCGCGGGTTATTTCTGCAGCGACCCGCATGGGCCGACGGAGGCCCGGACGCTCGTCGCGCTCGCCGTGGGTACGGCGCTGGCCGCCGGCGGTTGCGGGGCGCTGAACATGTGGTGGGAAAGCGAGGCCGACGCCCGCATGGAGCGCACGAAGCATCGCCCCATCCCCGCCCGGCTGATCCACCCGGGCGCCGTGCTGCTCTTCGGTGGCGCGCTGGCCACGGCCGGCGTGACCTTGGTCTGGCTGGGGGCCAACGCGCTGGCGGGCTTCCTCACGCTCGCGACCGTCGTGAGCTACCTGCTGCTCTACACCCCGCTCAAGTCCGTCACTTCCTGGTGTACCTTGGTGGGCTCCCTGCCCGGCGCCATTCCACCCATCATCGGCACCGCGGCCAAGCTCGGCCAAGGCCGGCCCCACGGCGACATCGACCCGATGGGATGGTTGCTCTTCGCCCTGCTCTTCTGCTGGCAGATCCCGCACTTCATGGCCTTGGCGGTCATGTGCCGCGAGGACTACGCGCGCGGCGGCTTCAAGGTGGCGACGGTGACCGATCCCTCGGGGCGCACCGCCGCGCTCTGGTCCACCGCGTTCATCATCCCGATGCTCTTCGTGGCCGGCCGCCTCGCGATGACGTTCTTCGCCCCCGCCGAAGCCGCCGGCACGCTCCGCGGCTGGGCCAGCCCGTTCCTCTGGGTCTCGCTGGTGGCCGGCATCTGGTTCTTCAAGCTCAGCCTGGATTTCGCCTTGCCGCACCGCCGGGCCGAAGTCGCGAAGCCTTTCTTCCTCGCCTCGATCCTGTACCTCCCGGTCGTCCTGTTGACTCTCACGCTCAACCGGCTTTTCTGAGCGCATGGAGACGCGGGAGCTCAAGGCGCGGCTGCGCACGACGCTGCTGGCCGCGCGGCGCGCGCTGAGCGCGGACGAACGTCGCGTCGCCGCGGACGCCGCCACCGCCGGCATGCTCGCTTCCGCCGCCTGGCGGGCCGCCCGCGTGGTGGCTCTTTATCAAGCCTACGGCGCCGAACTGGACACCGCCGCCCTCCGCGCCGCCGCCCATGCGGCCGGCAAGACGGTCGCGCTGCCGCGGGTGGACGCGGCGGGCGTGACCTTGCGGGTCGTCGCCGCGGATACCCCGCTGGTGCTTTCGGCGCAAGGCGTGCGGGAACCCGCCGACGATCGTCCGATCCTGCCGCCGGACCAGCCGGAGCTCATCGTGGTCCCGGGACTGGGCTTCGATCGCCGCGGTGGGCGGCTCGGCCATGGCGGCGGTCACTACGACCGCCTGCTCGCGCGCCTGCCCGCCGGTTGCCGGCGCATCGGCTTCGCCTACGCCCAGCAGGTCCTCGACGTCGTCCCGACGGAGCCGCACGACCTCGCCCTGCACGCGTTGGTCACGCCCGCCGGCTGGATGGACTGCGGAAACTGAGCGCGGGTTTGCCAAGCCCGCGGTTTCCCTTCCGTTGAACGGTCCGATGTCCGCCCCCCGACCCGACGCCATTCGCCTCCGCGGAGTCCGCCAGAATAACCTGAAAGGGTTCGACCTCGATATCCCCGTCGGCCGGCTGGTGGTGGTCACGGGCCTCAGCGGCGCGGGCAAGTCCTCGCTCGTCTTCGACACCCTCCACGCGGAAGGGCAGCGTCGCTACGTCGAGACCTTCAGCCCTTACGTCCGCCAATTCCTCGAGCTGCTCCCGGCGCCCGCGCTGGACTCCGCCGAGAACGTCCGTCCGTCCGTGGCGATCAAGCAAGGCAACGCCGTGCGGACCTCGCGCTCGACCGTCGGGACGATGACGGAGCTGTGCGATTGGTTCAAGGTGTGGTTCGCGCACCGGGCGCAGCTCATCGACCCGGCTTCCGGCCAGCCGCTCGCGCCGCGCGGACCCGCGGCCGCCTGGGAAGATTGCCTGGCCCGCCAGGCCGGCCGACCCGTGACGCTGACCTTCGCGGTCGCGAAGCCCGCCGACCTCGCGTGGGCGACGGTGGCGGACGAATTCGTGAAGGCGGGCTTCAACCGCGCCTATGTCGCCGACCGACGGCTACGCCTCGGCGAGGAGCCCATCCCCGCCGAGGCGGCCGAGCTGCTGGTGGTGCAGGACCGCGTGACGGTCGCCCCGGCCGAAGCCGCGCGTTTCCACGAGGCCGCGCTCGCGGCGTTCCGGCTCGGCGGCGGGCGCCTGCGGATCCTGGACGAAGCCGGCGCCGAGGTGGCGCGCTACAGCGAGCTGCTCGAGTCGCCCGTGGACGGACGGAAATTCCGCCCGGCGTCGCCCGCGCTCTTCTCCTTCAACTCGCCCGTCGGGGCGTGCCCGGCCTGCCGCGGCTTCGGCCGGGTCATCGGCCTCGACTGGAAGAAGATCATCCCCGACCCGACGCTGACGCTGGCCGAAGGCGCCATCGCCCCGTTCCAAGGGACGGTCTACGGCGAGAGCCAGCGCGACCTCGCCAAGGCGTGCCGGAAAGCGGGCATCCCGATGGACGTGCCCTGGAAGAAGCTGACGGCCGCGCAGCGTCGGCTCATCGAGGAGGGCGACCCCACGTACGTCCCCGGCGAATGGGAAAGCAAGTGGTACGGCGTCCGCGGGTTCTTCCGCTGGCTGGAGTCGAGCACCTACAAGATGCACGTGCGTGTGTTCCTCTCCCGCTGGCGGGCCTACGAGGAGTGCCCGACGTGCCGCGGCCGCCGCTTCCGCGAGGAGTCGCTCTGCTGGCGCTGGCAGGGCCGGACGCTGCCCGAGCTCTACGCCCTGCCCGTGACCGAGTTGCGCACGCTGCTCGCGCCGCTCGCGCCCAAGGATTCGCGCCACCCGGCCGACCACGCCCTCGAGGCCATCCTCGCCCGCCTCGGCTACCTGGAGGCCGTCGGCCTGGGCTACCTCGCGCTCGACCGCCTCTCGCGCACGCTCTCCGGCGGCGAGGTGCAGCGCGTCAACCTCACCTCCTGCCTGGGCGCCTGCCTCGCGGACACCGTCTTCGTCCTCGACGAACCGAGCGTGGGGATGCATGCGCGGGACCTGTCGCGCATGGTGGGCATCCTCCGCGGCCTCGTCGCGCAGGGCAATACCGTGGTGGTCGTCGAGCACGACGAGTCCGTCATGCGCGCCGCGGATTGGCTGATCGAGATCGGGCCGCGCCCCGGGGCCGAAGGCGGCCACCTCCTCTACCAAGGCCCTCCGCAGGGCATCCTCAAGGTCAAGGACTCCGCGACGGGCGGCTGGCTCTCGGGCCGACGCGCACCGGAGACCCGCGACCCGCGCCCGGTCGGTGACACGACCCCGCGCCTCCGCGTCGCCGGCGCGACGGTCAACAACCTCCGCGACTTCGCCTGCGCGATCCCGCTCGGCCGCCTGGTCGGCCTCTGCGGCGTCTCGGGCTCCGGCAAGTCCACGCTCCTCCATCAGGTCATCGGCCGGCGCGACCCGGAATCCGGCGACGAGGCGGCGGAATCGAAATGGGTGAAGTTCGACCGGGAACCGGCGGAGGTCGCGCTCGTCGACCAATCGCCCGCGACGCGGACGCCGCGCTCGAACCCGGCCCTCTACGTCGGCGCCTGGGACGCGATCCGCACGCTGCTCGGCAACTCGCCGGAAGCGAAGGCGGCCGGGCTCACCCCCTCGCACTTCTCCTTCAACGCCGGCGAAGGCCGCTGCGAGCGTTGCGGCGGCGCCGGCTGGGAGACGGTGGAGATGCAGTTCGTCTCCGACGTCGCCCTGCCCTGCCCCTCCTGCCAGGGCCAACGTTTCCGCGACGAGGTGCTGGGCTTCCGTTACGACGGCAAGTCCGTCGGCGACCTGCTCGCGATGTCGGTGACCGAGGCGCGGAAGTTCCTCGGCGAACGCACGCCGGCCTCCGCCCAGCTCGCCTGCCTCGAGGAGGTCGGCCTCGGGTACCTCGCGATGGGCCAGCCGCTCACGACGCTCTCGGGCGGCGAGGCCCAACGCCTCAAGCTGGTCCGCTACCTTTCCCGGATCGATGCGCGGAAGCCGGGCGCCCTCCTGCTGCTCGACGAGCCGACGACGGGCCTGCACCGCGAGGACGTGGCGCGCCTCATCGGCCTGCTGCACCGGCTCACGGAAGCCGGCCACTCGCTCGTCGTGGTGGAGCACCACCTCGACGTGCTGAAGGCCTGCGACTGGCTCCTGGAGATGGGGCCCGAGGCCGGCCCCGCCGGCGGCCGCCTCGTCGCCGAAGGTCCGCCCGCCGCGGTCGCGCAGGCCGGCACGGTCACCGGACGGTTCCTCGCCCGGGGCGACGACGCCTTCGCCGCCGCCGCGACCGGCCCCGCCGCGCCGCGCCCGACCGCGATCTCCTTGCGCGGCGCCCGCGAGCACAACCTGCGGGATGTCTCCTTGGAGATCCCGCATGGCTCGCTCACGGTGATGACCGGCGTCTCCGGCTCCGGCAAGTCGTCCCTCGCGTTCGACATCCTCTTCGCCGAAGGCCAGCGCCGCTTCCTCGAATGCGTCTCGGCCTACGCCCGCCAGTTCGTCGAGCAGCTGCCGAAGCCCGACATCGACGCGCTCACGGGCCTGCCGCCGACGGTCGCCATCGAGCAGCGCGTGACCCGCGGCTCCGCGAAATCGACCGTCGCGACGGTCACGGAGGTGGCCCAATACCTGCGCGTGCTCTTCGCGCGCGCCGGCGTGCTGCACAGCCCGACCACGGGCGAACCCCTCGAGGAGATGACCGAGGATGCGGTGGTGCGCCTCATCGCCCGGAAGGCCAAGGCCCTGAAGAAAGGCGCGCTGCTCCTCGCCGCCCCGCTCGTCCGGTCCCGCAAGGGCCACCATCGCCCCCTGGCCGAATGGGCCGAGACGAAGGGCCTGCGCGTGCTCCGCTGCGACGGCCGGTTGCTCAAGGTCGACGGCTTCGCCGGGCTCGACCGTTATGCCGAGCACGACGTCGACGCCGTCTTCGGCGAACTGCGCGCCGACGGCCTGATCCGCCGGCCCGACGAGACCGAGGAGTCCGGGGAGAAGGCCCTGCGCGCGCTCGTCCGGCAGACGCTCGCCGCCGGCAAGAACGCGTGCGTGCTCCTCGGCCCGGACGGCCGGCAGGTCGCCTATCTCTCCACGTCGCGCAGCGACCCCGCCACCGGCGAATCCTTCCCCGAGGTCGACCCGAAGCACCTTTCCTGGAACTCGCCGCGCGGCTGGTGTCCGGATTGCCGCGGCCACGGCCGCGAGGTCGCGACCTTCTCGTCCGACGAGGAGGAGTCGATCAACGAGAACGCCATCGCGGACCGCGTCGGCGAGGAAGTCTGCCCGACCTGCCAGGGCGAACGCCTCGGCCCGATCGGCCGCTCGGTGAAGCTCGCCGGACCCAAGGGCCGCTCGCTCTCGCTGCCCGGGCTGCTGCGCCTGCAGCCCGACGAGTCCCTCGCGTTCCTTTCCGGGCTCAGGCTGGCGCCCCGTGAACAGGCCATCGTGGGCGCCTTGCTGCCCGAGATCGCCGCGCGCCTGCGCTTCCTCGATTCGGTCGGCCTCGGCTACCTCGCGCTCGACCGCGGCGCCGACACGCTCTCGGGCGGCGAGGCGCAGCGCATCCGGCTGGCGGCGCAGCTGGGCTCGACGCTTTCCGGAGCCCTCTACGTGCTCGATGAGCCGAGCATCGGCCTGCACCCGCGGGATAACGACCGCCTCATCGGCTCCCTCAAGGGCCTCCGCGACCGCGGCAACACCGTCCTGGTCGTCGAGCACGACGAGGATACCATGCGCGCCGCCGACCTCGTGGTGGACCTCGGCCCGGGCGCCGGCGTCCACGGCGGCCGGATCGTCGCGCAAGGCACCGCGGCCGCGCTCGAGAAACAGACCGACTCCGTCACCGGCCGGTTCCTCAAGGAAGCCATCCCGCACCCGCTCCGCGGCGCGCGGCGACCGGTCGCCGGCAAAGGCGCGCCCGCCGCCTGGGTCCGGCTCAAGCAGGCCTCGCTGCGCAACCTCAAGGGGTTCGACGTCGAGCTCCCGGTCGGCCGGCTCACGGTCGTCTGCGGCGTCTCCGGCGCCGGCAAATCGACGCTGGTCACCGACCTGCTCGCGCCGGCGATCCGCGCCGCGCTGGCGAAGAAGAAGGACGGGCTGACCGGCAAGGAGGCGCTCGCCGCGGTGGCGCACGAGGGCAAACCCGCCTTCGCGACGCTCAGCGGCCTCAAGGGCTTCCGTCAGCTCGTGGTGGTCGACCAGGAGCCGATCGGCAAGACGCCGCGCTCGACGCCGGCGACCTACGTCGGCGCCTGGGACCTCATCCGCGAACGCCTCGCGTCCCTGCCCGAGGCGGCGATCCGCGGTCATGGCGCCGGCTTCTTCTCGTTCAATACTTCCGGCGGCCGCTGCGAGGCCTGCTCCGGCGCCGGCCGCATCAAGCTCGAGATGAGCTTCCTGCCCGACACCTACGTCCCCTGCGAGGAATGCGCGGGCACGCGCTACGGGGCCGCCGCCAAGGCGATCCGCTGGAACGGCAAGTCGGCGGCCGACCTGCTCGCGATGACGTTCGAGGAAGCCGCCGCGTTCCTGTCGTTCGACGCCAAGCTGGGCGACCTCTGCGGCCTGATGGTGAAGACCGGGCTGGGTTACCTCACGCTCGGCCAGAGCAGCCCGACGCTTTCGGGCGGCGAAGCCCAGCGCCTCAAGCTCGTGAGCGAGCTCGCGCAAGGCCTGCCGACCTTCCGCGAGCGTTCGCGCGGCGAGATCCGCCCCAACCTCTACATCCTCGAGGAACCGACGATCGGCCTGCACCAGTCGGACTGCCGCCGCCTGATCGAGCTGCTCCACGCGCTCGTCGACCAAGGTCACACGGTCGTGGTCATCGAGCACCACCCCGATGTCCTCGCCGAGGCGGACTGGATCCTGGAGATCGGGCCCGAAGGCGGCAACGCCGGGGGCCGGCTCGTCCACGCCGGGGACCCTGAGTCGCTGGCCGCCCACCGGAAGTCGCCGACGGCGCCCGCGCTCGCCGAGACGTTGCGGCGCGGACGTATTAAGCCTTTGTCATAGGGTCCGGCCGCGTCATAGTCGGACCGCGACCATGACGGCTCCCGAGGCAACCCCCGCGTCCCGCCGCCGTCTCGTCTGGGTAGGCGCGACGGGACTCGGCATCCTTGCCGTGGCCGCCGGCGTCCTCGCCCTGCGCCCGGAGCAGGAACTTCGACCCGCCGCGACGAACGCCCCCGCCTCCGCGACCGCACCGACCCCCGCGCCCGGGTCGGGCGCACCGCCGCCGAGCGAAGACGCCGGCTTCTTCGCCGATTTCTTCAAGCCGCGCGGTGAGAAGCCCGAACCGGCGCCCGGGATCGGCGGGGTCGATGGCGGGACCGGCCCCCGCAAGGCGGAAGCCGCGAAAGCCGACCTGGTCGCCAAGCCGCCGCTCGATCCCGCGCCGTACGATTTCAGCCCGGCGGCCCGACGAGACCCGACGAAGCTCGCCGCGTTGCTCGCGGACACGCGGGCCCGGTTGTTCGACGGTCGCTGGGAGGAGCACCTCGCGAAACTGCAACCAGGCCTGCGAGCGGCCTTGATCGCGACCAAGACCGACCCCGAGGGGAAAGCCTGCGAGGAACTTTGGCGCGACCCGCTCTTCGCCGTCGGCGCCGGGCAGGCCCTGCTGATCGCCCGCGCCGGCTCGACGGAGGGCTTCACGACGCGGACCGGACCGGAGTCGCTGCGCCGCCTCGCCGAAAGCGAGGGCCTCGCGGGTTTCCTCGAGGAGCTCCTCCGGCGCCCCGAGTGGATGGAGACGTTCCTCGCGCAGGTGAAACCGGAGGATGAGGTACCGGCGGCCCTCAAGGTCTGGGCGCTCGCCTGGAACGCCGACCCTGCGCCGCTGCGCGGCAAATACCTCCGTCTGCAGGTCGCGTTCGCCCTCGTCTTCGACCGCGAACGGACGCTGGCGCAGGACCCGGAGGAAGCCATCAACCCGCTGACCCGCTACGCCTTCTTCCGGAGCGCGGCCGAGGAGGGTCGCCTGAAGACCGACGTGACCAAGCTGCCGGTCGACGCGCTGCTCTGGGTCGCCGGCAGCGAGGCGGGCGATCCGGACCTCCATTGGGCGCACGCCGAGACGAAGCTGCGCCGGCTCGACGCGGACGACTGGGCCAAGACCTTCGAGCTCGTCGCGCAGGGCGGCACGCTGGCCAAGCTCCTCACGCCGACGAACCGGCCGGCAGGCAAGAACGCCGAGCCGAAACTTTCGAAGACGGCCCAGGCGAAGATCGCGGAGGTGGACGCCGGGTCGCTCGAATTCTCGTTCAAGTTCGGCGGCGACCCGGTCGCCTTCGCCGTCGAATCCGCCCGGGCCTTCGGCATCCCCGCCGCCACGCTGAAGGGCCGGGCGGCCGGCCGGACCGCGCCGCCGCTCTGGGCCGCGTTCCAGAAGGATCCGCGCCGCTGGGAGCTGGGGCTCGGCCGGCCGGCGACCGGCGCCGCGAACGGCACCGCCTTGGATCCGCAGACGGGGCTGCCCGTGGGCGAGTTCGAACTGGCCGCCTTGGTCGACCGGCGGCGGACGGGCCCGGAGGCCGACCGGTGCACGCGGTTGCGGCTGATGGCCCGGCTGGCCGCGCAGCTCGGCGATCCCGGGCGGCAACAGGCCTGTCTCGCCGCGGCGTGCAAGGCCTGCGACCGCTCCCTGCCGGCTTGGCGCGAACGGCTCGCGGCGATGGCCACCGACGAGGCCGCGCCGACCGCGCCGTGGGCGGCGACGCTGGCGGAACTCCGCCGCGCCTTCGACGACTCCGCCGACATGCGCGACCTGGCGGACGAGCAGGAGGCGCGCTTCCTCCTCGGGCGCGTCCCCGCGGCCGAGGCCGTCCGGACGCTCGAGGATCGTCTCCGCCGATGGCTCCGGGATTTCCCGGCCCGCCGCGACCTCTACCTCGCGGGGGTCGCTCGCGCGGCCCGGGTGCTCGCCCGGGACCGGTCCGCGAACGAGAAGGAAATCTCCGCCCTCTACCGCGAGGCCCTCGAGAACTGCGCGGGCGACATGGCCGAGTTCCGCGGCCTGCTGGCCGATTACTACGCGACGGTGAAAGGGGACGAGACGCTGGAACGGCGCTTCCTCGACGATGCCGAGCGGACCTTCCGGCGGAAGGTCGACCTGCCGGCCGCGGAGTTCTTCGAGATGACCGAGGAACTGTACGTGTATTTCCGCAAATGCGGTCAGGGGCAACGCGGGCTCCGGCTGCGCAAGGAAGGCCAGAAGGCGAAAGAGGCCTCGGAGAAGGGCGCGAAATAACGCCCCACCCGTTAATCCGGGGCTTTCCGGGGTGATTTCACCCCAGCCGCGTGGTTGGATTTTGACCCGGCCAAGCAAAGGGCTAAGGTGTGACCCCAGACATGCGTGCGCCGCTCGAACCCAAACCCCTGCCTACAAAGAAGCCCTCGTCCCAAGGCGCGAACGGCGAAGCCATCCTCATCGGCATCCTCCTCCCGGTGCTCGTGGCCGCGGCTTGGTTCGGCTACGCCGTCTATGACCGCACCCTGCACCCGCGCGAACTCACGGAGAAGGACGGCGCCCCCAGCCTGATCGATGACGTGGCCGGTTTCTTCGGCGGCAAGACCGCGCCCGCCGCCGTCACCGAGACGGTCCCGGGCACCACCGCCGGCACCGGCCCCGCCGTCGAGCCGCCGATCAAGCCGACCGGCCCCGCCACCGCGGTGACGCCGACGGTGAAGGAGGCACTGCCCGCCCTGGCCCCCCGCCCCTACCCGTTCGACTCCATCTCGCGCCGCGACCCGCAGTGTCGCGCGACGCTGCTGGCCGACACCAAGGCCCGGGTCTACGACGGCAAGTGGGAGAGCCATTACGACCGGCTCCGCTACGGCCTGTACCCCGCGCTCACCGCCACCTCGGCGACCGACGGGGCCCGCCGCTTCGATGACCTCTGGGAAAGCAACTACTTCGCGATCGGCCTGACGCAGGCGGATTTCGTGCGCCAGGTGACTCCGAAGACCCTGCGGGAGTTCATGACCGACGAGCAGGTCCAGCCTTTCCTCATCGAGCTGCTGGGCGACGCCGAACGGATGGAGCTGTTCCTCGCCAACGTCAAACCCGGGGACAACCTCGGCAACGCCCTCCGCGTCTGGGCGCGCCTGGCCAACGACGACGCCAAGGAGCTCAAGGGCAAGTACGTCAACCTGCAGGTGGCGACCGCCCTGGTCTTCGATCAGAAGTTCACCTTCGCCCGCGCCCGCGACCCCAAGCATGAGCGCTTCACGGTCGACGCGCTGGAGCGCTACCGCTACTTCCGCGACAACGCCCAGCGCCAACGGCTGGAGACGGACCTCAAGAAGCTCGAACCCTACGAGCTCATCTGGGTGGTGAGCGCCGAGGCGACGACCGAGGAGATGGAATGGGCCCTCAAGGAGAACGACCTCCGGAAGCTCAAGCTGGCCAACGGCGACCAGCAGAAGGATTGGAGCGAGGCCTACCCGATGATCAACTACCGCATGGACTTCGTCACGGGCGCCAAGCCCCCGAAGGCCCCGCCGGGCAAGAAGGCCTACAAGCCGCTGGCGGAGAGCTTCACCCGCGGCACGCTCGAGGAGATCCTCGAGGTCGGCGGCATCTGCATGGACCAGTCCCACTTCGGCACCACCGCCGCGCGCGCCTACGGCATCCCCGCGGCCTCCGTCGGCGGCGACGGCAACCGCGGCGGCCACGCCTGGTTCGCCTACCTGATGCCGAACCACCAGTGGAACATGGGCAACGGCTTCCGCCCCTTCAACGAACCCCGCAACCTGCCGGGTACCGGCCGCTACGCCGACGGCTACGCGAACGGCCACACCCGCGACCCGCAGACGGGCCGCAGCATCGGGGAGTTCGAGGTCCAGATCACCGGCGACCCCAAGCGCCGGATGAAGTCCCATTACGAGAAAGCCTTCCGCCTGCGCCTCGCGGCCCGCGTCTACGCCGCCAACACCGACCAGGAGGGGCGCTACGCCTGCCTGCGCTTCGCCACCCACGCCGCCGAGCTGTCCATCGACGCCTGGAAGGAGGCCGCCGCCTGCCTCGAGGACCTCGGGCCCAAGGCCGACCACGAGCGCTGGCGCGGGTTCCTGCGCGACATGCGCGTGGCGTTCAACGTGTCCGACGAGGACAAGCGCTGGCCCGACATGCTCGCGATCGCCGACGGCTACGCGGAGAAGCATGTCTGGACGGACCCGAAGATGACGCCCGAGCAGATCTTCAAGGAGTGCCGCCAGTCCTACGAGGTCTTCATGCGCGAGAAGAAGCGCCTGCACGGCGACACGATGGACAAGACCCGCTACGACCTCATCGTCCTCGCGGCCGAGCGCACCGCCCGCCAGCTGGTCAAGGACACGACCCCGAAGGGCCAGGAGAACCTCTTCTTCTACCTGCGCCACGCCCTGCAGGACAACCGGGAGCACCTGCCGACGTTCCGCGGGCTGCTCGACAACTTCTACGCCGCCGTGAAGGGCAACAAGAAACTGGAACGCTTCTTCCTCGAGGAGATGCGGCGCATCTACGTCCGCGAGATGGAGGACACCGGCAACGACGTCTTCCGCATGAAGACGGTGCTCGGCCTCATCGACGTGATGCTGCCCTACTTCGGCAAGTGCGACGAGCCCGAGCTGGGTCGCAAGCTGGTGCACGACAAGGAGAAGATCCAGAAGGAGCTCGATAAGCTGAGGAAACAATGAGCCGACCGATCCTCCTCGGCGTCAACATCGACCACGCCGCGACCCTCCGCCAGGCCCGCTACCGCGGCGCCCACGCCGGCCCGCACGCGGAACCGAGCCCGCTCGCCTTCACCCGCGAGGCCCTGGCCGGCGGCGCCGACGGCATCACCGTGCACCTGCGCGAGGACCGCCGCCACATCCAGGAGGACGACGTCCTCGCGATCGCCCGGCTCCCGGGCGTGCGGCTCAACCTCGAGATGGCCTGCACGCCGTGGATGACCGACTTCGCCCGGCGGCTCCGGCCGGCCGCCGTCTGCCTGGTCCCGGAGTCCCGCGAGGAGGTCACGACCGAGGGCGGCCTGGAGGTCGCCGGCCAGCGCGAGCGCGTCGCGGCCACCGTGGCCGCGCTGCGCGACGCCGGCATCGAGGTTTCCCTGTTCATCGGCCCCGAGGTCGCGCAGATCGACGCCGCCCACGCCGTCGGCGCCCCGGTCGTCGAGTTGCACACCGGCGCGTTCGCCAACGTCTGGCTGAGCCCGGCGGCGGACGACGAGCTGGCGCGGCTCCGCGCCGGATGCGAGCACGCCCACCGCCGCGGGCTCGTGGTCAACGCCGGCCACGGCATCAACTACGACAACATCCGCGCCATCCGCACGCTCCCGCACCTGCACGAGCTCAACATCGGCCACACCATCGTGGCGCGCTCGCTCCTGACGGGCGTCCGCGCGGCGGTGGCGGAGATGAAGGCCCATCTCCGGGGCGGCGCATGAACCTCGCCGGCGGCAACGTCATCGGCGTGGGCGTCGACCTGACCGAGGTCGCCCGCATCCGCTCGGCGCACGCGCGGCATGGCGAGGCGTTCCTCGCCAAGGTCTTCACCCCGGCCGAGCAGGCGCTCTGCCTGGCCAAGGCCGACCCGCTCCCGTCGCTCGCGGCGCGCTTCGCCGCGAAAGAAGCGGCGAGCAAGGCCTTCGGGACGGGCTTCGGCGCCGAGCTGGCGCTGACGAGCGTCGCGATCCTCAGCGGACCCGACGGCGAGCCGGTGGTCGAGCTCGACGAACGGGGCCGCGCGTTGCTCGCGAAGCGGGGCGCGTCGCGCCTCCTGGTGTCGCTCACCCATACCGACGACCTGGCGCAGGCCTTCGCGGTCCTCGTGCGCTGAGATGGAGCCCGCCGCCGCCCTGCCGGTCCTGTCCTGCGCCGCGGCGGCCGCCGTCGAGGCGGCGGCGATCGGCGGCGAGGCCGGGCGCTCGTTCGACCTCATGATCCGCGCCGCGGCGAACCTCGCCGTGCGCTCGGCCCGCCTGCTCCGCCGCCCGGCCCGCCGCGTGCTGGTGCTCGCGGGCAAAGGCAACAACGGCGCGGATGCGATCCTCGCGGCCAGCGTGTTCGTCGACGAGGGCGCGGAGGTGACCGTCGTCTTCGCGCAGGGCGCCCCGAGGGCGGGCCAGCCCGCCACGATTTGGCGGCGCTTCGGGAAGGGCATGCGCGTGGCCGCCGCCGCCACGCTGCCGCGGCTCGCGCGGAGCCCCTTCTGCCTCATCCTCGACGGCGTGCTGGGCCAGGGCTTGCGCGGGAAACCGCCGGCCGACCTCGTCCGCTTCCTGCGCGCCACCGATGCGCTCCAGGGACTGCGCGTGGCGGTCGACCTGCCGAGCGGTCTGGGGGACGACGCGACCGGCCCGGCTTTCCGCGCCGACGTCACCTTCTCCCTGGGCTGCCTGAAACGCCCGTTGCTCGCGCCCCGCGCCCGTCGGTTCGTCGGCCGGCTCCGCGTCGTCGACCTGGGGCTGACGTTCCCGGAGGCGGCCGAGTCCTGCTCGACCGACGCGGTCCTGGCGCCGCTGCGCCGGCCGCGCGCCGCCGACACCGAGAAGCGCCGGCAGGGCCGCCTGCTCATCGTCGGCGGGTCCGACGACTTTCCGGGCGCGGTGCTGATGAACACGCTGGCGGCGTTGCGGGCGGGCGCGGGCCTGGTCACCACCGCGCTGCCGCGGACGCTGGTCCCGCGCGCCGCCACCGCATTGCCGGAGGCGATGTGGCGCGGGTTGCCGACCGACCGGCGGGGGACGCTCGCGACCACCGGTTGGGCGCGGCTGCGCCCGGCGCTGGCGAACAAGGACGCCTTGCTCGCGGGCTCGGGCATGGGGGCGACGGCCGAGGCTTTCCTGCGTCGGCTGGTCCGCGCCTTCGCGGGCGCGCTGGTGCTCGACGCGGATGCGCTCCGGCCGACCGTGGTCGCGGCGGCCCGTCGCGCGGCCCCGCTCGTGCTGCTGCCGCACGCCGGGGAATTCCGCCGCCTGTCCGGCCGCGCCGCCGGCGTCGCCGCCGCCCAAGCCTACGCGCGGCGGACCGGCGCGATCGTCGTGCTCAAAGGACCGCTCACGTGCGTGACGGACGGGAAGCGCGTGACGCACATCCCCTTCGGCGGGCCCGTGCTGGCGCGCGGCGGCTCCGGCGACCTGCTCGCGGGGATCGTCGCCGCGACGCTCGCGCGCCGCGCCGAGCTCGGGCTCGACGCCTTCGACGCGGTGGTGGTGGCGGCGACCTGGCATGGGCGCGCGGCCGACCTCCTGGGGGAAAGACAGGGGGAGGAGGCGGTGAGAACCACCGAGCTCCTGGCTGAGCTATCCCCGGCCTTGCTCGATTGACCGGGCCGACAGGATGGCGGGATGTTCCCGATTCCCGCGGATCCGCTCGCGCAACGCCTGCTCCTGAACGCCCTGCCCGGCGTGGGCCCCGCCACGGTGCGCCGCCTGCGCGACGCGTTCGGGGGCGATCTGGCGGCGGCGCTGCGGGCGCGCCCGGCCGAACTCGCGCGCATCAAGGGCGTGGGGGCGAGGCTCGCCGCGACGATCGCGGCGCGGGACTTCGACTGGGCCGCGGAACTGGCGCGCGTCGAGGCGCTCGGCTTCCGCGTGGTCGCCGACGGCGCCCCGGATTGGCCGCTCGCGTTCGCGCCGCTCTGGGATCCGCCGCTCGTCCTGTACGCGGAGGGCGCCGCGCTCCCCGGGGAACGCGCGGTGGCGATCGTCGGTTCGCGGCATTGCACCGCCTATGGCGCCGGCCTGGCCCGACGGTTCGCGCGCGAGCTCGCGGCCGCGGGCTGGTGGATCGTGAGCGGCCTGGCGCGGGGCATCGACACCGCGGCGCATGAGGGCGCCCTCGACGCCGACGGCCGGACGGTCGCGGTGCTCGGCCACGGCCTCGACCTGACCTACCCGCCGGAGGGTCGCGCGCTGCGGGCGCGCATGCGCGAACGCGGCGGGGTGCTCAGCGAGTTCCCGCTCGGACGACCGGCGGATCGCCAAAGCTTCCCGCAACGCAACCGCATCGTGGCCGCGCTGGTCCGGGCGGTGGTCGTGATCGAGACGGACGTGGACGGCGGCAGCCTCATCACCGCGCGCTTCGCGGGGGATCTCGGCAAGACGCTCTGCGCGGTCCCCGGGCGCGTGGATAGCCCGGCGAGCCGGGGCTGCCACGCGCTCCTGCGCGACGGCGCCACGCTGGTGACAGGGGTCGACGACATCCTGCGCGAGCTGGGCGAGGCGCGCGACCAGGCGGCCTTGCCCTTGCCTGCGACGGCGGCGCCCGCCCCGGAGCACGCGCGGTGGCTGCGACCGTTCGCCGGCGGCACGGCCCACGATGCCGAATCGCTCGCGGAGGCGACGCACTGCGCCCCGGCGGAGGCCGCCGCCATGCTGGCGTTGCTGGAGATCCGCGGGCTGCTGCTGCGCCGACCGGACGGGCGGCACGAGACGGGCTGATCAGCGGTGCGGGATATTGCCTTGCGCCGGCGGGACCGGGGTCGCCAGCGGCTGGCCGGCCACCCAATCGAGCAGGGCCTTGGGCTTGGCCAGGACATCGCGGCCGGCGGATAACCACGCGCGGCCCCCGACACCGAAATCAGCAGCGTAGGCGGTCGCGGACAGACCCAGGCGATCCGCGATCCAGAGCGCGCGGACATCGTGCCAGCCTTGCGAGACGAAGACGACGTGCGCCCCCGGGAAAGCGGCGTGCGCCCGGACGGCGGAATCCAGCGTCCGCCAGCCATAAGGATCCTCGACGATCGGCGTGCGCACGCCGGCCTCGACCAATTGGCGCGCCATGGTGGTCGCTTGCTCCGGCGTACCCGACGTCACGACGAGCCGCGGGCGACCGCCGCCGCAAAGCCGGACCGTCGCCTCGATCCGCGCCCGGTACGTGCCCGAGGGCGTCCGCTGGTCGGCGAGAAACTCGTTCGTCCCCAGGAGGACCACGATGCTACCGGCCGGAAGCTCCGACGGGTCCTCATGAAAACGGCCCCAGCCGGCGGACCAAACCCAAGCGTTGGCCAAGCCACCAAACGCGACCACGGCGGCCAGAAGCCAGAGGACCAGCCGTTTCACCCGTGAGGCCATCCTTGAACCCTAAACCGCGGGAAAAGCTAAAACAAGGGGCTAAACCCGTTTTGTTTGCCTAAAAATAGACAAACCTAGGTTGCCGACAGCCTGTTAGTGCTCATTATATAGGAACGATCGGGACTGGCACGAAATCTGCCTACTTTTACTCATCATGAGCCTACCTCCCGCCGCCACGGCCGCCAAAGTCCTGGTCATCGACGATGACAAGGACCTCCGCTACTCGCTGCGCCGCGCCTTGGCCGGCCTGGGCCACCAGGTGCTCGAGGCGGACAGCGGCGAGACCGGGGTCGCGCTCGCCAAGCGCGAACAGCCCGACGTCATCCTGCTCGACAACCGCATGGGCGGGATGAGCGGCATCGAGACGTTGCAGATGCTGCGCGGCGCGCAGCCCCAGGCGATGGTCATCCTCATGACGGCCTTCGGCACGACGCAGACCGCCATCGAGGCGATGAAGTTCGGCGCCTACGATTACGTGATGAAGCCGTTCGACCAGGCGAAACTGATCGCCCTCGTCGACAAGGCGCTCGGCGCCCGCCGCGACCTCGCCAACGCCGGCAAGGCCGGCCGCTCGCTCGTCAACCCCGCCGACTACAAGGAAGGCATCGTCGGCAGCTCCGAGCCGATGCAGGAGGTCCTCAAATCCATCGGCCAGGTCGCGGCCAGCGAGGCCACCGTCCTCATCACCGGCGAGAGCGGCACGGGCAAGGAGCTCGTCGCCCGCTGCATCCACCAGCATTCCCTGCGCGCCAAGGGCCCGTTCGTCGCGGTCAACTGCGCGGCGATTCCCGAGAACCTCATCGAATCCGAGCTCTTCGGCCATGAGAAGGGCGCCTTCACCGGCGCGACCAACCTCAAGCCCGGCAAGTTCGAGCTCTGCGACGGCGGCACCATCTTCCTCGACGAGATCGGCGACATGTCCCTGCCGACGCAGACCAAGGTGCTGCGCGCGATCCAGGAGGGCGAGATCCAGCGCGTCGGCGGCACCACGACCATCAAGGTCAGCGTCCGCCTCGTCGCCGCCACCAACAAGGACCTGGAGTCGATGGTGGCCTCCCGCCAGTTCCGCGAGGATCTCTACTACCGCCTCAACGTCTTCCGCATCCGCCTGCCCGCCCTGCGCCACCGCAAGACGGACATCCCCCTGCTCGTCGACTACATGCTGCAGCGCCAGTCGGCCGCGAAGAAGCAGCGCCCGAAGCGCCTGACCACCGAGGCCCTCGACGCGCTCCTCGCCTACGACTGGCCGGGCAACGTCCGCGAGCTGGAGAACGTCGTGCAGCGCGCCAACGTGCTCGCCAAGGGCGAGACGATCCTCGCGAAGGACCTGCCGCCGGACGTGCTCTCGCCCCGCAAGGCGGCCCCCGCGGCCGCGCCCGCCGCCGGGACCGCGCCCGCCGCGACCCCGGAAGGCGTCGCGCCCCCCGCCGCCGCCGGCCTCACCGGCGCCTACGACGCGATCTACCGCCAGCTTCGCTCCGGCGACGGCCGCGACATCCTCGCGACCATCGAGCTCGACATGATCCGCCGCGCGATGGAGGAGACCCGCGGCAACCAGCTCCGCTCGGCCCTCATCCTCGGCATCAACCGCTCCACCCTCAAGAAGCGGCTGAACGAGATGCGCGAGGCCGGGATCAAGGTCTTCACTTAACCTTTGCCAGAGCCCCGGAACGGGTTTGTTTAGGAGACGCCCCCATGAGCTCCTCCCCCCTCCGCCCCACCCTGCTGGCCACGGCCGCGCTCCTCCTGAGCTCGTTCGCCGCGTTCGCCGGCGAAACCATCCCGCTGTTCGACGGCAAGTCCCTCGCCGGCTGGAAGCCGTCCAAGAACTCGCCCGAAGGCACCTACAAGGTCGAGGACGGCGTCCTCCAGATCCGCGGCGGCCAGGGGCATCTCTTCTACGTCGGCGCCGACGGCAAGGCGTCCTTCAAGAACTTCGAGTTCAACGCCAAGGTGAAGACCTACCCGGGCGCCAATTCGGGGCTCTACTTCCACACGGCCTATGAGGACAAGGGCTGGCCCTCCCAAGGCTACGAGTGCCAGGTCAACGGCAGCCACAAGGACAACAAGCGCACCGGCGGTCTCTACGCCGTCCGCGACGTGCTCAACACGCCCGCCGCGCCCGACAACGAGTGGTTCGACTACCGCATCCGCGTCGAAGGCAAGCGCATCCAGATCTGGATCAACGGCAAGCAGACCGTCGACTTCACCGAGCCCGCCGACTGGACCCCGCCGAAGGGCATGCCCGGTCGCAAGCTCGGCGCCGGCACGTTCGCCATCCAGGCCCACGATCCGGGCTGCAAGGTCGACTACAAGGACCTCAAGGTCGAGGTGCTCCCCTGATCACCGGGACGGTCCGCTGAGCGCCAGGTTCAGCGACGCGACGAGGCGGGCCCGCAGGGGTTCCGCCTTTTTCGTGAGACGGCGTTGCTCCTGCTCGTACTCGCTCCGTCCTTCCGGCGTCTCGATGCGGATCGGCGCGAGACCGGCGGCGGAGAAATCATACGGGCTGGCGCGCATGTCGACGGAGCGCGCGTCGCGCGCGAGCTCGAAGGTATCGGCCGTCAGTTCCGCGGGCACCCACGGGGCCGACTTCATCGCCCACTTGTAGAGATCCATCGTGACGTGCACGCAGCCCGGCTGCTCGTTGGCCAGGCGGCCCTCGAGGTCGGGGCTCAGCTTGTTCAAGGGCCGCGCGGGCGGCGTGAAGAAGCGGAAGGCATCGTAATGAGTGCAGCGGATCGGCAGGGCGCGCACGACCGCGTCGGTGCCCTCCGGGCCGAGCCGCAGCGGCCAGCCTTGGTGACGGCGTTCCGCCGCCTGCTGGTAGACCATCGCCCATTCATGCAGGCCGAAGCACCCGAGGAACGCCGGGCGACCCGCGACGGCGACGCACAGGTCGCGCGCGAAAGCCAGGCGGGCGCGTTGCGCTTCGTCCGGCGCCACGACGCGCACGAGGCCGTCGGCCCCGCGGCCGAAGCGCGCATCCGTCAGCAGCTCATCGGCCTCGGCCAAGGCCGTGCCGGCGCCGGGCGTCCACCGCCGCAGCGCGCTCAACCGGAACGGGTAATAGGTGAAGAGGAAGTCCTCGACCGGCTCGCGCTCCCCGGCCTCGGCGCGGCGCCGGCGCGCTTCCCCGAGCGCCGCCCCGCGCGCCTCATGGGCCGCGCGACGCGGACGCCAGACCGCGGGCCCCAGCACCGTCTCCGCCGACTGGACCTCGGGACCGCTCACTCGCAACAACGGCGGTGGTGCGCGGCGACCTTCACGTATTTCTCCGCCCAACCCGGGAGCGCGGCCTGCTCGGCCGACGTCAGCGGCCGGACGACCTTGGCGGGAGAGCCGAGCACGAGCGAGCCGGGCGGGACGACCGTACCCTTGGTCACGAGGGCCTGGGCCCCGACGATGCTGCGCGCGCCGATGACGGCGCCGTCGAGGATCGTGGCGTGCATGCCGATCAGGCATTCGTCCTCGATGCGGCAGGCGTGGAGCATGGCCAGGTGCCCGACGGTCACGCGCTGACCGATCACGGCGGGCAGCGCATCCGCCACGTGGACCACCGCCCCGTCCTGGATGTTGGAGCCGTCGCCCACCTCGATGGCGGCGATGTCGCCCCGGAGCACCGCGCAGGGCCAGATGCTGGCGGCGGCGCCCACGGTGACGTTGCCGATCACGACCGAGCGAGGGTGGACGTAGGCCGTCGCATGGACGCGGGGGCCTTGCAGGAGATTCCGGGTCAGTTCCTGGGACAAAGCTTTGTCCGGGTCGGGCAGGTCGCCGGCGGCGTGGAACGGGTTCATGGCCTCCAAGATGGGCTGGGCCACCCCGGACGGGAAAGAAATAAGCAGGGAAAACGCGGAAAGCCTCGGTTTACCCCCGGTACACCCCCCGGAAGACCCCCCGGGGAGGTGATTTCAGCCGAACCCCTAAAATCCCCTTGCAAACCCCCCTGCCCTCCCTTTGCTCCGACCTTCCGACAGCCATGAAGGCCACATTTATCACCTCCGGTCGCCAGTTCACCGTCAAGCAAGGCGACATCCTCATCGTCAACCAGTACCCTGGTAAGAACGAAGGGGACAAACTCACCTTTGACCAGGTCCTCCTCGTGGGCGAAGGCGCCAACGCGAAGATCGGCACGCCCACCGTGGCCGGCGCCAAGGTGACCGCCACCATCCTGGAGAACAAGCGCGGCGAGAAGATCGACATCTTCAAGCACCGCCGCCGCAAGGGCTACTACCGCCGCCGCGGCCACCGCCAGGAGCTGTCCGTCATCAAGGTCGACTCCATCTCCGGTTAATCCCCCTTAACGCACCACCACCATGGCAACTAAGAAAGGCGGCGGGACTTCCTCCAACGGCCGCGACTCCACCTCCAAGCGCCTCGGCGTGAAGCTTTACGGCGGCGAATTCGCCACCGCCGGTTCCATCATCATCCGCCAGCGCGGCACCGTGATGCGCCCCGGTCGCAACGTCGGCATGGGCCGCGACCACACCCTCTTCGCCAAGGCCGACGGCCTCGTCAAGTGGGACGCCGAGCACCGCAAGGTCGAGATCGTCCCGACGACCTCCGCCGCCTGCGCGCTCTGAGCGACGCTTACAGCACACGAAAAGCCGGCCGACCAGCCGGCTTTTTTGTGCCCGGACGGGTGAACTGAGGCCGGCCTCAGGCGTCGTCGACCCCGGTCTGGGCGGTCCGGCGGAACTTCCACGCCATGGCCAGCGAGACGAGGATCAGCCCCGTCGCCAGGGCGATCCAGATGCCGACCGCGCCCAAGCCCCAGACCCCGACCGGCAGGCCGAAGAGCCGGAAGCCCGCGGGGAACGCCAGCGCCAGCGCCAACGGCAGGCAGAACAGCCAATACACGATGAACACGCTCCACGACGCCCAGGCGGCGCGGTTGACGGAGCGCAACAGGTAGGCGGCCACCACCTGGACGCCGTCGAAGGGCGCCCACACGGCGGCGAAGATCAGCAAGGTCGAGGCGAGCGCGGCGGTCTCCGTCCCGGCCACGCCGTACGTCTGCATCAGCAGGGGTCGCAGCAGGATCATGCCGAGTCCGTAGACGGCCATGATGAGCCCGCCGAGGACCAGGGCCCCGAGCCCGACGGCCTGCACCTTGCGCGGGTCCTTGGCGCCGTACGCCTCCCCGACGCGGATGCCGGCGGCGATGCCGAGCCCGAGCGGGAGCATGAAGGCCGCGGACGCGGTGCTGATGGCGACCTGATGGGCGGCCTGCGCGGTGGCGTTGATCCAGCCGGCCATGACGGGCACGACCGCGAAGATGCCGACCTCGCTGAGGCTGTGCAGCCCGGCGGGCCAGCCGGTCTGCAGCAGGCGACGGAAGACGGCCAGCTGGAGCCCGTCCGCCCAGCGCACCTCGCCGCGGCCCGGCGTCCACCAGAGCCCGAGCAGCATGATGAGGCGGGCGGCGAGCGTGGCCCAGCCGGCGCCCGCGAGCCCCAGCGCGGGGAAGCCCCAGTGGCCGAACATCCAGAGCCAATTGAAGAAGATGTTGGCGAGGATGCCGATGCTCAGCCACGCCAGCGAGATCCACGGCTGGTGCTGGGAATCGCGATGCCCGCGGAGCGCGTGGAACGCCAGGCCGGGCACCATCGCCCAGGACATGAGGATGAAGAACTCACGGGCCTCGGCGCTGACCGCGGCGGAGGAGCCGAGCAAGGGGATGAGATCCGCGGCCGCGTGCGAGCCGATCGCGGCGACGACGCTGATGGCGACCGCCAGGACCATGCCGTGCCGCAGGATCGCCGGCGCCGACTCCCCGACCCCGGCCCCGTTGTCCTGGGACTGGTAGACCGCGATCGCGCCGACGACCCCGATGCCGAAGACATACGGGATGTAGTTGAGGTTCGAGGCCAGCGCGGAGGCCGCCAAGGCCGTCTCGCCGAGATGGCCGGCCATCGCCACGTCGACGACGAACATCAGGCCGTAACCGAGCATGCCCAGCATGATCGGCACCGCCAGCTTGAGCGTCGGGCCGAGTTCGGAGCGGATGGTCGGGGCGGCGGTCAAGCCCCAAGAGGAAAGGATTACCTTCCCGTGGCGAGTCAGTTCTTCGGCAACCGGTTCAAGGTGTAATAGGCGTCCGCATGGTCCAGCGCCTCACCACCGGCCGAACGGAGACCGTCGGCATGCAACTCGTGGACATGATGCTCGCGGAGGCCGTCCACCTTGAGGCGGACACCGAGGCCGTCCGCGGCGACCTGGGCGGAGACGATGGCGTTCGGCCCCGCCTGGATCTCGTCGCTGCCATAGGCACCCGAATAGAGATAGGTGTAGCTGGTCATGCGGTAAGAGGCGACGTCCGCCGCCCGGACCTTATCGGCAGGCTTGGTAAAGGTGAGCTCGAACCCGTCGGGTCGGGCTTTCATCTCCTTGATGGCGAACGGCACGACACCGGTGTAACGCAGGCGCTGCAGGCCGTAGGCCTTGGTGCCGAGCGAGGACCATCCTCGGCTGGTCATCCCGACCATCAGCGAGCCATCCGGGGCGAAACTGAGGCGCACGAGGCCGGCGGCGAAGCCGCCGACGAACGGAAAGCAGGCTCCCTGATACTCGCCCTCGACCTTCTCCATGAACACCCGGCTGACCTTGGCGTCCGTGAACTCGGCCACGAACATCTGCCCGTCGAACGGACCGAACCGACCGCCGGCGGCGCAGACGGCGAGGTCGGTGCCGCTGCGACCCATCTTGTTGTAGGGCATCCAGACGGCGGGGACGCGCATCTCGGGCAAGGCCTTCAAGGCCTCCGGGTAGGGCCGCTTCTCGGGGATTTTGGCGGACAGCCTGACGGGCGACGCGGGCAGCTTCTCGGAGGCGATGCCTTCCGGATTCAGGAAGAACGCACCCGCACGGAGGTGGTAGATGGGCGTGGTCGGGATCCAGGTGCCTTGCTGATCGACGCAGAACATGTCGCCGGCGAGATTCGCCCCGAGCCCGCACGGCGAACGCAGGCCGGCCACCATGGGAATGAACCGGCCACCCTCGCCCAGGACGCCACCCCACCCGCGCCACGGCGCCCGGTTGTCCGAGTGGTCGCCCATGTCGACATTAAGCGTGACCCAGAGCCGCCCGAGCCCGTCGCGCTTCGGACCGTAGGCATAGCCGTGGTAGGAGCCGGAAACGTTCCAGCCCGCGCCAGCGGTAAGATACTCGTCGGCGACACCGTCGCCGTTCGTGTCGCGCAGGCGGGTCGTCTCGGTCCGCTGGGTGACGAGGAGATCCTTGCCGTCCCGCAACAGACCGAGCGGTTCGTGCAGTCCCGAGGCGAAGAGCTGGTACGTCACCCGGTCGGGCTTGGGCGCGAGGACGCCATCGAGGAGCCAGACCTCGCCCTTGCGGATCGAGAGCGCGAGTTTGCCGTCGGCGGTCCAGTCCATGCCGCTGACCTCGAGCGCGAGGCCGTCGCCCGGCTTCCAATCCTTGGCGCGCGTATCCGCCACGGTGCTCGCGGTCAGGATATCGACGATTTCGTAGGACGGCGTCCCGGCGAGGGCGACCGCGGACAGGAACGTGGCGGCGACGGCTTTCATTTCCAAAGGTAGGTGAAGACGCGGCGACCGGCGGCGGCGGGGCCTTCCGTCGGCGCGAGCTCCGGAGGATGGTGGATGGCCGGGGTGAAGCCGGGCGCGGGGATCCAGGTGACGATGCGCCGCAGGCCGCCGGCGACGCCTTCGAAAGTCTCCTCGACCTTCACGCCGCCCTGTTCGTTGAGGAACGTGGGGTTGCCATGGGCGTCGAGGCGGTAGCCGAGGAAACGGCCGACGGGCTTAGGCCAGGCGACGACCCGTTCGCCGAGGGGCTTCTCGAAGGTGGGGAAGCGCGAGAACCACGTCAGGTAGGCGTCGAAGAACCGTCCTTTCCAGGCGAGGCCTGGCCCGCCCTGATCGCCATCATAGGCGAGATGCACGCCGGTCGGGAAACCGACCAGGATGGCGCGGACGCCCACGCCGTCCAGAAAAGCGCGCTGCACGACCGGACGATCCTTGGGGACGATCTCAAACTCTCCGTGGCGGTTCCGCGGGAAGCCTTCGGGTTCGCCGTTGGCGCTTTCGGCGAACTTGTAGATGGCCGCGATCTGCTTGTCGGTGTCGCCCCCCAGGATCGACGGATTGAAGGATTTGCCACCGGGCCAGAACGAGGGCATCAACGTGCCTGGACGATAGCCAGCCGGGTTGATGAGGTATTCCTTGAGCCAGCCTTCCTGCAGGCGCGAGGCGATGTTGCTGATGTCGGGCCCTTGGATGCCCAGGGACGGACGGTCTGCCCAACGGTGGCAGGTGATGCACCCCGCCCCACCTTGCGTGCCCAGGAGCTTGCGGCCGGCGGTGTCGTCGCCGCCTGCGAACTTCAGGACGGCGCGCGCATCGGCGGCACCTAGGAGCTTGGCGAGCTCCGCGGTGGACGCGCCATACTGCGGCATCCTGGTCTTCAGGTACGGACGCACGCGGTTCCCGCCGGCCATCACCTTAGCCAGCCATTCGGGGCGGAGCTTGCCACCGACACCGGTCAGGGGCGGCGGATACCGGCCGGTGTCGCCGAGGTTGTGGTCGCCTTGGAAGTAGGGCTTGCGGGCGGCGTCGGGGCCGCCCTGGCCGTCGCGCTCATGACAGGCGACGCAGTTGAGCGCCTGCAAGGTCAGCTCGGCGGCGAGTTTCGGCGCGGCGGCCTCGCCCTTCCTCGCGAGGAATAGTTTCAGCGCGGCGCGCTGGGGCTCCGCAAGCGCGTAGCGCGGACCCCTGACGTGATCGGCGTCCAGACAGCCGCCATCGATCTTGCCCAACGCCACCGGCTTCGCGGCGACATCCTCGGGCAGGTCGTGACAGGCGGCGCACCGGGCCGCGAGGACGGCCTGGCGCCCGGCGAGGGCGAGCGTCTTATCCGCGACGACGGGGACGACCGGTTCGTCCAGACGTCCGTCGCTGCCGCGGAACGCGAGCAGATAGCCGGCGATGTCAATGGCGTCCTGGCGCTCCATCGCGACCTTCGGCATGCGTCCGTCGGTCCGCACCTTGAGCGGGTCGAGGATGAAGGCGCCAAGGCTATCGAGGCTGTGCTTGGCCTTGAGGTCGCCTAAGCCGACGCTGCGATGCGTGAACTCGGCAGCCTTGGGCGCGCCTTCGGGCGGGACGAAGTCCTGGCCGGGAGCATGACAGGCGACGCAGCCCATGGTATGGAACAACTCGCCACCCCGGCCGCCGTTGACGTGCATGATCTTCGCCGGGCCTTTCGGCTCGGCCTTGGGCCTCAAGGAGGCGAGATAGTGCTCGACCGCGTCGAGCGTCCGGGCGTCCGCCCTGGCGAGGACCTGCGGCATGACCGCGCCGGGATGGACGGCCGCAGGGTCGGCGACGAACCGACGAAGCCATTCGGAGCGGACGCGCTGGGTGACCGTCGCGAGCGCCGGACCGCGCGGCGCGGGCAGACCGGTCACGCCGCCGTGACAGTTCACGCAACCGAGCTCGTTATAAAGGAGCCGACCGCCTTCGGCCGTCGGCGTCGCGGCGTGGAAACGCTCGAAGCCCGTGACGAGCGGTTCGGCGACCAGCGCGGCGCCGGCGAGCAGGATGGCGGCCCGGAGGATCATGCCGTCTCGCGGACGCACTTCTCGACGTAGGCGCGCGACTCGTTGATGAGCGCGGTGACCTCGGCGGTGGTCGGCATCACGGGGATGCCACGGGGCGTGGGGTGCATGAAGAGCTCGACCTGGCCGTCGAAACGGATGTCCCGCAAAGTCCTCACGATCGGGCGGTAGTCCAGCTTGCCGCGGCCGGCCATCTGGCGGAGTTCCTCCTCCTTCGAGGCCTTCCTGACGATACCCTCGGAGTGCTCCTGGAAATACATGAAGGGGAGGTTCTGGGCGCCGAGGTCGCGCAGGAGCGCCGGGATCTGGTCGGCCCACTCATGCAGGTGGTGCGGCGCGAAGGCCACGCCGAGCGCGGGGGACTTGTTCAGCTCGGCGAAGGCGCGGAGGGAGTCCGGATGGTGCAGCGCCTGGTTGGAGTGGTTCTCGATCGCGATGCGTACGCCGAGCTCCCCGGCCCTGGCGGCGTGGGGCTTCATCTCCTCGAGGAACTTCGCGATGGCCGCCTTGGCGGCCGCGCCGGAGGGATTCTTCGGGCCGGTGCTGCCGCAGACGACCGTCGTGCCACCGTGCTGCTTCACCCAGGCCATCTCGTCCTGAAGCCTGAACGGTCCGAGCGGATAGCGCGTGCTCACGCCGACCTTGACGCCGTGCTTCTTCAGCAGCGCCGCGAAGGCCTCGTCGCCCAGCGCGGCCGCCTGCTCGCGCTGGTCGCCGTGCACCTTGCACCAGAGGTCGATCGACTCGCTGCCGGTCTTGGCGACCTCGGGCAGGACCTCGGCGAGCGGGGCGTAGCCGTACATCGCGGACGACAGCACGTAGCGGAGGCGGAAGGGTTCCGCGGCCTGGGCCCGCAGGGCGGGCGCGGCGACGGCCGCGGCGGCGGCGAGACCGGTGGAACGCAGGAATTCGCGACGGGAGAGCATGGCCTTACTTCTTGGCGACTTCGGCCTCGAGCATCTTGATCCACGGGCCGACGAAGGCGCCGTTGTCGTGGAAGGTACGGCCGCTGACCATGTTGCGGTCGATGACGACGGGGGCGTTGACGAAGACGCCGCCGCAGACCTCGAGGTCGAACCGGCACTTCGGCACGGTGGCCATGCGCAGGCCCTTCACGATGCCGGCGCGGGCGGGGATCTCGACGCCGTGGCAGACGCTCATCATCGGCTTCTTGTTCTCCCAGAACCAGCGCGTCGCGGCCAGCAGGGTCTCGTCCTCGCGGAGATACTCCGGGGCGCGGCCGCCGCTGAAGAAGATGCCGACGTATTCCTCGGGTCTGATATCCTTGAAGGCCAGGTCGACGTTGATCGTGTAGCCCTCCCACTCCTTGGTGATCGTCCAGCCCGGCTTCACCTCGTGGAGCACCGTCTGGTGGGGCCGCTTCTCCGGGGCCGCGAAGACCGGCTGGAAGCCGGCTTCCTGCAGGCGGTAGACCGGGTACATCGTGTCGAGCAGTTCGGTGGCGTCGCCGATGATGATGAGCACCTTCGGCTTCCGGGCGTTCTCGGGCCGGTCCGCCCCGGAGGAGATCGCGGACTGGTTGCGGTTGTCGACGAGGGCGGCGGAGGCGACGGCGCCGAAGGCGAGGAGGCCGGCGAGCAGGAGACGGGGCTTCATGGGGTCGCCCAGTCTATCCTTTCTTGCCCGGGATGTCATTACGGCTATGATGCACCAAAAGTAAGGTTTTTGGTCAAAACCATGCCCGCCCTCCCCCTTCGCCGCGCCCCGCGGGTCGCCCTGCTCATCGAGACCACGCGGACCTACACCCGCGAGCTGCTCGCGGGCGTCCGCCGTTATGTGGCGGCCCACGGCCCCTGGTCGACCTACCTGGAGCTGCGCGCGCTGGATTCCTCCCCGCCCACCTGGCTCAAGGATTGGGACGGCGACGGCATCCTGACGCGGACCTTCGGCGCGGAGACCTCCCGGCTGATCGCGGCCACGGGGTTGCCGGCCGTCGAGCTGCGCTCCACCCACTTCACCGGCGGGCGGCCGTTCGTCGGCTGCGACAACGCGGACATCGGCCGCATGGTGGCCGAACATTTCCATGAGCGGGGTTTCCGGCACTTCGCGGCCTACAGCCAGCGCAATGAGCGCTTCTTCGTCGAACGCGTCGCCAACTTCCGGAAGGTGGTCCGCGCCTACGGACATCGTTGCCATGAGCTCCCCGAGGATCACCCGGAGCGCGTGCCGGACTGGGAGCAGAGCCAGCGCCGCCTGATCCGCTGGATCGCCCGGTTACCCAAACCGGTCGGCATCTTCGCCGCGACCGACCAGCTCGGGGTGCGCTTGCTCGAGGCCTGCCAGACGGCGGGCGTGCCGGTCCCGGAGGAAGTGGCGGTCGTGGGCGCCGAGAACGAGGAGACGCTGTGCAGCTTCACGACGCCGCCCCTGTCCTCGGTCCGCTTCGACGGACACGGGGTCGGCTACGCCGCCGCCGAGCTGCTCGACCGCCTGATGCGCGGCAAGGCCGCCCGCGCCAAGCCCGTGCTGCTCGCGCCGAAGGGCATCGTCGTGCGGGGCTCCTCCGGCGAGGTGGTGATCCGCGACCGGCTCGTCGCCCGGGCCGTCGCGCTCATCCGCGCGGAGGCGGTCCGCGGCCTCGACGTCAATACGCTGACCACCCGGCTGGGCGCGTCCCGCAGCACCCTCGACCGACGCATGAAGGCCGCGCTCAAGCGCTCGCCCAAGGACGAGATCCGCCGCGTCCGCTTCCGCGAGGTGGAGCGCCTCCTGCGCGAGACCAACCTCACCATCGACCTGATCGCCGAGCAGACGGGCTTCAGCCACAGCCATTACCTGCAGGCCGCCTTCAAAGCCCGCTATCGCCAGACTCCCGGCAGGTTCCGGCGGTCGCCGACCTGAGCCCGAAGAAAAAGGGCGGGACCCCGGGAGGTCCCGCCCTTCGGCGGCGGAGGAAACTTCGGCCCTTAGATCTCGTCGGCCCGCAGCCAGCGGAACGACACCAGCTTGAGACGGCGGCCGAAGACGGCGTTGGCCATGTAGGGCAAGGTGCGCGTGGGCAGTTCACCGGGGTAGACGCCGTTCGCCGGGATGAAGTCGCCCATCGGGGCCTTCCAGGGCTCGATGCGCGGGTCGACATACTCGGGCAGGCGCTGGTAGACGGCCTCGCACCACGCGCGCGCGGTGCCTTCGGCGGTCATGACCTCGCCGAGGGCGCGGACGGTGAACGTCTCGTCGCGCACCGACATGATCGGCGCCAGGCGGCGGAGCAGGTCGGCCTGGCGGGGCCAGCCGGGCAGACCTTCCGAGGAATTACCGACGGAGGCCATCGGGTTGATGTAGTCGGCCGAGAAACCGGCCGGATTGAGCTTGTTGGTCGGGTCGGCGACGGGAGTCGTCGGCTTGCCGTAGGTCGCCGCGGACAGGTTGTAGGCCTTCTTCGTGGAATCGGTCTGGGCCAGGCTCGCGCCGGACTGCTGCAGGACCTCGAGGGCGGATTGCAGGGCCCCGCGCAGGCAAGGGTCGGTGGCGGTGCCGTCGAAAGCCATCAGCTGGCGGTTGACGAACTCGGAGAGCGAGAGGAACGGCCCGCGGATGCGGATCTGTTTCACGATCTCGGTAGCGAGGACGTCGAGCTGCGCGTCGGTCAGCGCGGCGTAACCGGTCAAGGCCGTGGGGCGCGTCGTACCCGTGGTCTCGGGCGAAGGCATCATGCGCACGAGGGAAGTCCGGCCGGGGCCGACGTTGTCCATGGTCGCGGCGGCCGCGCCCGACTTCAGCACGGGGATGCGCTGGTCGCGGAGGCTGCCGAGGACGGCACGCCACGCGGGCACCGAGGTGCTGTTCACGTTGAACTGGCCGTTGACGGTGAGGTAGGCGCCCAGCTTGAGCCAGGCATCGGGGATCTTGGGGCCGCCGGCGGCGGCCAGGTTGGAGTTGCTGAACGTGTTGGGCGCGGTCCAGGTGACCGAATCCCGGCCGGCGAGATCGAGCTCGGCCGCGTTGAGGGTCGGCTGGTAGGCGCGGTTGGCGAGCGGCGCGGACCGATCGATGGCCTTGGCCCAGGAGGTCTTCAACGCGTTGACGGCGGCGAGACCCTTGCTGTCGTCGTTCAACTGGGACCAGACCGAGTAGTCGGGCGCCAGGGAGGAGACGAACCAATCGTCGAAGAGGACGTGGTTGAGGCAGTACCGGTCATCGTGCTGGAGGAACGCCTTGGGCACCTCGTTGCGGGTCTTGTAGGTGTTGCTGGCGTTCGACATGAACCAGCGGCCCACCACGTCGTCGGCCGGCAGGACCGGGGAGGCGTCGGAATTACCGATCAGGCCGTAGATGAAAGGCGGCGCCGGGTTGAAGCCGCGAGCATCCCAGTTCTGCAGGTCGGCGAGCGACTGCAGGGGCGTCACCGGCTGCTCGGCGACCACCGCGGTGTTCAGGCCCGTCGCGGAATCGATCCCGGAGACGACGTAACCTCGGAAGGTGGTGGGGTCGTTCTGCGGGGCGTAGCTGTCGCTCCAGCCCGACATCGGGCGCCACCAGAGGTCGAACGGCGCGTTGATGGGATGCATGCAACCGAAGTAACGGATGCCGTTCTGCACGGAGCCCGTCCCGCCGATCTGGTTGAGACCGTTGTAGACGAGCACCTCGGCGGACTTGTCGCCCAGCTCGGTGTAGCAGGTGAAGGGGCTCGACTGCAGCGCCCCGCGCGAGACGATCCCGTAATCCGCGGCGGTGAAGCCGGTGGAGTTGATCACGGAGCTGCTCAGGCTGTAGTTATTGAGGGTGGACCCGTCGTTGGCCATGCGCATGCCGAAGGCGAAAGTGCCGAACGGACGGGAGGTGTTCACCACGCTGTCGTAGGCGTAGCCCAGGGGGATGTTGGGGTCGTCGGGACCGTAGAGGGACTGGAAGAGCCACATGGCCGAGTCGGTCCAGATGTCATTGCCGAAGCTGAAGCGGACCGGGGTGGAGCGGGCCCAGTTGAGCGAGGCGCCGAGGACGACGTCGATACCGATCGAGTCGCGGCCGGTGTTCACCTTGCGCATCGCGAAGCCCATGGACCCGCGGGCCGGCTGCGGCGTGGTGTCATCGCGCCAGGTCAGCCAGAGGCCCGCCCCGCCGTTGTAACCGGCGCTGTAGCCCGGCTTGATGTTGAAGGAGGCGATGGCGCCGGTGGGGTTGCCGCGCAAGGTGGTATCGTAGAACCAAGGGAAACCTCCGACCGCCGGGGCGCGCGCGCCGGCCATCGAACCGCTATCCCGGATGGAGTAGACGCGGGTCTCGCCCGGTCCCAGATCCATGACCCCGCTGGGCGATTCCGTGCGGAGCTGCAGGGCGTCCCAGCGGTTGATGCCGAACCAATAGCCGATGGGGACGATGACGGGGTCGATCGTGGTGCTCGTCAGGGCCAGGCTGAAACCGATCGGCAGTTGGTCGCCCTTGATGTTCAGGGTGAGATCCGGGACCTTGAGGCGGACGTTGTAGGGATTCCAGAAGGTGATGATCGGCTGCAGGATGATGTGCCGCTGGTAGAGGCCGGCGCCGTTGGTCGTGGCGGTGGCGGAGAAGACGAACTGCATGCGCGCGACCACGGGATGGCGGTAGACCGTCTCGTGGTAGTTGTACATCGGGTTGCTCTGGCCGGTCGAGCCGCGGTCGCTCGGGGGGCGCATCTCCACGACGGCGTTCGGGGTGCCCGCGACCACCGCCTTGCGATACTGCAGCATGTAATCGACCATCGTGTTCCAGCTGCGGATCGGCGGGATGAAGCCGAGGCCGCGGTAGGTGCCGTTGTTGGCGCCCGTGTAATCGATGTTGCCCTGGCCGATCGTGCTGTAGTCGGACCACCAATACAGCAGGGTGTTGCGGTTCTTGTTGCCGGCGGCGTTGGCCTGGCTGTCGAGCAAGGGCCGCCCGTAGAGCAGGTCGGCCCCGTTGGCGTTGGCGGTGATCTTCGGGCGGTTGCGGAACAGCGGCAACCGGACCTCGCGGTTGGGCTCGACCTCGTTGATGTGATCCCACGTCTCGGCGAGGAGGGACAGGTCGCGGCGGAAGCCGCCGTTGGCCGCGTTGATCAGGAGGCCCGGCGAGTAGGTCGTGTAATCGTGGAAACCGGCCTTGTTGGCGACGCTCACGGTGACGAGCCCGGCCTTCACGGCGGCGTCGAAGCTGGCGCGCGACGGCAGGCTCAGGGCGGTGGTCGGCTGCGTCAGCCCCAGCGCCGTGAAGTCGACGCTCCCGAAGGTGCGGGCCCGACGGGTGGCCTCGAGGACATCGGTGACGCTCGCGCCGCCGATGGCCGGCGGGGGCGTGTCGAGGCTCACGAGAGCCTTCTGGTTCTCGCCCGACACCCACCAGGCGAAGGTGCTATCGTTGGGCTGGTTGGTGAGGCTGGTCGGAAAATCCTGCGCCGTGAGCGTCACGCGGTCATTCACATCATCCGGGGCGGTGTTGGCGCCGACCAGCGGGGAGGAATACGCCAAGGCCGGCGAAAGCAGCGCGGCGAGGTTGCCGGAGTTCGTCCAAAGCGGCAGCTGGCTCGGGGCCGCGGCGACCGGCGGCTTCTGCGGTTTCGGGCGGACGGGGCGGGGCGTGTTCGGGTCGATCGGCTTGACGGGAGCCGGCCGGGGCAGGCTCGGGTTCGCGTTGAAGATGCCGTTGAAGGTACCGCCGACCGGCCTGGTCGGCGTGAAACGGGCGAAGGGCGGGAGCGGCGGCGGCGGGGGCGGCGGGGCCACCGGGGCGACCAGCGGCTCGTAGGCGTTGGAGGTCAGCCAGCCGAGGAAACGACCGCGGGCGTTGATGGTGCCGGTGGTCTTATTATAATTATCGGTGGCCTTGAGGTTGTAGTCCGGACGCTGCAGCGGCCGGCCGAGGTAATTGACAAGGCCGGTCTCGTGGTCGAGACCCTCCCAGCTCCGCCAGACGCCGAGGATCGGGTTATCGAAGGTGTCGGTGGACGACGGGTCGTCGTAGGAAGAGGCGGGGGCGGTGATGCGGGTATCCGGCCCGAGCATCTGCTGCATGCTGCCCTGCGCAAGGCGCAGCGAGGCGACGGTGTTGAGGCGGGCGCGCGTCATCAGCACGCTGTTGATCGCGAGGCGCGACTCGACCTTGAGGAAGGCGGCCAGCACGATGATCACGATCACCAGGGCGGCGGCCATGACGAGGGCCAGGACCAAGGAAAAACCTTGGCGCTTGGCCGAGGGGGTAGACGGCTTCTTAACCATGGTATTATTAAAGGGAATAGCCCTAAAGAGAACAACCCAAGATTGTTCCCAAGAAATCGCCGAGACCGGGGTCAGGAGACCAGTCCGACCACGTCCTCGGGCTCGGCCCAAGCGAACCAGGCGGCCTTGGATCCCACCCGCTGCCGGGGGTTGAATTCGGCCACTTTCAGGACTCCCCGGAGGAGGTCGCGAAATCGTGCAGGGCGTGGTCGCCCTGGAAGAGAGAATCGACGACTTTACCCTTAAAAGCGTTCTCTTCGGGGGGCATGGCATCCAGATGGAGGCATTCAGGCCGGATACAGACGGTGATCGCCGCGCCTAGCGCCGGGGGGGCGGACGGGGTCGCCAAGGCCCCCCGGACCTCCCCCAGGTCGGTCTGGGCGATAAACTCCCCGGCTCCAACCTGTAAGACTTTGCCTTTGAACAGGTTAGCCATCCCTAGGAAAGTCGCCGTCCAGCTATCCGCCGGGCGCCGGTAGACGTCGATGGGCAGGCCGGATTGGATGATCTTACCCCCGCGCATGACCCCCAACCGGTCGGCCATGGCTAGGGCATCCTTCTGGTCATGGAGGACGCAAAGGACCGTCAGGCCTTTCTCGCGGACCAGCCCCCGGAGCATGGAGCGTAGCTCGAGGCGGGAAGCCGCATCCAGGTTGCTGAGCGGTTCATCGAGCAGCAGGAGGCTGGGCTGCTGCGCCAAGGCGCGAGCCAAGGCGATGCGCTGCTGCTGGCCACCGGAAAGCTCCTGGGGCCGGCGGGCGGCCCACTCGGCGGCGCCGACCCAGCGCAGGGCCTCGTCCGCGCGACGGGCGGCCTCGGCGGGGGCGACGCCCATCTCCTCCAGGCCGAACGCGGCGTTCTCGCGTACGCTGAGATGCGGGAACAACGCGTGGTTCTGCATCACCATGGCGATCCCGCGCTTCGCCGGCGGGGTGAAGGACCAGTCGCGCCCGTCCAACAGGACCTTGCCCCCTTCGGGGTCGAGCTTGCCCGCCAGGATCTTGAGCAAGGTCGTCTTGCCGCTGCCGGACGGACCGACGAGGCAAGTCAGCGTGCCGGCCGGCACCTCGAGGTCCGCGCCCGCCAGCACCTCGGCGGAACCGAAGCGACGGCGAAGACCGGTGACGGAGAGCGTGGGCACGCCTCACTTAGGAAGAACGGCGGGGCGGGCGCAAGGACGGGCGGCCCGCCGCGGCGTTTTGTGAATATTTCCCCGCCGCGAACCGTCGCCACGCTTGCTTCGGGCGGGGTTTCGGGCAAGTTTCGTCCTCCCATGGCCCACGACGACGAAGACGAGGACGAGAAGACCCCGGAAGCCCCGAAGGAGGCGACCCCGAGCGCGCTGCTCATCCAGAAGAAGTTCCTCGAACAGCGGAAGATCTTCCTCTGGGGCGCCGTGGACGACGCGTCCGCCAAGGACATCGTCGAGAAGCTCCTCTACCTCGAGACCACCGAGCCGGGGAAGGACATCTTCTTCTACATCAACACCCCGGGCGGCTCCATCACCGCCGGCATGGCCGTCTACGACACCATCCGCCTGATTTCCTCCCCCGTGAAGGTCATCGTGACCGGCATGGCCGCCTCGATGGGCTCCATCCTCCTGCAGGCCCCCAAGCAGAAGGGTGGCCGCCTCGTCTTCCCCCACGCCCGGGTGATGATCCACCAGCCCCTGATCATGGGTCGTATCCAGGCCCCGGCCGTGGACATCCACATCCAGGCCCAGGAGATGGAACGCCTCCGCACGGAGCTGAACGAGATCCTCGCCAAGGCCTCCAAGCAGAAGCTGGAGAAGGTCATCAAGGACACCGACCGCGACTTCTACATGACCGCCGAGGAGGCCATCGAGTACGGCCTCGCCGACGCGATCGTGACGAAGCTCTGAGCCTCCGCGCGCGATGGGCATCGCCGACCGGTCCTACATGCGGGGACGCCGCCCGGTCGGCGACCGCCTCTCCGCGACGGCCTGGACGCTCGGTGTGCTCGTCGCGGTCTTCATCCTCGGGCTGATCGGCGAGGCCGCGCACGTCGATCTCCTCGGCTGGAGCCAGCTTTCGGAAGCGCAGCCGCGGCCGTGGCAGTTCCTCAGCTACGCGCTCGTGCACGCGGGCTTCTGGCATCTGCTCGGCAACGGGCTGATCCTCTGGTGGACCGGCGATATCGTCGAACGCACCTACGGCCGGCGGACCTACTGGATGGTCCTGGCCGTCGGCACTCTCCTGGGCGCCGCGGTCTGGTGGTTCAGCGGCCTCGGCGGGACGGAGCGCAGCGGTTGGTTGGTCGGCGCCTCGGCGGGGGTCTATGCGCTCATGCTCGTGGCGCTGCTGGACAAGCTCGACCACCAGATCACCCTGCTCCTCTTCTTCTTCCTGCCGGTGACGCTCCGGGTCAGCTGGCTCCTGCTCATCACCGCGGCGATCACGACCTGTGGCTGGGTCTTCTCCGAACTGCCCAGCCGGCATTCCTGGACGGGCTGGCATGCGGTCTGGACCTCCGGCATCGCCCACTCGGCGCACCTCGGCGGCCTCCTCACGGGTTGGTTCGCCTTTCGCTACCTGAACCGGACAAATCTCTCGGTCCAGGACGCTCAGGAGGAGATGGCCCCGCCTCCGCCCACCGCCCCGGAACCCGACGTCGTGCGCTATGACGATGAGGAAACGGCCGCGGTGGCGCCGCTCACCCGCCAACAGGCCCGGGCCGAGCTCGACCTGCTGCTGGACAAGATCTCCGCCCGGGGATTCGGCTCGCTCAGCGAGGCCGACAAACGCAGGCTGGAGGACCTCAGCGCGCGGCTGCGCTGATCCGCCCCGGAGCACCCCCTCCCTACCTCTTTCCCCATGCGCCGCCCCATCCTCCCCACCCTGCTCCTCCTGCTGGCCGCGCTGGCCCAGGCGCAGGCTCCCGCGTTCACCACGACGGAGAGCATGCAGAAGGAGGCCAAGGCCTCCGTCATCCTGCTCGAGCGCCTGCACATCAGCAAACGCGAGATGGCGAGCATCGACATGGCCGAGGTCGTCCGCACCTACTGCGAGAACCTCGACGGCGCCAAGATGTACTTCACCGAGCCCGAGGTGGAGGAGTTCGTCAACCGCTACGCCAAGACCCTCGACCTCTACCTCCAGCGCGGCAACCTGACCCCCGGCTTCGAGATCTACGCGTCCTTCAAGCACAAGGTGCAGGTCCGGACCGAAGCCTCGCTGGCGGCCCTCGACCAGCCCGTGGACCTCTCCAAGGACGACGTCTTCCCCCTCGAGCGCCGCAAGGCCAAGTGGCCGGCCACCGCCGCCGAGGCCGACGCCCTCTGGGCCAAGCGCCTGCGGCTCGACATGCTCGGCGAGGTGCTGGGCGAGGACCGCAGCAACGCCGCCGCCCGCAAGGCCAACGGCAAGGAGCCCGAGCTCGAGGTGACGCCGGAGAAGCTCAAGGCGGCCGCCGCCCGCCTCAAGAAGCGCTACGACAAGGTGCGCACCTACCTCAACTACGACGTGGCCGAGGTCGAGGAGCTCTTCATCAACGCCTATTCCACGCAGTACGACCCGCACTCGATCTTCTTCTCCCAGCAGTCGCTGGAGGAGTTCGAGATCGCCATGCGCAACTCGCTGGTGGGCATCGGCGCCACGCTGGCGGACGAGGACGGCTACTGCACGGTGAAGGACCTCCTCCCGGGCGGCCCGCTCGACCTCTCCGGCCAGGTGAAGCCGGGCGACAAGATCATCGCCGTCGGCCAGGACACCGAGGGCGAGATGGAGGACATCGTCGGCATGCGCCTCAACAAGGCCATCGGCAAGATCCGCGGCAAGCAGGGCACCTCGGTGCGCCTGCTCGTCGACCCCGCGGCGGGCGGCGGCCGCAAGACCGTCACGCTGAAGCGCGACCAGATCAAGCTCGTCGGCCAGATGGCCTCGGCCCGCGCCTTCGAGCTCGGCGCCGGCCAGGGCGTCGTCGGGGTCGTCGACCTCCCCGCGTTCTACGGCAAGAACCCCGACGGCACGGGCTCCAGCCCCACCAAGGACGTCGAGCAGCTGCTCGAGAAACTCAAGGCGATGGGCGCCAAGGCCATCATCATGGACCTGCGCAAGAACGGCGGCGGCCTCCTCACCGAGGCGGTCGACCTCGCCGGCCTCTTCATCCCCAAGGGCTCCGTGCTGCAGGTCCGCGACAGCGGCGGCCGCACCCAGGACTACCGCGACGAGGACGCCAAGGTGGTGTGGGACGGCCCGCTCATCGTGCTGACCTCCAAGCTGTCCGCCTCGGCGTCCGAGATCTTCGCCGGCGCGATGCATGACCACCGCCGCGCGCTCATCGTGGGCGACGTCACCACGCACGGCAAGGGCTCGGTCCAGAACATCCTCGAGCTGAGCCGCTTCGACCGGAACCTGAAGTCCGCCGTCAAGGTGACCATCCAGAAGTGGTACGCCCCGAGCGGCTCCTCCATCCAGCTCAAGGGCGTCGGCGCCGACATCGTCGTGCCGTCCGTCTTCTCCGTGCTGCCGGTGGCGGAGTCCGACCTCAACCGCCCGCTGGCCTGGGATTCGGTGGCCCCTTCCCTCACCCAGCCCGACGAGGGCGACTGGCTCAAGGCCAAGCTCTCGGACAAGCTGATCGCCGACCTCGCCGCCGCCTCCGCCCGCCGGCAGGCCGAGATGCCGGAGTTCGTCACCCTGGGCCGCTCGATCGAGTGGACCAAGAGCCGCCAGGCCCGCCAGGAGATCTCGCTCTCCCTCGCCACCCGCCTGCAGGAGCGCAAGGACGACATCATCTTCCGGGACCAGGTGCGCAAGGACCTCGCCGCCTACGCCCAGAAGGAACCCAAGGCCGCCGACGTGAAGCTCGACGCCGCGCTGGAGCAGGAGAAGAAGGAAGGTCCGGACTACGCGAACAAGTCCAAGAAGATCAGCCGGATCCGCGACCCGCTCGAGGACGACGATTGGCCGGAATACGACATCCAGCTGCGCGAGGCGGTCCGCATCGCCGGCGACTGGGTCAAGGCCCTGCCCGCCACGGCCGTCGCGACCAAGCCCGCCGAGACCGAGAACAAGTCGCGCTGAGCCGCCGCCCAGCCCGCCCGCAGACCCGCCCACCGGCGGGTTTTTTGTTGGGCGGGAACGGAGGCTTTGGCTTGGCGGGCGAACCGCGGATGACACCTTGGGGCCCATGGAATTTCCGATCGTCCTCGCCGTCCTCGCCCTCCTGGTCCTGCTCACCGGGCTCGTCGTCGCGCTCGGCGGCCGCCACGGCTCGGCGCGCGTCCAGACCCGTCGGCACGGCGAGTTGGAAGGTCGGCCGGTGGCCTTGCACACGCTGAGCAACAGTCTCGGCCTCACCGCGCAGGTCAGCGAGTTCGGCGCGACGCTCGTGTCGGTGCGCGTGCCGGACCGCCAGGGCGTCATCGCGGAGGTGACGCTGGGGCACGACGACTTCCGCGGCTACGTGGAGCAGAACCCGTACCTCGGCAGCACCATCGGCCGCTACGCGAACCGGATCGCCGACGGCCGCTTCACCATCGACGGCCGGACCTTCCAGGTCGCGCGCAACAACCACGGCCAGCACCTCCACGGCGGCGTGGCCGGCCTCGACCGCCGCGTCTGGTCCAGCCAGCCCGTCCGCGAAGGCAACGCCGCCGGCGTCCGCCTCACCTATGTCAGCCCCGCGGGCGAGGAGGACTACCCGGGCACGCTGACCGTGCACGTGACCTACCTGGTGCCCGCGGACCGTAACGAGGTCCGCCTCCGCTTCGAGGCGACGACGGACGCCCCCACGCTCTGCAACCTGACGAACCATGCGTTCTTCAACCTCGCCGGCGGCGGCGAGATCCTGGGCCACCGTCTGGAACTCTTCGCGGATCGCTTCATCCCGGTCTCGGAAAGCCTCATCGCCACCGGCGAACGCGCGTCCGTCGAAGGCACGCCGTTCGATTTCCGCCGCCCCCGCGCCATCGGCGAACGCATCGGCGCGGCCCACCCGCAGCTCGTGCGGGCGCGCGGCTACGACCACGCCTACGACCTCGGCCTCGGCGGGGCGACGCGGCTCGCCGCGCGCATGACGGAGCCGGGCAGCGGCCGCACGCTCGAGGTGCTCACGGACGCGCCCGGCCTCCAGTTCTATTCCGGCAACTTCCTCGACGGCACGATCAAGGCCCGCTGGCATAAGCCGTATGGTTTCCGCCAAGGCTTCTGCCTCGAGCCCGGCCTCTTCCCCGACTCCCCGAACCAACCGGCCTTCCACCGCGCCGGCTACCCCAGCGGCGTGCTACGCCCCGGCGAGAAATACGCGATGGAGATGGTCTACCGCTTCGGGGGTCGCGTAAGCGAAGCGGCTCAGGCTAAGCACCCACCTGAACCGAGGATGGGATTCGAACCAATCTCCAGTTTCTTCAGCCAACAAAAAGGGCCGGCTTACGCGGGCCCTTTCGTTTTTTGGAGGGGTGGTTCAGCCGCCCGCGTTGCGGGCGTCCTCGCGGGCCTGGGAGGCGGTGCTGTCCGCCCAGAGCTGGCGGGTGATCCGCAGGAGCACGTAGCCGCTCACGAGGGTGACGCCGGTGAGGATCCAGGCCATGCTCAGGCGCGCGGGGTCGCCGGCGGCGTAGAGGAAGTTGCCGATGGCGAAGAGCGACCCCCAGATGAGGGCGCAACCGGCGATCCAACCGACGAGGGCGGAGCCGATGCGGTTCTCCGAGGCGATCTCGGCGTCGCTGATGCCGGCTTCGGCGCGGATATCCGTCCAACCCGGGCCGGCGGGCTTCACCTTCCGGCAGAAGGCGATGAGCGTCGCGCGGTCGGTCTGCGGGCCGACGTAGGCGGTGATGAGCCAGGACAGGGTCGTCAGGCCGACCTGGACGATGGTCCGGGTCGCGAAATCCGCGTTCGGCATGATGTAAGGCACGGCCACCGACGTCACGAGCGACATGACCATGGCGACGACCTCGCACCAGGCGGACACGCGCCACCAGAACCAGCGGGCGATGTAAAGCAGGCCGGTGCCGGCGCCGATCGAGAGGAGGATCTCGAAGGCCTGCTGGGCCGAGGACATCGTCAGGCTGAGCAGCGCGGCGACGACGTAAAGGAGGACGGTCGAGAGACGGCCGACGTTGACGTAGTGGGACTCGCTGCCGTCCTTCTTCATGAAGCGGCGGTAGAAGTCGTGCACGAGGTAGGACGAACCCCAGTTGAGGTGCGTGAGGATGGTCGAGGAATTGGCCGCGATGAGGCCGCCGACCATCAGGCCGACGAACCCGACGGGCAGGAAGACCAGCATCGCCGGGAAGGCGGAGTCATGGCCGATCAGCGTCGGGTCGGCGTTGGGGAAGACCGCCTTGATCGCCGCGAGGTCCGGGTAGATGATGATCGAGCAGAGCGCGGTGATGATCCACGGCCACGGACGCAGCACGTAGTGGGCGATGTTGAAGAAGAGCGTGCCGCCGAGGGAGTCCTTCTCGGACTTGGAGGCGAGCATGCGCTGGGCGATGTAGGAGCCGCCGCCGGGCTCGGCGCCGGGGTACCAGTTGGCCCACCAGCTGATGGCGATCGGCAGGATGAAGATCATGAGCGCGAGCTCCGACATCGTGAAGTTCGGCAACATGTCCAGGAGGGGCTGCCCTTGCCGTCGGAGACCGACATGACCGGGACGCCTTGGGTCGTGACGACCTGCTGGGTCGAAAGCTTGGCGACGAGGGCCTTGAGACCGGCCCAGGCGCTGGCGTCGCCGGCGAGGCGCTTGCCGACCTCGACGAGCGAGAACCAGGCAGCGGCGAAGACCGCGGTCATCTTGATGAAGAACTGCACCATGTCGATGACCAGCACCCCCCACAGACCGGAGTGGGCGGCGAAGACCACGTTGAGGATGCCGCAGATGACGATGGTCTGCCAGGCCGGCATGCCGAAGAGGATGTTGGCGATCTTGCAGGCGGCCAGGGTCACCATGCCCATGATGAAGCAGTTGAAGAACAGGCCGAGGTAGATGGCGCGGAAACCGCGGACGACGGAGGCGGCGGTACCCGAGTAGCGGTGCTCGTAGAACTCGAGGTCGGTCATGACGCCCGAGCGGCGCCAGAGACGGGCGAAGAAGAAGACGGTGGCGACGCCCGTGAGGACGAAGGCCCCACCACTGCCAGTTGCCGGCGACGCCGTACTTGCGGACCTGCTCGGTGACCCAGTTGGGGGTGTCGGACGAGAAGGTCGTGGCGACCATCGAGAGGCCGGCGAGCCACCACGGCACCGAGCGGCCGGAGGCGAAGAACTCGGAGGTGCTTTCGCCCGAGCGCTTGGCGTAGAAGAGCGCGGGGACGAAGCAGATGAGGATCGAGGCAGCGACGATGACCCAATCAATCCAGGTGATGTTCATAAGCGGGAGGGGTGACCTTGGTCTCCCAAAATCACCCACCCTTGGCAACCGTGTTCACCTAGGCGAAAGACCCTTATATGCTCGGTTGGGTGCATGAGAGGGAGGATGGGTGACAGCGGTTAGCGGTTGGCGGTTAGGGAGGATCGCGAACGGTTGGCGGACAGAGAGCGTCCCCTTCTCCCTTTCGGAAATAGGTCCGCCGGCGGAGCCATCTCCTAGCCCCACATAACGGAGAATTCGCGATCCCTCGACCCGACAATCGCAGGCCGTTGATTCGAGTTTGGGCATCGTCATCCCCTAACCGCTAACCGCCAACCGCCATCCCCTAACCGCTTTCGCAAACAAAAAGGGGCCTGGCGGCGCCCTCTTTCCTTCCCTGGCCCAAGCCCTATCCCTGGCCCCGGCCCACCGCCAAGTTCACTTGGCGGCAGGGATCTCGTTCAGCGTGTACCAGCCTTCGTTGTGCCAGAGGGCGTCACCGGCCTTGTTGCGGACGCCGTCCGCGACGAGGTGGTGGATGTGCCCGCGGACGAGACCGTCGACGACGAGACGCACCTTGAGGCCGTCGGCCGAGACGGTGGCTGACTTGACGGTCGGCTTGGTCTGGTCGACCTCGGGGCTGCCGTAGGCGGACTGATAGATGTAGGTGAAGGCGTCCAGGGAGTAGCTGGCGACCGTCGCCGGCGGAGGAGGCGTCGACCGGGTGGGTGAAGGTCACCTCGAAGCCGTCGGCACGGGCGGAGATGTCATGCATCTCGAAGGGCACCTTGCCCTTGTAGCGCACGCGCTCGAAGGTGAACGGCTGCGAGCCGCGGGAACCCCAACCGCGGTTGGTGCCGCCGACGAAGAGCGTGCCGTCCTCCTGGTCCATGCGGACCGGGACGAGGCCGGCCTCGAAGCCCTGCAGGAAGTGGAAGACCGCGCCTTGGTAGAGGCCGTTGACGACCTCGAGGTTACGCGCTGGACCTGCGAGGCGGTCTGCTCGCCGACGAAGAGCTGGTTGGCCCAGGGACCCCACTTGCCCTTGGTCATGTCGCACGCGATGCCGGAGGGAGAGTTGCCGACCTTGCCGTGGGGCAGGACCACCGCCGGCGGGACGAACTCGGGGAAATTGAGGCGCTCGGTCAGGATGCGCGAGCCGCTCTTGGGTTCGGGCGGGGCCGGGAAGCCGAGGAGCGCGGCGGACTTGTTGCGGTCGGGTTGCCCTGGAAGGAGCCGGGGCGCAGCCACTTGAGCGAGGAGGAACCATTCCAGACGCCCTGCTGTTATCGGTGTAGAAGACGTCGCCCTTCTCGTTCATGCCGATGCCGCCGGGGAGCGGATACCGGACGTGGTCGGATCATCTTGCCTTCGGGCGTGACGCGCACGCACCAGCCGCGCCAGGGGGAATAGGCATGGAAGGAGCCGGTCAGGCAGAGCACGACCCAGACGTTGCCGTCCTTGTCGGGATCGGTGCCGAAGGCGTACTCATGGTAGTCGCCGTTGATGCCCCACTTCGCGCAGATCGTGTCGAAGACGTCGGCCTTGCCGTCGCCGTCGGTGTCGGTCAGGCGGGTGTGCTCCGGACGCTGGGTGAGGAAGAGCGACTTATCCTTGTAGAACATGCCGAGCGGCTCGTGCAGGTTGGAGGCGAACTTGGTCCACTTGACCTTGGTGACGTCGTCCTCGTAGGCGCCCTCGCAGACCCAGACGTCGCCGCGGCGGGTCGCGATGGCGACCTTCTTGCCGGGCATCAGGGCGATCGAGGAGACCTCGACGACCTCGCCGGGCGGGGTCGGGATCTGGACGCGGTCATAGTACTGCGACTGCAGCGCGAGGGCCTCGGGGCCCCGCGACCTTGGCGGCCTTCTTCTTGGCTTGGGCGCCGGCGAAAGGCGCCAGCGCGCAGAGGGCCAGGAGGGTGACGGTGAACTTTTTCATGGTAAGGGTGG
>BGOM01000015.1 GCA_003569245.1 Opitutia bacterium | reverse complement strand
CGCCGTCCTGCGCGGCCACCACGACCGCGGGCACCCGTCGATCATGAAGCCCGCGGCGTCGGCGGCGCGCTTGCCGGGACGCAGCAGGCACCACCACTCGTCGGGCCGGGCCGTCGGCCGCAGCAACAGGCATTCGACCTTGCCGCCGGTGGGGCGGACACCGAAGAGCCGGGCCTTGAGCACCGCGACATTGTTGCGGAAGAGCGTGGTGCCGGCCGGCAGCAGGTCCGGGAGGTCGGCGAAGACGCGGTGCTCGAGCGTGCGCGTCGCGCGGCGGACGACGAGCAGGCGGGAAGCGTCGCGTCGTGCGGCGGGCACCGCCGCGATACGCTCCGGGGGCAGGTCGAATCCAGCTCCCGCAGGTCCATGGCTCAGCGACCGGTCTTGGGCGGCGTGATCAGCAACTGACCGTCGATGGCGCGCAGCGGGCTGAACTCCACGCCGGGGCGGCCTTGCGGAGTTCCTCCTCGACCGCGGAGAGCTTGGCGTCGAGGTCGTCGATGCGGGCGACGAAGACCGCCTCAGGGGTCGAGGGGATGGCCGCCGCGCCGTACTCGCGCATGGTGTGGTGGCTGAGCAAGATGTGCTCGAGGCGCTCGAGCAAGGAGGCTTCGAGGCCGACCTTGGTGCCATGCTGGCGGATGAGGAAAGCGCCGAGGACGAGGTGGCCGTGCAGGTTGCCGGCGCGCGTGAAACTGGCCTTGGCCATACCGGGCTCGAGGCGGGAGTATTCCTGGATCTTGCCCACGTCGTGGAGGACGGTGCCGGCGACCGCGAGGGAGGGGTCGACCTTCGGGTAGAGCGGGAGCAGGGCCTCGGCGCACTTGGCCATGCGCAGGGTGTGCTCGAGCAGGCCGTGCCGGAAGGCGTGGTGCATGCGAGCGCGGCGACGGCCTCGTAGAAGCGCTCGCCATGCTCCTCGAGGACGGACTCGACGGTCGCGCGGAGCGCGTCATGGGGGATGCGGCCGACGATGCCGAGCAGCTCGGCCTTCATCTTCACGGGGTCATGCTGCGACACCGGGGTCAGGGCGGCCCATGATCGCCGGGTCGGCGCGCTCGGCGTCGGTCAGCGGGGCGAGGTTCTCCAGCTTGAGGTCGGGGCGGCCGTTGAAATCCCCGACGTAGGCGCTGATGCGCACGACCGTGCCGGCCTTCAACGTGACGAGGACGGGCTTGGCCGGGGAATCCCCGAAGACGCGCGCCTTGAAGTCATCGGTGGCGTCGGCCAGGACCACCTCATAATAGGAGGCGCCGGTCTTCGCGGTCTTGGTGGCGACGTCGCCCATGGCGCAGATGGCCTGGAAACGGGTGCCGACGGGCGAGGACTTGCTTTCGCGGAGGGTCAGGAGGGATTCGGACATGGGGTGGCATCCTGCCGAGTCCCGGCCTTGGAGAAAGGCAAAAAGGTCGCTTCGCCCGCCTTCGGGCCCTAAATCCGGGGCATGCGCGGATCGCCCCTCCTCCTCTGCGGACTGGCCTTGAGCGTCGCCTTCGCGGCGACGCCGGAACCGGCGAAAGCCCCGCCCCTGCCCGCCCTGCTCCCGAAGCCGGTCTTGGCGAAGCCGGTGAACGACCGCTTCCGCCTGACGGAACGTACCCGGGTCGTGGCCCTGGACGCGGCCTTGCTCGACGAGGCCGCGCTGCTGGCCGAGGAACTTTCGCGGAACCTCGGCTGGAAGATCGCGGCCGAGGCGACGCAGCGCATGAACCCGGGCGACATCGTGCTCGGGCTCGACGCCACGCTCAAGCCGGAGGGCTACCGCATGCGGCTCACCGGGACGCGGGCGCTGATCGCGGGGGCACCGAGACGGGCGTCTTCCGCGCGACGCGCACGCTGCTGCAGCTCTTCCCGGCGGAACTCCTCGCGGCGGCCAAACCGGCGAAGGCGCCCGACTGGTCCGCGGCCTGCGGCGATTTCGAGGACCAGCCGACGCTGCGCTGGCGGGTGCTCGACGTGGACGCGGGCTTCTTCCACAAGCCGAAGGAGGTGCTGCTGCGCGACCTCGACCAGATGGCGCAGCATAAGATCAACGTGCTGCGCTGGCTGCTCAACGCCGAGGGCAACTGGCGCCTGCCGGTCGACAAGCACCCGGAGCTGGCGGAGGCCATCAAGGGAGCGCCCCGCAGCTACGAGGAGGAACGGCCGACGTTGCGCGGCGACGAGCGCGACCTTTACCAGGCGGGCCGCCCCCACGGCGGCGCCTACACCGAGGACGAGATCCGTGAGGTCGTCGCCTACGCGCGGGCCCGGCACATCGAGGTCATCCCGCGCGTGCGCCTCGACTTCGCCCTGGAGCCGGAGGACCGGGCGCTGCAGGGCGACGTGCTCGACACGTTGACGCGGTTGTTCCCGGGCGAATTCATCCAGGTCGACGTGGTCGACCACCCGCGTCTGCCGGAGAAACTCGCCGGGCCGGGTTTCAAGAAGGTGCTGACGGATGAGTCGCTCGCGGGCGCCGAGGCGGCGCGGGTCTGGCTCCAAGGCGAACTGGTGAAGCAGGCCGCCGCCCGCAAGAAGCGTCTGCTGACCCGACTCTGGGGGTCGACGGCGGAAGAACTCATCAAGCCGGGCACGCCCAAGGGCGCGATCATCGACCTGCTGGCGCCGGGCAGGGCCACGCAGGAAGGTACGACCAAGGCGCTCGCGGAGTTCATCAAGCTCGGCCACGCCGTGGTGGTCTCCGGGGTGCTCGACGCGGACGGCGAACCGGTGCTGAACCTGGCGGAGGGCGAACGCGACCCCTTGCTGCTGGGCGTGGCGAGCGGCGCGGGTTCCAGCGACCTGGCCCTCGAAGATTACCGGCAATTCCCGGCCGCGCTGACGATGGCGGAATGGGGCTGGAGCGGCCAGAAGGGGTTTGTCCGCGAGGATTTCGAGGCGCGGCGGCGGGCGATCGAGCCGCGCATCCACGCCCAAGGCGTCCGGTCCCGCGCGGTCCGGCCGGCCGCGCTTTTCGCGTTGGAGTTCGGCAAACTGCCGCGCGAACGCGACGGGGCCTTGTCCATCGCGTTGCCCGAAGGGGCGACGCCGGGACCGGCGGTGCTGACGGCGAGCGCCGAGGCCGGTATCCGCGCGGTGGAGCTGCTCGCGGGCGACCGCGTGGTCTCGCGCCGGCCGACTTCCCTCCGCGCCGATGGTCGCGGCGCCTTGCCGTTCTGGCGGCTCCAGGTACCGGCGCAGACCGGCAACCTCAAGTTGCGGGTGACCTTCGATCGACGCGACGCACCCGAGGCCGAAGGAACGCTGGCGTTCACGTTGCTGCAGGGACGTATCCTGGGCGAGTATGCGCCGACCGAACGGCCCGAGGCGCCGATCGCCGAATGGGACGTCGCCCCGGGCGCCACGCGCCGACTCCGCGTGCCTCTGGCAGGCCTGCTCATCGAGCCAGGCGACTACCTGGTGGAGCTCCGCCCGACCAAGGGCTGGGCGAAGGTCGCCAAGGTGTCCGTCCGCGACGTCGTCGACGGGACGCTGCAGACGTTCGCCGACGAGGGGCTGCTGCAACGCCTCCGGGCCGACGCCGCCTCGCGCGCGACCCAGGGCACGCTCGAGATCGAGCTCACGACCGAGAGCGACGATGACGCCGGGGAGGTCTGGCTGCGCCGCCGCTGAGCGGACCGGCCCGCGTCAGGGCACCCGACCTATTTCCTGAGCCCAAAGAAGAGGAAACACGCGGCGACCAACGCGAGATGGACTCCGAGCAGGATGAACCGGGCTCGCCGGCGTTGGTGCGCCCGCGTCGGCAAGGAAAGCGCGATCCCGTAGAGGAGGAACTGACCTAACATCAGGCCCAGGGTCAGGGTTTCCGGACAAAGAAAGCAGGTCAGGAAGGTCGGGTAGAGACAGAACAAGGCGAGGCGCGCGCCCGACCCGTCGCTAGCCGCGGCTCCCGCGAACAGCAACAGCCCGGGAAAGCACGTCACGAGCGAAAGGCAGGCCCCCCAGACCGCCGGCGACCAACGGGCGGCGCCGCGCACGGGCGTCTCGCCGGGCTCGCGGGCGCCCATCGGCATCACTTCCCCTCCGGCTTCTCGAGCTTCGCGATGAGCCGGCCGAGGGCCGCCTTGGTCGCGGCGTTCGCGACGGCCTGCTCAGCCTGACGCAAAGCCGGGAGATCCGCGGGCGAGGCGAGTTTGAGCAGGGCCTTCTGCGACTCCAGGCGCATAGGCTCCTCGAGGATGGCGACGCAGAGCGCGGCGGCGACGGCGCGGTTGTTGCGGGTGACCGCGGCCTTGATCAGGGCGAAGCGTCCGGGAAGCTCGGCCTTGGCGTCGCGGATCCCGGCGTTGAAAGCCTCGGTCACGCCCGGGCCGGAGACCTTGGCGAGCGCATTGACCACTTCCTCGGCGATCGCCTCATCCTTGGCCAGACCGGCCAGCACGGGCACGGCCTTGGCGCCGCCGATCTCGGCCAACGCCAGCGCGGCGTCGACGCGGACCGGCGAGCCCGCCTGGCTCGCGAGCGCCGCGACCGCGGTCGTGGCGCCGGCGGCCTTCGCTTCCGCCAAGGCGGCGAGCAGGAGACGGGCGTCGGCGGGGCTCGCCTGGGCGAGCAAGGTGGCGACCTCCTTCGTCAGGGGGCCGGCAGGTTCGTCGACGAGGCGCTCGCGCACATCATCGATCGCGGCCCGACGTTCCTCGGCCGATTTCCCCGCGGCCCGCAGGACCGCGAGGGAGCGGCCATCTTGTGAACGGAACTCCTTGAGCGCGGCGGCGTAGCGGGCGTGGTCGAGCGGAGCCTCCGCGGCGAACGCGGCGGCGACGAAGAAGCCGGCAGGCAGCAGGCTCCTCACTTGGGGAACTCGGTCTTGCGGAGAGCCCAGAGGACGCCGCCTTGGAGGTGCTTCATGAAATCCGGCTCGGCGAAGGATTCCTTGGTGTGACCGCCGGCCGTGTAGAACATGCGTCCCTTGGCGACGTCCTTGCACCAGGCGATCGGGTGCTTCTCGCCGTTCTTGCCGCCCTTGTAGGTGGACTCGTCCAGCAGGACGAGGACGACATTATCCTCCTGCAGGTTGCGGAAGTTATACCACTCGTCGCGACGCTTCCATTCCGCGGGGAGGTGGGCGGTCGAGAGGTGGTCCTTGACGATGGGGCGGAGCGTCGCCGGCTGGATCGCCGGGTGACCCGCGAAGTAACCGCCGATCATCTTGCCGTACCACGGCCACTTGTACTCGGTGTCGGACGCGGCATGCACGCCGACGAAGGCGCCGCCGCCTTCAAGCCAGGCCTGGAACGCCGCGCGGCGGGCCTCCGCGACCTTGCCGGCCGCGGCTTTCTCGTCCGCCGTCGCCTGCTTGCCGAGCGCCGGGGCCATGATGTCCCCGGTGGTGCTCATGAACGCGACCGCGCGGTACTTGGCGAGGTTCTCCGGCGTGAACACGGCGGAGTCCTCGGAGAAGTCGACCTCAAGGCCGGCGGCCTTGAACTGGGACTCGAGCAGCTTGTTGCCCAGCGGGATGGAATCACCGTGACGGAAGCCGGCGGTCTTCGAGAAGACCAGGGCGCGATTCGGTTCGGCCGCCAGGGCGACGACCGCGGCGAGAAGCAGGGAGAGGAGGGAACGCATGGAGGGAGGAAAGGGCTGGGGCTAGGGTCAGGGCTTGGGCAGGGGTAGACCATTCTTAAGGGGCAACCGTGTACGGGGGCAAGTGGACAAGGGATTCGAAGACGGCTGGAAACCTTCTTTCCACGGGGCAACGGATACCTTATCCCTGACTCGCCCCAGCCCTACCCCCGGCCCCAGCCCTTTCTCATACCCATGCGCCCTCCCCGCCTCGACCGCCGTTCCTTCCTCCGCAACTCCTCCCTCGCCGGTCTGGCGCTGGGCTTCCCGACGATCATCCCCGCCTCGGCCCTCGGCAAGGACGACACCGTCGCCCCCTCCAACCGCCTCCAGCTCGTCGGGGTCGGCCTGAAGTCCCAGGGCGGCGGCGATATGCGCAACCTGATGTCGAAGAAGGGCGTGCAGGTCATCGCGGTGTGCGACGTCGACAAGCGGGTGCTGAAATCCGCGTCCGAAGCCGTCGTGAAGAAAGGCATGGCCGCCCCGCGCCAGTACCAGGATTTCCGCGAACTGCTCGCCAAGGAGAAACCCGACGCCGCGGTGATGGGCCTGCCCGACCACTGGCACGGCGTGATCAGCTGCGCCTTTCTCCGCGCGGGCATCGACGTGTACGGCGAGAAGCCCCTCGCGAAGACCTTCATGGAAGGCCAGGCCATCGTCGACGCCGTGAAGGCCAACGGCCGCGTCTGGCAGACGGGCATGTGGCAGCGCTCCACCGGCAACTTCCGCAAGGCCGTCGAGATCATCCGCAACGGCGAGCTCGGCAAGCTCCTGCACGTCGAGGCCGGCACGACCACGAACAACCATCAGGTCCCCGCGCCCGGCCAGCCCGGCGAGAAGCCGCCCGCGGAGGTGGACTACGACCTCTGGGTCGGCCCGTCCGCCTGGATGGAGTACGACCCGCGGGTCTTCCATTTCCACTGGCGCTGGCACACCAACTTCGGCGGGGGCATGGTCCTCGACTGGGTCTGCCACCACGGCGACATCGCCGCGTGGGCGATCGGCAAGGATGCCGAGTACGCGGTGGCGGTGGAGGGCAAGGGCGAGCTGCGCGAGTCCCCGTGGGACACGCACCGCACCTATGACTACACGCTGACCTATGCCGACGGCGTGAAGCTCAACGTGAACAGCAAGTTCGAGGGCGTGAAGTTCGTCGGCGAGAAGGGCTCGCTCTTCGTCCGCCGCGGCGGGCAGGAGTGCAGCATCAAGGGGCTCTGGGAGAAGGACCTCGGGCCGGACGCCTGGCGCTGCCCGGGCACGACCGACCACTTCCAGGAGTTCGTCGATTGCTGCCAATCGCGGCGTAAGCCGCTCTCGCACGCGCTCGCCGCGCACCACGCGACCGCCATCGGTCACTTCGGCAACGCCGCCCTCTTCACCGGCCGCAAACTGAAGTTCGACCCGGCCGCCCGCCGGTTCGTCGGGGACGACGCCGCCAACGCGCTGCTCACCCGCGAACTGCGCAAGCCGTGGTCGCTGACGACGGTCTGACCGGCGGATGAACCCGCGCACGCTCCAAGTCCTGGCCACGGCCGCCCTGCTGGCGTCCCTCGGTTGGTCCTTGGTCGGGCGCAAGCCGGTGATTCCACCACCCGCCGCCAAAGCCCCGGCGGAACCCGCCCAGCCCGCCGCCAAGGTTCGCTCGACGGCCAAGTTGAAACTCGCCGGCTGGAACGGGCCGGCGGACAAAGGTCCGCGCGCGGTGCTCCTGGCGATGGAGGCCGGCCAGAAGATCGACCTGACCAAGGCCGAACTGGACGCCTACCTCGCGCGCCATGGCCGGGATGCCTTGAGCCTGCTGGTCGCGTCGCGGCTCGCCGGCGACCTCGCGTTGCTGCGCGAAGCGGTCCAGGCCGACCCGGGCGAGGCGCTGGTCCGGCTCGAACTGGCTTTACGCAGCGACGACCCGGCGGAGAAGAAGGCGGCGATCGAGGCGTTCCGCGCTTTGCAACCCGACAACCCGCTGGGCAACTACCTCGGGGCGCAGGCGGCTTTCGCCGCCGGCGATTACGCCAAGGCCGCGCAGGATCTGCTCCGCTCGATGGACCAAGGCGTCCTGCGGAACCACTCGCTGCGCCTGCTCGAGGCCACCGGGGAGGCCTTCGTCGAGGCCGGCTATGAGCCGACCGCCGCGCTGATCGCGGGCCTTGGCAAGTCGGTCGGCGTCAGCCTGGAGCAAAGCCGGCTGAGCATGGCGCTCAAGGCCGGCCTGCAGACCATGCAGGATGAGTTCGTGAAGGCGGCCGACTTTGACGCCGTCGAGCCGACCTTGCTCGTCGGACTTGACCTCGGCCAGCGCTTGCAAGACCCCCAGGCGATGATCGTCGAGCAGCTGACCGGGATCTCCGTGGAGGCCAGCTTCCTGCGGCAACTGGACCCCGTGACGCTCGTCGGCGGCCTGAGCGCGGGCGAGCGCCTGACCCAGCTCGAGGCGCGTTCCGCCGAGTTCATGGAACTCACCCAATCGATGGTGGGGTTCGCCCGGCAGGCCAGCGACGAGGACCTGGCGCGGTATTTCGAGATCTTCCGACGCGACGGGGAACTGGCGGCGGCGCGCTGGGCCAAGGAACGCGCCGGTAAATGAGCCTGTCGCGCCGCCGTTTCCTCGGGCTCTCGGCCGCGCTCGCCGCGGCGCCGGGCGCTTGGGCGCAAACCGCCGAGGTCACCGCGACCGGCGAACGGGTCCCCGAACTGGCCGCGTTCGATGAGCTGATGGACCGCTTCGTCCGCGAACAGGGCGTGCCAGGGGCTGGCCTGGCCATCGCGCATCGCGGCCAAACGCGCTACGCAAGGGGATTCGGCTTGGCGGACCGGGACACCGGGGCGCTGGTGCGGCCCACGACGCGTTTTCGCATCGCGAGCGTCTCGAAGCCGTTCACGGCGGTCGCCATCCTGAAACTGGTCGAACATGGGAAGCTGGGTATCGACGACCCGGTGCTGCCGCTGCTCGGACACCCCGCGAAAGACCCGCGTTGGGCCCGTATCACGGTCCGCCACTGCCTGCAGCATCGCGGTGGCTGGGATCGGGCGATCTCCGGCGACCCGATCTCGCAGACCGGGAAGATTTTCCAGACCACGGGAATTCCGCCGCCCCACCACCCGTCGCTGATCGTGCGTTATATGCTCCGCCAGCCCTTGGATTTCGATCCCGGCGCACGGATGGCTTACTCGAACCTGGGCTATCTGGTGCTGGGTCGGATCATCGAGAAGATTTCCGGCGTCGACTACGAGGATCATGTGCGCGCGGCCGTGCTCAAACCACTGGGACTGAACTCGATGAAACTCGGCAAGGCGACCTGGGCGGGTCGTGAACCTGACGAGGCTCGTTACCATACCCGAGATAACCGCAAAGGCCTCTCGCTCTACGACCCTTTCGGCCAGCCCGTCCCGGTTCCTTATGGCACGGAAAACTTCGAGGGGTTCGAAGCGCATGGCGGCTGGATCGCCTCCGCGACGGACCTCGTGCGTTTTGCCGATGCTTTCCACGACCCGGCCAAGTCCCCGTTATTGAAGCCGGAGACCTTCGCGTTGATGCAGGCCCGCCCCGAAGGGGCTGCCGGCCACGAGGAGGATGGCAAACCCAAGGCTGCTTACTACGGGTGCGGTTGGATGGTCCGCCCCGTCAAGGATGGCCAAGTCAATCTCTGGCATGCCGGGCTCATCGCCGGCAGCGAGGCGCTTCTCGTCCGGCGCTGGGATGGGTGGAGCTGGGCGGTTCTGTTCAACGCCAACGGCGCGATCAAGCACGGCACTCTTGCGGCGACCATCGATCCGCTGCTGCACCGCGCCCTCGGCAGGTAAACCTTAGCCGTATACCGACTCCGCCTTTTTACCGGGCGGACGCGATAGCGTCCGCCCGCCCGAAAAAATTTTCGGTCCTCGCCACCTGCTCTGAGGACTTCTGCCGGCAAACCGGGCGGAGTCACTTACGGCGGAAAGGGTAAAGGAACTGCGCCCAGTAACCCCGCGGGACCGGATGCCCTTCGATGCCGTAGCCGGACGGCCATTCGTCCTTGGGCAGGTGATAGGTGCCGAAGAGCCGGTCGAAGAGCGGGAAGTGGATCGCGAAATTGACGTCAATGGCCTCCTTCTCGATGCCGTGGTGCCAATGGTGGAAGCGGGGCGTCACCAGCAACTGGTCGACGACGGGCAGGCGCCAGCTGAGGTTCGCGTGAATGAAGGTCGAATACAGGTAGACCAGCAGGATGTAGACGTTCACCGCGGTCGGGGCGAACCCCAGGGCGAACATCGGGATGACCGTCAGCGTGCGCAGGATGAGGATCTCGAGGAAGTGCATGCGCGCCCCGGCCATCCAGTCCATCCGCTGCGCCGAGTGGTGCACGGCGTGGAAGTTCCAGAGCCAGGGTACGCGATGGAAGGCGCGGTGCACCCAGTACTGGACGAGGTCGGTCAGGAACATGATCGCGACCAACTGGACGACGAAGGGGAGGCCGGCGACCCACTGCTGCAAGGCGGCCAAGGCCGCGGCGGCGGCCAGCCACTTCGCCGGGGCGAAACTGACGAACGCGAGGACCTGCACCAGGAAGCTGCTGACCAGGTAGTAGAACAGATCCTCGCGCCATTCGTCGCGGAAGAGGGGCTGTTCGCCGCGGAGCGGGCTGAGCCGCTCGAGCGGGATGAAGATGACACCGGTGAAGAGGACGTTGAGGGCGAACCAGTCGAGGCCGAGGAAGAGGGGCGTCGGGTCGGGCGTGAGCGCGGACGACTCGGCGCCCCCGAGCAAAGTCGCCGACAAGGCGGCGGCGGCGCCCAGGGTGCCCAACAGCTTGGAGGGACGCAGCGCGAGGCTCAGCGCGGAGGCGGTGAACCCCAGCAGCAGGAGGAGCAGGATCGCCAGTTTGAACCACGGGTTGCCGTGGAGGGCCGTGAGCTCGGGCATCGCGAACTGACCGGGCGCGCGCAGCGAGATCACCAAGGCCAGGCCGATCAGGCCGAGGGCGAGCCCGGCCACGCCGCTGATCCAGCCGGTGCCGAATGCGCGCAGCGGCACCGGCGCTTCCAATTCGTCGCGGAGTTTCTGGCGGGCGTCTTGCAGGCTCATCGTGGGCGGGGTGCCTCATGGATAGCATCCCGACCGAAAGGGGCAAGCCAACGCCCGACCGGAAATCCTACCGATAAAACAGGGCGCCCGCCGGGCGCCCTGTTCATTCTCGTGTCAACCGGCCAGCCGATCAACTTGCCTCTTAATAACGGTAGCTGTCGGGCTTGAACGGACCGGCCTGCTTGACCCCGATGTAAGCGGCCTGCGCCGGCGTCAGCTTGGTCAGCTTCGCGCCGAGCTTGCCGAGGTGGAGGCGGGCGACCTCCTCGTCGAGGTGCTTCGGGAGGAGGGCCACGCCCGGCTTGGCGGTGGCACGGGTCTCCCAGAGGTGCAACTGGGCGAGGACCTGGTTGGTGAAGGAGGTCGACATCACGTAGCTCGGGTGGCCGGTGGCGCAACCGAGGTTCACCAGGCGGCCTTCGGCCAGCATGTAAAGCTGGCGGCCGTCCTTGAACGTGTAGCGGTCGACCTGCGGCTTGATGGTGTCCTTCTTCGCGCCCTTGAACGCGTTGAGGCGGGTGACCTGGATCTCGTTGTCGAAGTGTCCGATATTACAGACGATCGCCTGGTCCTTCATCTTGGTCAGGTGCTCGAGCGTGATGATGTCCTTGTTGCCGGTCGCGGTGACGTAGATGTCGGTGGTGCCGAGCGTATCCTCGACGGTCACGACGCGGAAGCCTTCCATCGCCGCCTGCAACGCGCAGATCGGGTCGATCTCGGCGACCTGGACGGTGGCGCCGAGGCCGCGGAGGGATTGGGCCGAACCCTTGCCGACGTCGCCGTAACCGATGACCAGGGCGACCTTGCCGGCGACCATGACGTCGGTCGCGCGCTTGATGCCGTCCACGAGGGATTCGCGGCAGCCGTAGAGGTTGTCGAACTTCGACTTGGTGGCGGTGTCGTTGACGTTGACGGTCGGGACGAGCAGGGAGCCTTCCTCGAGCATGCGGTAGAGGCGCTTGACCCCGGTGGTGGTCTCCTCGGAGACGCCCTTCCAGGACTTCACGACCTTGTGCCAGTGGCCGGGGCGCTGCTTGGCGACCTTCTTGAGCAGGTTCTTGATGATCTGCTCCTCCTCGGACTCGGACTTGGTGTCGACCCACTTGGAGCCGTTCTCGAGCTCATAGCCCTTGTGGATGAGGAGGGTGGCGTCGCCGCCGTCGTCGACGATCAGCTCGGGGCCGTCGCCGTTGGGCCAGGTGAGCGCGCGCATGGTGCACTCCCAGTACTCGACGAGGTTCTCGCCCTTCCAGGCGAAGACAGGGATGCCGGCCTTCGCGATGGCGGCGGCGGCGTGGTCCTGCGTGGAGAAGATGTTGCAGGAAGCCCAGCGCACGTCGGCGCCGAGCTCGACGAGCGTCTCGATGAGGACGGCCGTCTGGATGGTCATGTGCAGCGAGCCGGCGATGCGGACACCCTTGAGGGGCTTCTTCTTTCCGTGCTTGGCGCGCAGGGCCATCAGGCCCGGCATCTCATGCTCGGCGACCTGGAGCTCCTTGCGGCCCCAATCGGCGAGGCCGAGGTCGGCCACTTGGAAATCGGTGAATTTTTTGGACATAGGTAGGGTGAGAGGTTGGCGTTTGGCGGTCGGGGACGGTCAGCGGACGTTGGCCTTGATCGCCCGGACGAAGGCCGGGAGCTTCGAGGTGGTCTCCCACGGCAGACCCTTCTTGCCGAAGTGGCCGTAGTGGGTGCTGGCGCGGTAGATCGGCCGGCGCAGGTCGAGCTGGCGGATGATCTCGGCGGGGTTGAACAGGAAGGTCTTCTTCACCGCGGCGAGGATGACCTCGTCGGCCACGGCGCCCGTGCCGAAGGTGTCGAGGTGGATGCTGGTCGGCTCGGGATGGCCGATCGCGTAGGCGACCTGCAGCTCGCAGCGTTCGGCGGCGCCGGACGCGACGATGTGCTTGGCGACCCAGCGGGCCATGTAGGCCGCGGAGCGGTCGACCTTGGTCGGGTCCTTGCCGGAGAAGGCGCCGCCGCCGTGGCGACCCATGCCACCGTAGGAGTCGACGATGATCTTCCGGCCGGTCAGGCCGCAGTCGCCCTGCGGGCCGCCGACGACGAAGCGACCGGTCGGGTTGATGAGGTACTCGGTCCGCTTGCCGATGAGCGCCTTCGGGAGGACCTTGCGGATGACCTGCTCGACGCAGAACCTCTCGATCTGGCGATGGGAGACGTCGGCCGTGTGCTGGGTCGAGATGACCACGTTCTCGATGGCGACGGGCACGCCGTCTTCGTAGCGCACGGCGACCTGCGACTTGCAATCGGGGCGGATCCACTCCGTGCCCTTGGCGCCGGACTTGCGGATGCGGGCGAGCTCGCGGTTGAGGCGGTGGGCGAACATGACCGGGGCCGGCATGAGCTCGGGGGTCTCGGTGGTCGCGAAGCCGAACATGATCCCCTGGTCGCCCGCGCCCATCTTGGCGTGCTTCTTGCCCTCGGCCTTGCGCTCGTCGACGCCCTGCGCGATGTCCGGGGACTGCTTGGTGAGCAGGTTGGTGATGAAGACCTTGTCGGCGTGGAAGACGTCGTCGTCGTTCACGTAGCCGATGTCGCGGATCGCGGCGCGCACGACCTCCTCGAAATTGACCTTGGCCTTGGTCGTGAGTTCGCCGGCGATGACGACGTGGTCGCTCTTGACGAGGGTCTCGCAGGCGACGCGGGAGAAACGGTCCTGGGCGAAGCATGCGTCGAGGACGGAATCCGAGATGCTGTCGGCGACCTTGTCGGGATGGCCTTCGCCGACCGACTCGGAGGAGAAGGTGTAGGATACGGGACGGGACATAAGAACCGTGATGCAAAGGGGAAACCGGCCCTTAGCAAGCAGGCATCAAAGTATCTGGATGGGAAGATGCGTCATAATGATAACCTGGGTAGGGGCAGCAACGCGTGCTGCCCTAGGTCTGCCCCGGTGTCTAGGGCAGCACCGGTGCTGCCCCTACCGCCCGCGCCAACAAAAAGGGCGCCCCGGAAGGCGCCCTGGTCGTCGCGGAAGACCGCGCTCAGCCGCCGATCGACTTGAGGGTGCCGAGGTACTCGATGAGCGAGGTGAACTCCTCGACCGTGAGCCCTGCGGCGAGGCCGGCGGGCATCATGGATTGCGGGAGGTGCTTCTCCTCCTTGACGTCGGCGCGGTTGATCTTGGAGACCTGACCGGCGATGTTGCGGAGGGTGACGACGCCGTCGGCCTCGCCGGTGACGAAGCCCATCTGGTCCGGGCCGTTCTTCATCGCGAAGACGACGGTCTGGAAACCTTGGGCGACGACCTTGTTCGGCTCGAGGATCGAATCGATCAGATACTCGCGCGGGAACTTCGCGCCGGACGCGCCGAGGTACGGACCCTTCTGCTCCGCGGCGAGGTCGACGGCGTGGCAGGCCACGCAGCCCTGCTGCGTGAAGAGCTTCTGGCCGAGCTTCACGTTGCCCCGGCCCTTGAGCGCGGCGGCGGTGACGGCCTTGGCGTCGAGCTGGGCGATGGTCTTGCCCTTGCTGGCGGCGGCGAGCTTGCCCGCGGCGAGCGCGGCCTTGGCGGCGTTGATCTGGATGACGTTGTCGCCCTTCATGCCTTCCGCGAGCTGCTTGTCGAAGCCCGTGAGGCCGAGGTCGGCGATGGCGTGGAAGAAGCCGATGTCGCGGGGGTTCTTCTCGACGTGTTCGCGGACGGCCTTCTTGTGCTGGTCCTTGGTGAGCGGGCTGCTGAGCACGTTGAGCAGGGCCTTCCAGAGGATGGTGGAGGCGGCGTCCTCGGCCTTGTTGGCCATGGAGCGGAGCTTGTTCACCTGGTTGCCGCGCTCGGCCTCGTAGATGAAGTCGCTGATCGCCTGGGTGGCCGCGGCGGGCGCGGTGGCGTCCTTGGACCAGCCGGCGAGGACCTTGACGCGCGGCTCGAGGCCGGCGTCGCCCTCGACCTTCAGCAGGGCCTTGTAGCAGTCGAGGCGCTCCGACCACTTGCGGGAAGCCTGCAGGGAGGCGTCGACGAGCAGGGCCAGGTCGGCCGGACGCAGGGTCTGCGAGGCCATGGCGAGGCGGATCGGGTCGACGCCCTCGAGCTTGAGCTCGGTGATCGCGATGCGGTTCTTCGAGAGTTGCTCGAGCATGGACAGGCGCAAGGGGGCGGGCAGCTTCGCGTAGGCGGCCTCGATGGCGGCCTTGATGCGCGGGGTGGCTTCCCACTCGGCCGGGATGAAGTACGGGCCGCGGTCATCCGGACGGGTGCTCCACCAGTCCTTGTAGTTCCAAGGCTTCTCGACGTGGTAAAGGCGCGCGAGGGCGCCGATGGCGCCGGCCCGGAGGGCGTCATCGCCGGTCTTGGTCAGCCCGATCAGGCCGTCGACGGACTCGGCGGTGTGGATCAGCTGGAGCGCGCGCAGCGCGACGAAGCGCTGGGCCGGATCCTTGGCGGCCTCGATGAGCGGCGTCGCGTTGGCGAGACGCTCCAGCGCATGGATCGCGGTGTGCGGGAGGCGGTAGTGGGCTCCTTCCTCGAGCTTGGACTCCTCGACCGGCCAGGTGGCGGCGGCGGCGGCGATCGCGCCGGCCGCGTCCTTCGCGCCGAGGCGCTGGAGACCGATGGTGGCCTGCAGGCGGACACGCGGGTTCGGGTCCTTGAGACCGTCGAGGAACGGCTGCACCGGGACACCCTTGGTCTCGGTGGTGCGGTCGGCGAGCGCGCGCAGGGCGAACTCGCGGACGGCGGCGTCCTTGGTCAGGCCGACGAGCCCGTCGGTCGAGCCGGCGCCGAGGAGCTGCTTGTAGGTGAAGATCGCGGCGACGCGGTGATAGAGGTGGCCCTGGCCTGAGGCGGCGACGGCGAGCACGGCCTCGGCGAGGCCGGTCTTCTTCTGGTCGATGATGCGGCGGGAGGCCTCGAGGCGCTGGACGGCGCTGTCGGAGGTGAGCAGCTTGACCAGCTCGGCGTCGGTGACCTTGGTGACGTCGACATACTGGTGGGGCTTCACGCCCTCGGCGACGACCTGCTGGATCATACCCTGCTGCTTGCCCTTGCCGAGGTAGCTGAAACCGCCGGCGCGCCAGTCGGCGATGTAGAGGCGCGAGCTGCCGTCGACGTCGATGTCGGTGGCGCGGGGCACCTTGTGGAAGGTCTGCTGCTGGGCGATGAAGGTGGCCTCGAAGGGCTTGACCGGATGGTTGTGGATCGTGCCCGTCGTCCAGTCGCAGGTGAAGAGCGTCTCGCCCCAGGCCTTGGGGAAGCCGGGCTCGGAGAGGTAGAGGCCGCCGGTGCCGGAACCACCGCCGTAGTCGGCCAGCGGGCGGGCGGTCTCGTCGTCGAAATTCTTGTACAGCCGGGGATAGCCGGCGTCGGCCAGCGAGGTGAAGTGGTGGAAGCGGGTGTTCCAGCCCTTGCCGTCGTTGGTGTTGTCGCGGGAGAAGAGGTCGAGGGTCGGGGAGATCGCGACGTCGCAGATGTTGCGGGTCATCGCGGTGTAGACCTCGAGCTCGGAGCCGTCCGGGCGGACGCGCATCACGCCGCCGCCGTAGAGGGTCACGCGCTTCTTGTCGCCGAGGCCGATGGCGCCGTCGTTGTCGCGGATGAGGCCAGCGCCGAAGTCGCCCACGGCGATGTAGAGCCAACCGTCGATGCCCATGCGGCAGCCGTTGGTGGTGTGGTCGGCGCCGCGCGGGTGCTCGATGCCGCCGCCGAGACCGTCGACGAGGAGGGTACGCTCGGACTCGTAGTCGGCCTTGCCGTCGCCGTCCTTGTCCTGGAACTTGGACAGGAAGGGCGGGTGGACGAGGTAGAGGGCGCCGCCGACGAAGTGGCCGCCGCGCGGGCTCTCGACCTTCGTGTACTCGATCATGACGTCGGCCTTGCCGGCGCCCTTGGTGTCACGGGCGAGGAGGATGCGGCCCATGCCCTTGATGTGGCCGAGGGAGCCGTTCTTGTCGGACGAGATGTAGACGTCGCCGTTGGCGGCGGCCGACACGGCGGTCGGGTAGATTTCGGGCTCCTGGGCGGTGCCGACGAACTCGCGGATGGTGAAGCCTTCCGGGACCGCATGGGCGGCGGCGGTCAGGAACAGGAGGCCAAGGGTGGAGCGGACCATAGGTATGCGGGGTGAGAAGGGGTAGATGTAAGGTTTCGGCCTTAAGTTCCAAGCGGGAACACCGATATTTCGCCCCTCCTAGCGGCTTGCCCCACGGAAGCGGCGGCTTATCACCTCCTGAAGATGAGCGCCCCCGTGCCTGAACTCCTGTTCCCGCCCCGGGAGATCACCCGCGGGGAAGGACGGTTAGCCCTCAGCACCCCGCGACGTCTGCCGGGCACCCTCGCGGAGGCTCGGACATGGATCGACTCCGGCGCCCCCGCCGGCTGGTCCGTGCGGCTCGACCCTCGGTTGGGCGCGGAAAGCCATCGGCTGGTCATCACCCCCGTCGGCATCGACCTCGCCGCCGGAGACGCGACCGGCCTGCTTTACGCCCTGCAGGCGCTCGGTCAGCTCTGGACGGAGGACCCCACCTCCCTGCCCTGCCTCACGCTGACCGATGGTCCGGCGCTACCGGTGCGTGGCTTCATGCTCGACGTCTCGCGCGGCAAGGTGCCGACGATGGGCGAGCTGCTGCGCCTCGTCGCAGGCCTGCACGCGCTCCGCGCGAACCAGCTGCAGCTCTACGTCGAGCACACGTTCGCCTGGCCCGGTCATGAGGACGCCTGGCGGGACGCCTCCCCGCTGACGGCGGCGCAGATCCGGACGCTGGATGAAGCCTGCGCGGCGGTCGGTATCGAGCTGGTGCCCAACCTGAACACGTTCGGCCATATGGAGCGTTGGTTGCGCCACCCGCGCTACCGGGCGCTGGCCGAATGCCCCGAAGGCTGGATCCACCCGCTGACCGGGCAGTTCAAGGAGTTCCCGGGGACGCTCCGGCCCGACCAGGCCTCGCTCGATTTCGTCGACGCTCTGCTGGCGGACTACCTGCCGTGCTTCCGGAGCCGCCAGGTCAATCTCGGCGGCGACGAGCCGTGGGAGCTCGGCCAAGGCTTCAGCAAGGCGGCCGTCGCCGCGCGCGGCAAACACCGCGTCTACCTCGACCACCTGCGCAAGCTGTGCGCGCTGGCCACGGCCCGCGAGCGCACGCCGCAGTTCTGGGGGGACATCCTGCTCGAGGACCTGGCGCTGGCGCAGGACGCGCCGGCCGACGCGGTGCCGGTGGTCTGGGGCTACGATGCCGGCCACCCGTTCGACGCCCAAGGCGGACGCCTGCGCGAGTTGGGACGCACTTACCTCGTGGCCCCGGGCACGAGCACCTGGCAGAGTTTCACGGGCCGGCTCGACAACGCGCTGACGAACCAACGCGAAGCGCTCACGGCCGCGGTGACGCACGGCGCCCGCGGGATCCTGCTGACGAGTTGGGGCGACAACGGCAACCATCAGCCTTGGCCGACGAACTGGCCGGCGATGGTCGCGGGGTTGACGCAAGCCTGGACGGGGAAGCCGACGGCCGACCTGAGCGCGGGTTATGCCGCCATGGGCGCGCTGGAGGCGACCGAGGCCGCCGCGATCTCCGCGGCGCTCACGCACCTCGGCCGGCTCGACGGACAGATCGCCAAGGCCAATCGCAACAAGAGCCTCACCTGGGATTTCCTGACCGCGAAGCCGGAGGCGCTCCGGAAGTTCACCGAAGGCGTCGAGGAGGAGGAACTCCGTCACTCCTGGACTTACCTCGACGAGGCCGCACCGTTGCTTGCGGCGATCGGCAACGATGACGTGAGGGAAGAATTGACCTTAGGCGCCGACCTCGCCCGCGCAGGCCTGCATCGTGCCGAGGGAAAGACCCTATCCCGCCGGGAGCGCGGCGCCTTGATCGAGCGGTATCAGGCGGCTTGGCTCAGGCGGGCGCGACCCGGCGGCCTCGATGAAAGCGTCGCGGCTTTGTTCGGTGAGCCGACCGGTTGATCCGGCGCGGGAACATCGGCCGGCGGACGGGGTTAACCAAGCTAACCGCATGCGATCGCCGATGCTCATGGCCGGTCTGTTCCTCGCCGTCACCGCACCCGCGGCGACCCCGGGCGACGCCCTGTTCGCCGGGGAGGTGCCGGTCATCGGGTTGGCGATCTCGCCCGATGGCCTGCAGAAACTCGCGAAAGACGCCCGGACCTACGTTGAATTCACCTTGGAGGAGCCTGGCCGGAAAGCGCTCGAGCATTGCTCCATCAAACTGAAGGGCACCCACGGCAGCTTCCGGCCGATCAACGACGCGCGACCGGGCTTCTCGATCCGCACCGCCAAAACGACGGATCAGGCTTTCCACGGGCTCACTAAGTTCCAACTGAACAACTGCGCGCAGGACGGGACGATGATCCATGAGCAGCTGGCCGGGGAGATCGCCCGGGCCGCCGGCGTACCGGCCTCCCGCTGCACCCATGCTTACGTCTCGATGAACGGCAAGTTGCTCGGGGTCTATGTGCTGAAGGAGGGTTTCGATGCCGATTTCCTCCGGCCGTTTTTCCCGGACACGCGCGGTCACCTGTACGACGGGGGGCTGCATACCGACATCCACCCGGGGCTCGAGCTGGACAAGGGCGACCCGAAGGACCAGACCCGCATCACCGAGTTCTCCCAGGCGCTCCGGGAAGGCGACCCGGCCAAGCGACGCGACCGACTGGGCCGCATCTTGGATATCGACGCGTACCTGCGGCACCTGGCGGTCGAGAACATCCTGGTCCACGGCGACGGCTACTCCTACCGCGCGAACAACTACCGCGTGTACGAGGACCCCGCCGCCGGGAAGTTCACCTTCATCCTGCACGGCATGGACAACGTCTTCGGGGTCGACTCCTGGGGCCAGAGCTCGCCCCGCGCCTATGTGTTCGCGTCCCCCGTGGTCGCGCCGCTCTACCCCGGTGCCAGCATGACCGCGGTCGCGCAGGCGCTCTGGGGCGACAAACAAGACGCCGCTTTGCGCGAACGTTTCCGGCGGCAGGCCCGAGCCGTCTATGAACAGGCGATCAAGGGCCGCGACTGGTCCAAGCGCGCCGAGGAAATCACCGCGAACCTGAAGGCCCGGCTGCTCCCGCTCGACGCCCCGGAGGCCAACCGGGCCGAACGGCGCGGACGCGAGGGCGTGGCGCAGGTGCGCCGCCGGATGGAGATCGTCCGGACGCAATTCGAGGATGCGGCCAAGCTCGACGCGCCGGGCGGCACCGTCGGCCTTGGCGCCTACCTCTGGAATTTCGCCGCCGACCGCGGGGAGTCGCGCGAGACCAAGCTCGACGGCCGCGACTGCCTGAGCCTCCGGAAGACCGCGCCCGGCGGGCAGGTCGACGCCCGCCTGCCGCTGGCACTGGCGCCGGGACGTTATCGGCTCACCGCGACGGTGCGGACCCGCGGGATCGCCGGCGGCACCGGCTTCCGGCTGCGACTGGGCGGCGAGAGTGACCGGAAAGACCTGCCCGCGCTCTCCGGCGACCGCGACTGGCAGGAAGCGACCTTCGAATTCACCGTGACCGGCGGCGATCCGTCGCTGGTGCTCGAGCTACGGTCCGAGGCGGGCGAGGCTTGGATCGACCGCGAGAAACTCCGGCTCACCCGCCTGCCGTGAATCCGCGACGAGACGACGGACCGGTGAATAACTCGGGGCGAAGCCCCGCCGAAGAGGTTGACTAGGCGACCATCCAAAAACATCGTCCGCCCTACCCCGTGCACCGCCCCTCCGCGCCAGTCTTTCGACCCCTCGCCGGCCTGCTCGCCAGGAGCCTGGTCGGGTGCCTGACGCTCCTCGCCACCGCCCACGCCCAGACGGCCCCCGCCGGCCCCACGGCCGTCCCGACGCCCCCCAAGCCGAAAGTCCCGGACCTGCCCAACGACGCCCTCTTCGCCGGGTTCGTCCCGAAACTCGAGCTGCTCATCTCGCCCGAGAACATCGATAAGCTCGCGAAGGACCCCAAGAACTTCGTGGAGTGCACCATCAAGGAGTACGGCGGGCAGACGCTTGAGAAGTGCTCCGTGAAGCTCAAGGGCTCGGCGGGCAGTTTCCGGCAGATCAACGACCCGCGCCCCGGTTTCTCGGTACGCACCGACAAGGTGAAGAAGGGCCAGGAGTTGCGCGGGGTCGGCAAGTTCCAGCTGAACAACTTCGCCCAGGACGGGACGATGCTGCACGAGCAGCTGGCCGGGGAGATGGCGCGCAAGGCCTTCGTGCCGGCCTCGCGCTGCACCCACGCCTACCTGCTGATGAACGGCAAGGTCCTCGGCACGTACCTCCTGAAGGAGGGCTTCAACGATGAGTTCCTGAAATACTTCTTCAAGGACACCCGCGGTCATCTCTACGACGGCGGCTTCGTCAGCGAGGTCAATCCGAACTCCGAGTGCGACCGCGGCAACCCCAACGACAAGACCCGGCTGCTCGAGCTCATCGGCGCTTGCAACGAGCCCAAGCCGGAGCTGCGCCTCCCCCGTCTGGACAAGGTCCTCGATATCGACGCCTATTTCCGCTACGTCTTCGTCGAGTCCGTGCTGACGCACTGGGACGGGTATTCCTTCAACCGGAACAACTACCGCTTCTACGAGGACCCGACGACCGGGAAGTTCCATTTCATCCTGCACGGCATGGACCAGACCTGGGGCGATACCCGCTGGTATGTCTTCCGCCAGCCCAACGCGATGGTGTCCAACGCCCTCTGGGGCGACCGCGCGATGCGCGAGCGCTTCCGGACGCAGTGCTTCCTCGTGTGGGAAAAGGCGATCCGCCCGGTCGACTGGCCGCGCCGGGCCGAGCAGGTGGCGGCCGACCTGAAGAGCAAGATCCGCTCCTTCGACAAGGCCGACGCCGCCGCGTTCGACAACCGCGGACGCGACGCCGCCAACCAGATCCGCGCCCGCCTCGACTCCGTGAAGGCCCAGATGGAGGACGCGCTGAAGCTTCGCTCCCCGGGCGGCAAGATGTCGCTGGGGAAGTACGCCTGGGGTCCCTCCTCGGACAAGGGCGACACCGTCGAAGCCGCCTACTCCGGCCGCGACTGCCTCGTCCTCAAGGTGGGCCCGAACGGCGGCGGCGACTTCCGTCTGCAGCTTTCCGTCTCGCCTGGCCGCTACCGGCTCGAGGGGAAGATCCAGTACAAGGGCGTCAAGGCCGGCGAAGGCGAAGCCAAGGGCGTGCGCCTGCGCAGCTCCGGCAGCGCCGCCGACCCCAAGAACCCGGCCGCCGTCGGCGACGGCACCTGGAAGAGCTTCGCTCACGAGTTCACGGTGGCCGACGCCGACCCGGTCCTGATCGCGGAGCTGCGGGGCGCCGCCGGCGAGGCGTGGGTCGACCGCGGCTCCCTCACCCTCATCCGCCTGCCCTGACCCATGGACACCGCGGATCGCTTTGAGTACAAATTCCTCCTGACCCTCGACCAGCGGGCGGCCTTGCTCGCCAGCCTCGACGGCGAACTGCGTCCCGACACCCAAGGCGGCTCCGACGGCCACTACCCGATCGTGAGCCTCTATTACGACTCCCCGGACCGTCGCTGCTACTGGGACAACTGGCGGGGGGTGCCCTCGCGCCGGAAACTCCGCGTCCGCGTCTACGGCTCCGAGGACGGCGCGATCCGCCCGACGAGTTTCATCGAGGTGAAGCACAAGGCCGACGGCCGCGGCGTGAAGCGCCGGGTGCAGACCACCCTGGCCCGCGCGCTCGCCCTCGCCGCCGGCGCGGAGGACCCGGGCCCGTGGAACCCCGCCGAGACCCGGACCCTCGCCGAGGTCGGCCGGCTCGTGACCCACGAGGATTTCCGCCCCGCCTGCGTGATGCGCTACGACCGCCATGCCTTCTTCCTGCATGAGCCGGACCGGGCCCCGGCCGAGGCGCTGCGCGTGACCTTCGACCACGACGTGGCCGTGCGTTTCGACGACCTGACGCCGATCACCGACGACCGGCGTTTCCGCCACCTGGTGCTCCCGCCCGCCACCTGCATCATGGAGGTCAAAGGCGCCGGCGCGGTACCCTACGCCTTCGCCCAAAAACTCTCCCAGTTGCGACTATCGCCTCGCAACTTCAGCAAGTACAGCGAGGGTGTCCGCCGGTTCGGACTGCCCGCCGTCGCCGCCTGACCTCCACCTTCCCTACCCCTCCCCGCCATGCTCCCCTTCCTCGCCCAAGCCGCTCCGGCGGCCCCCGTCGCGCCCGCGCCGGGTTTCTTCGAGAGCCTGTTCGGCTCCGCCGCCGCCAAGCCGGGGACGACCTCGATCCCGGAGATCCTCTTCGCGATCCTGTTCAGCTTCGCGCTCAACAGCCTGATCGCCGCCGTCTACAAGCGCACCTACCGCGGCGCCCGCTACTCGCAGGACTACGTGCACACCTTGCTCATCCTCGGCACGGTCGTCACGATGGTCATCATGGTCGTGCAGGGCAATTCGGCCACGGCCTTCGGGATGTTCGCGGCCTTCTCGATCATCCGCTTCCGCCGCTCGGTCTCCCAGTCGCGCGACATCGGCTTCATCTTCCTCGCCATGGCGACCGGCCTGGCGGTCGGCGCCCAGCAGTACCTCCTCGCCCTGATCACCGTCCCGCTCGTCTGCGCCATCATCTGGGCGATCTCCGTGCGCGACCTCTTCGTCGCCCAGCGTAGCTCCCACCTCCTGCGCATCCGGGTGAACAATGACTGCAATTACGACCAGGCCTTCGCCGAGGTCTTCGCCCGCCACCTCACCGACCACCAGCTCGCTTCCGTCGAGACCATCCAGGCCGGCATGATGACCGAGCTCGCCTACGAGGTCACGCTCCGCGACGCCCGCCAGCTCAACGCCTTCGTCGCCGCCCTGCAGGTGGTCAACGGCAACAACCGCGTCATCGTCACCCGGGCCGCCGAGCAGGGCGAGACCGACTCCGACTGACGGGCCCGTCGCCTACCCACCCAACAAAAAGGGGCGCCGATCGGCGCCCCTTTTGTTTTTCCCAGGCCCTAGCCCTGCCCCTGGCGGGCTTCGCCCGCCTCAGTCTCCGCCCTTGGAGGGCTTGCCGGTGGAGGAGAAGAACTCCTTCACGCGGGCCCGGAGGTAGTCGCGGTTGAGCTTGGCGATGACGTCGAGGGTGATGCTCTTCGGGCAGTGCGCCTGGCACTCGCCGTAGTTGGTGCAGTTGCCGAAGCCGGCTTCGTCCATGGTCTTCACCATGGCGAGGGTGCGGCGGTCGCGCTCGGCCTGGCCCTGGGGCAGGATGTTGAGGTGGTTGATCTTGGCGCCGACGAAGAGCATGGCGGAGCCGTTCTTGCAGGAGGCGACGCAGGCGCCGCAGCCGATGCACTCGGCGGCGTCCATGGCCTCGTCGGCGACGGGCTTGGGCACCGGGATGTTGTTGGCCTCCGGGGCGGAGCCGGTGCGGACGGTGATGAAGCCGCCGGACTGGATGACCTTGTCGAAGGCGGAGCGGTCAACGGCGAGGTCCTTGAGGACCGGGAAGGCGCGGGCGCGCCACGGCTCGACGGTGATCGTCTCGCCGTCACGGAAGTTGCGCATGTGCAGCTGGCAGGTCGTCACGCCCGGGAGGGGGCCGTGCGGCATGCCGTTGATGGTCATCGAGCACATGCCGCAGATGCCCTCGCGGCAGTCGTGGTCGAAGGCGAAGGTGTCCTTGCCCTGCTTGATGAGCTGCTCGTTGAGCATGTCCATCATCTCGAGGAACGAGGCGGAGGTGGGCACGGCGGCGAGCGCGTGCTCCTCGAAGGCGCCGGGCTGGCCGCGGCGCTGGCGCCAGACGCGCAGCTTGAGCGCGAGGGTGGTTGCTTTTCCGTTTTCCTGGACCATGGCGGTTACTTGTAAGAGCGGGTGGAGAGTTGGGTCTCCTCGTAGACGAGGGGCTCGGTATGGCGGGCGGGGAGCTGGCCGTCGCCGGTCCATTGCCAGACGGCGGCATGGGCGTACTGCGCGTCGTCGCGCTTGGCCTCGCCGGCGTCCTGGTGCTCGGTGCGGAAGTGGCCGCCGCAGGACTCCTCGCGGGTGAGGGCGTCGAGGCACATCATGATGCCGAAGTCGAGGAAGTCGGCCACGCGGCCGGCGCGTTCGAGCTCGGGGGCGAGGGCGTCGCCGGAGCCGACGACCTTGACGTTCTTCCAGAAATCGTCGCGAAGCGCCTGCAGGTCGCGGATCGCGCCTTCGAGTCCGGCCTTGTCGCGGGCCATGCCGCACTTCTCCCAGGTGATCTTGCCGAGGGCCTTGTGGTAGTGGCGGGGCGACTTCGTGCCGTTGATCGAGAGGAGCTTGGCGACGCGGTCGTTGACGTCCTTGAGCGCGGCCTTGAATTCCGGGGCGTCCTTCGACGGACGGCTGCCGGGCTTCTCGCCCGCGAGGTAATCGGTGACGGTGTAAGGGAGGACGAAATAGCCGTCGGCGAGGCCCTGCATGAGCGCGGAGGCGCCGAGGCGGTTGGCGCCGTGGTCGGAGAAGTTGGCTTCGCCGCCGACGAAGAGACCCGGGATGTTGGACTGCAGGTTGTAGTCCACCCAGAGGCCGCCCATCGTGTAGTGCACGGCCGGGAAGATGCGCATCGGCTGCTTGTACGCGTTCTCCCCGGTGATGTTCTCGTACATGTCGAACAGGTTGCCGTAGCGGGCGCGGATCTCGCCCTCGCCGAGGCGCTTGATGGCGGCGGAGAAGTCGAGGTAGACGCCGAGACGCTTGCCGTCGACGAGCTGGCCGACGCCGCGGCCTTCGTCGCAGACTTCCTTCGCGGCGCGCGAGGCGATGTCGCGCGGGGCGAGGTTGCCGTAGCTCGGGTACTTGCGCTCCAGGAAATAGTCGCGGGCCTCCTCCGGGATGTCGGCGGCGGGCTTGGCGCAGTCGGCGGCGTTCTTGGGCACCCAGACGCGGCCGTCGTTGCGGAGCGACTCGGACATCAGGGTGAGCTTGGACTGGTCCTCGCCGTGCACCGGGATGCAGGTCGGGTGGATCTGCGTGTAGCAGGGGTTGGCGAAACCGGCGCCGCGGCGGTGGGCGCGGAAGGTCGCGGTGACGTTGCAGCCCTGGGCGTTGGTGGAGAGGTAGAAGACGTTGCCGTAGCCGCCGGTGCAGACCACGACGACGTCGGACGCCCAGGACTCGACGGCCCCGGTGACGAGGTCGCGGGTGACGATGCCCTTGGCCTTGCCGTCGACGAGGACGAGGTCGAGCATCTCGTGACGGGTGTACATCTTCACGGCGCCGAGACCGATCTGGCGGGAGAGCGCGGAATAGGCCCCGAGCAGCAGCTGCTGGCCGGTCTGGCCGCGGGCGTAGAAGGTGCGGGAGACCTGGGCGCCACCGAAGGAACGGTTGGCGAGGAGGCCGCCGTACTCGCGGGCGAAGGGCACGCCCTGGGCGACGCACTGGTCGATGATGTTCGCGGACACCTGGGCGAGGCGGTAGACGTTGGCCTCGCGGGCGCGGTAATCGCCGCCCTTGATGGTGTCCTGGAAGAGGCGGCGGACGCTGTCGCCGTCGTTCTGGTAGTTCTTGGCGGCGTTGATGCCGCCCTGCGCGGCGATCGAGTGGGCGCGGCGCGGGCTGTCCTGGTAGCAGAAGCAGGAGACCTCGTAGCCCATCTCGGCGAAGGAGGCGGCGGCGGCCGAACCGGCGAGGCCCGAGCCGACCACGATGATGTGGTACTTGCGGCGGTTGGCCGGGTTCACCAGGCGCAGCTTGGCCTTATGGTTGTTCCACTTGTCGGCCAGCGGGCCGGCGGGGATCTTGGAGTCCAGTTTCATGGGAGCAGGCGCTTACTTGAGGCAGCCGGTGAGGACGGCCAAAGGGATGGAAATGAAACCTAGGGCGATGAACCAGGCGTAGGCCTGGGCCAAGGCGTCGAGGCGCCCGCGCCAGCGCTCGTTGCGCAGGCCGAGGGTCTGGAACACGCTGCTGACGCCATGCCCGAGGTGCAGGCAGAGCAGCAACATGCTGACGATGTAGAAGATCGCGATGGCCGGCTGGCTGAAACCCGCCACGACCATGGCGTAGACGCTGTCCCCTTGGTAGGCGACGGCGACCGATTTGAAGGTGAAGTGCAGGAGGTGGAAGACGATGAAACCAAGGATAACCACCCCGGAATAGGGCATGGTGCGGGAACCGAGAGACGCCCGGCGGGTGGCGTCGACCGCCGGACCACCGTCGCGGGAGGCCTTATTTTCGAGGGAAAGCTTGATTCCCACCCATATATGAGCGAAAACGCTAATTAAAAGGACCATGCGGGCCGTCCAGATGAGACCGGGGTGATCATGGAGCCACTTGGCGTACTCATTCAGGGCGGCCGGACCCTTGAACATCAGCAGGTTGCCGAGGAGGTGGCCGAGGACGAAACCGATCAGGACAAGGCCGGTGAGGGCCATGACCACCTTCTTTCCGATGGAGGAAGGTCGGCACGTAGAGCAGCAGGAACTTGCGGGCATGGTGGACGGAGGGTGCTTGGCGCGGGTGGACGCAAAAGGCATCAAATAGGGTCGCCCACCTCCCACCACCCCGGAGAGGGGGTTTGCGGGAGGTATTAGGCCGGGGGTGGCCGTTTGTGAAAAACCCTCATAGGCGGGGGTGGCCCGCCCCGACAATCGTCCGAATAACCGCTTGCCAGCGTTTCTCCGGCCCTTGAAATCCGAAAGTCCAGACCGGCTTACCGCATGCGGACCAGCCGGTCTTATCTTTTTTTACGACCTTCCCACGCCCCGCGACCGCCCCATGAAATACATTTTCGTCACCGGAGGAGTCATCTCCTCCCTCGGCAAAGGCCTGACGGCCGCCGCCCTCGGCGCGCTGCTCGAATGCCGCGGGCTCAAGGTACGCATCCAGAAGTTCGACCCGTACCTCAACGTCGATCCGGGCACCATGAGCCCCTACCAGCACGGCGAAGTCTACGTGCTCGACGACGGCGCCGAGACCGACCTCGACCTGGGTCACTACGAACGCTTCACGTCCGGCGTCCTCTCGCGCCTCAACTCGCTGAGCTCCGGCCAGGTCTACGAGACGGTCATCCAGAAGGAACGCCGCGGCGACTACCTCGGCAAGACCGTGCAGGTCATCCCGCACGTCACCAACGAGATCAAGGACCGCATCCTCAAGGGCGGCGAAGGCGTCGACGTGCTCATCACCGAGATCGGCGGCACCACCGGCGACATCGAAGGCCTGCCCTTCCTGGAGGCGCTCCGCCAGTTCCAGCATGACGCGGGCCGCGAGAACGTGGCTTTCCTGCACTGCACGCTGGTCCCCTTCATCAAGGCCGCGGGCGAGCTCAAGACGAAGCCCTCGCAGCAGTCGGTCGCCAAACTGCGTGAGATCGGCATCCAGCCCGACCTGCTCGTCTGCCGCACGGACCGCCCGATCGGCGAGGACAACCGCCAGAAGCTCTCGCTCTACTGCAACGTGGGCCTCGACGCCGTGTTCGAGTGCCGCGACGTCGAGCACTCGATCTACGAGCTGCCGATGCAGCTCGCCGAGCAGCGCATGGACGAGGTCGTCGTGAAGCGTCTCGGCCTGCGGTGCGCGCCGATGGACATCACCCCGTGGCGCGAGATCGTCCGCCGCCTCCTGCAGCCCAAGCACCGCGTGCGCGTGGGCGTCGTCGGCAAGTACATCGAACTGCAGGACGCGTACAAATCCGTCTACGAATCCATCACGCACGGCGGCATCGCCAACGAGACCGCCGTCGAGGTGGTGCGCATCGACGCCGAGGACCTCGAGGCCAAGGGCACCGCGTCGCTCGAGGGCCTCGACGGCATCCTCGTCCCGGGCGGCTTCGGCAACCGCGGCATCGAGGGCAAGATCATCGCCGCCCGGTTCGCGCGCGAGCGGAAGGTACCCTATTACGGCCTGTGCCTCGGCATGCAGATCACCGTCATCGAGTTCGCCCGCCACGTGCTCGGGCTCACGGACGCCCATTCGACCGAGTTCGCGCCGGAGACCAAGAACCCGGTGATTCACCTCATGGAGTCCCAGAAAAGCGTCGTGACCAAGGGCGGCACCATGCGCCTGGGCTCCTACGACTGCGCGCTGACCCCGGGGAGCAAGTCCCGCGCCGCCTACGGCCGCGACCTGATCCAGGAACGCCACCGCCACCGTTTCGAGTATAACGACGCCTACCGGGCGCGCCTGGAAAAGGCCGGCCTGCTTGTCGGCGGCACCAACCCCCAGTCCGGGCTCGTCGAGATCGTCGAGGTCCAGGACCACCCCTTCATGGTCGGCGTCCAGTACCACCCCGAGTTCAAGTCCAAGCCCAACCATGCCCACCCGCTTTTCGCGGCTTTTGTGAAAGCAGCGGTTGAGAAGTCTCGGCGCTCCTGCTAACTGGCAGACGAAACCGGCCCCGCCGGTCGCTCCTTTAGGTTGGGCGGAGAACCGCCGCACGAGGCCCCCGCCTCGCCCCACCCCTCTCCCCCACCCCCATGTCCAACTCCATCCCCGCCGCCGGCACCTGGGTGCCGCGCCTCCGCGAGCAGGTCGCCCGCGTGGTCGTCGGCCAGCAGTACCTGGTCGACCGCCTCCTCATCGGCCTCCTCGGCAACGGCCACGTGCTGCTCGAGGGTGTCCCCGGCTTGGCGAAGACCCTCTCCGTGCGGACGTTGGCGCAGACGGTGCAGGCCGACTTCTCCCGCGTGCAGTTCACGCCGGACCTGCTGCCCGCCGACATCGTCGGCACGCTCATCTACGACCCGAAGTCCGGGGAGTACAACGTGAAGAAGGGTCCGATCTTCGCCAACTTCGTGCTGGCGGACGAGATCAACCGCGCCCCGGCCAAGGTCCAGTCGGCCTTGCTGGAGGCGATGCAGGAACGCCAGGTGACGCTCGGCGGCGAGACGCACAAGCTCCCGACCCCCTTCCTCGTGCTGGCGACGCAGAACCCGATCGACCAGGAGGGCACCTACCCGCTGCCCGAGGCCCAGGTCGACCGCTTCATGCTGAAGCTGAACATCGGCTACCCGACCCGCGACGAGGAACGCAAGATCCTCGACGCGATGGCCACCACGGCGCCGAAGCTCGACGTCACCCCGGTCATCACCCAGGCCGACATCCTCTCCGCCCGCCAGGCCGTCGACGCGGTCCACGTGGCCGACCCGGTGCGCGACTACATCGTCTCCCTGGTGCTCGCGACCCGCGGCCACCACGAGGGCGGACCCGACCTCAGGAAGTTCGTGCAGTTCGGCGCCTCCCCGCGCGCGACCATCAACCTCACCCTCGCCGCCAAGGCCTGGGCCTTCCTCCAGGGCCGCGACCACGTGACCCCGCAGGACATCAAGGACATCGCGCCCGACGTCCTCCGCCATCGTCTCATCCTCACCTACGAGGCGGACGCCGAGGGCGTGGACGCCGACGCCATCGTCCGCCGCGTCCTCGACGCGGTGCGCGTGCCCTGAGCCCAGCCGCGCCCGTGGACCCCGTCGTCCCGACCAACCCGCAGGAGACCCTCCGCCGCGCGCAGCGCGTCGAGGTCGTCGCCCTGCGCGCGGTCAACGACGCGATGGTCGGGGCCTACCTCTCCCGCTTCAAGGGCCGCGGGACGGACTTCGAGGAACTGCGCGAGTACGTGCCGGGCGACGACGTCCGCACGATGGACTGGAACGTCACGGCGCGCACGGGCAAGCCGTTCGTCCGCCTGCACCGCGAGGAGCGCGAGCTCACGATGGTGCTCGCGATCGATATCTCCGGCTCCGCCGCCTTCGGCTCCGGCGAGCGGACCCTGCGCGAGCGCGCCGCCGAGGCGGCCGCCTGCCTTGCCGTCTCCGCGCTGAAAGCCGGCGACAAGGTCGGCCTCCTGCTCTTCACCGACCGCGAGGAGCTCTGGCTCCCGCCCCGCAAAGGCCGCCGCCAGGTGCTGCGCATCGTCCGCGAGGCGCTCGAGTTCCGGCCGGCCTCCCGCCGCACCTCCTTCGCCGGCCCGATGCGGCGGCTCGCCCGCGCGCTCAAGCGTCGCTCGATGATCTTCGTGCTGTCGGACTTCCTCGCCGGCCCGGAAGGCGAGGACGCGATGGCCGCCGCCCTCGGCGAGCTCAACGCCCGCCACGACACGGCCTGCCTCCAGCTCGTCGACGCCCGTGAACGCGAGCTGCCCGACGTGGGGCTGGTCGCCCTCGAGGACGCCGAGACGGGCGAGATCCGCGAGGTCGACACCGGCTCCGCCGACATCCGCGCCCGGTTCGCCGCCGCCGCCGACGCGCGCCTGACCGGCGTCGCCACCACGCTCGGCCGCGCCGGCGTGGACGTGGCGCGCCTGGATCCCGACGCCGCCGTCGCCCCCACCTTATCGCGCTTCTTCGAGCGCCGCCGCCGCCGATGATCCTCGCCGCCGACGAGAAGCCTTTCACGCTGCTGGGCCCCCGCCCGGCGCTGCCGCCCGGCTGGTGGGAATCCTATTGGGCGGTCGTCGTCCTGGCCCTGGCCGCGACGACCGTGCTCGCGCTGCTCATCGCGACGTGGCTGCGCCGCCCGCGCCGCGTCCCGGCGCCGTTCGCCGCCTTCGAGGCGGCGCTGACCGCCGCCGCCGACCGGCCCGCGCCGGAGGCCACCCGCGCGGTGACCGCGGCCTTCCGCGCCTACCTCGCCGCGGCGCACCCGGCCGCGCACCCGGCGCTGTCGACCGAGGAACTGTCGGCGCGCCTGGCCGACCTGCCGCTTTTCCTGCCGGCGCGCCAGCCGCTCCTCGCGGCGCTGCGCGCGGCCGACGCCGCGAAGTTCGCCGGCGCCCCGCTGGAGCCCGCCATCCTGATCGCCGCCGTGCGCGAGGCCGCGACCCGCGTCGAGGACGCCCGCCGCGCCCTGGGAGGGGCCGCCTGACATGGAACTGGGCTTCGAGTTCGAACATCCTTGGGTCCTGCTCCTCCTGGCGGCCCTGCCGCTCTACGCCTGGTTGCGCGGACGCGTCGGGCGGACGTCGGCCCTGCTTTTCCCGGACGCCGCGCTGCTGGCCGGCCTGTCCCGCCGCGTGCGCGAAGGCGCCGGCGGCCTGCGCCTCTTCCTGCGCCTCGCCACCGCCGCCCTGCTGATCGTGGCCCTCGCCGGACCGCGGACCGCGAGCAAGGAGATCGAGCGCGAGACCGAAGGCGTCGACATCCTCCTGGTGGTCGACCTTTCCTGGTCGATGATGGCCCTGGACATGAGCCCGCCGGGCAAGGAGACGACGCGCTGGGAAGCCAGCCAGCAGGTCATCCGCGAGTTCCTCTCGCGCCGTCCCGACGACCGCGTCGGCGCCGTGGTCTTCTCCGGCAAACCCTACCTGCTCAGCCCGCTCACGATCAACAAGGGCTGGATCGAGAAAGGCGTCGACCGCATGCACATCGGCATCATCCAGGAGACCGGCACCGCCATCGGCGAAGCGCTGGCGATGGGCGTCGACCGGATGAAGACCGTGAAGGGCAAGGGCTCCAAGGTCATCATCCTGCTCACCGACGGCGACGACAACCAGAGCAAGGCGATCCTGCCGATCCCCGCCGCCGAGCTGGCCGCCGCCATGGGCATCAAGCTCTACACCATCGGCCTCGGGAAGGATGAGCCCACCGTCCTGCCGCAGTTCGACCGCCGCACCGGCAAGCTCAACCGCGACGTCTTCGGGAAGATCATCCCGATGATGACGATGAACCCCGCGAACTACGAGATGCTGGAGAAGATGGCCAAGATCGGCCAAGGGCGTTTCTACCGGGCGCTCGACCGCGACCAGCTCCAGCGCGTCTACGAGGAGATCGACCGCCTGGAGCGGACCGAGGTCAAGATCCGCGAGACCGTCACCTACGAGAGCCACCGGCGGGCGTGGATGCTGGCGGCCCTGCTCTTCCTCCTCGCCGAACTGCTCGGGGCCCTCGTCCGCCCCCGCGCCCCCTGAGCCATGGACTTCGCCGACTTCCATTTCGAGACGACCTGGCTGGCGATCGCCGCGCCGTTCGCCGGCGCGGCCCTGTTCGCCGGTCTGCGCTGGACGGAGCTCCGCCGCCGCCGCGGCCTGGCCGCCTTCGCGGCGGAACGCCTGCTGGCCCGGCTGACCGCCGGCTACTCCGCGACCCGGCGCCTCACGAAGGATGTCGCGCTGGCCCTGTCCGCGGCGCTCCTGCTCGGGGCGTTGGCCGGACCGCGGTGGGGCCGGGAGACGACCGAGGCCAAGGCCGCGGCCGAGGACGTCGTCTTCGTGCTCGACGTATCGAAGTCGATGCTCGTCGCCGACATGCGACCCAACCGGCTCGCGCGCGCCAAGGCCTCGATCGGGAATTTCATCCGCCGCAAGGGCACGGGCAGCGTCGGCCTCGTGGCCTTCTCCGGGTCGGGCTTCCTGCAGTGCCCGCTGACGCGCGACTACGACGCCTTCTTCCGGACGCTCGAGGAGACCGACACGACGAGCATCCAGGTGCCCGGCACCGACGTCGGGCGCGCGCTGGCCGAGGCCGAGCTGGCCTTCGCGCCCAACCGCAACCGCAAGCTGGTGATCATCCTGACCGACGGCGAGGACCTCGAGGCCGGCGGCGTCGACACCGCCAAGAAACTCGCGCGCCAGGGACTCGTCGTCCACACCGTCGGCGTCGGCACGCCCGCGGGCGGCACCATCACGGTCATCAACGACGTCGGCGCGGCCGACACGCTCAAGAGCGGCGGCGAGGAGGTCCTGAGCCGGCTCGACGAGGATACCCTCACCAAGGTCGCCGAGGCCACGAACGGCCGTTATGTCCGGCTCGGCCAGGCCGGCGAAGGCATGGAGGCTCTTCGCCTGGCCATCCAGGCCGGCACGGACGCCACCGGTTCCGCCCGCCGCGGCGTCCCCCGCGAGGAGTGGTTCCTCGCCCTGGCCCTCCTCCTGCTCGTCGCCGAGTCCCTTCTCTCCACCCGCCGTCCCACCGCGCCATGAAGTCCCTGCTGCCCCTGCTCCTCGCGGCTTCCCTCCTGGCCGCCGAACCGCCCGCCGACGACCTCCGCAAGCTCGACGCCCGCGAACTCCACAACCGCGGCACCCGCCGCCTGGCCGAGGGCGACCTCGCCGGCGCCGAGGAGGCCCTGCGCGCCTCGCTCGGCCGCGACCTCGACGAACTCCGCCCGCCGGCGTTGCATAACCTCGGTCACGTGCGCTTCGGCAAGGGCCTCGCGACGCTCGGCGGCAAGACGACCGGAGACGTGACGGAGCTTTCCATCGCCCGCTCCTACCTCGAGGCGGCCGACGCCGATATCCATGACATGCAGGACCAGATCACCCTGCTCGACCGCGCGAAGGCCGCGAACAAGGAGCCCGACTACGTGCCCGCCGTGGCCGCCCTCGGCCAGGGCATCGACACCTACCGCACCGTCAAGAAGCTGATCCCGAAGGAGGAGGCCATGCTCGCCAAGCGCGCCGGGGTCGTCGCGGCCTGGACCCGCTCCGTGGGCGACTTCCGCGGCGCCCACGAGCTCGACCCGCGCGACGCCGAGTCGCGCGCCAACGCCGACGCCATCGACGAGCTGCTCCGCGCGCTGGCGCGCGAGACCCGGGAACTGGCGGAGGCGGTGGCGGCCCAGCGCCGGAAGCAGGACGAGCTGCGCGAGGTGATCAAGGAGCTGATCAAGCGCATCCCCGACGACAAGCTGCCGCAGAACGCGGAAGGCGACGGCGAGGACGACGAGAATTTCCTGCCCGAGGACCGGCAGAAGCCGGGCTCCGGCAGCGGCAAACGCGAGCCGAAGGCGGGCGAGGAGCAGAAGATGACCGAGCAGGAGGCCCGCGGCGCGCTCGAGGGCCTGAAGAACGAGTTCGGCCGCAAGATGCCCGCCGGCGAGAAGCCCGGAGCGGACGGTGGCGGCAAGGCCGGCAAGCCCGACGCCAAGAAAGGCAAGGATTACTGAGATGACGCGCTGCCTCCGCCTGCTCGCCTGCTTCCTCGCGCTCACCTGCGCGCGGGCCGAGGACTACGTGAGCTGGGAGATGACCCCGCCGGTGGCCGGCCCGGGCCAGCCCTTCAAGCTGCAGGTCCGCATCGAATCCGACGTCATCCTGGGACCGGCGGACCGCGTGGGCCGCGAGCTCAAGCCGCCGAAGGGCATGGCGCTGCGCTTCTCCGGCCAGCTCTTCCGCGCGAACACGACCGAGGCGACCCTCAACTTCTCCGGCGTCGCGCCCGAGGAGGAAGGCGCCCATGTCATCCCCGCCTTCAATATCCGCTTCCCGGCCAAGCTCATCAAGGTGCCCGCGATGACCGTGAACGTCAGCGCCGCCACCGGCTTCCGGCGCGAGGGCCAGGCCCGCGCCGAGCTGGTCATGCCGGTCCGCACCTACTACGTGGGCGAACGCATCCCCGGCGCGATCCTGCTGAAAGGCAGCGAGCAGGAGATGGTGAACGGCTCCTTCGGCCTCGAGTGCGAGGCGGAAGGCTTCACCTTCCAGCAGATCGGGGCCCGCAACGAGGAGCTGCCGAACGGCCAAGGCATCCAGACGGGCTTCGAGCTGACGCCTTTGCGGACGGGGACGAGCGAGGTCACCATCAACGGCATCATGCTCGTCAACACCGGCGGCCTCGGCGGCTTCACCGCGAGCGGTCGCGACCGGCCGTTCACCTTCCGCCGCAAGGTCACGGTCGAGCACGTACCGGAGACCGGCCGCCCGGCGGAGTGGACCGGGGCCATCGGCCGGTTCCTCGCGGAGTCCGTCAGCGTCTCCAACCCGAAGCCCGAGGTCGGCGAACCGATCCGCCTGCGCGCGATCCTTGCCGGCGAGGGCAACCTCGACCGCATCCTGCCCCCCGAGATCGGCAGCAGCGAGACATGGGATGTCGTCCCCGGCAACGACCGCCGCTTCCGCCGCGCCGAGGACCAGCGCTCGTTCACCTACACCTTGGTCCCCCGCCTGCCCGGCAAGCAGATGACCCCCGCGATCCGCTTCGCGGTCTTCGACCCGGAGACCCGGACTTTCCAGCGGCTGGAGTTCGCCCCGCAGCCGGTGAACGTCACCGGCAACGCCCCGGCGAAGGTCGAGCTCGTCTCAGCCGATCCAGGCGCCGCCGCCGGCACGCCCGCCGCGAAGGCGCTCACCGGTCTGGCGACCCCCGACCCGCAGGCCCGCGGACTGCTCGACCCCGGCGCCCAGGTCGTCGCGCCGCTCGCCGGGTCGCGCCCCTTCTGGACGACCAACCTCACGTTGCTCACGCTGAGCCTCACCCTCTTCGCGGCGGCGGCCGGGAGCGCGTACCTGCTCGCCCACCCCGAGATCCTCCGCCGCGCCCGCGCCCGGCGCGAAGTCCGGGCCGCGCGCCGGGCCGCCAACGCCGCCGTGGACGACGCCGGCTTCGCGATCGCCTGCGTCCGCGGCCTGCGCGCCGGCTGCGCCCCGTGGATCGAGGCGACCCCGGAGGCGTTGACCCAAGGCGATATCCGCCGCGTCCTGCCCGCGGCCGACGCCGCGGCGCTGGACCGCATCTTCCGCCGCGCCGACGGCGCCAAGTTCGGCGCGCCGAGCGACGCCTCCTTGCAAGCGGAGAAACCTGCGCTCCTCGCGCTCCTCGCCGAACTGGAGGCACGTCTATGAGGCACCTCTGGCTCTGGCTGGCCGGCTTCCTCGCCGCGCCCCTGTCCGCCGCCGAGATGGACGCCGGCCAGGCGGCCTACGCCGCCGGCGATTACGTCGGCGCGATCGAGCGCTGGCAGGCGCAGGTGAGCGCCGAAGGCGCGACCGCCGGTCGTCTCGCCGCACTGGGGAACGCCGAATGGAAGCTCGGCCGCAAGGGCCGCGCGATGGTCTGCTGGGAGCGCGCCCTGCTGCTCGATCCCCGCAACGCGGTGGCGACCGCCGGCATCCGCCACGCCCAGTCCGCGGGCGGCGTCGAGCGCCCCGCCCTGACCTGGGCGGAAGACTACGCCGGCTTCCTCGGGGCGAACGCCTGGCTGGTCATCGCGACGGCGGCCTTCTGGGTGGCGCTCCTCGGGCTGCTGATCCCGCGCCTGCGCCGGCGCGCCCCTTCCGCATGGCAGGAGAAGATGGTGGTCGCGGCCGCCACGGTTTTCCTGCTCTCCCTGCCCGGCCTCTGGGGCGGCCACCTGCACGCCCGCCGGGCGGTCGTCCGCCAGTCCGAGGTCTCGCTCCGCCTGACGCCGACGGCGCGCGGCGAAGCCATCGTCGGCATCGCCGAAGGCGACGTGGTCCGGACGGACCGCGCTTTCAACGACTACGTGCGCGTGACCACCGCCGCCGGCAAGACCGGCTGGCTGCAGGCCCGCGAGATCGAGTCGCCGTGGGGCGGCGGACTGCCCGCCAACCTCGACGCACCGAAGGCACCCTGAGCCCTTTCGCTTGGACAAAGCGGGTCGGGGCGATTGGATGATGCCGTGCGCATCCTCGACCGCCACGTCCTGACCGAGACCGCCCTGGCCGGCGGCATGGCCACGGGGGCGTTCCTCTTCGTGATGGTGGCGGGCAACTTCCTCCAGCAGGTCGCCGGGGCGATCGCCACCGGACGCGTGGACGGGGCCCAAGGGCTCGAGCTGGTCGTCCTGCTCTTCCCCGGGGTGACGCCTTACGCCTTGCCGATGGGCATGCTGGCCGGCGTGCTGATGGCGTTCGGGCGCATGGGCGCGCAGCATGAGATCACCGCGATGAAGGCGAGCGGACGCGGCCTGGTGCGCATCGCCCGGCCGGCCCTGCTCCTCGCCGCCGCCCTCGCGGTCTTCTCGGCCTGGCTGAACCTCGAGGTGGCTCCCGCCGCCAACGACCGTTACCACCGCATCCTTTCCGGGTCGGCCCGCGACAACCCCGCCGCGATCGTGACCCCGGGCCAGATCAACCGCCGGATCCCCGGCGTGATCCTGCGCGCCGCCGCCCGCGACGGCGACGTCCTCCGCGACTTCTGGCTCTGGCGCGTCGACGCCAACGGCCGCCTGACGCAATCGATCCATGCGCAGGAGGCGCGCCTGACGGCGACCGAGGACAAGGACGGGAAGGCCTTGCTGCGGGTCGCGCTGACGGAGGCCCGGATGGAATCCCGCGCGCCCTCCGAGGCGAACCGCAACGCGCCGGCCGCCTTCGCGATGGCGAAGTCGACCACCTTCGAGTTTCCCGCGGGCACGGTCTTCCAGGACGGGGGCGTGACCCGGAAGCTCCGCTGGCTGACCTTGGCGGAACTGCTCGAGGCCATGGAGCACGGCTGGCAGGTGACGCCGGCCACCCCGCCCGCGGAGGTCGCGCTCAGCCGGATGCTGGCCAGCACGCAGCTGATGTCGCACCTCGCCTCGGCGTTCTCGATCTTCACCCTGAGCCTGCTGGCGGTGCCCCTCGCGGTCCGGGTCGGACGCTCCGAGACGTTCGTGAACGCGGTCGTCGCCCTGCTGGTCGCGCTCAGCTATTACCTGCTGGCGGAGATGGCCAAATCGGTGAAGGACCCGGCCTTCCGGCCCGACCTCCTCGTCTGGCTGCCGAACCTGGTCGTGCTCGCGCTGGCGGTCGTCCTCCTGCGCCGCGCGGCGCGCCACTGAGCCCTCAGCGGTCCCGCTTGTACCAGGCGAAGAAGGCGAAGCCCATGTTGAGGAGCGAGAAGACCTCGTTGAAGCCCTTCATGATGGACGCGCCGAGGATCATGTCGGCGGCCGCGCTCAGTTCGGAGACGCGCGGGGCGAGCCGGTAGGTCTCGTAGATCGGGTGGTTCCCGAAGATGAGGGCCAGCCACAGCGGCAGGTCCGCGACCATCAGCGCGAACGCATAGAGGATGGCGGCGCCGTAGCCGATCCGGGGCAGGACCGTCGAGCGGGAAAGCAACGGCCAGACCATCAGGATGGCCGGCAGGAACATCGACCAGTGCTCGATGATGTGGAGCGGGCGGCTGCGGAGCGCGGCCTCGTAGAGTTCGGGGAAATGCCAGAGGATGAAGATGCCCGAGAACACCACGCCGGCCGTCACCGGGTGGACCAGGCGGCGCAGGACCGCGGTCACGCGGGGGTGGGCGCGCAGGAAGGTGTCGGTCATCTCCGGCGGCAACCCGAGCACGATGAGCGGCGCGGCGATGTAGATCAGCAGCATGTGCTGCAGCATGTGGGCCGAGAGCAGGAAGGCCTCGCCGAGCTGGTCCAACGGCGAACCGACGGCCAGGTAGGCGACGGCGACGCCCGCATGGAAACAGACCGCGGAGCCGACCGGGTAGGCCATGCCCGCGGGTGCCCAGCGCGACCGGCCCGGACCGACGGCCAGGGCGTAAAGCCAGGAAGCACCCACCACCACGAGCAGGAGGAGCGGCTCGGTGTGCCAGTGGAGCGGGATCGTCATCGCCCCTTAAGTATCCAGTCCGGATCCGGCTCGCAAGCCAAGGGCGAGAACCAATGCTTGGCGCGGGCATGGGCCCCGAGGGGCGTGCCCTTGAAGCGGGTCGCCAGCAGGCGGTAATAAGGCTGAGCGGCGGCCGGCTCCATGTATTTGAGCAGGCTACCGGCGAATTGCAGGATCCGGGACCCGCCCAGGTCGTCGTCGGGCAGGAGTTCGGCCGCCTGCAAGGCGAGCCGGGCGACGGCGTAGCGCGCGGAGCGGTGTGCCCTGTCCGGCCGGTCGAGATTCGCCGCGATCCAGGCGTGGACGCGCGCCTGCTCGTCGGGCCCAGGCGCGGCGAGCAGCGAATCCGGTTCATCGCCGACCGGCTGGACCCGGACGCGCGGCAGGCCGCCGACATCGTGCCAGTGCAGCGGCTTGTCATCCTTGGCGTCGTCGGAGTAATCGCGGGCGCTCGTCCAGTCCTGGCCGAAGTCGCAGAACTGCGTGGCGTCGTCCAACTCTCTGAGAACCAGCGCGGCGCGCCAATAGGCGTCGGCCCGTTCGCGCCTGGCCTTGGTCTGGTCCGCGGCGCGGGTCATCAGCTCGAGGTAGTGCGCGAACGGCGGGCGAATCTCCGCCGGGTAGTAAGGCAGGGCCTCGGCGGTACGGCCGGCGCGGAAGAGCCGGCGGGCGAGCAGGTGGCGGAGCGCCTGGGCCGGCGGTAAGGGGGTACACTGCTCCGGCTCCTCGTCGAGCCGGTACTTGATGCGCTTGGCCGTGGGTTTGACCGTGGATGCATCCTCCGGCCAGGCGCGATCCACGTAGGCCTTGAGCTCATCGACCTTCAGCACGCATTCGGCGACATACGCGAAGTCCTTGGTCTGACCGGTCCGGTAGAAGTGATCGAGCGCCTCCAGGTAACGCCCTTGGGCGAGGAGCAACGTCGCCAGTTCCGAGCGAGCCTTGGCGAACTGACCCGCGGAAGGATCCGGTAGCTCGAAACGGTAGGCCGGCAGCTCGCTCGGGTTCGCCCCCCGCGTGCGATCATCGAAATCGTAGAAGTAGACCCCGAGGCTGAAGCGGCGATCCTGCGGCTGCAGGAGCGCGCCCAAGGTCCGGGTCGCCTCGACCGGGCGGCCGGCACGCAGGTCGAGCCGCGCCCGGAGCAACGTGGCCAAGGGATCGGCGGACGGGGCCTCACGCAGGGTTTGCGCGCAGCCCTCCCAATCGCCGACCCGGTAGGCGAGCGCGGCGAGGCGGACGGCATCGGCCGAGAAATCCACCCGGGCCGCGCGCAACGCGGCGAGCCAGGCTCTGGCGTGCCCGACCAGACCTTCGCGGTCGAAGAGGGCCGAGCCTTGGGTGAGCTGGCCGCCGCCGGACAGGTAGGCGGTCATCAATCGTCGCAACTCGGGGTCCCGCGCGCACTCGGTGAAATCCTCGCACCCGGCGGCCGCCCGCAGGATGTGGACGATCGAGTCGTCCGCGGTCGGCTCGCCCCCCCGACGCTGCTCGAGGTAGATCCGCAGGGCCTGACCGAGGTCGGCCTCACCGAGCGCGCGCAGGCGCGGCAAAGGCAGCACGGCGCAGCGTAGGTGGGCCAGCCAGCCCTGCGCGGCGAAAGCAACGCCCCCGATATCGGCGCTCCCGGCCCGCACCGCCGTGCCCACGGCCTCCAAGTCGGCGCGGACCGCCGCCAACGCGCGCCGTACCGTCGCATCATCCGGCCCGGCCGAGCGCACGTCCGCCATCCGGAGGCGGGCCCGGCGGTAGTGGGCCAGCGCCGTCAGGTGTTTCCTTTCGCCGGCCGGCAAGGCCAGCAGCTCATCGCAAAGCAGCGCACCATCCGCCCCGGCGTAATCCAGGGAACGGAAGTAGAGCCGGAACTCCGCGGGTAATTCCTTCACCGCCGCGGCGTAGGCGGCCTCGAGCGTCGGCCGGTCCTTCTCGGCAAAACGGTGCGTCCGGAGCGCGCGCGGGGGAAAGACGACCTCCGGCCCGTTGACGACGAGCTTCCACGGACCATCGGCCGACAGCTGGTAGATGCCGCCGTTGTCCGCCAGCCGGGCGGCGAGATACGACGCGATGGGGCGAAGCAGTTGCTCCCGGCGCGCCGCCGTCCACCCCGCGGTCGCCGACCGGAGTTCGACCAGCAGACCTTCGCTGACCACGACCCGCGGAGGGCTGGGTTCATGCATCCGCGCGAAGAGCGAGCGGGTCTCCCCCGCCGCGGGGCCCGGCCCGTGATAGGCGATGAGGTCGGCCGGAAAGTTCGTCTCAAACGGGCGGCTCAAGGCGGTGTCGCCGGCGACGAGCCCTTCTTCGGGACTCCAACCGCTACAAGCCCAGGCCACGCCGAGGCCGGCGAGCAGTCCGATCCATCCCAGGGTGTGCTTCGTCATCAGCGTAAGGAGAAGTAAATGACAGAACGCGGGGCGGATGGGAATCGAAATCCGGACCGGGTTATTCGCCGAGGATCCGGACCTCGACCGGACGGGTCTCGGTCAGCCGGACCCACCCGACCACCCGACGCTCGCCGGGCGCCAGGAAGCCCGCGAGCGGGTGCGGACGGAAGGTCACGGCTTCGGGGCCGGACGCCGCGACCCAGTCCGTCGTGGCATCGGCCGCGAGCGGCCGGGTTCCGCGCCAGGCCACCTCGACCGCGGGTAACGGCAAGGGCTGGCCGGTGGCGTTGACCACGGCGACATCCGCCAAGGCCCCGTCGACGCGTAGTTCCGGGGAGCAGACGGTCGGCAGAGGCTGGCAGGCGATCACCTGCGACCAGCCGGCCATCGTCCAATTCTGGCGGTCGCCCGGGAAAGGCAGCCGGAACCAGTCGACCCCGAGGACGAGCGCGTGGCGGCGATCCGCGAGCCGCTCCAACAAGCGGACCACCGCGGCGGGGTCGGCGGGGAGAACCTGGGTGCGGGCCGTGCCCTTGGGCAGCTCGGCCGACTCGGCGCGCACCCCGAGGTAGGCACCCGTGGCGGAGTAGCAGGCCAGGTAGGCGTAGGTCGGCAAGGCGATGCGGAACGGCCGGCCGAACATCTCCGCCTGCTCGATCCAGCCGAGGGCTTCCGCCTCCGCGAACAACGGGACCGGTTTCGCGAGATTCGGCCGGTGCGTCCCGTGCAGTTGCAACGTCCAGCCATCGGCCGCGGTGATCAGCCGGCCGAAACCTGGTTCCTTCAGCCAGGTCGGCAAGGTCGTCACCGTCAGACGGACCTCCGGCCAGGCGCGTTTGGCCGCGGCGATCCGATCCGCGTAGGCGGACAGCAACCGCGAGGGGCAGTCGAAGTCGACCTGCACGCTCGCGATGGTCACCCCGGCGGCGCGGGCGTCCTCCCAGCCTTGCCGCAGGAGCGTCAATCCCTCCGTGAGATCCGGCTCGGCCGGACCGCCCAGGGCCTGTCGGGTCCCGATGCGTACCGAGAGCGACACGGTCTTGCCCGTCCCGCGCAAGGCCGGCCAGGGCGGGACCACGCGCCGACCGCCCACGCCCAGACCGCATTCGCCGACGAGGACGTTGAGCTCGGTCAGGCCGGCGGGCCAGGCGCGGTCCGCGAGCGACGCGACAGCCGCGGGGTCCCACCCCTGCCGCCACACATAAGCCGTGTGGGTCAGGGGAGCCGGACGGGGCGCGGCCTGTTCCCGGCAACCCGCCGCCCCGAGGGCGAGGCCGAGCAACAGGACGGGCCAGCGGCGCATGGCCGCGGCCTTACGCGAACCACTTCGTGTCGATCCGTCCGGTCTCGAACAACATCAGCACCGCGGTGAAGGTCGCGAACGCGAGGGCCAGCCCAGCGAAGAACAGCCAGAAAAGCAGGCGCGCGTCGTAGATCAGGTGCATGAACCACAGGATGACGGCGAAGAACTTGACGGCGGAGAGGAGGGCGAGGACCGCGAGGAGCACCGCGGCCGGGAGCGGGAGGAAGATCAGGACGATCTCCACCCCGGTGATCGCGGCGAGCCAGAGGGCCAGCGTGATGAAGTGGTGGTACCGCTCCGTCTCGATGGCGATGGTCTTCTGGTCAATGACAGCGTCGGACATGGTCGTGGGAAGGGTTTATTTGGCGAGGACCGGCAAGCCGTTGCCCCAGATACCCGAGGGCCCAAGGTACTCGACGAGGTAGACGGCGGTGAAGATGATGATCCAGACGATGTCGACGAAGTGCCAGTACAGGCCGGCGACCTCGACGTCGAGGGCGCCGACGTGGCCCCCGAGCTTGCCGGTGAAGCTGTAGAAATACAGCATCACCAGCCAGAGGATGCCGATGGCGACGTGCGTGCCGTGCGTGCCGGTCAGCACGTAGAAGGTCGAGCCGAGCACGCTGTTCTGGATGGTGAGGCCCTGGTGGTAGAAGTGGGTGAACTCATAGACCTGGCAGCCCAGGAAGATCAGGCCGAAGAAGATCACGCCCACGACGTTGCGGCGGAAGGACTTCAGCTGGCCCTTGTGCATGGCCGAGACCGCCAGCGCCATGAGGAACGAGGACATCAGCAGGATGAACGTCGAGAAGGACGTCAGCTCGATGTTGAAGAGCTTCTGGACGAACTGCTGGTGGCCCTCGGCGTCCGTGAAACCGGTGGGGTAAAGCTTGCGGTACAGCAGGTGCGTCGAGATCAGGGTCCCGAAGAACATGCAGTCGGAAGCCAGGAAGAGCCACATGATGAGCTTCTTGTGGTCGATCCCCGTGGACGTCGGGGCGTGATGGGCGGCGTCTTGCGACATGGTAGGATAAGGGTCGGGGTGGGTCGGGCGATCAGTGGGCCGAGGTCGAGGCGGCCGGGGTGCCGGCGGGGGTCGGGCTGACCGCGGGGGTCTTCAGCATGTAGCCGCCGGGGCCTTCGAGGGCCCAGAACCAGATACCGGCGAAGAGGACGGCGACGCCGCTGACGACGATCCATCCGGCGTGGGGGATCCCCATCGCCATCATGGGCATGCCGAAACCGATGAAGAGGAAACCGCCGGCCGCGAGCATCGGCATCCAGGACTGGCTGGGCATGTGGACGCCGGCCTCGCCACCGTCCGCCTCGTAGGCGATGCGCTTCGTGCCGTGCTTATGCTCGGTGAAGGCGTCGCGGGCGCTGACGACCGGGCTCTGCGCGAAGTTGTACTCCGGCACCGGCGACGGCAGGGACCACTCGAGCGTGCGGCCGTCCCACGGATCGGAGGAGCACTTGGGGCCCTTGAAGGCGGTGTAGACGAGGTTGGCGAAGGCCATGAAGACGCCGATGCCGAGGATGAAGGCGCCGACGGTGGCGACGAAGTTCCAGTCCTCCCAGCCGTTGCCGGCGTGGTAGGTGTGGGTGCGGCGGGGCTGACCGGCGAGACCGAGGTAGTGCATCGGGCCGAAGGCGAGGTTGAAGCCGAGGATGACGAGGCCGGAGGCCACGTAGGCGACGGTCGCGTTGGGCATGCGGCCGAAGATCTTGGGGAACCAGAAGTACAGGCCCGCCATCAGGCCGAGGAGCACGCCGCCGAGGAGCACGTAGTGGAAGTGCGCGATGACGAAGTAGCTGTCCTGCTGCTGGGAGTCGGCCGGGGCCGCGGAGTGCATGACGCCGGAGAAGCCGCCGCACATGAACATCCAGATGAAGCCGAGGGCGAGGACCATCGGCGGGGTGAAGCGGATGCGGCCGCCCCAGATGGTGCCGAGCCAGTTGAAGATCTTCACGCCCGTGGGGACCGCGATGGCCATGGTGAGCAGCGCGAAGGCGGCGGTCGGGACCGGGCCGAGGCCGGTGGTGAACATGTGGTGGCTCCAGACGGCGAAGCCGAGGAAGCCGATGACGGCGCCGGAGAAGACGATGATCGGGTAGCCGAAGAGGGCCTTGCCGGAGAAGGTCGGCAGGATCTCGGAGACGATGCCCATCGCCGGGAGCACGAGGATGTAGACCTCGGGGTGGCCGAAGATCCAGAAGAGGTGCTGCCAGAGGACGGGCTGGCCGCCGGCGGACGGGTTGAAGAAGTTGGCGCCGAACTGGCGGTCGAACATCAGCTCGATGAGCGCGACGGTGATCGCGGGGAACGCGAGGATGATGAGGAAGGACGTGACGAGCGTCATCCAGGTGAACACCGGCAGGCGCATCATGGTCATGCCCTTGGCGCGCATGTTGATGATGGTGCAGATGAAGTTGAACGAGGCGGCCAGGGAGGCGACGCCGAGGATCTGGATGCCGATGATCCAGAAGTCCGTGCCCACGCCCGTGAAGCGGGGAGCCTGCAGCGCGGCGTTGGCCTGGCCGAAGGTGCCGGAGAGGGGCGCGTAGCTGAACCAGCCGTTGGCCGGGGCGAAGTCGGTGTAGGTCAGGGCCTGGTGCCAGGCGAAGCCGTCGAACCAGCCGGCGAGGTGGCCGAACTCGAAGAGCCAGCTGGCGTTGAGGACGAAGGCGCCGAAGACGAAGGCCCAGAGCGAGAACGCGTTGAGGCGGGGGAAGGCGACGTCGCGCGCGCCGATCTGCAGCGGCACGAGGAAGTTGAAGAACGCGGCGGACAGCGGCATGACCCCGAGGAAGATCATCGTCGTGCCGTGCATCGTGAACAGCTGGTTGTACATGCGCGCCGTGACGAAGGTCTGGTCCGGACGGGCCAGCTGCGTGCGGATGGCGAGGGCCTCGAGGCCGCCGATGAGGAAGTAGAGCATCGCGAACGCGCCGTAGAGCACGCCGATCTTCTTGTGGTCGACGGTGGTCAGCCAGTCGAGGAGGCCGCGCGTGCGGTCGGGCCGGTAGAGGCCGAGGTCGCTGCGCTCGGGGGCGAGCTCGAGCTTGGAGGCGACAGGGGCGTGGTGGGCGTCGTGGGACATCGGGATAAAGGGCGGGGACTTACTTGAGGGTGAGGAGGTACTCGGCGAGCGCGTCGAGCTCGTCGGCGGTCAGCTTCTGGTGCGTCTCGCGCAGGCCGGCGACGTTGAACATCTTGTAGTAGTGCATGCGGTTGCCGGGCTTCACGTCCTTGGTCGGCTGGCCGTCGGCGCCGGCGGCGATGCCGGAGGAGCCGATCCACTTGATGAGATTGGCCTTGAAGGTCGCGCGGTCCACGGGGACGGAGGCCTCGGTGCCGAGCGGGCTCGTCTGCTCGAGCGCGCGCTGGGCCTTGGGGTCGCGGTTGTCGAGCCACGCGCCGGCGAGGGACTTGCGGGAGGCGAGGTGCGTGAGGTCGGGGCCGAAGGCGCCGGCGCCGAAATGGCCGCCGACGTTGTGGCACATCACGCAGCTCTTCGCGGCGAAGAGGTTCTTGCCCTGCTCGGCCTTCGAGCCGGCGGCGACGGGGGCGGCGTCGGCCTTCTGGGCGGCGACCCACTTGGCGAAATCGGCCGGTTCGAGGACCTCGACGCGGAACAGCATGTAGGCGTGGGAATCACCGCAGAACTCGGCGCACTGGCCGTAGTAGTGCCCCACCTGGTCGGCCTGGATCCACATCCGGTTCTTGCGGCCGGGCATGAGGTCGACCTTGCCGGCGATCTTGGGGATCCAGAAGGAATGGATGACGTCCTCGGAGCGCAGGTTGATGCGTACGGCGACCCCCTTCGGGATGACCATCTCGTTGGGGACGGAGTGCTTGGCGTCGTTGGTCAGGCCCAGCTGCGGGTACTCGAAGCGGAACCACCACTGCTTGCCGATGACGTCGATCTCGAGGACCTGCTCCGCGACGGCCTTGTCGAGCGGCTGGCCATACCAGGCGGAGAGCTTGGACTTCGGCACGGATTCGGCGGGAACGTCGTCGGTGTACCAGATGGCGCTGAGCGTCGGGACGGCGATGAAGACCAGGGCGCCGATGGACGCCGTGATCAGGCCGATTTCGACGAGCGGGTTGCCGTGGCCTTCCTCGACGATCGGGGCGGCGGTCTCGCCGGGGCGGGAGCGGAAACGGACGACGGCGTAGACCAGGAGGCCGCCGACGAGCACGAACAGGACGACGACCAGCCAGACCGTGTCCATGAAAACATCATACTGCATCTGCGCCACCGGACCCTTCGGATCGAGGGTCGACTGGCGAACCGTCAGGTCGGCCTTCGAGCAGCCGGCGGCGACCAGGGCGAAAAGCGGAGCGGCGAACAGACCGAGCCGGCTGAGGAGGCGAGAAAACATAAGGAGGGATTTTCGGACGTGGGAAACTTCGTAAAAAGACTGTCATTTGCAAGCCCCCTAGTCCTGAGACAAGGCAAAGAACAGGCACGGCGGATGGCTCAGCATGACTTACCTGTGCAAGTTATTGAAAATCAATGGTTTGTGAGTAAAAATCGCATCAATTATCCTAATAACCACCCCCTCGCCCCCTTCTACCCCGACGGCTTGGGGTTGCGCCGACCTTCCCGGGGGGCTAACCCACCAAAAGATGTCCTGGCAAAGCCCTCACCAACGCCCCCTGCCGAATTGGCATCACGCCCCGGTCCTGATGGGCATCCTGAACATTACCCCGGATTCGTTCTCGGATGGTGGCTTGGCCGCCTCCCCGGAGGCCGCGGCCGAGCGGGCGGAACAGCTGGTAGCCGAGGGCGCGGACATCCTGGACCTCGGGGCCGAGTCGACCCGCCCGGGGGCGGCACCCGTCGACGCGGCGACGGAACTCGCCAGGTTGCTGCCGGCGATCGCCGCCATCCGGCGGCGCCTGCCGGCCATACCGCTCTCAATCGATACCTACAAGGCCTCCGTCGCCGCCGCCTGCATCGAGGCAGGCGCTGACGTGATCAATGACGTGGAAGGGGGCTCGCACGAGGCCGACCCGACCGGCTCCCCCATGGCCCGGACTTGCGCTCGGCTGAGGTGCCCGCTGATCCTGATGCATCGTCGAAAAGAAGCGGATTATAAGGAGTTTTGGCCAGAAATCTTGGCCGAGACAAGCCACCTCATCCAACGGGCCCGCTCGGCCGGCCTGCCACCTGAACAGCTGTGGGTGGATCCTGGATTCGGTTTCGGGAAGACCCCGGCGCAGAACCTCCAACTGGTCCGTAATCTGGAGAAATTCGCCTCGCTCGGCTACCCGGTGCTGCTGGGCACGAGCCGCAAGTCGACGCTCGGGCTGGTGCTAAACGAGGCCGACGCCTTGGCCCGGCACGACGCGACCGCCACGACCTGCGTCTGGGGCCTCGCCCGGGGGGCGGCGATGGTCCGGGTGCACGACGTCGCGCGGATCAAGCCCTTCCTGACGGTGGCGAAAGCGCTCCGCCAAGGCGCCCGGTGGTCGCCCCGAACGGCCGGTGAGACGCCGGATGGAGCCAGCAGTCGGACTTGAACCGACGACCTGCCGCTTACAAGGCGGCTGCTCTACCAACTGAGCTATGCTGGCCAAAGACCGGACAGGGAAAGCCTTGCCTAAGGGGGTCCGGTGTCAACCTCGGGCCCGCCGACTTTAGGGGTTGAACCTGCAGGGATTTTACTCGGAATAACACCCCCTAGACCCCGAAACCATGCGTATCCCTGTTTCCATCCTTGTCCTCTGTGCCGCCATCACCGGCTGCACGCCTTCGATTGACCCGGCCCTCGTCGAGGTTGTCTCGATCAATTCGAATCCGCAGGGTGCGGCCTTCCGCCTCAACGGCGTGGCTTCGGGCCGGACCCCGGCCGAAGTGAGCCTCGATCGCAGCGCTGACTACAAACTCGAGGTCGGCAAGGGCGGCTACGAAGGCGAGGTCCGCTACCTCAAGCCCTCCCTCCAGAACACCAAGGACGGCCTGAGCTTCGGTTTCGGTGGCAAGCCGATCGTCGTCACGCTGACCAAGCTCCCCGGCGCCGATGACGCCGCCGTCCCCGAAGGCGATGCCGACGAATTCAAGAAACTGAAGAACGCGACCAACGGCGAAGACCCGGGTTCGCCCGGCACCGTCAAGGCCAACATCGCCGCCGTGCAGGACGCCACCGCCAAGGTGAAGCAGGCGCTCGCCAAGCAGGAAGCCGCCTCCGCCCAGAAGGTCGCCGGCCTCCAGAAGCTCCTCGATCAGGCCAAGGCCGCCGCCGCGGCCGAGAACGCCGATGCCAAGGCCAGCGCGCAGGCGAGCGAAGCCGAAGTGGCCCTCGCCGCCGCGATCGCCGACGCCGCCGCCGAGAAGGCCAAGGGCGAAGCCACGCTCCAGACCCTGGAAGCCCGCCGCCAATCCTTGCTGAACAAGACCGAAGTCGGCGCCGCGCAGGAAGCCGCCAAGGCCATCGAAGCCGCCAAGGCCGATATCGCCAAGTCCCTCGCCGCCGCCGACGCCAAGGTCACGGCCGCCCAAGCCGCCCTCGACAAGGCCACCGCCGCCGCCAAGGTGCCGAGCGCCGCGAAGCCCGCCGCCGAACGCGTCGCCGAGATCGAAACCGCGATCGCCGCCGAACTCAAGAGCCTCAAGGACGCGCAGGCCAGCAGCGCCGCTCTCCTGACGGCCCTCGCCGCCCGCGCCGAGGAGATCGCCCGCATCGCCAACACCGGTGTCGCTGACGCCAAGGCCGACGCCGCCAAGTCCCTCGCCGAGATCCAGAAGGCCCTCGAGGAGCAGAAGCAGGCCGTGGGCAAGGCTCAGGAAGAACGCGACGCCGCCAAGGCGAATCTCGACAAGGCCGTGGCCAAGGCGAAGGAAGAAGCCAACGACACCAACGCCGACGCCGCCAAGGCCGCCCAGAAGAACATCGATGCCCTGACCCGCCAGCTCGAGGACGCCAAGGCCGACGCCGCCAAGGAACTCGCCAAGGCCAAGGAAGCCGCCGCCGACCAGGCCGCCGATGCCGCCAAAGCCGCCCAGAAGAACATCGATGCCCTGACCCGCCAGCTCGAGGACGCCAAGGCCGACGCCGCCAAGGAACTCGCCAAGGCCAAGGAAGCCGCCGCCGACCAGGCCGCCGACGCCGCCAAGGCCGCCGAGAAGACCATCGCCTCGCTCAACAAGCAGCTGGAGGAGGCGAAGGCCGAGAACTCCAAGGCCGCCGCCGAGGCCGCCGAGAAGGCCCTCGCCGAAGCCAACGGCAAGCTGAAGGAAGCCGCCGAGAAATACGCCTCCCTCGAGAAGGCCGCCGCCGACGCCGCCCTCAACGCCGAGAAGGCGCTGAAGGAAGCGAAGGAAGCCGCCGCCGAGTCCGCCGCCCAGTCCAAGTCGGCCGCCGAGAAAGCCCTCGCCGACGCGAAGGCCGAAGCCGAGGCCAAGCTCGCCGAGGCCACCAAGGCCGCCGCCAAGGCCCTCGAGGAAGCCAAAGCCGAGTCCGCCGCCAAGGCCGAGTCCGCCGAGAAGACCCTCGCCGACGCCCGCCTCGAGACGGTCGCCGCCAAGACCGAGGCCAAGAAGCGCGCCTACGCCGAGCTCAACACCCGCATCGCCCTGCTGGAGAACCGCAAGCGCAGCCGGACGATCACCGAGGAAGAGTTCAAGGAGCAGCTGGCCAAGTTCCGCCAGGAACTCGGCCAGTAAGGGACCTGAGGCCTGAATGAAAGCCCGGCGGCGACGCCGGGCTTTTTTGTTGGAAGGCGTCCTGCCCTCCGCACCTTGGAGGCATGTCGGAACCGCTCGCCCGCACGCCTCTCCACGCGCTCCACGTCGAACTCGGCGCGCGCATCGTCCCCTTCGCGGGCTGGGAGATGCCCGTGCAGTACGCCGGCATCATCGAGGAGCACCAGGCCGTCCGCAAGGCCGCCGGCCTGTTCGACGTCTCGCACATGGGCGAAGCCCGCGTCCGCGGCCGCGACGCCGCCGCGTTCCTCGACCGCATCATGACGAACGACATGGCGTCGATCCGACCCGGGATGGCGCGCTACACGGTCATGTGCCAGCCCGACGGCGGGTGCGTCGACGACCTGATCGTCTACCGCTTCTCCGAGACGGAGTTCCTCATCTGCCTCAACGCCTCGAACGCCGCCAAGGACATCGCCTGGATGCGCTCGCTGATCGGGCCGTTCAAGGTCGAGGTCCTCGACGAGTGCGCCGCCTGGGCGCAGCTCGCGATCCAAGGCCCGCTGGCCGAACGCATCCTCGGTCTCGCCACCGCGCTCCCGCTCGGGACGATCAAGCGCTTCGGCTTCGCCGTGGGCGAGGTCGCCGGCGCGTCCGGCTGCGTGGTGTCCCGCACCGGCTACACCGGCTCGGCCGGCTTTGAGATCTACCTGCCGGCCGCCTCCGCCGAGAAAGTCGCGCGGGCCTTGCTCGCGCTGGGCAAACCGCACGGGCTCGTGCCCGCCGGCCTCGGCGCCCGCGACTCGCTCCGCCTCGAGGCGAACTACCCGCTCTACGGCCACGAGATCTCCGAGCGCATCTCGCCGATCCAGGCCGGTCTCGGCTGGACCGTGAAATTCGCCAAGGGCGAGTTCGTCGGCCGCGAGGCGCTGCGCCGCCAAGCCGAGGGCGGCCCCGCCGCCTCCGTCGTGCTCTTCTCACTCGATGACCGCCGCATCGCCCGCCAGGGCGCCCAGGTCTACGCCGGCGAGACGCCGGTCGGCGAAGTGCTCTCCGGCACCCACTCCCCGACCCTCAACAAGCCGATCGGCACCGCGCTCGTGGCGGCCGGCTACACCGGCTCGGCCGAACTGACCGTCGACATCCGCGGGAACCGGATCCCGCTGCGCATCGCGGTCGAGCCCTTCGTGAAGTGAAGGGTTGAAATAATCCCCTCCCGCCTTACCCAGAACCCATGAGCAACGTCCCTGCCGACCTCCATTACACCAAGGACCACGAATGGATCAAGGTCGCCGCCGACGGTACCGCCGTCATCGGGATCACCGACCACGCCCAGGCCGCCCTCGGGGACGTCACGTTCGTCGACCTTCCGAAAGCCGGCAAGACCTTCGGGGCCGGCGAGGTCTTTGGCGCGGTCGAGTCCGTCAAGGCGGCGTCCGACCTCTACAGCCCGGTGTCCTGCGAAGTCCTCGAGGCCAATGGCTCCCTGAACGACACGCCGGACCTCGTGAACCGCGAGCCGTACGGCGGCGCATGGATGATCAAGGTGAAGGTGCGGAACCCGGGCGAGCTGGCCGGGCTGCTCGACGCCGCCGGCTACGCGGCGATCCTCTGAGCCGCCGCGAACCCTTGCCCTGCGAGGGATTTGGCCCACCATCCGGGGCGATGTCCTTCGCCGAAGTCCATGCCGCCCATCCCTGGGACGAGGTCCTCGCCTCGGTCCGGCGGAAGACGGAGGCCGACGTGCTCCGCGCGCTCGCCCGCGCCGAAGCGGATGCCGCCGACCTCGAGGACTTCCAGGCGCTGATCTCGCCGGCGGCGGCCCCGCACCTGGAACGGATGGCCCGCCTGAGCCATGAGCGCACCGTCCGACGCCACGGTCGCACGATGCAGCTCTTCGCGCCGGCCTACCTGTCCAACGAGTGCCAGAACATCTGCACCTACTGCGGCTTCTCCGCCGGCAACAAGGTCCCGCGGCGCACGCTGAACCCCGGGGAGATCCTCCGCGAGGCCGGCGCCCTCAAGAAGCTGGGCTTCGACCACCTGCTCATCCTGACGGGCGAGTCGAACAAGGTGGAAGTCCCCTACTTCGTCCAGGCCCTGGACCTGCTCCGCCCGCACTTCTCGTCGCTTTCGCTCGAGGTGCAGCCGCTGGAGACCGCGGAGTATGCCGAGCTTCGCCGCCACGGCCTGAACGCGGTGCTCGTCTACCAGGAGACATACCACCGCGAGACCTACCACGTCCATCACCCGAAGGGGCGGAAGTCGGACTTCGCCTACCGCCTCGACGCCCCGGACCGCGTAGGCGCCGCCGGCGTCCATAAGATCGGCCTGGGCGCGCTCTTCGGCCTCGAGGATTGGCGGGCGGAGTGCTTCTTCACGGCGCTCCACCTCCGCTGGCTCGAGCGCAAACATTGGCGCAGCCGCTTCAGCGTGTCCTTCCCGCGCATCCGCCCGCACGAGGGCGAGCTGCAGCCGAAGGTCGAGATGACCGACCGCGACCTCGTCCAGGCCATCTGCGCCTTCCGCCTCCTCAGCGGGGAGGTCGAGCTCACGCTGAGCACGCGCGAAAGCCGGAAATTCCGCGACCACGCCTGCCGCGTCGGCGTGACGGCCATGAGCGCCGGCTCCCACACGAACCCGGGCGGCTACGCCGAAGGACGCGAAGCGTCGCTCGAGCAGTTCGCGATCGAGGACGACCGTTCGCCCACGGAGGTCGCCGCGATGCTCCGCGGCCTAGGCTACGAACCCGTCTGGAAGGACTGGGATCCTTCCTACGACCAACCGGTCGCCCTCGCCCCATGAGCCCGCTCCGCGTCTGGATCGACCAAACTCCCGGCGAAGGAGCGCGCCAGGTCGTTCTTTCGAAGGAGGAGAGCGCCCACCTCGTGCGCAGCCTGCGCGCCCGCCGCGGCGACGCGCTCGTGCTGCTCGACGGCCACGGCCTGCTCGCCGAGGCTAAGCTGCTCACCGCCGACCCCGCGGGCGCCGTGGTGGAGGTCGTCCGCGTGCGCCAGGCGGAACCGCTCCGACCGGCGATCACGATCGCGCAAGGCATGCCCAAGGGCGGCACGATGGACGACCTGGTACGCACGTGCTGCGAAGCCGGCGCCGCCGGGGTCATCCCGCTGGAGACCGCCCGGTGCGAAGTGAAGCTGGACGCGGAACGGGCGGCGGCCAAGCAAACCCGCTGGACGCAGCAGGCCGCGGAGGCGTGCAAGCAATCTGGTAATCCTTGGCAGGCGTCCATCGCGGCTCCGCGCAAGTTCGACGAATGGCTCGCAACGCTCCCCGCCGCGACGTCGGCGGAACTACGGCTGACGGGTTCGCTGGAGGTCGATGCGGAGCCGGTCGGTCGCGTCGACTTCACCGGCGTCCGCGCCGTGACCTGGCTCATCGGTCCGGAAGGCGACCTCACGGCCGACGAACTCGCGGCCGCGCGTCGCGCCGGCTTCCGCCCGGTGGTGCTCGGCCCGACGGTGCTGCGCGCCGAGAACGCGGCCTTGGCGTGCCTGGCCGCGACGCACGCCTTGGTCGGGCGGATCGGAGGTTAGACCTCCCCTAGGCGCGGACCCGGCGAAACCAGGAGGGGATGAACCCCAAGGGAGGACGCTTGCGGGTGACGCGGCACGCTCACGAATGGACCGCATGGAAAAACCACCCCTGCAGACCTTCGTCACCTGGCAGAAAGCCGTCCGCCTCGCCGCCCACCTTTACCGCCTGAGCTGGGCCGAGGAGCACCGACCGCAAGGCGAGGACCTCCGCCGCGAGGCGATGCACCTGGCCTGCGCCATCGCCGTCGCCCAGGTGGCGACCCCGCCCGACCCGTCGGACTGGGAAATGCCGCTGGGCGGCTGCGCCGAACTCTACACCCGGCTGCACGTGGCGGAGCTCTCCGGTGCCCTGACCGAACGCGAGGCACGTGGCCTGCTCGGGCAATGCGAGGAACTGGAACGTCACCTCCAAGGAGTCCGGCGAACCCCGACGAGGACCGCAGGACCAGGCGCGGACACCACCAACGGTGCCTGGCCGGCCCCACGTCCGCGTCTGCGCGGCTGAGCGGCTAGAAAAGCCGGGCCAAGCAAACCACCGCCAAGACGATCAATACCCCGCCGTCGATCGACGCGCGGCGATACTCCGGATCCGGCCCGGACGAAGCCGGCTCCCAGCAAAGGGTGAGGACGCCGCCCAGACAGGCGCCGCACAGCCAGCGCTCGGCGGCGGAACCGAGCAGCAGGCAGGCCACGCAACCCGCGACGGCGAGCCAGGGGATGAAACGATCCCAAGAGGCTGCCAGACCCACCTCGATGCGGCGATGGGCGAGGAGGTTGGCGCCCGCGAGCAGGAAGACGGCGAGGAGGGCGGCGACCGACGGGTCCGGCGACGGGTGGACCGCGAAGGACGCCAGCAACAGCGCGACCAAACCGATCCGCAGCGCCCAGACTTCGGTCAGCCAACGCGCACAGAAGATGACCACGAGTCCACCCGCCGCTTGCCGCGTGTCGAACGGAAGAAGCATGTGGGCGCGGGGCGCCGGCAGACCCGCCGGATCCGCCCAAGCCAACGCGAGGAAAAGCACCGCCCCGATCCCCGCCCCGATGGCCAGCAAGGTCCAGCCATGCCGGGCATGGAAACGGTGGCGCCAGGTCTGGGTGGCGGCGGGGAACCAGGCGGCGTCGAGGGTGCGCTCCAGGACGTAGCCGCACCAGACCAGCCAGACCGTCGTCGCCGTCCCCCAGGTCCAGGCCGAGCCCGGGGCCGCGAGCTCGCGGGCGAGCACCACGAAGGCGACGCCATCCAGCGACAGCATCGCCGGCCAGGCCCACCAGGGAGCGCGGCCCGCGGGAAGCATCAGGAACGCCGACCCGGGGCGCGGGCGACGACCGCCTTCATCCGACGCAGGATCTCCCGGAGCCGCTCCCGCGGGCAACCGAAGTTCAGGCGCACATGACCCGGCCCGCCGAAATCGGCGCCGTTGCTGAAGCCGACGCCACCTTGCTCGAACTCCGCGTGCGCGTCCTCGAACCCGAGGGCGGTGACGTCGAACCAGGCGAGGAAGCTCGACTGCGGACGCTGCCGGAGGACGACGCCGGGCATGGACTTCAGTTCCTGCTCGATGAGGTCGAGGTTGCCGCGGAGGTAGTCGACGCACTCCAGGCGCCAAGGTTCGCCGTGGTCGAAGGCCGCCTGGGTGGCGACGAGACCGAACATGTTCTGGTCGAGCGAAAGCCCCTGCAGGACGCGGCGGAAGCGCGTGCGCAGGCCGGCGTCCGGGATGATGGCGAAGCCGCAGGTGAGGCCGGCGATGTTGTAGGTCTTGCTCGCGGCCATCAGCGTCACGGTACGGGCGGCGAGGTCCTCCGCCAGGGACGCGAAGACGATGTGCCGCGCGGCGGGATCGAGCACGAGGTCGCAATGGATCTCATCGGAGCAGACCGTGAGGTCGTGCTTCCGCACCAGGGCGGCCAGCCGGTCGAGCTCCGCGCGATCGAAGACGCGGGCCAGCGGGTTGTAGGGGTTGCACAGCAACAGGACCTTGGCGTGCGGCTGGGCGCACGCGGCCTCGAGCTTCGCCCAATCGAAGGTCCACCGGCCGTCGACGAACACCATCTCGAGCTTGAGCGGGTTGCGCTCGGACAGCACCGGCGCGCTCAGGAAAGGCGGGTAGACGGGGGCGGTGGTGACGACCGATTCGCCCGGCTTGGTGGCGCAACGGATGCTCGCATGGATACCCGGCACCAGCGAGCACATGAACGTGATCCACTCCGGCTTGATCTCCCAGCCATGCCGGCGGCGGACATGGTTCACGACCGAGGCGAATACCGCGTCGCGCTGCGCCGGGTAACCGAAGACGCCGTGGGCGGCGCGGGCCTTGACCGCCTCGACGATCGCGGGCGCGGACTCGAAATCCATGTCGGCGATCCAGCACGGGATGACATCGCGGTCATGGTACTTGTGCCACTTGGTGCTGTCCGTGCCGGCGCGCTCCGGGCAGCTGTCGAAATTGAAAGCCATGGGATGAGGAAAACCTTGGATTGAACCCCCGCACGGGCAAACGCATTTTGTGCGCATGCGTCCGGCCTGGTCTCTCCGCTCCGTCCGCGGCCTCGGCCCCGTGCGGGTCGGCCGACGGGCCGGGCTGACGGAAGCCGTGACGCCGGACGGCGAACTCCTCCACCGCTCGCCCCTCCCCGGCGCCGCGGTCCGTCGGTGGTTGCGCGACCACGGCGGCGAACCGGTCGCGGGAGACCTCCCCGCCGTCCGATGCGCACGGGCCTACGGCACCGCCTTCCAACTCAAGGTCTGGCAGGCCGTCCGCCGGATTCCCTCCGGCCAAACGCAGACCTACGGTCAATTGGCGAAGTCCATCGGATGTGGCTCCGCCCGGGCGGTCGGGGTCGCCCTAGGGGCTAACCCGCTGGCCGGACTCATCCCTTGTCACCGGGTGGTCGCCGCCGATGGACTGGGAGGCTTCGCCTGGGGGGTGGACCTCAAACGCGCCTGGCTCCGGGCGGAAGCCGATGGCGCTGCTCGATGACCTCGACCGCGGTCTGCTCGACCTGATCTTCCCCCGCGATTGCGTGGTCACGCGGGAACCGATGGAACTCGGGCCGCGCCGACATCTCTCGGCGGCGGGCGCCCTGGAGCTGACCCGGGTCGACGACCCGCGGTGCCTGCGTTGCGGCCACCCTTTCGACGGGACGCTGGAAGACGATCGGAGTTGTCCGCATTGCCTCGGCCTCAACCCGGCCTTCGGGCGGGCGGTCTGCCCTTTCCGGGCGCGCGGACCGGTCCGGGAGATCATCCACCGCATCAAATACGGAGGGTGCCCTTGGCTGGCCGATGACCTGGCGGACGCCGCGCTGGAGGATCCGCTGTTTCGGCGGCACCTGACAGGCTCGGTGCTGGTCCCGGTCCCGTTGCATGCGAGACGGCGACGGGAACGAGGCTATAACCAAGCGGAACGTATCGCGGACTTCCTGGCCCGCCGGCTGCCGGGGTGCGCCACCGCGGCGCTGCTCCGCAAGCAGACCGAGACCCTTTCCCAGACGCGGCTCGACCGGCAGGAACGCCGGGCGAACGTCCGCCGGGCCTTCCGCCTCGCCGAGGGAGCGAAGGTCGACCCGGACCGGCGTTACGTCGTCGTGGACGACGTGCTCACGACTGGCGCCACGCTGCACGCTTGCGCGGCGACCTTGCGCGCCGCCGGCGCGAGCCATGTCGACGCCGCCGCGCTCGCGCATGGTTAGGCGCCCGCCGTTATCCGGTCAGAGCCGCAAGGCCTCATCCAGCTGCGCCTCGGTACAACCCATCGGTCCGAGCACGAAGTCCCGCATGTCCGCCGCCAGCGGCGCCGTGAAGACCCGCGTCAGTTTGGGCGAACGGAAATCGAGGCGCGCGGCGTGCAGGGCCTGCCGCCCCATCTCCAGGTGCTTGGCGAGCCGCGGCGTCCAGCCATGCGCGATGAACTCCAGGAAAAGCGTGTCGTCGCCCCCGTACATCTTGTCGCCCACGACCGGGCAACCGAGCCAGAGCGCGTGCGCGCGGATCTGGTGCTTGCGCCCGGTGTGCGGCTGGACGCGGGCGAGCACGTAGCCGGCGTTCGCGAGCACGGGCTCGAAGAACGTCGCCGACGGCAGCGTGCCCGGCCCCTCGCGCACCGCGGTCTTCACGACGACCTCACTGGTCTCGTCGGGTCCGAGCGGCTGATCGACCATGACCGGCTCCGGCAGGGAGCCTTTCAGCAAGACGTAGTAGGTCTTCGTCACCCACCGCCGCTCCAGCGCGGTCTGCGCCGCGGAGGCCGCCTCGTAATGCTTGGCGATGAGGATGATCCCGCTCGTCTCGCGGTCGAGCCGGCTGACGAGGTGCAGGACGTCCAGCCCGCGCCATTCCTTCACCGCGCCGACGAGCGAGGACCAAGGACCGTCCTTGGACGGATGGCAGACGAGCCAGCCCGGCTTGTCGAAGACCAGGTAGTCATCATCCTCCTCGAGCAGCCAGCCCGGCAAGTCGGCCGGGTCGACCTTCGGCGGCGTGCTGCCCGGCGGGACGAAGGTGAAGTCGCTCATGGCGCCGGCGGGAGGCGGTCCTGCAGGCGGCCATCGGGGAGCGGTCCGCCATGGAAACGGGCGAGCACTTCGCCCACGAGGTAGAGCGAGCCGAGGACCACGACCGGATCCCCCGCGGCACGGCAGACCCCGGGCGCAGGGAAAAGTTCGGCGATGGTCGCGACCGAGGCCTTCGCCTGGGCGGCCGGCGGCAGCAGCGTCGCGAGCTCTTCCGGTCGGCAGGCGCGTTCGTTGTCCGGCGCGACGAGGTGAAGTCGCGCGGCGAGCGGCGCGACAGCGGCGAGGAGGGCGCGGGCGCGGTCCGTGCCGAGCGCGCCGACCACCACGGTCGGGGCCGGGCAGTCGGCGAGCAAGGGCCCGACCGCCCGGATTCCCTCCTCGTTATGCGACCCGTCGACGATGAGCGTCCGTCCGTCGGCCAAGGTAAGCCGCTGCCAGCGCCCCGCCCAGTCGACCTGCTGCAAGGCCGCGCGGGCGGTCGCTTCGCTCACCGGCAAGGCTTCGGCGAGCTCGCAGGCGAGCAAGGCGAGGCCGGCGTTCGCCCGCTGGTGTTCGCCGACCAGGTTGGTCTCCGGCAACCCGTCCGGGAAGTAGTCCTTCAGCCAATACAAGGGCGCGCCGACCTCACGAGCGCGCGCGGCGATGACCGCTTCGGCCGCGGGCGGGACGCACCCGATGACGGCGGGCACGTCCGGCTTGAGGATGCCGGCTTTCTCGGCGGCGATGTGCGCCACGGTCGGGCCGAGGTACTCCTGGTGGTCCAGGCCGATCGAGGTGATCACGCAGACCTCCGGCTCGCAGATGTTCGTGGCGTCCAGCCGACCGCCGAGGCCCGTCTCGAGGACGGTCACGTCCACCCGCCGGAGCGCGAATTCGATCCAGGCCGCGGCCGTGATGAGTTCGAAGAAGGTCGGGGCGAGGTCGGGCTCGGTCGCGGCGATGGCCGCATGGTGCGGCCGGAGGATCTCCGCCAAGGCGACGACGCGTTCATCCGGGAGCGGACGCCGGTCGACCTGGATCCGCTCGCCGATCGCGACGAGGTGCGGGCTGGTGTAAAGGCCGGTCCGGCGGCCGTGGGCGCGCTGGATGGCCTCGATCATCGCGCACGTGGAGCCCTTGCCGTTGGTGCCGGCGACATGGAAACACGGGGCGGCGCGCTCCGGGTGGGCCAGGCGGCCGGCGAGCACGGCCATGCGCTCCGTGCCGAGGCGGGAGCCTAGGTTGCGCAGGCCCGTCAACCAGCGGAGCGTGGCCTCGGTGGACATGGCCGCGGAAACCGCGTCAGGCCGCGCGGGGCTTGGTCGCCTTGACCTTCACCTTGCGGTGGGCGAGGGCGCGCAGGAGGCTGGCCAGCTTGGACTTCATCTCCTTGCGGTGGATGATCATGTCGATCAGGCCGCGCTTGAGCAGGAACTCGGAAGTCTGGAAGCCGTCGGGGAGGTCCTGGTTGGTGGTCTCCTTGATGACGCGCGCGCCGGCGAAGCCGATGAGGGCGCCCGGCTCGGCGACGATCACGTCGCCCAAGGTGGCGTAGCTCGCCATCACGCCCGCCATGGTGGGGTTCGTGAGGACGGCGATGTAAGGCAGGCCGGCGGCGCGGAGCTTGGCGAGGGCGGCGCTGGTCTTGGCCATCTGCATCAAGGACAGGATGCCTTCCTGCATGCGGGCGCCGCCGGAAGCGCAGACCACGACGCAAGGGCACTTCAGCTTGATGGCCCGCTCGATGGCGCGGGTGACCTTCTCGCCGGCGACGGAACCCATCGAGGCGCCCATGAACGAGAAGTCCATGATCGCGAGGGAGACCGGCAGGCCGTCCATCAGGCCGTGGCCGCAGACGACGGAATCACGGAGACCCGACTTCTTCTGGTGCTGGGCGACGCGCTCCGGGTAGGAACCGCCGGCGGTGAACTTGAGCGGGTCCTTGGAGACCAGACGGACATCGGTCTCCTTCCAGGTGCCCTCGTCGATCAGCAGCGCGATGCGGCGGCGGGTCGACAGGCGCTCATGGTAGCCGCTGATCGGGAAGACGTTCCAATTGGCCTCGAGGTCCTTCGTATAGACCATCTCCCCGTCCAAGGGGCACTTGGTCCAGAGACCCGCCGGGATATCCTTCTTCTTAGGGGTCGGGGTGTGGGTTCGCTTGCGGAAGACAGCCATGGTGGAGACTCCAAGGTTTAGGGGTTATCGGCCGTGAAGAAAGGGAAAACCTCCGCGGTATCGGCCAAAAACGCCAAAATAGCCGATTTCCTCAAGCCGCGGCACGACGCGCCCAAGCCCGCGCCCAATAGCGCTTCCGCGCCGCGGGAGAGCCCCGAAGCCAAAGCAGCTTGATGGCCTTGATGAAATCCCCGTGCCGCCAGCAGAGGGCGGCCGCCAAGGGCAGGCATTCCGCCCAGGGGCGGGTCTCCATCGCATGCTTGGTCAGGAGCGCCCGGCGTCCGTGCTGGCCGATCCGCCCGGACAGCAGCCAATGGCGGAAAGGACCGATCCGACCGCCCCGGCGGGCGCATTCCAGGTCCCGCTTCCACTGGACCGGGAAGGTCGCATGAGCCGCGAGGTGACGAAGATCCCGCTTCCGGAATTCGTCCTCGCTCATCCCGCCGATGGCATAGTTGAAGAGATTGGCCGCATGCTGACGGTAGTCCATCAGCGGTTCGGAGAGGAAACGCGCCTGGCCGAGCAGCAGCGCCCGGAAGAAATAGCAGACGTCGTCCCCGCCCGCGTCCGGCGGCATCGGCCCGAAGAATGTCACCAGCTCCTTGCGGTAGCTGGCGGCGGCTCCGGCCACCGGCGCGCCGGCGAAGACGCCTTTGGTCATCAAGCCATGGCCGAAGACGCGGTCCCGGGCCGGCCGAGGTTGATCCGGGAACGGCCGCCCCTGCTCGTCGACGTTGCGTACCTCCGTCGTCACGAGCATCAGGGTTTCGTCGGCGGCGTAGGCGGCGGCGATTTTCACGAGGCGATCCGGGTAGGAAATATCGTCGCCGGCCATGCAGACGATGACGTCGCCCCGGCATCGTTCGAAGACGGCGTTCAGGTTGCCGAGCAACCCCAGATTGCGATCGTGATACAGGCGGACGACTTCGACGTGCGGACGGACACCCCGCGCCAGCACGGCCTCGATCCGCGCGCGCGTACCATCCGTCGACGCGTCTTCCCCGATGACGACTTCGTAGCCCGGGCCCTCCTGGTTCAAGGCGGCCAGCAAGGCCGCTTCCACGAACCTCTCCTGATTATAGGCGACGAAAGCGATGCTGAGCCGGGGGGACGCCATCGGGCTCAGCGCGCGGCGCGCGACGTCCCGGCGACCCGCTCCAAGAGGAGCTCGTAGGCCGTCACCGCGCGCTCGGCCATGCGGATCTCGAAGTTTTCGTCCGGGGCGTGCAGATTGGAGTCGGGCGTGAACAGCCCGATCATCACGGAATCCAGGCCGGTCTCCCGGCGGATGTCGCCGATGATCGGCACGCTGCCGCCTTCGCGGAGGTAGAGCGGCGGCTTGCCGAAGGCCTCGCCGATCGCCTTATCCGCCTCGCGGAAGGCGCGGGCGAGCACGGGATTCTGGCCGGCCGGCGTGTTGGGACGGTCGGGCGGGCAGACGAAGTAGGCGGCGTTACCCTGCATCTCCTGGATCTCGACGCGGACGCCCTTGGGGGCGCGGGCGCGGATGGCCTCCGCGACCTTGCGGTGGACGAAGGCGGGGTCCTGGCCCGGGACGAGGCGGCAGGTGATCTTGGCGAAAACCTTGGAGGGGATGACGGTCTTCGAGCCCTTGCCCTGGTAACCGCCGCCGATGCCGTTGAACTCCAACGTCGGGGCGAAGCGCACGGCCTCGAGCCCGTTGAGTCCGGGGGCCGCATGGAGTTCGTCGACGCCGAGGAAGCGGCGGTACTCGTCCTCGTTCATCGGCAGCTTGGCGAGCTGCTCGCGCTCCCAGCGCTCGGGCTGCTGGACACCGTCGTAGAAACCCTCGATGGTCACGGCGTTGTCGGCGTCGTGGAGCGAGGCGCAGAGCTCGGCCAGGGCCTGGATCGGGTTGTAGACCGCGCCGCCGTGCAGGCCGGAATGCAGGTCCGAACGCGGGCCGGTCAGGCCGACCTCCAAGCCGATGATACCCCGCAGGCCGGTGGTGATGACGATCTGGTCGGAACTCGGGGAGGCGGTGTCCGACAGCACCACGCAATCGGCCTCGGCGAGCTCGGCCTTATGGTTGTGCAGGAATTCCGGGAAACTCGGGGAACCGATCTCTTCCTCGCCCTCGATGAGGAAGGTGATGCGCAACGGGAGGTCGGGCCGACGCTTCAGGAGGCGCGTCAAGGCCACCACGGAGACGAGGTGCGGCCCCTTGTTGTCGGCCGTCCCGCGACCCCAGACCTTGCCGTCGCGGACCACGGGCTCGAAGGCCGGCGTGGTCCAAAGATTGAGCGGGTCGGCCGGCTGGACGTCGTAGTGGCCGTACAGGACCACGTGGGGCCACTCGGCCGGACCGCGCCGGCGGGCGAGCACGATGGGATGGAGGGGCGTAGGGACGACCTCGACCTCCAAGCCCGCCTGTTTGAGGAGCCCGCAGATATGCGCCCGGGCGCCGTCCATCCCCGCCTTGAAGGCCGGGTCGGTGGAGACGCTGGGGTGCTTGACGTACTCGATCAGTTCGCGGACGAGATCCATACGTCCATTAGGCAAGGAAGGGAGCAGAGAGCAACTGTTAGAGGGCTGGAGGACCGGAGGGCTCGAGGGCCGGATCCGGACACAGTTGATCAATTGACCAGTTGGCCAGACAAAGAAGCCGGCGGCAAGCCCACTGATCCCGTCTCCAACCAGCCCTGTCCCGGGCCCTGACCCTAGTCCTGGTTATCCCCGTTTTTTCCTTCCCCCTCCCCTCCCCCTTGGGAAGAGTGAAGGCATGTCGCCCGCGGAACAGCTGAAGGTCATGAAATCCCGCACCGAGAAGTTCATCGGTGAGGGCGAGATCCTCAAACGCCTCGAGGCCGGCAAGACGCTGCGCGTGAAGCTCGGCGTGGACCCGACCCGCCCGGACCTGACCTTCGGCCATATGGTGGTCTTCCAGAAGCTCCGCCAGTTCCAGGAACTCGGCCACCAGGCGGTGCTCATCATCGGCGACTACACGACCCGCATCGGCGACCCGACCGGCAAGTCGGAGACCCGCCCGGTGCTCTCCGAGGCCGAGATCGAGGAGAACGCAAAGACCTACCTGGAGCAGGCCTACCAGATCCTCGACCCGCAGAAGACCGAGGTCCGCCGCAACAGCGAGTGGTTCGGGCGGATGTCCTTCCTCGACGCGCTCCAGCTGAGCCGCCGCATGACCGTCGCCCAGATGCTGGCCCGCGACGACTTCGCCAAGCGCCACGCGTCGAACACGCCCATCTCGATCGTCGAGTTCCTCTACCCGCTCCTGCAGGGCTACGACTCCGTCATGCTGAAGTGCGATATCGAGATCGGCGGCAGCGACCAGCTGTTCAACATGCTCGTCGGCCGCGACCTGCAGGAACAGGAAGGCCAGCCGCCGCAGGCGGTGCTCGGCATGCCCCTGCTCGTCGGCCTCGACGGCGAGAAGAAGATGTCGAAGTCGCTCGGCAACTACATCGCCTTCAACCACGGCGCGAAGGACATGTTCGGTCGCATCATGTCGGTGCCCGACGCCACCATGTGGGTCTACTACGACCTGCTGCTGCTCACGCCGGCCGAGGAGCTCGCCGCCCTCAAGGCGCTCCACCCGATGGAGGCCAAGAAGCAGCTCGCGACCCGCCTGACGGATAAGTTCCACGGCGCGGGCGCCGGCGCGAAGGAACGCGCCGAGTTCGAGAACGTCTTCTCCAAGGGTGGCGTGCGCACCGACATGCCGGAGTTCGCCTGGGACGCCCTCGCCGGCGGCGCGGCCGAGGTCGGCATCGTCGACCTGCTCGCCGCGACCGGCCTCTTCCCCTCCAAGAAGGAGGTCCGCCGCCTGATCGAAGGCGGCGCCGTCAAGATCGGCGAGGAAAAGGTCGCGGATCCCGCCCATAAGGTCGCTCGGCCCGCCGGGGAACTCGTGCTCCAGGCCGGCAAGCGCACCTTCGTGAAGGTCAGATAGCCTTGAAGCTCAGCCCTCGCGGGCCAACGGCCGACGCCAGGCATAGCCTCGGGACAGGCTGCCGAGGAGTCGCCGCCATTTCGGCAGCGGCCACGGATGCGGGGTCGGGGCGACCGCCGGGCGGGACAGCAACGCCCGCAGACGCTCCGTCGCCGCGTCCGGATGATGCTCGGCGAACGCATGCGCTTGCCCTCGCTCGGCGACGCGGCGGGCCAGCCCGTCCTCCGCCAGCAACGGCCGCAGCAGCTCGAGGACGGCGCGTTTGGGCTGCCCCGGGACATCCTCGCCGAAGCCCTGCAAGCCCGGCTCGCCGAAATACCCGGGCGAACGGCAGGTGATATCATACGCCAGGGCCACCACCGTCGGGGCGCCCTGCATCGCCGCCTCGACGGCCGCGGTCCCCATGCCGATGAAGGCGGTCGCGCCGGCATAGAACTCCGGCAGCGCCTCGGGCGCCAGCGTCCCGAGGAAATCGACCGAGCCGGCGACGCCCAGCCGGGCAGCGAGTTCCTCGGTCGCCGGTCGGTCCGGGCCGTCGCCGACGACCTTGAGCCGCAGGCCTGGGTGCGCGCGGACCAGTTCGGCGAAGGCCTCCACCAGTCCCCGCACGTAACCTTTCATGATTCCGTCGATGCGCGCCACGGTGAGCAGGTAGGGAGGGCAAGCGGGGACGGCGGCGCGCAAGACGGGGCCGCAAGGGACGATCACCGGCTCAAGCGCGACCTCGACCGAAGGGAGACCGGCGAGGCGGGCGGCATCGTCCGCGCAGGCTTGGTTGACGGCAAGGACCCGGCCCTGCGCGGCGAGCGCCCGCAGCACGCCGTTCTCCTTGCGTCCTTGGAGCGCACGCCAGGCGGCGCGAGGGTCGGGCCAGAGGTCGCGCCAGGTCGGCCAAGCCCGGGTAAGCACCGTCCCGGGGCGGATGATCAGGAGCGAGTAGTCCGACCCAGGCAGACGGCGGGCGAGCAGACTGGCGAAATAACTGTCCGGCAGCCCCGTGACCTCGATGTGCGAAGGCTCCGGCCCGAGCAGGGCCGCCAGGTCATCGGCCACCGCTGCGGCGATGCCCGGAGTGAAGGCCGGGCGATTGAAGATCGCGGCGTCGACATGCAGCAAGCGGGCGACGCGGCGGTAGGCCTCGTCCATGGGGCCCGGGGACGTGATGATCACCGGACGCAAGCCCAGCCGGACGGCGGCTTCGGCCCGCCGCAGGCAAAGGTATTCGCCGCCGCCGACATGGTTGCCGCTGTAGATGAAGATAGGACGGCGGAGCGACATACGACGGCGGCAGGACTCCATGTCCTAAGCGCGTCCCGCGGGCTGGCAAGCGCACCTTCGTGAAGATCAGACAGCCGAGGTCGGCTCAGCGGTCCCGCTCGGCGCGGGCCTTGATGATCCGCAGGATGTAGGACTGCAGGTCGTTCATGAGCCACACGGTCCACCACTGGGAATAGAAATTGAAGCCCGTCGAGAGGCGCTGGTCGCTCGAGAGGTGCAGGACGACGCGGTCCGGGCCGAGCGCTTCGATCCAGTAGGTGCCATGGAGGACGTCGAAATAAGGTCCGCCGATGGTCACGTGTTCGTCGAACGTCGTGGGCGGGATGTTCTTCGTGTCGGCCGCGATCGAGAACGACAGGCGCTTGTTCTCCTCCCATTCGGTCACCTTCTCGACGAAGAGCACATCGCCCTCGAAACGGGCGTAGCGGACGGAGCCGACGCCGGTGCCTTCGAGCACGGCCTCGGTCGGACGCGGGAAGCCCAGCCGATGGCTCCACGACGGGCCATGTTCGGCTTCGGTGATGCGCGGCACCGAGCGGATCTGCCGCCAGACCCTCGCCGGCGAGGCCGCGATCTCGATCGACGCGTGAGCCGTGCGGATCTCGGTCTCGCGTTCGCGGAGGGATTCCAGCGGCCCGGCGACGAAGGGCAGCAGCGCGACGGCCGCGACGCAGAGGCGCTTGGACCCGTCCGACGCGCGCGCATCGCGGAGAACGCCCGCGAGCACCCCGCCGAGCGAGGACATGAACCAGACCAGCGGCAGCCAGAGAATCACGCAGATGAACCCCTCGAGGTGGAAAGCGATCGCCGCCGCCATGAAGGCGAGGCCGGCGAGCCAGGGCCGGAAGACGCGGCGCGCCCAGCTCTTCTGCGTCTCACTGAACCAGACCACGAGGAAGCCGAGCGCCATCGGCACCAGGAAGATGAAGCTCAGGCTCATGATGGCCAAGAGCCCCTCGTCCTTGGAGACTTCCGAAGGATTGCCCTTCGAGTCGAACAGGAGCCGGCAGACCAGCCCGTAGACGACGCCTACCGCCAGGCCGAGGAGGGCCTGCCTAGGGAGCGAAAGTCGCGGGGAGCTCATGTGGGCGAGTCTGGCCCGGCCGTGCCGACGGGCAAGCCCCCGCTGTGCATAAGTCCGCGGATAACCCGCCGGATTATGCCCTTTCCCTGCCCTCCGCCCCCTCCCTAGTATCGCCGTCCCGCATGGCCGACCCGGAATCCATCAGTCGCGACTTCGTGCACCTGCACGTGCACACCGACTACAGCATGCTTGACGGCTGCAGCCGCATCGACCGCCTGATGCAGCGCGCATGCGACATGACGATGCGGGCGGTGGCGATCACCGACCACGGCAACCTCTTCGGCCTGTTCGACTTCTGGAGCGAGGCGAAGGCCCGCTCGAAGGGCGAGGTGAAGCTCAAGCCGCTGCTGGGTTGCGAGCTCTACCTGGTCTGGGACCATGCGCTCACCGACAAGCCGGACCGCCGCGAGCACAAGTACTACCACATGGGCGTGCTGGCCCGGAGCTTCAAGGGCTACCAGAACCTGACCAAGCTCGTCTCCGACGCGCATGTCCGCGGCCTCCACTACAAGCCGCGCACCGACCTGGAGCAGCTGACCAAGCACGCGGAAGGCCTCATCGGCTTCTCCGGCTGCCTGCAGGGCGTCATCCCCCAGGCGCTCCTGCGCGGGGACTACGAGGCCGCCCGCAAGGCCTGCGGTCGCTTCGTCGACATCTTCGGCCGCGAGAACTTCGTCATCGAGCTCATGGACCACGGGCTCGAGGAGCAGAAGCGGATCATCCCCGACCTCCTGAAGCTGGCCGGCGAGTTCCGGCTGCGCGTGGTCGCGACCAACGACGTCCACTACGTCGACGCGGGCGACAACGTCGCGCACGACGCGATGCTCTGCATCCAGACGGGCGCCCGCCTGGCCGATGAGCGCCGGATGCGTTACGACGCCAAGGAGTTCTACCTGAAGAGCCAGGCCGAGATGCTCCGGGTCTTCGGCGAGGTGCCGGAGGCGATCACCAACACGGTCGCGGTCGCCGAGATGTGCGACGTCCAGCTGCCGGTGGGCCAGAACAACTACCCGGTCTACGTCTTCAGCGAGGGCGTGAAGCCCAAGGCGGGCAAGAAGATCGACGCCATCCTCGACGGCTATGAGCAGCTGAAGAACGGCCTCGCGGTGGCCGCCGGCAAGAAGGGCGACTTCGCCATCGCCGAGGACAAGCGGGCGCCGATGCGCCCCAACGGCACCTACCTGCTGGAGCAGGTCAAGGCGGGCCTCAAGGAGCGCTACGGCGTCGACTACGACGACCCGAAGGCCTGGGCGGACGAGCAGGTCCCCGGTCCCGGCCGGACGAGCCCGGCCGAGCTCTGCCGCCGCGTGGACTACGAGATGGGGGTCATCGCGGGTACGGGCTTCGTCGACTACTTCCTCATCGTCTGGGACTTCATCGACTGGGCGCGCCGCCAGGACATCCCCGTGGGGCCCGGTCGCGGCTCGGGCGCGGGCTCCATCGTGGCGTACTGCCTGAAGATCACCGACATCGACCCGATCCGCTTCGGCCTGCTGTTCGAGCGCTTCCTCAACCCCGAGCGCGTCTCGGCGCCCGACTTCGACATCGACTTCTGCATGCGCCGCCGCGACGAGGTCGTCGACTACGTGCGCCGGAAGTACGGGGCCGACCGCGTGGCCAACATCATCACCTTCGGCACCTTCGGGGCCAAGATGGTCGTGCGCGACCTGGCCCGCATCCGCGACCTGCCGTTCATCGAGACCAACCGCCTCGCGAAGCTCGTCCCGGACGACATCAACATCTCCCTCGACGACGCGCTCAAGAAGTCCAACGAGCTCCGCGAGGAGGTGAACGTCAACCCGCAGGCCGCGAGCATCATCGAGACGGGCCGCGTGATCGAGGGCATGGTCCGTAACAGCGGCAAGCACGCGTGCGGCATGATCATCGCCGACCGCCCCCTGACCGACATCATCCCGGTGACGATGCAGGAAGGCGACCTGACGACCCAGTACGCCAAGGACCCGGTCGAGAAGCTGGGCCTGCTCAAGATGGACTTCCTGGGCCTGAAGACGCTCACGGTCATCGACGACGCCCAGAAGCTCGTGCGCAAGCACCGCGGGAAGCCGGACTTCGACATCGAGAAGGTGGGCTTCGACGACGCGGCGACGTTCGCCCTGCTCAACGAGGCCAAGACGATCGGCGTGTTCCAGCTCGAATCCGGCGGGATGCAGTCCCTCTGCCGCCAGTTCGGCATCTCCGTCATCGACGAGATCGTCGCGCTGATCGCGCTGTACCGCCCGGGTCCGATGCAGTTCATCCCGGACTACATCAAGGGCAAGAAGGACGCGAACCACGTGAAGTACGCCCACCCGCTGCTCGAGAGGGTGGCCAAGGAGACCTACGGCATCCTGGTCTACCAGGAGCAGGTGATGGAGGCCGCCCGCGTCATCGCGGGCTACACGCTCGGCGGCGCCGACATGCTCCGCCGCGCGATGGGCAAGAAGATCCGCGAGGAGATGGAGAAGCAGCGCGACATCTTCGTGGCCGGCGCCAAGGCGACCAACGACATCGACAAGAAGAAGGCCGAGGAGATCTTCGCGACGCTGGAGAAGTTCGCCGAGTACGGCTTCAACAAGTCCCACTCCGCGGCCTACGCGATCCTCTCCTACCGCACCGCCTACCTGAAGGCCAACTACCCGGTCGAGTTCATGTCGGCCATCCTGACCTCCGAGCAGGGCAACGCCGACAAGCTCGCGGAGTTCGTCGCCGAGGTCGAGGCCCTGGGCATGCGGATGCTGGGGCCGGACGTCAACCAGTCCGACACCGACTTCACGCCCGTCGCCAAGGACAACGCGATCCGCTTCGGCCTCGGCGCCATCAAGGGCGTCGGCGAGATGGCCGCGCGCGCCATCGTGGCCGAGCGCGAGCAGGCCGGCCCGTTCAAGGATTTCGGCGACTTCGTCGGCCGCATGGGCGAGGCCGACCTCAACGCGCGCACGCTGGACTGCCTGGCCCGCGCCGGCGCCTTCGACTTCACCGGCGAGAACCGCCGCCACCTGGTCGACTCAATCGAGTCGGTCCGCCGTCATTTCTCCTCCGAGCGCAAGGAACGCGAGAGCGGCCAGGGCAACCTCTTCGACCTCCTCGGGGCCGAGGACGCCGGCGCGGCGCGCCCCTCGGACCTCATCCTCCGCAAGTCGGAGCCGATGCCGAAGCTGGAGATGCTGAACAACGAGAAGCAGCTCCTCGGCTTCTACCTGAGCGGCCACCCGCTCGCCGACTACCATGGCCTTGACGAGGCGGTGGCGACCTTCGCGACGACGCCCGACCGCATCGAGCTCGACCGCAAGGAGCGCCACACGGTCCGGATCTGCGGCATCCTCGGCAACCTCGAGAAGAAGATCTCCAAGAAGGACAACCGCCCGTGGTGCCTCTTCACGGTCTCCTCCCGCAACGTGACCGTCCCGGTCAGCATGTTCTCCGAAGCCTTCGACGCGGCCCTGGCCTTACGCGACGGGGATCAGCCCCTCCTCGCCGACGGCGCGCACGTGATGGTCGACGCCCGCCTGAGCTACCGCGAGGAGCGCGGCGAATGGAACATAAGCGCCCATGGCCTCCACCCGCTCCGCGGCGCCCCGGCCCTGATCAGGAAGATCCTCTTCGCGCTCAAGCCCGGCCCCGAGGCCGGCCCCTTCATGGAGAAACTCGTCGCCCACACCCGCAAGGTCGACGGCCCGACGATCGTCCAGGTCGGCTTCCTCCAGCCCGACGGGCGCGTGCTCGTGGCCGAGGCCGCCCGCGGCATGACCACGCGCTTCGACCCGGCCACCTATGGCACCTTCGCCCGCGACCCGGCCTGCGCCGGGGTGCAGATCGACGCCGCCGCCCCGGCCCAGCCGCCCCAGCGAAAGTTCGGCCCGCGCAGCTGAGCGACCTCAGCGCCCCAGGTCGGCCAGGATCGTGCGGACGATGACGTCCGCGAAGTGACCCTGGGAGAACGGCTTCGCCCGGTCCGAGCCCAGGAAGGCGCGGATCCGCTCCTGGTAGGCCCGGTACTCGTCATCCCCGATCGCCCGGAGACGGGCGGCGAGTTCCGCCGGCGTCGCGAAGGCGCGCCCGTCGATGAAACAGTCCGCGGGGACGAGGTCGGCGATCTCCTTCGGCCCCACGTAGACGGGTACGCAGCCGGCCCGGAAGCAGTCGAAAAGTTTCTCGGTCACGTAGCCTTCCAGGTCACGGCAGTTCTCATGGGCGAGGCAGAAGCGGGCGCGGGTCAGCAGCTCGATCTTGTCGTCCACCGGGCCGCGCCAGGTGGCGTAGGGCGACTTCGCGGGCAGGAATCGGGCGACGATCTTGCGGAACTGGTTGCGCACGCGGCCCCAGCGGCCCGGTAGCGCGGCGGGTCGCTCCCAGCCCCGGCCGAAGAGATGGAAATCCGTCGGCGCGTGGCGCTCATACCAATCAAGGATCCGGACGCGGGCCTGGTACTGGTCGCGCGGGTCGACCACCGTGAGCGCTTTGTTGGAGGCGACGAGGACGCAGAAGAGCGGGCGTTTTTCCGGACCGTTCCACGGTCCGGTTTCGAAGCGGTTGGGGTAGAGGAGCGGGACCGTGCGCGGATCGTCGCGGAGCTCCCCATCCCAGGCGAACCACTTCGCGTAGCGGGCGAGGGCTGCGCGGTCACGGTTGAGCGGGCGGATCAGCGGGTTCTCGTAAAGGTAGACGTAAGCCCGGGCCGAAGGATCCTGGCGGCGGCAGTTGATGTGGAGTTCGAACTCGACCGGGCGGCCGGCGTTCACGTCGGGCGTGTTGAGCTCGATACCCGCGGCGAGGAAACGTTCCCGCAGTTTCGCGTAAGGCAGGTAGAATTCGCCGTTGTTCTCGCCCTGGCCCGGCTTGAAGAGGGAGTTGTCCGCGTAATCGCGGTAGAGGACGGAGGCGACTCTCATAGGTGGCGGGCGGAGGTCAGCTGTTCGCTGAAATGGGCGGCGGCGTAGAGCGGACGGGCCGCCGCCGCCGCGGCGCGCTTCCTGGCGGCCAGCTCGGGGGCGGGCATCTCGGCGAAGTTCCGGATAGCGGCGGCGAGCGCCGCCACGTCGCCGATGGGCTCGACCACGTGGCCGACCATCCCCTCGGCCCACGGGACCGAGGGCAGGCCGACCGGGTAGGCGACGACCGGGACGCCGCAGACCAACGCCTCGCCGACCATCATCGGTCCGTTGTCGTTGGTCGAGGGATTCACGAAGAAGTCGGCGGACTGGTAGGCCACCGCGAGGGCGGCGTCGCCCCGGCGGACGCCGAGCTCGGTGTAAGTCACATGCTTCCAGCCGGCGCCCATCAGCCCGGTTTCGCCGAGCACGGCGACATGCAAGGCGACCCCTTGCGCGTCGAGCAAACGGAGCGCCTCGAGCAGGAGACCGAAGCCTTTGTAGGTCAGCGCGGGGTCGATCCCGCGGACGAGCAGGACGCGGGCCTCGGCCGGTAGGCCGAGCGCGGCGCGGGCAGCCCGCGGATCGTCGACCGGGCGGAGCACCTCGAGGTCGAGCGGGATCGGGAAGACCTTCGACGGCAGCCCGCCGGTGATGGCGCTCTCCCGGGCCTGGCGGGCCGACCATTCGGTCGGCGCCAGCAAGACCGCGCCGACCTCGCGCCAGGTCCGGAGCCGGCGGGCGGCCTGGCGGGCCGACAGATCATCGGCCTCGCGGGATCCGATCAACGGGCAGGCGCCGCAACCGGTCCGGTATTTCAGGCAGCCCAGGTTCGAATGGCAGCCGCCCGTCACATGGGCCATGTCGACCTGCCAGAGTACCACGCGGGCGCCGAGGGCTTCGGCGATCTGCCGGATGGTATCGGCTGTCACGAAGGCGCCGGCCCAGTGGACGACCACGAGATCCCACTTTTCGGCGCGGGCACGGGCGTCGCGGATGATCGGCTCCGCCGGGAAGTTCGCCTCCGCGTCGAAATCATAGACGCCCACGGGCCGTAGATGCAGACGGCGCAGTTTCGCCCCGACCCGGCCGAGGCCCCAGGCCAGCTTCTGGACGGGACCGAGGAGGCGGCGGGCGTCGATCATCGCCGGGACGTCGCACCGCTGCTTCTTGATGACGTAGGCGACCGAGTCATGGCCTTGTCCCAGCAGGGCGCGGTGGATCCGCACGAACCCGTCGGCGGCCCCGCCGCCGGCATCCATCTTTGATAAGTGCAGTATCTTCATCCCTGGCCAAGTGGATAGGGTCGCTCCGCCCCGGTGACGAACCAAAAGCAGACCGCCAAACGCGTTGAAAAACGTCGGAGACCCCCAAGGATACGGCGCGATGGCCCCGCTCATCTACGTGATCAACCTCGACCGCGACGCCGAGCGCATGGCCTCGATCCGCGCCAACCTTGAGGCGCTGGGCCTGCCCTTCGAGCGCCTGCCCGCCGTCATGGGCAAGGACGTGCCGGAATGGGAAAAACTCGTCGACCTGCCGGCCTACGCCTGGCGCAACCGGCTGGACACCCCGCGAGCCGGCGAGGTCGGGTGCTACCTGAGCCACCTCAAGGCGATGGAGACCTTCCTCCGGACCGAGGCCCCGTGGTGCGTGATCCTCGAGGATGATGTGGAAGTCCTGCCCGCCTGCGCCGGAGTCCTCCGGTCCCTGGCCGAAAAAGATGACTGGGACCTCGTGAAACTCTTCAACTTCCACTCCGGGATGCCCGTGACGAAGCGGGCCCTGGCCGGAGGACACCGGCTCGTCGCGCACCTGACCCGGACGACCTCCTCCGCCGCCTATGTCGTCAACCGACGCGCCGCCGCGACCTTGCTGAAGTCCATGCGGCCGATCTCGGAGCAGGTCGACCATGCCTTGGACCGCCCTTGGGAGACCGGCCTGCGCACCCGCGGTATCCGTCCGATGCCGGTGGTCCTCGCGCCTGTCGCGCACACGACCAGCACCATCGGCTATCAGGACCGGTCCAAAGCCCGTCGCACCCTCGGCAAGTCGGTGAAGCTCTTCCTCGCCCGAGCGAAGAAGGAAATCAGCCGCTTCGGCTATGGCCTGTTCGATGCGGTGAGGTAGCAGGTCAGTTGATCCGTTGATCTGTTGGCCAGTTGGCCAGACCGATGCGGCATGAGTTGACCCGTTGATCAGTTGGCCAGAGAGATTTGGCACAAAGTGAATCCGGAGGCCGGAGCATTGGCCGAGGCCCTGCCTCGATGCATCTCTTGTCAGCCGGCCAACTGATCAGCCGATCAACTAGCCTTGGGCCTAGTCAAACAACACCGCATCGATCGGCCGGCGGCGACGCGCCCAGAGAATCCGCCACTTGAGCACCTGACGCATGAGTTTGGAGGAACCGCGGTGGCCCGAAGTCAGGTAATGGCGGTCGTAACGTTCGTCGGCGACGACCGGCGGTTGGTCCGACCAATCGTCAGCCGGGTCGTAAGCGAAGGCCGGCGCCGCCCAAGGGCGGCCTCCCTTGCCGAAATGCGTGCCGGTTCCGTCGAAGCCGATGTTCAGGATGAGGTTGCGACCGGGGACGACCGTGAGCTGGTCCGCGCGGAGCGCCTGGACCATGAACTGGTAATCCCAGACCGTACGCACCTTGCCGGCGGCGATGGCTTGGAACTTGCGCCGCAGGAAGTCGACCGCGTTGGGGTGGAGCCGGCGCGTCCACGGCTCGTCGTCGCGGACCGGCTCGGGGATGAAGGTGAACCGATCCCAGGTTCGCTTCCAGGTGGCCCAGCCCCAGCAAGAGGTGACGCGGCTGAAGCCGTGGGACGCAGGCAGGTCGACCAGCGGGGCCATGTTGGAGCCCGCGATCAGGCCGATACGCGGGTCATCGCGGTGGCGTTCCAGCATCGTGGCGGCGAAACGGAAGAAGGCGGGGGTCGGCAAGCAATCGTCTTCGAGGATGACACCTTCGCCAGCCTCGCCCAGGAACCACGTGATCGCGGAGCTCACGCCCAAGCCGGAGCCGAGATTGGACTCCGGAAACTTGGTACGCACCTCACAAGGCCAGTCGACGGCCTCGACCAACGCCCGCACTTCGGCGACCCGCTCGGCCTCGCCGGCCTTGCCGGGCCTGGCGGCATCGCAGGCCAGGAAGAGCTTGGAAGGCTTGGCCGCGCGCACCGCCGAAAAAACTCGTCGCGCGGAGTCCGGGCGGTTGAAGGCGATGATCAAGACTGGGGGGACGGGCAAACCCATGACGAACTTTCGGACAAAGACCCTAGGGTGTCAAATCGCCTCGCCAGGGTGAGCTCCTGGGCGTGCTTACGATTTGGCGAGCAGGCCCCATGGTCGCTTGAGAAATCCGTTTGCCTTGGATTATCGGCGGCGTAGCATCATGCCACCGCATGCGTTACCTCGTCACAGGCTCGGCTGGATTCTTGGGCGCCAACCTGGTCATGCGCCTGCTGGCCGACGGGCATGAGGTCGTCGGTCTCGATAACTACCATTCCGGCTTGCGGGCCAACACGGCCATGCTCCTCGGGCGTCCCGGCTTCACTTTCGTGGAGCATGACGTGGTAGAGCCCTTCGACATCCCTTGCGATGTCCTCTGCAACCTCGCCTGCCCCGCCTCCCCTCCCCACTATCAGCAAGACCCGGTCTACACCTTGCGCATCTCGGTCCTCGGGACACTGCACGCCCTCGAAAACGCCGAAAGGCATAAGGCGCGGATGTTGCACGCATCGACTTCCGAGATCTACGGCGACCCGTTGGTTCATCCGCAGCCGGAGAGCTACCTCGGCAATGTCAACTCCATCGGGCCAAGGGCTTGCTACGACGAAGGCAAGCGGGCGGCGGAGACCCTTTGCGCCGATTTCACGAGGCTGGGCCGCGTGGATGCGCGTCTGGTACGCATCTTCAACACCTACGGGCCGCATATGCGTGGCGATGACGGCCGGGTCGTCACCAACTTCCTGCTGCAAGCCTTGTCCGGCAAGGCCCTCACGGTCTATGGAGCCGGCCAGCAGACCCGCTCGTTCTGCTATGTCGACGACCTGATCGAAGGGTTTGTCCGCGTCCTCGCCCTGCGGGAGAACCAAGGCCCGATCAACCTAGGTAACCCCAACGAATTCACGATGCTCCAACTGGCCGAGGCCGTCCAACGCGTGGTCGGCTCGTCCCTGCCGCTCCGGTTTGAGGCCCTGCCGACCGACGACCCGAAACAACGCCGCCCGGACATCGCCAAGGCGCGACGTTTGCTGAACGGCTGGGAGCCCGAGGTCCAGCTGGCCGAGGGCCTCGCAAGGACCTTGGCTTATTTCCGAAACCAGGCACAAGGTCGGTCCGCATGAAGCGTCGCATCCTTAACATCGCCTGCATCGGCGCGGGATACGTGGGCGGTCCCACCATGGCGGTCATCGCCGACCGCTGTCCGCACGTCTCGGTCACCGTCATCGATCTGAACGAAGCCCGAATCGCGGCGTGGAATTCGGATACGTTGCCGGTCTACGAGCCCGGACTCGACGAGGTCATCCGTCGGACGCGCGGTCGCAACCTACGCTTCATCCCCCAGCGGGAAGGCGCGGCGGCGGTCGCCGCGGCCGACGCCGTCTTCATCTCGGTCAACACGCCGACCAAGACCCAAGGGGCGGGGGCGGGCAAGGCCTCCGACCTCGGCTACGTCGAAGCCTGCGCGCGCTACATCGCCGAGCATGCGCTGGGGCATACCATCGTGATCGAGAAATCCACGATGCCCGTCCGGGCGGCCGACACGATCAAGCGGATCCTCGCGACCAGCCCCCGCGTCGGCACCTTTGACGTGCTCTCGAACCCCGAGTTCCTCGCCGAAGGCACGGCGATCCGCGACCTCGAGAAGCCGGATCGAGTCCTGATCGGCGGCGAAACCCCCGCGGCGGTGGACGCGCTCGCCGAGGTGTATGCGCATTGGGTCCCGGATCAAGCCATCCTCCGAACCGGCCTCTGGTCGGCGGAGCTCTCCAAGCTGGCCGCCAACGCCTTCCTCGCCCAGCGCGTTTCCTCCATCAACGCCATCTCCGCTTTATGCGAGGTCACCGGCGCGCAGGTTGAGGAAGTCGCCAAGGTGCTCGGCACGGATACCCGGATCGGCCCCAAATTCCTGAAGGCATCCGTGGGCTTCGGCGGATCTTGTTTCAAGAAGGACCTGCTCTCGCTGGTCTACCTCTGCGAGTTCTATGGCCTGACGGAGCCCGCGGCCTACTGGCAATCCGTCCAGGACCTGAACGAATGGCAGAAGCGTCGCTTCGCGCAGATGGCCGCCACCCATGCTAAGAAGCAGGGCGGGGTCGTCGCCGTGCTGGGCCTGGCGTTCAAGAAGAACACCAACGACTTCCGGGAATCCCCCGCCATCGACATCTGCAACTATCTGCTCGCGGCCGGCGTCAGGCTGCGACTTCAGGACGAGCGCGTCGACCCGCATATGTTCGGAGCCGTGCTGGTCGATGATCATAAAGCGGGCTTCGACTTCTTCTGCGAAGCAGCGGAGGCCGTCCGAGGGGCGGACGCCATCCTCGTACTTACTGAGTGGGATCAGTATGCGACGCTCGACTGGCGAAAGCTGTCCACGGTTGCGGCGCCGGGCGTCATGATCTTCGACGGGCGCACCGTGGTGGACCCTGTAGCCGCAAGCGCAGCCGGTCTACCCGTCTTCACCGTAGGTATCGGGGCTGCCAAGTAAGACGTCCAGGTGGCGGAAGGGCGTGGCCATCCCCCACAACCGCCCAATCTGGCATGGGTAGGCACGGCTCTCCGAGCCGTCCGCTCGGCGGGCTCGGAGAGCCCGCCCTACCAGAGATCCCCGGCCCATCATCCGGCCTCCGGTTCCCCTTTTGAGTTGATGCCGCTCTCTCTGGCCCACTGGCCAACTGATTAACCGGTCAACTCACGGTGTTGCTTTCTGGCCAACTGGCCCGCTGATCAACGGGTCAGCTTGTGGCTACGCATTCACCACCGCGATCACATGGGCCACCTGCTCGTCCGACATCACAGGGCTGACGGGCAAGGAGACGACCTCACGGTGGAGGGCCTCGGTGAGCGGTAGCTTCAGGTGGCCGAGTGACCGGGCGTAGGCCTGCTGATGATGCGGGGCGATCGGGTAATGGATCGCCGTGTGCACGCCCTTCTCCACCAGACGCTGCTGGAAAGCGGCGCGGTCCGGCACGCGGACGACGAAGAGGTGCCAGACGTGGGACCCCTCTCCGGCACGGACGGACGGCAGGCGCACGGCCGGGTTCTTGATTTCACGACGGTAACGCGCGGCGATCGCCTGACGGCGGGCGTTATCGGCGTCGATGTGCCTCAGTTTCACGCGGAGCAAGGCCGCCTGCAGCTCATCGAGGCGGTCGTTCGGGCCTTGGACGAGGTTCTTGTATTTCTCGTGCGAACCGTAGTTGCGGAGCGCCCGGACCATCTCGGCCAGCTTCGCATCCTGGCAGGTGAGCGCGCCGGCGTCGCCGAGCGCGCCGAGGTTCTTGCCGGGATAGAAGCTGAACGCCGCGGCGTCGCCCCAGGTGCCGGCCTTCACGCCACCGAGGTGGGCGCCGTGGGCCTGGGCGGCGTCCTCGAGCAGGAGCAACCCGCGGTCACGGCAGAGCTGCGCGATCGCCGGCATGTCGGCTAGCTGACCGTAGAGATGGACCGCCAGGACCGCCTTCACGTCCGGCGTGAGCGCGTCCGTGAGCTTACCCGCGCCGAGATTGAACGTATCCTCATCGGGCTCGACGAGCACCGGACGCAACCGGTTCTCGGTGATCGCGAGGATCGATGCGATGTAGGTGTTGGCCGGGACCGCGACACCGTCGCCGTCCTTGAGCAGGCCGAGCTCCTTCCAGCCGCGCAGGGCGAGGATGAGGGCCGAAAGTCCGTCGGAAGTCCCGACGCAGTGCGGCGAGCCGACCCAGGCGGCGAAGTCGGACTCGAAGGCCTTCACTTCTTCGCCAAGGATGTACCAGCCGGAGTCGATGACACGGGCGGCGGCGGCCTTCAGCTCGGCGGCGTGCCGGGCGTTGATGGCCTTGAGGTCGAGGAAGGGGACTTGCATGGTCAAAGGGTGCGCACGACGCGGGCAGGATTGCCGACGACGAGCGTGCGGGGCGGGACGTCCTTGGTGACCACGGCGCCGGCGCCGACCATGGCGCCTTCGCCGATGGTGAGTCCGGGCAGGATGGTCGCGTTGGCGCCGATGGAGGCGCCTTTCCTGACCAGGGTCGGCAATAGCTGCGCCGCCGCGTTGCGCGACCGCGGGGCAAGGTCGTTGGTGAATGTGGCGTTCGGGCCGACGAAGACGTCGTCCTCCAACGTCACGCCGTCCCACAGCTGGACACCGCACTTGACCGTGACGCGGTCGCCCACGACGACCTGGTTCTCGATGAAGCAATGGGAGCAGATATTGCCGTCGCGGCCGATGACCGCCCCGGGCAGGACCACCACGAACTGCCAGATCCGCGTCCCTTCGCCGATCTGCTTCGACTGCACGTCGGCGCTAGGATGAATGAACATGGCGGATGAATTGGTCGCGGTCGCGGATGTAATCGGCTTCGTCGTATTCGGCGTCGGCGAAGACCATCAGCACGCAATCGGGAGAGAAGTCATGCATCTCCCGCCAGAGACCTGGGCCGACGAGGAGTCCCTGGGCCGGCGAGTCGAGGACGACGCTCTCTTCGCGGCGGCCGTCGAACAGGCTCAGGCGCACGGAGCCGGCGACGCAGACGCAGAGCTGGCGCAGCCGTTTATGAGCATGAAAACCGCGGCTGACTCCGGGGCTTGTCCCGTAAATCCAGTAGGCGCGCCGCACCGGGAACGGCAGCGCCACGCCGAGCTCGGCCACGGCCAGACCGCCCCGGGCGTCGCCGCGCTGGGGGATATCGACGAGCTGGACGAGCGGGGCGCTCATGCGGGGGGCCGCGGCGAAAGCCGGCGGGCGACGAGCGGACGCAGCGGGCGTTCGACCAGCAGATGCGCCAGGCAGGCGAGCGCCAGGGTGACCACGAAGCAGAGCGCGACCGCCTGGTTGCGATCCATGGCCTTCGCGTGGACGGCGAAGAGGGGCAAGGTGACGAGCTGCACGAGGTAGAGCGCGAAGCTGGCTTCGCCGAGGAACACGAAGACCGGGTGGGAGAACAGGCGCACGGCGGGACCGTCCTCGCGACGGGCGAAGTAGGCGAAGACCACGAGGAGGCAGGGCACGAGGAAGACCCCCAGGGCCACCTCGGGGAGCGCTTTGGCGAAGATGATCACGAGCAGGACCGTCCCGATGACGGTCCAGACCGCGGTCCGACCGGTCGGCGCCGGAACGCTGTCACGGGTGGCGAGGACCCCCGCGAAGACTCCGGCGACGAACTCCGGCAGGCGGAAAATCGGCATGGAGTAGAAGACGGCGAAGCGGACGCCAGGGTCGAACGGCTGAACGTATTTGCCCATCAGGGAGAAAAAGCACAGCAGGCCGACCGCCCAGCGGATACCGATGACGAGCGCGCGGTCGGAGAGCCCCTTGGCATGGAAGAAGACGAGCGGGAAGAGCGCGTAGAAGAAAGCCTCCACGGAGAGGGACCAGGTCCCGTTCCGGATGAAGCCGCCCATGAACATCTGCGGAAACCAGGCGTTGGTGAGGGTCAGGTCGGCCACCCCGTGCGCGACCCCGGAGCGGATCGGCGATTCGCCGAGCTCCCCGGCGAAGCCGACGAAGGCCCAGCTCGACAGGAGCACGAAGAGGTAGATCGGGTAGATCCGGGCGAAGCGTCGCGCGGCATACGCACGGTAGGAACCAAGGGGATCCGTGCCGGCGGCGGAGTGCGCGAGGATGAACCCGGATAAGACGAAGAAGAACGCCATGCCGAGCGGTCCCGCCAGCAGGAGCCGGTCGAGGACCCCCGGCGCCTTGCCGCCATGCCAGAGGTAGAGATGGAAGACGAAGACCCAGAGGGCCGCGAGGAAGCGAAGGGAAGTGAGGGGCGGAATCTGGCGGCGCATCGTTCAGTGCTTCTGGCCGACAAGAGCCTTGAGGTATTCGCCGTAGCCCGACTTGGCGATGGGCTCGGCGAGCTTGAGCAGCTGGGCGTCGTCGATGTAGCCGCGGCGCCAGGCGATCTCCTCGATGCAGCCGATCTTGAAGCCCTGGCGGGCCTCGACGATCTGGACGAACTGCGAGGCCTGCAGGAGGGAGTCGAAGGTGCCGGTGTCGAGCCAGGCGGTGCCGCGCGGGAGGACCTTGACGCTCAGCTTGCCCTGACGGAGATACTCGCGGTTGACGTCGGTGATCTCGTATTCGCCGCGCGCCGAGGGCTTGAGCGCCTTGGCGATGCCGACGACGGAGTTGTCATAGAAGTAGAGCCCGGGGACGGCAAAGCTGGACTTCGGCGCCTTGGGCTTCTCCTCGATGGAGACGGCTTTGCCGGCCGCGTCGAACTCGACCACGCCGAAGCGCTCGGGGTCCTTGACATGGTAGGCGAAGACGACGCCGCCCCGCGGGGCACGGCAGGACTTCAGGAGTTCGCCGAAGCCGGCGGAGTAGAAGATGTTATCGCCGAGGACGAGGCACACGTCGTCGGCGCCGATGAACTTCTCGCCCAGCACGAAAGCCTGGGCGAGCCCGTTGGGGACCGCCTGCTCGACGTAGTCGAAACGGCAGCCGATGCGCGAGCCGTCACCGAGGACTTCCCGGAAGCGCGGCAGGTCCTGCGGCGTGGAGATGATCAGGATCTCCCGGATACCCGCCAGCATGAGCACGGACAGCGGGTAGTAGATCATCGGCTTGTCGTACACCGGCAGGAGCTGCTTGCTCATGACCTGGGTCAGAGGATGCAGACGGGTGCCGGAGCCGCCGGCGAGGATGATGCCTTTCATGGAAGTCAGATCTTGCCGAGTCGCTCCAGGCGATAGGAGCCGTCGAGGATGCCCTGGATCCACGCGGGGTTATCGAGGTACCAGCGGACGGTCTTGCGGAAGCCGCTCTGGAAATCCTCCTGCGGGGCCCAGCCGAGCTCGGCGCGGGCGCGGCGGGCGTCGATGGCGTAACGGAGGTCGTGGCCCGGGACGGTCGGTGACGTAGGTGATCGCGGAGTCGTGCGGCTTACCGTCGGCGCGAGGGCGGAATTCGTCGAGGAGCGAGCAGAGCAACTTCACGAGGTCGATGTTGCGGCGCTCGTTGTCGCCCCCGATGCAGTAGGTGCGTCCGGGACGACCCTTCTCCACCGCGGCGAGGAGCGCGCGGGCGTGGTCGTCGACGTAGAGCCAGTCGCGGATGTTCTCGCCCTTGCCGTACACCGGGATGGCCTCGCCGCGCAGGCACTTCAGGATGACGACCGGGATGAGCTTCTCGGGGAACTGGTAAGGGCCGTAGTTATTGGAGCAGTTCGTCACCACGACCGGCAGGCCGTAGGTATCCATCCAGGCGCGGGCGAGGTGATCGCTGGAAGCCTTGCTCGCGCTGTACGGGGAATGCGGGTCGTACGGGGTCGACTCGTGGAAGCCGGGTCGGTCGGACCGAGGGAGCCAAAGACCTCGTCGGTCGAGACGTGCAGGAAGCGGAAGGCGTCCTTGGCGGCACCTGAAAGGGATCGCCAGTATCCGAGGGCGGCCTGCAGCAGCTGGAAGGTTCCGGTGACATTGGTCGCGATGAACTCGCCCGGGCCGTCGATGGAGCGGTCGACGTGCGACTCGGCGGCGAGGTGCATGACGGCTTCCGGCCGGGCGGCGGCGAAGGTGCGGCGCATGGCCTCGGCGTCGCAGATGTCGGCCTGGACGAACGTGAAGCCCGGCTTGCCCTGCAGGTCGGCGAGGGAGGACAGATTGCCCGCGTAGGTGAGCTTATCGACGACCGTGACGGCGTGTCCGCCCGCGACCAGGAGGCGGGTCAGGTTTGACCCGATGAAGCCTGCGCCGCCGGTGACCAAGATTCTCATAAGCAGTGCGGGAAAACTCTCCGAAGCCCGGGGTTAAGGCCAGAAAAAAGGCGGCCAGGCCACTAGCTGGCCGGCTGGCAAGTTGACACGTTGACAAGATCGACAAACCCAAGGCTTAGGGACCACGTTAACAGGGGCGAGGGGAAGGAGCTATGTCGTGACGCGGTCCGGGCCCTACCCATAAAAGGTGGTAGCGGTAGGCGGTAAGCGGTTGGAGATATTTCTGCCCTCACCAGCTTATCAACCTGCCAACGGGGTCCACCCCTTGCCAGCGTGTCAACGGGTCAACTCGTGTTGCCTCTGACGCTGTCCTCTTGCCCCCTCGCTCACTTGCCCTCTAACTCCCGCCATGTCCCAACGACCGCTCGGGTTCGGCATCTGGGGAACCGGCATGATCGCCGAGTTCCACGCCAAGGCCTTGGCTGAGATCCCCGACGCGCGCCTGGTCGCGGCCTATAACCGGACCCCCGCGAAGGCCGCCGCCTTCGCCGCCACCCATGGGTGCGCCGTCGCCGTGACGCCGGAAGCGCTCCTGGCCGACCCCGCGGTCGATGTCGTCTGCCTGTGCACCCCCAGCGGCGACCACCTCGCCCCCGCCCTCGCGTGCATCCGCGCGGGCAAGCACGTGGTCGTCGAGAAGCCGCTGGAGGTCACCTTGGCGAAATGCGACGAACTGATCGCCGCCGCGCGCGCCGCCGGCGTGACGGTCGCCGGAATCCTGCCCCGCCGCTACGTGCGCGGGTCGATCGCGCTGAAGGCCGCCCTCGACGCGGGCCGCTTCGGTCCGGTGACGTTGGCCTCGGCCCTCATCCCTTGGTGGCGGACCCAGGCCTATTACGACTCCGCCGCCTGGCGCGGGACCTACGCGCTCGACGGGGGCGGGGCCTTGATGAACCAAGGTATCCACACCATCGACCTGCTCCTCTGGTTCCTCGGACCGGTGAAGCGTGTCTCGGCCACCCTCGGTCTGGTCGCGCACGCCGGCATCGAGGTCGAGGACATCGCCGTCGGCTGGATCGAATTCGCCAATGGCGCCCGCGCCACGCTGGCCGGCTCGACGGCCTGCTGGTCGGCCACCGGCTTCCCCGCCGAGATCCGTATCCACGGCACGAAGGGCGCGGCGGTCCTGCGCGACGACAAGCTGACGTCCTTTGAGTTCGACCCTCCCCTGCCCGCCGACGCCGGGTTCCTCGCTTCCGCGGCGGAGACCGGTGGCGCCGGCGCGGCCGACCCCAAGGCGATCAGCCACGGCTGGCACCGGCTTAACCTGGTCGACGCCATCGAGGCGATCCGCGCCGGCCGACCACCCGCGGTCGACGGCGCCGAAGGCCGCAAGGCCGTCGAGCTCATCCTCGCCCTCTATCAATCCGCGCAGAATGGCGGCGTAACGGTCGAACTGCCGCTGGCCCGCGATCCGGTCCTGCGGCCGTTGGGCGTGAAGAAGGCGTAGTTGGCTGGCGGCTGGCTCCTAGTCAGCTGGCCCACTGGCCAGCCGGCCAGCTAACTCTTGCCACCCCGAAACTCCTCCATCGTCGCCGCTTTGTCCGAGTTGATGCCGGAGCGCGCGAAGACCTTGAAGAAGGTCAGGACCACGATCTTCAGGTCGAGCCAGAGGGTGCGGTGGTCGACGTACCAGACGTCGTAGGCGAACTTCTGCTCCCAGCTGAGGGCGTTGCGGCCGTTGACCTGGGCCCAGCCGGTGACGCCGGGTTTCACTTCCATGCGCCGGGCCTGGAAGGCGTCGTAACGCGGGAGGTAGCGCATCAGGAGCGGGCGCGGGCCGACGACGCTCATGTCGCCGACGAGCACGTTCCACATCTCGGGAAACTCGTCGAGGGTGGAGGCGCGGAGGAATTTCCCGAAGGCGGTGAGACGCAGCTCGTCGGGCAGGAGCTGCCCATCGGGGCCGCGCTCGTCGGTCATGGTGCGGAATTTCACCATGCGGAAGGGCCGCCCGCGCAGCCCGGGGCGTTCCTGGATGAAGAGCACCGGGGAACCCAGTTTCAGGCGGACGAGTCCGGCGACGACCAGCATGAGCGGGGTGAAGAGCACGAGCCACCCGAGGGCGAAGAAGATATCGAAGAGGCGCTTGACCATGGCTCAGCGGCGAGGGCTCCACAGCACAAGGTCGATCTCCTTGACCGCAACCTCCTTCTCGAAGGTCAGTTCATACCGGAGCGAATACTTGATTTCCCCGCGCCAGTCGTCGGGTTGACCAGCAACACCCCAGTCGAAGCCGTCGGGAACTTCCACCACCAAGCGTCCGCCGGTCGGGCGGCATTCCTGCGCGATCGTCCGCGTCTTTTTCCCGTCGGTGAAAGTCAGCACCAGCCGAGCCTTGGCTTCGGGGTCGCGGGTCTTCGCCGCATCCAGCTCCACTTGAAAATCCAGGATGAAGCCGGGGACGAGGCGGTCGCTCCAACCGCTGCCGACATCTCCTCTATTCGTGTAGGGAACCCCTTTGATCTTTCCTGCCGGGGCGAGGATATGGGCGTTGTAGTTGGTCGACTCATCCTCCGGACGCCCGTTCACCTGGTTACGCCGACTCGGGCTGAGTTCGCCGATGAAGTAAGCGCCGCCGTGATTACGGTCCTTGGTGTGCTCCATGCGCGCTTGGAGACGTTCGCGGTCTTCCGGCAATTGGGCGAGCCTCCAGAGCACGGCGCCGTTGCCGAGCGTGTCGCCGGCGGCCCAGGTGGCGAGCGCCCGTCGCGTAGGTCCGGCCACCCGCGCGAAACCGTAGGGCATGGCGGCGTCGAGCCACTCGGGGCGAGGATTGGTGGCGGCGAAACGGCTCCAGGCGACCGGGAGTCCATACGCCCCCCACGCGGTGTTGAAGGTGGACTCCGCCCGTCGGTAGGCGGACTCGGCGGCGGATAAGGCGCTGAGCTGGGCGACGGCTTCGGCGGCGTTGGCCGGATCGGCGGCGCGACGGGTCGCGACAACACCGCGGAAGGCACAACTCAAGGCCCAGGCCTCGGCGAACTGCTCGAGGCGCCAGCGTTGGTTGGCGAGCCGGAACGTGGGCTTATCCTGGGCCGCGAGGAGGCGACGCGCGGCCTCGACCCGCGCGGAGACCGCGGCGAGCTCCGCCGAAGTGAGCACGAAGGTCGACCCTTCGGTACGGAAATGGCGGATCCACTGGTCGACGCCCCCGGCGCGCGCGTCGCGTTCCCACGCGCCCTCGAGGACACGGTAAGCCGCGCGCATCTCGGCGGCCGCGGGACCGTAGGCCGCGGCGAACCAGGTCGCGAGCAGGGCCTCCGCATCCTGACCGGGATCCTGGAGGAGCTTCGCGCCCAACCAAGCCTTCGGGGCGTCGAAGGCCCAGAGCGGGGCCAGCTCGGCGTACCAACCGACGACCCCGGCGGCGTGCACCGTGCGGATGGCGTCGGCCTGCGCCCGGAAAGACACGCGCGGGACGGTGTAGTCGGCGCCGTACCAATAATCGTAAGCGCCGACCCGTCGGACGCCGGAGCGCACCCAGGCGGCGAGGTTGACCGATTCCATCGCGGCGAAGTCGGGGTTGGCGTAGGCGCTGCGGTCGGCGCAGATCCAGGGGAAGATCGCCGGGTGCAGGCGGATCGTCGGGGCGCGCAAGGTCTGCAGGTAGCCCAGCGTCCCGATGGCGTGGCGCAGGCCGGAGAGGTCACCCGACGGTTCCCAGAACGACTGGGCGACTTCGTTGAGGTAGCCCATCACGTAATCGGTCCGCACCGGACGGTCGCGATACCAACCCTCGGACGGCGGGGAGCCAAGGAAGCGCAAGGTGTCATTGACGCCGAACGGCACGCTGAACGCACCGGGGTGCTGGTGGAACCAGTCGCGCGTGTAGCGCGCGCCGATCTCCACCGCCGACGGGACCTTGAGGCGCGGCATCGGGTCGTACCCATCGAAGTCGGGCTTCGGCCGCGGCCAAACATCCCACCACTCTTCATCGTAAAACGGGGAGGCCTCGTAAAAGGGTTTATCGGATGAGAGGGAAATCACCCAAGGCTCGAAGCCCGGCTTACGGGATCAATCTGGGCCTTGCCCTCACCTGCCCGTACCGGTGCCGACCGCGGGAAGGCATTGGCTGTCCTCCGGGCCGAACCCTCCGGACTTCGATAGTTTTCAAAATCTTCCAGGAAATCGGCGAAGACCTCCTGGTTGAAGGCGCGGAAAAAGCCGTGCGAAAACTCCGGGGCTTTGCCGTAGCCGACGTTATAGGCCCATTCCTGGGAGAGCTCGTTGGACAGGCCGGAGATCTCGCGCCACGCGAAGGCCGGGCGGAAACGTTCGGCGGCAGGCACGCCCACCGACGACCGCATGACCCAATCGGCGCCGCGCGGGCCGGGGAAGGCGAAGCAGACGCCGAGCGCCTGCTCGCAGAACCGGCCGACCGCGGCGCGTGTCGCGAGGGGATTCGTTCCGAGCAGGAACAGCGCCTCGCCTTCGACGTCGCGCACCAGCAGGTCGCCTTCCACGTCGGGTAGCGGGCGCCGCAACGCCTGCCACGCGGCGGTGCGACCGACGAAGAGCCCGCGGGCGGGCAAGGCGACCCCAGGTTGCTCCGCGATCAGTTCCGGGCGGACGCCGGTGACGCGCTCGCACCAATCGAGCAAGGTCTGGGCGGCGTACCATTCCTCCGTCTCCGGCGTCGCCGGGAGTACGACCGGAGCCCAGGCACCAGCCTCGAATAATCCGCCCGCGCGCAAGGTGACGGCGAGCAGCAGGAGGCAGTTGAAGGCCAAGAGGCGGGGCATCGGGCAGATTGTGCGGGCCAGGAAGCGAAGGCGCAAGATGAGTCGAGCCGTTGACCCGTTGGCCGGTTGGCCGGAACGAGACAAAACGAGTCGATTCGTTGGCAAGTTGGCCCGTTGACAAGGGATGCTATCGGCAGGGCTCAAAAGAAAACCGGAGACCGGATGATTGGCCTGGGTGAATCGTTCCGGGTGGCGGGCGGCGGCTACGGGTGGCAGGCGGCGAGATTTGTTTTCCCAGCCGCTAACCGCCAACCGCTACCACCCAAAAGGGGCACAAAAAAGCCGCGCAGAAAGCGCGGCTTGCATGCCCGGAGGCCTGAGCGAGACGATTCAGGACAGCTGCCGGATAATCTCCCCGACCCGGCGAGCGAAGACCGCCGGTCCGTGGCTCTCGGCGGCGGTGAGCGAAGCGGCCTGCGCCGCCCCAAGGTCTGGCGACGTGGCGAGATCGATCAAGGCGGCGGCCAGGCCGGCTTCATCGCCGGGACGGAACAGCCGGGCATTGGCCGGGGTCGCGAAATCTTCCGCCGAACCGATCGCGTCCGAAAGCAGGAGCTGGCAGCCGGACAGCGCAGCTTCATGGACGACCACGCCCCACGCCTCCGAGAAACTAGGGAGGGCGAAGATGCGGGCCTGGCGGTAAAGCGAGCCTAGTTGCTCCGGCTGGATGAAGCCATGGACCTTGATGCGCGGGTGCGAGGGGATCGCAGACTGCAAGGGTCCGCTCCCATACAGGCAGAGTTCCCAATCCGGGAGCCGGTGGGCGACGCGGGCGAAAGCCCGGGCCAGCGGCACGCAGCCTTTCCGGTCGATGTACTGCCCGACGAAAAGAACCCGCTTAGGTCTTTCGGCCAGGGGAGGCCCATCGTGGAACAAGGCGGGGTCGGCGCCATACATGCCCTCGTGAATCAGCCGATCGTCCATGCCGTACCAACGGGCCAATCTCCGGCCGGACTTGCCCGGCACCAGGATGGCGGCGAACTTGCGGCGTTGGCAAAGCCGGAACCAAGGCGCCCCGAGCCACTGGCGGAAATCCCCCCGCCAATTATTGTCCATCAGGAGACACACCTTGCCGCCGGCGGCGCGGACTTCGTCTCCCAAGGCATTGAATGCCGGGTATGCCCAGCCTGATTGGAAAAAGACTCCGGGCACAGATAGCCCGAGGTCTTGCCATGAAACGGGGCGCGTGGCGTCGAGCCAATGCGCGGGCCAGCCGAGCGCTTCCTCCATGCCACCTACCGGAACAGCCGGGCGGGAGCCGATGACGGGGAAGGACCGGCCAAATTCCCGCCCTGCGGCCGCCAAAAGCCTGGCCGCATATTGCGGCAGACCATTCCATGAGAAAGCGAGGTCGTTCATGGGCAGCTGGCTCTTCTCTGTGGGTGTCTTAACCATGGCGTATCTGACGTTTACGTTCACTCAGACGAATCCATGCCTTGAGTACCGGCGCATAAAGGAAAGGGGTGACGAAAAGCGTGAATAATTTCATCGCCTTGACCGTGCCGATCCGGCGAAGCGACCAGGCAAGCGCGACTTGCCCGGCCCGAACGAACATAGACTTGGTCCTGAGCAGACGCTGCTCGACCGCGGAATAGGCCGCTTCCTGACGAAGATAAAGGTCCAGTTCGTCTGGCAGGATGCGTCCGTCAGCCCGGGCTTTCGCGATGTCCGCGCCGAGTTGCGCGCAGGATGCCTCCCGGTCATCGGCGAACCTGAGGTTGCGCCGGACCATCTCGGCCGAGGACTGCGCAGGCGCGGGACTGTGCAGATTACCCGCATGCGTGCGGTAGCGGACCAGCTTGCGGGCGATGAAACGGCCTTCGCCCAGGATCAGCCCGCGGATAGGCAGGATGACATCCTCCCGCAGGATCTGCGGCGGCAGCTCCGCGAATTCGCGGAACACATCGGCGCGATAGGCGCAGGTGGCGCCGAGGATCGGGGCGCCCGCGCCCAGCAGCATCCCCGCCAGGGAAAGCTCCGCATCCCGATGGCCCGCCCCTTCCCGTCCTCGGACCAGTTCACCTTCCTCGTCGATGACGCTGGCCGCGGTGTGGGCGAAGGCGACGCGGGGATCGGCAAAAACCCGCATGGTCCGGGCGACGCGTTCCGGCTCGGAAACGTCATCGCCGGCACCGAAGACGATGACCCGCCCGGAGGCTTGACGCACCGCGGCGTTGATGACGCCGGGGATTCCCTGATTCTGCGGATGATTGATGCGGATGACCGGGATATCGGCCGGGAAGTCCCGCAGGGCTTCGTCGATCTTCCGGCGAGTTTCGTCCGGCGAGGCGTCGTCGGTGATGACCAATTCCAATGGGCGATATGTCTGCTTCGCCACCGAACGGATGGCCTCCGCCACGAATGCTTCGTGGCGGTAAGCGAATAGCGCGAAGGTGGCGAGCTCGGGCATGGGTTGGGGAATGGGCAAGGCCGGCATCAAGCGACGCGGTTGGCCCGATTGATGCGGCGTGATCTGGCCAGCGGGCCAGGGATGCGGCGGGCCGGGCCGGGACCCCGTCACGACAGGGTGGAACGAGGCGGGGTTGATCACCCTTGATCCGCTGCGGGCACCCGGAGCAGGACTTTCCTGCAGACCGGATCAGCCTTCGGGGGGCTCAGCGGGAACGACGATGGATGAGGGCTCTCAGTTTTACCGGAGAAGCGGCCTTCAATAGCGAGCGCAGCGCATAGCCCAATGCCCTGGGGCGAAAGCGCTCAGCCATCACGTGGCGAAGGGCGCTCGCGAGGACGGACCGGAATGATTGGGCGGGGTCGGCTGACTTCCAGCCCAGCATCAGGAGCGACTCCAAGAGCTCGATCCTGCGGAGTTCCGAGGCGTAGGCTTTGGCCCCGAGCAGGCCGCTCGAATGAACTTTCGCGGCATCGGCCCGGTATTGCCGGCAAGCATCGTACTCCGCACGCGCCCGCTGGGCATGCCTTGCGACGGAGACGGCCGGATCTTCATCGGGATGGCCGGCCCCGTTGGATGCGTTGCGGCCGTGCCAACGCCAATCCACCAAGGCTTCGGGCAAATACCATACTCCCCCCGTGAGCAACGCCCGGTAGAAACTGGAGTTATCTTCCGATGCGGCATGCTCGATAGCGCCGAGATTCCTCACGACCCCGGAACGATAGGCCGCAGAGGCTCCGATCACCGGGACATCGGACCAAAAAGCGTAGCCGCTCATCGCGGGATTCCTGCATAACAGTCCGGCCCGGCGGCTTCCTGACTCGAACCTGTCCCGGATCGTCCGGCCATCCCGATCGATGACTCGCACCTGGCTGACGACCGCCTGCGCCGCCGCCTCCGCCTCAAAGACCGCCACGACCTTGTCCAGCCTGTCGGGGCGCGAGACATCGTCGCCGGCCATGCAGACGAGGATTTCTCCTTGGGCGTACCCTGTCGATCGGTCCCAGTTCCGCGCGATGCCGAGGTTGGCGGAGGCAGGCACCATCCGCACGACCGAAGCCCGTGGGTGCCGGTTGAGCACCGATTGGATCACCTCCATCGTCTTATCCGTCGAGCAATCATCCGCCACGATGACCTCGAAGTCGGGGTAGGCCTGATCCAAGGCCGAGCGCAGGGCTGCCTCGACAAACCTCTCCTGATTGTAGCACAGGAAAATGACGCTGACCTTAGGCCTTGGCATGGCGAATGACCGGATAGGCGGCCAAGGATACCGCCACGCTTGCCGCCAGGCATAGGCCCCCGGTCAACGGCGCGACGCCGTTCCGGGCGACGCCGAAGGCGAGGGCGACCTGCAGCGCGCCCAGGGCTGCCCACCACCACGTGGCCGCGGTGTAGCCCAGGCCGCCGCGACGACGCATGAACGTGATGATGACCAGCGCATAGACGAGGGCTGAGAGCACCATCGCGATCCCGGCGCCGGCCAGTCCCGCCGACGGCAACAGGGCGATCGTCACAAGCGGAGCGAGGAGCGCCGCCGGTCCTTCGATAAGCAGATATTCCCGCGGGGTCGCCTTGGCGACAAGCCAATAGCCGGCCGGCCAGCTGATGATCCGGAAGGCGACACTGGCGGTCATCCATGCCATGAGTTCGGTGGCGCCCAGAAACTCTTCGGTGTAGTAGAAATCGAGCAGTGGTCCGCCGAAGACGATCATGCCGACGAACAAAGGCGTGGCGATGACCATGCTGGCCTGCACCTGCATGTTCGTGGCCCGCGCGATCTCCTCGCCGTCTCTCGCGGCGGATATCCTGGGATAATAGTCCAGCGCCATGGCCGAAAACACGAAGCCGGGAAGGCCGCCGGAAACCGCCAGCGCCGCCTGATAAAGTCCCGCTTCGAAGACCCCGAGCTGGTTGACCACGACCAACCTGGTCGCATAGGCGGCGACCTGGGCGATCGCGATGGTGGCGATGATGGATAATCCGGCCCTGACCAACGAATCCCGGATGCCCTTGTCGTCCGACGCGGCCGTCGGGTAGCGCGGGCGCCTGGACCATAGGCCGGCGACCGGGATCAGCGCCGCCAAGACCACCGAGACACCGAGACCAGCCAGCCCGCCGTACCAGATGAGCGGCACGGCGACGAGGGCGCTGACCACGGCGAAGGCGGCCTGCGAACGCGCAAGAAAACCGACCTCGCCGCGACCTTGAATGACGGCGCACCAGATGCTGGTGAGGATGGCGGCGGGAACGGCGAGCGAAGCCGCGATGACCAGCGGCAGATGCTCGAATGACTGGAAGGTGGCCACGGCTACCAACGGCGACAAGACCAGGCCCAGCACGAGGCCGAACACGCCGAGCGCCAGCGCCAGACGCGCGATGACCGATTCCACCTGCGGTCTCGCCTCGACATCGGCGCCGGCCACGGACTTCACGACCACCGTGGGGAGTCCCAAGGCGAGCACCTGGGACTCCAGGGCTACGACCTGGTTGAGGATGCCCGACAGACCGACGCCGGCTGGCCCTAGGCACATCGCCATCACCTTTCCCCGCAGCAAGGCGGCGACCATGGTCACGATGGACATCGCGCCGGTCATCGCGCTGGTCTTGAATATCCTGTCCAAACTCATCTTAGCCGATGACGTTGGCGTAAGCCGCGAAGAACTTACGGCGGTATTCCGCCCAGGTATGCTTCTCGGCCTCGGCGCGGGCGGCCTGGCCGAGCTGGAAGAGTTCGTCGCGATGGGTCAGGGCCCAGGCGAGTTCCTGCTCGATGGCGGCGACGCTGCCCGGCTCGATGAGCAAGCCGTTCCGCCGGTGCCGGATGAAGTCGGCACCGCCGGTGCTCGTCGTGCAGAGCACCGGGACCCCGCAAGCCATCGCCTCGAGGATGACGAGGCCGAAGCCTTCGGCGATCGAGGGCAAGGCGACCAGATCGCAGCGCCGGATGTCCGCCGCCAGCGCGGTGTCGGAAAGCCCGCTACGGAGCTCGACGTCGACGGACGCGAACCCGCGGATGAGGTCGCGGTCGATCGCCGCGCGGGTGTACAGGATCAGCCGGGCGGCGCCCTTCGGCAAAGCGGCCAGGGCGCCGAGCAGGTAGCGGGCGCCTTTGCGCTGGGACAGCGCGCCGACGAAGCCGACGGTGAGCGGCTTGGCCGACGGCGCCGCGGAGCGGGCCGTGAAGACGTCGAGGTCGACGCCGTAGCCGACGACGTGCGCCGGCGCGACGGACCCGGCGGCGGCCAACGAGCTCCGGGTGAAGGTGCTGGCGCAGATCACGGCGTCCGCCATCGCGCAGGCCTCGTCGTTGGCGGCGAAGAGCGGCGACATCTCGGCCTCCTCCATGAGCGAGGCGCGCGCTTCCGGGACTTTCTCGATCTCCTGCCGGAAGAGCTCCCGCAGGTATTTGCCGTTCGGATGGACCTGGAAGAGTATCCGCGGCAGACCGGAGCCCGCCATCATCCGGAAAGCCGCGGCGGCGTAATAGCTGTAGCCGATGAGCGGGGCGCGGCGGCGCAGGGCGACCTGGCCGGCCTTCTCGCCGAGTAACCGGTCGGCGATGGCCAGGTGCGGGGAATCTTTCCGCCGATCGAACCGCGCCCGGAGGGTCCGCACGAAGGCGCCCGGCGACCGGACGGCCTTGGTCGCCGGGATATCGGGGTGATGGCGGGCCTTGGCGAAACGGTGGAAGTTCTGGCCGGCCAGACCGGTCTCGGCCCAGAACTTCCCGAAGTAAGCCTCCGTGACCAAGGCCTCCAGGGCATGGTTCTCCTGCAAGGCCAGGGCGGACTGATAACGATCGCGCGGACCGGCGAAGCAGATGACGGCAGGTCTGGGCGTCATTTCTTGAGGCCAAGCAGGGCGACGTGCGGGGCGGAGCCGTACAGGTTCGGCCCGGCGTCGACGGTGTTGAACTGGTGGACCGACCCGCAGGCCCCGCGGATCTGATCATAGTCGCCGAAGACGGAATAAGAATAAAAGAGCCCGTCGCCGGCGGAGACATGATAGCCCTTCCCCCCGGTGCGCAACCAGTCAAACGCCCGCCAGAGGCCGAGAGCGTCGAGCGCCTGCTTCAGGCGGCGGGCAAGCTTGCCGCCTTGGCCGAAGTTGTTGGCGTCGGAGATGAAGATGGCCTTGCGAGCCACGCGCAGCATCTCGCCGACCGCCCGGGCGGGCTGCGGGACGTGGTGCAGCACGGCGAACTCGCAGACGAGGTCGAACTCCCCGTCGGCGAACGCGAGGGCGTTGACATCCCCGTCCCGCAGCTCCTCCGCGGACAAGCCCGCCGCATGGCCGACCTGGCGCAAGGCCTCGACGGGCTCGATGCCGACGAACCGGACGCGCGGATGGCGCGCCTTCAGGAAGCGGAGGGCCCGACCGGTGCCGGAGCCGACGTCCAAGACGGACCGGATACCATGGTATTCGATCATGGCCGAAAGGACCGCCAAGGCGAACTGATGCTCGTCCTGGGGCGAAAGCTGCATGGCGTCATAGTTCTCGGCCGTCTCGGCGTAATACTGACGCTGCAACCGGATCTGTTCCTCGTGCGACATCGTCAGGAGGCCCGGAAGGCTTGTTTCACCGTCGCGATCACCCGCTCCCGATCCTGCTCGGCCATGCCGGAGCCGGACGGCAGGCAGAGGCCCTGGGCGAAGAGGCGTTCGCCGACGGCGCCGCCGTGCGTCTCGACCCCGGCGAAGACCGGCTGCAGGTGGAGCGGTTTCCACAGCGGGCGCGACTCGATGTCGGCCGCCTCGAGGGCCCGCCGCACGTCCTCGCGATCGCGGCCGGCGACCGCGGGATCGATGGTCAGGCAGGTCAGCCAGCGCGTCGACTGGCCCCAGGGCGCCTCCGGCTGGAAGGTGACGCCGGGCAGGTCGCCGAGCGCCTGCCGGTAGGCGCGGAAATGGGCGCGGCGGCGCGTGACCTTGCTGGCGAGCCGGAGCAGCTGGCCGCGGCCGATCCCCGCGCAGATGTTGGAGAGGCGATAGTTATATCCGATGGTCGCATGCTGGTAGTGCGGCGCGGGGTCGCGCGCCTGCGTCGCGAGGAAACGCGCCTGCTTCGCCATCCCGGCATCGGCCGTCACCAGCATCCCGCCGCCGGAGGTCGTGATGATCTTGTTGCCGTTGAAGGAGTGGATGCCGGCCCAGCCGAGCGAGCCGGGACAGCGGTCCCCGTAGGTCGCCCCCAGGGCCTCGGCGGCGTCCTCGATGAGCTTCACGCCATGCCGTTCGCAGCATGCCTGGATCGGGGCGATGTCGGCCGACTGACCGTAAAGGTGGACCAGCACGAGGGCTTTGGGCGGCCGGCCGGCGCGGGCCTTCGCCTCGATGGCGGCGCAGGCTAGCGCCGGATCCATGTTCCAGCTGCGCTCCTCGCTGTCGATGAAGACCGGGCGGGCGCCGAGGTAGGTGATCGGCGCGGCCGAGGCGATGAAGGTGAGGTCCGAGCAGAGGACCTCGTCGCCGGGCCCGACCCCGGCGAGACGGAGGGCCAGGTGCAAGGCGGCGGTGCCGGACGAGAGCGCGACGGCGTGCGGCGAGCCGACCAAGGCCGCGAACTCCTGCTCGAAGGCGTCGAGGTGCGGCCCGACCGGGGCGACCCAGTTGGCCTCGAACGCCTCCAGGACGAACTCGACCTCGGCGGTGCCGACGTCGGGCGGGGAAAGGTAGATGCGGGACATGGGAGAGGGGTTCAGCGCCAGGGGCGGTCGGGGAAGATCCCGAGCGCTTCGAGCTCCCGCAGCAGCGCCTGCACATCCTGGCGCGCGAGGAGCTCGGGGAATGGCGTCGGCGAGGAGAGGCGGATGAACATCTGCTCGCTCTTCTGGTTGAGGCCGTGGACGCGGATGTCCTTGAGCAGGAGCGGCAGGCGCTCCAGCCGGCCGATGAGGCCGTCGCGCCAACCCTGCTCCTGCGCCTCATAACGGTTGGGCTCCCCGTTCACGAGATGCCAGAAGGCGACATGCTGCAGGCCGCCGCGCGGGACCAGGTAGGTGCCGGCCTCATAGGGCAGCAACGCGCGCTCCCCGAGCCGGGCGGACACGGCGTAGCGCCGGTCGGTGCGCACGCAGCCGTTGTTGACCCAGCAGGAATCCGGGTTGTGGGAACCGGCGTCCACGACCGAGACCTTGCCCGGCTCCCAGTAGGCGACGTAGACGAGGATCTGCAGCCCGTCCTTGGCGTAGACCGCCTGCGCGACCTGCGAATAGTTCAGGATGCCCTGCACGTTGGCGGCGGCCGCGGAGCCGACCGCGACGGGGACGTCGCGCCGCACCCAGCCGGCGACCACGGTCGGCAAGGCCCGCGGGAGCTCGCCGGTGAAACGACGGCGATGATCCGCGAACACCTCGACCGCGAGGAGGAGGGCGACCAGGCCGACCGTCGCGAGGACGCCGGCGATGAGCAGGAAGCGGCGCATGCTAGAGGATCCGGCCGGGATTACCGACCACGGTCACGCCCGGAGGGACATCCGCGATGACCACGGCGCCGGCGCCCAGGACCGCGCGGCTGCCGACCTTCTTGCCGGGGATCACCGAGACGCGGCTGCCCAGGAAGACCCGGTCGGCGACCTCGACCCGGCCGGTCAGGTCACCATGCGCGCTCACGGTGCTCCAGTCGCCGAGGCGGGCGTCGTGCCCGATCGTCGCGTGGAGGTTCACCATCGCGAACTCGCCCAGCTCGACGTCCGCGGAGACGATCGCCCCGGGGCACAGCACGACCCCCCGGCCGAGACGGACGCGCTCGCCGACCAGGGCGCGCGGGTGGATGAAGGTCAGGAACTCGGCGCCGGCGGCGACCAAGGGGGCGATGAGTCGTTCCTTCTGCGGCGGTAGGCCGAGCCCGCAGAGGAAGACCTCGTCGGCCGCCGGACGATGTCCCGTGAGGGGCCGGACCGGGGCGAAGTCGCCGAAGCGTTTCAACGCGGCCGGGTTGTCATCGAGGAAGGCGTCGAACGTCCAGGCACGCCCGTGGTCGGGATGCTGCCGGGCCCAGGCATGCATCTCGCGGCCGAAGCCGCCGGCGCCGACGATGAGGAGTTTCTTCATGTTAGGAAAGGAGGGCGACGAGGTCACGGGCGGTGCGACAAGCGCGGACCTGGGCGCCGGTGAGGGTGCGCCCGTAGGCCTGCTCGGCGTGGGTGAGGACGAGGAGCACGGCCAGGGAGTCCCACTGCGGCAACCCGGCGAGGACGGTATCCATCCCCGCCGGCGCCGCGGCCAGCGCATCGACATCGGCCTGCAAGGCTTGCCAGCGTTGTTCCTCGGCAAGGCTCATGGGGCGGGCGGAAGCGGCGCGGTGGGCACGAGGGTCACCGGCCCCAGGGTCAGCGCGACGGCCCCCCAGGATAACCCGACGCCGAAGCCGCAGGCGACGACGCGGAGCGGACGACGGCCCAGCTCCGGACCGAGGGCCTCGACCAAGGCGCACGGGATCGAGGCGGAGCTTTGGTTGCCGAAACGCTCGACGAGGTCCATCGGGGTCTTGGCGGCCGGGAAGCCGCCCTTGCGACCGACGGCGGAAAGGACGAAGCGGTTCGCCTGATGCAGGACGAGCGCGTCCACGTCCGGCTCGGACCAGCGGGCGAGCGCCATCACCTCGGCGATCGCCGCCGGCACCTCGCGCAGGCTGAAGTTGAAGACCTCGGCCCCGTCCATGTGGAGGTCGCCGGGGTGGCGGACGTTACCGTCCGCGTCCGCGTGCTCGACCCAGGGCTCGGCGCCGCGCGGCGACCGGGCGCCCCCGCCCGGCACCTCGATGACGCGGGCACGGGCGCCGTCCGTGCCGAGCACGAAATGCCAGGCGCCGGCGGCCGGGTCGCGCACGACCAAGGTCGCGCTCCCGGCGTCGCCGAAGAGCGGGTCCGTCGCGCGGTCGCGCGGGTTGGTCGTCCGGCTCAACGTGTCGCCGGCGCAAAGCAGGACGGCGCGCGCTCCGCCGTGCGCGCAGAGCAAGGCCGCCTGCTGCAGCGCGTAGACCCAACCGGAACAACCCAGCGAGACATCGTAGGCCGCCACGGTGCGGGCGAGCCCGAGCCGGCCATGGAGCAGGCACGCGTTGTTCGGTTGCGCGTGATCGGGCGTCTGCGTGACGAAGATGACCGCGTCGACCTGGGCGGCCGGCTCCGGACAGGCCGCGAGGAGACGCGTGGCGGCGTCGGCGCAAAGATCCAGCGCGGTCTGCCCGGGAGCCGCGACCAGCCGGCGACGCAGACCCACCGTGCGAGCGGTGCGTTCCAGCGCGCCGGCGTCCTGGCCCGCGGCGAGGCCATCCGCGAGGAAATCGCGGACCAGCGGGCCGGTCGTGACGGCGAGGCCGGCGAGACGGACGGCAGGGAGGATGGTCTGCATCGGGAAAGAGGATTCAGCGACCGGCGAACTGGCGCAACCACGACTCGACGCACAGCACGCCCATCAGGGGGTAGGCGGCGTCGATCTCACCCCGGGCGTCGGCCTCGAGCAAGGCGATGACGCCGGCGCCCTGGAAGACCCCGGTGGCGTCCAGGCGGCCTTCGGCGGCGAGGCGCCGGAGCCGGCGCCCATAGCTGCCGTGCAGCAGGCGGCGCAACGGGAAGCCGAACCCGGTCTTCGGGCGATCGAGCACCTCCGCGGGGATCACGCCGCGCATGGCCGCGCGCAGGAGGTATTTGCCGGAACGGCCGCGCTGCTTGAGGTCATCGGGCAGGCGTTCGGTGAAGGCCACCAGATCGGGGTCGAGGAAGGGCACGCGGACCTCGACGCCGCACGCCATCGCCATCTTGTCGGTGTAGTTGAGGTTATGGTCGGCCAGGAAGAAGCTCCGGTCGAGGTGGAGCATCTGGTTGAGCCGGCTCACGCCCGTCGGCAAGGCGGCCAGCGCGTCGAGCATCGTATCCACCGAACGGAAGCGACGCAGCTCCTCCCGGAAACCAGGCGCCAACGCGGGAGCGAGGACCGAGTCGTCCAGCCAGAGGAAGTAGCTCGCCAAGCGTTCGGCGGGCGGGGCGGACGCATGACCGAAAAGCTTGGCGAGGCGGCGGCCGGCAGGGTTGTCCCGCGGCAGCTGCGCGCTCAGGTCGACCAAGGCCTCGCGCCAGGGCGGCGGCATCCAACCCCAGTAGCGTTCGGACGCCAGCGCCTGATGCCGGCGATAGCCGGAGAAGATATCGTCGCCACCGGCGCCGGAAAGCAGGACCTTCACGCCCCGGTCGCGCGCGGCGGCGCAGATCGCGCGCGTCGCGAAAGCCGCGGGATCCGGGGTCGGCTCGTCCAGGCTCCGGACCAGCTCGTCGAGCTCATCCAGGCTTTCCTCCTCGAGACCCACCACGTGCAAAGGGACGCCGAGGCGCGTGCTCACCAGGCGCGCGTAGGGCAGGTCATCGGCGAAGCCTTCGGCCTCGCCGCCGCGGGGTTCCAAGGAGAAGCAAGGGTAGCCGGCGCCGCGGGCGAGGTGCCGGACCGCATGGTGCGCGATCGTGGTGGAATCGACCCCGCCGGATAGGAACCCGCCGAGCGGGACATCCGCGACCAGTTGCCGACGCACCGCCTGCGCCACGTAGTGACGACACGCCTCCACGGCGGTGGCGCGCGGGAAAGCCTGCACCTCCTCCCGGTAATGCCCGGGGGCGAACGCCGCGAGGCGGACGGCGCCGTCCTCCGCGCACTCGAGGAAGTCGCCGGGCCGGAGCTTGCGGACGCCGCGGGCCGGCGTGCGCTCCCCGGGAGCATAGAGCAAGGTCAGGTAGGAGGCGATGGCATGGGCATCCGGCGTCAGGTCGACGCCCGGCACGGCGAGCAGGGCCTTCAGTTCCGAGGCAAACGCGAATCCCGCCGGGGTCCGCGTCCAGTAGAGCGGCTTCACGCCGGCCGCGTCCCGCGCGAGCAGGAGGCGCCGCTCATCGGCGAACCAGGCGGCGAAGGCGAAGATCCCGTTCAGCCATGGCAGGCACCGGCGGCCATGGCGCGCCAGCAGTTCGACGAGCACCTCGGTATCGCTCGAACCGCGCAACGTCGCGCCCTCGCGCTCCAGCCGGGCCCGGAGTTCCCGGTAGTTGTAGATCTCGCCGTTGAAGACCAGCGTCACCCGGCCGCGCGCATCGGACATCGGCTGATGCCCGGACGGGGAAAGGTCGAGGATCGCCAGGCGGACGTGCGCGAGGCCGACGCGACCGGAAGACCAGACGCCCTGCCCGTCCGGCCCCCGATGGGCCTGGGCCTGGTTCATCCGCGGCAGGAGTTCCGCCGCGAAATTACCGAAGTATCCCGCGATGCCGCACATGCTCAGCGCGCGCGCAAGCCCTCCTCGTAGATGCGCAGGTAACGGCGGGCGAGCCGGTCCCAGTCGTGGACCTCCCGGATATAGCGACGCCCCGCCGCGCCCAGCGTCCGCGCCGCGGCGGGGTCGGCCAGCACGGGCGCCAACGCCGCCGCCAAGGCCGCGCCGCCTTGCGCGCATTCGCGCAGCGCGCCGAGCTCCGCCGCCGCCCGCATATAGCAACCCTCGGTGGCGACCACCGGCAAACCATGGGCCATCGCCTCGAGGATCGCCAAGGCCATGCCCTCCGAGACGGACGCATGGACGAAGCAATCGGCGGCGGCGAAGGCCGCCGGCTTGGCCCGCTCGTCCAGGAAGCCGACCCAACGGACGCGCGCGGACAGGCCGGTCCGGTCGACCAACCCGCGCAAGGCGCGGAGGTAGGCGTCGTCGGCCTGGCCCGCCAGGACCAGGTGCAGGTCCGGCTCGCGCGGGGCGAGTTCGGCGAAGGCGGCGATGATGTCCTCCAGCCGTTTCTTCGGGTTGATCCGACCGATGAAGAGCAGGACCTTGGCCGTGCCCGGCAGGGCATGCGCGGCGCGGAAGGCGGCGGCGCGGCGCGCGGACTCCGCCGGCGGGACCTCGGCGGACTCCGCCGCGGCGACGCCGTTCGGAATCACGGCCACGGGCGCGGTGACGCCGAGGGAGCGCAGCTGGGCCTCCTCGTACCCGGTCAGGGCGAAGACCCCGGCGGAACGGTTCAGGTCGAGGCGGCCGACGAACCGGATGTAGAGACGCTTCTTCAGCGCGCGCCACGACCAGCCTTGGAACAACGAGGGATCCATGGCGCCGTGCGGGTGGTAATAGACCGGGAAGCCTCTGGCCGCGGCGGCCTCACCGACCTGCACGTTCAGCGGGTGGAAGGAGTTATGGGCGTGCAGCACGAACCCCGTCGGTAACGCGCGTAGGTGGGCCTCCAGCCGGTCGGACTTGACCAGCCCGAGGGCGTCATCGGGCATGAAATAACGCAGGGTGAGCCCGCCATGATCCTCCGTCGCGCCCGCCCGGAGCGCGTTGACCGCCCAGACTTCGACGTCGGCGCCCGCCCGCCGCTGGGCGCTCGCAAGCTCGAAGACCATCTTCTGCACGCCGCCGGCATAGGCTCCCGGCACGCAATCGTAGACGACATGGATGATGGCTTTCATCGGGGCGGGGGGCCGCCCGGGGCGAAGCCGGGGGGCGGACCGAGCGTGAGATCCTCCTGCGCCAGCGGATGCGCCGGCGGCGGATCGACCACCCGTCGGGCGAAGCCCGGCAAGGCATGCAGGATCCAGGCGAAGAGCATCGGCATGTTATGCACGACCGTGAAGACGAAGATCGACAGCAGGCCGTCGCGGAACAGCTGGATATAGGCCATCGCGAAGACCGTGTACAGGTAGCCGTCGAAACGAAGCAGCGGACCGCTGGTCGCCCGCAGGCACCATCGCGTGAGGAAGAAGCCGAGCAAGGCGGGCACGAGCACGATGCCGAGGTAGCGGAAATTCAGGTAGGATTCGCCGATATAGGTGACGATGCGGCCCTCGCGGTCGTACTGGCGGCGCGCCGTCGAGATCTCGATCGTATGGTCGCCCAGGCCGGGCTTGGCGGGCCAGAGGGATCGCGGGACCGGCAAGGTCACGATGGCCAGGTAGGTCGAGCCATAGTACACCTTGCCATAATCGTCGGCCATGGTGAGAGCCCCGGCGAATTGGTCGAGGAACTGCTCGCTGGAGGACCCCTCCAACCCCTTGGTCGAGCGGAACGAATCGCCCACCAGCTGGGCCGCCTCGTTGAGATCGCCTGCCTGCACGGCCTGCCCGATCGCCTTGAGCCGGGGCAGGACCATGAATACCAACAGGGCGCCGAGCAGGATCGGCAGGCCCGGCCAGCGCCGCCGGCGTGCCTGCAGGTAGTAGGACGCGAGAAACACCAGCGGCAGGACGAGCATGAACCGGTGGTAACCTTGGACCGCGACCAAGGCCAGGTACAGGGCCGTCGGCAGCAGGAGGTACCAACGGAAGCCGCGCAGGTAGATGAGCAGGCCAAGGCAGCCGATCGGCCACATCCCCATCACCGTGTAGTAGTTCGTCTCGGTCAGCGCGTTCGCCGCGACGGCGCCCGCCTTGGAGGTCAGGAAGACGAAAAAGCCGACCGGCAGGCAGAGTCCGGCGACGACGAGGACCGCCGCGCGGTTGATGAGCCGGCGACGGATCGGCTCCTGGGCCGCCGCCTCGAACCGACGGTGGGCGAAGTAGGCGGCGCCGACGAAGACGACCAAGGCCACGTCGGCGAGCAACATGGCGCGCTGGAATTCCTCCGGCCGGATGACATCGAACGCGGTGTTGTCGGCGTACATCGGGCTGGCGCCGTCGAAGAGCTGCCAGGCGCGGAAGCTGAAGCTATAGGCGTGGAAAAGGAGGTAGGTCGTGGCGGGATGCCAGAACGACAGGCGGGGCGCCAGGAAAACGACGCACCCGATCAGGAGGATCGCATCGAGGAGGAGATACGGCAGCAAGGCGGTCATGTCAGCGGATCTTCTTCAGGCGGTCGCCGGAGACGGCGGGGACGAAACGCACCCGGGTGGGCACCTTGTGGCGGGCGAGGCGGGCGCGGCACGCCTGGCGGAGCGCGGCGCGGACGACCTCGGCGTCGTGGCCCGGCGCGAGCACCACGTCGGCCACGACCGTCTGCCCGGTCAGCGCGCTGGGCTCGCCCGCGACCCGGCAGTCGCGGACACCGGGCACGGTCAGCAGGACGGTCTCGACCTCGGCCGGCATGAGTTTCTCTCCCCCGACGTTGATGAGCTCGCCGACGCGGCCGAGGATACGGAGCGCGCCGTCGGCGCGGACCTCGACGCGGTCGCCGGTCCGGAACCAACCATCCGCGGTGAAGCGCTCGTTGCCGGCGTTCAGGTAACCGGTGACCTGGGTGCGGCTGCGCAGCCAAAGTTCGTCATCCTCGACCTTCCAGGCCAGTCCGGGATCGTCGAAACGCAGGAAAGTCGAGCCGGGCTCGGGACTCTCGGTACGGAAGATACCGGTCTCGCTCGTGCCGAACGTCTGGATGAAACGGACGCGCGGGAACGCCGCCCGGAGCCGGCCGAGCAGGCTTTCGGGCATCGGCTCGGTGCCATAGGTGATCATGCGCAACGAGGTGAGCTCCGCGGCGGGGACGCCGGCCGCAAGCAGGAGGTTAAGGAAAGTCGGGGACGCGGGCAGGACGGCGACCTGGTGGCGGGCGATCGCCGCGGCGACGGAGCCGGCGGAGAGGTCGCCGGGCACCACGACGAGCGCGCCGGCGGCCAAAGCCCCGAGCAGCGTGTTCAGCCCGCCGATGTGATCGAAGCCGAGGAGCGCGAGCACCGGCAGGCCGCTGGGCCGACGCTCCTGGTAGGTCGCGAGCAGGTTCGTGAAATCCTGCACCATCGCCTTCGGTCGGCCGCTGGTGCCGCTGGAGAACAGGACCAGTCCCGCGGCGCCGCGTTCCGCCAACGCCTGGATCAACGGGTATTCCTTGGGCTCGGCGACCCGGGGCAGCAGCCGGGCTTCGCGGCCCTCGACGGCGACGACCCAGCGCGCCCCGACCTCGGCGAGCCGCGCCGGGTGCTCGGCGAGATTACCTGCGAGCGGCACGACCACGTGCCCGGCCTCGGCGAGCGCGAGCAGCCAGGCGGTGGCCGCCGGTCCATGCCCGCCGACGATCGCGAAACAGGCGGGACGCGCGAGACCCAGCGCGGCGAGGGCGGCGCGCACCGAGGCGATCTCCGCGGCGAGGTCGGCGTAGGTCACGACACCCCACGCGCCGGCGAGCGCGGGTCGCGCCCCGAAGGCCGCGCATCGACTGGAGAGCCAGTTCCGCAAATCAGGTCAGCGCGGCGAGGTAATGGATGGAGCCGCCGACCAGTCCCGGATCGACCGCCTGACGGAACAGGAAGTCCGCCGCTTCCGCGACCGTGGTACCGGCCGGGCGGCCGATGCGGGCGTTGAGCCGGGCGAGCGGTTCCGCGCCGACCCCGCGCGTGAGCCGGGTGTCGACCGGGCCCAGGCCGACGGCGGCGACGAGGACGCCGTGCGGGCCGAGTTCGCGGGCGGCCACCCGGGTGAGCGCTTCGACCGCCGCCTTGCTGGCGACATAGGCGGCCTCGCCTTCCAGCGCGAGCGGCACGGCCACCGTGGTGACATTGAGGATCCGGCCGCGGCGGGCGCGGACCATGGCCTTCCCCGCGGCCTGCAGGCAATGGAAGGTCCCGAGGTAATTGACCCGCATGAGCTCGGCGGCCACCTCCGGCGGCGTGAGCAGGAGGGCGTTCATCGCGGCGATACCCGGCGTTGTTGACGAGCAGGTCGATCGTCGCTCCGTCCGCCGTGACGGCGGCGACCGCCGCGCGGACCGCCGCCGGGTCGCCCACGTCGACGGCATGCGCGACGAAGCCGGGCCGCGCCCAGCCATCGGGTTCGCGCGAGAACCCATGCACGGTCCAGCCCTCGGCGAGCAGCCGCTCGGCCAGGGCGCGGCCGAGGCCGCGGGAAGTTCCGGTGACGATCGCGAGGGGCATGGTTCAGGCGGCGAGGGTCGCGACGATGTGGTCGGCGAGGAGGCCCGCCCGGCGGAACGGCGAGGTCAGGCGACTCATCGCCTTCTCATCCGCCAGGACCACGTCGCGGCCGGTGGCGCGGCGGAGATCCTCCTCGAGGTCCGCGATCAACGTGACCAGCCCGATGCTATCCAAGGACGAGGCTTCGCCGAAGAGGCGCGTCTGCTCGTCGGCGTGCTCGAGCTCGGGCTTACCCAGCTCGCGGCCGAGCGCGGCGAGGCGGCGGAGCACCAGCTGGAGGACTTCGGGACGGGTCAGCATAAGCGAGGGGACCTTCAGCCGGCGGCGGCTTCGAGCGTGGCGACGAAGTCGGCGGCGAGGTCGGCGCGGGCGAAGCGGGTCTCGGCAAGCCGCCGGGCCGCCGCACCTTGACGGGCCCGGCGGGCGGGGTCGGCGGCGAGCGCCTGCAAGGCGTCGGCGAACGCGACCGGATCGGCCGGCGGGACCACGCTGCCGGCGTCGTGGTCAGCGATGAGCCCGGCAAGCCAGCCCGGGTAGTTGTTCACGACCGGGAGGCCGGCGGCGGCGTAGTCGAAGAACTTGTTCGGGGAAGTGCCGTCGTAGAACGCCGGGACATCGCGGAGGACCATCAGGCCGCAATCGAGGGAGGCGGTCACGGCGCCGAGTTCCGTCTTCGGGATGGGCGGGAAGAACCGGCATTGGTCGAGGCCCTCGGCGGCCGCCTGCGCGGCGAGCCGCTCCTTCTCCTTGCCGTCGCCGATGAAGACGAGCTTCACGCGGCGGTCGCCGCGGCGTCGCAGCTCGCGGGCGACGTCCAGCAAAGCGTCGAGGCCGTTGGCCGGACCATGGGCGCCCGTGAAGCCGGCGAGGAAATCATCCGGCCCGAACCCCGGCAAAGCGCCGGCGCGGCGGAGGCGCGGGTGGAAGACCTCGAGGTCGCTGCCGTTCGGGATCATGACCACGCGCTGACGCGGGGACGACTTGCGGCGGATCCCGCGGACGATGCCCGGGGAAAGCCCGACCACGGCGTCGGCGGCGCGGTAGGCGGCCGTCTCGAGGACTTCCATGCCGCCGAGCAGGAGGGGATTCCGCAGGCCGAGCGCGCGCGGCAGCTCGGGCCAGAGGTCGCGCACCTCGAAGACGAACGGCAGGCCGCGGGCGGCCTGCGCCGCCAGCCCGGGCAAGGCCGCGGTCAGAGGCGTCGAAGTCGCGAACACGAGGTCGGCCTCCAGCGTGAGCGCGAGGCGGACCGAGCGCGCGGCGAAGCGCAGGAAGGTCCAGGTGCGGCGGGCCACGCCGTCGCGATTGGCGTAAGGCAGCGGCAGGGAGATCACGTCGATCCCGTCGACCAGCCCGCGCCGCCAGCCCCGGGCGGGGTCGAAAGGCAGCTCGAGCCCCGACTGCGCATGGGCTCCGCAGACCATCGTGACGGCATGCCCACGGGCGACCAAGGCCCGGGCGAACTCATACGAGCGGGTCCCCGCGGATCCGGCCGGGGTGGCGAAGTGCTGATGGAAATACAGGACGCGCACCGGATGGTCAGAGCGGTTCCCGCTCGAGGATCGCGCGGATCCGGCCCGCGGCCTGGCCGTCGCCGTACGGGTTGCGCAAGGCGGCGCGGCGGGCGTACTCGGCCGGGTCGCGGAGCAGCCGCGCGGCTTCGGCGACGATGCGCGCCGGATCGGTCCCCACGAGGACGCAGGTGCCGGCGGCCACGCCCTCCGGCCGCTCCGTGCTGTCGCGCAGGACCAGGACCGGCTTGCCCAAGGTGGGCGCCTCCTCCTGCACCCCGCCCGAATCCGTGAGGACGAAGGTCGCGCGATCGAGGAGCCGGATGAAATCGAGGTGGTCGGTCGGCGGGATCAGGACGACCCGGGGATGATCCTGCAGGAGGCGGCGGACCGGCTCCTGGACCTGGGGGTTGAGGTGCACCGGGTAGATCACGCCCAGGTCGGGATGCTCCTCGGTGAGACGCCGGATGGCTTGGCAGATTCGCTCGAAGCCCTCGCCGAAAGACTCGCGGCGATGACCGGTCATCAGCGCCCAGGGAGCGCCGCCGGGGCCGAGGTGGCGGGCGGCGAAAGCTTCGGGGATGCCCAACCGGGCGGCGAAGGCCGGCAGCTCGGCGGGAGCCAACCGCGCCCGCTCGCGGGCGCCCAACAAGGCGTCGACCACCGTGTTGCCGGTGACATGGCAATGCGCGGGCGCGACGCCTTCGCGGAGGAGGTTCGCGCGCGCCCCTTCCGTCGGGCAGAAATGCCAGCGCGTCAACGTCGAGGTCACGCGGCGGTTCATCTCCTCGGGGAAAGGCGTGCGCAGGGAGCCGGTGCGGAGACCCGCCTCGACGTGTCCGACCGGGATGCCCGAGTAGAACGCGGCCAAGGCCGACCCGAGGACGGTCGTGGTGTCGCCTTGGACGAGGACGACATCGGGGTGATGGCGATCGAGCCAGCCGCAGACCGCGGTGACGACGCGGCCGGTCAGCTCCGGCAACGTCTGGCCCGGCCGCATGAGGTCGAGGTCGTGGTCGGCCTTGAGGCCGAAGGCGCCGAGCGCCTGGTCGAGCATCTGGCGATGCTGCGCGGTGGCCACCAGGACCGGGCGAAGCTGCGCGGAGTCCCGCAGCGCGAAGTAAACCGGGGCCAGCTTGATGACCTCGGGGCGGGTGCCGACGATGAGAGCGACGGTGCGCATCAGGGTGGAAGGGGGATGGACTCGCCATCGACGAGCAAGACGTCGGCGCGCAGCTCGACCTGGCAGCCCAGCGCCGTGACGAAGGTGACCGACGGGCCCACGGCGGTCAGCCGACGGGTCCATGCGGGCTCACGGCGACCGTAGCAGGGCGCGAAGAAGCCTTCGCCGGTCCGGGCATCCGCGGTGACCCAGGCTTCCTGCGACGGCTGGGAGCAGGCGAGGGAAAGCCGTGCGAGGCCCGCGCGGGTCCGGCCATGCCAGCGGAGCTCGCAGCAGCTTGCCGGCTCGGTGGCGCGTACCTGATCGAGGATGACGAACCCTTGCGGGAAGCGGAGGACCCGACGATCCCACCGCGCACCGCCGAGATCGCGGCAGGTCGCGCCCAACCCTGCGGTGTGGAAAGAGGCGAACAGGAAGTCCAGGGGAGCCAGAGGAACCGGCCGACCTTACGCATGGGGCCGCGCCGGTCGACCGTGACGACGTCATGGTGGATGGCCGACCCGAAGTCGTCGGGGCCGACGCCTGCGTAGGTGAAGGTGCCGACATCTTCGGCGATCCAGGCGCCGTCCCAGCGGAGAGAGACGTGCTGGTGGTCCGCCTGGCTGGGCCGGTGCCGCCAAGGTGAGCGCACGGGCGCCCGGAAAAAAGCGGTCCCGCGCGGATGGCGCAGCAGGCCGACGCCGGCGGCGGGGCGGAAGACTTTTTCCGTGCGCGTCAGCACGCGCGCGGAGACGGGCCTCGGCCCGATGAGCAACAAGGCGGCTTCATCCCACGGCCCCGCGGACGGACGGTCTCCCAGGAAAAGCGCCTGGGCGGCGACGAGGGCGGGACGGAAATCGCGGGCGGGTAGCCCGCTCAGCGGAAAGAGATTGGCGCTGTCGTCGGCGCCATAACGCGGCACCGTGCCATCGGGCTCCAGCAGGTCGGAGAGGAACTCGGTGGCCCGACCGACGCGCGCGCGGGTCCGCGGAGGCAGCTGCTGGCCCTCGGCTCCGAGGACGACCTCCGCCCAGGTCATGAGCTGCAGGAAGAGTCGGTGGTAATTCGTCGAATGCTGGCTGAAGCCGCCCTCCGCGGGATCGACCAACGCTTCGACCTGCGGGAAAAGGGTTTCCAGCCCTTGGTCGCGCCAGGCCGGGGCGTGCTTCAGCTGCGGCCACAGCGCGCCCGCCGTGTAGAGCCCCAGCGACTCGCTCAGGCCATGGTTGTTCTCCTGGGAAAGAGCGTAGGCCAGGTGCGCGCGGATACGTTCCGCGGTCACGGTCGCCAGTCGCGCGGTCAGCAGCAGCCGGGCGTCCGTCGTGGCCGGGTGCGCGCGGAAGGCCTGGAGCGCGAACGCGACGGCGATGAGCCGCATCGACGCCTCCTGCCCGCACATCCATTGCGGCCCGCGGTTCGGCGGGTTCGCCGCCATCCAGTCCTCGAGCAATCGCCAGAAGTTTTCGACATGCCGGGCCTCGCCATCCAGGACCCAGGCTCGCACCAACGGGTAGACCCAGGCGAAGCGCGAGAGCTCCCAGACGCCCTTGATGTCCACGGGGCCGGCGGCGGACAGCTTCGTCCAATGGACGGAGGCGTCGACGAGCGCACCATCGAGCACGCTGACGTGCCAGCGCGGCGGCATCCCGGCCTCGACGAGGTCATGGTCGAAGATCCGGAAGCGGCCGCGGGCGAGCAGGTCGGCTTCCGCGACCGGGGAGTGGCCGTTGGCGACCGCGTAAGCCTCGACGTGCGGGGCCAGGTAAGCGCGGTCGATCTTCGCGATAGGCAGACGGGGAACGGAACGACGCCAGCGGTCGGCGTAGTCGGCCGGAACATCGACCTGATCCCAGGCGCGGAGAGGGCAGCGTCGTTCCAGGCAACCGAGCGAACGCTCGGCCCGGAACCAAAGCCGGCGCCAGAACCACGCAGGTCCGAGATGAGCAAGGGCCGAGAGGTACAAGGGAGTCAGCGGATCTGCCCGCGCGTGTCGATCAGGGCCTTGCCGGCCAGATCCGCCAACGTCAGCGACCCAAAGGCGCGGTGGTCGACCAGGAGGACGATGGCGTCCGCCCGGGCGAAGGCCGTCGCGAGGTCGACGAGCTCGGCGCGGCCGGCGAGGGCGGCGGGCAAGGTGGTGATATGCGGCTCCACCGCCAGCACCCGGTAACCCTCGGCGGCGAGGTGGACGGCGATATCCAGCGCCGGGGATTCGCGGAGGTCGTCGACGTTCGCCTTGAACGCCAGGCCGAGGCAGGCCACCGCCGCGCCGGGCGTCACCTGCGCGCGGATCCGCGCGAGCACATGGCCCGGCTTCGCGTCATTCACCTCGCGCGCCGTCCGCAGGAGGCGCGCCTCCGCGGGGGCGGCGTCGACGATGAACCAGGGATCGACCGCGATGCAATGGCCGCCGACGCCCGGGCCGGGCTGCAGGATCTTCACGCGCGGGTGCCGGTTGGCCAGGCGGATGAGTTCCCAGACGTCGACGCCGAGCCGGTCGCAGATCATCGACAGCTCGTTCGCGAAGGCGATGTTGACGTCGCGGAACGCGTTCTCGGTCAGTTTGGCGAGCTCGGCGGTGCGGGCGTCCGTCACGAAGATCTGCGCCGCGCAGAAAATCTCGTAGAGGGCCTTCGCCCGGGCGGAAGCCTCGGGGGTGAGGCCGCCGACGATGCGGTCGTTGGCGATCAGTTCCTTGAGCATCTGGCCGGGCAGGATCCGCTCGGGACAATGGGCGTAGAGCAGGCCATCGACCGCGCGGCCGCGCCGGCGCAGCTCGTCCTCGACCCACGCCTTCACCTTCTCCGTGGTGCCGACCGGGGAGGTCGACTCCAGCACGATGAGATTACCGGGGGCGACGACGGCGGCGAGCGAGCGGGCCGCCGCCTCGACGAAACTCAGGTCGGGACGCCGGGCGCCGGCCGCGTCGACCGTGAAGGGCGTCGGTACCGCGATGATGAAAGTCTCCGCCGCCGCGGGCGCGGTCGCGGCGCGCAGGTTGCCAGACTGCACCGCGGCGCGGACCAGCACGTCGAGGTCGGGCTCCTGGATATGGATACGCCCGCTGTTGATGGTGGCGACCACCTCCGGGGCGATATCGACCCCGAGCACGGAACGCCCCTTGGTCGCGAAGATCGACGCGGTGGGCAGGCCGATGTAGCCGAGGCCGAGAACGCAGAGCGAGGACATGGTGAGAGGAGGGGGCAAGCTGGCTGGCTGACCCGTTGACCGACGGGCAAGGGAGGCGGCGGACTTAACTCAAAGGGGAACCGTGGTCCGAGACCCGAGACCCTAAATGGTTTTTCTTCGTGTCAACCGGCCCACGGGTCGACGGGTCAACTTTGTACCGGCTTCATTACCTGCATCCGGATGCTCCAGCGGGAGACTTCCGCGAGCTCGTCGAGCGGAATCGGGGCGCCGCCGCCGGCACCGACGGCGGCGAGGAAAGCGGCGAGGGCTTCGGCGTGGCCTTTGCCGCGGGCGGGACCGCCGAGCCAGGCGGGACGCGCGGTGGCGCCGGGCAGGTTCGTCGCGCGGAGCGATTTCCAGTTGAGGATCTCCGCGGACCAACCTTCGCCGGCGGCGGCGATGCGCTCCTTCGGCAGGTGAGCCGGCAGGTCGGTGCGATAGTTGAGCGCGGCGACGTCGCCGTTGGCGAAGGCGAGTTCGAAACAGCCGCCGTCCTGGCCGTCGACATCGCGCGAGATCGCGTGGGCGGACACCAAGGGGGCGCCGGCCAGATAACGAAGCAGATCGATGAAATGGCAGGCCTCGCCGACGATACGTCCCCCACCCTGCCGCGGATCAAGCGCCCAGTGATCGGCCGGCAGGCGGCCCGCGTTGACGTCGACGACGAACCGGCGCCGGCCCGGCTGCGCGGCTAACGCGCCGCGCAGGCGGACGGCCAACGGGGCGAAGCGCCGGTTGAACCCGACGGCGAGGATGGACGGAGACGAACGCGCGACGGCCAGCGTGGCCTCGAGGTCGGCCTCGGTCAGCGCGAGCGGCTTCTCGACCCAGACGTGCTTGCCGGCGCCGAGCGCGGCCCGGGCGAGCTCGCCATGGTCATCATGACGGGTCGCGATGAAGACCGCCTTCAAGGCCGGGTCGGCGAGCACCGTCCGCGCCTCGGTGGTGGCGGTCCACGCCTCGCCAGCGAGCAGGTTCGCCGAAAGTCCGTTCGCGGAAGCGTAGACGGAGGGCCGGGCACCCAGCCGGTGGAGCTCCGGCACAAGCACCCGAGCGGCGAAGTTGCCGCACCCGATGAGTCCGACCGCGCGGGACGGCCGTGAGTCGACCAACCCCGGGATCGTCCGTCCCGCCGCCTCCGGTGCGACGGCATAATCGATGAGCAGGCCGTAGGCACCGGGCCGACGCAGGTCATCGTAGATCCCCGGCGCCGCGGAGAACGGCTGACGCGCGGTCAGCAGCGGGGCGACGTCGAGCGCCCCGGAAGCCATGAGCGCGAGGACCTCGTCGAAATTGGCACGGGCCGAGGAAGGGTCGGCCGGATCGGCGGAGCCGTAGGAGCGGGAGACCTGGAACGTGACCTCGTTCTGGTAGAAGTCGGCGCGGTTGAGCGTGAGCCCCGTCACGCCGACGAGGACGACGCGTCCGCGACGGCGGCAGAGGCGGGCGGCCTGGTTCACCGGTTCGTCGGAAGCGGTGCTGGCCGTGATGAGCACTCCGGCCGCGCCGCCGGGCAGGAGCGCCGACAGACCCGTCGCCCCGTCGGGGATGACCGCGCCCGCTTGCGCCGCCGCGGCGCGTTTCGCCTCATCGGGGTCGACGCCGACCACGCGGATACCGCGGGCCCGGAGCAGCCGGACCGCGAGCTGGCCGATCAGGCCGAGGCCCATCACCACCACCGTGTCGCCCGGACCGGCGGCGACCGGACGAAGACCCTGCAGGGCGACCGCGGCGAGCGGCGTGAAGGCGGCTTGTTCGTCGGAGACCGCGGCGGGCACGCGGGCCGCGAAGGCCGGATCGGCCGAGACCACTTCGGCGTGCGGCGAATTGGAGACCACGCGGTCGCCGACGGCGAAACCGGGCAGGCCCCCCGCATCGAGCACGTGGCCGACATGGCAGTAGCCGAGCGGGATGGGTCGGGCGAGCTTGCCGCGGACCGCGGCGACCGTGACGAAGATCCCTTCGGCGCGCGCCTTCGCGAGCACCTGGCGGAATTTCTCGGGCTGCTGGCGGACCTTGCTCAACCAACCACCGCGTCCGAACTCGACGAGCATGCGCTCCGTACCAAGCGAGACCAGCGAGCACGTGGCGCGGACCAGCAGACGCCCGGGCCGCGGCCCGGGCGCGGGCACGCGGGCGAGTTCCGTCCGACCGGAATCCAGGTATTGAAGCAACTGCCGCAAAGGAGGGGGCCGTCAGCTCGCGGAGGCGCGGCCGGCGGAGGACTGCTCGGTGAAGGCCGCGAAGGCCGCGACGACGAGGGCGAGCACGGTGAGCAAGGGCGTGAACCAGCAAAGCAGGTCGAAGCAGGCATGCGCCGCGAAGAGCAACAGCAAGCCCGCGAGCGGCACCGCCTCCGGATGGCCGGGCCGGAGGGCCGCGCGGAACTTGCGACCGAGCCAGTAAAGGGCGGCCAGCAGCGGCAGCAGGCCGAGCAGGCCGACTTCGGCGAAGAGCTGCAGCCAGTCGTGATGCGCGTACGAGGCGCGGACCCGCAAACGGCCGCGGTCATCCTGCAAGTCCTTCTGCTCGGCCTGGTAGACCGGGGAAACCCATCGGTAAGAACCGGCGCCCCACCCGGTCCAAGGCCGGTCGAGGGCCATGTGCCACGTCGCGGCGCGCAGCGGGGCCCGGTCGTCGACGCCCGCCTGCAGGTAACGATCGGCCTTGCCCCTCGCCTTGTCGGCCAGCCGGCCGAAATCGGCGACCGCGCCGAGCGCAAGGACGATCCCCGCCGAGGCCAGCGCGGCGGCCCACACGCCCGGGCGCACCTTGCCTTGGTCGTCGCGATAGCCTCGGAACAAGGTCAGCGGCGCGACCACCAGGCCGAGCAGGCCGACGACGAGGACGGCGCCGATGCTGTTGGTGAGCGCCGCGAACAACGCGAGCACGACGGCCGCGAACGCGGCGAGGAGATGCGGCCCGCCTTGGGCCGCCCGGTCGCCGGCCCGGCGCAGGTGCCAGCACGCGACGGCGAGCGCCAGGCCGGCGTTGAGGTAGAAGTAGGCGCCCGCGTGGTTGCGGTTGATGAACGTGCCGTAGGATTGCGACGCGGGGGGGATCTCGAAACCGAGGATCGTCCCGGAGCTTGGCTGGTTGAAATAACCCCAGGCCGCGAAAAGCACGGCCGCGGCGACGGAGATCCAGGCGAGGGCCACGAGCGCGCGACGGCGCAGACCGGCGGCGCGCAGGGCGCAGAAGAACGCCCACGGGCCGCCGAGGATCATCAGCAGCCGCCAGCCGTTCATCGCGCCCGGGTCGATGCCGTCGGAGCGCAACGGGGCGCCGAGGCCGGCGGGGAGCCAGGCCAGGTGCGGCTCGGGAACGATCCGCCAGAAGAGGTCGCGTTCGACCACCGTCCCATAGGTGTTGGCGGCTTGGAGCGCGACGTAGGCGGCGAAGGCGAGCCCCGCCCAGAAAGGGATCGAGCGGCGCAGCCGCGGCCAGGCGTCGGGGGACGCGGCCGGCTCGCGCAGGAAAGCGAAGGCGAGGAGCTGGCCGACCAACGCGGCCACGGGGAAGGCCAGGGCCTCGCACCAAGGGTTGTTGGCGAGGGAGAACGCCGGGGGCACGAACGGCAGCAACCCGGGCTCATCGCTGCCGCGCAAAGCCGCGGCGGTCCGAAGGGCGGCGACGATCGCCCAGCCGACCCAGCCCACGGCCGCGGCCAGTTGGAAGCGGCGGCTGCCCCAAGCGCCGATCAGCGCGGCGACCCCGAGACCGCAGGTCGCGGCGACCACCCAAAACACCACCCCACCCCAACCCCACGGGGCGAGGATGAGCATGAGCACGGCAATCGCCCCGACCGCCCATTCGCGGGAAGTCGTGACGGTGCGCGCGATGGCGGCGGGGGGTGACACGGGCGGGGACTCAGACCAGACCGGCCTGGTAGATGTCGTGAATGCGGAGCAGGCCGAGGCAGCGCGCCGAGTCGGGCGCGGTCACCGGCAGCACCGAGATCTGGGAAGGACGGTCCTCCATGATGCGGGCGGCCTCGCCCAGCGGCATCGCCGCGTGGGCGCGGATCGGGTTGCGGGTCATGATGTCGGCCGCCCGGGCGGTATTGAGGTCGACACCCCGGCTCAGGGCCCGGCGGAGGTCGCCATCGGTGATCAGGCCGACGAGAGAGCCGTCGGGCGCGAGGATGCAGGCCGCGCCCAGCGGGAACTGCGTCATCGCGATGACGGTGTCGCGCAGCGACGCCTCGGCGGTGACCCGGGCGCACCGCTCGAGCGGCTGCGACGCCTCGCCGACGGTGAGCAGCAGGTTGCGTCCCAGCTGGCCCGCCGGGTGGAAGCGGGCGAAATCGGCCGCGCCGAAACCACGCTTCGTCATCAGCGCCGCGGCGAGGGCGTCGCCCAGCGCCAAGGTCAGCAATGCGCTCGTGGTCGGCACCAGGCCCAGGGGGTCGGCCTCCGGACGCGCGCCGATGTCCAGCACCACGTCGGCCTGGCCAGCCAACGGCGACTGCAGGTTGCCGACGATGGCGATAAGCGGCGATTTGAACCCGCGCAGCACCGGCAGCAGGCGCACCAGCTCCGCGGTGGAACCGGAGCGGGAGATCAGGATGACCGGGTCGCCGGGCTGCAGGATGCCGAGGTCGCCATGGACCGCGTCGGCGGCATGGAGGAAGATCGCCGGCGTGCCCGTGCTGCAGAGCGTGGCGGCGATCTTCTGGCCGATGAGGCCGGACTTGCCGACGCCGCAGAGGACGACCTTGCCCGGGTGGGTCGCGATGAGGTCGACAGCCTGGGTGAAGGCGCCGTCGAGGCGCGCGGCCAGTTCGCCGAGGGCGGCGGCTTCGGCCTGCAGGAGGGCGCGAGCGGAATGAAGGGGAGTGGTCATGGGGTGAGGGGGCTGGTTGAACGGTTGAATGGTTGGCCAGTTGGCCGGAGGAAGAGACAGACCAGAGGCTGAGAGGCCCGGAACGAGTAGCTGGCTGGCCAGTTGACCGGTTGACCAGTGGACAAGGGAGGCACCCGTCTCGGCGACTTTGTCTCGGATGTGCTTCCGACCGCTGTCTGCGGTTACCTGACGGCGGCGAGAACGCGATCGCTCGCGCCTGGCTTATGCCTGACAGATGGGATGCGCTTGGATTCCTTGTCAACCGGCCGGCTTTTCAAAGGGTCAACTAACGTCACCTCTTTGCGCCAGAAGGCGCCGCGCGGTCTCGAGATCCTCCGGGGTGTCGATGGCGACGGGGTGGTAATCGGTCAGGACGGTCTGGAACGTCTTGCCGTGGGCGAGGAAGCGCAGCTGTTCGAGCGACTCCGTCGCCTCGAGTTCGGTCGGCGCCAGCTGGCCGTAGCCGGCCAAGGTCGCGCGATCATAGCCGTAGACGCCGATGTGGACCCAATAGGCGCGTCGCGACACCCACTCGGCCGGGTCGACCCCGCGCAGGTGCGGGATCGGGCTGCGCGAGAAGTAGATGGCCTCGCCGTTCTCGGCGCGGACGACCTTGACGACGCTGGAAGCCAGCAGGCGCTCGGCGGTGGTGATCCGCGAGACCGCGGTGACCAGCGGGCAGCGGGTCTCCTTCCAGCGGGTGATGAGCCCGTCGAGCAGCGCGGGCTGGATGAACGGTTCATCGCCCTGCACGTTGAGGAAGAAGTCGCCGGGAAGGCGGTCGATGACGCTCGCCATGCGCGCCGTGCCCGAAGGGCAGGCCGGGTCGGTCATCAGCACCTCGGCGCCGAAGCCGCGGGCGACGTCGGCGACTTCCTCGGAATCGGTGAGCAGGACGACGCGGTCGGCCTGGCGGACCTGGCGGGCGCGTTCCCAGACATGCTGGACGACGGGCTTGCCGCCGAGGTCGAGCACGACCTTGCGCGGCAGGCGCGTCGAGGCGAGACGGGCGGGGATGCAGAGGGTGACGGAGGACATTTGAATCGAGGGAAGGAGGAGGGAGGGCTCGAGGGCCGGAGGGCCGGAGGACTAGAGCGATGCATCCCGGAGGCTAAGAAATCTTGGCGGCCTGACCCTGCCCCGGGCCCTAGCCCTGGCCCTCTCGTGCGAAGCACGAGATCACTTACGCGCCTCCGCGGCGTTCGCCAGGTACCAGGCGTAGGCGTCGCGGATACCGTCGGCCATCGTGATGCGGTGTTTCCAGCCGAGCGCGCGGAGGCGCGAGACATCCATCAGCTTGCGCGGGGTGCCGTCCGGCATCGACGGGTCGAACTCGACCCGCCCGGTGAAGCCGACCGCCTGGGCGACCAGCCCGGCCAGCTCGCGGATGGTGAGTTCCTCGCCCGAGCCGACGTTGATGTGGCCCGCCTGCGAGTAGCGCTCGAGCAGCATGACGCAGGCCTCCGCGAGGTCGTCGGCGTGCAGGAACTCGCGGAGCGGCGTGCCGGTGCCCCAGAGGCGGAGCGTGGTATCGCCGCGCAGCCTGGCCTCGTGCATCTTGCGGATCATCGCCGGCAGCACGTGGGAGTTCTCGAGCGAGAAGTTGTCGCCCGTGCCGTAGAGGTTGCAGGGCATCGCGCTGATGAAGTCGCACCCGTATTGGGCGCGGGCATGGTCGCAGAGCTTGATGCCGGCGATCTTGGCGACGGCGTAAGCCTCGTTGGTGACCTCGAGCGGGCCGGTGAGGAGCGCGTCCTCGCGGATCGGCTGCGGCGCGAGCTTCGGGTAGATGCAGCTCGAGCCGAGGAAGAGCAGCTTGCGCACGCCGGCGAGGCGGGCGCCCTCGATGACGTTGGCCGCCATCATGAGGTTGTCGTGAAGAAAGTCGTACGGGGCGGCAGCGTTGGCCTTGATCCCGCCGACGCGGGCGGCGGCCATCACGACGGTGGCCGGGCGCTCGGCGGCGAGGAACGCGCGGGTCGCGGCACCGTCGCGCAGGTCGAGCTCCGCGGAGGTCCGCGTGACGATGGCGGCGTGGCCCGCGGCGCGGAGCGCGCGGACGATGGCCGAACCCACCATCCCGCGGTGGCCCGCGACGTAGATCTTGGCGGCCCGATCCATCAGCGGTGCGCGTGGGCGACGGCCTTCAGGTCATGGTCGACCATCTTCTGGACCAGCTGCTCGAAGGTGGTCTGCTGCGGGTTCCAGCCCAGCTCGCGGACGGCCTTGGCCGGGTTGCCGAGCAGCTGCTCGACCTCGGTCGGGCGGAAGTAACGCGGGTCGACCGCGACGAGCGTCTTGCCCGTCTTCGGGTCGACTCCCTGCTCGTCGACGCCGGTCCCGCGCCAGGCGAGCTCGATGCCGGCGCGGCGGAAGGCGTGGGTGCAGAATTCCCGGACCGTGTACATCTTGCCCGTCGCGATGACGAAATCATCCGGCTGCCGGTGCTGCAGGATGAGCCACATGCACTGGACGAAGTCGGGGGCGTAGCCCCAGTCGCGCTGCGCGGAAAGGTTGCCGAGATAGAGGCAATCCTGGCGGCCGTGGACGATGTTGGCGACGGCCAGCGAGATCTTGCGCGTGACGAAGGTCTCGCCGCGGCGCTCGGACTCGTGGTTGAAGAGGATGCCGTTGGAGGCGAACATGCCGTAAGCCTCGCGGTAGTTGCGCGTGATCCAGTAGGCGTAGATCTTCGCCGCGGCGTACGGGCTGCGCGGGTAGAACGGGGTGGTCTCCGACTGCGGGACCTCGACGACCTTGCCGTAGAGCTCGGAGGTGGAAGCCTGGTAGACCCTGACCTTCTTCTCCAGCTTGAGGATGCGGACCGCCTCGAGCAGGCGGAGCGTGCCGAGCCCGTCGGTGTCGGCGGTGTACTCGGGGATGTCGAACGAGACCTTCACGTGGGACATCGCGCCGAGGTTGTAGATCTCGTCGGGCTGGATGTCGCCGATGAGCCGGATCAGGCCGGTCGCGTCGCCCAGGTCGCCGTAGTGCAGGTGGATCTTCTTGACGTGGATGTCGCGGACGAGGTCCTCCATGTAGAGGTGTTCGATGCGCGAGGTGTTGAAGGACGAGGACCGACGGATGACGCCGTGGACCTCGTAGCCTTTGGCGAGGAGGAACTCGGCGAGGTAGGAGCCGTCCTGGCCCGTGATGCCGGTGATGAGCGCGCGTTTCTTCATGTCGGGTAAATGGTTCTCAGGCCTGACCTTCCTTGGCCTGGGCGATGATGCGGGAGCTGCTGTCGATCTTGGCGCCGAGCCCGTCGATGAGCAGGGCGCCGTGACGTCGGAGGACGGCGAGCTCGGGGATGTTGCCGGCATGGCGGTCGCCGCCCTTGCAGAAGACCGCCTCGGCGCCGGCGGCCTTGGCTTCGGCCAGCAGTCGCTCGAGGGTGGCGCAGACGGAGCCGTCGGCGTCGATGGCCAGCACCGCCCGGTCGACCACGCGGAGGGCGCGGGTCACCGCCAAGCGGGTGTCCTGGTCGATGAAAGCCTTGCCCTTCTTCAGGGCGGCCTGGGCATCGCTATTGACGATGACCCAGAGGACGTCGCCTTGGGCCCGGGAAAGTTCCAGCATCTCGAGGTGCCCGCGGTGCATCGGGTCGAAGTAGCCGGAAGTGATGGCGACGCGCATGGGACAGGAGGGGAGATTTAAGGTGTTAGCGGTTGGCGGTGAGCAGCTAGCGGCTGGACCGATGCAGGCGATTGCTTGGACAGGGGCCTTCGCGGGCCTGAAGTGGTTTGACTGATGTCCTAACCGCCAACCGCTATCCGCCAATCGCTTATGCTTATTTTGATTACTCGGGCAGGCTACCGCCCGTGGCGGCGCTGGGGGCCGGCACGTACGGTGCGTTTTTGACTGTCTGCCGGTTACCCGGCGAAATTTTCAGCCGCCCGGAGAAGGGGGCAGCATCAGGGGGAAGAGTTCCAGGGCGCGGGCATTCCAACGCTTGAGTCGGGTCAGGCGCTCGAGGACTTCCGGCGAAGCTCCGGCCTTCTGCGCGCCATCGAGGACCCGCTGCAAGGCCGGGGTCGATTGTTCGAGGGCCGGCAGGACTTGCCGGCGGACCAGGTTGACCATGGAGGCGGCCAAGGAGGGGGTGGGCTCCCAGCGTTCGCGCCTGACACCCTTGGCCTTGACGGAGAGGATCATCTCGTGGTCCCTGAGGAACTTAAGTCCTTGACTGACAGAACCTTTGCTCATTCCCAACTTGGCCTGGATTTGGTCGAAATCTAGGGCCACATCGGCCGCGTATAGCAACGCATAGATCTGGGCGACGGAGCGCGGCACCCCAAGAATCCCCGCCATTTGAACAAAAAAGGCGCCCAGCTCGAGCTCGTGCGGCGTCAGCCGGTGGGAGTCGCGCCGGCCGCGGCGAGCAACGGGGGTCTTTTTGACGGGGGGCTTCATCGCGCGGCCTTGGGGGCTGAAGGCCCGACATGTTTCAATAAAAATTGAACTTAGGCAAGGGGTATCTTCACCCTCAGGGTGAATACCCCGCAAACCCCATCCAGTCATGGCCTTGCAAGCCAATGGCCCCACCCTACCCTGCCTATCCCATGCGACGACTTTCCCTGGCTTTCTGCGGCAGCGGCTCCCGGGCTCGTACCTACGCCGCCATCGCCGCCGGCATGACCGACCAATTCGCCCTCGTGGCCGCGGCCGACCCGATCCCGGAGCGCGTCGCGGTGATCCGCTCCCACGCGCCGGACGGGGCCGACTTCCGGTCCTTCGCCTCGGCCGAGGCGATGTTCGCCGCCGGCAAACCTGCCGACGTGGTGGTCGTGGGGACCCAGGACGCCCAGCACCGCGACCACGCGATCCGGGCGATGGAGCTCGGGTGCGACCTGCTGCTGGAGAAGCCGATCGCCCACCGGCTCGAGGATACCCTGGCCGTGCGCGACGCCGCCCGCCGCCTGGGCCGCCGGGTGGTCGTCTGCCATGTGCTGCGCTACACGCCCTTCTACGCCCGGGTCCACGCGTTGCTCCGCGCCGGCGCCATCGGCGACATCGTCTCCGCGAACTTCATCGAGGGGGTGCAACCCTGGCATCAGGCGCACTCGTTCGTGCGCGGTCATTGGTCGGTCGAGGCCAGCTCCTCCCCGATGATCCTGGCCAAGAGCTGCCACGATATGGATTTGCTGGCCTGGCTCATCGACCGCCCCTGCGAGGCCCTCTCCTCCCACGGGGGCCTGTCGCACTTCACCGCGGCGCACGCGCCCGCCGGCGCCCCGGCCCGCTGCACCGACGGCTGCCCGGCGGCGGCGACCTGTCTTTACGACGCCCACCGCTACGCCCGGCCGGAAGGCCGGCGCTGGCTGGCGATGGTCCATGACCGCGCCAAGGAAGCCAGCGACGCGGAGGTCTTCGACTGGTTGCGGACGAGCCCGTGGGGGCGTTGTGTCTACCGCTGCGATAACGACGTGGTGGACCATCAGGTGATCGCGGCCCGGTTCACCGGCCAGGTCACGGCGACCTTCACGATGACGGCGTTCGACGAGGGTCGCCACCTGGAGATCTTCGGCACGGAGGGCGTGCTACGCGGCGGGGCTTTCGTGAAGAAACAGCTCGGCTGCGACCTCGCGGTGACCCGTCACGGCTGGGAACAGCCCACGGAAAAAATCGTGGTCGAGACGCCCGCGGCGGGCTACGCCGGCCACGGCGGGGGAGATTTCGGGCTCATGAGCACCTTGCACGCCGACCTGACCTGTCCGGATCCGGCCGCGATGCGCACCTCGCTGGAGGTATCCCTCCAGAGCCATCTCATGGCCTTCGCCGCCGAGGAGTCCCGACGTTCCGGCCGGACCGTGACCTTGACGGTCTGACGGTCGGCGGAAAATTGTCCACCGTGGCGCCCCCTTGGGGATTCGAACCCCAGTTACTTCGATGAAAACGAGGTGTCCTGGACCGGGCTAGACGAAGGGGGCGGACGGTGGAAGAGCCGAAAGTAGGAACGAAGGTCCGTTGGTCAAGGCTTTTGGGCGAACAACAAAAAGGGCGGACATTCGTCGGAATGCCGCCCCTTGGGGGACCTCAGCTTGGTTTTTGAGCGTCAGAAACGCTTACGGTAGCTGATATTGAAGCCGGTACCGGTACCCTGGTTCTTCTCGTAGGTCAGGCCCAGGCTGTAAGTCGTGTTCTCGTTCGGCCCGAAGTTGATCGAGGGCGCGAAGTAGTAACCGGAACCACCCGTGACGCGCAGGGGCGAGGTGTAACTCTGTCCGTTCAACCCGTTGGTATCGGCGTTGGTGGCGGTGAAGTCACTCGTCTCGCCCGAACCTTGGTTGAGGTAACCCAGGTCGGCCGAGAAACGGTAACGCCAGGTGCCATCCTCCGACTCCCACTGCTTATGGAAACCGACGCCCGCCCGGAGCGAGGTCTGGGCGATGGTCTTAGCCGTGACCTTCAAGGCATCGGCCTGGCCGGTTTCCTCGAGGCTGGAGAGGCTGGTCGAGGAGACCTGGACACCGAGGAAGGGCGTGGCGTAGGCACCGACGGCCTTCATGGGCAAGACCGTGCCGATCCGGGCCCAGCCACCGATGGTCGTCGCCGTCGGGGAAGCGACGTTAGTCGTGCCCGGCACGATGACGGAATCGCGGCGGGTCTCGCCGGACAGGCGGCCTACGGAGAAGCCGACGTCCACCGACATTAGGTCGTTGTAGAACGTGGTGCCGGCGAAGACATCCGCACGGATGTCGTTACCCTCGAACTTGGCGCTGGTATCGCCGGTGGTGGTCACGCGGTTGGCGCCGAGGGTGAAGCCGTAGTTGGCGCCCTCGTCCGTCTGCCGGATCAGGCCGGCGTGCACGCCCATCAGGTTGCCCTTCGTCTTGAGTTCGCCGGAGGCGCCGAGGCTGAGCTGGCGGATATCGCTGCCCACGAACCACTCGGAGTTGACGATGGACAAGCCGGCGCGGTCGAAGCGACGCGTCTCCAGGCGCTTGGCCAGGAGGGCCTCCGAGGACCGGAACCCTTCGATCGACATCGCGGCGACGGATGCCGCGCCGAAGGGCGTCAGGTTGTTGATCGCGGTCTGCAGCTGGGCGTCGCTCATGAGCGCCAGCTTGGAGCCGAGGAGGTTGAAGGAGGCACCGGGGGTCGCCTGCCAGACGTCATCTAGGGTGTCAGCCGTCGCATCGGCGCCGAGGTTGAGTCGGACGATATCGACCTGAGCGAGGCTCTTGATCGCGGTACGCAGGGCGGTCGGCCCCCGGAAAGCGTCGTAGTCGGCGGCGGTGCGGACCGAGTAGACGGCGATCTCGTTGGGGAGCACCGGGACGCCGACGACGACGGGCGCCGTGGGGATCGACAACAAGTAGGGCTTCGGAGCCACCCCGGTCATCGTGATGGAGCCGGCCGGGATGACGGAGGTGTAATAGGACGAGGCGTTCGTGCTCGGCGTGATCGCCACCGTTCCGGCGGGGACGGCGGTGAGGGCGGTGCTCAGCGTGACACCGGCCACGCGGGTGACCGTACCGGCAGGCGTCGCCGTGGTGGGCTTGTCCAACGTCAGGGTGTTGCCGACGATGGCCGTGATGGCGGAGTTCGCGGCGATACCCGTACCCGTCACGACCTGGCCGACCGCGAGACCGGTGACATTGTCGAGGATGACAGAACTGCCGAAGCCGCCCGTGGCCGTACGCGCCAGGGTGCTGACGACTCCGGTGACGGTGGTGCCGGCGGCCAGTCCCGTACCGGCGAGGCCGTCGCCGACGCGGAGGCCGCCCAGGTTCGCGGTGGCGAGGAAGGTCTGTCCGGAGACGCCGCCGGCGGCGGCGACCGTGGCCGGCGTGAGTCCCTTGAAAAGAACGTAGCGCTGTCCGAACGGGAGGGCGGCGACGCCGTACTTCGACAGCTCGATCTTGCCGGTGCCGCCGCTGTTCAGGTCCGCCGCTCCGTAGAACTCGATACGGTCGTTGAAGGTGCCGTTGGTCTCCGTGGCGGAAAGTTCCAGCTGGTAGGTGCCGGTATTGGTGACGTCGCCCGTGACCGTGATGACGCCGGGCGAGTAGCCGGGGGCGACGGTACCGTTGTTGATGAAATCCGCCGGTGCCGCCAGCGTACCCAGGACGGCCGAGCCGCGGAGCGTGGACGTGCCGCCGACCGAGATGTCCCCGGAGATGGCCACGTTGGGCGCGAGCGTCGTCCCCAGCGTCACCTTGGCTTCGCCGGTCAGCGCCAGGCCGCCGGCAAAGCTGCCGCCGATGGTCAGGACGCCGGAACCAAGCGCCCCGTCGACCTGGATGAGCCCAGTACCGCTGGAAGCGGCGAAGGCGCCGGTGGCGAGCGTCGCCGCGCCCGCGCCTTGTTGGATCTCAAGGAAGCCGCCCTTCAGCGTGATCGGGCGGCCGCCGAGGATGCTGCCGTTCGCGGATTCGACGATGAGGTGGCCGGCCTCGATCTCATAGGACGAGAACACCGGCGCCGTGACGCTGGCAGTCCGACCGTCGAGGTAACCCGCGCCGGTCTTGATGAAGCGACCGGCGGCCGTGACGCCGTCGACCGTGCCGAGGAATTGCTCGGGCGAGGCGTACGAGCCGCCGACCGCGCGCACCGCGACGGAGCTCTGGTTGGCCAGGACCGCGGAGCTTTGGGCCAGGGTGAGGGTCTTGGAGCCGAAAGCGGGCCGGACCTCGATATGACCGGCCTCGGTCGTCGTGCCGACGGTGAGGGTATTGGTGGTCGCGTGGGAGACGGGATCCAGGAAGTCGGTCGCGAAAGTAGGCGCCAAGAACGAGGCACGCGCCGGACCGACCAGCGTCAGGTTGGTGTTGATATAGCCGGAAGCGACGACGCCGAGCATCGTGGTCGGCAGGTTCTGGCGCAGCGTGACGGCCTGGGACGCCGCGGCGCTTCCGGGCGCCGGGGAAAAGGCCAGGGTGGAACCGGCGGAACCCTCGACGCCGACGACCTCGCTCTGACCGTTCGTCCAGAGCGCGACATTGCCCTGCAAGCCGATCGAGCCCAGTTGCGGCACGGAGGTCAGCGCCACGGTGGCGCCGGCGCCGGCGTTGGCGAGGATGAGCGAGCTGCCGGCGCCGGCGGTCACCTGGGAGCCCAGGGCGCGCTCGGTGCCGTCGCCCAAGGCGATTTCCAACGTGGTGTTGGCGGCCAGGTTGGCGGTGAACATCCCGGTGGTGAGGCTGCTGGGGGCCGCGTTGATCAAGGTGATCGACGTGCCGATTCCGTTGGCCCGACCGTCGCTGACGCGGAGCTTGCCGCCTAGGACGACGTAGTTTTCCGCGGTGTTGCCCGCGTTGGTCAACCGGACTTCCCCGGCCCCGGTCTTGAGGATGGTGCCGCCGGCCGTGCCGGTGCCGGCGCCGGTGCTGGTGACCTGGCCGGCATAAGTCCAAGCCAGCGTCGGGTCGTCGTTGTTGAAGCCGATGGTCGCTCCGTTGTCGACGGAGAGGTTGGCCGCGCCGAAGCCGCCCTGGCTCCCGATGAGGGTGCCGGCCTGCACGTTGATCGCGCCGATGAGGTTGGCCGTCCCGAGGCGGGCGAGGTTGAAGGTGCCCTCCCCGAGCTTATCGATGGTGGCGCCGCCCACGATATTGCCGCGATAGACGGCGGTGGTGCCGGCGGAGACATTGATGGTCAGGACCGAGCCCGTGCCGTCGATGGTCGAGCTGGCGTCGCCCGTCACGTTGGCGAGGTCCTGGCGGAAGCCGGAGACGTCCAAAGTCGTGTTGGCGCCGAGGTTCACGGCCGTGGCGGTGGCGAAGGTCGCCGCGGTGTTCAGCTTGAGCGTGCCACCCGTGAGGTTGACCAAGCCCGTGAGGGAGAGCGGGACATCGAGCTGCAGGAGACCGCCGCCGGTCTTCTCGAAGTTACCCGCGCCCTTGATGTCTCCCTGATAGAAGGCATAGTCGCCGCTGCGCGCCGCGGTGGTCGCGGCGCTGAGCGTGAGCGTGTTCGCGTCGACGATGGCGGCGATGGTGCCGAGCAGCACCGGGGCGCCGGCCACGGTGTTGTCGTAGACGCGCATGCCGGCCTGCAGGCCCGCCGTGTTCGCGGACACCGAGGTGCCGGCGGCCGCCTGGGTGGCGGTGCGGCTGACCCGGGTGCCATAGGTCTCGGCACCGACGACGGCCTGGTTGGCGACGGCGGTCGTGGGCAGGTCCAAGGTCAGCGAATCCGTCCCGACCGCGACGACCACGGAGCCGGCGGCGATGCCGGGGCCGGAGACGCGCTGGCCGACGTAGAAGCCGGCGGTGGAGACGACGGGGACATTGGTCCCGGCCAGCAGCTGGGAGCCGGTGGTGGCCGCGACCTTGTCGGCGAAGGTGGTGCCGGCGGCGACGTCGATCGTGCCGAAGAGGGAGCCGTCCTTCGGCAGCGCGTTGACGATGACCTTGCCCGCCAGCACGGACATCGTGCCGGTGGCGGTGAAGCTGCCGCCGATGGTGAGCGTGCCGGCGCCGGTCTTGGAGGTGTTGCCCGGGCCGCTGATGGAGCCGGTCCAAGCCAGGTCGTTCGGCGTGTTGAGCTGGAAGTTCGTGCCGGCGCGGACGTTGACGATGCCGCCGGTGATGGAGGAGAGATTGCCCGGGTTGAACTGGACGGAGCCGGCGATGATGTCGATGCGGCCGGTGGACCAGCCGGTGGTCGTGTTGATCACGAGGGTGCCGGCGCCGAGCTTCTCGAAACCGCCGACGCCGGCGATGGGTCGGTTGAACTCCAGGGTGCCGCTATCGACGTTGATGGCCAGGGAGCCCAGCGCGCCGATGTTGATCCCCGAGGTGTTGCGCAGGGAGTCGCCGTTGATCTGGAGGACGCCGCCCTCGATATTGGTGGCGCCCGAGTAAGTGTTCACGCCCGCGAGGATCAGGCGCTCAGGCCCGATCTTGGTCAGACCGCCGGTCCCCGTGATATCGCCGCGGAAGGACAGCACCTGCTGGTCGGCGACGGTGAGGACGCGGACGCTGCCGGTGGCCGCGGCGGTCAGGGCCTGGCTGAGCGTGACGCCGGCCAGGCCGGTCACGACGCCGGACGAAGCCGCCTGCAGCGCGTTGCTCAAGGTGATGCTGGCGTTGGGCGCGATCGCGGTGATGACCGTGTTGGCGGGGATACCGACGCCGGTGACGATCTGACCGACGGTCAGCCCGGCGGTGTTGGTGGTCGGCAGGATGGTCTCGCCGGCGAGGATGGTGCCCGTGATGGTGGCCGAGCCCGCGGCGAGGATGCCGGTGATCGCGGCTCCGGCCGGGATACCGGTGCCGAGGATGGTGCGGCCTTGGACGAGCCCGGTGGTGTCGGTCAGGGCCAGGGTGGTGCCGCCGACGGCGCCGGAGACGACGGTCCGGACGACCTGCTCGCCGAGGGTGGAGGCCAGGTAGCCCACGGTGTTCTCGCGCGACATGCCGGCCACGGGGAGGTTGGTGAGGTCGCCGGCCGACTGGAAGCTCAAGGGGGTGTCCAGCGTGAGGACGTTGCCATTGATGCCGGTGATCACGGAGCCCGGCGTGATGCCGGAGCGGATCGCCAGTTCGCCGGTCGCGGGAGCGAGCAGGTTGGTGTCGAGGGTGACGGTGTTGGTGGCGGTATCCAGACCGATGATCCGCGCGCCGGTCGGGATGCCGGTCAGGACCGTCAAGGTGCCGCTGGTGGCGGCGGTGGTGCTCGCGCTGAGGAGCACGTCGTTGCCCGCGAACCCGGTGATCGTGGTGCCGGCGGGGATGCCGACGCCGGTGACCATCTGGCCGGCGGCCAGCCCGGTGACATCGGCGACGGTGACGAAACCCGCGTTGATGTTGCCCGGAACCAGGGCCTTGCGGAGGGCCTCGGAATAAACGGTCTGGCCGACGGCGAGCCGGGACGCGTCGGCGACGACGAGGGTGGGCTGGGAAGCGGTCAGGCTGCCCGCGGCCTGCGCGGTGAGCGCGTTGCTCAGGGTCAGCGTGTTCGTGCCGAGGTCGACGGCGACGATCGTGGTGCCCGCCGGGATACCCGTCGCGACGGTGAGCAGCCCGGAAGAAGCGGCGGTCAGGGGCGCGCTGAGGTTCACCCGGTTGCCGACGATGCTTTGGATCGTGGTGCCGGCGGCGATGCCGAGGCCGGTCACGGTCTGTCCTGCGGCGAGGTTGGCGGTGTTACCGACCGTGACGAAGGAAATGACCGCCCCCGCGGCGGAGGAAGTATTGATGGGCTTGACGATGGGGATGGTCCCGATCGCCTGACCCGGCGACAGGTTGGTCACGTTGCCCAGGGTCAGCGTGGCGGTGCCGGCCGCACCGGCGCCCATCGGACGGATGATGAAAGCTCCCGATCCGACGGACGCCGTCGGGTCGATGCCGTTGACCGGGGAGCCGGCGCTGAGACCGGCGACGCTGGCGAGGCTGATCGTGTTGGCGCCCGCGGCGCCCCACGGCAGGGTGATGGTGGCGTTGACCGTGGGGGTCGTCTGCAGGTAGAACGCGGGATTGGCATCCGGCGAGGTTCCGGGGAAGTTGGTGAGCGCGGCGTTGAGCTCGGCGATCTGTCCGGTCGTCTTGCCGACGATCAGGGTGCCGCCGTTGAGGTTGATGGTCGACCCGGCCTGGCCGAAGAGCGACCCGACGGTCTGGTTGCCCGTGGCGTTGAGGGACGCGCCGGCGAGGAGCACGAGACCGGCGGTGTTCTGGATGCTGTTCGCGCCGGTGAGGGCGAGGGCGCCCTGCTTGACGACGGTCGCGCCGTAGTAGGTGTTCAGGCCGGAGAGGGTCAGCGTGTTGGCGCCCTCCTTGACGAGGTTGCCCGCGCCCGTGACCTTGCCTTGGTAGGTCGTGGCGGCGTTCTGGTTCAGGGTGACGCTGCCGCGGCCGAGCTCGATGCGGGTGTTGGCGTCGCCGACGAGGTTGTTGACCCGCTGCGTGGTGTCGTTGAAACGGATGGTGGTCTCATAGCCGAGGCCGCCGTTCACGTCATTGTCGCCGAGGCCCGAGGAGAGCACGATGGAGGAGGCGTTCACGAACGTGTTGTCCTGACCGAAGGAGAAGGCGAGCGTGATGCCGTTGCGCACGACGAGCTGGCCGTAGAAGAGGTCCTGGCGGTTGTAGACGTCGATCACGCCGAGCTGGCCGTTGCCGATCGTGGCGTTCCCGGAGCGGGTGTTGACGATATTGTCCGTCGGGGCCACGGTCAGGACGGAGCCGGCGGCGCCGTTGATCTGAGCGCGGAGCGTGCCGGCGTTGTTCTGGACGATGGAGAGGGTGCCGGCGGCGCCCAGCACGACGCGGCCGTAGCCGAGGCTCTGCACGTTCGCGATGATCTTGCCGCCGTTGACGTCGATCTGGCCGATGGTCGAGCTGGTGCCCATCAGCGCGAGCGCGCCGACGCCCTGCTTGTCGAAGACACCTTGGCCGCCGTTGATGCTGCCCGTGTAGTAGCCGTCCAGGTTCGCGTCCTGGATGACGACGAGGCGCTGGTTCGGCGAGACGTCGATGCGGGAGCCGGTGCCGGGACCGGCGTCCCAGAGGTTGACGGCGGCTTCCGCAAAGAGGGCCTGCAGGTTGCGGATCGTCTGGTTGCTGCGCACCTCGAGGACGGGGGCGCCCCCGGCGGGGAGGTAACCCGGGCGCCACTCGGTGCCGCCGGCCTGATCGGTGGCGGAGTTATATTCGGAAAGCGTGGTCTGCCCGGTCGGCGAACCGCCGATGAGGTTGACGGAGGCGGCCTGGCGGAGGGCGAGGCCGTTGGGGTCGTTGAGGACGAGGTCGCCGCCGGCGATGAAGACGTCGCCGGTGAGACGGCTGCTGTTCAGGATGGTCAGCTGACCGGTGCCGGTCTTGTAAAGGCGACCGGCGCCGTCGATGCGGCCGATGGAACCGACCATGCCGGCGTCGAAATGCGCGTTGAGGGCGTAGTCTTCGTCCTTGCCGACCTCGAGGACGGTGTTGACGTCGGTGCCCTCGTTGCCGGTCACGAAGTCGGTCAGGGTGCCGGCATAGAGGTTATGCACGAAGTTCAGGCGGTAGAGCAACGGCGAGGAGGGATTGCCCAGCTGGCCGTCGCCCAGCTGCGGACCTTGGCGGACGACGTTGTAAGGGGTGTTCTGGAAACTGAGCGTGGAATTACCCTGCACGATGACGGCCTTGGCGCCGACCATGCGCGCGGTGAAGCCGGCGGGGGTGAAGGCCCCGTACTGGGCCCACTGGTTGAGGTAACCGCTGACGACCAGCGAGCCTTGGTTGACGATCGCGATGCCCGAGAAGGCGCCCTGGGAGCGCAGGTCGTTGGGCAGGTTGGAGTTGTTGGTGAAGGTGTTGTTGCCGAAGTAGTTGATGTCCTTGAAGGCATCGTACTGGAGGGTGCCGCCGCCGGTCTTGATGAACAGCGGGACCACGTCGGCGATCGCCAAGTCGGTCACCGGGAAGGCGGTGATCGAGGTGAAGTCATCGCTGAGCAGCTTGATCTGGGTGGTCGCGGCGACCTGCTGGTTGACGACGAGCTGGGTGCGGACGCCGCCGACCGGCTGGCTGAGGTTCAGCGAGGTGATCGTGCGGGTCAGCTCCTGGATCTGCGTCGGGCTCGGCAAGGAGCCGGGCGCGCTGAGGTTGCTCAGGTTGACGACGCCCGTGAGGGGCGCGCCGACGAGCACCTGCGCCGGGTTGGTCTGCGGCGAGGCGTAGTTGACGGTGACGTCGGCCCGGGCGAGGGGGGCGGCCGCGAGGGCGGCGGCCAGGACGAGGAAGCGGCGGGAGAGTTTCATTGCGGAAAAGAAGCGGGCGGAGGCGATCAGAAGCGGCGGCGGTAGCCGGCCTCGAAGCCGGTGGTCTGGGTGGAGCCGGCCTTCTCGAGCGAGATCGTCAGGTAGTAGGCCGTGTCGGGATTCGGGCCGTACGTAAACGACGGCACGACGCGGACGCCGGAGCCGGCGGCGACGTTGGTCTTGGTGTTGAAGGCACCGACCCCGCCGAAGTTGGCCTCGATGTCGGCCGTCTTACCCCCGCCCACTTCGGCGAAGGCCTCGAGGTCGAAGGCGAACTTGATCATCTGCCCTTCATGGACGGAAAGCCAGGTCATCCCCGTGCCGGTGGAGGCGCGGGCCGACGTGTAACCGTAGGAATTGACGCTCAGGGAAGTCGGGTCGCTGGCCCGGCTCCCGTTGGTCTCGACGAAGGACTTGCCGCTGACGCGGACGAGGTCGAGGCCGACGAACGGGGTGAAGTTGACGCCGCCCTTGGTCGCCAAACCCGCGCCGAGGCGGGCGAAGGCGCCGTACGACATCGCCGAGGGCGAGCCGCGCTGCGTGCCGAGGAACGTCACGCGCTCGGAGGTGTTGGTGCTGTTGCCGAGGGAGACGCCGGCGTCGAGGTAGACGGTGTCGCGACGCTCACCCAGCATGCCGGAGAAGAAGGCGGTGGCGCGGAAGGCGTTACCGGAGACGGACCCGGCGCCCTCGGCGAGGGTGCTGGTGGTCCGGGAGGCACCAAGGGTGACGCCGGCCACGGACCAAGGGTTGAGGTCCTTCATGTAGCCGCCGAGGAGGCCGGTGAGGGTGGAGTTGAACGGCGGGGCGCCCGCGCCGGAACCTCCCTGGAAGCGGGTCGAGGTGGCCTCGACGAAGAACTCGTTGTAGTAGACGCTGTAACCCGCGCGATCGTAGCGGCGCTGGTCGAGGCGACGCTGGAGGGCGTCGGTCTCGGCGCGCTGCTCGAGGGCGATGGTCGCCGGGATGGCCGAGAGGGAGGCGGGCTGGAGCGAACGGATCGAGGTGGCGAGCGTCGCGTCATCCATGAGCATGAGGCGCGCCGCCAGCTCGTTCAGGTAGTTGGCGTCGCCCGCGACGTTGCTGGGCAAGAACACCGCGTCGTTGGCCTGGAGGGCCCCGCCGGCGGAGGTCTTGGTGATTTGTTGCAGGTAGTTGACGATGCCGGTGGCCACGCCGGGGATGGCGTAACGGTCGGCGCCGCCGACGAAGTAGACGGCGTATTCGGAGGGCGAGGTGGGCAGGCCGGGGAAGGCGCCATCCGCCCGCGGTTCCACGATCAGGTAGCGCCCGGCGCCGGGAGCGACGCTGATATTGGCCTGCGGGAACAGGTTGACGAAGCTCTCCGCGACCGTGGGGGAAGCGTCGACCGAAGTATCCTTGAAGAGGACGAAGCGACGGCCGAAGGCCGGGGCGGTCGTGGTCGCCGGGGCGTTCCAGCGTTCGATGATGAGGTTGCCGGTCAGGGACGCCGTACCGGAGAACTGGACGGAATCGTTGAAGAGCTGATTGGGAGCGACGCCGGTCGGGGTGCCGGTGACCTCCATGTTGGCATTGCCCGCCAGGGTGAAGTTCCCTGCCACGACCTGCGTACCCGGCGAATAACCCGGGGCCAGCGACGCGCCGGCACCGACGGAAAGGTTGCCTTGGATGTTCGCCGAGCCGCTCAAGGTCGAGCCGCCGGTGATGGAGACGTTGCCATCGATGGTCAGCAACGAGGGTGCGTTGGCGGAGCCGAGCGACAAAGTAGTACCGCCGTCGACGGTCACATTGCCGCCGATATTGCCGAGCACGGTAAGCGTGGCGAAGTCCGCGGGCAAGGTGGCCGGATTGGTGGTCACCGTAAGGTTGCCGCTGCTGCCGACCTGCGAGCCGGACTGGAGGATACCACCCGTCGCGGAGACTTCCACGGCGAGCGTGCCGCCTTCGAGGCGGATCGGACGACTGGCGCCGTTGAACGGCAGGATCAGGCCGGCCGCATCCAGGGTGGCGCGCAAGGTGCCCTCCTTGACGACGTAAGAGCCAAAGACCGGGTCGGCCAGGGTGCTGCCGGCGAGGATCGCCGCGGCGGTGAGATCCAGGGTGCCATTGCCGAGTTTGACCAGTTCGGCGGCGCCGGGGTTGCCGGTCACGACACCGGCGTAGGACGTATCGACGCCCGTACCGACCATCACGCCGAGGCGGGCGAGCCGGGTGCCGTCGGCCGCCAGATTGACCTCCCGGAGGTTGCCGACGTCGAGGCCGAGGCCGCCGCCGAGCACGGTGATGGTGTTCGGCGTGTTGAGCGCCGGCGTAGCGACGCCCGGAAGGGTGAGCGCGGCGCCGGTGTAGCGCAGCATGCCGGTTCCCTTGATGACGAGGTCCGTGGTGCCTCGCAGGTCGCCGGCAAAGACGCCGTCGACCGACTGGGTAAGACTGAGGGTCCGGCCCGGGGCGGCCGCGCCGAGGTCGAGGATCGAGCCGGCCGCGCCGGTGACGCCGGTGATGTCGGTCAGGGTCGACACATCCAGGGTGATGTCCGCGCCCAGGTTGGTCGTGGCCACGCCCGGCTGGGCGTAGGCGAAGACGGTCCGCGCCACGCCGGCCACATCCGAACGGAGGTCGAGGATGCCGCCGCCCGAGATCTGGCTGACGGACGGGGGCACGAGGGTGCCGATCCGGCGATCGTCGGCCAACGCCAGGCTGAGCGTGGCGCCGGAAGCGATGATCGCGGTGAAGAGATCCTGCTCGCCCAGACGACTGTCCGTCAGGCGCAGCTCGCCGGCCTCGACGTTGAAGCGGAGGTTGTCCGCGGCCGCGGTCAGTTCGACGATGCCGGCGCCGGTCTTGCCGACGGTGCCGACCCCGAGGCCGGCCTGGTAGATCTCCGCGCCCAGGACGGTATTGGTGAAGGTCACCGTGGTGCCGGCGGTCGGGTTGTGGAACGCGACGTTGCCGTCCGTGCCGACGTAGAGGTCGGCCGTGGCGAAGCCGGCGGTGGTGCCGACGAGCTTGCCCGCGGTCACGACGACGGCGTCGAGGCTGTTCGGGCCCGCGGTGGGCGCGAGGGTCAGGGTGCCCGTGCCGGTCTTGAAGATGGTGCCATCGGTGACACCCGCGGCCTGCTGGAAACGGCCGGCGAAGCTGTAGTTGCCGACCGGATCGACCTGCAAGGTGACGACCGAACCGACGTCACCGAAGACGATCGACGTACCGGCTTCGCCGGACAGGTTACGGAAAGACTGGTCGGTGCCGTCCTGGACGTTGAGCACGGAGGCGCCCCGGAGGTCGACGGCGGCGACGGACTGGACCGGCAACGCGTTCGGGTTGCCGAACAGGTTGTCGGCGACGAGGTTGGTCGTGCCCGCGTCGGAGCGGAAGGTGCCGGCGAAGGCGGTGGTCGGCGTGTTCAGCGTCAACGAACCGATGCCTTCCTTGATGACGGTGCCGGCGCCGACGAAGACGCCGGTGGCGGACAGGTCGTTGGCCACCTGCAGCGTGCCGCTGGCGGCCGCGGTGAGGGCGGCCGAAAGCGTCAGCTCCCGGGTGACGAGATTGATGCCGGTGATGGTCGTGCCTTGGGGGATGCCCGTGCCGACGACGACCTGGCCGGTGGCCAGCCCGGCGACATCGGCGACGATGAGGCGATTGGTGCTGATGGCACCGCTCGTCACGGCCTTGTCGAGCTGGACGTTGAGCCGGGCGGTCGCGCCGGCGAGAACGGTGATGTCGCCCGTCGTCGCGCCGGCCCAACCGGCCGAGGCGAGGAGCGTGCCGGTGCGCACCAAGGTGCCGCCGGTATGGGTGAGGGAACCGCCCGCGGTCAGGACCTTGGAGCCGGCCCGGATCTCGAGCTGGCCGACGCCGGAAACGGCGCCGGTGTAGGTCACGTCGACGGGCGTGGTCAGCACGAGGTGCGACAGCACGCTGAGGTTGCCAGCGGCCGCTTGGGTCAGGTTCGCGCTCAGGGTGACGCCGGCCAGGCCGGTGACCACGCCCGACGCGGCGGACTGGAGCGGGTTGCTCAAGGTGACGCTGGCGTTCGGCGCGATCGCGGTGACGGTCGTGTTGAAGGGGATGCCGAAGCCGGTGACGATCTGGCCCACGGAGAGGCCGGCAGTGTTGGCCATGGGCAGGATGGTATCCCCGGTGGGGATGGTCCCTGTGATGGTGCCCGAACCCGCGGCGAGGATGCCGGTGATCGAGGTGCCCGCGGGGATGCCCGTGCCGACGACGACCTGGCCGACGGACAAGCCGGTCACATCGACCAGGGCGATGCTGTTCGCGGCGCCGGCGCCGCCCAGGACGCCCAAGGAAAGCGGATCGAAGACCGCCGGACCGTTGGTGGCCAAGGCCGCCATCTCCAGCCAGCCGGCCTGCACGGTCGTGGTGCCGGTGTAAGGCGTCTGGCCGACGACGACGCCGGGCGCGAGCTTAAGGTAGCCTTCGCCGCGCTTGACGAAGCCGCCGGTGCCGACGATCGGCGCCGTGAAAGTGCGCTTGGTGAGATCGGTGACGGGGTCGTAGGCATCGTTGACCGTGACGGCGAGCACGCCCGGGGCGGTGGTCAGGAAGTACTGGGCGTTCCGGAGCGGAGCCTCGTTCGAGCCCGTGGCCCAGATGAGGTTGAGGGTGCCGCCGGCGATCTCGACGCGGCCGGTGAAGTCGGGGCTGGAGCCGCCGAAGTTGAGATCCTCGTTGCCGATCTTGATCAACGCGCCGGAACCGACCAGGCGGCCGTCGAAGGAACGGGTCGCCGCGAAGGCAAGCTCGGCGGCGGCGGTCGGAGCGACGTAGCTACCGATGCCGGTACCGACGGCGACGCGGCTGAGGTAAAGCGAGGTCAGCTCGGGCATCGACAGGTTGCCGGTGTAGAGCTGGTTGAGCTCGGCGGCGCTGAGCGACAGGGAGCTGACGTCGATGGTGCGGACGCGGAGGACGGCGAAATTCTCGTTCAACGCGGGCGCGACGAGCGGCGCGCTCAGTTCGACGCCGGCCAGGCCGGTGACGGCGCCGGTCGCGACGCCGGCGAGCGGCTTGCTCAGGGTGAGGTTGTTGCCGGTGATCGCGGTGATCACGGTGTCGGCGGCGATGCCGGTACCGGTGATGATCTGGCCGACGGAGAGGCCGCTGGCGTCCGTGGTGGGGAGCGCGGTGAGACCGGCGGCGATGGTGCCGGCGACGGCGGTGGAGCCGGCCGCGATGACCTTCGTGACGTAGGTGCCGCCGTCGAGCGCGGGCCCGCCGATGATCTGGCCGACGCCGACATCGGCGACCGAGCTCAGCGCCAACGAGGTGGACCCAAGCTCACCCGCCACGCCCGTCGGCTGGACCGGCAGGGGCTGCAAGGGCAGGATCGGGTCGAACTGCGTGGTGGTCCCGAGGTAGTCGGCGAGGAGCGGGTTCGAGCCCTGCAGGGCGGTGGTGAGGGAGGCCGCCCGCGCGGACGTGTAGCCCACGGTCAGGTTGCCCGTGCCGAGGTTGACGAAGGAACTGGCCGAGCCGAAGAGGGCGCCCACGACCTGGTCCTGGTTACCCTGCGTGTAGGTGCCGGCGCCGACGAGCACGAGGGCCGAGGTGTTGGGCGTGGCGTTGGCGGTGCCGGCGATCAGGGCGCCGCCCGGACGGACGATGGTCGCGCCGTAGTAGGCGTCCTTGAAGAGGTTGGTGCCGGTGGTGCCCGCCAAGGTGAAGCCGGCGGTGCCCTGCTTGATCAGGCTGCCGACACCGGTGATGAAGCCGGCGTACGCCAGGCTCGCGTTCTGCTCCAGGGTGATGTCGCCGCGGCCGAGCTCGACGCGCGCGGAGGCGTTGCCCGCCAGGTTGCGGATGAGCTGGTTGGTGTCGCCGAACCGGAGCACGGTCTCGCGGGCGGAGCCGGAGTCGAGCGTGACGGCGGTGGCGTTGATGAACGTGTTGTTCCGGCCGCCGGAGAAGGAAAGGTCCACGCCGTCGTTGACGAGGATGCTGCCGCGGAACTGGTCCTGCGCGTTGATGACGTTGAGCTCGCCGGGGTCGAGGCCCGGATTCACCTGGATGCCGGCGCCGCTGCCGTTGTCGAGCACCGCCGAGGCCAGCAGCTTGAGGGTCGAGCCCGCGGAGCCCGCGAGGTTGGCGGAAAGCGTGCCGGAGTTGTTCTGCAGGATGGCGAAGGTGCCGTTGTCGCCGATGAAGACCTGCTTCTGGCCCAGGCCCTGCGCGTTGGCGATGAACGTCCCGCCCAGGACCAGGGTCTCATCGTAGGAGGAACCGCCGGCGAGCAGGAGCACGAGGGTGCCCGCGCCGGTCTTCACGATGCGGCCGCCGGGCACGTTGTTGACGGAATCGTAGCCGAAGATGTTGCCGGCGAAGAAGCCGTCCCGGCCCGCGTCCTGGTTGATGGTGAGGGTGTGGCCGTCGAGGCGCAAGGTGGCGCCCACGCCGGTGCCGGCGATGACGAGCTCGTTCTTGTCGCTCACGTCGGCGGCGGTGCGCACGGCGTCCACCGCGGTGTAGACCTCGGCGTTAGCCCCGCCGATGTTGGTCGTGCCCTTGGAGCGCAGCGCGAAGTCGGCCTGGAAGTTGCGGACCGTCTGATCGTTGCGGAGGATGACCTCGGCGCCCGTGTTCGCGTAGGAGATGAACTGGCCCGCGCCATCCCGCTGGACGGTGAGGGTGCCGGTGTCGGGGAAGAGCGCGGGGCGGTAGTCCCAGCGCGGGTAGTTGTTGGAATTGGAGGCGACCTCCGCGTAGCGGATGTTGGCGCCGCGGCGGGAGAGGCCGAGGGCTCCCTCGGTCTGCTGGGCGCCGTTGAAGTCGGCGGTGTCCTGGGTGCCGGCGATGTTGAAGGAACCGCTGTTGGCGAAGGTGAGGCCGGTGGCCGACTCCAGGATGATCGTGCCGCCCGCCGCGATGAAATCGCCCGTCATCCGCGAATCGTTGAGGACGCGCAGGGTGCCCGCGCCGGTCTTGATGACCTTGCCGCTGCCGGCGAGGATGCCGACAGACCCGACGAAGTCCTGGTCGATGTGGATGCCGAGGCGGTAGCTCGCGTCGGGACCGGTGGTGACGGTGGTCTGGAACTGGTCGTTGTTGTCGCCGGCTTGGAGGTTGTGGGCGAAGTTCAGGCGCAGCCCGCCGACGTTGGTCGAGGTGTTGGTGAAGCTGAGTTCGGCCGAGCCGTTCAGGACGATGCTGCTCACGCCGGTCATGCGTTTGGCGAGGGCGTAGGCGATGCTGTCGGCGTCGGCGACGGCGAGGGAGATGTTGTTGACGAGCGTGGGGATCTCGAAGGGGGCGAGGATCTGGCTCTCCACGCGGGCGCCGTAGTCGTGCCACATGTTGAGGTGGCCGCTGACCATGAGCAGGCCGGCGTCGACCTGGACGCGGCCCTGCAGGCCGGAGAGACGCCAGTTGTTGCCGTTGGTAGGGTCGGGGGTCGGGACGTTGGGGCTGAGGTCGATGGGGCGCAGGCCGTAGATGTTATTGGTGCCCGGGTTCGAAAGGAAGAAGCCCAGCGGGGTCTGGATGTACGAATACGGGAGCGCGACGGAGTAGTTGAACATGCTGCCGGCGCTGCCCTGGTACTGCAGGACACCGCCGCCCGTCTTGCGGAGGTCGCCATCGCCGCGGAAGGCGCCGGAGATCGTCGAGGCGACCAGGTTCTCGAGGATGGCGACCGTGCCCGCGTTGGTGACGGTGATGCGGTCCGCCGTGGTGGTGTTGCGCAGGACGACGAAAGGCTTGGGGTCCGTGGCCAGCACCGGGGAGGCGGTGGTGAAGGTGACGGTGCCCAGCTGCAGCGTGCCGTTCGGCGTGGTGAGGTAGGGGGCGAGGGCCGGCGATCGGACGAGATCGATGTCCGTGAAATTGGCGGCGGTGGGCTCGGCGGTCACCGAGGTGTTGAACGCCCCCGGCAACAGACGGTAGCCGCTGCTGAAGAAGCGCAGGGTCTGCGACTGACTGGAGACGTTGCTCGAGTCGTAGAGGATATCGACGGTCTGGGTCGGGTAGGCTCCCTCGGGCGTTTCGGCGAGGACGGGACCGTTGTACTGGAAGGTCAACGTGGCGGTGTTCGTCAGGCGGGCGCCAGAGACCAGAGGGTTGCCGGCCACGGAGGTCGCGGTCCAGTAGTTATGCGCCGGTACGCCGGTCCAGCGTTCCCAGGTCCCTGAGCCGCCCAGGGCGGGCCCCACCCAGGTGGCCCCGGTGACGTTTTGTTGGGCCTGGGCGAGGCTTGCGGTCGCAAGCGTAGCCGCGGCCACCAACAGAGATTTAGAGATCCGCATGGTGTGGGTGGGGCAAGGGGTTAAATGGAGGTTTTGGTATCCTATTTAGACACCTGAGAGTCAATCATTGAACCCCCACTCACCAATAGGGATAATTACTCAGCTTGTCCCGTTCACGACCCGACCGGACGATGCCAGCCGAACGTCGGAGCCAGACACCGCTCACCGACCAAAAAGGCTGCGGTCCTCGATCGGGTCCTTGGACTTCAACGCGCCTTTCTTGCCGGCCTGCTCGGCGAGGGCGCAGCCGCCCCACGCAGCCGAACTGATGAATATGCCTAAAAATAGGCATATTTTCCAGTTCGCCGTCCGTCCTTTTCGCTCGATAACTGTCATTTATATGAAATTAAGATGTTTTTAAACGCTTGGCAATATCCCCCTGTTTTTTACATCTGTAATCACCCCCTAGTCTTACCCCCACCTTTTCTGCATGAGCCCCAAGCAGAAACCTCTCGTGGTCATCATTGAAGATGAGCGAGGCCTCGCCGCCTTGCTCACCGAACAATTGGAGACCGCCGGCTTCGTCACCCAAGTCTTCCACAAAGGCGCCACCGCGCTGAAGTTCATCGGGGAGAACCATGTCCATCTGGTCCTGCTCAACCCTGCCCTGCCCGACGTGGATGGCTGGGAGCTGCTGCAGTCGATCCGGCGGATGACGCTCGGGCCGGCGGTGATCTTCCTCTCCGGGCTCAAGCTGCCGGGCCAGGCCGCGCGGGCGCTCGACCTCGGGGCAGACGACTTCGTCGCCAAGCCCCACGACCAGGACGAGCTCATCGCGCGCATCCACGCCGTGCTCCGGCGCAGCGAGACGGCGGGCGACAGCCGCCTGACGCGCAACGCCGACCTCGCGACCGGGGTCTTCCTGTTCAATGGCGCGGAAGTCCACCCGGAGCGGCTCGAGCTCGTCTTCGGCCCGGGCAGGAAATGCAAGCTCGGCCGCAAGGAGCTCGGCATCCTCTACCACCTGCACGCCAACCCCGGTGTCATCATCAGCCGGCACAGCCTGATCCACGCCGTCTGGGGCGTGCATGCCGACGTCCGCAGCCGCTCCCTCGACCAGTACATCGCCAAGATCCGCGACGCCTTCGCCGGCTTCGGCCGCGACCTCGACTGCTTCCGCACGATCCACGGTATCGGGTATTGGTACGAACCGGCCCCGCCGCCCGAGCGGGAGGGGAAAAAATCCCGCCGGGCTTGATTCCCGCGGATTAACCGCACACTAGGGAGCACGATGAAGATCAAGTGCTACCTCAAACCCAGCTGCGGCTGGAGCAACGGCGTCCGCGCCATCATGAAGAAGTACGCGCTGGCCTACGAAGACGTGGACATCATCAACGTCCCGGCGAACTACGCCGAGATGGTGGAGCGCACCGGGCAGCGCCTCTCGCCCTGCGTCGAGATCGACGGCGAGATGCTGGCCGACGTCTCCGGCGCCGAGGTCGAGCAGTACCTGCTGGCGAAGGGCCTCGTGCAGCCGAACGACGTCGCCCCCGCGGCGCCGACGGACGCGCCGTGCACCGACGCCGAGCACGAGAAGATGAAGGTGAAGACGATCCGGTTCTTTTGAGCGGCAGGGCCGGGGCTAGGGCCGGGGCTGGGATGTGCGCTCCTAGGCAACCCGGGCGACAAGTTCTGTCTGATGTTTGCCGCGTCCAGGCCAGAGACGACCGAGCATTGTCCTCCGCGGCCTCCAACTGGCCCTAGCCCGGGCCCAAGCCCAGGCCCTGTTTACGCGCCCTTCCCCGCGGCGAAATCCGCGATCGCATCCGCGACCCACTGCCGCTGCTCGCCCGTGAGCTCGGGGAAGATCGGGATGCTGAGGACTTCGCCGGCGAGACGCTCGGAGACGGGCACGCTGTCGAAGCCGCGATACTTCTGATCCACGAAACACTCCTGGCGGTGCAGCGGGATCGGGTAATAGATCTCGCAGCCGATCTTGCGCTCCGTGAGGAAAGCCTTGAGGGCGTCGCGCCGGCCGCCGGTGACACGAAGCGTGAACTGGTTCCAGATGCCCTGGCCGGAGAAGTCGACCGGCAGGAGGATCTTCGCGGCCCGATCGGCGCCGGCCCGGTTCTCGGCGATGCCGGCGACGCCCTTGAGCGCGCCATGGTAGAAGCTGGCATTGCCCGCGCGCGCGCAGTTATACTCCGGCAGGTGCGGTAGCTTGAGGTGCAGGAGCGCCGCCTGCAGCGGATCCATGCGGAAGTTCGCGCCCACCTCACGGTGGTAATACTTGGGCTGCATCCCGTGGACGCGCAGGATGCGGGCGCGCTCGGCGAGCGCGTCGTCCTGGGTCGTGACCAGGCCCGAGTCGCCCATGCCGCCGAGGTTCTTGGAGGGGAAGAAGCTCGTGGCGCCGAGATCGCCGACGGACATCGTGGCGCGGCCTTTCCAGCGGGCGCCCATGGACTGCGCGGCATCCTCGACGACGCGGAGCTTGTGCGCGGCGGCGAAGGCCTGGAGCGCGTCGAGGTCGAGGGACTGGCCGAAGAGGTGCACCGGCATGATCGCCCGGGTGCGCGGCGAGACCTTCCGGGCGGCGTCCGCGAGGTCGATGTTGAAGTGATGCGGGTCGACGTCGACCCAGACGGGCGTCGCGCCGAGGCGGGCGACCGAGCCGGCGGTGGCGAAGAAGGTGAAGGCCGGGAGCAGGACCTCGTCGCCCTCCCCGATATCCAGGGCCATCAGCGCGAGCAGCAAGGCGTCGGTGCCGGAGGAGACGCCGAGCGCGTGCTTCACGCCGAGGAAGGCGGCGCAGTCCTTCTCGAAGGCCTCGAGGCGCGGGCCCATGATGAACTGGTTCGAGCGGAGGACGTCGCGGAAGGCGGCTTCGAACTGCGCTTCGAGGGCGCGGTTCTGCGGGCCGAGGTCAAGGAGCGGGACGGTCGTCATGGCGCGGCTGGCTTCTCCCACCGTCCCCGCGCACGGGCAACATCATTCAGCCGTCCGCCGGGCGCGCCAGACCAGCCAGAGTCCGGCCGCGGCCAGCGGCAACGTCCAGAACTGGCCGGCGGTCAGCCCGAGGATGTGGCCGTCCTCGGCTTCGCGGAAGGCCTCGCACACGATGCGCGCGACGGCGTAGAGGAGCAGGAATTCGCCGGCGAGCCGGCCCGGCGCGAGGCGGCGCGGGTAACGTACCAGCACCCAGACGAGCGGCAGCAGGCCTTCGCCGAAGGCTTCATAGAGCTGCGACGGGTGACGCGGCGACAGGCCCTCGTGCGGGAAGATCACCGCCCACGGCACGTCGGTCGTCCGGCCGACCAGCTCGGCGTTCACGAAATTGGCGAGCCGGCCGAAGAAGATGCCGGCGGGCGCGAGGGCGCAGAGCAGGTCGCCGACGGCGAGGAACGGGACGCCTCTGGTACGCGCGTACCAGAGGCCGGCCAGCACCACGCCGAGGAAACCGCCGTGGCTGGCCATGCCGCCCTTCCAGACCTGGAAGACCATGAACGGGTCGGCGGCGAACTCGTCGCGCGCGTAGAGGAGCACGTGGCCGAGACGACCACCGGCGAGCACCCCGATCATCACCGCCGTGACCAGGGTCGATTCGTCGGCGGCCTGGCGGGCGGGCGCCAGGCCTTGGCGGCGCCACCGGCCGAGCAACCAGGCCGCGGCGAGGAAGCCGGCCGCGTAGGCGAGACCGTACCAATGGACGCCGCGCAACCCCCAGCTCGCGGGGAAATGGATCGCGACCGGGTCGAGGTCGTGGACCCAGGCGCCGAGCACGCGCCCGATCATGGGGCGGGCTTCGCCGGCGCGTCGCCGGCGCCCTTGCGCCCGAGGCGATGACCGCGCTGGCGGGCGAGTTCGCGCATGTCGGGGTGCGGATCGTCCTTCTCGTAGATCTCGACGCCGAGCAAGGACTCGAAGATGTCCTCGAGGGTGATCACCCCGGCGAAGGCGCCGAACTCGTCGACCACGACCGCGAGCTGCTGGTGGTTCCGGACGAGGTCGTGGAGGGCGTCCGAGAGGTTCGCGTTCTCGGGCACGATGTGCGCCTTGCCCATGAGCTCGCGGACCTTGGTGGCGTGGCGGTCCTCGCCCGCGGCCTTGAGGAGGTCGCGGCGGCGGACGAGGCCGACGATGCGGTCGGGGTTCTTCTCCCAGACCGGCAGCCGGCCGTGCGGGACGTTCGGGTAGAGGCGGAGCACGTCGGCGACCGTGAGGTCGGCGTCCAGCGCGGTGACGACCGGGCGGGGAGTCAGGACCTGGGAGACCGGGATGTCATCGAGGCGGACGGCGTTGGCGACGAGGTTGCTCTCGGCCTGCGTGATCTTGCCCTCACGGGCGGCGGCGCGGGCGAGGCTCCCGATGTCGGCGTCGGCCTGGTCGACGCCGGTCTCGGCGGGCGGCGCCAGCGAGTCGTGCAGCTTGCCGAAGCTCCGGAGGATCGAGGCCGCGCCGCGGACGAGCGACAGCGTGGGGGCGATCCGCGGGGCGAGGGCGACGCGGAAATGGATGCCGACCTTGCGGGGCAGCATGACCGTGAGCCACGCCATGAAGAACGAGACGGCCACGATCGCGAGGGCGGCGACCGCGAGCTGCGCCCCGCCCGCGAGGGCGTCCGGCAGGAGGCGACCGCCGACGAGGATGCCGCCCAGGAGCGCGCTCATGCCGACGAAGGCGGCGATCAGGACCTCGAAGGCGGCCAGGGTGTTACCTTGGTCGCCGCGGCTACGTTCCAACGAGACCGCCGCTTTCGCGTCCCGGCGGCGCAGGTCCTCCAGCTCCGCGTGGGAAAGGGCGACGACGGTGCCGGAGACGAGGGAGATGGCGGCGGCCGACCCGTTGAGGAGGACGAAGACGGGCCAGAGGATCCAATGGTCCATGCGAAGCCCAGACCTAGGACGGTTTGCCCCCGTTGGCGAGGGAGAATCCCGGCGTTGACCGCCCGCGAAAGCTGGGGACACTCCACGCATGACCCCCCGCGAACAGAAGCTGGCCTCGGCGCTGGCCGTCTTCCTGACCGCCGCCTTGCCCGCCGCCGCGGGGGCCATCGCCTTCCGGGCCCAGCCGGTGCTGCTCACGCTGATCGCCAGCGAGCCCGGCGCGATCTCGGCGCTGACCAACTTCTTCTTCAATCATTTCACCGCGGCGCTCCTCACCCTCTTCGGGCTCGGCCTGGTGACGACGGGGATCGCCTACCGCGCCTTCCGGTTGCCGGAGACCGAGGCCGCCCGCGGCCTGGCCCAGCTGCTCGTCACCGTCAGCCTCTCCGCGTTGCTCAGCGTCGCCTTCCTCGCGCTCTTCATCCTCGCGAGCGCCCTGCCCCTCTACGGCAGGCTCACGCAACGCTGAGCCCGCCAGGCGGCCAGCGCGGTCAGCAGGGGCCGCGCGGCGGCGGGATCGCCGGACCACAGCGGCCGGCCGGCGACGTCGTCCCAGCGCGACACCGCGGCGGCGCCGCCCGGCAACGTCGAACGCAGCACGAGGATGGCCTCGGCGCGGAGCGGCACGCCCGCCTCGACCTCGCGCACGGGCAGGCCGGCGCAGCGGAGCAACTGGCCGAGCGCCGTGCCCGGCAGGCGGCCCGTGGAGGCTGCCGGGACGCTCAACACCCCGTCCTCGACCCAGGCCAGGCTCGAACGGGAGGCTTCGCTGACGTAGCCGCGCGCGTCGAACTGCACGCCTTCGACGCCGGCGCCTTCGCCCAGCGAACGCAGCTCGACCGCGGCCGCCAGCGAGTTCGCCCAGGGCGCGGATTTCGGACGCGGGAGCCATTCCGGGGCGTCGCGCACGGTGCGGAGCGAACGCAGACCGAAGACGTCGGGCGACGGAAGCAGGGCGCGCAGGCCGAGCTCCTCGAAACCCGGGCCAACCACGAGGCGCAGCACGCCCTCGCGCCCGCCCAGGAGACGGAGGGCCGCCCGCCAGGCGGCCAGGTCGCCGGCGGCGAGCGGCCCGGCCGCGAGACCCGCGCGGTCCAGACCGGCGCGGAGGCGCGCGAGATGGTCGTCGAGGCATTCGACCAGGCCGGCCCGGAGGGCGAGCGTCTCGAAGAAAACCGCGCCCGCCGGGAAACTGCCCGGCGTGGCGTCGCCCGCGACGAGGACGCCGTTGCGGCAGACCCGGCTCATGGGAGGGCCGCGCGGGCGGCGGCCAGGAGCGGGGCCTGCGCCTTGCGCCAGGACTCCGCGTGCTCCCGGCGCGGGTCGGAATCCGCGACCACGCCGGCGCCGGCCTGGACGAAGGCCCGGCCCTCGGCGGTCCAGAGGGAGCGGATGATGATGTTGAGGCAGAGGTCGCCGGAGGCGCCGATCCAACCGAACGAACCCGTATAGAAAGCGCGCGCGACCGGCTCGAGCTCCGCGATGACCTGCATGGTCCGCACCTTGGGGGCGCCGGTGATCGTGCCGCCCGGGAAGAGCGCGCGGATGACGTCGGCCGGCGTGGCGCCGGCGGCGAGGACGCCCTCGACCTGCGAGACAAGGTGCATCACGTGCGAGTAGCGCTCGACCGCCATGAACTCGGGGACGCGCACGCTGCCCGGAGCCGATACGCGGCCGACGTCGTTGCGCAGGAGGTCGACGAGCATGAGGTGCTCCGCGCGCTCCTTGGTGTCGCCCGCGAGCTCCCGGGCCCAGGCGAGATCCGCCGCCTCGTCCGCGCCGCGCGGGCGCGTGCCCGCGATCGGCCGGGAAGCGACGCGCCCCGCGTCGACCGAGACGAGCAGCTCCGGCGAGCCGCACGCGAGGGCGGCGCCCGGCAGCCGCGCGAATCCCATGTAGGGTGAGGGGTTGCCGGCGCGCATGGCCTCGTAGGCCGCGAGCGGATCGACCGCCGGGACTTCGAGCCGCGTCGAGAGGTTGACCTGGTAGGTGTCGCCCGCGGCGATGTAAGCCTGCGCACGTTCCACGGCCCGCACGAACGCGGGCTCGTCGAGGGACGCGCGGCGTGGCGTGGCCGGCGTGGCCGGCGCGGCGTCCGCCGGCGAAGCCGGGGTCGCCGCGGCGCGGAACCAATCCGCGGCGAGGGCTTGCGCCCGCGCGCGCGCGGCGCGGTGCGCCGACACGCCGCCGCCCGCCGTGAGGACGACGACGGTCAGACGCCCGGTCGCGGCGTCATGCACCAGGGCCTCGGACGCGTCGAGCAAGGTGAGCAGCGGCACCGCCGGGTCGGCCGGGGCCGCGGCCACCGGCTCGAACTGCGTCGCGAGCTCGTACGCGAGCACGGCGATGAAGCCGCCTTGGAACGCGGGCCAGCCCGGGAGGCGCGGGGCGCGCACCTCGCGGGCCCAACGCCGCAGGTAAGCCAGGGGGCGTTCGGTCGGCTCCTCGTGGGCGCCCGCTTCGTTGGAGACGACGACCCGGCCGGCCGTATGGAAGGCCAGGGCGCGGGACGCGTGCGGGACGACGATCGTGAGGCTGCCCGTGCGGCCGCTTTCCAGGACCGCGTGGTATCGGCCCGACAGGAGGGTCGTCCAGCGGGCCGGCAAGGTCGGGGCCGCGTACGCGGCGCAGTAAGGGAAGTGCGTCCAGCCTTCGCCGGCCGCCGCCCAATCGGCGACGGTCGTCTCGGCGAGGATCTCGGGGAGGGCGCTCACTTCGGGAGATTCAGGAGGTAGTGGGCAAAGTCCGGCCCGGCGAGGATCGTGCGCACACGTTCCGCGGTGAGCCCATAGACGCGCAGGTCCTGCCGGGAGCCCTTGGAGACGACCGTGACCCGGAGCCCGCCGGTGATCGGCACGACCTTGATCGAGAAGGTGCGCGCGCCCAGGCCGGCGGTGATGACGCCGCGGGAGACGCGGCCGTGCCGCTCCAATGCTTCGGCGACGGGACGGGCGGCGTCGGTCAACGTCGTGTGGGTCCCCGCCCTGCCCCGGCCCGTGGCCATGCTCAGGCGATCTCCCAGCGGTAGGGATGCTTCGAGAGCAGCTCGCAACCCTTGGCGGTGATCACAACGCAGTCCTCGAAGCGGCAACCGCCGATGCCGGGATAGTAGAGCCCCGGCTCGACCGTGATCGCATTGCCTGCCTGCAGCGGGGCGGGGTTGCGCAACGAGAGGTAAGGCTCCTCGTGGATGTCGTAACCCAGGCCGTGCCCGGAACCATGGAAGAAGCCGACGTAGGTACCTTTCACGGCACCGGTGTGGTAACCGAGGGACTGGAAATAATCGACGGGGATGCGATGGATCTCCGCCCCTGTCTTGCCGGCCCGCAGGGCCTTGAGGATACGGCCGTGGGCTTCCTTGACGGCGGTGACCATCCGGCGCTGCTCGGGCGTGGCCTTGCCCTTGAGGTAGGTGCGGGTCATGTCGCCGTAGTTCCACGAGGCCCGGTCGCGCGGGAAGATGTCGAGCACGAGGAGCTGGCCGGCATAGAGCGGGCCCGAGCCCTGGCAATGGCAGTCGACCGCCTGGTCGCCCGGCGCGCAGATCAGGCCGGTGTCGCAGAGCCCGCCGGCGCGGATGACCGCGGCCTGGACCTCATCTTGGAGGACTTCCGCGGTGAGGACCGCGCCCTTCCAGAAAAGCTTACCCTTCTTGTCCGGCTTGGACTCGGCGAGGGCCTTTTCGACGGCCTTGAAGCCGGCGCAGGCGGCGCGGTTACCGGCGCGGATACCGGCCAGCTCGGCCTTGGACTTGACCCAGCGGTGCGGAAAGAGCGCGCCGGTGACGGGTGTCAGCTCGAGACCGAGCTCGCCGAGGCGGACGAAGAGGCCGGCGGGGAAATCCGCCGGCACGCGGAAGCGATGCACGCCGCGCTGGACCGCCGCGAAAACGATGGCATCGGGCACGCCGGCGGTCGGGTTGGTCTGGCGCAGGTCGTTGATGATCTCGGTGAGGTTGAGCACCTCGTCGAGGGCCGACTCCTGCTTGGCGCGACCGACCTCGAGCAGCGGGAGCAGGCCGACCTTCCGGCCGCCGATGCTGAAGGCCGGGAAGGGATCCGAGGCGTGGAAACCCGAGAACCACCGCAGGTCGGCGTTCTTGGTCGGGGTCGCCATCAGCAGGACGTCGGTCGCGGGCGAGGTCTTGCGGGCGGAGGTCTTGAGGCGGGCCATGCGGAGCACGATGACGAAGGAAGGCGGGCGGTGAAGCGCAAACGGCATGGCCAGCGCGCCTTTTTGGGCCAACCTACCTGACATGCTCGCCGCCGCCACCCGCCCCGACTTCGACCTCGCCACCATGCTCGTGCCCGTCCTGCCATGGTGGGAACTCCTCGTGCGCGGCCTCATCGTCTACGGTTTCCTGCTCGCGCTGATCCGGCTGACGGGCCGGCGCCAGACGGGCATGATGACGCCGTTCGATTTCATCCTGCTGCTGATCCTGAGCAACACCGTGCAGAACGCGATGAACGGAGGCGACAACAGCCTCGGCGGCGGGCTCTTCCTCGCCGGCACTTTGATCGGGCTGAACTGGATCATGCTGCTGCTCTCCCGCCACTTCCGCTGGGCGCAATGGGCGCTGGTCGGCCGGCCGGTCTTCCTCGTGCGCGACGGGGTCGTCCTGGAGAAAGTCCTGCAGCGGGAACGCATCACCCACCACGAGCTGATGGCCGCCCTCCGCGCCGCCGGGTGCCCGAATATCGAACAAGCCAAGGACGTCGTGCTCGAGACCAACGGTTCCTTCAGCGTCATCCATAAGGAGCCCGCTTGACCAACGGCGGGTCAGCCGCATAGTCGGCGGTCCTGGCCCGCGGGTATCGTTCAGTGGTAGGACCCCACTTTCCCATAGTGGTGACACCAGTTCGAGTCTGGTTACCCGCTCCAGGATGTCCGTCCCCTCGGGAGGCTTGACCCGCCGCCCGGGGCCGGGAATAGTGGCCGTCCTTGGTCCCGCGGGTATCGTTCAGTGGCAGGACCCCACTCTTCCAAAGTGGTGACACCAGTTCGAATCTGGTTACCCGCACCAAGGATGTTCCGGTCAGTTGCGCCAAGGCAGCTGACCGGCGGGCGTGACCTCGAGGAACTCCTTCCAGGCCTCGAGCTCGTCGGGCGAGAGGGAGGAGGCGACCACGAGGCGCCACTTCGGCCGCGCCGGCGCACGGCACAAGGTCATGCCCGCGGGCTCCGGCAGACGGTTGGCCTTGCGGGAATTGCACCGCACGCAGGCGGTCACGATGTTCTCCCAGTTGGTCTTGCCGCCGACGTCGCGCGGCACGACATGGTCGAGGTTGAGCTCCTCCTCGCGGAAGACGCGCCCGCAATACTGGCAGGTATGGGCGTCGCGCAGGTAGACGTTGCGCCGGCTGAAACGGATCTCCCGGCGCGGCACCCGGTCGTAACTATTGAGCAGCAGCACCCGCGGGACGCGCAGGACGATGCAGGGGGAACGCACCGACTCGGCGGCGGGCGGCGGTTGGCGCGTGGAGAAGTCGACCCACTCCGCGGCGCTGAAGAGGCGGTGGTGGCCGTCGTCGGCGTGCACGGCGGCCGCGCGTCCCCGGAAGAGCAGGCTCATCGCGCGCAACAACCCCACGATGTTCACCGGCTGCCAGAGACGGTTGAGCACGAGGACGCGATGGTCGGGGCGGAAGGACAAGACGACGGAAGGACTAGGGCGGGAAAGCGGCGGGGTCAACCCCCGCGGGCCTAGCGGGCCTTCTTGGGGGCGACGGACTTCGCGGGCGCGGCCGGCGGGACGGTGAGCGGGTCCGGGAACTTCACCGGGGTGCGCCCGAAGGAGTCGGCGGGGATCCCGTAGATGACGCCGTCGATGCGGACGCTGAGATTCTCGATGGCGTTGGACTCGAGCATGAACTCGCCCCGGACCATGACGCGGACCTCGGGATCGCGGGCCTGCAGCAGGCCGCCGGCCCGCTCCTCATGCGTGTCCAATTCCCAGAGGCGATAACTCACGCCCGCTTGCAACGCCCGGATGCCGACCTGATGCAGGCGGCCCGGGGGCTTCGCGGCCTTGGCTGGTTCCGTCCGGTCCGCCTGCGGAGGGGGCGAACCGGTCAGCGAAAAAACGCCCAGATCAGCAGGCCCGCCAACGCGACGCCTCCCACCACGTAGATCAAGGTATCGCGGTTGACCGCGAGGCTGCCGGCGACCGGCTGGAAGGCGGGCTCTTCCTCGCCGGCGGCATCCAGCGGACGACGCGCGGCCTTGGCGGAGTGGTGCGTGTTGAAATCGGCCCCGGCCTTCTCGTCGTCGAGGCGGAGGTACTTCGCGTAGACCTTGACGAAGCCGCGCTTGTAGACGTCGGCCAGCGGGATGGACTCGAACTGGTTGGCCTCCATCGCCTGGAGGTAGTCGGTGCGGATCTTGGTGAATTCCGCGGCTTCGCGGAGAGTCACGCCCAGTCGCTGCCGGGCTTCTTGGAGGCGTTCGCCGAGGGTCTGCATGTCCCGACTTTCGGGCGGAGGCCGAAAATAGGCAAGACGAAGGTGGCCGGCGGTCAGCCCAAGGCCGACCAGATGAGCTGGGCCAGCCCTAGGAAGGGGGTCATCAGCCACCCGACGACCTCGTAGAAGAAGTCGGTATTGATGAAGACGATCAGGATGAAGAAAGACCACTGGGACAGGAAGAGGAAGACGTCCGTGCTGTAGATCCCCAGGCGGTAGAAGACCCGCGACCCGTCGAGCGGGGGGAGCGGGATCAGGTTGAAGGCCGCCAAGCCGGCGTTCATGAAGATACCCGTCAGCAGGAACCGCGTGAAATCATGGCCCGCGGCCGCGCCCGGCACGAGCCCGGCGATCTGCCCGATGAGGGCGAAAACCATCAGCAGGACCACGTTCATAGCCGGGCCGGCCAGGGTGATCAGGATATCGTCCATCTGCCGGGTCCGGGGATTGGCCAGGGAGATCTGGACCGGCTTGCCCCACCCTAGAAGCCCGAACGGAAGCGGCCGACCTAGGAGGATGGGCAGGAAAATCATGATACCCGGCAGCACCCAGGTGCCGAGCAGGTCGGCATGGGCCAGCGGGTTCAGAGTGACGCGACCTTGGGCGCGCGGCAGGAGGTCGCCGCGGAGATCGGCGACCCAGGCATGGCCGAACTCATGCAGGCCGATGGAGATGACCAGCAGGAGCAGGCTGAGCGCGCCCCAGCGGAGTTGGTCGAGCAGTTGCGGGTCCATGATCAGTTGGCGCCGCAGGAGCCCCGGGCCGGGCCGCAACCGCAGCCCGAGGAATGGACGTGGTCGGACTTCAGTCCTTTGACGGCGACCAGGGCGAGCTGCTTCTCGACGCGGACCGAGGCGCAGTGCGGGCAGGCCGGGCGTTCGTCGGCGCCTCGCAGCAGCAGCTCGAAGGACCGACCGCAGTCGGCGCAGGTGAAGTCGAAGAGTGGCATGGACAAGGCGGGAGGTTGAAGGAACCCTCCGACGGGACAACCCGAAACCCCGGGCGCACTCGCTCCTTGAGCCGACGGGGCACCGCGCCCAGTCTCCCGGGACGCCGGCCATGTCCTACCCGCAACGCCTCCGACTCGCCCGCCAACGGGGCCTCGCGCTGCCGTTTGCGCGGACGCTGGCGCGACTGCGCACGCCGCAGGCGATCCAGGACTTCCTCGTCGACCTGCCCCAGAACTTCGAGCCGGACGGCGACACGGCGCGCTCGGTGCAGTCCGCCTTGGCGGCCGGGCGCGCGCACTGCATCGAGGGGGCGATGATCGCGGCGTTCGCGCTCTGGCTGCAAGGCCACCCGCCCCTGCTGCTGGACTTCAGCGCGCACCAGGACATGGACCATGTCATCGCGCCGTTCCGGGTCGGCGGCAAATGGGGCGCCATCTCGAAGACGAACTACATCTGCCTGCGCTGGCGCGACCCGGTCTACCGGACCATACGGGAGCTCGCGATGTCCTACTTCCACGAGTACGCGAAAGGGCCGCGCAAAACCCTGCGCAGCTACTCGCGGCCCTTCGACCTGCGGACCGTGCCGACCGCCCGCTGGGTCAACCTGCCGACGGATTGCTGGGAAATCGCCGACCGCATCACGGCGGCGCGGCACTATGAGATCGTCAGCCCGGCCGAGGCCCGCCGGCTGCGGCACCGCGACGCCGTCGAGGTGCGCTCCGACCGGCTGACCGTCTTCCCGATCCCGGCCGGCAAGAAGCGCCGGCTCTGAGGCTCAGCGGCGGCCGTCGTACCACAGCTCGCAGGACTCGGGGCGCTTCGCGGCCCGGCCCGCGGTGAACAGCATCCGGAGCAGGAAACGGGCGGTCTCGCGCAACGTGTAGAGCTTCAGCTTGCGCGACGACGTCCGCAACGGGTGCCGCGCGAGGATCGTGAAACGAAGGCGGCGGGTGCGCGCGAGAGCCTTGAGGCGGCGGCTGAGGAAGACCTCCTCGCCCGCGTAATAATCGGTGCCGAAGCCGCCGACCGCGCGGAAGGCGGCCGCCTCGACCCAGACGCAGGACCCTGCGGCCCAACCCGCGAGCCGGCTCCAGAGATTCCAGCCCCCGCAGAAAAAGCGCGCATAGCGCGGCGTGCCCGGTTCGAGCTCGACCGTGCTCCCGCCGCCGAGATGCCGGCCGGCCGCGATACGCTCGGCGATATCCGCGAACAATTCGCGACCAGGCAGCGAGTCGGCGTCGATGAAGACGAGCCACTCGCCCGTGGCGACGCGCGCCCCGGCGTCGCGGGCGCGGCCGATCTGGTTCACCGGCTCGAAGACGACGGTGGCCCCGGCCGCCCGCGCGAGGTCGGCCGTCCGGTCGGTCGAGTTGTTGTCGCAGACCACGCACTCCCAGGACCAGCCGCGGGCGCGGAACGCCTCGGCCGCGGCGCCGACGGCGGCCAACGTCGCGGGGAGGAGTTTCTCCTCGTTGAACGCGGGGATGACGACGCTGACGCGCATCCGCCGGCGGCTCAGGGCGAGCCGGCGGCCTCGAAGGCGCAGGCCGCGGCGCCGACGACCCCGACGTTCCCGCCGAGCGCGGCCGGGACGATCGCGCAGACGGCGCCGAGGCGCGGGAAGGCGTAGGCGAAGGCCTTCGCCCGCATCGGGACGAACAGCGCGTCGCCCGCGGCGGTCACGCCGCCGCCGACCACGATGATGTCCGGATTGAAGGTGTTGATCACCGCGCCGAGACCGCGGCCGAGGTAGTTGATGGACTCGGCCCAGATGTCCTGGGCGAGCGCGTCGCCCTCGGCCATCGCCTGGAAGAGGTGGTGCGTGGTGACCTGTTCGATGGAGCCGGCGAACTTCAGGATGCTCGACGGACGACCCGCGGCGAGGGCCTCGCGCGTGCGGCGCGCGATGGCGGTGCCGGAGGCGTAGGCTTCCCAGCAACCTTGGTTGCCGCAGCCGCAGCGCGGGCCGTCCATGGTCAGGGGGATGTGGCCCAGTTCGGCGGCGTTGCCGTTGGCCCCGCGCATCAGCCGGCCATCGATCACCGCGCCCCCGCCGATACCGGTGGAGATGGTCAGGTAGACGAGGTTGCGCTTACCTTTGCCCGCGCCGAAGACGTACTCGCCGAGAGCGGCCGCGTTGCAGTCGTTGTCGATGCGGGCCGGGAGGTGGCCGAAGGCCTTGCTCAGCTCGCCCTCGATGGAATAACCGGTCCAGCCGGGGAGGTTCGGGGAGCCGTCGACGCAGCCGCGGGCGGTGTCGAGCGGGCCGGGCGAAGCGATCCCGATGGCCAGGAGATCGGCCGGCTTGAGCTTGAGCTCGGTGAGCAGCTGCTGGGCGGCGGCGGCGACGCGTTGGACGGCCTGGGCCGGGCCGGCCTCGGCCAGGGTCTCGACGCGGCCGGAGCCGAGGACGGTGCCATCCTCGGCGACCACGCCGAAGGCGAACTTGGTGCCACCGAGATCGAAAGCTAGGACTTTACGCATGAAAAAGGGTCAGTCGCGGGCCGGGCGCCGGTAGTCGTCCTGCAGGCGGACGACATCGGTCAGGTCGGGCGTCGAGACTTCCAGGAGGACGCTGTCCTCCAGGGCCTCGAAGCGATGGATGGTGCGAGCCGGGATGTGCAAGGCCTGCCCGGCCGACCAGACGATGGGCTCCTCCGGGGATACCGCCGTCGGGTCTTCGCCGGGCGCCAGCGGGCGGAAGGTGAGGTTCACGCGACCGGACAGCAGGAGGAGGGTCTCGGTCTTGCGTTCGTGGTATTGGAGGCTGAGCCGGCGGCCCGCCTTCACCTCGAGCACCTTGCCGGCGTAGGCGGATTGATCGGCGTACCAGATCTCCCGGCCCCAAGGCTTCTCGACGATCTTCGGACTGTGGAACGGGGACGCCATCGACCCCGAAGTTCTGCCCCAAGCCCGCCGTTTAGCCAAGCAAATCCCCGAGGAAGTCGGGCTGATCCGCCGCCCCCGTCACCGGCTCGATCAACCGCGGGTCGTCACAAGCCACGCGATTCACGTCAGGCGAGACGCGGTGGACCGCCAGGCTCCGATCCGGGGCGGTCGCCGCCAGCGCCGCGAAATCCGCGGAAGCGAAGGGCCGCTCGGCCAACCAGGCGGCTTGCTGGGCGCCCTGCAGCAGGACCGGCATCCGCGAGTGCACCTCGCCGGCCTCGCGGTTCGGCGCGACGGTGACCAGGCAGAGCGTCCGGCGCATCGTCCCATCCGGCCGGACCTGCAAGGACCAGAGGCCGCCCACAGCCAAAGGGCCACCGTCCGCGGCCCGGAAGTAATAAGGGATCTTCTGGCGACCCTCCGTCTTCCATTCGTAGTAACCGTCGATCGGCACGAGGCAGCGGCGCAGCCGGGCCGCGTCGCGGAAGGTCGGTCGGTCGAAGATACCCTCCGCGCGCGCGTTCGCGTGACCCTCGTCCCGGCTATCAGGGGCGGCCCACGCCGGCACGAACCCCCAGGCCAGGGACTCGGCCTTCAAGGCGCCTTGCTCGCGACGTAGACAGAGCAGCGGGGTGCCCGGCGAGATATTATAACGCGGCGCGAGGGCGGGCACAGCCGCGCCGAGGCTCCGGACGAGCTCCTCGTGACGGGAAAACTGCGTGACGCGGCCGCACATGTCGTCGGCCTACCAATGGGGCGGACGTTCGTCGGCGGGCGGGCCGGACTCGGTCGCATCGGCGGCTTGCGCGGTCTTGGCTTCGAGCCGGGCGAGGCGGTCGACCAGCTTGGCGACCTCGCGCGAGAGCTCGAGCAGGACGCGGTCCTGCTGTTCGACATGCCTTTGGAGGAAGGCGATGCGTTCCTCCAGATCGCGGCGGCTGGGATCCATGGGGCCGACCGTAGGGACCCGTGCGCCGAGCGCAAGCCGGGTCAGAGGCCGCAGTCGCGCTTGGCCGCCGCGAAAGCCGCCAGCGCCTCGTCCAGCTCGGCGCGGGTGTGCGCGGCCGACATCTGGGTGCGGATGCGCGCCTTGCCCTGCGCGACCACGGGATAGAAGAAGCCGACGGCATAGACGCCGTGCTCAAGCAGGGCCGCGGCGAACTTCTGCGCCAACACGCCGTCACCGAGCATGACGGGCACGATCGGGTGCTCGCCGGGCGGGAGGGCGAAGCCGAGCTCCGTCAGGCCCTGACGCCAGTAGGCCGCGTTGGCCATGAGCTGGTCGCGCAGCTCGGTCGAGGCGCGGAGGAGCTTCAGGATGGCGAGGGTGGTCGCCACGATCACCGGCGCGACCGAGTTGGAGAAGAGGTAGGTGCGGCTCTGCTGACGTAGGATGTCGATGACCTCCTTGCGGCCGGACGTGTAACCGCCGCTGGCGCCGCCGAGCGCCTTGCCTAGCGTGCCGGTGATGATGTCCACCCGACCCAGGCAGCCGCGGTGCTCATGGGTCCCGCGGCCCGTCTTCCCGAGGAAGCCGACGCCATGGGAGTCGTCCATCATGACGACGGCCCCGTGCCGGTCGGCCAGGTCACAGATCTCCTTGAGCGGCGCGATGGTGCCATCCATCGAGAAGACCCCGTCGGTCGCGATGAGCTTCACGCGCGCGCCCTTCGCCTCGACCAGCTTCGCCTCGAGGTCGTTCAGGTCGCAGTTCGCGTAACGCAGCCGCTGGGCCTTGCAGAGCCGGATGCCGTCGATGATCGACGCATGGTTGAGGGCGTCGGAGAGCACCGCGTCCTCAGGCCCGAGGATCGTCTCGAAGAGACCGCCGTTGGCATCCCAGCAGGACGAATAAAGGATCGTGTCCTCGGTGCCGAGGAAGTCGCTGATCGCGGCCTCGAGCTCACGATGGATGGTCTGGGTGCCGCAGATGAACCGGACGGAGCCGAGGCCATAGCCCCAGCGCTCGAGCGCGGCGGCCGCGGCGGCCTTCACCTGCGGGTGGTTCGCCAGCCCGAGGTAGTTGTTGGCGCACAGGTTGAGCGCCGACCGGCCGTCCTTGAGCCGGACGCGCGAGCCTTGGGCGGAGTCGATCAGACGCTCCTGCTTGTAGAGACCGCTCGCGCGGACGTCGGCGAGGCGTTGGGCGAGGAGGCCTTGGAGGGGGGCGTACATGGCGTTCAGAGCTGCGTCCAATCGAGGACGACTTTGCCGGATTGTCCAGACAGCATGGCCTCGAAGCCGCGCCGGAACTCGCGCGCGGGCAGGCGGTGGGTGATCGCCGGGGTGATGTCCACGTGGGACTGCAGCAACGCGATCATCTTGTACCACGTCTCGTACATCTCGCGGCCGTAGATGCCCTTGATGTGGAGGCCGCGGAAGATGACCTTGTTCCAGTCGATGGCCGCCTTGCCGGGGATGATGCCAAGGAGCGCGATGCGACCGCCGCACGCCATGTTGTCGAGGATCTGGTCGAGGGCGCGCGCGTTACCGGACATCTCGAGGGCGACGTCGAAGCCCTCGGTCATGCCGAGCTCCTGCTGGACCTGGTGGAGGTCCTCCTTCGAGACATCGACGGCGCGGGTGGGGCCCAGTTTGCGGGCGAGCTCGAGGCGCCACGGGTTGACGTCGGTGATGATGACCTTGCGCGCGCCCGCGGCCTTGGCGATGGCGATGGCCATGATGCCGATGGGGCCCGCACCGGTGATGAGCACGTCCTCGCCCACGAGGTCGAAGGAGAGCGCGGTGTGCACCGCGTTGCCCAGGGGGTCGAAGATCGCCGCGACCTCGTCGGGAATATCGTCCGGCACCGGGACGACGTTCTCCATCGGGAGGGAGAGGAATTCCGCGAAGGCCCCGGGGCGGTGGATGCCGACGCCCAGGGTGTGCGCGCAGAGGTGCCGGCGGCCGGCACGGCAGTTGCGGCAGTGACCGCAGACGATGTGACCTTCGCCGGAGACGCGCTGGCCGACCTTCAGGTGCGTGACCTCGCGGCCGAAGGCCTCGACGACGCCGACGTACTCATGGCCGACCGTGAGACCGACCGGCACCGTCTTCGCCGCCCACTCATCCCACTTCCAGATATGGACGTCGGTGCCGCAGATCGCGGCCTGCCGGATGCGGATGAGCACGTCGCGGTCGCCGATCGTCGGCATCGGCACGTCCGCCAGCCAAAGGCCTTCGGCGGCTTCTTTCTTGATCAAGGCTTTCATGCGGCGCGGTGAAAGCCTCCGACCATAGGCCTTCCCTTCTGGTTTGAAAGCGACGTCTCCTTGCTGAGGTTGTTTTTTATTGTGCGGAAAGGCTCGTTTACCGACCCTCGTGAGCGATGTCGCCCACCCCGGACCCATCTCACCCAGAGAAGCCCGACCTCACCTCGGCCACTCCGGCGGGCGAACCAGCGAACGAGGAGATCCAGGCGAGCCGCTCGAAGCGCACGTTCTGGCAGAAGCTGGGTGGCGAAGGCCTGACCATCTCGCTGATCATCCACCTGGTGCTGATTCTCATCGCCGCGGTCTGGGTGATCTCGACCGTGACCGACTCCGTCAAGAAGGACCCCGACTCCTTCTCCACCGGCCAGGGCGGCGGCGCCGGCGACAAGACCCCGCAGTGCGTACTCAAGACCCGTGTCCCGCCCAAAAATCCCAAGGCGATGGCCAAGAACGCCACCCGCATCACCTCCAAGAGCAGCACCGCGACGATTTCGCTCCCGGACCTTCCCAGCTCCTCCGTGGCCTCCCTCAACTCGGGCCTGATGGGCGGCGGTTCCTCCAAGGGCTTCGGCGGTGGCTCCGGTGGCGGCATCGGCTCCGGCATGGGCGTCGGCCGCGGTAACGGGAAAAATTTTGTCGGCGCCTTCGGGGCTTCGTTCAAGCGACCGAACGCGCTGGAGGGGACGCTCTACGACCTGAAGTTCAGCCCGAGCGGCAAGGCGCTCGGGGCTGACCAGGCCGAGCGCATCGCGCAGATCCAAAAAGCCTTCGAGACCATGGATCGCAACTGGTCGGGCACCAAGGCGCTGCTGGATGGGCGCTACCGCCAGGCGGAGCTCAAACTCTACGCTTCGAACATCTTCATCCCACCCCGCAGCGCGGCGGAGGCGACGAAAGCCTTTGATTGCGAGAAGGAGATCCAGGCGCCCGGTTGGCTGGCTTATTACGAAGGCAACTTCAGCCCGCCGGTCACCGGCAAGTACCGGTTCGTGGGGCTGGGCGACGATATCATGGTCGTGGCGGTCGGCGGGAAGACGGTGCTCTCGACTTTCTGGCCCAACTCGAAACTCAACGTGACGCGCTTCGAGCCGGATTGGTTGCCGAAAGACGCCAAGAAGACGGACGGGCAGGGCCTGCGGTTCCCGCCCCATGCGGGCGGCCGTTACTCGGGCGAGTGGCTCGAGCTGCGCAAGGGGCAGGCTTACCGGCTCCAGATCGCCTTCGGCGAATCCTACGGGGGCCTGTTCTCGGCGGCGTTGCTGATCGAACAACAAGGGGTCAATTACCCGACGGCCGGCCGCGACACCCAGCTCCCCATCTTCATGCTCGAGCCGCTCACACCGGAGGAGATCCAACTGAAGCGCAGCAACCACATCGATCACCAGACCGAGGGTCCGGTCTTCGGGGCCGCGCTGAACGGGGCGGGCGGACGACCGGCCGGCCGTTAAGTTGGGATTGGCTTTCTTCGAGATAAGCCCAGCCTAGGGTCATGTCTTCATCGGACCCCCAGGCACCCCTCCCTGGCGACACCCCCGTGCCGCCGTCCAACGGCGAAACGCCGGCCGAAGGCACACCCGTGCCGGCCGTCGAGGAAGTGCAGGCGACCCGCTCGAAGCGTACGTTCTGGCAGAGGCTGGGCGGCGAGGGGCTGACGATTTCGCTGATCATCCACCTGGTCCTGATTCTCATCGCCGCGATCTGGGTCATTTCGACCGTGACCGACTCGGTCAAGAAGGACCCCGACTCCTTCTCCACCGGCCAGGGCGGCGGCGCCGCCGGCGACAAGGCCAAGCAGTTCAAGACCCGCGCCCAGCCCAAGAACCCCAAGTCGATGGCCAAGAACGCGGCCCGCATCACCTCCAAGAGCAGCACCGCGACGATTTCCCTGCCCGACCTGCCCACCTCGTCCGTCGCCTCCCTCAACACCGGCATGATGGGCGGCGGCTCGTCCAAGGGCTTCGGCGGCGGCTCCGGCGGCGGCATCGGCTCCGGCATGGGCGTCGGCCGCGGCAACGGTCGTAACTTCGTGTCGGTCTTCGGCAGCAAGACCGCGGTGAACGGGCTCCCCGGCACCTTCTACGACTTCAAGCAGAACAAGGCGGGCAAGCCGACCCCGATGATGGGCGGCGCCCCCGAGAAGTTCGGCGATCCCTCGAACGGCCCCGCCATCGGCCTCTACAACAAGGAGGTGAACGAGTTCTTCGACAAAGGTTTCGCCGTCTCGAGCCTGAGCAACGTCTTCCGTGCGCCGGACACCCTGCTCGCCTCGCAGATCTTCATCCCGCCCTGCCCGGCGACCGAGGCGCCCAAGGCCTATGGCGTCGACAAGGAGTGCAAGCCCTCCCGCTGGATCGCCCACTACCGCGGCGCGGTCAAGGCGCCGCAGACCGGCAAATTCCGCTTCGTCGGCTCGGGCGACGACTTCATGGCGGTCCGCTGGAACCGCAAGGTCGCCCTCGACTCCGGCTACCAGCAGTTCCTCACCGGCGGGGAAAACATCTACAAGGATTTCGGCAATAAGAAGTGCGACGAGACCCACCCTTCCCGGACCGGCAAGCCGATGCGCGCCGGCCCGTGGATCAGCATCACCAAGGACGCCGAAGTCCCGCTGGAAGTCGTGATCGGCGAAACCCCCGGTGGCACCTTTTACGCGATCCTCTGCATCGAAGTCATGGCCCCCAACGGCAAGGGCGAGGGCAACCTCAAGCTGTTCCGCATGACGAGCGACGAGCTCCCCGACGCGATCAAGAACGGCCACCCGAGCGTCCCCAACGTGGACATGGTCGCCGAAGGCTGGATTTTCAAGGCCGTCCGGTCCACCGTGGCCCGCTGAAAGCCCGTTTGGGGTTGTCCACCGGGTCGGGGCTGAGGTAGGCTATTCGCTCCCTAAGGTATGCCCGACGAGACCCCCAGCCCCACCCCCGAACAGGACCCGTCGGTCGCTGCCTCGGAAGCCTTCCCGACCGAACCGGCCGCCGAGGAGATCCAGGCGACCCGTTCGAAGCGGACCTTCTGGCAGAAGCTGGGCGGCGAGGGCCTGACCATCTCGCTGATCATCCACTTGGTCCTCATCCTGATCGCCGCGATCTGGGTCATCTCGACCGTGACCGACTCGGTCATTAAGGACCCCGATTCCTTCTCCACCGGCCAGGGCGGCGGGGCCGCCGGTGATAAGGCCAAGCAGTTCAAGACCCGCGCCCAGCCCAAGAACCCCAAGTCGATGGCCAAGAACGCGGCCCGCATCACCTCCAAGAGCAGCACCGCGACGATTTCCCTGCCCGACCTGCCCACCTCGTCCGTCGCCTCCCTCAACACCGGCATGATGGGCGGCGGCTCGTCCAAGGGCTTCGGCGGCGGCTCCGGCGGCGGCATCGGCTCCGGCATGGGCGTCGGCCGCGGCAACGGTCGTAACTTCGTGTCGCTCTTCGGCGCGAAGGTCGGCACCAACGGCCTGGTCGGCACGTTCTACGACCTGAAGCAGACGCCGAGCCGACGGGAGACCGAATGCGCGCCCCAATCCGGCATCGGGGCGTACCGCGAAGCCGTGCGCGATTTCTTCGAGTCCGGCTGGAGCCCCACGAAGTTCTCCAAGTACTACAAGGCCCCGGAGCCGCTCATCGCCGGCCAGCTCTTCATCCCTTCCCGCAGCGCCAACGCCGCCCCCGAGGCCTACGGCGTCGAGAAGGAAGTGAAGCCCTCCCGCTGGGTCGTGCACTACAAGGGCACGGTCGAGGTGCCGCAGTCCCTGCCCTTCCGCTTCGTCGGCACCGGGGACGACTGGCTGCTCGTGCGCTGGGACAAGAAGATCGCCCTCGACGACGGTTATGAGCACTTCATCGTCGGCCGGGACGGCAACTACAAGGACTTCAAGCAGGTGGTCACCAAGGAGTTCGTGCTGGACCGCTCTCCGGGTGGCCTGCATCGCATGAAGGCCGGCCCCTGGATCAACGAGACCAAGGGCAAGAAAGTGCCGATCGAGATCGCCATCGGCGAGACCCCGGGCGGCGTCTTCGACGTCTACCTGGCCATCGAGGTCGCGACCTCGGGTCAGCGCGTGAAGGGCGAGTTCGTCGGCGAAGGCACGCTGAAGTTGTTCCGCGTGAACAGCGACCCCCTCCCGAAGGAGATCGAGAATCCCGGCCGCAAGCTGACGATCGACATGCAGGCCGAAGGCTGGATCTTCAAGACGGTCGCGGGACCGGGCGTCAGCCGCTGAACCGGCTTACCGTCGCCGGCCGAAGTAGAAGCGGGCGCAGTTATCGCCGAACAGGCCGGCGCGCTCCGCCTCGGTCAGGCCGCGCGCGTAGTCGTCGACCAGGCGGAAGGCCTGGTCGTAAGTGCCGGCGAACAGACAGACCGGCCAGTCGGAACCGTACATCAGGCGGGCCGGGCCGAAGGCCTCGAAGACCGTGTCGAGGTACGGACGGAACTGCCCGGCCTGCCAGTGACGGTGGTCGGCTTCCGTGAGCATGCCGGAGACCTTGCAATGGACATTCGGCCGCTTGGCCAGCTCCCGGAGCAACGCCTTCCACGGCTCGATCGTGCCGTCCTTGATGGGCGGCTTCGCGATATGATCCAGGACGAAAGGCTGGGCGGGGAAGTTCTCGGCGAGGCGGATCGCGGCCGCGAGCTGCTTCGGGTAGATCAGGATATCGTAGGTCAGACCGTAGGCGGCCAGCTTCGAGATCCCGCGCTGGAAATCCTTCCCGAGCATGAAATCGTCGTCCGGCTCTTCCTGGACCACGTGACGGACGCCGACGAACTTCGGGTGCGCGGCGAGGCGGGCGAGGTCGGCCTCGACGCGGTCGGAACGCAGGTCGACCCAGCCGACCACGCCCTTCACGTTCGCATGCTTGTCCGCGAGGGAGAGCAGCCAGTCGGATTCGCCGACGACCTGACGGGCCTGCACGGCGATGGAGCCCTCGAAACCGAGCGGCTGCTGCAGCGCGGCGAGATCGGCGGGCAGCCAGTCGCGGTGCAAGGGCGACCCCGGCGGGATCCACGGGTATTGCGCCGCGTCGTACGACCAGAAGTGCTGGTGGGCGTCGAGACGCATGGCGTCAGGTCACGTCGACGATGGCCTTGATCACGCCGGCCTCCGGCTTGAGCCAGGTCGGGAAGGTCGCGATCAGGTCGTCGAACGGCGCGTGGTGCGTGATCCAGGGCTTCGTGTCGATGACGCCGTCCTCGATCAGGCGGATGATGCGGGCGAAGTCCTTCGAGAGGGCGTTGCGACTGGCCAGGATGGTCAGCTCGCGGCGGTGCAGGTGCGGGGCGTGCGGGAAGGTCAGGTCCTGCTGCGTGATACCCACGTAGACCACGCGGGCGGCGAAGGCCGCGTAGGCGAAGCAGCCGACCATCGACTTGTGGCTGCCCGTGGCGTCGATGACCACGTCGGCGAGCTGGCCGTCCGTGAGGGCGGCGAGCGCGGCGACCTCGGAGCCGTCGCCCTTGGCCAGGATGACGCCGTCGACCTTCATGACATCGGTGCAGAACTTCAGGCGCTCGGCGTTCATGTCCATGACGACGCACTTCGCGCCGGAGACCTTGACGAACTCGACGGCCGAGAGACCGATCGGGCCGGAGCCGATGACGAGGACCGTCTCGCCGGCCTTGGGCGCGGCGCGGTCGACGGCATGACAGCCGATGGCGAGCGTCTCGACGAGCGCGAGCTGGTCGTAGGAAAGCTTGGTCGAGACATGCAGCTTGCGGGCCGGGAGCAGGAACCTCTCGGCCATGCCGCCGTCGCACATCACGCCGAGCGTCTTATGGTTCTCGCAGCAGTTGGTGAAGCCCCGGCGGCAGCTGTAGCACGTCTGGCAGTTGATGTACGGCTCGACCGAGCAATGGTCGCCCGGCCGGACGTTCGTCACGCCCGGCCCGACGGCGAGGACCTCGACGCCGAGCTCATGACCGGGAATACGCGGGTAGGAGTAGAACGGCATCTTGCCGAGGTAGCCGCCGTAGTCGGTGCCGCAGATGCCGATGCGGTGGACGCGCACGACCGCCTCGCCGGCGGCGGGCGCGGGCGGCTCCGGGAGGTCGATGCGCGCGAACTGACCGGGCTGGTCGAGGCGGATGGCCTTCATCGGCTCAGTTGTTTTCCTTCAGGCCCTCGAGGTGCCCGAGGTTCTTGACCGGGGCGAAGATCGCCTGGACCTCGGCGAGCAGCTGCTGGTCGATCGGTTCCGCGGCCCACTTGGCCCAGTTACGGATGTTCGTCGGGTTGGCGCTGCCCGAGACCGTCGTGGCGATGTCGGGATGCAGGAGCGAGAACTGCAGGGCGAGCTTGGCGATGTCGCTGCCCTTCGCGGCGCAATGCGCGGCGGCGGCGCGGGCGGCGGCCTTCACGGACTCCGGCTCCTTGAGCCAGGCGGGCAACGGGGCGTTGGTGAGCAGGCGGGCGCTGAAGGGGCCGGCGTTCATCACGCCGATGCCCTTCGCCTTCAGGTACGGCACCGTCTCGTCGGAGAAACGGGTGTTCTGGAGCGTGTGCTGGTTGTAGCTCAGCACGCAATCGACCTCGGCCTGGTCGCAGATGAACCGGAAGATCTTCTGCGGGTAGCCGCTGAACCCGATGGCCTTCACCTTGCCGGCCTGCTTCGCCTTGCGGAGGGCGGGGATCGTCTCATCGACGATCTGCTGCATCGGGACGAACTCGATGTCGTGGCAGAGGATGATGTCGAGGTGGTCGGTGCCGAGGCGGTGCAGGGAGACGTCGATGCTCTCCGCGACGCGCTTGGCGCTGAAGTCGAAGTGCGTCAGGTCGTAGCGTCCGAGCTTGGTGCAGAGCTTGTAGCTCTCGCGCGGGACGCCGCGGAGGGCGATCCCCAGGAGCACTTCGGACATCCCGCGGCCGTAGAAGGGCGACGTGTCGATGAAGTTGAGGCCGCAGTCGAGGGCGACCTGCACGGACTTGAGGGCGTCGTCGAGGGCGACGCTGCGGAACTCCTGGCCGAGCGACGAGGCGCCGAAGCTGAGGATGGGGAGGTCGATCCCGGTCTTACCGAGGGGGCGGGTCTTCATGGGCGGGGAAATCAGGCGGTGCGGCAGCCGACGGTGAGGAGCACGTTGCCCCAGAGGGCCTGGTCGCCGGTCTGGATGGTGAGGATGTGGTCGGCGGATTCGACGGCCTTGTAGAAATCCCACTTCAGGATGGGCCGCAGCTCGAGCTTGAGCCCGGCGGCCTTCACCTCCTGGCGGAACTCGGCCCACACGGGCGGCTCGCCCTGCTGCGCGTAGGAATCGTCCGCGGGGATGCCCATCGTGTTGACGGCGTCGACCGGCACGGCGCTGAGCACCGCGCGCAGCACCTGGGCGACCGTCGGGATGCCCGGCGAAAGATTGAGCGAGACCAGCTCGGCGTGCGGGCCCTTCTTGCCCCAGACCGGGTAGTTGCCGTCGGCGATCAGGATCACGGAGTGGTGACCCGCGCGGGCGAGCACTTCGGAGATCTTCGGGTGGATGAGCTGGTGCTTGAGCATGGTCTTAGCGGGGTAAGTGGGTGCGGATGGCCTGGATCGTCTGCGCGGCGGCGGCGGCGGAATCGGGCAGCGGCAGGATCTCACCCGAGAGATACCCGTCGAAGCCGATGTCCTTGAGCGCGGCGATGACGGAAGCCGTCTCGGTGTGGCCGAAGCCGATCGCCCGGCGGTTGCTGTCGGCGAAATGGACGTGGCCGACATGACGGCCGCAGGCGCGGAGCGTCTCGGCGTTCGAGACCTCCTCGATGTTCATGTGGAACAGGTCGCAGAGCAGCTTCACGTTGCCGATCCCGCGCGCCTCGAGGAACTTCGCCGCGTCGAGCTGGCGGTTGAGGAGGTTCGTCTCGTAGCGGTTGAGCGGCTCGTAGAGGAGCGGGACCCCGTGGCGGGCGGCGTGGGCGCCGAGGTCCGTGAGCGCGTCGGCGAGCCAGGTCAGGGCTTGGTCGCGGGTGACCGCGCCCTCGGCCTTGCCCTGCATCGAACCGATGATCGCGGGGGCTTTGAATTCGCCGCCGACGTCGATGATGGCGCGGATGAACTCGCGGGCCTGCGCGCGGATCGCGGGGTCGGCGTGGGTCAGGTGCCACTGGTGGACGAGCCAGCCGCCGCCGGTGCCGAAGGCCGCGGCCGCGAGACCGTGCTGCTTGAGCAGGGCGTGGAGCGCCGGGCGATCGATGGACGCGGCGGACGGGGCGAAGACCTCGAGGGCGTCGAAGCCCAGCTTGGCGGCGGCCGCCGCGGCGGCTTCCAGACCGTCCCAATAGACGAAGGGACCGCCCTTGGCTTGGGCGACGAGGGAGACGGTGATCGCGGATCTAATCACAGGGGAACTCTGTCCCTCCCACGAAGGAGGGGCAAGTTCCGCTTAAACGACTTTAAACGAAAACGACGGGCTTACTCCGTCATCCCCTGCGAAGTGCGGCCCTTGACGAGGCGCTGCACCAGGGCGAAGCGGAGAATCTGCTCCATCTTCGCGATCTCGACCGGGTCGATATCCTTCTGGCCGCGGGCGGCCTCGACGGCCTCGCGGGCGCGGGCCTCGGCGCTCTCGACGGCCTTGAGGTCGATCTTGGCCTCGTCGATGGCGGCCTCGGTGACGACCGAGACCTTGTCGGCGACGACGCGCACGAAACCTTGGTCGATCGCGAGGCGGCTGACCTTCCCGTCCAGCGTCACGAGCACCTCGCCGGCGGCGATGATCGCGGTGATGGGCTGGTGGCCGGGCAGGATGCCGATGCTGCCCAGGGCGGTGGGCAGGGTCACGCTGCTCGCCGTGCCTTCGTAGGCGCGGCGGTCAGGGGTGACGATTTCGACCGTGAGGGACATCGGCGGCGGTTACTTGGTCTTGCCCGAAGCGGCGAGGACCTCGTCGATGCCGCCCTTCATGTAGAAGTCGTTCTCGTTCACGTGGTCGAGCTCGCCGGAGAGGATCATCTCGAAGCCGCGGAGGGTGTCCTCGAGGGCGACGTACTTGCCGGGCGAGCCGGTGAAGATCTCGGCGACGTGGAACGGCTGCGAGAGGAACTTCTGGATCTTGCGGGCGCGGAACACGACGAGCTTGTCCTCGGGGGAGAGCTCGTCGAGGCCGAGGATCGCGATGATGTCCTGGAGGTCCTTGTAGCGCTGCAGGATGCCCTGCACGCCGCGGGCCACGCGGAAGTGGCGGTCACCGACGACCTCGGGCGCGAGCGCGGTCGAGGTGGAGGCGAGCGGGTCGACGGCCGGGTAGATGCCGAGCTCCGCGATGCGGCGCTCGAGCACGACGGTGGAGTCGAGGTGCGCGAAGGTGTTGGCCGGAGCCGGGTCGGTCAGGTCGTCCGCCGGGACGTACACGGCCTGGAAGGACGTGATGGAGCCCTTCTTGGTCGAGGTGATGCGTTCCTGGAGGTTGCCCATCTCGGAGGCGAGGGTCGGCTGGTAACCCACCGCGGAGGGCGAGCGACCAAGGAGCGCGGACACTTCGGAGCCGGCCTGGGAGAAGCGGAAGACGTTGTCGACGAAGAGGAGCACGTCGCGGTTCTGCTCGTCGCGGAAGAACTCGGCCATCGCGAGGGCCGAGAGGGCGACGCGCATACGGGCGCCGGGCGGCTCGTTCATCTGGCCGTAGACGAGGGCGACCTTGGACTTCGAGAGGTCCTTCTGGTCGATGACGCCCGCCTCGGACATCTCGTGGTAGAGGTCATTGCCTTCGCGGGAGCGCTCGCCGACGCCGGCGAAGACGGAGAAACCGCCCTGCTTCATCGCGATGTTGTTGATGAGCTCCATGATGACGACGGTCTTGCCGACGCCGGCGCCGCCGAAGGCGCCGACCTTGCCGCCCTTCACGAAGGGACAGATGAGGTCGATGACCTTGATGCCGGTGCCGAGGAGCTCGGCGGAGGTGGACTGCTCGGTGAGGGGCGGGGGCAGGCGGTGGATCGGGTAGCGCTTGCTGTGCTCGACCGGGCCGCGTTCGTCGACGGCGTCGCCGGTGACGTTGAAGATGCGGCCGAGGACGCCGTTGCCGACGGGCACGGTGATCGGGGCGCCGGTGTCGACGGCTTCGCCGCCGCGCACGAGGCCTTCGGTGGTCGTCATCGCCACGGCGCGGACGAGGCCGTTGCCGAGGTGCTGCTGGACCTCGAGGATCAGGCGGGTGGCCTTGCCCTCGACCTTGTAGTCGATCTGGATCGCGTTGTAGATCTCGGGGACCTGGTCGGCGGGGAATTGGACGTCGACGACGGCGCCGAGGACCTGGGTGATCGTTCCTTTAGTGCTCATGAGTTTTGTAGAAGGGGGAGGTGGGGGAGATTATTGGGCGGCGGCGCCGGCGGTGAGCTCCAGGATCTCCTGGGTGATCGCGGCCTGGCGGGCCTTGTTGTACTCGAGGGAGAGGGCGGCGCCGATCTTCTTGGCGTTGTCGGTGGCGGCCTTCATGGCGACCATGCGGGCGCTGAACTCGGAGGCCTTGGACTCGAGCACGGCCTGGTGGACGGCCTGCTTGAAGAAGAGCGCGGGGAGCTGGTTGAGGATCTCGGCCGGGGACGGCTCGAAGATCATGTCGCGCTCGTCGGCCGCGACCTTGGGCTCGGGGAGACCGAGCTTGGCGCGGAACTCGCGGGCCTGGTTCACCAGGCTGTCGGCCGGCAGGAGCTGCTGGACGCGCGGGGTCTGCACCATCGTGTTCTTGAAGTGGGCGAAGAGGACCTCGACGGTGTCGACCGTGCCCTCGGTGAAGGCCTTGAGGAGGTACTCGGCGGCGGGGCGGACCTCGTTGAAGCCGGCGCGGTCGGTGACCGGGAAGTCGGCGAGGACCTTGCGGCCGGAACGGGCGAGCGCCTGCGCGCCCTTGCGGCCGATGCAGACGAAGACGGCGTCCTGCTGCTCGGCGGCGAGGCGGATCAGGTTGCCGTTGAGCGCGCCGGCCATGCCCTTGTCGGGCGTGACCAGCAGGATGCCGCGCACCTTGACGGCGCGCTTGGTGAGGAGCGGGTGGGCGAACTCGCCGACCTTGGCCTGGGCGGTGTCGAGGATCTCGCCGAGGAGCTCGGCGTAGGCGCGACCCGCGCGGGCGGCGTCCTGCGCGCGCTTCATCTTCGACGACGCCACGAGCTGCATGGCCCGGGTGATCTGGCCGGTGCTCTTGACCGATTTGATCCGGTTGCGGATCTCGCGGAGTCCCTTAGGCATGTGGCGGGGCGGGGTTCAGGTGGAGGGGAAGCGACGGGCCGGCTCAGGCCTTGAAGCCGCGGCGCCAGGTTTCGCAGGCGGCCTTCAGCTCGGCTTCGCCGTCCTTCTCGATCTTGCTGCCGCCGCGGATCTTGGCGAGCACGCCGGGCTTGGCGGTCTCGAGGTGGGTCTGGAGGGAGGCGGCGGCGGCCTGGACGGACTTCACCGGCATGTCGTTGAAGAAGCCGTTCTGCATCGCCCAGATGATGCCGCACTGGATCTCGGCGGACTTCGGGGCGGTCGGGGGCTGCTTGAAGAGCTCCACGAAGCGGTCGCCCTTGTCGAGGATCGCCTTGGTCTTCTCGTCGAGGTCGGAGCCGAACTGCGCGAACGCCGCGAGCTCGCGGTAGTTGGCGAGCTCGCCCTTCACCTTGCCGGCGACCTGCTTGAAGGCCTTGATCTGCGCGGCGGAACCGACGCGCGAGACGGAGAGACCGACGGAGACGGCGGGGCGGATGCCCTGGTTGAAGAGGTCGGTCTGGAGGAACACCTGGCCGTCGGTGATCGAGATCACGTTGGTCGGGATGTAGGCGGACACATCGCCGGCCTGCGTCTCGATGATCGGCAGCGCGGTGAGCGAGCCCTTGCCGGCGAGGCGCGCGGAGCGCTCGAGGAGGCGGGAGTGGAGGTAGAACACGTCGCCCGGGTAGGCTTCGCGGCCGGACGGACGCTTCAGGATGAGCGAGATCTGGCGGTAGGCGGCGGCGTGCTTGGAAAGGTCGTCGTAGACGATGAGCGCGTCCTGGCCGTTCTCCATGAACCACTCGCCGATGGCGGTGCCGGAGAAGGGCGCGAAGACCTGGTTGGCGGCGTTGTCGGCGGCGGCGGCGGCGACGACGACGGTGAACTCCATGGCGCCGGCCTTCTCGAGGGTGCCGATGGTGCGGGCGATGGAGGAGTTCTTCGTGCCGATGGCGACGTAGATGGAATACACCGGACGGAAGTTGGCGTCGCCGGAGGCGAGACCGACGCGGTTGGCGTTGGCCTGGTTGATGATCGTGTCGATCGCGATGGTCGTCTTGCCGGTGGCGCGGTCGCCGATGATGAGCTCGCGCTGGCCGCGGCCGATCGGGATCATGGCGTCGATGGCCATGATGCCGGTCTGCATCGGCTGGTCGACGGACTTGCGGGGGATGATGCCCGGGGCGATCTTCTCGACCGGGTAACGCTCGGAGGAGACGATCGGGCCCTTGCCGTCGAGCGGGTTGCCGAGGGCGTCGACGACGCGGCCGAGGAGGCCCTTGCCGACGGGGATGGAGAGGAGGCGGCCGGTGGTCTTGGCTTCCATGCCTTCCTTGAGGCTGGAGATGTCGCCCATGACGACGCAGCCGACGGTGTCCTCGGCGAGGTTGAGCGCCACGCCCTGGAGGCCGCCCGGGAGCTCGATCATCTCGTTCATCATGACGCCGGAGAGGCCGTCGATGGAGGCCACGCCGTCCGCGAGGGAGACGATGGTGCCGACGTTGGACTTGCCGGCGCGGGTATCAAGGCCGGCGATGGCTTTCTGGATCTGGTCGATCGCGTTGCTCATTGTGTTTGGTAAATCAGGTTAAGGTTGGCAGGAGGGGATCAGGAAAGGGACTTGGCGAGGTTGGCCAGGCGGAGGGAGGCCGAAAGGTCGGTGACGTCGTCGGCGACGCGGACGCGGAAGCCGGCGAGGAGGGCGTCGTTGCGACGGGCGACCGGGCGGACCGGGCGGCCGAGGACCTTGGCGAAGTGCGCGGCGATGGCGTCGGCGTCGGCCGCGGCGAGCGGGCCGGCGTGCTCGATGCGGGCCTCGCCCCGGGCGAGCTCGCGGCGGATGTTCGTGAGGTAGGCGCGGAGGAGCGGGCGCAGCTGGTGCGCCGAGCGGGACTTGGCCAGCGCGGCGAGCACGGCGCCGACGCGTTCGGACGAGACCGCCCCGCCTTCGAGGGAGAGGGCGAGGAGGCGCTTGGCTTCGGCTCGGACGGAGGCGGCGGACATCGGGGAGGAAGCTTAGCGGGCGAGCTGCTTGACGGCGGCCTCGTTGAGGCGGCCGCGCGTGGCGTCGTCGAGCTGCTGCTCGAGGACCTTGGCGGCGGTCTCGACGACGAGGCGGGAGACTTCGCCGCGGACTTCGGCGAGCATCTTGACACGGTCGGCTTCGATGGCGGCCTTCGCCTTCGCGATGACTTCGGTCTGGGCGGCGGTGGCCTCGGCCTTCGCGGCTTCGACGGCGGCCTTGGCGGCGTGACGGGCGTCGGCGAGGATCTTGGCGGCCTCGTCGGAGGCGGCGTTCAGTTTGGCGTCGGCCGCCTTCTGCGCGTCGGCGAGGCGCTGGGTGGCGGCCTGGGCGTCGGCGAGGCCTTTCTCGATGAGGCGGTTGCGCTCCTCCATCTGGCCGAGCGCCGGCTTGATGGCGAAGCGGTGCAGGATGAAGGCGAGGATCGCGAAGTTGATGAGCTGGACCAGCAGGTGCGGGCCGTCGACGCCGAAGCTGCCGAAGAGCGAGACGATGTCGGCGACGGGGCCGTGGGCTTCCGAGGCGGCAGGGGCGGCCTGGGCGGCGGCCTTGGCAGGTTCGGCAGCGAGGAGGACGGAGAGGAAGGACATGGTGAGGACTTTGAAAAGGGGTGGGATGATCGGCGCTGGGAAATGGGAAGTGGCGGGCCCCGGGAGGGGCCCGCCACGATGCCAATTACTTGGCGAGGAAGATCGCGTAGAACGCGACCGCTTCGGCGAGAGCCATGCCCAGGATGGACTGGACGAGGATCTTACCGGAAGCCTCCGGGTTGCGACCCACGGACTCGACGGCCTTGGCGCCGACGAGACCGACGCCGATGGCGGCGGCGAAGCAGCCGACGGCGGCGGGGAGGGAACCAGTGATTTCAGCGATGATCATGTGTGTTATTGTTGTTGGTTTCTTCTCGGCGGACCGCTTGGGGGACTCCCAGCAAATCACCCGCCTCGAAAGCGGAAGGTCAGTGGGCGTGCTCCTCGTCGTGGCCACCTTCGTGGTTGCAGATGAGGCCGATGTAGACGGCGGAGAGCAGGGTGAAGACGAAGGCTTGGATGAGGCCGACGAGCACCTCGAGGAGGCCGGCGATGGCCGGGATGACGTAGGGGGCGATGCCGCCGAGCGAGTGGATGAGGTTCTCCCCGCCGAAGACGTTGCCGAAGAGTCGGAACGAAAGGGAGATCAGGCGGAAGGCGATGGAGACGACCTCGATGCCGCCGACGCCGAGGAAGATGAAGCTGAGCAGGATCCACATGCCCCAGCCGATCTCCTTGCGGTCGGCCTTGTTGCCGAAGAGGTCGAAGACGAGGACCCGCACGCCGGCGTAGCGCAGCACGAAGTAGGTCCAGGCGAGGAACGAGACGACCGACAGCGCGAGGGTGGTATTGAGGTCGGAGTTGGCCGGGCGGATGGCGTCGAGCCAGTGGCCGTCATGCTGATACTTGACCGTGCCGACACCGGGGAGCAGGCCGCTCCAGTTCATCAGCAGGATGAAGACGAAGAAGCCGCAGAGGAGCGGGAAGGTCTTGCCGATCATCTGCTTGCCGACGATCGGCTCGAGGGCGTCGCGGAGACCCTGCGCGAGGCCTTCGACGACGGCTTGGCCCTTGCCCGGGATCAGCTTCGGGGTGCCCACGGCCAAGCGCACGCCGACGATGATGAGGACCGCGATGATCCAGGTGGTCAGGATCGAATTGGAGATCGGGAAACCGCCGAGGGTGAACAGGTCGGTGGCGCCGCGAGACACGCCTTCGTGCTCGCCGGAGGCTTTGGCGAAAACGAGGGCCGGAGCGAGGAAGCCGATGAGGGAAAGAGGGCGCATTTAGACGCGGGAAAGGGATTGGTGAATGATTCCACGCAGGATGGTCAACCCTGCGAGTACCCCCTGCCCCAGAGTAAGCCCCCTAGGCACCCCCTATTAGAAGTGCTAATTCAACCTAACCTTATGGTGAGAGCCGCACGATGCGCCAACTGTCCTTCGACAGGGTATAATGAAAGCGGTCATGGAGGCGGTTGGTGCGCCCCTGCCAGAACTCGAAACTCGTCGGAATTAGCCGGTAGCCTCCCCAATGCCGGGGCTTCGGGACCTGCCCTTCGGGGTACTTAGCCTTCAATTCGACCAACTTGGCCTCCAGGACCTGGCGATCGGCGATGATATCGCTCTGATCCGACGCCAAAGCCCCCAGCTGGCTCCCGTAAGGGCGCCGGGCGAAATAGGTGACCGATTCTTCTTCGGAAGTCTTTATGAGTGAGCCAGTTATGTGAATCTGTCGCTCCAGCGAAAACCAAGGAAAAAGGAGCGTCGCCTTAGGGTTCGCGGCGATTTCCGCCCCCTTCTTGCTAGCGTAGTTAGTGAAGAAGGAGAAACCACGCTCATCGGCAGCCTTAAGGAGCACGGTCCGGGAGGACGGGAATCCCTCCAGGCCGAGGGTCGACAGGACCATGGCGTTGGGCTCGACCACCCCGGCAGCCTTGGCCTGCTCGAACCAGGCTTTGAATTGGAGCAGGGGGTTGTCGATCAGCTCATGCCGGTCGATGCCGTGAGCCGCGTACTCTTTACGGAAGTCCGAGAGGTCCATGCCGCACCTTAAAGAAGGGCGGACATCCTGCAAGCGTTTGCCCCCTTCCCTCTCGCCAGAGTCGGAAGGAGGTTCAGTTTGGAAGGCGTGAATCTGGTGCTCATAACCGAAAGCGAGGCGGTGGAAGGTTTCGCGGCGGACGACCCGCGCGCCCGGCACCTGCGGGAAACCGTCGGACTCCGGCCGGGGAGCATCTTTCACGTCGGCATCGAGAATCAGCGGCGTGGCCTCGCGACCATTGCTTCGCTCGAGCCGACGCTCCGTTTCACCGTCCAGTGGGAAGCCGCCACGCAGATGCGCCTGCCACTCACCGTCGTGGTTGGTTTGCCGCGACCGCAGACCGCCAAGAAACTGCTGCACGACCTGGCGAGTCTCGGGGTCGACCGGATCGTTTTTTTCGAGGCCGAAAAAAGCGACCCGTCTTACGCGCAAAGTTCGCTCTGGCGTGACGACGAATGGCGCGAGTCTTTGCGCAAGGGGGCCGAACAAGCCTGCAGCGCTCACGTGTCTTCCGTCCGCCATCAACCAGACCTGGCATCGGCGCTCCGCGACATCGACAGGCAAGGTTGGAATGTGAGCCTGGACCCTTACGTAGCCAGCGGCCCCCTCGGGGCCGCGGCGAAAAATTTTTCAGGCGGGTGCCTGGCGTTGGGGCCGGAGCGCGGTTGGTCGGACGGCGAGCGGCGGTCCTTGGCGGACGCCGGGTTCACCGCCTACCACCTCGGCGACCGGATCCTGCGCGTCGAGACAGCCGCCGTGGCCGGAGCCAGCCTCATGCTGGCCGGACTCGGCGTCTGGCAGGAGCATCGCCCGCTGGGCGGCTGATCACTCGCCGGCGACGCGCACGAGGATCGACGCGGCAGGCTGGCCCTTGCCCTTGCCGATCACCTTCTTGAGCTTCCAACCCGCCGGCACGGGCACCTCGAAACCACCCGGCGCTTCGAGGACCACGCGGACGTGCGAGCCGGCGTCGGCATAACTCACCGCCGTCGCCGCGATCTCCGCGCCCTGGGTCGGCCAGAGCTCCCACGGTGGGTCGGCGAAGACGAGGTCGAAACGGCCTTCCGCCACACCGGGCTTGGTCGCATCGCCCGTGATTTTGGTGAAAGGTAATTCTACCTGCCCCATCGACTTCGCCACCGCGGCGGCGTTGGCCGTGAGTTCCGCGCCGATGCGCCGATCCACGCAGGTCGCGCTTAAGGCGCCGCGGCTGAGCGACTCCAGCCCATACGCCCCGGTCCCGGCGAAGAGATCGAGCACGACCGTGCCCGGGACGAACGCGGCCAAGGAATTGAAGACGGCCTCGCGGATATAATCCGTGGCCGGCCGCACGCCGCCGGCGGAAGGGACGCGGAGGGGAATGCCTCGGGCGATGCCGCCGGTGATGCGCATGCCTGCAAGTTCACGCGGCGACGCGGAAGGTCAACGGCGTTCGGCGCCGAGGACCTGTCGCGCGGGCGACCAACAGGTGGTGCGACCGCCGACCTCGGCGCGGACCAGCGGCTTCTTCGAACGCGGGCATCGTCCGCCGTCGCGCCAGCGGTGGTTGAAGAGCCAGGTATCCGGCGGATCCGACCAGTCCTTGCCGATGACCGCCATCGCCTCCGCGCAGACCGCGCGGAGGGTCGCGTGCAGCTTGCGTACGGCCTTCGGCCCGAACGCGCCCGCCTTGGCCTCCGGGTGGAAGCCCGCGCGCCAGAGGACCTCGTCGGCCATCCAGTTGCCGATGCCCGGGAAACGCTCCTGCATCAGCAGCACCGCCTTGATGGCCGTCCGCGCGCGGCGGCGCAGGAAAGCGGCGACCAACCCGGGCGTGAACGCGTCGGACAGGATCGCGGGCGGGATCTTCGCCCACCATGGCGGCACGCCCTCGCCTTGCCAGAACTGGATCCGGCCGAACTGGCGCGGATCGACGAAGACGAGCTCGCGCCCGCCGGCCATCGTCAGCTGAAAGTGGTCATAGGGCGTCGGCTCGCGCTCCGCGTCCCCGGCTTCGAGCCGGCCCGTCATGCCGAGGTGCACGCCGAGCCAGGCTCCGCCGGCGAAGCGGAAAGCCATCTGCTTGGCCGCGGCGAAGGACTCGAGCAGCTTCGCGCCCGTGAGCGCCTTGGCGAGCGCCCGCGCGTCGACGCCGCGACCGACGCGGGCCTTCGGATTCAGGCGCACGCCGACGACCTTGCGCCCCAGGCCGGGATTCCAGCGCTTCCGGAAATACTCCACTTCGGCGAGCTCGGGCATGGTTCGGACTTCCAAAAGACGGGCTCCGGGCAAAACTGCAAGTCATGCCCTGCTTCCGTCTCCTGCTCCTCACGGTCGGCGCGCTCGCCGGCGCGGCCGAAGTGGTACCGGCCGGCGCCGGCTCCTACCTCCGCGGCCTGCCCGAGGGCGCGAAGGGCCCGCCCGTCGCCCCGTTCGTGACGGCGGAGGTGAAGCGCCCGGTGCCCACGAACACCTGGTGGAGCTCGCTCGCCTGGCTGCCGCTCTCGGAGACCCTCTTCCCCCACCCGCTCTCCGCGAAAGCGACGAAGGACGGGCTCGCGCTGGGCTACCCGGGCGCCGCGATCGCGGCGAACGAGCACGCCATCATGGGTTCCTACGCCCTGGACCTGACCATCGGCCACACCGCGGTCGCCGAGTTCCGCGAAGCGCGCGTCGCCGATTGGTCCGACGCCACCGTGACCGCGCGCTTCGGCGAAAAGACGGCGGGGTTCAGCGTCACGCTCGGACACGGCCTGCCCTTCGTCTACTGCACTTACGACGGCGGCGCCCCCGTGGTGCGCTTCAAGGCGGCCCCGAAGGTCGTCCGCGACCACGGCGGCGAACTCGTCGTCCAGGTCGCCGGGCGCACCTACGGCCTCTACGCGCCCTCGAACGCGCGCTGGTCCGGCCAGGGTACGGCCATGCTCACCGCGGCGTTCGGCCAGGGCGCGGATGGGTTCAGCGCGGCGATCCTGCCCGACGACCGCCCCGCGACCCTCGACGCCTTCCGCGCCCGCGCGCACAACCACGTCACCCGGCTCGACGTCGCCGCCACCTTCGATCCGGCGACGCGCCGCGTGCGGGCGACCTGGACGCCGACGTTCGCGGTCAAGGAGGCAGGGACGCCGGGGGCGTTCTTCGCGCGCTACCCGCACCAATGGCGCTCCGCCACCCAGCCCGCCCTGTTCACCTATGGGAGCGTACGCGGACCGATGAAGGTCGAGGCCTGGACGCAAGGAGGCGCGGAAAGCTATGCGCTGCCGCCGCTCCTCGCGGACCTGCCGGTCACGCCGAACGCCGATCGCGCGAAACTGCGCGGACTTCTCGCGCAGGACCTCGCGGGCACGCCGCAACTCCGCGGGGATACCTACTGGCTCGGCAAACAACTGGGCAAATGGGCCTCGTTGCTCGGGCTGGCGGAGCAGTTGGGCGACGCGCCGGCCGGGGCGGAGTGCGAACGTCGCCTGAAGACCGCGCTGGAGAACTTCCTCACCGCGACGGTCGACGGGCGCGCGAAGAAGCCCGGGGAAGGCGTCTTCGCCTATGAGCCGCGTTGGGGGACGTTGATCGGCTACCCCGCCAGTTTCGGCAGCGACGTCGAGCTGAACGACCACCATTTCCACTACGGCTATTTCCTGCGCGCGGCCGGGGTGCTCGGCCGACGCGATCCGGCCTGGCTCGCCCGCTGGCGTCCGATGGTCGAGCTATTGGTACGCGACATCGCCAGCGGCGACCGGGCGGACCCGCTCTTCCCTTACCTCCGCTGTTTCGACCCGTACGCCGGGCATTCCTGGGCGAGCGGCCATGGTCGCTTCGGCGACGGCAACAACCAGGAGTCTTCCAGCGAATCCATCAACGCTTGGTACGGGATGCTCCTTCTGGCCGAGGCGACCGGCGACACGCGCTTACGCGACCGCGCGGCCTGGCTGCTCGCCACGGAGGTCGCCGCGATCGAGGATTATTGGTTCGACGTGCAGGGCGACCTGTTCCCGTCCGCGTATCCCATCGAGGTCGTGACGATGATCTGGGGTGGAAAGGGCGCGAATGCGACGTGGTTCGACGCCAACCCTCAGTCCCTGCATGGCATCAATTTCCTCCCGTTGACGCCGGGTTCGCTCTACCTGGGGCAGCATCCTGATTATGCCCGGCGCAACCATGCGGGTCTGGTGAAGTCGCTCGCGACCTTTCGTGCCAAACAGGCGAAAGGCCCGGCCCCAGATGCTCCCTTCAACCATTGGGCGGATATCCTATGGATGCAGCAAGCGATGTTTGATGCGGCCGGGGCTCGCAAGGCTTGGGAGGGTCGGCCAGCCAATTTCAAACCCGAGGCAGGCAATTCGCTTTGTTTCACCGAAGCCTGGATCAGCGCGTTCGAAGCCAACGGCCCGCTCCAGCCCGGATCCAACCAGAGCCTACCCTGGCAAACAGGTTACTCGGGCAGCAGTCGGGACAAATAACGCGTCTTCGGCATTTGCGCCTAGAGGTAACCGACCTTATCAAAGTGCGGATTTCCTATCCGCGCCGAAGGCGCGCCGAAAAAATTTTCGCTGACAATAAATCAACCCGCGGGCTTGATGCCGCTCATGCATACCGCCGCCCCGACGCGCTACGCCGACGCCTCCTTCCAAGCCCGTTGCGGGCGCTCCGGCCTGCATCTCCCGAAGATCGCGCTCGGGCTCTGGCATAACTTCGGCAGCGTCGACGACCCGGCGGTGGCGCGGGCGATCGCCTTGCGCGCCTTCGACCTCGGGGTGACGCACTTCGACCTGGCCAACAACTACGGTCCCGTCCCCGGCTCGGCGGAGGCGACATTCGGCCGGATCCTCCGCGAGGACCTCGGGGCCTACCGCGACGAGCTGATCATCTCGACCAAGGCCGGCTACACGATGTGGCCGGGCCCGCACGGCGACTTCGGCTCGCGCAAGTACCTGCTCGCCTCCCTCGACCAGTCGCTCAAGCGGATGGGGCTCCCCTACGTCGATATCTTCTACAGCCACCGCCGCGACCCGCACACCCCGATGGAGGAGACGATGGGCGCCGTCGCCACCGCCGTGAAGTCGGGCAAGGCGCTCTACGCGGGCATCTCGAACTACAACCCGGCGGACACCGCCCGGGCCTGCGCGATCCTGCGCGACCTCGGCACGCCTTGCGTGGTGCACCAGCCCAAGTACAGCCTCTTCGAACGGACGCCGGAAGCCGGCTTGCTCGACGTGGTGGAGAAGGAGGGCCTGGGCTGCGCGATCTTCTCGCCGCTCGCCCAAGGGCTGCTCACGGACCGCTACCTTCAGGGTATCCCGGCCGACGCCCGCGCCGGCAAAGCGCACGGCTTCCTCCGCCCCGAGCAGATCGACGCGGCGAAGCTGGCGAAGGTCCGCGCCCTCGGCGAGATCGCCCGCGAACGCGACCAGCCCCTGGCCGCGATGGCGCTGGCGTGGACCCTGCGGGACCGACGGGTGACGTCGGCCATCATCGGGGCCAGCAAGGTCAGCCAGCTGGAACAGTGCGTGGCGGCCGCGAAGTCCGCGCCGTTCACCTCCGACGAGCTCCGCCGCATCGACGCCCTCACGCTCGGGTGATACTCCGGGGTTGTCCCGGACCGCGGACCCGCCAACTGTGGCCCCATGTCCGCCGGCCCCGCCGCCCTCCCCTTCAAGATCAGCGTCCTTGTCTTCCTCCGCGACGAGGCGGGGCGGCTCCTGCTGCTGCAGCGGACCAAGGCGCCGAACATCGGCTGCTGGAGCCCGCCGGGCGGCAAGCTGGAGATGGCCCTCGGCGAATCACCCTTCGAATGCGCCGTCCGCGAGACGAAGGAGGAGACCGGCGTCGATATCGCGACGTCCGACCTCCACCTCTTCGGCATGGTGTCGGAGAAAGGCTACGAAGGGCAGGCGCACTGGCTGATGTTCCTCTTCGATTGCCGCCGCCCGCTCCGCGGCCTGCCGCCGGCCATCGACGAAGGGCGCTTCGCGTTCTTCACCCGCGCGGAACTGGCGACCACGCAGGTCCCCGAGACCGACCGCACCTTGATCTGGCCGGTGTGGGACGAGCATCGCCGCGGGTTCGTCGCCTACCGCGCCGAGTGCGATCCCGGGGCGCCGCTGCGCATGACGATCGAGGAGACCCAGGCCCGGCCCAACCTCGACTGACGATGGACGCCGCGGGCGCCGAGGCCGAATTCAAGCGGACGAACCGCAAGCCGGCCTACCCGATCGGCGAGGCGCTCCGCACCTACCTCGCCCGCGAGGGCCGCGAGGTGCCGCTGCCGGTCACCTACGCGCAGCTCCGCAACTTCACCGCGGCCATGCCGCTGCTCGAGCGGGGCAAGGACACGCTGTGGGAGACGGTCGCCTACCCGCGCGACGAGATGGACCGCCTCTCCCAAGGCCTCTTGGAGACGTACGCGCTGCTGCGCGGCGAGGGCGGCATGAAGGTCTTCAGCCACGTCTACGTGGACCGCGTCGACTTCTGCTCCTTCGGCAACTCGCAGCCCTTCCGCGTCCGGATCGTCAACGCCTACAACGAGAACCACGACTACTTCTACGTGAAGGTCGGCGACGCCTCCCGCGTGTGCGGGCTGGAGCTGGAGCACCTGCTCTCGCCGAACCGCATGCTCTACCTCACCTGGGGCGAGACGCTGGTCGAGGAGCACGTGACCGGCATCCCGGGGGACATCTTCGCCACCGGCTGGCTCGAGGCCGGCCAGCACCACCCGGTGCGCCTCGCCAAGGAACTGATCAAGTTCGAGGAGCGCTGCCTCGTCCGCCTGCTCGGGGACATGCGGGCCTACAACTTCGTCATCGCGGTCACGCCGGATTTCGACGCCACGGCGATCCGCGTCCGCGCGATGGATTTCGACCAGCAGTCCTACGACGGCCGGCTACGCTTCTACCTCCCCGGGTCCTTCAAGGAGAACCGCCCGTTCGCGCAGCTCTGCGCCAAGCACATCAACGCGGCCTCCGCCGCCCAGTATCGCCGCGAGGAGCAGTCCCTGATCCACCGGCGCCACCTGGCCGCGCCCGACCGGGTCAAGGACCTGCTGGCCGCCATGCGCGCCAACCCCTTGACCAGCCCCGAGAAAGCCCGCGAACTGGCCGAGGGGCTGGCGGAATACCACCGCGACCCGGCCTTCCGGCAGGAGACCGACATGGCGGGTCTGATCGAGGCGAGCCTGGCCCGGCTGGACCGGGTGCTGCGCTCCGGATAGTAATCGCTGGACAGGGGGTTCACGGAGCCGACATTCTCGGAAGCCTGCGATGAGCGACTCCCTACGGCATGAATGCGGCATTGCCCTGGTCCGGCTGACGAAGGACCTGAAGTGGTACCAGGAGAAGTACGGCTCGCCGCTCCACGGCTTCAACCAGCTGTTCCTGCTCATGGAGAAGCAGCACAACCGCGGCCAGGACGGCGCGGGCATCGGCTGCGTCAAGATCGGCGCCGAGAACGGCGAGGCGTTCCTCTTCCGCGACCGCGAGATCGGCGCGCAGGGCCTGACGCAGATCTTCACCCGCCAGATCAAGACCTACGCCGACCAGGTCCGCGAGGGCGTCATCGTCCCGGAGTTCCCCGAGACGGTGAAGCGCCACTTCGACTTCGGCGGGGAGGTCCTCCTCGGCCACCTCCGCTACGGGACGTCGGGCAACTTCGATTCCGTCTCGTGCCATCCTTACGCCCGCAAGTCGATCTGGCCGACGCGCAACCTGCTCGTCGCCGGCAACTTCAACCTCACCAACACCTCGGACCTGAACAGCTCGCTGACCGAGCGAGGCGCCCACGTCATCTACTCCACGGACACGCAGTCCATCCTCGAGGAGATCGGCTTCTGGCTGGACGAGGAGCATGACCGGCTCTTCAAGGCCTTCAAGGATCAGGGCCTGAGCGGCATGGCGGTGCAGGCCGAGATCTCCAAGCACCTCGACGTGGGCAACGTCCTGCGCAAGGCCGCGAAGAACTGGGATGGCGGCTACGCGATCGCCGGCCTCATCGGCAACGGGGACTCCTTCGTGCTGCGCGACCCCAACGGCATCCGCCCCTGCTGGTACGTCCGCACCGAGGACCTCTTCGCCGTCGCCTCCGAGCGCGTCGCCCTGATGACCATCGTGGGCGTCGCCCAGGAGGACGTGCAGGAGCTCCCGCCCGGCCACGCGCTCATCATGAAGGCGGACGGCCGCCACTCGGTCGAGGTCGTGCACGCGCCCGGCGAGCGCCGGCACTGCTCCTTCGAGCGCATCTACTTCTCGCGCGGGAACGACCCCGAGATCTACGCCGAGCGCAAGGCGCTCGGGGCCGCGCTCGCCGACGAGGTCCTGGCGCTGATCCAGGACGACCATCAGCACGCGATCTTCTCCTACATCCCGAACACGGCGGAGATCGCCTGGTACGGCCTGATGGAGGAACTCCGCCTCCGCCGCCGCTCGCAGGTCCGCCGGCAGCTGGTCGAGGCGCAGCGGGCCGGGAAGCTCGACGAGGCCACCATCGACCGCCTCGTGCTCGGCGGCTGGCCGCGCGGCGAGAAGGTCGCCCACAAGGACGTCAAGCTGCGCACGTTCATCTCCCAGGAGAAGAACCGCATGCAGATGGCCTCGCACGTCTACGACATCTCCTACGGCACCGTGAAGGAGGGCGACACCCTGGTCTGCGTCGACGACTCGATCGTCCGCGGCACGACCCTGCGCCAGTCGATCCTGCGCATCCTCGCGCGCCCGAACCCGAAGCGCATCGTCATCGCGTCCACGGCGCCGCAGATCCGCTACCCGGACTGCTACGGCATCGACATGTCCGAGATGGGCAAGTTCCTCGCCTTCCAGGCGGCCGTCGCGCTCTGCAAGGACCGCGGCATGAACGACCTGCTGCGCGAGGTCTACGAGGACTGCGTCGCCCAGTCGAAACGCCCGACCGCCGAGATGCGCAACCACGTGAAGCGGATCTACGATGCCTTCACCGAGCAGGAGATCGCCGCCAAGGCGGCCGAGCTCGTCTACCCGGTGAAGTCCGGGTGGAAGGGTGAGCTGGTGCTGGTCTTCCAGAAGATCGCGTCGCTGCACCGGGCCTGCCCGACGAGCCGGGGCGACTGGTACTTCACGGGCGATTACCCGACCCCGGGCGGGCTGGGCGTGCTCAACCGCGCCTACATGAACTACTGGGAAAAGCGCGAAGGTCGCGCCTACTGATCAGGCGTAAAGCCGGTACGGCGCCGTGCGGGCCCGGAAGGACGCCGCGTCGGCATCCCACTTCGCCATCCAGCGGGGCAGGTCGACGCGGGCGCCCTTCTGGCGCAGCTCCTCGAAGAAGGCCTCGCTGCCGGTGTGCTTGATGAAGAGGTCGCGCTGCGTCCCGGTCGCCCGCGCGAACGGATTGCTCGGATCCCAGAGGCAGCTCTGGCGCATCATGTGCAGGGAGATCGCGCACGGCTTGAACCGGGCCCAGTCGGAGACGGTGGTGTAGACGCCCTGGGTGCCGTCGGCCAAGGTGCGCGGTTCCAACGTCAGGCCGGGCACGGCTTGCCCGAGGGCCGCGACGATCTCGGCCGCCTTGCGCCGACCGGCGCGGAGGAAGCGGAACGGCTGCTGGCCGGCGGCGCCGTGCGTGAACTCGCCGAGCTGGCAACCCAGCCCGGTCATCGCGTAGCCGAGCGCGGCCTGCGGCGTGGCGATGAAGGGGGACGTCGGCACCCAGGTCAGGCCGGTCTGATCCCAGGTCCGGGCGCGGGACCAGTTCCGCAGCGGGATGACCTCGAGCGAGCCGCGGCGGCGCGTGGCCTCGTCGAGGTCGAGGACGCCCGGGGTCGCTACCGCCCAGCGGGCGATCTCGCCGATGGTGAGCCCATGCACGTAAGGCATCTCATAGGAGCCGACGTAGCTGCGCCACTTGCGATCGAGGAACGGACCGTCGACCTTCTCCCCGCCGAGCGGGTTGGGGCGGTCGAGGACGATCACGCGGATCGGGCGGGGCATCGAGAAGCAGGCCTCGATCACGAGACGCAGGCAGCTGATGTAGGTGTAGGAGCGGGAGCCGATATCCTGGAAATCGACCACGACGACATCGAGGCCCTCGAGCATCTCGGGGGTCGGGCGACGCGTGGCGCCATAGAGCGAATAGACCGGCAGGCCGGTGCGCGCATCCTTGGCGTGCTTCACCACGATCTCCGCCGCGGCGGTGCCGTCGATGCCGTGCTCCGGCCCGAAGAGCTTGGTGAGGCGGACGCCGGGCGCGCGCGCGAGGACGTCGGCCGTGCGTTGCCCGGCGCCATCGCGGCCGGCGCGGTGCGTGACGAGCCCGCACCGGAGACCCTTCAACGCGGCGAAGCCTTGCGCGGCGAAGGTGTCGATGCCCAGGACGGTCCGGCCGGTCGGAACCGGCGGTTTCGGCGTCGGCGTCGCCGGTGCGGCGGGCCCGACCGCGCCACCGCCGGCTCCGGACGAACACCCGGCGAGGAAGGCGGCGCCCAGCGAGGCCAGGGCGGAGTGACGGACGAAGTCGCGGCGATCCATGGAAAGGTAAGCCCGCCCATCCTTCCCCGAATCCGGGCGGGTTCAAAGGTTGATTTCGATTTTCTCGGGCGGCGAAAATCCGTTTGCAGGCGAGGCGGGGGCGGACAGCGTGCTCCCATGCGCGTCGCCCTCCTCGGCTCCGGTCGCGGCTCCAACGCCGACGCGGTCCTCCGCGCGCAGGCCGAAGGCCGTCTCGGCCGCGCCCAGGTCGTCGGCCTCTGGTGCGACGTCCCGACCTGCAAGATGCTGGACCTCGGCCCGAAGTACGGCATCCCCGCCCGGTTCCTCGATACCGGTCCGTTCAAGACCAAGTTCTCGCCCGAACGCGAGCAGGCCTGGGCGGACGACCTGAAGGCCGCCGGCGTCGACCTCGTCGTGCTCGCCGGCTTCATGCGCGTGATCAAGGCCCCCTTGCTCGAGGCGTTCGCCGGACGCATCATCAACCTCCACCCCAGCCTCCTGCCGGCTTTCCCCGGGCTGGACGGCATCGGCCAGGCCTGGCACGCCGGCGTGCCGGAAAGCGGTTGCACCGTGCATTGGGTCAACGCGGAGATCGACGGCGGCGCCCACCTCGGCCAGAGCCGGGTCGCCCGCGCGGCGGACGACACCCTGGAGTCGTTCGCGCAGAAGATCCACGCCGCCGAGCATGCGCTGCTGCCCGCGGTGATCGCCCGCCTGAGCGAGACCCTTCCCCGATGATCGAACTGAAGTGCCCCATCCACGAGGACCTGGTCCAGCCGCTGGAGGACCATTTCTGCGAACTGACCCGCTCTTCGTGGATGCTCTTCCATGAGGGCCCCGGGAAGCCGCATTTCGTGATGGGCTACTTCGAGACCAAGGCGGAGGCCGACGAGGCCTGGACCGACCTGCGGAAAGCCTTCAAGAAACTGCCGGACACGTACGAGTCGACGACCCTCGCCGACAAGGACTGGAAGGAAGCGTACAAGGAGCATCTCAAGCCCTGGGACCACGGGCGGCTGCACTGGGTGCCGGCCTGGATGCGGGGGCAGTACGCCGTGCCCGCCGACGCCGCGGTGATCTGGTTCGACGCCGGCCTGGCCTTCGGGACGGGCGACCACCCGACGACCCGCCTGTGCGCCATCCGGATGATGGACTTCCTCGCGACGCATCCCGCCCCGACGGTGTCGATGACCGACGCGGGCTGCGGTTCCGGCATCCTCGCGCTTTCCGCCGCCCGGCTCGGCTGCGGCCGCGTGGCCGGTTTCGACCGGGACCCGGAATCCGTGCGCGTCAGCATCGCCAACCGCGTCGACAACGGTTTGGCCGACGAGGCCGCGGTCTTCCACCACGCCGGGCTCGAGGAGGGCTTCAAGCTCACCGGCCGCGCCGACGTCGTGCTGGCGAACATCATCAGCGACGTGCTCTGCATCTACGCCGATAACCTGGTCGACTCGGTCAACCCCGGCGGGGTGCTGGCCTTGAGCGGGATCCTCGCCAAGGAGCAGGCGGCCGTGCGGGAGCATTTCGAAGCCAAGGCCAAGGCCGCCTGGGGCGAGGCGACGACGACCGACGGCCGGGTGATGGGCGAATGGAGCGACGTCGCCCTGTTCCGCCCGCGCTGAACCGCGGAGGAAGGTTGCGGGTCGGCCGATTACCCCTTTCCCTCCCGGGATGGAAACCAAGACGGCCCGGGGACTCCGGTATGCGCGTTGGGCCTCTTGGGCCCTCGCCGCGCTGTGCGTCGCCCTCGGGCTCGTCGAACTGCTGGGCGGTTTCACGCTCGGCCCCTGGCGGATCCCGCCCCGCTGGAACCCGGCGTACGTCACCTTCCCCGTCGCGCTGCAGGTCGAGTGCTGGTTCTTCTTCCTGTACGCCGCGCTGCTCCTGACGCCCTGGCAGCGGACCGCGTCCGACCACCGCTGGTGGCTCGGCTTCGCCATCCTCTCCGTCGCCTCGCTGCTCTTCGCGTTCGCGATGATCTCCGAGGTGATGGCGAAGAACTACCTCGCGGCCGCGCAGCACCAGAAGGCGCGCCTCCCGGTCTTCCAGGCGATCCTGCTCTTCCTCTCGCTCGGCCAGATCCCGGTGGCGCTCTTCACGCGCAAGCCGGACCTGCTCGACTGATCAGGCGGACAGGGCGGCGAAGATCGCCTCGGCGCGGCGGAGGGCTTCCTCGCGCGTCGGGGCGGTCACGGTCACGTGCCCCATCTTGCGGCCCGGGGCGGCCCGGCCTTTGTCGTAGAGGTGCAGCTTGGCGGAAGGATCCGCGAGGACCTTGGTCCAATCGGGTTCCTGCCCTTGCTTCCAGAGATCGCCCAGCAGGTTGAGCATGACCGACGGCTGCAGGGGCTTGGTGCCGCCGAGCGGCAGGCCGCAGACCGCGCGGACATGCTGCTCGAACTGGCTCGTCTCGTGGGCGTCGAAGGTCTGGTGACCGCTGTTGTGCGGGCGCGGGGCGAGCTCGTTGACGATGATCCGGCCGTCCTGCACGAACATCTCGACGGCGAGGAGGCCGACGAGTCCGATCTGCTCCGCGATACCGAGCGCCAAGGCGCGGGCTTCGGCGGCGGTCGCGTCGGTGATGCGCGCCGGCGAGATCGAGAGGTGGAGGATGTGGTTGCGATGGGTGTTCTCGGCCGCGTCGTAGACGGCGGTGCGACCGTCGACGGTGCGCGCGACCAGCACGGAGATCTCGAGTTGGAAGGGAATCCACGCCTCGAGGACGCCGAGCCCGCCGCCGATCTTGGCCCACGCGGCGGCGAGGTCGGCCTCGGCGGTCGGCAGCTTGACCTGGCCCTTGCCGTCGTAACCGAAATCCGCGGTCTTGAGGACGCACGGGAAGCCGATCGTCCGCACGGCGGCCTGCAGTTCGGCGAGGGAGGCGACGACCGCGAACGGGGCGCAGGGGATGCCGGCGCCGCGCAGGAACTCCTTCTCGCGGCGACGGTTCTGGCAGATCGCGAGCACGTTGGCCGACGGATGGCTCGGGACGTTCCGGGCGACGAACTCGACGGTCGCGGGCGGGATGTTCTCGAACTCGAGGGTGATGCGACCGCAGCCTTGGGCGAAGCGCGTGAGCGCGGCGGTGTCGCTCCAATCGGCCGTCACATGCTCATCCGCGATCGCGGCGGCGCAGGCCCCGGGGGCGGGATCGAAGGTGCGGACCTTGTAGCCGAGGCGGCGGGCGGCGATCGCCGACATGCGGCCGAGCTGGCCGCCGCCGAGGATCCCGAGGGTCCCGCCTGGCATCAAGGGTCGCTCCATGATCAGCGCTGCTTGCCTTGGCGGCCGGGGATCGGGTTATCGAGCACGGCCTTGGTCTGCTTCGCGCGGTAGGCGTCGAGCTTCTTCGCCAGAGCGACGTCGTTCAGGGCGAGGATGGCGGCGGCGCCGAGGGCGGCGTTGATGGCGCCGGCGCGGCCGATCGCGAAGGTGTGCACCGGGATGCCGGCCGGCATCTGGACGATCGAGAGCAAAGAGTCGATACCGTCGAGCGCCTTGGACTGGACGGGTACGCCCATGACCGGGAGCACCGTCATCGCGGCGGCCATGCCCGGCAGGTGGGCGGCGCCGCCGGCCCCGGCGATGATGACCTTCAACCCGCGCTTCTTCGCGGCCAAGGCGTAATCCTTGAGCTTGAGCGGGGTGCGGTGCGCGCTCACGACCTCGCTCTCAAAGGGAATCCCCAGGAGCTTGAGGGTGTCGGCGGCATGGATCATCGTCTCCCAGTCGGACTGGGAACCCATGATGATGCCGACGACGGGCGCGGTGGCGGAAGGACGGGCCATGCACCCAGCGTGTCCGTCCCGGTCCGGCTGTGAAGCCCGAACCGAAAAAACCTAGTCGACGTACGGGACGTACTCGGGGACGAGCGCCCGCAGGCCCTGCTTGCAGGCGGCCCGCTCCAGCGGGAGCAAGGCGCGCACGTCGGCCAGGAGGCGGTCGAGCGCGGCGTGGTCGGGGCGGGCGCCCACGAAACGCCGGATGCGCGGGTGGGTGGTCGGGCGGTAATGCTCGCCCTCCAGCTGCAATTCCTCGACGAGTTTTTCGCCCGGGCGGAGCCCGACGATCTTGATCTCGATGTCCACGTCGGGCCGGAAACCGCTGAGCTCGATGAGCTGACGGGCGAGGTCGACGATGCGGAGGGGCTCGCCCATCTCGAGGACGAGGATGTCCCCGCCCTCCCCTTGGGTGGCGCTCTGCAGGACCAGCCCGACGGCCTCGGGGATGGTCATGAAGTAACGCTTCACGTCCGGGTGCGTCACGGTGACCGGTCCGCCTTCCGCGATCTGCTGGCGGAAGAGCGGGATGACCGAACCGGAGGAGGCGAGCACGTTGCCGAAACGGACCGCCACGAAGCGCGTGCGGTTGGCCGGGCGGGCCTGGAGCCCCTGGATGACGAGTTCGGAGAGACGCTTAGACGCGCCCATCACGTTGGTGGGGTTGACGGCCTTATCCGAGGAGATCAGGACGAACTGCTCCACCCCATGCTCGCTCGCGAGCCGCGCGAGGAGGGCCGTGCCGAGCACGTTGTTCTTCAACGCCTCGCCGGGCTGCGACTCCATCAGGGGCACGTGTTTGTGCGCGGCGGCGTGGAGGACGAGCTCGGGGCGGAAACGCGTGAAGACCTCGCGGAGCCGCGCCTCATCGGTGACGTCGCCGACGAGGGGCGTGATAAGGGCGCCGGCGCCGGCGGCGACCAGGGCCTGCTCGGTCTGGTAGAGGAGGACCTCGCACCGGTCCAGGAGGAGCAGCCGGCCGGGGTTGCGCGCGGCGACCTGCCGGCAGATTTCCTGGCCGATGCTCCCGCCGGCGCCGGTGACGAGGACGGTGCGGCCGGCGATCATCGAACCGATGGCCGCGTCGTCGAGCTGCGCGGGCTGCCGTCCCAGCAGGTCCTCCACCGAGACGGCACGCAGGTCGGTCGCGCGGACGCGGCCGCCGGCAAGATCGGCCATCGACGGGACGACCCGCACGCGCAGGCCTTGGCGGGAGGCGATCGCGCTGATCTCGCGGATCCGTTTGGCGCTGTTGCTCGGGAGCGCGAGGATCACCTCCGTCACGCCGAACTTGTCGACCAGCTGCGGGATGGCCTCGGGCGAGCCGGCCACCGGCAGTCCGTGGATCGAGAGACCGTGCTTGGCCAGGTCGTCGTCGACGAAGCAGACGGGCTCGAGGCCGTGTCCGCGGCGGCTGCGCAGCTCGGCGACCAGCTGCTCACCCGAGCGGCCGGCGCCCACGACCACGAGGCGTTCGACGACGCCGGCAGGGGCTTCCTGACCGGAGAAGCGTTCGCGCAGGGCGCGGATCGAGACGCGGAAACCGACGAACAGGAGGAGGGAGAGGTTGAAGTCGACGAGCGTGACGCCGCGGGGCAGCGAAAAGGTCGCGGTCGCGGTGACCGCCCCCGCCACCTCCGGCAGGAGAAGCATGAGCAAGGTCGCGGTCGCCAAGGCCCCGGCCATCCGGAGCGCATCGTGGAGACGGAAGTAATAGAACACGCCCCGGAACTGGCCGGCGAGGCCCAGGAGCAGGAACTTCAGCGGCACGACCCAAAGCAGGGCGGCCGGGCGCTGCATGTGCAGGAAGGCGTCCACCTTCGCCGGTTCCGCGCCGACCACGTTCGCCCCGGTGAAACGCAGCTCATAGGCGAACCACAGCGACCCGGCCGCGAGGGAGCCGTAGACGACCAGGAAGAACAGCGCGCGCTGGGTCCAGCTGACGGACGAAGGGGCAGGCGACGGGGTCATCGGGGGAACGCCAGCGTGAGGGTTCGGCCCGATTATTCAACGAGGATACGAAACCCCAGGATGCGGCTCTTCTCGCGCTTCGGGACGGATTTGGCCGGGAAACCCGGTTCGGCGAGCCAACCCACGCTCCCGCCGGCGATCATGGCCTCGTCGGCCTTCGGGTCCGCCGCGGTCCACTCCTCGACGTTGCCGAGCAGGTCATGGAAGCCGGCGGCGTTCGGCTGGCTGGTCGCGACCGCATGCGTGTTGAGGCCATCACCGTTGCCGAAAGTCCAGGCCTGCTGGGCGGAGGGCGCCCGGGAGACATCGCCCGCGGCGCGGGCCAGCTCCGCGACGGTCGGCAGCCGGACCTTCCCGCCGAGCGCCCAGCCCAGGAGCCGGCAGAATTTCTCCGCTTCCGGATGGGAGACGGAATCGACCGGATGCCCCTCGCGTTGCTGCGCGCTCGGATTGGCGCCCACCAAGGCGGCATATAAACCCTGCGAGACCTCGCGGTTGAGCAGGCGCAAGGCCGGCGCTCCGGGGAGCGGCGTCAGCTGGCGGTCGATCGTCGGCAGGAGGGCGGTCAGGGTCGACTGACGTTCGACGATGAAGTCGACCTCCTGACGGAGTGGTTCGTTCGGCGGGAAGATGCCCGGGTAGGCTTCGTTGAGACGGCGCAACTCCGCAGCGGCGGCGACCGCCTGACCCAAGGCCTCGGCGACCTGGCGGGTGGCGAGCTGCCGCCGCATCGTCGCGACCTGCTGCTCGACCGCGACCACCTGCGGGTGCGCCTGGGCGAGGTGGCCGCGGCGCGTCAGTTCACGGTCGCGCGAGCGATCGGCCAAGGCGGAGCGCGGATGGCGCGTGAGCAGTTCCTGGAAACGCGCGACCGCCTGGGCCCACACCGGGACGGCCTGCTCCCACCGACCCGACTGCTCCAGCGCGGAGGCTTGGCGGACCAGCTCGTCGACGGCCGCGGAATCGGGGAAGGAACGCGCCGTGTCCCGCAGGATGGTCAATTGGTCTTCGCGGTCGAATTCCGTCGCCCGCACGTCGCGGTAGCGCGCGAGGAAGGCCCGCTCGACTTCCAAGGATTCCTCGAACTTGGCGGCGGCGGCTTCATGGCGGCCTTCCGCGACAAGCTTCTTGCCCTCGGTTTCGAGGTCGCGCGTGCGTCGCCAGACGGGTTCGGATTCCAGGCGACGAAGCCGGGTGTCGAGCCGGGCCACGCGCCCCGGCTCGGCCAGGCCGGAGTAGACCCACTGCTCGGAAATCTCCCTCTCCAAGGCCTGGGCGCGCTTGATCTCTTCGGTCGCCCGGAGCGGGTCGGTCTTGGCCAGCTCGAGCGCGGCGGCCTCGGCGCGGTCGGATTCGCCGCGGAGCTTCTCGGCCCTCAGGGTGTGGTAACGGCGCCGCAGGTTATCCAGGCGGCCGTTATCCTTACCGAGCGCGCCGCGGGCCGTGATGTAATCCTCCTGGGCCTGCAGGGCGGACGCCAGCAATTGGATGTCGGCTTCGGTCAACTGGGCGCGCGCGAGCCGGACCTCCTCGAAAGCCGCCTCCTGCTTGACGGACAGCAGCCGCAGTTGCTCCATCTCCTCCGGGGTCAGGTTCGCCCGCAGAGCCCCACCGCCGGTCAGGCGCTTGGACTGGGTGACGAGGTAGAGACCGCCCACGGCCAGGACGAGGGCGCCTCCGATCGCCAAGGGTAGCCGCCAGCGCCGCCAGACGCCCCTCCCCTCCGCGCCCCGCGGGACGGGCCGGGCGGGGATATAATCAGGAGGGGGCTGGTGCGGTCCGTTGGACATGGGAGGCCGCGAACTTTGTCGCTGGCAGTTTGTAGGCTTTAATTGTTTCCTACGCTGGTTCATCAAAGGAACCGCTTCAACCTTGGAAATACCACCCTTCCAGCGCATCGCCGTCGTCGGCGCGGGCCTCATCGGCGGTTCCGTCCTGCTGGCCGGAGCCCGTCGCGGCCTGGCCGCCGAGTTCAGCTGCTGGTCGCGTTCGGAAGCCTCGCGCCGCCTGCTGGCCGACCTGCGGGTCGCCACGGTGCATGCGCGGGTCGAAGATTGCGTCCGCGGGGCCGACCTGGTCGTGGTCGCCACCCCGGTCGACCGCATCGAGGAGACCTTCGCCGCGATCGCGCCGGCCCTCGCGCCCGGGGCGCTCGTCACCGACGCCGGCAGCGTCAAGGTGGCCATCCTCCGCGCCGCCGCCCGGCTCCCCGCGTCCGTCACCTTCGTCGGGGCCCACCCGATGGCAGGCTCCGAGAAAGCCGGGGCCGCGCACGCCTCGGCGGAACTTTACGCCGGCCGGGCCTGCTTCATCACGCCCACGGGCGCCGAGCCCCGCGCCGCGGTCGACCGCGTGACAGCCTTCTGGCGAGGCTTGGGTTGCCGGACCAACGAATGCTCCGCCGCGCACCACGACGAGATCGTCGCGGCCATCAGCCATGTGCCGCACGCCGCGGCTTCGGCCCTCATGCTGGCGGTGAGCGACCAGCCGGGCTTCCGCGTGGACGCGGCCGGGTCGGGCCTGCGCGACGCCACCCGGATCGCCGCCGGCGAGGAGAACCTCTGGCTGGGCATCCTGCTCGCCAACGCCCCGCACGTCGTCGCCGGCCTGCGCTCGCTCGAGGCGCGCGTCGCCGAGCTCCGCGGCGCGGTGGAGCGCGGCGACGCCGCCGCCGTGAACCGCCTGCTGGCGGAAGCCCGCGTCGCCCGCCAATCGCTGGACCGTCCCGCATGACCCCGACCTTGACCATCCGGCCCTTCCGGACGCCGGCGCGCGGCGTGGCCCGCGTCCCGGGTTCGAAGAGCCTCACGAACCGCGCCCTCATCTTCGCCGCGCTCGCCGAGGGCGAGACGCGCTTCACCGGCGCCCTCTTCAGCCGCGACACGCGCATCCTCATCGCCGCGCTGCGCGAGCTGGGCTTCGCCGTCGAGGCCGACGAGGCCGCCCGCACCATCCGCATCGAAGGCCAGGGCGGACGGATCCCGCGCCGCACCGCCACGCTGCATGTCGGCAACGCGGGGACGGCCGCGCGTTTCCTCACCGCGTTCCTCGCGTTGGCCCCGGACGGCGTCTACCACCTCGACGGTGACGAGGCCATGCGCGCGCGCCCGATGGCCGGCCTGCTCGCCGCGCTCGCCGGCGCCGGTTGCCGGGCGCTGGCCCCCGATGGCTCCCCCGCGACCTCCTTCCCGTTCACGCTCCACACCGCGGGCCGGCTGGGTGAACTCGTGGTGGACGCCTCCGCCTCCTCGCAGCTGTTGTCGGCTTTGCTGATGGTCCTGCCTCTCGCCGCCGGCGCCTCCGTCCGGATGGCGGGCTCGACGGTGTCGGAGCCGTTCGTGACGATGACGGAGCGGATGTGCGCGCAGTTCGGCCGGCCGCTGGTCCGCGACGCCGGCGGACGCTGGTCCTGCCCCGCCCCGGGATCCTACGCGGCCCCGGGGGCCTATGCCATCGAACCGGACGCGACCGCGGCCAGTTATTTCATCGCCCTGCCGGCCGTGACCGGAGCCGGCGCGTCCGTCCGCGTGCACGGCTACGCCGACGGCGGGCTGCAAGGCGACACGGCGTTCGCCCGCGTCGCCGCCGCCTGCGGCGCCGACCTCGCGAGCGAGGACGCGGCCCTGCGCATCCGCGCCTGGCCGGCGATCCGCGGCGGTGACTTCGATTTCAACGCCTTCTCCGACACGTTCCTGACGTTGGCGACGGTGGCCACGCTGGCCGACGGTCCCACGACCATCCGCGGGATCGCCCACACGCGCAAGCAGGAGACCGACCGCGTGCTCGCGATGGCGACCGAGCTCGAACGGCTCGGCCAGCGCGTCGTCCCGAGCGCCGGGGAGCTGCGGGCCGACGGGAGCCTGTCCAGCCTGACCATCCACCCCGATCGCGCCGCGCTGCGCCGCGCGGCGGCGGACGGTCCGGTGGAGATCCGCACCTACGAGGATCACCGCATGGCGATGAGCTTCGGCGTGCTGGGTTCGTTCGATCTTTTCGGCGACGGTCGCCCCTGGATCGCCATCCGGGACCCGGGTTGCACCGGCAAGACGTTCCCCGACTTCTTCGAGGCCCTCGAGGCGCTGCGCGCCGGCTTCGTGCGCGTCGCCGTCGACGGCGGCGCGGCCTCGGGCAAATCCAGCACGAGCCGCGAGGTGGCGGCCCGGCTCGGGTTGCTCCACGTCGACACCGGCGCGCACTACCGCTCGCTCACCGCGGCCTTGCTGGCGAAGGGCGCCGCCGCGGACCGGCCGGAATCCGTCGAGCGCGGGTTGCGCGACCTGGGCCTTGGCTCCCGGGTGGTCGGGTCCAGCTCCCGCCTGACGCTCGGCGGACGGCTGCCCGACGACGAGGCGCTGCGGACGCCCGCGGTCAACGCGGCCGTGTCCCTCTTCGCCGCCCTGCCCGCCGTCCGCAGCGCCTTGCTGCACTACCAACGTTCGCAGGTCGGGCTCGCGCGCGACCAGGGCTTCGCGGGTGTGATCATGGAAGGTCGCGACATCGGTTCGGTCGTCCTCCCCGACGCCGAGGTCCGCGTCTTCCTCGAGGCCGACGCCGACGCCCGCTCGCGCCGGCGCGCCGCGGAAGGCCAGGCCGACGCGGTCGATGCCCGCGACCGCCTCGATTCCACCCGCCAGAACGCCCCGCTGATGTGCGCCCCCGGTGCGCATCGGATCGACAACACCCACCGGCCGCTCGCGGCGGTGGTCGCGGAGATCGTCGCCCTCGTCGGCGCCGCCCGCCGATGATCCTCGCCTCGAAGAACCTGATCTACAAGGCCGTCTACCACGGCGCGCGCTCCCTGATCGAGGTCTTCGCGGTGCTGGAGGTGGAAGGCTGGGAAACGATCCCCGAGGGCGCCTGCCTGTTCGCGAGCAACCACCAGAGCATGGTGGACCCGCCGCTCATCGGCTCCTGCCTCCCGCGCGAGATCTCCTTCGTCGCCCGCCGTTCGCTCTTCGATAACCCGGTCTTCGGCTTCGTCATCCGCGCCTGTAATTCCATCCCGCTGGACCGGGGGCAGGCCGATGTCGGGGCGATCCGTTCCGCGCTGGCGGCGCTCGCGGACGGCCGCGGGCTGCTGATCTTCCCCGAGGGGACGCGCAGCGCCGACGGCGTCATCGCCGAGGCCAAGGCGGGCGCCGGCCTCCTCGCCTGCCGCTCGGGCGCGCCCGTGGTGCCGATCCACATCCGGGGCGCCCGCGACGTCCTGCCGCGCGGCGCGCTCTTCCCCGCGGGGACCGCCCGCATCCGCGTTCGCTTCGGCCGGCCGCTCCACCCGGGCGACTACGATCCGGGACGCGAGCATCCGGAACGCTTCATGGAAGCCTCCCGGCGGATCCTGGCGGCCATCAAGGCCCTGCCGGACAACGACGACCCCGCGCTCTGATCAGGAGATCCGCTGCGGCATCACGACGCAGAGGAAATCTTCCTTGAGGCCGCGGATGACGCCGGGGGACATGTCGTCCTTGAACTCGAAATCGATCTCGTCCTCGGTGACGTTGCGGAGCGGCTCGATGACGTACTGCGGGTTGAAGGCGATGTTCACCTCGGGGCCGTCGTACTTCACGGCGATCGGCTCGTGGGCCTCGCCGGAATCGGACTTGGCGGAGATCTCGAGGTTCTGGCTCTTCTTCGAGACGGTCATCCGGATGGTGTTGTTGCGGTCATCCGTCATGAGGGCCGCGCGCTGCACGCTCTCGAGCAGCTTCTCGCGCTCGAGGCGGACCTTGGAGCCGGCTTCCTTGGGGATGACCTGGCGGTAGTTCGGGTAGTTGCCTTCGACGACCTTGGAGACGAGCTGGATGCGGTCGACGAGGCCTTCGTCGTTGGTGGGGATATCGATGGTGAAGCCGACCTGGCGCTCGTTGTTGGAGACGTGCACCTTGCCGCCGGACTTCAGCAGGCGCGAAAGTTCGGTGATCGTGCGGGCGGGCAGGATCAGCGCCAGGGACTTGTCGGACCCTTCCAGCTTCTGCTCGCACTTGGCGAGCCGGCGCCCATCGGTGGCGACCAGCGTCAGTTTACCCGCGGAGAATTCGAAGAAGACGCCGTTGAGGATGTAGCGGTTCTCGTCCGTCGACTGCGCGTAGCTGACCTTGCGGAGCATCGAGCCGAGGTTATCCTGGTCGATCGCGATGGTCGGCTGGCCGGCGAAATTGGAGATCGGCGGGAACTGATCGGCGGGCAAGCCGGCGATCTGGAAGACCGAGCTACCGGAGGTGATCTTCACCCGGTCCTTACCGGTGAGTTCGACGATGGTCTCGGCGCTCGACAGGGCGCGGATGATCGGGACCAGCTTCTTGACCGGTAGGGTGATGCGCCCGGGGGAGGAGACCGCGGCCTTGATCCGGCAGCAGATCCCAAGGTCGAGGTTGGTCGTGGTCAGCGTGACCGTATCCCCTTCGGCCTCGATGAGCACGTTCTGCAGGATCGGCATCGTCGCCCGGTTCCCGACGACGTTGGTGACGCTCGAGAGGCCGTTGAAAAAGTGGTTCCGGTTGACCTTGAACTTCATGATGGGGTCAGAATTGAGCAACCCAGGGGTGAGTGGCAACCCTGCAATGCCCACACCGGGCGGCTCCTGTATCTAAGTAACCTTCATTTATAAATACCCGTAGCATCAGTAAGGGGCGGAATCCCGTACATAGGTCCCTAACCCCTTGAAGGTCGTGGGTATCGGAGTGACCCAAGGCTGTGCCTGGAGCGTGAACAAAGCCCGCGTTGTTCACACCTTGCTCCAGGCACGGGTGATGCACGGCTTGTTCACACTTCGGGCACGATGTCATCGTCGTCTTCCGGCGCCGGGTCGATCTCGCTCTTTTTGAGCAGGAACACGTGGCGGAAGACGCTCCAGATGATGTAGCCGAGGAAGATCGCGGGGAAGGAGTAGGCCGGGTATTTGACGATGACCGCGCCTGCGATGATGATCAGGATGAATACCCGCGTCTTGGCCCGGGCGGTCCAGTCAAGCTTCTTGAAACTAGGGAACCGCACGTTGCTGATCATCAGGTAGGAGATGATGAGCATCAGGGGTAGGAGGCTCCAGGACCAGGCTTGCACGGCTTGGTCGAAGGGATCCGCATGGTCCGCGTTCCGCATGACCTTGCTCAGGACCAGCACGAGGGACGCCATCAAACCCGCGGCCGCCGGGGAAGGTAACCCTACGAAATCTCCGCCCGCGGCGCGCTTTTCATTCCCCGGTACCAGCGGGTTCGTGAGCACGTTGAAGCGGGCCAGCCGGACCCCGACGCAGAGCAGGTAGATGAAGGCGAGCAACCAGGTCGCCAGCTGCACGTTCTCGTCGGCCTGCGCCTTGCTGCCGGGATTGATGATCAGGAAGCAGGCCATGAGCGCCGGCGCGACCCCGAACGACACGGTATCGGCGATGGAATCGAACTCCGCCCCGAAGAGGGATTCGCGACGGGTGGCGCGGGCGACGCGGCCGTCGAAGAGATCGCACAGGCACGCGCCGAGGATGAACCAGACGGCCCATAGGTAGTGGTCGGCCCGGGCCGAGGCGGCGAGGTCGGTGAAGCGGGCCTCGATGCAGTTCTTGATCGCGAGGAACCCGCAGAGCATGTTCCCGGCGGTGAACAGGTTCGGCAGGAGGTAGATGCGGGCCGCTTGCTCGGGGGACGAGTAGGCGTGCTTTTCGGGAGGGTGGGACACGGTCAGGGCTTGGGTTCGTCGAGGTATTTCCAGAAGCCACCCTCCTGCTCCAGACGTTCTTCGTCATCGGCGAACGGCAGGTGGGAGCGGAAGGCGAAATCGGCGAAGGTGTGGCGATGGAGCACGTAGTGGGCCATCAGCGATCCTTCCTTGGCCTCGAAATAGATGCGGAACTCGCCGACCCGCAGGCGGTGGTAGGTGTGGCCGGCCCGGCGGACCGAGCCGAGGTCGGACCGTCCCGCGAGCAGGTCCTCCGGCGTCAGCGACGAGAACGCCTCGACGACTTCCATCTGCTCCAAGGTGGGCAGCTTGCCCAGGGCGCGCATGGCCTGGTCGCTGAAGTTGACTTGGTACATCGGAAACGAAGCCAACCACGGGCCGCCCGCCTCGGCAATCAATCAGTTGCCCGGGACCAGGCCGCGATCAGCGAATCCGCCCGCTTTTCGACCAGATCCAGCACTTTTTCGAAATCCGTCGCCTCGCCGTAATACGGGTCCGGCAAGGGTCGGTCGTCGAGGAAAAGCGCGAGTTTCCCGTGGTGTTCCGGTGGGCAACGGCCGCGCAGCACGCCGAGGTTCACCGGGTCCGCGGCGAGGAGCAGATCGAAATCCCGGAAGTCGTCCGGACCGACCTGGCGGGCGCGCAGGCCCGAGAGGTCGTAACCGCGCATCGCCGCGTGGCGGATGCTGCGTTCATCCGGCGGTTCCCCGACGTGGTAGTTCTCCGTGCCGGCCGAGTCGAGGTGCAGCTCCAGCCCGGCCCGGCGGGCGCGCACGCGCAGGACCTCCTCCGCCGTCGGCGAACGGCAGATGTTCCCCATGCAGACGAGGAGGACGCGTCGCGGCCGGCGGGACACTTACTTGCCGAGCAGCTTCTCGAGGCCGGCGAGGTCGCGGCCGTTCTTGGTCAGCAACTGGCCGTCCTGGCCGTAGACCAGCAGGGTCGGGATGCCCGTCACGCCTTGTTCCTTGGCGATGGCTTGTCCGCCCGCCGACTTGAACGGGACGGCGCTCCAGGGCATCTTGGCTTCCTTCATGTAGCCGAACATCTTTTCCTGGCTCTGGTCGAAGCTGATGAACACCACGGCGAGCTTGGCCTTGTGCTCGTTGGCGAACTTCACGAGCTGGGGCGTGAACGCGCGGCACGGCGGGCACCAGTGGGCGGAGCAGTAGACCGCCACGGTCTTACCTTTGAGCGAGGCGAGGTCGACGGTCTTGCCGGCTTCGTCGACGAGGCCCTGCGGGAAGCGGGTCTTCCAGTCGAAGTCGGCAGCGGTGGCCAGCGTGGCGCAGAGCAGGAGGCTGAGGGAGGCGAGGAACGATTTCATGGGGGTAGGAAAGTCAGACTTTGCCGCCGAAGCTCTGGTGATCGTCCAGGTCCAGGACATCAAACCACCCGGCGATGTCCTCGCGCTTGGCTCCGGCAGGGGTGGAGGACTGGTACTCGCTGAGGCGTGCCCGGCCGCCGACCGCCGACGGGGCGCGTTGTTCGTGGTAGGCGCTGAAGGCCGCGATCTCGTGGGCGAGCCGGGGGGTCTTGGCGTTGGCCAGCATCCAAGCGAGGATTTCTCCGTCTCCTAAGCCTTTGGCTACCTGAGCCTTAAGAGACTCCGCATCGACGCCAAGGAAGTCCAAGACGTTCTTATCCAGGGAGCAGTTATAGGTGTATTCCCCATTTTTGCCCACCAATGTGGCCCGGCACTTATCCAGCATCCGGGGCAGAATGACCAGACCCCCGAGGCGCACGCGCGGGCTGCGAGGAGGGTGCTGGGTGAGGTCGTAAGGGTCGTAGGCCATGGGGGAGTGGCTTAACCCTACCCTTTTGAGGTAAACCTGCAAGTTTTCATCACCTTTTAGGGTGTTTTGTGGGTTTGCCAATTTGTCACACCTCGCTTCAGTAGGGGGATGCTACCTCTGGCTGCCGGCATGGCCGTGGCCCCGCTGACGACGAATTGTCTGCTGGGGTGCGCCGGCGTGTTCCTCGCCGCGACCGTCCTCGATGCCTACGCCATCAAGGATGGATCCGGTAAGCTGAAGGTCGCCGGCCTCTGGTCGCTGCGGGCCGGCTGGGTCCTCCTGACCGCGATGCTCGCCTACCAGGGGTTACATGCCCACACCTTGCCCATCGGCAGTACGCCGGAGCTCATCTTGACCCTCGGCTGGGGATTGACGGCGCTCACCGTGTTCCTGGACCTCACCTTCGATCACCGCCTGCCGACCTGGGCGATCGCCGCGCTCACGACCGCCTGCCTGGTGACCGCCGCGTTCCTGGGTCTGCCGCTGACCACGCCGGACGCCGCCGCCAAGCCGATGATCATCCTGCACGTCGCGACCGCCGTGCTCGCCTACTGCGTGCTCGGCGCCCAGGCCCTCAACTCCGTCGCCTACCTCCTCCAGCACCGCGCCCTCGCCGGCCGACGTTTCGGCGGCATCTATGCGTTCCTGCCGGCGCTCGTGCCGTTGGAACGCGTGGGCGGCCAGCTGCTCGGGGCGGCCGTCTGGATGCTCGGCCTCTCCCTCGTCATCGGCGCGGTCGATTGGTCCGCCGACCTCTCCTTGGTCACCTTGCCCAAGCTCGCGGCCTCGTCGGTCGCCTGGCTGGGCGCGTTGTTCGTCGCGGTCCAACGTCGGCGCGAGCGTCTGCTCGGACCGGCGTTCGCCCGCGCCAGCCTCTGGTTGCTGTTGCCCGCCCTCCTGGCGCTGTGGCTCGCCCTCCCCGCCGCGCGCGCATGACCAACGATCGCGCCACCTTGGTCGCGCTCAGCGCGACGCACCGCACCGCCGGACTCGACGACCGCGCGGCCTTCGCCGTGCCGCCCGCCGGGGTCGAGGCCTTCTACGCGGCGGCCCGCGAAGGTGGTCTCGCCGAGGCGGTGCTCCTCGCCACCTGCAACCGGCTCGAGGCCTACGCCGTCGGCGACGAGGCCGCCGCCTTGACCGTCCGCGCCGCGTTGCTCCGGGCCACCGGCGCCGAGCCGGACGCGCTCGACCAGCATCTCCGTCCGATCCCCGGCCTCGCCGCCGTCGAGCACCTCTTCGCGGTCGTCGCCGGGCTCGACTCGCAGATGGTCGGCGAGGTGGAGATCGCCGGGCAGGCGAAGGACGCCTACGCCGACGCGCTCGCCCGCGGGATGACCGGCCCCGTCCTCAACCGCGTCTTCCAGCGCGCCTTCCAGGCCGCGGCCTGGGCCCGCACCCACACCGGGATCTCGCACGGCCACGTCAGCATCGGCAACGTCGCCGTGGATCTCGCCGAACGCGCGTTCGGCGCGCTCGCCGACGCCCGCGTGCTCGTGCTCGGCACCGGCGACGTCGGCCGTCGGGTCGTGCAGGCGCTCGTCTCGCGCGGCGCCGGCCAGGTCGCCGTCGCCTCGCGCACCTTCGAGAACGCGCGCCTCCTCGCCGCGGAGTTCGGCGGCGCCTGCCTGCCGCTGGCCGACGCCCTCGCGCAGGCCCATGCGCACGATGTCATCGTCGGCGGCGCCGCGGTCGAGCGCGCCCTGCTCGACGCCGCGACGTTGCGCGCGCACGCCGGCCGCCGGCACGGCCGCCCCCTGCTGCTCATCGACCTCGGCGTCCCCCGCAACTTCGACCCCGCCGCCCGCGCGGTCGACGGCGTCTACCTTTCCGACCTCGACGACCTCGCCGGCGTGGCCAACGCGAACCTGCGCGCGCGCCTCGCCGAGGTCGCCACCGCGCGCGCCGCGCTGGCGGAGAAGGCCGCCCGCGCCTGGGGCGCGACCCGCCGCCCCCAACCCGAGGCCGGCTCCCCATGAAACCCACCGTCCTGATCGTCGACGACGAGAAGCATTCCCGCGAAGGCCTGCGCGCCGCGTTCGACGACAAGTACGAATGCTTCGTCGCCAAGGACGCCGCCGAGGCCGCCCGCCTCATGCAGGACGTCCCGCCCGACGCGGTGCTCACCGACCTGCGCATGGCCGGCGAGGATGGCATGTCGGTCATCGAGCGCGCGCTGAAGCTGCCGCAGCAGCCCGTCTGCATCATGATGACCGCTTACGGCGACGTCGACACCGCCGTCCAGGCGATGAGCCGCGGCGCCTATTGGTTCCTGCAGAAGCCCGTCGATCTCCGGCAGGTCGAGCTGCTGCTGGAGCGCGGTCTCAAGGCCCGCTCGACCGAGAAGGAGGTCGCCGTGCTCCGCACGCGGCTCGACCGCAAGTTCGCGCTCGGCGAGGTCGTCGGCTCCTCCGCGGCGCTCCAGCGGTCGATCGAGCAGGTGCGCTCCGTCGCGCCGTCCAACGCGACCGTGCTCCTCCTCGGCGAGACGGGCACCGGCAAGGAGCTCTTCGCCCAGATGATCCACCAGGCGAGCCAGCGCGCGAAGGGGCCCTTCATGGCGGTGCACTGCGCGGCCATCCCGGCGAACCTGCTCGAGAGCGAGCTCTTCGGTCACGAGAAGGGCGCGTTCACCGGGGCCAACGAGCGCCGCGTCGGTCGCTTCGAGTCCGCGGACGGCGGCACGCTCTTCCTTGACGAGATCGGCGAGATCGACGCCACGACACAGGTGAAGCTGCTCCGTTTCCTCGAGACGCGCGCCGTCGAGCGGCTCGGTTCGCATCGTCCGATCGCCCTCGACCTCCGGCTCGTCTGCGCGACGAACCGCGACCTGCTCCAGATGGTGAAGGAGGGGAAGTTCCGCGAGGATCTTTACTACCGCCTCTCGGTCGTGCCGCTGCGCCTGCCGGCGCTGCGCGAGCGCGTCGACGATATCCCGCTGCTGCTCGCCCATTACCTCCGTCGCTTCGCGCAGGAGAACGGCGTCGCCGAGGCCCGGTTGTCCCCGGAGGCGCTCGGCGTGCTCGCGCGTTATGATTGGCCCGGCAACATCCGCGAGCTCCGCAACGCCTGCGAGAACCTCGCCGTGCTGCGCGCCGGCAAGGTCGTCCTCCCGGCCGACCTCGATCCGCGTTTCGCCGCGCCCGCGCCCTCCCTCCGCGTCGCCGGCGCATCCGGCGCCCCGTTGGCACCGCTGGCTTCGCTCGACAAAGCCGCCAATGAGAAGCAGCTCCTCCGCCAGGCGCTGCTGTCCGCCGCGGGCAACCGTACCCGGGCGGCCGAGCTCATGGGGATCTCCCGGCGGACGTTGCATCGCAAACTGCTCCAGTGGCCCGAGCTCGAGGCCGAGTCGCCGTCGACATGATCCGGTTCTGCGCGTGGTTGTGTTCCGTCGCCGCGGTGGCCGCGGCCGATATCGGCGGGTCCGATGTGCTCGCGCCGGCATTGCTGGCCGGAGTCCGGCAAGTCGCCCCGGCCGGCAAGACCGTCGACCTGGCGGGGACCTTGGCCGCCCGTCGCGGACTCGCCACCGGTCAGGTCGGTTGCGCGTTGTTGCTCGGTCGGCCCGATGAGCCTGCGCCCACGGGTCCGGCCGGTGCCGAGCTGGTGCCCTTCCCTTTCGCCCGCGCCGCGGCCGTCGTCGCGGTCCACCGTTCCAACCAGGTCGAGCAGGTGAGCCTGTCCTCCTTGGCCGGGATCCTCGCGCGTGAAACTCCTTCCCCCCTCGGTAACTGGAACGAGCTCCCCGGCGGTGGTCGCAGCGACCTCTTCACCGCCGCGATCCATTCCCCTGATGGGAGCTTCGTCCGCGAACTGGTCCGGGGCTTGGCCCTTGCCCAAGGTCCGTTCAGGGACAACGTTCGGCTCGATACCCCGGCGTTGCAGGTGAAGGAAACCCTGGCCTCGGTTTCCGGCGCCTTGGTCCTGCTGCCCTACCCCGCCGCCGCCGACGCCAAACTCCTGCAGGTTTCCGATGGCCGTCCCGGCCGGTCGCTGACGGCCTATACTCCGACCGAGATGAACATCTACAGCGGCGACTACCCGCTGAGTCTGCCCGCCACCCTCTATATAAGGAAGGACCAGTTGGCCCTTTACGCCCCCGTGGCCCGTTGGCTGCTGTCCGACGAGGCCGCCGCCCGCCTGCGGGAGCGTGGCCTGACCCCTACCCCCCCCTCCTTACGCGGTCGGCTCCTCCAAAGGCTTGACACTCGCTAGGGGCTTTGGTCTGCTCCCCTTCCAGCGCGCGCGTAGCTCAATGGTAGAGTACCACCTTGCCAAGGTGGCTGTTGCTGGTTCAAGTCCAGTCGCGCGCTCCACTTTAAAATGGAGCTAAAACCCGCCGAAACCGGCGGGTTTTTCATGCCTAGGCGCCCGGGGCGGGCGGGAAAGTGACGGTCACCCGCAGCCCCTTGGGCTGGGCGGGCTCGGCCGTCGCCGTCCCCCCGTGGAGTTCGGCCACTTGCCGGACGATGCTGAGCCCGAGGCCGCTACCGCCGGCTCGCCGGGATTTATCCGTGCGGTAGAAGCGGTCGAAAAGCCTCGGTAGGTCGACCGGGGCCACGCCGGCGCCGTCGTCAGTCACCCGGAGCAGGACGCCTTTCTCCCCGCCTTCCGTGGCGATGAGGATCCGGGTCGCCCCGGCCGCGTGGGCCAAGGCGTTGTCGATGAGGTTCTGGAGCAGGCGGCGGGATTGGACCGGGTCCGTCGCGGCCGCTTCGTCGGCCCGCAGGTCCAGCGCCAGCTCGACGCCGGCCGCCCGGGCCCGGGCCCGGTACTCCTCGCAGACCTCGCGCGCCGCCCGGTGCAGCGCCCCGGGTTCGCGTTGGGCTCCCTGCCCGCTCTCCAGGCTGGCCAGGGCGAGCAAACCTTCGACGAGTCCTTGCAGCCGACCCACCGAGCTGACGATCTTGCGGATGAAGCGCGTGCGATCCTCCGCGGACATCGTCGCGTGGTCGTCGTCGAGCGTCTCCGCGTAGCCGCGCAGGATCGTCACCGGCGTGCGCAGGTCGTGCGAGACGTTCGTCACGAATTCCCGCTCCATCGCCTGCAGCCGCTTCAGCGCCGTCACGTCCGCGAGCACGAAGATGGCGGCATCCTCGCCGAAGGCCTCCGGGTCCGTGCGGGCGCCGGCCGCCTGGACCCACACGTCGGCCAGCGGCGCGCGGTTGAGCAGGATCGTCGCCTTCGCTTCGCCGGCGCGCCGCACCTGGCCGATGAGCTCGATGAAGTCGGCGCTCCGCACGAGCGGCACCACCGCGCCGCCGGCGTCGTCCGCGCCCAGTCCGAAGAGCGCGACGGCCGCCGGGTTGGCGAGCCGCAGCCGGTCGTGCGCGTCCACGACGAGGACCGCGTCGGTGAGCGGCGCGAGCAGCGCCTCGATGCGCCGCGCCGCCGCCGCGCGGATCTCCCCTTCCCCGCTCGCGCGCGCCTCCACGGCGCGCAGCAGTTCGTCGAGCCCGAGCCACCGCACCAGCCGGCCTTCGGGCCGCCGCGCCGGTTGCCCGCGCAGCAAGGCGCGGCGCGCCCACGTCAGGCAGCGGCCGAGTTCCGCCGAGCACCACCCCGCGAGCGCGAGCGCCGCGACGAGCAGGATCCACGGCAGCCAGGTCATCGGTCGTCAGCGTGGCGGCGCGCCGGACGGGGGCGAGCGCAAAGCCGTCAGCCCGCGACGCGGTAGCCGACGCCGCGCACCGTCTCGATGACCTCGCCGGCGGCGCCCAGTTTCTCGCGCAGGCGGCGCACGTGCGTGTCCACGGTGCGGGTCTCGAGATCCGGCGAGTAGTTCCAGACGTCGGCCAGCAGTTCCTCGCGCGACTGCACGCGGCCCTTCCGCTCGAGCAGCAGGCGCAGCAGCTTGAATTCCGTCGCGGTGAGCTCGACCGGCTTGCCCTGCGCGGTCACCTCGTGGCGCTCGATGTCCAGCAGCAGCGCACCGGCGGCCAGGCGCGTCGACGGCTTCGCCGCGGCGGACTTCGCGCGGCGCAGCAACGCCTGGGAGCGGAGCATCAGCTCGCGCACGTCGAACGGCTTCGCGACGTAGTCATCGGCGCCGCTCTCCAGTCCTTTGACCTTGTCGGCGGTCTCGGCCTTGGCGGTCAGGAAGATCACCGGCGTGTCCTGCAGCAGGGCGTCGGCCCGTACCATGCGCAGCAGCTGCACCCCGGTCAGCTCGGGCATCATGACGTCGAGGATGATCAGGTCGGGCCGGAAGTCGCGGGCCAGGCCGATCGCCCGCAGCGGGTCGTTGAGCGCGCGGACGGCGTAGCCGGCCTGGCGGAATTTGTAATCGAGCAACTCGGTCACGTCCGCTTCATCGTCGACGACGAGGATGCGCTTGAGGTGTTCGGCGTCCATAAAGGTGAACCCTACACAAAGGCTTAGGCGGGCTTGCCGCCAGCGTTAGGTTACGATTGAGACAATCGGGATGCGGACGTGATTAATTACTTAAGTTTATATTAATCAATTACTTACAAATGTCCGAAACGAGACTGTCACCCGCCCTCGCCGCAATCTTAACGATGGGCCTGTTCCACGTGGAACACTAGCCCCCTGCCCTAGCCGCACGCGTCCTTTTTGGCACGGAATAGGATCATCAAGAGCGAGATATCGGCTGGGTTCACCCCGCTGATGCGGCTGGCTTGTCCCAGGGTCAGCGGCTGGATTTGCTGCAACTTTTGCCGAGCTTCGAGGCGCAGCCCATAAGCCTTCATGAAATCGAACCCCGCCGGAACCTTGAAGGCATCCAGGTCATGGAGTTTCCGCACCGATCGGAGTTCGCGCTCCAGGTAGCCCCGGTATTTGACCCGGTACAGGACTTCGGCCTGAACTTCCGCGGTTTCGGCTAGGAAGCTCGGCGGCAGGTCCGCAGGCGTCGATTCCCACTCCCGGCGGATGACATCGCCCGCGATGCCTCCTTTGATGGCGAGTTTTTCCATGTATTCGACCCAGTGGGCCACTTGGGCGGCCTTGGCTTCGATCCGTGCCATTCGTTCCGGCGGAACCAGCCCAAACTCCGACGATTTGCCCTTAAGGCGGATTTCCGCGCTCCCGTGGTTGAAAAGTAGGCGGTACTCGGCCCGGCTCGTGAACATCCGGTAGGGCTCCTGGGTGCCCTTGGAGACCAGGTCGTCGATCAGGACGCCGATGTAGGCCTCATCGCGCCCGATCACCATCGGAGTCTGACCGCGCACCTTGCAGGCAGCGTTCACGCCGGCGACCAAGCCTTGGGCGGCGGCTTCCTCATATCCTGAGGTACCGTTGATCTGGCCGGCAAAGAAGAGGTTTTCGACTTTCTTGGATTCGAGCGTCGGGAAGAGCTGGGTGGGCGGGGCAAAATCGTATTCTACCGCATAGGCGGGCCGCATCATCACGGCTTGTTCCAACCCTGGGACGGAATGGAGCATCTCCAGCTGAACCTTGAAGGGCAGGGAAGTCGAAAGACCGTTGATGTACCATTCGTCTGTGTTACGGCCTTCCGGTTCTAGGTACAGCTTATGGGTATCCTTGTCCGCGAACTTGACGAATTTATCTTCGATCGAGGGGCAATAGCGGGGGCCTACGCCTTTGATCTCGCCGCCGTAAAGAGGGGAGAGGTGCAGGTTCTCCTGAACGATTTTTCCCGTGGCGCCGGTGGCCTCGGTCATCCAACAAGTTACCTGATCCGTCCCTGGGGTCCAACCGGGTAGCCGCTGCTCCGAGTGTTCCACGTGGAACAAGTCGGCCTGTTGCCGGGTGTCATGGAAGGCGAAAAGGGTAGGGGAGGCGTCGCCCGGTTGGGGCTCGCACTTGGTGAAATCGATGGAGGCCCCGAGGATGCGCGGAGGCGTCCCGGTCTTGAGCCTTTGGAGTTCGATTCCTGCTTCTAAGAAACTGCTGGACAGAGACTTAGCACTAAAATCGCCGAGTCGACCTCCCTCGGTTTTATTGGCCCCGATGTGCATCAGGCCACGCAGGAAAGTGCCGGTCGTGACCACGACGGTCGTGCCATGAAACTCCAAATCCAAGTTGGTTTGGACCCCCTTCACCGCTCCCTCCTTATAAAGGAGGCCGGTCACCTGCGCCTGGAAGATGGTCAGCCCCGGCTGCCCTTCGCAGAGGTGCTTCATCCGGAACTGGTAGGCCTTCTTGTCGCACTGGGCCCGGGGGGCCTGGACGGCCGGACCCTTGGAGGAATTAAGGAGCCGGAACTGGATGCCGGTCGTATCGGCGGTCAGGCCCATCTCCCCGCCCAGCGCATCGATCTCCCGGACGATATGTCCTTTGGCCTGCCCCCCGATGGCGGGGTTGCAGCTCATCTGGGCGATGGTGTCGACGTTGCCCGTCAGGAGCAGCACGTCCACGCCCATGCGGGCCGCGGCCAGGGCGGCTTCGACCCCGGCATGGCCGGCCCCGCAGACGATGACGTCGTAAGGCCGGTCGGGCCCGAGGCGGATTTCTTTGCGGGGAGGCATAGGCGGACTCCCCGGAGGGAATCACTTACCTATGCAGAAGGAAGCAAAGAGCTTGTCCAGCATACGCTCATTATCGATGCGACCGACGATTTCCCCGAGGGCGTCCAGCCCGGTCCGGGCTTGGGCGGCGGCCAGCTCCGTCTGGATCGGGGCCCGGAGGTGCGCGGCGGACGCGGTCAGGGCCTCGGCCGCCCGGGCCATCGCCTCGGCGTGGCGGACGCCCACGATCAGGTCCTCGGCCCCCGGCGCGATCTCCCGCGCGACCAGGAATTCTCCCAGCTTGGTACGCAGCGCCTCGGCGTCGCGGCCGTCGAGCAGGCAGGCGGAGAGCTTGGGGAACGCCGGCAGGAAATCCCGTTGCGCCGGGTGCGCGGGGAGGTCCGCCTTGTTCGCGACCACGAGCGTGCGCGCGGGGTCGAGCAGCGCGAGGAGTTCCGCGGGCAGGGTGGGCGGCTCGGCCGAGGCGTCGACGACCAGGAGCAGCAGATGCGCGCCGCGCGCCTGCTCGAGCGAGCGTGTCATGCCGAGGTGCTCGAGCGCCGAACCGCCGGCGCGCAGGCCCGCGGTGTCGACCGCGGTGACGGCGAGCGGCAGGCCCGCGACGGGCGCCTCGAGGTAGTCGCGCGTGGTGCCGGCCTCGGGGCTCACGATCGCGCGGTCGGCGCCGGCGAGCGCGTTGAGCAGGCTCGACTTGCCGGCGTTCGGCGCGCCGACGACGGCGACGCGCAGCCCGGCGCGCAGGGCGGCGTCATGCCGCGCCGTGCGGGCGTAGTTGGAAAGTTCTGACGCGATTTCGAGCAAGCGGGCCGCGGGGCCGCGCGGGTCCTCGGGCGGCAGGTCCTCCTCGGGGAAATCGATGTGGGCCTCGAGCTCCGCGAGGACCTGGAGCGTCCGGTCCGTCCAGCGCGCGACCAGCCGGCCGAGTTCCCCCGCGAGCTGGCGCCGCGCGGAGGCGAGCGCGCGTTCGGAGCTGGCGTGGATGAGGTCGGCGACGGCCTCGGCCTGCGTGAGGTCGATCCGGCCGGCGAGGTACGCGCGCCGCGTGAACTCGCCGGGCTCGGCCAGGCGCGCGCCCCGCGCGAGGCAGTCCGCGGTGAGCCGGCGCACGAGCAGCGGGTTCCCGTGGCAGGTGATCTCCAGCGAATCGTTGCCGGTGAACGAACGGCCGGAGCGCCAGAGCACGGCGACCACCTGGTCGAGCGGCGCGCCGTCGCCGTCGCGCCAGATCCCGAGCGTCGCGGTCTTCTCGGCGAGCGGCGTCCGCCGGCGGAGCGCTTCGTGGGCGAGCGTCGCCGCGAGCGGGCCGTCGACGCGCACGATGGCCAAGGCCGAGCGGCCGGCGGGGGTCGCGGCGGCGACGATGGTATCGGTGGAGGACATGGCGGCGGTCGGCGGTCATCCCAAGGGGCGAGGGGAGGGGAGGCAAGCGGTGTCATACTTCCCAAAAAGGCTGGAAGGGCAGGGCGGGCCTGCCACAGTCCCGCCGAGAACCTTCCCGTGGAAAACCACCGCTTCCTCCTTCCCGAACCCGCGCGCCGGATCGCCGCCGACCATGGCACCCCTTGCTATGTGTACGACCAGGCCACCCTCGAGGCCCAGGCCGACGCCATGCTGGCGTTCCCCAACGCCTTCGGCCTGACCGTCCGCTTCGCCATGAAGGCCTGCCCGAACGCCGCGGTCCTCCGGGTCTTCGCGAACAAGGGGCTCCATTTCGACGCCAGCTCCGGCTGGGAAGTCCGTCGCGCCATGCTCGCCGGGGTCCCGGCCGACCGGATCTCCCTCTCTTCCCAGGAGTTGCCCGAGGATTTCGCCTCCCTTCTTAAGAAGGGCGTCCACGTCAACGCCTGCTCCCTCCTCCAGCTCGAGCGGATCGGCCAGGCTCTTCCCGGCCATGAGGTCGGTCTCCGTTTCAACCCCGGTCGCGGCTCCGGCGGCACCGGCAAGACCAACGTCGGCGGCCCGGACTCCTCCTTCGGCATCTGGCATGAATGGGCGGACCAGGCCCAGGCCATCGTGCAGCGGCACGGCCTCAAGGTCGTCCGCATCCACACCCACATCGGGTCCGGCAGCGACCCTGTCGTCTGGCAGGAAGTCTCCGCCGCGAGCCTCGCGCTCGTCGGCCGGTTCCCGACCGTCCGGACCCTCAACCTCGGCGGCGGCTACAAGGTCGCCCGCGTCGCCGCGGAGAAAGGCACCGACCCCCAGGTCGTCGGCGCCCCGGTCAAGATCGCCTTCGAGAAGTTCGCGCAGGCCGATGGCCGCCGGCTCCGGCTCGAGATCGAGCCCGGCACCTTCCTCGTCGCCAACGCGGGCGCCGTGCTCGCGCGGGTCCAGGATATCGTCTCCACCGGCGCGCGCGAGTTCCTGAAGCTCGACTCCGGCATGACCGAGATCCTGCGGCCCTCGCTCTACGGTTCGCAGCACCCGGTGCACCTCTATCCCGCGCAGGCGACCGCCGAGAGACGCGCCTACGTGATCGTCGGCCACTGCTGCGAATCCGGCGACCTCATCAGCTGCGCGCCGGGCGAACCCGAGACGCTCGCCACCCGCGACCTGCCCGCGGCCCGGCCCGGCGATCTCTGCGTCATCGGCGGCGCCGGCGCCTATTGCGCCGGCATGAGCACGAAGAACTACAATTCCTTCCCCGAGGCGCCCGAGGTCCTGTTGCGTCGCGACGGGAGCGTCGCGCTGATCCGCCGCCGCCAGTCGCTCGAGCAGATCCTGCAGAACGAGCTGCCCGTGGAGGGCCTCTGACCGTGGCGTTGGTCTCGCCGCCCCTGGGCGCCACCGTGCCCGCCTCGCCGCACGCCACCGTCGTCAGCCTGCCCACGCTCGCCGACGTCGAAGGCTACGAGCGCAAGGATCCGGCGACGCTCCGCCATATCACCGTCGGCTACCCGCGCTTCGTCCGCAACCGCCTCGTCGGCGAGGCCGCCGCGCGCGCCGCCGCCGCGCTCGGCCGGACCGGCGAACTCTTCCCGCTCGTCTCGCGCGCCGCGGCGCTCGCGTGGGCCGCCCGCGCCGGGGCCGCGGTGAGCTCGCTCGACGAGGTCGGCGATTGGGTGCTGCTGACGACGCCGCCGGGCGACGCCGCGGCGCGCCTCGCGAAATTCGTCCAGCATACGGGCACCCTTATCTCCTCGCGCCAGGCCGACGCCTACCTCGCGCCGGAGCGTCGGCACGTGGGGGCGCCGCCGGCGCCCGTGCGGACCGCGCTCGCGCCTTACCTCGCCGGTGTCGCGCCCGCCGACCTCCTGCTCGCGACTTCCGGCATGAACGCCGTGGCCGCCGCGATCGCCGCGATCGACGCGGTGCAGCGTCCGCGCGGCCGCCGCGCCTGGATCCAGCTCGGCTGGCTCTACGTCGACTCGACCCGCCTGCTCGAGAAGGCCGCGGATGCCCCGCATCATTTCGTCGCCGATGTCCGCGACCTCGCCGCGGTGGAGCGGCTCCTCGCCGCCGGCGATGTCGCGGGCGTCCTGACCGAGCTCCCGAACAACCCGCAGCTGGAGACGGCGGACATCCCGGCGTTGCGCGCGCTCTGCGACCGCCACGGCGCGCGTCTCCTGCTCGACCCGAGCTCCGTCGGGCTCGCCACCGTCGATGTCCTGCCCTGGGCCGACATCCTTTGCTGCAGTCTCACGAAGTACGCGGCGGCCGAAGGCGATGTGATGGCCGGCGTGCTCGCGGTCAACCCGTCGCGCCCGGACGCCGCCGCGCTCCTCGCCGCCGCGCGCGAACACCTGACGCCGCTGCATCCGCTGGACACCGCGGCGCTCGCCGCGCAGGTCGGCCGGCTCGGCGAGGTGACGGCCCGCTTGTCCGCGACCGCCGCGGAGCTCGCGCGTCGGTTCGCCGCGCATCCCGCGGTCGCGCGCGTGCGCACGGCCGACACCGGTCCGACCGCCGCCGCGTTCCGCGCGCTCCGTCGGCCCGGCGCGGGCGCCGGCGCCCTCATCACCATCGAGCTCCGCGGCGAGATGCGGCGCGTCTACGACCGTTTGCGGGTCGTGAAAGGTCCCAGCTTCGGTCTCCGGTATACCTTGACCACGCCCTTCCTCTGGCTCGCCCATTTCGATCAGGTCACGACCGAGGCCGGTCGCGCGGAGATCCGCGCGGCCGGCCTGGACCCCGATCTGCTCCGCGTCTCGGTGGGCACCGAGCCGGCGGAGGAGATCTGGGCGGCGTTCGCGGAAGCGTTGACCTGAGGACCGCTCAGCCTTCCTCCTCGTCGTCCGGCTGGTCGGGTTCCTCGCGCGCGGCCGGTTTGCGCGGCGCCGCGGCCTTGCGGGCTTCGCGCGCCTTGATCATGCGTTCCCGGAACGCGGCCTTCTCTTTCTCGAGCAGGCTCGCCGCCTCCGGGTCGACCTTGCCGAGCCCCTCCGCGAAGGCCTTGCGGTAAGCGTCCTCGGACTCGGTGGCGCGTTTGTTCGCCGTCCGGTATTCCGCCCGCGCTTTCTGCGCGAGGGCCCGGTCGGCCTTCGCCTGCTGGTAGGCGGCGGCGACCTCGGGGAGCGCGTTCGCCTGTTTCCGCGCCGCGGTCAGTCGATCGTGGCCCGCGTCGTCGTCGTGAGCCGGCGTGGCGGCCGCGGGCTTGTCCGCCGCATAAGCGGGGAAGGGGAGGGGCGTCGCCAGGAGGGCGAGCGCCAGGAGGGAGGAGGTGTTCATGGTTTTGGTGGGAACGGGCTTGAGGAGGGGGCGGGCCTCTGGACAATTCAAGCCGAGCCTCCTAGGGTTCATCGCATGAGACTTTCCCCCCGTCCCCTGCTGGGCTTGCTCCTGGCCTGCCTCTTCGTCCTGCCCTTGGCCGCGCAGAAGAAGAAGACCGGAGGCCTCATCCTCGAGGCGCCCGAGCTGCCGCCCGTGCCGACGATCCCGAACGCCTTCGCCCAGGTCGTCGGCACCCAGATCATCAGCCCCGCCTACAAGTTCACCAAGGAGGACGCGACGGTCGAGGGCGCGCGCGAGATCGCCAAGCTCGGCTCGCGCATCCTGAAGATCCAGCTGCCGCCGCCGGCCCAGTTCACCGAGCTCATCGGCATGCCCTTCACCCACTACCTGCTCTGGTACCGGACCGGCAACGAGTGGAAGGGCGGCATGACGCCCGAGCTGCGCCGCAAGGAATACAACGCGACGTACCTGTTCACCAAGGACCTCCTCACCCGCCGCGACACGACGGGCAAGACCTTCTTCCTCGGCCACTGGGAGGGCGACTGGGCGCTGCTGCCGAACATGGATCCCAAGGGCGAGTTCGACGCCAAGGCCGCGGCCGCGATGATCGAGTGGCTCAACGTGCGCCAGGAAGCGGTCGAGGACGCCCGTCGGGAGGTGCCCTACACGCGCTGCCGCGTGTACACCTACGCCGAGGTCAACCGCGTGATGGACGCCTTCAAGGGCGGCCAGCAGCGGATGATCAACGCGGTCATCCCCAAGACCAACGTCGATTTCCTCTCCTACTCCGCGTACGACGTCCAGCTCCAGCCGCTCGAGACGGTCCGCGCCGCGCTCGATTACGCCAACCAGCAGCTCCCGCCCAAGGCCGGCCTGCCCGCCCGCCGCGTCTTCATCGGCGAATGCGGGCTCTCCTGGGAGGCCTGCGGCGGCGACGGCAAGGTCCATGAGCAGCGCAACCGCGAGATCCTCGCGAAGTTCCTCTCCTGGCGGCCCGCGCTCGTCCTCTATTGGCAACTGTACAACAACGAGGTCAAGGACGGCAAGCAGGTCGGCTTCTGGCTCATCGACGACAAGAAGCGTCCGACGCCCCTGTACGGCACCCTCCGCGACCTGCTCGCCCAGCAGGAAGAGGTGGCCAAGGAGATGATGCTGCGGTCGCGCCGGCTCCCCTCCTTCGAGGAGATGGCCACCTTCTCCGAGAACTGGCTCAGCCAGCGGGGCCGCTGACCGGACTCCGGGCTTGAGGTCCCGCCGACGCCCCCGAGATTGACGCCATGCGCAACGCCCTCTGCCTCGAGGCCTTCGGCACTTTCTTCCTCTGCCTCGCGGCGGCCGTCGCCGGGGAGCCGCTCGCGGTCGCCGCCGTCCTCGGCGCCCTGATCTACGCCGGCGGCCCGGTCTCCGGCGCCCATTACAACCCTGCCGCGACGCTCGGCTGGTGCGTCCGCGGCCGCCATCGCTGGCTGCCCGGCGTCGCCTACGTGTTGGTCCAGCTCACCGCCGCCCTCGCCGCCGCGGCCGTCGCCGGCCTCCTCGCCGGTCATGACCCCGAGCGCACGGCCGCCGCCGCGCGCGCGATCGACGAACCGGTCTTCGAGGGCGTCTTCCACGAGAGCCTCGCGGAATTCCTCGGCACCTACCTGATCGCGTTCGTCATCCTCATGGTCGCGACGTCGCGTCGCACGGCCGGCAACGGCTACGCCGGGGTCGCGATCGCCCTGGCGGTCTACGGCGCCGCGGTCGTGTTCGCGCGGCAGGCGCCGACGTTCAACCCCGCCGTCATGCTGGCCACGAGCTTCCGCGACGTCTTCGCGGCCTTCACCGCCGAGGGTGAGACGTTCAAGTCGCTCCGCTCGGAACTCGCCTTCGTCGCCAAGTTCACCCCCCGCTACCTCCTGCTGGCCGTCCTGCAGCTCGCGGGGGCGGCGGCGGCGGCCTTCACCTTCCGCGGGCTGTTCCCGGAAGAACGCTGAAATCCCAAGGCAGGGCTTGAATCGGGCCGAGGAGGACCCAAGGTCTCCGCATGAATCCGCTCTTCACCGCCCACAAGCACTACGGCTCGCTCCTCCTGGTCCTGATCCTGGCCGTCATCGTCGTCGCCCTGACCAAGGGGCCGAAGCCGGTGCTGCAGCGCATCGTCGCCGTCCTGGTCGATCTCAACCTTGTCGTCGGTCTCGTCGTGGTCTTCCAGGCGGAAGCCCGGAACGTCTCCTGGTTCCATCCGCTCTTCGCGCTCGGCGCGGTCGGTCTCCTGCACGCCTCGGCCAAGAGCGAGGATAAGACCAAGGTCGTCCGCTGCTTCTCGCTCGCGCTCGTCCTCCTCATCGCCGCCTGGTCCGTCAACGCCTCCTGGGGCCCGGACTTCTTCAAGACCACCTGGCTGATCAAGTCGGCGCCGGCGGTCATCGTCAAGTAACGCTCCCCGCGTCGGTCGGCGCCCGCCGGCCCGGACATCGTCCGGGCCGTTTGACTTCCCGTTGACGCGGGGCTCGTTGGAGCGACACTCCCGGTCCGCCGTCCGATGTATCGTCTCGCCCTCAACATGCTCTTCGGGGATCTCGCCAAGCTGGCGATGCTCCTGTGCGGCCTGGCGTTCTCGGCGCTCCTGATGGCCCAGCAGAGCTCGGTCTTCTTCGGGATCATGAGCTGGACCTACACGCCGATGGTCAACATCCGCGCCCAGGTCTGGGTCAGCGACCCGATGGTGGAGCAGGTCAACGACGCCAAGCCGCTCCGCGACACCGACCTCGGGCGCGTCCGGTCCGTCGACGGCGTCGCGTGGGCCGCCCCGCTCCACACCTCGTTCGTCCAGGCGCGCATGCAGGACGGCAACTTCAAGCTGATCACGCTCGTCGGCATCGACGCCGACACTTTCGCCGGCGCCCCGGCCGTCCTTTCCCAGGGCCGGATCGAGGACTTGCGGCTCCCCGACACCGTCATCGTCGACGAGTGGGGGGCCGCGCTGATGGGCCGGATGGGCGTCGGGCCCGACGGCCAGCCGCGCAACACCCCGCTCAAGGTCGGCGACACCTTCGAGATCAACGATATCCAAGCCCGCATCGTCGGCATCTGCCGGGTGAAGCGAGCCTTCACCGGCGGGCCGTTCGTCTACACGACCTACGACCGCGCCAAGGGCTACACCCTCGGCGCCCGCCGCACGCTCAGCTTCATGCTGGTCGAGCCGCAGAAGGGCGTGCCGCCCGCCGAGCTCTGCGACCGCATCGAGCGCGACACGGGGCTCAAGGCCTGGACCTCGGACACCGTGATCTGGAACTGGGGCGAGCGCAGCCTGGCGCGCAACACCTTCTGGTGGTTCTGGACCAACACCGGCATCCCGTTCTCCTTCGGCACCGCCGTCTTGCTCGGCCTGTTCGTCGGCATCGCGATCTCCGGGCAGACCTTCTACTCCTTCGTGCTCGAGAACCTGAAGTATTTCGCCGCCATCAAGGCGATGGGGGCGGGCATGGGCGTCATCGCGCGCATGCTTCTCGTCCAGGCGTTCACCGCCGGCCTCGTCGGGTTCGGCCTCGGCGCGGGCATGGCGCAGGCCATCGGCCGCGTCATGATCGAGAAGGGCATGCCGCCGTTCGTGATGTACCCGCAGATCCTCTGGGCGACGTTCGCCCTCGTGCTGGGCATCAGCCTCGTCTCTGCCCTCATCGGCATCATCAAGGTGTCGCGCGTCGACGCCGCCTCCGTCTTCCGCGGATGAGCCATCTCGCCCACACCGTCGCCGTCCGCGCCACCGGCGTCGACATGTTCTTCGGGACGCCCGAGAACCGTGTCGTCGCCCTCAAGCAGGCCGACTTCGAGGCCCGCCGCGGCGAGCTCATCATGCTCGTCGGCCCGTCGGGTTGCGGCAAGACGACCCTGCTTTCCGTCATCGCCGGAACGCTCACTCCCCAGGCCGGGGCGGTCGAGGTCTTCGGTCAGCGGCTCGACGGCCTCGGCCAGGAGGCGCTCACGTCCTTCCGGCGCCGGCACCTCGGTTTCGTCTTCCAGTCCTTCAACCTCATCCCGACCCTCACGGTCGCGGAGAACGTGATGGTGCCGCTGCTGATCCAGGGCCGCCCTTACGGCGAGGCGCGCGACCGCGCCGTCGCCATCCTCGACAAGGTCGGCCTCAAGGGCCGCGAGGACGGCCGGCCCAACGCGCTCTCCGGCGGCCAGCAGCAGCGCGTCGCCATCGCCCGCGCGCTCGTGCACGAACCGCCGCTGCTCATCTGCGACGAACCGACGTCGGCCCTGGACAAGGACACCGGCGCCCAGATCATGCAGATGGTCCGCGACCTCTCCCGCTCCCCGGAGCGCTGCGTGGTCGTCGTGACGCATGACCACCGCATCTTCCGCTTCGCCGACCGCATCGCGGAGATGGAGGACGGCCGCATCAGCCGCGTGGTCGACGACCCTCGCCTCCTCGACACCTCCCAGCTCTGAGCCCCCTTATGTTCAAGAAACGCCTCCTCCTCTTCGCCCTCGCCCTCGCCGGCGCCGGCGCCGCCCTGCAGCTCACCCGCGGCACGGCCACCGAGACGCCGATCAAGCCGCCGCCCTACGAGCCCGCGACCCGCGACAAGGACGGGCTCATCGCGGCCGCGGGCCTCGTCGAGGCCGTCGCCGAGAACACGCTCCTCGGGTCGCCCACGTCCGGGACCGTCGCCAAGGTCCATGTGAAGGTGTGGGACGCGGTGAAGGCCGGCGACCCGATCCTCACCCTCGACGACCGCGACCTGCGCGCGCAGCGGGCGGTGCAGAAGGTCGCCATCGAGGCCGCCGCCGCCGCCGCCGAGCGCGCGGCCGACGCTGCCCGGCGCTGGACCGGCCTCAAGGACAGCGGCGCCGTCGCGGCGGGCGACCTGGTGTCCTACCAGATGGCCGCCAAGGAGGCGTCGGCCCGGCTCGCGCTCGCCCAGGCGCAGCTCGAGCAGACGGACGTGCTCCTCGACCGCCTCGTGCTCCGCTCGCCCATCGCCGCCACCGTCCTGCAGGTCGGCGTCCGCGCGGGTGAGTTCGTGACCGCCGGGGCGAAGGCGCCGGTCGTCCTCGGCGACATCTCCCGCCTGCAGATCCGCTGCGACGTCGACGAGCAGCTCGCCACGCGCATGCGCGAGGGTCTCCCCGCGAAGGGTTACCTGAAGGGCGAGAGCTCCCTCGCCGGCGCCAAGGACCGCTCCATCCCGCTGAAGTTCGTCCGCATCGAACCGTTCGTCATCCCCAAGACCTCCCTCACCGGCGCCAGCGTCGAACGCGTCGACACGCGCGTCCTCCAGGTGATCTACCAGTTCGACCGCCCGACGGGTCGCGCGCTCTTCGTCGGCCAGCAGATGGACGTCTACATCGACGCCTCCCAAGATGCGCCGGGTAAATAAGACCTGCCTGCTCGCGGCCCTGGCCCTCGCCGGTTGCGCCCACGAGCCCGCGCCGCCGCCCGCGCCGCCGGCGGCACCCGTCGCCTTCTCGCAGGCCGGCGCCGCCGCCGATGCGCGTGGGCCGAGGCCTTCGGCGACCCGGCCTTGCTCGACCTGCTCGCCCGCGCCCGCCGGGGCAGTCCGGACCTCGCGCTCGCCCGCGCCCGGCAGCGCGAGGCGGTCGCGCTGCTCCGCGCGGCCGACGCCGGCGACGAACCCGCGCTCTCCCTCGGCGCCGTGCAGGAGGCCTCCCGCATCTCGGTGGCCAACGGCCGCTTCCCGCCCGGCATCCCGCGCCGCACGGACGTGACCGCCGTCGCCGCCAAGGCCTCGTGGGAACTGGATGTCTGGGGCCGCGAGGCCGCCAAGTCGCAGGCCGCCGCGGCCGACGTGCGCGCGGCGAAGTTCACCGCCGAGCAGGCGGACCTCGCGCTCGCCGCCGAGGTCGCGCGCCTCTGGTTCGCGGTGCGCGGCGCCCGCGAGCAGCTCGCCTTCCTCGAGACCGAGTTCGCCACGCGCTTCCGCGAGATGGAACTGGTCGAGCGGACCGTCGCCGCCGGACTGGTGGATTCCGATCCGCTTTCCTCGGCGAAGCTGGCGGCCGCCCAGGCCAAGGTCGACGAAGGCCTCGGCCGTCGCCGCGTCGCCGCCGCGGAGAACGCCTTGCGCGCGCTCATCGGCGCCGCGCCCGGCGAACCGCTGCCCCTCGCCCGTGCGCCCGCCGCGATGCCGACGTTCGGCGCCGGCGTCCCGTCGGAACTGCTGCTGCGTCGCCCCGACCTCGCCGCCGCCGCCGCGCGCCTCGACGCCGCGGTCGCGCGCGAGGGCGCGGCCCGCGCGGATTTCTATCCTTCCGTCACGCTCACCGGCCAGGCCGGCTGGCAGGCCGATCCCGCTTCGCGCATCGGCCAGGGCGCCGCGGGTTTCTGGAGCCTGGCGCCGTCCGTGGACCTGCCGCTCTTCGACGCGGGCCGGCGCGAAGCCAACCTCGAGGCCGCGCGCGCGCGGATCGACGGGTCCGCGGCCGAGTGGACGAAGGCCGTCCTCGGGGCCTTCCGCGAGGTCGAGGACGCCCTCGCCGACCTTCGTGAGCTCGCGCAACAGGAGGAGCTGACCGCCCGTGTCCTCGCGGCCGTCCGCGAACGCCTCGCCAACGCGGAAGCCCGCCTTCGGGCCGGCCTGGCCAACGAGAGCGAGGTGACCTTGGCCCGGCGCGACGAGGCGCTCGCCGCGCGCACGCTCTCCCTGGTCGTCTGGGAGCGCCGGCAGGTCGCGGTCCGCCTCGCCGCGGCCACGGGTGGCGGTTGGTCGCCGAAGTGATCCCGCCAAAGAAGCAGGGCGTCCTCGCGGACGCCCTGTCTGTTTCCGAACAGGCGCTCAGGCCTTGATCTGCGGGCGCTTGGGATCCGGCCAGTCGATGTGGAAGAACTCGCCGCGGGGCTTGTCCTTGCGCTCGTAGGTGTGCGCGCCGAAGAAGTCGCGCTGACCCTGGAGCAGGTTCTGCGGCAGATCCTCGGTGCGGTACGAGTCGAAGTACGAGAGCGCCGAGCCGAGGGTCGGCACGGGGATGCCGTGCTTCACCGCGAGGGCGATGACCTTGCGCCAGTTCTTCTGCGCCTTCTTCACCGTCTTCTTGAAGTACGGATCGAGGAGGAGGTTCGCCAGGCGGGGCTTCTTGCCGAAGGCCTCGGTGATCTTCTGGAGGAAGCGGGCGCGGATGATGCAACCGCCGCGCCAGATCTGGGCGATCTCGCCGAAGTGGAGCTTCCACTTGTACTCGTTCTGGGCCTCGCGCATGAGCTGGAAGCCCTGGGCGTAGGAGCAGATCTTGGAGCAGTAGAGGGCGTCGCGGATCTGCGCGATGATCTTGGCCTTGTCCGGGTTGGTCATCGCGCGCTTCGGGCCGCGGAGGGCCTTGGCGGCGGCGACGCGCTCCTCCTTGACGGCGGAGAGGCAGCGGGCGAAGACGGCCTCGGCGATGGTCGGCGCGGCGACACCCATGTCGAGGGCGTTGGCGCTCGTCCACTTGCCCGTGCCCTTCTGGCCGGCGGTGTCGAGGATGACGTCGACCAGCGGCCTGCCGGTCTCGGGGTCCTTCTGCTTGAGCACCTTGGCGGTGATCTCGATCAGGAAGGAGTTGAGGTCGCCCTGGTTCCACTCCTCGAAGGTGGTGCCGATCTCGTCCGGCGTCATGCCGAGGAGGCCGCGCATCAGGTCGTAGGCCTCGCAGATCATCTGCATGTCGCCGTACTCGATGCCGTTGTGGACCATCTTGACGTAGTGACCGGCGCCGTCCGGGCCGATGTGCGCCACGCAGGGCACGCCGCCCTTGATGGGCTTGCCCGGGGTCGCGCCGGTGAGCTCGACGCCGGTGGTGGCGTCGACCTTGGCGGCGACGGCTTCCCAGATGGGCTTCAGCTCGGCCCAGGCCGCGGCGTCGCCGCCCGGCATGAGGGACGGCCCGAAGCGGGCGCCTTCCTCGCCGCCGGACACGCCGGAGCCGATGAAGCGCAGGCCCTTGGCCTTGAGCTCGCGCTCGCGGCGGATGGTGTCGGTCCAGAGGGCGTTGCCGCCGTCGATGATGATGTCGCCGGCTTCGAAGACCGCGGCCAGCTCGTTGATGACGGCGTCGGTCGGGGCGCCGGCCTTGACGAGGATGATGGCCTTGCGGGGCTTCTTGAGGGAGGCCGCGAAGTCCTTCATGGTCGGGCAGCCGGTGAGCTTCCCCGGGGTCTTCGGGTTTTCCTTCACGAACTCATCGGTCTTGGCGGTCGTCCGGTTGTAGACCGAGATCGCGAAGCCGTGGTCGGCGATGTTGAGGGCGAGGTTCTGGCCCATGACGGCCAGACCGATGAGACCAATGTCGGATTGCATAAGAGGAGCCCATGCGAACCCCCGGGGGCGGGCATGGCAAACCAGAAAAGGGAGGTTTTCCTTCAAAACGGGGCGGTGGCGGTCCGCGGGACGGCTTTCCCCTCGCCACTTCCGCCGCGGGCTCCCATCTTCGGAGGCTGTCATGTCCCAGCTCGTCGGCAAACGCATCACCCTCGGGGTCACCGGCTCCATCGCCGCCTACAAGGCCGCCGACCTGACCTCCCAACTCGTCAAATACGGGGCGGAGGTCCAGGTGGTCATGACCAAGGGTGCCACCCAGTTCATCACCCCGATGACCCTCCAGGTCCTTTCGCGCCGCCCGGTGGCGTTCGACCTCTGGGCGGAAGGCGCCAACTCGGTCCCTGGCCACATCGAGATCGCCGATTCCTCCGACCTGCTCCTCGTCGCTCCCCTTTCGGCCAACGTCCTCGCGGAGTTCGCCCACGGCCTCGCCCCCGACCTGTTGACCAGTATCTACCTCGCCACCCGCGGTCCCGTCCTGCTCTGCCCGGCGATGAACGGCAAGATGTACGAGCACCCCGCCACCCAGGCCAACCTCAAGACCCTGCGTAGCCGCGGCCACGCCGTCGTCGACCCCGCCGAGGGGATGCTCGCCTGCGGCTACGAGGGCGTCGGTAAGCTCGCGCCGGTCGAGGAAATCGTGAGCCGGGTGCTGTCGATCCTGGGCTGAGTCGGATGGACCCCCGCGCCCTTCGCCAGCGGATCGAAGCTTCGGCGAAGGCGCTGGGCTTCGACGCCTTCGGGGTCGCGCCGGTCGAGGTCGACGTCCGGGCCGACTACTTCCGGAAGTGGATCGCCGACGGGATGCACGGCGACATGGCCTGGCTGGCGCGCAACCCTGACCGCCGCACGGATGCCCGCCAGGTGCTGCCCGAGGCGCGCAGCCTCGTCGTGGTCGGCCTGAACTACTACCAGCCGCACCCGCCCGCGGGCTATCGCATCGCGAAATACGCGCTGGGCGCGGATTACCACGATGTGATCCTGGCCCGGCTCCAGGAACTGTGCGTCGTGATGCAGTCCCTCGGGGGCGAGCAGAAACCCTACGTCGACACCGGTCCGGTGCTCGAGAAGCCCGTCGCGGCCGCCGCCGGCCTCGGTTGGCAGGGCAAGAGCACGATCCTCATCCACCGTGGCGCCGGCACCTGGCTCTTCCTCGGCGTCATCCTGACGACCCTGGAGCTCGAGGTCACGACCGCGCCGGAGCCCGATCGCTGCGGTTCCTGTACGCGCTGTATCGATGCCTGCCCGACCGCGGCGATCATCGCGCCCTATCAGATGGATGCGCGCAAGTGCCTCGCCTACCTGACCATCGAGCACAAGGGGGCCATCCCCGTCGAGTACCGCGCAGCCCTCGGCGACCGCGTCTTCGGTTGCGACGACTGCCTCGACGTCTGTCCCTGGAACAAGTGGGCGGTCGCCACCCGCGAAGCCCGTTTCGCCCCGCGTCCGCACCCGCCGCTGCGCGAGACGCTGGCCTGGACCGACGAGCAGTTCCAGGCCCATTTCCGCGGCACGCCGGTCGAGCGCCTGGGGCTCGCGCGTTGGCGCCGCAACGCGCTCACCGTCCTCGGTAACGTCGGCCGGCGGGACGATCTGCCCGCCGCCGAGAAGTTGCTCGGCGACCCCGACCCGATGGTGGCCGAGCATGCGGCGTGGTCGGTCGCCCGCCTGCGCGCCCGCTGAACCTACGGGTTGCCTCGGCCCCCGGGCCCGTCCTAATGGGAGCCGTGACCCTCGCCCAAGCCTACTACGCGCTCGCCGCGGTCCTGCTGCTCGCCGGTTTCCTGGTCTGGACCGGCGCCGAGGTCCTGCGTTCCTTCCGCCGCTCGGGCTTCGCCACCGCCGTCCTCGGCCTCGCCGCCGTCGCCTGGTTCGTCGGTTGGCTCTGGTTCCTGCCCGAGCCCGACCTCGCCGGCTTCCCCGTTGGTTCGTGCTCGCGGTCTTCACCGTCGCGAGCCTCGCGACCTTCAAGTACCTGCCCGACCTCCTCGCGATCCGGGCGCTCGGGGTCCTGATGATGTTCCTCGCCCGCCACGTGCTCGACGCCGGCTACACGCACCTGCCTTACAGCCTCCTCGCCGCTTCGGTCAGCTATGGCTTGCTGGTCCTCTTCGGCCTCTGGTGGGCCTCCTCGCCGCCCGCCTTCGCGAGGCAGTGCGACTGGATCCTGGCCGCCACCTTCCGCCATCGTCTCCTCGGCGCCCTCCTCGCCGGGCTCGGCGTCGCCTGCGTCTACCAAGCGCTCCACCTGGCGTGAGTCGCGCGCTCCTCATCGTCGTCTCGGGTCCCGCCGGCAGCGGCAAGACCACGTTGTGTTCCCGCCTGACCGAGGCCTGCCCGCAGGGCATCCGGCGCGTGATCACCTGCACCACGCGCGCGCCGCGGCCGGGGGAGGTCGACGGCGTCGACTACCACTTCCTCACGCGCGCCGGCTTCGAACAGCAGGTCGCCGCCGGCGTCTTCCTCGAGCACGCCCACGTCCACGGCAACCTCTACGGGCCGCGGGCGGCCGACGTCGCGGCCCATCTCGGGGCCGGTTTCGACGCGCTCCTGAACGTCGACGTGCAGGGCGCCGCCACGATCCGCGCCAAGGGCGCCGCCGACCCGCGGCTCGCCGCCGCGCTCGTCACGGTCTTCATCCGCGTCAGCGATCGCGCCGAACTGCGGCGTCGCCTCACCGGCCGCGGCACCGACCCGGCCGACGAGATCGACCGGCGCGTGGCCGCCGCCGAGGAGGAGCTCCGGCACGCGGGCACCTACCAGCATGTCATCGAAAGCGGCAGCCGCGAGGCCGACTTCGCCGCGCTGCTCGCCATCTACCACGCCGAGAAGGCCCGCCGGCCGTGATGGAGAAGTCCGACATCGCGGCGGTCCTCGACGAGATCGCCACCTTGATGGAGCTGACGGGCGAGAACCCGTTCAAGATCCGCGCGTACTCGGGGGGCGCCCGCATCCTCGAGAACCTGACCGAGGACCTCGGCGAGCTCATCGACGGCGGCCGGCTGGCCGACATTCCCGGGCTGGGCGAGGCGCTCGTCGACAAGATCACGACGCTTCGCCGCGACGGCGTCCTGCCGTTCCACCAGAAACTCAAGGCTTCGATCCCCGCCGGCCTGCTCGAGATCATGCAGATCCCCGGGCTCGGGCCCAAGAAGGTCCGCGCGCTCTGGACGCAGCTCGCGGTCGAGGATCTCGCGAAGCTGCGGGAGGTCTGCGAGTCCGGTGCGGTCGCCGAGCTCAAGGGTTTCGGCGCCAAGACCCAGGAGAAGATCCTCGAGGGCATCAAGAATCGCATCGCCTACGGCAAGCGGCACCGCTGGTACGAAGCGGCCGCCATCGCCGAACCGATCCTCGCCGGGCTCCGCGCGCTGCCGCAGGTCGCGCTCGCCGAATCCGCCGGTTCGCTCCGCCGCGCCCGCGAGACGGTCGGCGACCTCGACTTCCTCGTGGCTTCCTCGGAACCGAAGCCGATCATGGACTGGTTCGTCGCCTACCCGGGGGTCAAGGAGGTCACCGCCCACGGCGAGACGAAGTCCAGCGTCCGCTTCGAGAACGGCCTCCAGGCGGACCTGCGCGTCGTGCCGGCCGAGCAGTTCTACTTCGCGCTGCACCACTTCACCGGCTCCAAGGAGCACAACGTCGCGATGCGCCACCGCGCGCTCGGCCGGGGCCTCAGCATGAGCGAGTGGGGGTTCAAGCCGGCGGACGAGAAGACCCTCGCGCCCGGCGCCCGGAGCGAGGAGGAGGTCTTCCGCGCGCTCGGCCTGCCGTGGATCCCGCCCGAGCTCCGCGAGGGCAACGGCGAGATCGACGCCGCCGAGGCCGGCCGGCTGCCGCAGCTCGTCCAGTTCTCCGACCTCCGCGGGGTCTTCCACAACCACACCACGGAATCCGATGGCGATCACACGCTGGAGCAGATGGCCGCCGCGGCCGAAGCCCACGGCTGGGAGTACCTCGGTATCTCCGACCACTCGAAGTCCAGCTTCCAGGCCGGCGGTCTCGACGAGGCCCGGCTGGAAAAGCAGCTGGCGGACATCGCGGCGCTCAACGCCTCGGGGAAGTATCGCGTGCGCGTGCTCTCGGGCAGCGAGGTCGACATCCTCAAGGACGGGTCGCTCGATTTCGCGGACGATGTCCTCGGCCGCCTGGACTTCGTCGTGGCCTCGGTGCACAACCTCTTCACCTTGGACCGCGAGTCCCAGACCGCCCGCATCATCAAGGCGATCGAGAACGAGCACGTCGACATGGTCGGTCACCTCACCGGTCGCCTGCTCAACAAGCGCGAGCCCTACGAGGTCGACATCGCCAAGGTCATCGACGCGGCCGCGGCCAACGACACGATCCTCGAGCTGAACGCCAACCCGTGGCGCCTCGACCTCGACTGGCGTTGGTGGCGGCGCGCGGCCGACAAGGGCGTGCTCTGCTCGATCAACCCGGACGCGCACCACGTCGACCAGCTGGCGTTCGCCGCCCACGGCGTGCGCATCGCCCGCAAGGGTTGGCTGACGCCGGCGCAGGTGCTCAACACGCGGCCGCTCGCCGAGGTGCGGCGCTGGCTCGGTCGCTGAGGCCCGCTTCCGGCTCGCCCTGCGGGGCCCGCCCGCCCTAGGGTGCGGCATGCTCCACGACAAGCGCCGCCTGCTCCTCATCGCCGGTCCCTGCTCCCTCGAGTCCGAGGCCAACTGCCGGACCGTCGCGACCGAGCTCAAGGCCCTCGCCGCGAAGCACCCGGAGCTGAACATCGTCTTCAAGGGTTCCTACGACAAGGCCAACCGCACCTCGCTCGGCGGCGACCGCGGCCCGGGTCTGCAGGCCGGCCTCGACCTCCTCGCGATGGTCAGGAAGGACTACGGCTTCAAGGTGCTCACCGACATCCACGGTCCCGAGCAGTGCGAAGCCGTCGGCCGGGTCGTCGACGCCCTCCAGATCCCGGCGTTCATGTGCCGCCAGACCGACCTCCTCGTCGCCGCCGCCAAGACCGGCAAGGTCGTCAACGTGAAGAAAGGCCAGTTCCTCTCGCCGTTCGAGATGCGCTTCGTCGTCGACAAGCTCGCGGGCGCCGGCGCCGCCGAGATCTGGCAGACGGACCGCGGCACGACCTTCGGCTACCAGAACCTCGTCGTCGACATGCGCTCCTTCCCGATCATGGCCGGCTTCGGTCACCCGACCATCATGGACGCCACCCACGCGGTGCAGCTCCCCGGCGCGGCCGGCGGCTCCTCCGGTGGTCAGCGCGAGTATGTCCCGGTGCTCGCCAAGGCGGCCCTCGCCGCGGGCGCCGACGGTCTCTTCATGGAGACGCACCCGGACCCGAAGAAGGCGATCTCCGACGGACCCTCGCAGGTGCCGCTCGCGGATTTCCCGGCCCTCGTGGAGTCCTGCCTGCGCGTCTGGAAAGCCGTCCGCGCCTAAGCCGGGAAAAGCGCGCGCGCCGCGGCGCGGTCGAACTTGCCGCGCGCATCCGTCGGGAGTTCCGCGACGAACGCGTACGCTTTCGGGCGGGCCGCCGGCTCGAGCCGGGCCGCCGCCTGCCGTAGACCGGTTTCGAGCGCCGACTCGCCGACGACCAGCGCCACGACGCGCTCGCCCCACTGTTCATCGGGTACGCCGAACACCTGGACCGGCGCGACCGCGGCCAGCGCCGCCTCGACGCGCGCCGGATCCACCTTTTCGCCGCCCGTGACGATCACGCGGTCGGCGCGGCCGAGGATGCGGACCGTGCCGTCGGCGGCGAGCTCCGCGCGGTCCTGCGTCCGCAGGCCTTCCGCCGGGAAATCGTCGCCGGCCCAGAGCCCGCGCGCGAGCGCCGGCGTCGCGATCGTCAGGAGGTCGCCCGCCAGGCCGAAGCGGACTCCTGGCAGGGGCGTCCCGCGCGGCGGCTGGTTCTTCCACAGGCGTTCGGGCGGGCAGAACGCGCACGCGGCCGCGGTCTCCGTCATCCCGTAGGTCAGGTACACGGGCAGGCGGCGGTCGCGGATCGCGCGCAGGCATGCCGGCGGCACGGCCGAACCGCCGAGCAGCACGACCTTGAAACGGCGCAGCCACGCCTCGCCGTCGGGCCGCGCGAGCAGGCGCATCAGCTGGGCGGGCACCAGCGAGGCGACGCGGGTGCCGTCGGTCGGGAGGTCCACCTTCGGCAGCTTGGCGGACGGCGCGAACCGCCCGTCCAGCGTGACATGCCGGCCACCCGTCAGCGCCGCGCGCACGAACGGCATCAGTCCGCTGACATGCCAGGGCGGCGTGAGCGTCGCGCCGTGGAGCGTCGGCGCCAGGCCGCGCGCGACGAGGCCGTCGCGCAGGGCGCGGACCGCCGCGGCCAGCGTGTGCGGGTCATGGATCGCGAACTTCACGCGCCCGCCCGTCCCGCCGGTCGGGATCATCGTGCGGCTCCGCCAGCCGAGCGGCCAATCCGCGGGCGCCGGTCCCGTGGGCGTGAGTTCACTCCCGACCACGCTCGTACCCTGCGGGATCAGCCGCAGCGCCTCGGCCAGCTCGGCCGGTCCCCAGTCCGGATTGCCGAGGAAGACCGGTTCCTCGGCGCCCCAGGCCGCGGCGACCGCCGCGAGGTAAGCCCCGTGGTCGCGGTGGAAGACGGCGACGCCGCTCATGCGAGTTCCTGCCAGAAGGCGTCCCAGCTCTGGTCCAGCAAACCCCGGACGACCGGCCCGCCCGTGTGGCGGTCGCGGCCGTCGCGTTCGAAACGGCCCAACGTGTCGAAGCCCACGACGCCGCCCGCGGGGTCCTGCGCGGCGAGCCACAGCGCGGCCTGCCGGCCGATCGCGGTCTCGAAGACGGAGGAGTAGACGACCGGGCCGACGCGCGTCGCGCGCCAGGCGCGGAAGGCGTCCCAATCACCGACGAGCGCCGGCTTCACGACGACCGGGCCCGCCCAGTCGATCCCGGCCGGGGTGAGGAAGGATTCGTCGAGCGCCACCTTATCCGGTCCGAGCGACGCGTAGCCGGGATGTCCGACCGGCAAAGGTTGCTCGAGGTAGTCGATCCGCGTCTCCGCGCGGACGAACTCCGTCCAGGCGCGCGCCGCCGCGAGGTCCAGGCCGCCGTTGGCGTCGAGCCGCAGGCGCACCGCGGGCACGGCGGCGAGGAGCGCACGCACGTCCGCGGGCCCGGTCGTCCCGGTGAGTTTCACCTTCACGGTGGCGAAACCTTCGGCCGTCTTCGCGCGCACCGCCTCGGTCGTCGCCGCTTCGGCCAGGCCGGCGCCTTCGAGCCGGCCGGCGTAGCCGGCGATCTCCGGCCAATGGGCGCAGGCGGAGAGCGCCGCGCGCAGGCAGGGCAGGGAGTCGCCCGCCGCCGCGGCCACCGCGCGCACGCGCCCGAGGCTGCCTTGCGCGGAGCGGATGACCTCGACGGCCTGGTCGATCGTCTCGGTCGGGAAGCCGGGCCAGGGCGCGACTTCGCCGTAGCCGACGCCTTCGTCCGTCTCCGTCCGCAGGAGGAGACGGTCGACCGCCTCCACGGGGCCGCGGCCGGTCAGCAGCGGTCGCCGGAAGCGTCGCCGGACCCGCAAGGTGTCGATTTTGCCCCCGTTCATCCGTCCGATGTTCGCTAATCCGGCCCGGCCCGCAAAAACAATTTGCCAGCCTTCGGGGGGCTCCCTAACACCCTTGGGGGAAACCGACCTCTCATGGCCTCCTCGAAATCCTCGGGCCGCGTTTCCCTCGACGAACGCTTCTACCTCACCGCTGACCGGTTCTTCCCGGCCAACGCGGGCTTGGGGCTGACGTACGACGACGTCTCCTTGGCCACCCGCTATTCCGAGGTCCTCCCCCGGATGACCCGCCTCGATTCCGCCCTGTCCGACGGCCTGCCGCTCTCCCTGCCGATCGTTTCCTCCGACATGGACACGGTCACCGAGCACCGCATGGCCATCGCGATGGCGCTCAACGGCGGGCTGGGGCTCGTCCACTACAACATGGCGGAGGCCGACCAGGTGACCGAGGTCCGCCGCGTCAAGAACCACATCCACGGCATGATCGGCGACCCGGCGGTGGTCTCGGCCGACGACACCATCGGCCAGGTCCTCGCCCGCATCGAGCGCGACGGCCTCGCCTTCAGCACCTTCCCGGTCACGGCTCCCGACGGCACGCTCCTCGGCCTCCTGCCCGGCAGCACGGTCAAGGAACGCCACGGCCAGCGCAAGGTCGCCGCGGTCATGATCCCCCGCGACAAGGTCTTCACCGTCGCCGAGAAGGACCTCGGCAAGGATCCCATCGCCACCGCCGACCGCAAGTTCTCCGACCACGTCGGCCAGAACAAGCTCCTCGTCGTCGACGCCCGGAACAAGCTGCGCGGTCTCTTCACCCTCAGCGACATCGAACGCATCTCCGAGGAATCCCGCGCGCACGTCCGCCCGACCCGCGACGCCAACTTCCGCCTGCGCGTCGGCGTGGCCGTCTCCGTGCCGCGGAAGCCCGACGGCGAGATCGACCGCGACCGTTTCCTCGCGCACGCCGCCGCCCTCGTCGAGGAGGGCGCCGACGCGCTCGCCGTGTCCACCGCCCACGGCCACACCAAGGGCGTCGGCGACGCCATCCGCCTCCTGCGCAAGTCCCACAAGGGGATCACGCTCATCGCCGGCAACGTCACCAGCGGCGAAGGCGTGGAGTTCCTCGCCGCCGCCGGCGCCGACACCGTCAAGATCGGCCAGGGCCCCGGCTCCATCTGCACGACCCGCATCGTCGCCGGCGTCGGCATCCCGCAGCTCACCGCCCTGTACGTCGCCTCGCGCGCCGCGGCGAAGAAAGGTGTCCGTATCCTGGCCGACGGCGGCATCACCAAGTCGGGTGACATCGTCAAGGCGCTCACGCTCGCCGACGCGGTGATCCTCGGCGGTCTGCTCGCCGGCAGCCGCGAGGCGCCGGGCAAGCTGATGGAGATCAACGGCAAGACTTACAAGGAGTACCGCGGCATGGGTTCCCACGAGGCCATGCGCAAGGGTTCCGCCGCCCGCTACGGTCATACGACCGGCGGCAAGTTCAACAAGGTCGCCGCGGAGGGCATCGAGGCCCTCAAGGAAGTCTCCGGTTCGGTCGACCAGGTGCTCGGCACCCTGGCCGGCGGCGTCCAGAGCGGTCTGGGTTACCTCGGGGCCCGGAATCTGGCGGAACATCGCAAGAAAGCCCGCTATATCCGGGTCACTCCGGCCGGCCAGCGCGAGGCGGCGCCGCACGACGTGATTGAAATCAAGGCCGGCTCCTGATACTTTTCGCTCCCTCCCATGCTCGCTTTTTTCCGCAGCCTCCTGGTCTTCCTGCTCGGCGCCGTCGTCGGCGCCGTCGCGCTGCTGATCTTCCTGCCGACCTTCTCGGTCACCTTCAGCAACCGTCCGGACAACCGCGGCGTGGCGAAGCCTGCGCCCGCCAAGCCGGCTCCGGTCAAGGTCGAGGAAAAGCCCGCCGAACCGGTCAAGCCCGCCGAACCGGTGGCGAAGGTCGAGGAAAAGCCGGCCGAGCCGGCCGAGCCGACGAAGCCCGAGGAACCGGTCGCCGTGAAGCCGCCCATGAAGGAGACGCCGGCCGAGCCGGTCGCCAAGCCCGAGGAGCCGGTCGCCGTGAAGCCTCCGATGAAGGAGACGCCCGCCGAGCCGGCCAAGCCCGAGGAGCCGGTCGCGGTCAAGCCCGTCAAGCCGGCCGCCGAGGAGAAGATCGACTTCACCCTGCTCAACGGTCGCCCGATCTTCTGGCCCGCCGCCGTCGTCGTGACCACGGCCACCAGCACCCCGCTGATGGAGAAAGGCGCCAAGGTGGCGGACATCCCGCTCGACGTCGGGACCACCCTCCAGGTCTCCAAGGTGCTCGGCGACGGCGCCTTGCTCGTGCGCGCCCAAGGCATGCAGTTCGAGATCGACTACCGGCTGACCGACTTCGACGCCGTCGTCCGCAAGAAGATCCAGGATGTCGTCGACGCCGGCAGCAAGGTGCCGCCGCCCTTCAAGTCGGCCCCGGTCTACGTCCCGCCGATCGCCCCCATGCCGGTCGTACCGCCCCCGCCGGTGAAGCCCGCCCCCGTCGCCCCGGCGGCGACCGGCCCGTCGTCGACCTCCCCCGCGACCAAGCCTTCGCCGACCCGTCCTTCCGGTGGCTCCCTTGACGACAAGATGAACTCGCTCTTCGGCCGTCGCATGTCCGACGAGGAGAAGGCCGACGCGAAGGCCGCCGAGAAGAAGAAGGCGCCGGCCAAGTGAGCGGCGCCAAGGTCTACTCCTGGAACGTCAACGGCGTCCGCTCGGCCCTGGGCAAGGGGTTGGCCGACTTCGTCGCCGACGCCGCCCCGGACGTCCTCTGCCTGCAGGAGACGAAGTGCGAGACCGCCACGGCGCGCGAGCTCGGCCTCGCGTTCCCGCACCAGGCCTGGCATGAGGCCGAGAAGAAGGGTTACTCCGGGACGGCCATCCTCTCCAAGGTCGCGCCGCTTTCCGTCGCCACGGATTTCCCGGGCGACCATCCCGCCGAGGGGCGCGTGGTCACCGCCGAGTTCAACGGTCTCTTCGTCGTCAGCGCCTACGTCCCGAACTCGCAGCGCGAGCTCGAACGGCTGGACTACCGCCTGAGGTGGGACGCCGATTTCCGCAAGTACCTCGCCCGGCTGGCCAAGCGCAAGCCGGTCGTCGTCTGCGGCGACCTCAACGTCGCCCACGCCGAGATCGACCTCGCGAACCCGGCTTCGAACCGCCGCAACGCCGGCTTCACCGACGAGGAGCGCGCCTCCTTCGGCACCCTGCTCGCCGACCACGGTTTCACCGACACCTTCCGGGCGCGGCACCCGACGCTCGCGCAACGCTATAGCTGGTGGTCCTATCGGCCCGGTATCCGCGCCCGCAACATCGGGTGGCGCCTCGATTACTGCCTGACGTCGGAGGGTCTGGCGTACGACCAGCCGGAGATCCACGACCAGGTCAAAGGGTCGGACCACTGCCCGGTGTCGGTGCGCGTGCGCGCCGAGCTCTGAGCAGCCGGCGGACCAGGCTCACGGCCAGGTGACCGAGCGCGACCGCTCCGACGACGAGCACTCCCGCCGGCGGGCCCCAGACTTCCAGCGGCGTATCCAGGAAGACGGTCGCCCGGCCGTCCGCGATCCCGGCGTAGCGGATGTCGATCCGTTGCCCCCGCCGCAGGTCGGCGAGCAGCGGCGAAAGGGTCCCGGTCAGGCGTTCCCCGTCCGGGGTAGTCCAGGCCACGGCATAGGAGGCCCGGTCGTCCTCGCTCCCGGGGATGACGCGGGTGACTTCCGCGGACGCGACGGGGTGCCGCCATTGCGCCTCCGCGCTCAGCGGCAGCATGTAGGCCAGCACCGCGCCGGCGATCGCCAGCCCGAACGCGACGAACCCCAGCGCCCAGCCGAGCCGCACCGGGTCGTCGGGTGGCGCGGGCGCCGCCGCGGGCGGGATGAACGGCTCGGCGCCCATCGTTCAGTGATGGTCCTTGCCCATCAGGTGGCGGACCCACGGGACCAGCGCGAGCAGCACGAGGGCCATGAGCCCGACGACGATCGCCTGGTCACGGAAGAAGTTCGCCAGCGCGACCGGGTCCTTGGACGAGAAGCCCGCCGAGAGCGTCCCGGAGAGCTTGTTGCCCAGCGCGGTCGCCATGAACCACACGCCCAGGACGAGCCCCGTGAGGCGCGCGGGCGCCAGCTTGCTCATCGTGCTGAGCCCGACCGGACTGAGGCACATCTCGCCGAGCGTCTGCAGGAAGTAGACGCCGATCAGCCACCACGGGCTTACCTTGCCGGCGACGATCCCCTGCGCGGCGGGCACCATCAGCGCGAACGACAGCCCCAGGCAGACCAGACCGAGCACGAATTTGGCGGCGACCGACGGTTGGCGCGTGCCGAGCGCGACCCAGAGCCACGCGAAGACCGGCGCCAGGGCGATGACGAAGAGCGCGTTGACCGACTGGAACCACGACGACGGGAACGCCTGGCCGAGCAGCTCCGTGCGCGTGAGCTCGTCCGCGAACAACGTCAGGGTCGTGCCCGCCTGCTCGAAGACCGCCCAGAAGAGCACGGCCGCGATGAAGAACACGCCGATGGCCGCGATCCGCTTGCTGTCGTCGTCCTGCCGGAACACGCCGAAGTAGAGCACCGCCAGCACCGGCAGGGCGTAGATCGCGTACCCGAGCCAGGCGTGTTCGTCGGACTTCATCATCAGCGTGAGCAGCGCGACCGTGCCGAGCGTCACGAGCGCGAGCCGCTCCCACGGGCGCTTCTGGTCGGCGGCCGGCGCGTCGCCGACGTGGCGCACCCAGTCCAGGCGACGGACGTACACCCACATGCCGAGCGTCATGCCGATGCCGGCCGCGCCGAAGCCCCAGTGCCAGGAATGCCGCGGGTCCAGCCCCCAGCCGACCAGGATCTGCTTGAAGCCCTCGTCCTGCGCGAGGTAGCCGGTCACGAGCGGGGCGGCGAAGGCGCCGATGTTGATGCCCATGTAGAACAGCGAGAACCCGGCGTCGCGCCGGCTGTCGCCGCGGCGGTAGAGCCCGCCGACGAGCGTGCTGATGCTGGGCTTGAGCAGGCCGGTGCCCACCGCGATCAGGATCAGGCCCGCGTAGAAGGTCGGGACGGAGTCGAACGCGAGCGCGTAGTGCCCGGCGGTGATGATGAAGCCGCCGATGAGCACGGCGCGCCGCGCCCCGATGAAGTTGTCGGCGATGAACCCGCCCAGGATGCAGAGCATGTAGCTCGACATCACGTAGTTGCCGTAGACCGCCGCGGCCTGCGGTTGCGCGAAGCCCAACCCGCCGGACGCCACCGGGGCGATCATGAAGAGCATGAGGAGCGCCCGCATCCCGTAGTAGGAGAAGCGCTCCCACAGCTCGGCGAAGAAGAGGTTGCTCAGGCCCTTGGGGTGCCCGGCGATACCACCCCCGTGGAAATCCTCCGGCACGTGGGGGGTCGGGTCGGGGATGGGGCGAGGCGTGCTCATGCGGGGAGGCCGAAAGCGTCTGGAAACAGCCTTTTCAGGCAACGACTTTGGGCGCTTTGGGCAGGTCGGCGTTGACAAGCCCGCTCCCACCCGTAGGTTTTTGAGACTCATTCTCAATTGGCGTGACTCCCCTTTCCCAGCTCCTGCCCGGTCAATTCGGGAAACTGGCCTCGCTCAACCCTGAGCGGGCGGTGGATCAGCGATTGATGGCCTTGGGCCTCCTGCCCGGGATGAGCCTCAAGCTGGTCCGCAAGGCGCCCCTGGGCGACCCGCTGGCCATCGAGTTCGCCGGGCAGGTCGTGAGCCTCCGGCTGGCCGAGGCCGAGAGCCTGATCGTGGACGTCGCCGCCGACTGTCCGATCCAACGTCCCCGCCCCTCGTGAGCGAGCCCGCTGCCAACCTGGCCGTCGCCCTTGTCGGCAACCCGAACACCGGGAAGTCCACGCTGTTCAACGCGCTGACCGGCCTGCGCCAGCGCGTCGGCAATTACCCGGGCGTGACCGTCGCGCGCAAGTCCGGCACCTGCGACCTCGGCGATGGCCGCAAGGTCGAGCTCGTCGACCTCCCCGGGCTCTACTCGCTCGCGGCCGCGTCGCCCGACGAGCAGGTCGTGACCGACGCCTTGGCCGGCAAGATCGCCGGGGAGCGCGTCCCCGATGTCATCGTCGTGGTCGCCGACGCGACCAATCTCCTCCGCAACCTTTCCTCGCGTCGCAGCTCGCCGGACTCGGCCGACCGGCCGTCCTGGTCCTCAATCAGGCCGATGTGGCGCGGGAGCAGGGGATGCGCATCGACACGGCCCGGCTGTCCGCGCGCCTCGGCGGCATCCCCGTCGTCCTCGCTTCGGCCTGGAAGGGCGAAGGCGTGGCCGACGTGCGTCGCGCGATCGCGCGCGCGGCGGAGGAGCGGCGCCTGTTGCCGCCGGTCGTCTGGCCCGACAACATCGCCGAAGCCTTGTCGACGCTGCAGCATGACGTGGCCGCGGACACCGGCCAGGTCATCTCGTCCGCCGAGGCGCAACGCCTGCTCTTCGACACGAACGCGACCTTGCCGGAGCGTCTGGGCTGGGACAAGGAGCGCCGCGACCCCGCCATCCGCGCCGCGCGCGAGCAGGTTCGCCGTTCCGGCTACAACCCTCTGGCCGCCGAGCCGCTCGTCCATTACGAACGTCTCCGCAAGGCGCTCGAAGGCGTGGTGACGGAAGGCACCGGCAAGGCCGGGCGCACCGCCGCCGTCGACCGCCTGCTCCTGCACCGCGTCCTCGGACCGATCCTCTTCCTCGGCATCATGCTCGGGATGTTCGCGTCCGTCTTCTGGCTCGCGAAGTTCCCGATGGCCTGGATCCAGGCGGGCGTGGACGCCCTCAAGGGGGTCGTCGGGCCGTCGCTCGACGCGACCCCGATGCTGCAGAGCCTCGTCACCGACGGCCTCCTGGGCGGGGTGGGGGCCTTCCTCGTCTTCCTGCCGCAGATCCTGATCCTGTTCCTGTTCGTCGGCCTGCTGGAGGACAGCGGTTACATGGCGCGCGCCGCGTTCATCATGGACCGGCTCTTCAGCTGGTGCGGCCTCAACGGCAAGAGCTTCGTCCCGATGCTCTCCGGCTTCGCGTGCGCGATCCCCGGCTTGCTTTCGACCCGCACCATCGAGGATCCCAAGGCCCGCCTCGCCACCGCGTTCGTCGTGCCGTTCATGAGCTGCTCGGCGCGCTTCCCGGTCTATGCGCTCATGTGCGCCGCGTTCATCGGCCCGCTCTACGGACCCGGCTGGGAATCCGCCGTCATGGTCGGCATGCACTGCGTCGGCCTGCTCTTCGCCGTCCCCACCGCCTTCGTGCTGACCCGCCTCGTGCTGAAGGTGAAGCCGCAGCCCTTCGTGCTCGAGCTGCCCCGTTACCAGCTCCCCAAACCGCGCGACGTCCTGTGGCGCATGTGGCAGAACGCCGCCGAGTTCATCTCGAAGGCGGGCACGGTCATCTTCGCGATCACCCTCATCGTCTGGGCCCTCTCGTACTTCCCGCGCGACCCCGGCGTCGCCGACCGCGTCCGCGCGGCCGACCCCGCCGCGTCCGCCGAGGTCCTCGCCGCGCGCACGCAGGCCGCCTACGTCGAGCAGTCCTGGATGGGCCGTTTCGGCAAGGCGGTCCAGCCGGCCTTCGACCCCTGCGGTTTCGACTGGAAGATCACCGTCGGCGTCCTGGCGAGTTTCCCGGCGCGCGAGGTCATCGTCTCCACGCTCGGCGTCACCTACTCCGTCGGCGAGGGCGCCGAGGCCGACAGCGGCCACCTGCAGCAGGCCATGCGCGACGCCAAGTGGTCCGCGGGGCCCCGCGCGGGCACGCCGATCTTCTCCCTCGGGGCCGTCCTCGCCCTGATGGTCTTCTTCGCGCTCTGCTCGCAGTGCGGCCCGACCGTCGCCACGCTCGCGCAGGAGACGGGCGGCTGGCGCTGGGCTGTCGGTTCCTTCCTCTATATGACCGCGCTCGCCTGGATCGTCGCGGCCCTCGTCTATCAGCTCGTCAGTCGCCTGGCGCCGCCCGCATGAGCCTCGACTTCGTCCTCGTGTGCGCCTTCGTCGGCGCGGCGACCGGCTGGCTCGTCCGCCGGTGGATCGCGGCGGCCCGTCGGCGCAAGGACGGCGGCTGCGCGGGCGGTTGCGGTTGCGCGACGAAGGTCGGCAAGAAGGGGTAGGGGCCGAGGGGCCGACGGAGGACGGTCAGCCCTAGCCCTACCTGAGTTCAGAGTGCAGAGTTCAGAGTACGGATGACGGAGTACGGATCAGGCAGAACCATACCATCTCGCCCCCAACCCTCTTCTCAAACCCTCCGCTCAGAAGTACTCAGTACTCTGTACCCTCGTACCCCGTACTCTGTCATCCGTACTCCGCACTCTCCCCCTGCTTACTTAGGCTGCTGCTGGCTGAGGCAGTGCAGCGCGCCGCCTTCGATGAGCAGCACGCGGCAGTCGATGCCCACGATCTTCCGACCGGGGAAGCAGTCGGCGATGATGCCCATCGCGACCTGGTCCGACTCCTGACCGTAGAGCGGGACGAGGACGCCGTCGTTCACGATGAGGAAGTTCGCGTGGCTCGGCGGCAGGTCGCGGCCGGCGAGGCGGATGGGCTTGGGCAGCGGGAGCTCGAGGATGTCGAGGCGCTGGCCGCGCGGCCGCAGTTCGCGCAGGCGCCGCAGGTTCTCCTGCATCGGCGCGAAGTTCGGCGAAGCCCGGTCGGATTCGCTGACGGCGAGGATCGTGCGCGGCGCGATGAAGCGGGCGAGGTTGTCGATGTGGCCGTCGGTGTCGTCGTTGGCCAGGCCTTCGCCGATCCAGAGGAGCTCATCGATCGCGAGACCGTCGCGGAGGGCGGCGTGGAACGCGGCGTCGTCGCGGCCTTCGGCGCGGTTCGGGTTGTTCTGCACGGCCTCGGTCGTGAGGAGCAGGCCGTCGCCGGAGACCTCGATGCCGCCCCCTTCGAGCTCGAAGGGATAGCTGAACTTCCGCACGCCGAGCTTCGCGGCGACCTTGCCCGGGACCTGGTTGTCGAGCGAGGCCTCGAATTTGCCGCCCCAGCCGTGGAATTCCCAGTCGGTGAGCGCGAGCTCCTTCGTCGCGTCGTTCTTCACGAAGATCGGGCCGTGGTCGCGGCACCAGACGTCGTCGGTGGCGATGTCGGTCAGCTCGATGACGGCGAGGTCGGCCTTGGCCGCCTTGAGCTCGCGTTCGGCCTCGGCGCGCAGTTTGCCGGCCGCGTTGATCTTCACCGGCTGGAACCGGCTGATCGCCGCGGCGAACTCCGCGAACTTCGCGGGGATGAGGTCGTAGTGCCCGGGCCAGAGCGCGGTGTTCGACGGCCACGAGAGCCACGTGGCGGACTGGGGTTCCCATTCCGCGGGCATGCGGAATCCGAGGGCGCGAGGCGTGGCCATGCGGAAGGTCAGTCGCGCAGGCGGCGCGTCAGGTCGCCGTAGGCGTCGATGCGGCGGTCGCGGAAGAACGGCCAGATGCGGCGGAAAGCGCGCTGCTTCGCCAGGTCGCAGTCGGCGAGGAGCACTTCCTCCCGCTCGACGGACGCGCGGGCGACGATCTCGCCGTAGGGGTCGGAGACGAAGCTCTGGCCCCAGAACTGGGTGCGGCCTTCGGTGCCGACGCGGTTGGTGGCCGCGACATAGCAGCCGTTGGCGACGCCGTGGCCGCGCTGGACGGTCTCCCAGGCGTTGTGCTGGGCGTGGCCGAGGGCGGCTTTCTCCTCGGGCAGCCAGCCGATCGCGGTCGGGTAGAAGAGGATATCGGCCCCGGCGAGCGCGGTGAGGCGCGCGGCCTCGGGGTACCACTGGTCCCAGCAGATGAGGACGCCGATGTTGCCGTGCGCGGTCCGCCAGCTGCGGAAGCCGAGGTCGCCCGGCGTGAAGTAGAATTTCTCCTCGAAGCCCGGGTCCTGCGGGATGTGCATCTTGCGGTACTTGCCGAGCACGGTGCCGTCGGCGTCGATGACGGCCGCGGTGTTGTGGTAGACCTCGCTGCCGCGGGCCTCGAAGAGCGGGGCGACGATGACGACGCCGAGGCGCTGCGCGACCCGGGCGAGTTCCGTCACGGTCGGGCCGGTTTCGATGGGCTCGGCGAGGTCGAAGTTCGCCGGGTCCTGGGTGACGCAGAAATACTTCGTCGTGAACATCTCCTGCAGGCCGATGATCTTCGCGCCCTTGGCCGCGGCCTCCTCGATGCGGGGGATGGTCTTGCGGACGTTCGCCGCCGGGGTGTCCTCGGCGGTGAGCTGGATGAGTCCGACGCGGACGGAGTCGGCCATGGCGGGCGTCAGTAGACGAGCTTGTTGATCGGGTATTCCACGATGCCCTCGGCGCCGGCGGCCTTGAGGGTCGGGATGAACTCGCGCGCCTGGCGGGCGTCGATGATCGTCTCGACGGCGATCCACTCGGGATTGCTCAGCGACGCGACCGTCGGGTTGCGCAGGGCGGGCAGGGCGGCGGCGACGGACTCGAGCTTCGCCTTCGGGAGGTTGAACTTCAGGCCGACCATGTGCTGCGCGGCGAGGGCGCCCTGCAGCATGAGCACGATCTGCTCGATCTTGGCGCGCTTGGCGGGGTTCGCCCAGGCGGCCTTGTTCGCGACGAGGACGGTGGTGGTCTCCAGCAGCTGCGCGACGATGCGGAGCTTGTTGGCCTTGATGGACGAGCCGGTCTCGGTGATGTCGACGATGGCGTCGGCGAGCTCCGGGACCTTCACCTCGGTGGCGCCCCAGGAGAACTCGACCTCGCACTCGACGCCCTGGGCCTTGAACCAGCGGCGGGTGGTCTCGACGAGCTCGGTGGCCACGCGCTTCCCGGCGAGGTCCTGCGCGGTCTTGACCGGGGAGTCCTCGGGGACGCAGAGGACCCAGCGGGATTTCTGGGCGGAGGCGCGGCTGTAGATCAGTTCGCAGACCTGGACGACGTCGGCGGCGTTCTCCTGCACCCAGTCCTGGCCGGTGAGGCCGCAGTCGAAGAAGCCATGCTCGACGTAGCGGGCGACTTCCTGGGCGCGGATGAAGCGGCCATCCAGGGTCGGGTCGTCGAAGGAGGGGCGGTACGAACGGCTGCTCTTGGCGACCGGGAAGCCGGCCTTGGCGAAGAGCTGGAGGGTGGCCTCCTCGAGGCTGCCCTTGGGTAGGCCGAGCATCAATTTCAGGGCTTCCTTACTCATAGGATAATCGAGGAAGCCCGCCCCGCCCCCGTTCGGCAAGCCTTACATTGGGGTCGGCGGGGTCCCGGGGCTTGCCGGGGGCGTTAGTTATTGACTCCCTTTCGGGGGGAAAAGACGCTTGGGTCCTCCCCCTACCGCCATGCAGCGCTCCCTGCTTCTCCTCTCCGCTTCTTTCCTTCTCGTCGCCTGCGAAGGCCTGAAGAGCCCTTGGTCTTCCACCTCCGCGCCGGAGGGTAAGACCATCGCCACCGTCGCTCCGACCGCCCAGGCCGCCGCTACCGGCGTCGAAGGCGCCCCGGTGACCAACGCCCGCTACTCCTGGGAAAAAGACCTCCCGGCCGGCGAAACCGCCAAGCCCGTCGTCGCCAAGGAGCCCGTGATCGAGCCCCCGAAGGACGCCGGCCGGGCCCGCGTCATCACCGTCCGCGAGGACGCCGGCCTCGTCGCCCTCGCGCGCTCCGAGAAGCCCGAGCCCAAGTCCCGCCTCCAGCTCGTCAAGGACGGTAAGGCCATCCTCGTCGAAGTCATCCGCTCCGATGACAAGATGATCGTGGTCGGCATCATCCCCAACCAGGACAAGGCCCCCAAGCTTGCCCCCGGTGATGAAGTCGGTTGCGGCGTCCTGGCCCCGGCTGCTCCCGTCGCCGAGTGATTTCGCCGGGGCGAGACAGCCCCGTGACAGAAGGACCCGCCCGCCCCGTGCCGGCGGGTCTTTTCTTTGGCGGCCACCCCGGCTAGACCCCGGAAAGGGCCGCTTTTCCCTCCATCGTTGACCGTGCCTGCTGGCACGGCTATTGCTCAAAATTCCTTCGTCACCATGTCCGCCGTCCCTCCCGTCCGCCGTTCCGGCATCCTGCTGCGCAAGCTGCTCACCATCCTCGCCGGTCTGGTGCTCTTCGTCTTTTTGGCCGGCCTCCTGGCGGTCTGGGCCCTCGGCCGGTTCTCCCCGGGTCTGGTCGACTCCGCCCTGTCCGAGGCCACCGGCGCCCACGTCACCGTCGAGGACAACGACACCAACCTGCTGGTCGGCCGGCTTTCCTACGCCGGCATCACCGTCACCAACCCGACCCGCTGGAGCGAGCGCGAGTTCCTCAAGATCCGTCGGTTCCACCTCGACGTCGATCCCTGGTCCTTCGCCGGGACCGGCACCCAGAAGGTCCACGAGGCCGAACTCGATATCGACCGTGTCGTGCTGACGGGCAAGTCGGACAAGTTGCTCGAGCTGCTCGGCGACAATAACGCCCTCGACATCTCCAAGGCCCTCAACGCCGAGGCGCGCGACGCGGCCGCCGCGGGACCGGCCGGGACCCCGAACGCGCCCCGTCCCTACGAGATCGGCAAGCTGCGCGTACGCGTCGGCCACCTCACCGTGGTCGGCGGCGACGGCACGGCCCGCCGCCGCGTGCTGCTCGACCAGGATATCAACTTCGTCTTCGAAGCCCGCGATGTCACCGACCGCAACGAGAAGGAGACGGTCCAGAAGCCGCTCCAGGCCATGCTCCAGAAGGAGCTCACGAAGGCCGCCACGATGCTGCTCTTCGACGTGGGTGCCCAGCGCCTCCGTCCGTCCGTGACCGAGAAGCTCCTCGGCGACAAATGATCTTTCCGATGTCCGACCCTACGCCCGCCCCCGATCAACCCGCTCCCGACGACCCCGCGCTTCGCCTCGCCGAGCTCGAAGGCGAGGTCGCGCGTCTCAAGGACACCTTGCTGCGCAGCCACGCGGATCAGCAGAACCAGCAGCGCCGCCATCAGCGCGACCGCGATGAACTCCGCAAGTTCGCCGTCGCCGGCCTCGTGGAGGACCTGCTCCCCGCGCTCGACTCGCTGACGCTCGGCCTGGAGTCCGCCACCAAGCAGCCCGAGGCGAAGGCCGTCGCCGATGGTTTCCGCATGGCCGTCAACCAGCTCCGCGCGACGCTCGCCGGCCACGGTCTCGCCGAGCTCAACCCGCAGGGCCAGCCGTTCGACCCTGCTCGCCACGAATCCGTCGGCCAGCAGCCCAGCGCCACCGTGCCCGAGGGGCAGGTCGCCTTGGTCGCCCGCCCGGGTTGGCTGCTCCACGACCGCGTGCTGCGCCCGGCCGCCGTCTTCCTTTCCACCGGTCCCGCCCAAGCCTGAGTCCGGAGATGGCCGCCGATTACTACAGCATCCTCGGCGTCGCGAAGGGCGCGACGGGCGACGAGATCAAGAAGGCCTATCGCAAGAAGGCGATGGAGCACCACCCCGACCGCAACCCGGGCAACAAGGAGGCCGAGGAGAAGTTCAAGCAGGCCTCGCGCGCTTACGAGGTGCTGGGCGACGACGCCAAGCGCCAGCAGTACGACGCGATGGGCCATGCGGCCTATGAGCAGGGCGGCGCCGGCGGCCCGGGTCCGGGCGCGGGCGGCGGCTTCCGCGGCGGCGACCCGCGCGATATCTTCAACCAGATGTTCGGCGGCGCCGGCGGATTCGGCGATATCTTCGGCGGCGGCGGCGAAAGCGGCCAGGACAACACGGGCGAGGACCTGCGCGTGGACGTGCGCGTCACGCTCGAGGAGGCGGCCGAGGGCATCGAGAAGAAGATCCCCTATCGCAAGCACGTGCCGTGCGGCAAGTGCGCGGGCTCCGGCGCCGAGGCCGGCGCGAAGAAGAGCCGCTGCCCGACCTGCCATGGTCAGGGCCAGGTCATCCGCTCCCAAGGATTCTTCCAGATGCGCCAGACCTGCCCGGCCTGCGGCGGCGAGGGCGAGCGCATCGACAAGCCTTGCAAGGGTTGCTCCGGCGAAGGCCGCGTGATCGCCGACACCACCGTCACCGTGCGCATCCCGCCCGGCGTCGACACGGGCACGCGCCTGCGCTCCGCCGGCAACGGGTCGGCCGGTCGCCGCGGCGCCGACGCCGGCAACCTCTACGTGGTCGTGTCCGTCCAGGAGCACGAGCTCTTCGACCGCGACGGCGACGACCTGATGGCCTCGATTCCGGTCAAGTTCACGGTGGCGACCCTCGGCGGCTCGATCGCCGTGCCCAAGCTGAAGGGCAAGACCGTCCTCAAGATCCCCGCCGGCACCCAGGGCGGCACGACGTTCCGCCTGCGCGGGGAGGGGATGCCCAACCTCCGCGGCAACGGCGCCGGCGATCTTCTCGTGCGCGTCGACATCGACGTGCCGAAGAAGCTGACGGACGAGCAGAAGGCCGCGTTGCAGGCTTACCAGAAGGCCTGCGGCGACGTGGAGGCCCCGGTCGCGGAATCCTGGCGGCAGAAGTTCAAGAAGTTCTTCCCGTAAGCGCCCTTGCCCGCCGGGGTCGCTCCCGTAAAGTCGCCCGATGCCGCGCGACCCGGGCCAGACCGACCGACTCATCCGCCGTCTCCGCTGGGACGAGCTGGATGAGGGCTGGTTGCGCGCCTTCGCGGCGCTGGCGCGCGACGAGGATCTGGCGGGCGCCGGCCTGGCGACGCGCCCCGGCGTGTCCGGCGATCCGTCCGCGGCCCTGCTCGCCGGCGCCGGCCGCGCCCGCGCCCAGGTCGTGGCCCGCAAGCCGATGACCATCGCCGGTCTCGGGATGATGCGGCCGATCTTCGCCGCCTACGACCAGGCCTGCGTCGGCCGCCCGCTCGTCGCGGAGGGCGCCGAGGTCGCCGCCGGCACCGCCGTGGCCGAGGTCGAAGGACCGGCGGCCGCCCTGCTTTCCGCGGAGCGCATCCTCCTCAATTTTCTCCAGCGCCTGAGCGGCGTCGCCACGCGCACCCGCGAGCACGTGCGCGCGCTCGGGGCCTCGCCGACGCGCCTGCTCGACACGCGCAAGACGACCCCGGGTTTCCGGATGCTCGAGAAGTACGCGGTGGGGCAGGGGGGCGGTCATAACCATCGGCTCGGCCTGTTCGATCGCATCATGATCAAGGACAACCATGTCGCCGCCGACGGCGCCACCGCCGCCGAGCGGCTGCGGGCCCTGGTCGCGCGCGCGCGCGCGGCGCGGCCCGACCTCCTGGTCGAGGTCGAGGTGGACCGTCCCGACCAGGTCGAGCCGGTGCTCGCGGCCGGCGCCGACGTCATCCTGCTCGATAACTTCACGCTGCCGCAGCTGCGCGCGACGGTCCCGCTCATCCGCGGGCGCGCGTGGGTCGAGGTCAGCGGCGGCGTCGACCTGGCGACCTTGCCCGCGATCGGCGCGGTGGCGCCGGACTTCGTCTCGTGCGGCGCGCTGACGCATGCCGCCCCGTGGGTCGACCTCGGGCTCGACTGGCGCTGACATGACCGACCTCGACAGCAGCATCCTCCTGGCCTTGCTCGTCGCCGCCGACGAGCCGGTCAGCGGCGACCGTCTCGCGAAGGAGCTCGGCGTCTCGCGCGTGGCGATCTGGTCCCGCCTCGAACGGCTGCGGGCCGCGGGTTTCACGTTCGCCGCGTCGACCCGCAAGGGCTACCGGCTCAAGGGCGTCCCGCGGGCCTTGCACCCGGCCCTGCTCGACGCCCATCTCCGCCGGCTCAAGGTCACCGCGCGCGTCGACCTTCTCGCGACGGTCGACAGCACGAACTCCGAGGCCGAACGCCGGTTGGCCGTCGGCCAGGAAGCGCCGTTCGCGGTGCTGGCGCAGGCGCAGACCGCGGGCCGCGGCCGGCTCGGCCGGCGCTGGCACAGCGGGAAGGCCGGCAACCTCTACCTGTCCCTCGCGTTCCGCCCGTTCATCGGCCCCGAGCGCTTGAAGCCGTTCACGTTGTGGATGGGGCTCGCCCTGTGCGCCCACCTCGAGGCCGCCGTCGGCGTGAAACTCGGGCTGAAGTGGCCCAACGACCTGCTCGCCGCCGACGGGCGCAAGGTCGCGGGGATGCTGACCGAGGCCCGGCTTGACGCCGACAGCGTGCGGGAGCTGGTGTTCGGCGTCGGGCTCAACATCACCGGCGCGCCCAAGGATTTCCCCGCCGAGCTCCGCGCGATCGCCGGCTCCCTGGAGCGCGCCGCGGGCGTCCGCCTCGATCCCAACCGCGTCGCGGCCGAGACGATCGCCGCCTTGTTCGACGCCTGGGAAGCCTTCGCCGAGGACCGCTGGCGTCGCGAGTTCAGGACGCGCTGGGCGCGCTACGACACGCTCACCGGCAAGTCCGTGCGCGTCGGGCTGCGCGGTTCGCCGCTCGCCGGCGTGGTCGACGGGATCGACGACGAGGGGTCGCTGATCCTGCGCACCGGCGGCCGCCGCCGCCAGGTCGTCGCCTCGGGCGAGGTCACCTTGCGCAAACCCTAGGCGAGCGACCTTGCCCTCCGCCGCCGCCCGTCCATCCTCCGTTCCCGTGGCCTTGCTCTGTTTCGATGTCGGCAACACGCACACGCACTGGGGCGTCGTCGACGGGCGCGTCGTCCGCGCGCACGGCGAGCTGCCGACCGCGGGGCTCGACACCGCCGCGCTCGCCGCCTTGCTCCGCGCCCATCCGGCCGCCGGCCTCGCCCTGGCCAGCGTGGTCCCGGCGGTCACCGCGGTGATCCAGCCGGTGCTCCTCGCCGCCGGCTTGCCTTTCTACCACCTGCGCCACGACACCGTCCGCGGCCTGGGTTTCGATTACCCCACGCCGGGCGAGGTCGGCCAGGACCGTCTTGCCGACTGCGTGGGCGCCCAGCTGGTCGCCGGTGCTCCCGCCATCATCGTGGGCATGGGGACCGCCACCACCGTGGACATCCTGACCGAGCGCGGGTACGCCGGCGGGATCATCGCGCCCGGGCTCGGCGTGATGACGCGCTACCTGCATGAGCGCACGGCCCTGCTGCCGTCGCTGGATCCGGCGGCTCTCCTCGGCGGGCCGGCGATCGGCAAGTCCACCGTCGACGCGATGCGCGCCGGGTGCGCCCTCGGCTTCGCGGGCATGATCGGCGCCTTGCTCGACGGCGTGGTCGCCGAGCTCGTCCGCCAAGGTTCGCCGGCGCCCCAGGTCATCGTCACGGGCGGCGCGGCGGTCTACCTCCCGGCCAGCTGGCGCGACCGCGTGCGCCACGAGCCGCACCTCACCTTGCTCGGCCTGGCCGAGGCCCACCGCCGTCATTTCGCATGAGCCGACCCGACCCCGCGCCGCGCCTCCGCCGGTTGGTGCCCCTTCTCGCCGGCGCGGTCGCGCTCCTCGCCGGGCTCTTCGCCTACGTCCTCGTCACGGGCCGCGCCCCCGCGCTCTGGCCGCTGCTGCTGGGCGACCTCCTTTTCACCGGGGTCCTCGTCTTCGCGCTCTGGCGCCTGCTGGGCCGGCGCTGAGCGCTCAGACCTTCATCATCCGGAGCAGCGCCTTGCGGCGGGCGCGGATCTCGCGGCAGCCGGCCTTGGCCAGGCGGTCGGTGGAGAACGCCTCGACCGTCAGGCTCGCCACGGCCGTGCCGAAGACCATCGCCTGGCGCAGCGTGGCGAAGTCCGTCTTCCCGGTCGCGGCGAGGTACCCGAGCAGCGCGCCCGCGAAGCTGTCGCCGGCGCCGGTGGGGTCGCGCAGCTCCGTCACCGGGAAAGCGGGCAGGGTGAAGAGGCCTTCCGCGTGGAAGAGCACGGCGCCGTGCTCGCCTTTCTTGATGATGACCGTGCGGCAGCCATGTTCGCGCAGGCGGTGGCCCGCGACGATCACGTTGGCCTCGCCGGTGAGCTTGGCGGATTCGGTGTCGTTGACCACGAGCAGGTCCGCGCGGCGCATGACCTCGCCCAGCGCCTCGCGCTGCGTCTCGATCCAGATGTCGATGGTGTCGGCGAGCACGAAGCGCGGGGCGGTCAGCTGGTCCAGCACGCGCAGCTGCAGGTCGGGCCGGATGTTGCCGAGCATGACGAAGGGCGTGGCGCGGTGCGCGTCCGGCAGGAGGGGGCGGAACTGCTCGAAGACGTTCAGCTGCAGGTCCTCGGTGTCGCGGCGGTTGTAGTTCTCGTGGTAGCGCCCGCGCCAGGCGAAGGTCCGGCCGGACGGGTCGGTCGCCAGGCCGTCGAGGTCGATGCCGCGCTTGGCGAGCTTGGCGCGGTCCCGGTCGCGGAAGTCGTGGCCGACGACCCCGACGATGCGGGGCGGCGCGAAGTAGCTCGCGGCGAGGCACGCGTACGCGGCGCTGCCGCCGAGGATGCGTTCCCCGCTGGCGTGCGGCGTGATGATGCTGTCGTAGGCGACGGAGCCGACGACGAGGACGGGCTCGGCGACGTGGCCGGGAACCTTGATGCGGGTGGGGGAGGTCATGCGAAAAGTTCGGGGCGGGCGGCCTGGAGCCGGTGGAGCGCGAGGAACGCCAGCGCGTGCGTGGCGGGTTCGGCGGCGGCGGCGCGCAGCGCGTCGCGCGGGTCGGTGACGAGCACCTCGAGCTCCTCGTGCGCGTCGGGCGCGGGCGTCGCGCCCAGGTGCACGCCCTCCAGCAGGACGAAATGCGCGCGGTTGGACTGGATCGCGGGATTGGGCGCGACGGTGCCGAGCAGCGTGGCGCGCCCGCCGACGTAGCCGGTCTCCTCCGCGGTCTCGCGGGCCGCGGCGACGCGCGGATCCTCGCCGGCCTCGATCACCCCGCCGGGCGGTTCGACGGAGAGCGCGCGCGTGCCGAAGCGGTGCTGCCGCACGAGCACGAGGCGACCGTCCGCGGTCACCGGCAGCGCAAGCACCCAGTCGTTGGAGCGGAGCACAAAGAAATCACCCTCCCGATGATCGAGAGGGTGATGGCAGTGTTCCTTGTAAACCCGGAAAACCCTGCAGTCGGCGTGGAGCGCTTCGTGCTGGACGAGCCAGCGGGCGGGCGCCGACATGCTTGGCGACTTACTTGGTTTTCAGCTTCTGACCGATCTGCATCTTGTTCGCGTTGACGGTCGGGTTGAGTTCCTGGAGCGCCTTGAGCGAGATGCCGACCTTGCGGGCGATGCCGCCGAGGGTGTCGCCCTTGGCGACGACGTATTCGCCGGCGCCGGCGGTGACGGTCTTGGTGCCGCCGTTGCCGGCGCTCGTGACGACGGGCTTCTTCACCGCGGCCTGGAGCTCGGTGATGGACTTCTGGATGGCGGCGTTGTCGGCGGCCATGGCGGTCTTGATCGCGCCGACTTCGCTGACGACGGCGGAAAGTTCGGTGGCGGGAGCCTTGCTCTGCAGGTCGGCCTGGACCTGGGCGGTGGCGGTCTGCGCGGCGGTGGCGGCGGCCTGGGCGGCGTCAGCGGCGGACTTGGCCTTGAGACCAAGGACGAGGCCGGCGGCGCCGAGGGCGAATCCGACGATGCCCACGATGAGCGGGAGCTTCGATTCGGAAGAGGAGGAGGAGATGCTGTCGTTTTCCATGTGATGAGGAGTTTTTCGGGTGGGAACAGTTGGAGATTAGCGGTTTGACAGGGACGGCAACATAAAATCAGACTGTTTTTCGGGTTTCGGGCAGTATCTCAATTGGTAGAGTCCCTGCTTTGGGAGCAGGGTGTTGCAGGTTCAAGTCCTGTCTGCCCGACCACCCGTGGTGACTTTTACTCGCCTTTGACAATCAGGCGTAGGCCAGCGTCTGCCCGTCCTTGATCACCGTCACATGGTTGGCCCGGTCAGGCCGGGTCGAGGCTTCCGTCCGGCCGACCACGCGGGCGGCGATGCCCAGCTCGGCGGCGAGGGCCAGCGCGGCCGGGACGTCGGCCGGGTCCAGGAAGACCTCGAGCCGGTGCCCCATGTTGTAAACCTTGTGCATTTCCTCGGGTTCCGTGCCGCTGACGCGCGCGATCTCGGCGAAGACCGGGGGGGTCGGGAAGAGGTTGTCCTTGATGAAGTGGACCCCCGTCCCGAAGCGTCGGCACTTGGTCTGGCCGCCGCCGGAGCAGTGGACCATGCCGCGGACCTTGGCCACGCCGAGGGTGGCGAGGAGGCGGATGACGTAGGGGGCGTAGGTGCGGGTCGGTGACAGGAGCGCCTGGCCGACGGTCAGGGTCGAGCCGGGCAGGGGGTCTCCCAGCCGGTGCGGGCCGCAGTAGGCCAGCTCCGCAGGGGTGGCCTTGTCGAAGGTCTCGGGGTACTTCTCGGCGTAGTATTTCGAGAGAAGTTCGTGACGGGCGCTCGTCAGGCCGTTGGAGCCGATCCCGCTGTTCTCGGACGTCTCGTAGCTCGCCCGGCCGAAGGAGGCCAGGCCGACGATCGCCAGGCCCGGCCCGACGCGGGCGGCGTCGACGACCGCGGCGCGATCGAGGATGGCGGTGGCGGTGGAATCGACGGTGAGGGTCGGGGTGAGGTCGCCGACGTCGGCGGTCTCGCCGCCGCCCGAGGCGATGCCGAACCCTTGGGCGCGCAGCATCGCGAGGACTTCCTCGGTGCCTTCGATGAGTTCGGCGAGGATGGCGCCGGGGATCGCGCGCGCGTTGCGGTTGATGGTCGAGGAGAGGATGACGCCCTTTGTGACACCCACGCAGAGGAGGTCGTCGATGTTCATCACGATGCTGTCCTGCGCGATGCCGCGGAAGACGGCGGCGTCGCCGGTCTCCTTCCACCAGAGGTAGGCGAGCAGGGCCTTGGTGCCGGAGCCGTCGGAGTGCGTGACGACGCAGCGCGCGGGGTCGCCGGTGAGGCGGTCCTCGACGATCTTGCAGAAGGCGAGCGGGAAGAGCCCGCGGTCCAGCTTGTCGACGGCGGCGTGGACGTCGCCCTTGGAGGCGGAGACCCCGCGGGCCGCGTAGCGACCGGTGTCGGGGGAGGGCTTGCTTTCGGACGCCATGACGCTTGCGTGCTTATCTCCGCCCGGTCGGGTGGGTCAACGCCCTTCTCCCTCATGCGCCGTTTCCTCGGATCTCGCCCCGCGTTGGGCCGTTGGGCGATCGGGCTCCTCGCGGTGGCCTTGGTCGCGACCGGCGTCCTGCTCTGGTCGCGCTGGCAGGAGAGCCGGCGTTGGAAGCTGGCCGAGGAACTGCGCCGGGCCTTCGCCGCGCGCGATGTCGCCGCGGTGGAGCGGCTCTACGACTGGACCGACGTCGACGCCGCGACGCGCGCCCGGGTCCGCCTGGTGATCCTGCAGGAGTTCGAGCTGCCCGTGGCCGCGGTGTTCCCGCTCCGTTCGCCGCCGCCGGACTTGTCCGCCCTGACGGACTTCCGCCCGAACCTAACGCCCATCGGCGTCATCCGTGTCATCCACGACACGCCGGACCGCCTTTCTTCCGATTTCCTCGTGGGAAACGCCGGTTTCGGCGAGCTCCGCCTCGTGAACCTGGTGCCTCTTCGGTGACCGATTCTTGACAGCCGAGCCGCTGCCCGCACTTTTTCACCTTCCTTATGGCCGACAAGAACGACAAGCGCCCCGAAAGCGTCCCCGGTAAGTTCTACGTGGATTCGCAGTGCATCGACTGCGATCTCTGCCGCGAGACCGCCCCGAAGAACTTCACCCGCCAGGACGACGGTGGCTACTCCTACGTCTTCGCCCAGCCGACCACCCCCGAGGAGTTCGAGAAGTGCCAGGAGGCCCTCGAGGGCTGCCCGGTCGACGCCATCGGCAAGGACGGCGAATAATCGCCCACCCCGCCTCTCCCCGAGCCCCGGTCCGCCGGGGCTTTTTGTTTGGTACGGCCGCGGGCGGCGGCTAAGGTGCGCGCATGGGCGTGAAGATTTCCTGCGACTACCTCGGCGACCTCCGCGTGCGCGCGACGCACGGGCCTTCCGGCGTCGAGCTCATCACCGACGCACCGGTCGACAACCAAGGCAAGGGCGAGTCGTTCTCGCCGACGGACCTCGCCGCGACCGCGCTCGCCTCGTGCATCCTCACGATCCTCGGCATCCAGGCGCGCGGACTCGGGCTCGATTTCCGCGGGATGCGCATCGAGGTCGAGAAGCACATGACCGCCCAGCCGCCGCGCCGCATCGCCAAGCTCGACGTCGCGATTCGCATGCCGGCCGGCATCCCCGAGGACCTGCGACCGCGCCTCATGCGCGCCGCCGAGGCCTGCCCCGTGAAGCAATCGCTGCACCCCGACACCGAGATCGCGCTGGTCTGGGAGTGGCGCTGAGCGCGTGTGACGCGACCTGGCCCCGTATGAACTTCCCGCGCCACTGGTCTTTCGCCAAATCCGGCCGCGGTCAGGCTTGGGGTTGGTCGGATGTCTCCCTCGCCGCCGCGCAGGCGGCCGCCCGCGAACGCGCGGCCAAGGTCGACGCGTTGCTGCGTGGTTCCGCCCGTCCGGATCGCGCCGCGGAGTATTATCCGGGTCAGCCGATGCGCGAGCCGGTCCTCCGCGAGCTCGCCGGTCCGGACGGCGGTCTGGCGGCGGTGGTCACGCGCAACACCTACGGCGCCGACATCCTCAACGCGGCCGACGCCTTGTTCGTCGATGTGGATCTGCCGGAGCCTGCCCAGCCGGGTCTGCTCGCCCGGTTGTTCGGCGCGAAGGCTCCGCCGCCCGGCCAGCCTTCACCGGCGGAGAGCGCCGCCCTCGCCCGCGCCGAGGCTTGGGCGAACACGCATCCCGGCTGGGGTTGGCGCGTCTATCGCACCGCCGCCGGTCTGCGCCTCCTCGCCACGCACGCGACCTTCGACCCGGCGGATCCGTTTGTCCGGGAAGTCTTCCGCCAGCTTCAGGCCGACCCGCTGTACGCCCGGCTATGCGTCTCGCAGGCTTGCTTCCGCGCGCGGCTGACCCCGAAGCCTTGGCGCGTCGGCCTGCGCGGGGAGCCGCCGCGCTGGCCTTGGGCGGAGGCCGCCACCGAGCAGGTTTTCGCCGCTTGGGAGCGCGCGTACCGCCAAGCTGCCCAGGCCTATGCGACGTGCACCCTCGTCCGGACCATCGGTACCACCGAGATCCACCCGGACCTGCGCGCGCTCGTCGCCTTGCATGACGAGGCCTGCAAGGTGGGCAGCGGCTTGCCGTTGGCGTAGAACCCACCCACGAAAAAGCCCCCGAGGTCCGGGGGCTTCGTCGGGAGATCGGGCGAAGGTGCTCAGCCGCAGCCGCAACCGGCGGAGCCGCAGCCACCCTGCTTCTCGGCCGCGGGTTGCTCGGTGGAGCAGCAGCCGCCTTCCGAACCTTCGGTCGAGCAGCAGCCGCCGCCGGACCCTTCGGAGGAACAGCAGCCACCTTCGGCTTCGCCGGAGCCGCAACCGCCGCCACCGCAGCAACCGCCCGCCTGGTGCGGGTGACCGTGCGCGAGCTCGGTCGGCTCAGCCGCGCGGACCGCGACGACTTTGACGTCGAAGTGCAGGGTCTTGCCGGCGAGCTCATGGTTGCCGTCGAGGACGGCTTCCTGGCCTTCGATGGCCTTGATCGTGAGGGTGCGCATGCCGTGGTTGGTGTCCGCGCGGAAGCGCATGCCGGGTTGGACGGCGTGGCCGCCGAAGGCGTCGAGCGGGACGCGCTGCAGGAGTTTGTCGCTATACTCGCCGTAGCCCAGCTCGGGCGGGACGGTGACGGTCTTGGTGTCGCCGGCGCCGAGGCCGAGGAGACCCTGCTCGAGGCCGGGGATGATGTTCTGGAAGCCTTGGAGGTATTCCAGCGGGCCGCGGCCATCCGAGGCGTCGAGGATGTTGCCCTGGTCGTCCTTCAGGGTGTATTCGATGCTGACGACGGTGTCTTGGGCTACGCGCATGGTGTTAAGGACGTTTGAACCTAGGCGTTTTCCCGGGGCTGGCAAGGCGACAAGGCATCTAAACCTTGACCCCGGTCCGGGGGTTGGTTTCCCTCGACCTCCCTGCTGTTTGGGGCCGTAGCTCAGTTGGTAGAGCGCGTCGTTCGCAATGACGAGGCCGTGAGTTCGAACCTCATCGGCTCCACCAGCAGGGACTTTCGGCCTACTCGGCCGAGCCTTCGAGGCGGCGGATATGCGCGTTCGCCGGGCGCGATTTCCGGCAGCGCCTCGCGGCTGGCGGCGCCGCCGAGCTCGCGGACGCGTTCGCCCTGGGGACGGATGCGGCTCTCGTAGCTGCCGATGGCCGCGTCGAGACTTCTTCGACGCCGCGAGCAGCCCTTGCGGACCTTGGTGAAATGCTCGGTGAACTTCATCGACGCTCTTGTAGAGGTTGGTGGCCTTCTCGATCCATCCGGCGTTCTCGGCCTGGACGTGCTGCTGCCAGGTGAGGTTGATCGCGCCCAGGAAGCTGATGAGCGTGGCGGGCGTCGCGATGAGGATGCCTTCGCGGCCGGCGGCCATGATGAGGTCGTTGTCGCCCTCGAGCGCGGTGCTGAGGAGGGATTCGGCCGGCAGGAAGAGCACGACCCGGTCAAAGGGTTGGACGCCGAGCTTGCGCAGGGTCGCCGGGTAGTCCTTGGCGGCGAGGTCGCGGATGGTCTTCTTGAGCTTTGCCGCATGCGCGGCCACGAGCTCGCGACGGTTAGGGGCGGCCTGATCGGCGATGGCCACGTCGAACTCGGGCACCTTGGAGTCGATGATGAGGCAGCGGTCGCCCGGCAGCTTCACGATCAGGTCGGGGCGGGCGTCGTCCTGCGAGACCTGCTCGGCGAAATCGCAATGCGGGCTGAGGCCGGCGGCCTCGACGACATTGCGCAGCGTCTGCTCGCCCCACTTGCCGCGGTGCTGGGCCGACTTCAGCACGGAGGTGAAGTCGCTCGTGCTGGTCGCGAGCGCGGCCGTGGTCTCGGTGATGCGGGCCATCTGCTCCTTCACCTGGGTGAGGGATGGTCCTGGCGCTGAGGCCTTGCTGCATCGCCTTGCGGTAGTTCTCGAGGGCCGCGTTCACCTGCGTGATCAGCGGTTCCACTTTGTTCGCGACCTCCTTGGTCACGTCCGGCGCCATGCCTTTCAGGACGTCGGTGCTGGTCTTCTCGAAGGTCAGGCGCAGTTCTGCGAGGGCCTTGGTGTAACGCGCTTCGGCTTCGGCCAAGGCTTTCTGCTGGTCGCCGCGGAGTTGCGCGAGGGCCCGCTCATGCGCTTGGGCCGCCTCGGTGAGCTGCTGGTGCGAGGCGTTCCGGGCGGCCTCGGCGGCGGCGGCCCGCGTCAGGGCGTCGGTCTTGGCGGCGCGCTCGCGGTCGGCCGCGGCGTTCGCCTCGGCGAGCTGGCGGCGTGCTTCCTCGAGGAGGGCGGCGCTCGCCTGATCGGCGCCGGTCGCGGCCGGGCGGCCGGATTTCAGGATAAGCACGCCGACCCCGATGAGCAGGGCGAGCAGGAGGATAGGGGTGGCGTATTCCATGATAGTTGTGACCGGGGACTCTGCCCGGGCGCGTCCCGACCGCAACCCCGCGCGTTCAGCCTCGCGGATCGTTCTCGATGGCCAGCGCGTTGCCCGTCTCCCAGGCCGCCTCGTAGGCCGCGATGTATTCCTCCTCGGAGTTGCCGGGTGCCGCCGGTTCGCCGCCGATCCCGGCCAAGAACCCGTAGCGGATGGCGTGCGCGACCTTCCGGCGACGAGGGGTCAGGCGTTGGTCGCTCCAGTCGGTGGCGCGGCGGAACGGTTCGTCGGGGATCTGCGATTTGACGGAATGGCCGACCAGCCAGGCGACCACCCCGGCGTGGGCGAGGTCGCTGATCCGGCGAACCGAAGGGATGGGGGCGCGGTCCCCGGCCATCCCTTGGGCGATCTGGCGCTGGATCTCGAGTTTCAGGATGACCCGCCAGCGCTCCTCGGTCGTGAGCAGGCCGAAGTCAAAGTCCGGGTCGTCGGCCGCTGAATCACGGAGCTCGGCCCGGGCGTAATTGCGCCACTTCTCCAGCCAGGCGGTCCACTCGTCCGTCCCGCGCAGCGGGGGTTTGCCAAGCCATTCTGGGATATCGTCGCGCATACGGGGTTGATGCAGTAAATAGGCCAAAACAGTGGAATTATGCAAGTAAAAAGGTGAAATAATGTTCACCATGGCAGGGATTGGCTATGGCGATGGCACCGGGGCGTCATTAATCGTCAAAAAAGCGTAAACACCCCGAAAACTAGTCGAACAAATCCTTTTTAACGGTGTTATTTCAGCAGACCCCATCCCTCCAGTGAATCGCTCCCTTTCGTCCCCTCGTGCTTCGCGGGCCCTGTTTCCCGTTTGTTGCCTCACTTTCGCGGGTCTGCTCATGCCCCTGACTTTCCTCGGTCAGACGGCCGCGCCCGCTGCGCCTGCCGCTCCGGCTGCCCCGGCGACCCCGGCTGCTCCGGCCGCTCCAGTCGTCGTGGCTGCGCCCGTCGCGACCCCTGCGCCCGGTCTGCTCGGTACCGATAAGGTCGGCCCGGTGCTCCTCCGCGATGAGACGGTCGCCCAGGTGCTGGAATTGCTCCAGCGCTGGACGGGCAAGACGGTGCTCCGCCCGCAAGCCCTGCCCGCCAACCTCTACACGCTCTCGCTCCCGGCCGCGGCCACCCGTGACGAGGCCCTCCTCGCGATCGAGACGCTCCTCAGCCTCAACGGCGTCGCCGTGATCCAGCAGGGCGACAAGTTCCTCAAGGTCGTCCCGAACCTCACGGCGAAGGCGGAGTCCCCGTCGCTGCTCACCGGCAGCACGCTCACCCTCCCGCCGAGCGGCCGCGTGGCCTCCAAGATCTTCACCCTCAAGCATGCCAACGGCCAGGAGGTCGTCGCCCAGATCGCCGGCATGCTCAACACCACGCTGGCCACGCCGCCGGTGTTCTTCAGCCGCAATAACGCGGTGCTCGTCACGGACTCGATCACCAACCTCCAGAAGATCGAGACGTTGCTGACCCAGCTGGACAAGCCGCAGCTCGACGTGATCGTCACCAAGATCTATTCGCTCAAGCACGCGATGGCCGTCGACCTCGTCAACAAGCTGACGGCCCTCCTGCGCACCCCGGCGGCCGCCGGCGCCTCGCCGTTCCGCCTCAGCACCGGCACGAGCTTCACGGCCGACGAGCGCACCAACCGCGTGATCCTCATGGGGTCCGCCGACCAGCACGACTTCTTCGACAAGCTGATCGACCAGCTTGATACCAACTCCGACCCGAACACGAAGACCGACGTCGTCTTCCTGCGCCACGCCAACGCCGCCGAGGTCGCGACCCTCATCACCCAGCTCATCACGGGCCAGACCACCGCCGCCAACCGCGCCGGCAACAAGACCACCGCCGGCGCCGCCCGCGTCACCACCCCGACCCCGGCGCCGACCCCCGCCGCCGCCGCCGCGGCCGCCGGTACGACCCAGCAGAACGGCGCGGACGAGTTCAGCAACATGGTGACCGTCATCCCCGACGTCCGCAGCAACTCCGTCGTCGTCTCGGGCACCAAGGACGACCTTCGTCTCCTCCGGGAGCTCATCGACAAGGTCGACATCGTCCTCCCGCAGGTCCGGATCGAGGTCGTCATCGCCGAGGTCACCCTGAGCGATAACGACGAGAACGGTTTCTCCGCGCTCGGCGCCACCGTCAACAACGGCCGGCTCGTCTCCGTCGGCGGCACGCTGATCGGCGGCTCCGTCGCCGGCCCCGGCGGCGTCGGCCAGGCGACCGTCACGACCGACGGCAACCTCTCGGGCCTGCTCTCCCTCAACACGATCCCGCGCAAGAACGACACCAAGATCCTCTCGGTGCCCGCGGTGACCACGACGCACAACAAGGAAGCCAGCCTGTTCGTCGGCGAGTCCCGCCCGGTCATCACCGGCAACACCGTGGCCGGCACCACCGGCCAGGTCGTCTCCACCGTCTCGCAGCGCGACATCGGCATCCAGCTCCGCGTCCTGCCGCTCATCGGCAAGGACGGCTCCGTGCAGCTGCAGGTCTCGCAGTCGGTCGAGGACATCCTCGGCGAGGTCTCGCTCGACGGCAACCAGCAGCCGATCATCGGCCGCCGCACCACCGATTCCTTCGTCAGCGCCCGCAGCGGCGAGGTCGTCGTCCTCGGCGGCCTCCAGCGCCGGCAGCAGACCAAGCAGACCAACCGCCTCGGCCCGATCCCCTTCCTCGGCGATCTCCTCGGCAATTCCAAGGAGCAGGACACCCGCACCGAGCTCGTCATCTTCCTGCGGCCGTACGTGCTCAACAACTCGGCGGTGGACAACCTCGACGCGCTCAGCCGCATCGACGCCTCGCCCATGAAGGAAGACGTGCGCAAGGTGGTCGACAAGTCGGTCCCCGCCTTCGTCCCGCCCGCCCCCGAGCAGAAGTGACCATGCTCACCGCTGACCAGCACGGCTTGCCGCGCGCTTTGGCCGAGCGGCTGGGCGACGAGGCCCGCGCCGCCTTCGCGGAGGCCCCGCGCGAGGCCCGCTTCAAGCTGCTCGCGCAGGCGCTCAACCTCGACGAGGCCGCCCTGCTCGCCGAGCTCGCGCGCCAGACCGGCCTCGAGGTGCTCGAGGAGCCGGCCATCGACCCCGAGGGCCTCAAGGTGCTGCCCGCGCGCATCGCCGCCGAGGCCCAGGTCGTCCCGACGATCCTCGCCGGCGCGCCCGAGGGCCGCCTCAACCTCGTCACGGCGCTCCCGCCGGACGCCGCCACGATGGATTGGGTCGCGACCTTCACCCCGCGCCGCCCGAAGTGGTTCCTCGCGCCGCCCGAGCGCGTGGCCCAGCTGATCAACGAGAACTACGGCGTGGGTTCCGGCAGCCTCGACGACGAAGGCCAGGACCTGCCCGTCCAGGCCGAGGCCCCGACCGACGGCGAGGCCGACCAGGACGCGGCGGTCGTGCGCTTCGTCACCGACGTCCTCTCCCAGGGCGTGGCCGAGGGCGCGACCGACGTGCACTTCGAGCCGCAGGAGGGCCACCTCCGCATCCGCTACCGCATCGACGGCCTGCTCGTCGCCGTGCCGCTCCCGGAGAACCTCGCGCGCTTCCAGGACGCGATCATCTCGCGCCTCAAGATCATGGCGCGCCTCAACATCTCCGAGCGGCGCCTGCCGCAGGACGGCCGCATCAACTTCCGCGACGGCAAGAACGTCCTGGATATCCGCGTCTCCACCATCCCGACCATCTACGCCGAGTCCGTCTCGCTGCGCCTGCTCAACCAGCGCAAGGAGGCCTACGACATGGACCGCATCGGCATGACCGCCGAGGAGCAGACGCTCGTCCGCAAGGTGCTCGACTACCCGCACGGCATCATCCTCGTCACCGGCCCGACCGGCTCCGGCAAGTCGACCTCGCTCAACGCCTTCCTCCGCGAGATCAACTCGCCGGAACTGCGCATCGTCACCATCGAGGACCCGATCGAGTACGAGGTGCCCGGCGCCAACCAGGTGCAGACCAAGGCCGAGATCGGCCTGACGTTCGCCAACGCCCTCCGCAGCACGCTGCGCCAGGACCCCGACGTCATCATGGTCGGTGAGATCCGCGACCTGGAGACCGCCGAGATCTCCATCCGCGCCTCGCTCACGGGCCACCTGGTCTTCTCCACGCTCCACACCAACGACGCGCCCGGCGCCATCACGCGCCTCGTCGACATGGGCGTCGAGCCCTTCCTCGTCGCCTCGGCCGTCGAGCTCGTCATCGCGCAGCGCCTCGTGCGCCGGCTTTGCCCGGACTGCGCCAAGGACGTCCCGGTCGACGCCGCCCGCGTCCTGCCCGCCCTCGAGGCCCTCGGCATGGGCGCTCCGGAACTGGCGGGGATCAGGACCCTCCGCCAGCCCGTCGGCTGCCGCAAGTGCCGCAACACCGGCTACCGCGGCCGCGTCGGCGTGTTCGAGATCTTCCACCCGAAGCCGCTGCACGACCTCATCGTCGGTCGCGTGTCCAACCGCGAGCTGACCGACAAGGCCATCGAGCAGGGCATGCGTCCGCTCGCCCGCGCCGGCTGGCAGAAGGTGACGGCCGGCCTGACTTCGCTCGACGAGCTGGTGCGCAACCTGAGCTCCAACGAGTAACGCGCGATGCCCGCCTTCAACTACAGCGCCCGCGACGCGCAGGGGGCGGCGGCCGACGGCGTGATCCAGGCCCCGAACCGCCGCGAGGCGCTCCGCCGCCTGCAGGCCCGCGGCCTCCGGCCGCTGGCGGTGACGGAGAGCGGCGCCGCCGGGCGCGCCCAGCGCGACGCCAAGGTCGGCGCCGGCGCGGGGCCCGACCCCGAGCCGACCGGCGAACAGCTGCTCCCGTTCCTCGAGTCCATCGCCGACCTCGTCCGCAGCGGCATGTCCGCCGGCGAGGCGTTGCGCATGCTCGCGAACCGGACCCAGAAGGGCCCGCTGCGCACGTTGTGCGCGGGACTGTGGACCCGCCTCGGCGAAGGCCAGAACCTCTCGGCGGCGATGGCCGCCTACCCGCGCGTCTTCGACGGCCAGACGATCAACCTCATCGCCGCGGGCGAGGCCACGGGCAACATCCTCGACGTCATCGAGCGCCTGATCACGCACGCCACCGAGCAGCGCGAGTTCCGCCGCAAGATCGTGGCGGCCCTGGCCTACCCCAGCTTCATCTGCGTCGTCGCCCTGTTCGTCGTCACGTTCTTCGTCCTGTTCCTCCTGCCGCGCATCAAGACCTTGCTCGACTCCCTCGGCGGCCAGCTGCCGCTCGCGACCAAGCTGCTGATCTGGTTCGCCGAGGTCCTCAAGTGGGTCGGCCCGCTCGGCCTGCTGGCCGTGGCCGTCGGCGCCCTCGTCATCCGGCAGCTGCGCCAGACCGAGGCCGGCCGCCTGCAGACCGACGAGTTCCTCCTGACCGTCCCGCTGGCCGGGACGTTCGTGAAGCGCGTCTCCGTCCTGAACTTCTGCCACACGCTCGCGGTCCTGCTCGAGAACGGCATCACCACCGCCGAGGCGCTCCGCCTGGCCGAGAAGACCGCCCCGAACCGCGCCATGCGCGCGCAGCTCCACACCGCGACCGACCGCGTGCTCGAGGGCGAGAGCCTGTCCCGCGCGCTGGCCAAGACCGGCTACTTCGAGGACCTGCTGCTCGACCGCATCGCCATCTCGGAGCAGACCGGCAACCTCGCGCCCGGCCTGCGCGACATCGCCCGCTCCTACCGCGCCCAGCTCGACAAATGGCTCGGGGCCGTCTCCCAGACCATCTCCGCGGCCGTCCTGACCGCCGCCTTCTCGTTCGTCGCCTTCATCGCCTACGCGATCGTCTCCGCCGTCTTCGAGGTCAGCTCGAGCTTTAGGTTCTAGGCTGGAGTCCGGAGTGTAGAGTACAGAGTACGGAGTACGGAGTGCAGAGTACAGAGTGCTGAATCGAGCGTACAGAGTACAGCGCGCTGAATCGTAGCCTACCTGTAGCCTCATCACGCGCGCTCCGCGCCAGGTAGGGACCAGCGTCCCTGCTGGTCCGTGTATCTCCGCATCCCCTGCCTCCCCCTCCGTACTCAGTACTCAGTACTCTGCACTCAGTACTCCGCCCGCCACCCCCTCGACCCAACCCTCGACCCTGTACTCAACCCTCGACTCTGCACTCCGTACTCCGAACTCCGTACTCTCTTCCCGCCTCCTCCTCTCCCCCTACCAACAGATCGACCTTACTTCGCTTCCGTCGTCGCCGGCGCAGCCGTCGTCGCCGGGGTCGTGGTCGCCGCGGGCTTGGCTTCGACAGGCGCAGCCTCGGTCTTCGCCGGCTTGATTTCCGTAGCGGCCTGCGCGGCTTCCGTTTTCACGGGGGTGGCCGCCTCAGTCTTCACGGGCGCGCTCGCGTCCGCGGGCTTCGCTTCCGGGGTGGCAGGTTTGGTTTCGACCGCCGGGGCGGCGCCCTCGGCCTTCGCCGGGGCCGCGGTCTCGCCGGCGGGCTTATCACCGGTGGCAGGAGCGGTCGGCGTCACCGGGGCGACGGGCGTCGGGGCCGCGCCGATCAGCTCGAGCGCGGTGACCTGCATGTTGATCGTGATGGTGGCGTCCTTGCCGCGGTCGGACTGGATCGTCAGGTTGCCCAGGGCGAGGTAGGGCGCGCGCGGCCGGATGGCCTCGTAGAACTTCACGAGGCTGCCCATGTCGGCCTTGCGGCAGGTCATCTGCAGCGAGTGCACGGCGAAGCGGCCGGCCTTCACGGTCGTCGGGGCCTCGGTGCTGGGCGTGAGCCCGGCTTCCTTGGCGGCGGCGAAGGCCTCCGCGACCAGGCGGGCCTTGTCGTAGCCGCGACCTTCGTCGAGGCCTTGCACGGCGATGGCCACGTCGGCGCGGATCTTCTTCTCCTCCGCGAAGCGCGCGCGGTGGAAGGCGGCCTTCTTCTCGAGGTCCGTCCAGTTGGCCCAGACCTCGTTGACGCGCCCGTAGGCGGCGGTCACCCAGAGGAAGGCGAGGATGCCGAGCGCGAGGAGCGCCATCAGGCGTTCGCGGGCGTTGAGACCGAAGAAGAGGGCTTTCATGGTTGCTTGGGGGCGACGGCCTTGCGGAGCGCGTCGAGCTTGAAGGTGACGGCGAGGGTGAAGGTCGCCGAGGTTTCGCGGGTGCGGATGTCGCGGCTGACCGCGCTGGCGACGGTCGGCAGGGCGGCCAGCTCGCGCTCGAAGGCCCCGATGTCGGCGGCGTTGGAGGTCCGCCCGCCGATCTCGATGAGCACGTTGGATTTGCAGGTGACGCTCTGGAACTCGAGCGTCGCCGGGCGGTGCTCGTTGATCAGCGCGAGCATCTCGAGGGGGAGCGGGCGCTTCACGCCGAGCTCGTTGATGCGGGAGGTGATGGCCTGCGCGGCGTCGATGTCGGCGACCTTCGCCGCGTTCTCGACGTTCTTGGCCTCGAGGTCGTCCGTACGCAGGCGCACGCCCAGGCCGACCAGGTCCAGGAGCAGCGCGACCACCAAGGTCGCCACGGCGCCTTGCGTCAGGCGCCAGAGGACGAGGTTGGTCCGTTCCTTCTTGCGGCGCGCCTCGAGGAAATCGGTGTCGCGGATATCGGCGACGTCGAGGTGCTTCTTGGACAGTTCGTGCGGCGTGGCCCCTTCCGCGAGGAGCACCAGCGCGTGTTCGCGCCGCTCGCTGCGGAGGGCGCCGGTCAGGGTCTCGACCGCGTAGCCGGCGGCCAGCCCGCCGCGTTGCGCGGCCTCGGCGGCGATCTCCGCCTCGGTGACATCGGCCAGCTCGCCGACGGCGATGGCCGCGGGCAGCGTCTCGCCGGCCACCCACGCCAGCGCGGTGAGGCGTTCCTCCCCGCGGTGCACGACCACGCCGCCGGCGGCGGGGCGGTGGCCGCAGAGCGCGAGGAACTCGGGCACGACCTGGCAATCCTCCGGCCAGGCCAGGCTTTCCTCCGGCGTGAAGCGGCGGCGGTGGGCCGCGTAGATCAGCGCGGCGCGCCCGTCGGCCGACACGAGGTGGCCCACGAGCATCTGTTCGAGCGGGAAGGGCGAGAGCGCCTCGAGCGCGAGGTTCACCTGGGTCTGCACGTCGGGCCCGTCGAGCGCGAGGCGCCGGACGAAGAAGCGGTTGCCGGGCAGGAGCGCGGCCGCCGCGGGTTGGGCCTTATCGCGCAGGCGGGTCAGCAGGGAGGTCATTTTTCTTGGGGGCTTGGCGGGGCGGACCGTTGTCCTCGGTCCATTCCAGGATGGTGAAGGGGTAGTTGAGCGAGTTGCTGCGGGTGCGGCCGCCGAGGGAGGTCCGGCCGACGCTGGCCGGGGGGACGACGCCGGGGGTGGTGGAGGCGTTGCCCGACCTTACCGACCCCGGGGAGGCTGTCGAGTTCCCCGTTGTCCGGAAGGTCGGGAGGGCCTTGGTCGCGCCCGCGCCGGTGGCGACGGTCGGATCCTCGTCCGGGTCGGGGGTCGCCGCCGGGAAGGACACGTCGTCGCGGAACTGCACCAGGGCGCTGACCCGGCATTGCGCGAGGCCCTGCTTCACCGTCGCCCGCACCCACATCAGGTGGGACTCGTCGTCGAAGGCCTGGAGCGGGGCGCCGCCGCCGACCAGGGTGCGGACCTCCTGGGTGACGCGGAAGTAGGGCGGGGTGCCGCTGACCCGTTTCTTCATCACGTTCTGCTTGTCGCGGATGAGCGCGACCTGGTGCTCGTCCAGCCCGAGCGCGAGGAGGAGCCCGTCCTCGGCCGTGTTGATGTTGGTGTCCCCGAAGGCGTAGAGGCTCACCATCGAGGTGAAGGCGTCGTAGAGGGGCGTCGGGTGGCCCAGCTCGTCGAAGAAGAACTCGTTCGCCACGCCGATGGCCCGCAGCTCGGAGAAGGAGCGCAGGGCGCGGCGCGCGGGCCGATGGGCCAGGATCCGCCGCTCGTAGGCGGCGTCCGTCGCCTCCTCCTCCAGCGGTTCATAGCGCTTGCTCGTCCAGCCGACGAGCGCGTCGGCGACCCGCTCGGCGTCCTTCTGCTCGAGCCCCAGGGCGTAGAGCAGCTTGATCAGGGTGTTCTTGTCGAGGTTGGGCAGCGGCAGCTTGCGGCTCTCGTCCTCGAACTCGAACGTCACCTCGAGGCCCTCGCGCGGCGGGAAGCCCGCGTACGCATGGGGGTCGTCGAAGCCCTGCGTCGGGTGGTGGACCTTGTTCAGGTCGATCGAGCGGATCTCGGCGATGACCGCCAAGGCGAGCTCGAGCTCCGACTGCGCGTCGGCCCGGAGCCGGCGGCGGTCGGCCTCGCGCGTGGTCATGGCGAGCTCGAGGGTGTTGTCCTCCATGAAGCGTCCGAGCAGCAGCGAGGCCAGCGCGATGAGCACCAGGACCACGATGATGACGGAGCCGCGGCGGCGGGCGGGGCGGCTCATGGGCGGGAGGCGCCGGGGCGCCGGATGGGGAGGTCGAGGACGACTTCCTGTTTGAGGGTGCCGCGCTCGAAGCGCAGGTGGAGCCGCGCGGGTTTCCGCCACGCCGTGCCGGCGGGCTCCCGCACGGGCTCCTCCTCGACCTTCCAGGTCTTGAGGTCGGCGTCGAAGTACTCGTACGCGAGCGATCTCACGAACGGCGAGAGGATCGTCGTGTGGAGGTCGGTCTGCTCGCGGTTGATCTCCAGCCGCGACTGCCATTGGAGCGCGAGCCCCTTGTCCGGGTCGACGTACAGGGAGAAGTCCACGTCGGGCAGCGGGACTTCCGGCCAGTCGGCGAGGCGGGCCGCGTCGGGAGCAGGAAGGTCAGCCGCGGCTCGTCGCCCCGAGGCCGTCCGGCACCTCCTTGATGGCGACCCCCGCGGCCCCGGGCGCGACCGTGGCCTGTTCGAGCGTCTCCCGCACGAGCCGCGTCGCCGCGCGCACGTGCTGGTCGAAGAGCCGCTGGTCGCGCTTGCCGCCCCAGAGCTCGGTCATCGAGAAGAGGAACGTGTTGATCGTGAGCATCAGCACCGCGAGCAGGGCCAGCGAGATCAAGGTCTCGAGCAGCGTGAAGCCGCGGCGACGCGGGGCGGGGCTCATTGGATGAAGGGCTTGGGCGCCGCGGGCGCCGGGCGGGCGGGCGCCGGCGCGGCGCCGGGTTTGCCGTTCGCCGGGGCCGCGCCCGGCTTGCCGGTCGTCGCGGTCCCGCGCGTCGCGTTGCCGCGCGTCGGCGCGGGCGTCGCGCCCGGCTTGCCGGCCGTCGGCTTACCTTTGTCGTTCGTCGCGGCGCCGGGCTTCTTGCCGCCGGCGTCGCCGGGCGTGGCGTGGCTCCACGCCGTCTTGTTCGAAGGGGTCGGCGCGCTGCGCACCGCGGTGTAGTCGCCGCCGGTGGTCTCGGTGTAGCCGCGCTCGGTCGCGAGCCGCTGCTTGGCCGCGTCGCGGATCTTCTGGCGGTCGGCGGGGACGGACCAGGTCGGGCGGAGGAGCAGGCGCGTCTCGGTCAGCGGCGGCGCGTCGGTGCCGTCGGCGTTCTGGATCTCGACGGTCAGGGTCACGCTGAAGAGGTCGCTCACGCTGGTGGCTCGATCTCGCCCTTCCAGGTCGCGAGGCGGTCGCCGGGCAGGTTGATCTCCCCGCCGGTCGTGACGTCGTCGTAGTTGATGGTCTCGAGCAGGGCGGCGCGGGCGCGGGCCAGGTCGTCGACCGCGACGTCGTTGACCTTGAGGGCCTGGCGGCTGAGCACGACGTTGGTGTAGGCCGCGCCCAGGCTGATCGCGGCGAGCGCGAACATCGCGAGGCTGATGAGGACCTCGACCAAGGTGAAGGCGCGGCGTTTCATCGGACGTCGGGCGCCGGCAGCGGCGCGCAGGTCAGGGGATCGATGGGCGTGAGGCGGCGCGCCTCGTTGCGCCGGACCTCGAGGCGCACGCGGTCGCACGTCCCGTCCGGGTAGAAGCGCAGCCGGGTGAGGGCCTGCTCCACGGCCTGGCCGCCGAGCAGGATGGCGCCGTCGACCTCGGGTCCGAGCAGCTGGACCTGCACGCCCTCGAGCAAGGGCAGGAGTTCCTCGCGCGGCGCGTCGTCGGCGCCCGCCCCGGGTCGGTCCAGCGGTAGCCCTGGCGGTCGTCCGCGTCGAGCGAGCGGAAAGGTTCGACCTCGATGTCGCCCCGCGCTCGACGGCTTGGCGGCGCCAGGTCTGCATGAGCGCGAGCAGCGCGTCCTCCGGGTCGGTGCGCGCGGTGCCGCGGAGCAGGGCGGCGGAGCCGGCGACGAGCACGCCCGCGAGCATGCTCAGGAGGCCGATGACGAGGAGCATCTCCAGCAGGGTGAAACCGCCGCGGCGCGGCCGCCGGGGGTCGGGCTGGAGGGCCGCCTTCACCAGTTGCCGATGTCGTCCGCGGTGTCCGGCAGCTTGTCCTTGCCCTTCGAGAAGAGGTCGTAGCTGTCGGGGTTATGCTTGCCGGGGTAGACGTACTGGTAGTCCTCGCCCCACGGATCCTTGGGCATCGCGCCGCCCGACACCTTCATGTACGGCCCGCGCCAGCTGTCGGCCTTGCCTTCCGGCGCGGCGAGCAGGGCCTTGAGGCCTTCCTCGGTGGAAGGGTAGTCGCCCATGTGCGTGCGGTAGCTCATCAGCGGGGCCTCGAGCGAGGACTTCACGAAGAGCTTGGTCGTGCCTTCCTGGCCCTGGCCGAAGAGCTTGTCGAGGTTCTGCACCACGACGCCGACGAGCAGCGCCATGATCGCGATGGTGATGAGCACCTCGAGCAGGGTGAAGCCGCTGCGACGGTCGCGACGGCGGGGAGACGGGGACGTGGTCATGAAAGGGAGCCTCGGGTCGGGCGGGGATCAGCGCGAGCCTTTGCTGGGACGCTCGCCCTTGGTGGGGACGGCGTTGGCCGTCGGGGCCTCGCGGCCGCCGCGGGATGAACGGTCGAACTGCGGGGCGCCTTCCCCGCCGCCGCCTTGGCGTTCACCCCAGCGTTTGCGCATCTCATCGCGGAAGGCCTGGATCTGTTCCGGGGTGGGCGGCTGGCCCATGCCCACGCCGTTGCCGAGGCCCAGTCCGCCGCCGACGGCGGGGGCCGCCACGACCGGCGGGGCGGCCGGCGCGGGCGCGGCCACCGGGGTCGCCGGCGTCGCGGAGATGACCGGCGTGCGCAGCGGGAGCTTCACCGGCTGGCCGGCGTTCTCGACGATGAGCGTCTCGGCGGCGGCGTCGAAGCCGACGATCGTGACCGGGAGGTTGGCGGGGACTTCGCCCTCGGCGATCCAGGCGGACTGCTTGGTGATCGAGTTGTAGACGCTGAAGTAGGTCACGCCCTTGTCCACGTACAGCCCGCGGAACTCGAGGGTGCCGGGCTTGGCTTCGCCGATCACGGTCCGCTCAGCGGCCTGGCCGAAAGGAGAGTTTTTGACGAGGCCGTCGAGTTCCACGGCGGGGACGGCGGCGCCCGCCCCGAGGAGGAGGGCGGTGGCCAGGAGGTGCGGACGGCGGGCGGTCATGGGGCGGGGAAGGGGGTGTTCCTTTAGAACACCATCGGTAGTCTTTGGTTTCGTAAGAGCCTGTCCATTCTAGGCTTCAAGGCAGGCGCGCCCCGGGCGAAGACCCCGTCCGCGGGTGGGGGTGTGAATGGCTGTGAATGACTCGGCCCGCGGCGGACCAAGGGAGGTCATAAAACTAATATAAACACTTGTCGGTCAGGGCTATACGACTTTCCGCGCCGCCTTTTACGTTTTGTTCACGAATTCACACCCCGGAGGTTGCAACCTTCCCCGCCCGCTTATGTCTTTATGCATCCCTATGCGGAACACCCGGAGCAGCGGCTGGCGGGGACGGCGGTCCGGCTTGCTCGGGCTCGCGGTCCTGATCGCCTTGTGCCCGTTCCTGGCGGCCCAGGATTTCCGCCGGGGCGTCCAGCCGTTCCTCGAGAAATACTGCTACGATTGCCACGGGAACGATAAGACGAAGGCCGACCTCAACCTGGAGCTTTTCAAGGACGCCTCGGGTTTCTACCGCGACCAGCGGTTGTGGCGCCAGGTGATCACCCAGGTGGTCGCCGGCGAGATGCCTCCTCCGGAGCGCAAGACGCGCCCGACCCAGGCCGAGATCGAGGCCCTCCAGGGACAGGTCCGCGGCTTGCTCAAGGAGGCCGTCGCCCAGGCCAAGGTCGACCCCGGCAAGGTGACGGTCCGCCGGCTCAACCGCACGGAGTACAACAACACCATCCGCGACCTCTGCTACGTCGACGGCAACTTCTCGGTGGACTTCCCCGCCGACGACACGGGCTACGGGTTCGATAACATCGGCGACGTGCTGACCTTCTCGCCGGTCCACCTCGAGCGGTTCATCGCCGCGGGTAAGCTCGTCGCCGAACGCGCGATGCCCACGACGGAAGCCAAGCTCGATGTGCTTAACGTCGACGGTTATAACATGCTGCCGCGGGGCCGCTCCGAGGATCAGATGCGCGTCTTCAACGCGCCGACGCTGACGGCCGCCTTCGACGCCCCGCGCGAGGGCGAGTATATCTTCCGCGCCCACCTGGTGGGGATGGGTAACCCCGGCGACGCCCCCGCGGTCGTAAACCTGATGGCCGACGGTAAGCCGGTCGGCACCCAGACGCTCAAGCTCAAGACCAACAGCCGCGGCGCCGAGAAGGTCGACGCCAAGGTGCGGCTGACGGCGGGCAAGCACGCGCTCGCGGTGACGTGGACGAACCCGCCCGCCGAACTGACGTCGGGCAGCCGCCGCCTCGGGACCTACCGTTACCAGCTGCTCGGCCCGACCGACACGCGCACCGACCTGCAGCGCAAACTGGCCGACTTCGCCACCGGCAAGAAGGGCGACGACCGCGCCCGCGCGATGGCCAACTGGTTCGTGAGCCGCGCCTTCCGCCGGCCCGCCACGCCCGTCGAGATTCAGCGCTACGCCAAGGTTTTCACGGTCGCCGAGACCGCCGGCGGGACCTGGGAGGCCGGCGCCCAGGCGATGATCGCCGCCGTGCTCGCTTCCCCGAAGTTCGTCTTCCGCATCGAGCAGGACGATCAGCCGTTGGCCAAGGACGCCCACCCGGTCGCGGAGTTCGCGCTGGCCTCGCGGCTCAGTTATTTCCTGTGGGGCTCGATGCCCGACGAGGAACTGTTCGGCCTGGCCAACCAGGGCAAGCTCACCGCCAACCTCGCGGCCCAGACGACGCGGCTGCTCAAGGACAGGCGCGCGCAGCACCTGGTGACGGGCTTCGGGTTGCAGTGGCTGCAGACCCGCCGCCTCGCCCTGGTGACGCCCGACGCCAAGTTGTTCCCGGAGTTCGACGAGGCCCTGCGCGCCTCGATGGTCAAGGAGACCGAGCTTTTCCTGGCGGAGATCGTCCGCGACGACCGGAGCGTCTTCGACATCATCGACGCCGACTTTACCTACCTCGACCGGCCGTTGGCCAAGCTGTACGGGATCTACGACGCGCCGACCCGGTTCCCGGGCGACTTCGTGCGCGTGACCTTGCCCAAGGGCGAGCGCGGCGGCGTCCTCACGCAGGCGAGCATCCTCACGGCGACGTCCAATCCCGATCGCACCTCGCCGGTCAAGCGCGGCAAATGGATCCTCGAGCAGATTCTCGGCACCCCGCCCCCGCCCGCGCCGGCCGACGTCCCCTCCCTCGAAGGGCAGAAGCAGCTGACGGGTAACCTGCGCCAGCGGCTCGAGCAGCACCGTGCCAACCCGGCCTGCGCCTCCTGCCACAACCGCATGGACGCCCTCGGTTTCGCGTTCGAGAAGTTCGACGCGATCGGCCGCGGCCGCACCATGGACGAGGGGGTGGCCATCGACACGGCGGGCAAGCTCCCCGACGGGCGGGCCTTCGCCGGGGCCGGCCAGCTGAAGACCGTCCTCAAGGCCGACCGCGAGAAATACGTCCGCAACCTCTGCGCCAAGCTCCTGACCTACGGCCTGGGCCGCGGCCTGGAGTTCTACGATGAGCCGGCCCTCGATAAGATGGTGGTTTCGGTCGAGCAAGGGCAGCATCGTTTCTCGGCCCTGGTCATGGCGGTCGTCCAGAGCGAGCCCTTCCGCCTCCGCCGCGGCACATCTCAGGTTGAAAGCGTCCCCGCTTCCCCTAAAAAGAAATAACCCCCCGCCCGCCATGTTCACCGCGAAAACCCTCAGCCGCCGCACCGTCCTCAAAGGACTGGGCGTCACCATGGCCCTGCCTTGGCTCGAGCAGATGGGCGTGCAGACGAGCTGGGCCGCCGGCAACACGCCCATCGCCCAGGCCGCGCCCAACCGCATGGCCTTCGTGTACATCCCGAACGGGGTGAACCCGGAGGGCTGGCAGATCCCGACCGAGGGCGCGCTGCCTGCCAAGCTGCCGGCGATCCTCCGCCCGCTCGCGGATCTCTCCAAGGATTTCTCCGTCCTCTCCGGTCTCACCGCCGACAAGGCCCGCGCCCACGGCGACGGCGGCGGCGACCACGCCCGCGCGATGGCGGCCTACCTGACCGGCGCGCAGCCGCGCAAGACCGACGGCGCCAACATCAAGGTCGGCGTGTCCGTCGACCAGATCGCCGCCGCCCGCGTCGGCGACCGCACGCGCCTGGCCTCGCTCGAGGTCGGCGCCGACTCCAGCAAGATGGCCGGCGGCTGCGACTCCGGCTACAGCTGCATCTACGAGTCCAACCTCTCCTGGCGCTCCGCCACCCAGCCGATGCCGAAGGAGGTCAGCCCCAAGCTGATCTTCGAGCGCTTGTTCGGCTCGGGCACCGACCTCGAGCGCGCCCGCCGCGACGCCGAGCGCAAGAGCGTCCTCGATGCCGTGCGCGACGACTTCCGCGAGCTCAACGTGCGCCTCGGCGCCGACGACCAGCGCAAGCTCGACGAGTATTTCACCGCGGTCCGCGAGATGGAGCTGCGCATCGCCAAGGCAGGCGCCCAGGGCGCGCCCAAGCTGCCCCCCGGCGTCAAGCCGCCGTCCGGCATCCCGCAGAGCTACGAGGAGCACCTCCGCCTGCTGGCCGACCTCATCGTCCTCGCCTTCCAGACCGACACGACTCGTATCTCGACCTTCGTCTTCGCCAACGAGGGCAGCAACCGCTCCTACCCGTTCATCAATGTGCGCGAGGGTCACCACAACCTCTCCCACCACGGCGGCGACCCGGAGAAGAAGGCGAAGATCCAGGACATCAATATTTTCCATACCACGCAGCTCGCCTACTTCCTCAACCGCCTGAAGTCGGTCAAGGAAGGCGACGGCACGCTGCTCGACCACTCGATGATCGTCTACGGTTCGGGCAACGGCGACGGCAACCGCCACAACCACGACGACCTGCCGATCCTCCTCGCCGGCCGCGGCTGCGGCACGATCCGCCAGGGCCGCAGCATCCAGTACGGCAAGGAAACCCCGCTTAACAACCTCTGGGTCTCCATGCTCAACCGCATGGACATCCGCGACGTCCAGTTCGGCGACAGTTCCGGCGAGTTGAAGAAGCTGGGCTGAGGCGAGGGGACACGCTGGCCAGTTGACCCGTGGGCAAGGGGCGTTGCCTTTGCCTCTTTGTGATGGAGTCCGGAGTACAGAGTACAGAGTGCTGAATCGAGTGCTGTATCGAGCGTAGCTCTTGCCTCATGGCGCGCGCTCCGCGCGCGGGTAGGGGCAGCACCGCGTGCTGCCCTAGCTGCCTCGACGGACTCTTAGGTAGGGACCAGCGTCCCCGCTGGTCCGTGTCTCTCTCTCTGTATCCCCATCGACCCAGCCCTCGATTCAACCATCGACCCGCCCCTCGACTCTCCCCTCGACTCTGCACTCCCCCCTGCCTCTCCCCGGCCAACCGGCCGATCGACTAACTTTTCAGATGACGTTCAACACCTCAGCGAGGATGTTGATCTTGCCATCGATTACTTCGATTCTGGCGATGATCTTGGCGTCGGCGGCCTTCAACGCCGCGACGTCCCTCTTGATCTCAGCCATGTCGGCTTTGAGTTCAAGGAGAAGGGCGAGGATGGCCTCGTTCGTAAGGTTCATGTTTTTTGGAATTTGGTCCGCGGGGAGGAATCGCCGGGAACGTGCGCGGAACGTTCTCGAAGGCGCCAAGGCTTCCCCGGGAGGGGAGGGAGTGATCGGGTCCTTGCGGACCTAGGTCGATAGGCGCGTCAGCTCCGGGGGCTCAGCTTAAGCTGGCCCCTAGGTGGCAGGATGGACGCCGTATCAACATCGCCGGTCATCATCCCCGGCCCGCCTTTCCCGTCAACAGGTTTCTAGAAGAAGCGGCCCAGGGGGACGGAGGACCCGGGGGCTCCCGCGGAGTTGACCAGCTGAACCGTTGGCCGGAGGCGCACCGCTCGCCCCTTCAGGTAGGGACCAGCGTCCCGCTGGTCCGCGGCTCTCCGCATCCCCTGCCTCCCATCGACTCCCCCATCGACCCAATCCTCGACGCTACCATCGATTCAGCCCTCGATTCAGCACTCTGTACTCGATTCAGCACTCTACTCAGCCCTCCGTACTCTGCACTGTGTACTCCCGCCCCCCATCCCCATGCCCCTCCTCCGTCCCCTCCTCCCCCTCGCCTGCGCTGCGCTCGCGTTCGGCGCCTCGGGCCCGAACGACTCGGCCATCGGGCCGGACTACGCCCCGGCCCCGGAGATGACGGCGAAGCCCGGCGTGCCCAAGGGCACGATCAAGGAGTTCACGATGCTTTCGACCGAGAGTCCGGCCTATCCCGGCATCGCCAAGAATAAGCCCGGTGAAGTCGTCCCTTATAAGCGTAAGGTCCAGGTCTACATCCCGGCCCAATACGTCGCGGGTCAGCCGGCGCGTCTGCTTCTGGTCACCGACGGCCCGTGGTACACCAAGCGCGTCGCGACCGCGCTCGACAACCTCATCGCCGCCAAGCGCGTCCCGGTGCAGGTCGCCGTGCTGGTCGAATCCGGCGGCGGCGATAGCAAGGGCAGCCAGCGCGGCCTCGAGTACGACACGCTCTCGGCTAAGTACGCCGAGTTCATCGAGGCGGAAGTCCTGCCGCGTGTCACGAAGGAGACGGGCGTCACCTTCACCAAGAAGCCCGAAGAACGCGCCGCGATGGGCGGCAGCTCCGGCGCGGCCGCGGCCCTCACCATGGCCTGGTATCGGCCCGATCTCTACCGTCGCGTGCTGAGCTACTCCGGAACCTTCGTGAACCAGCAATACCCCGAGGACCCCAAGACCCTGCATGGCGCCTGGGAATACCACGCGAGCCTCATCCCCAAGGCGGAGAAGAAGCCGCTCCGTATCTGGTTGCAGGTCGGCGAGAAGGACAACGGTTGGGACCGCCCCGTGCCGCCTTCCTTCCATAACTGGGTCGAAGCCAACGAACGCATGGCTGCCGTCCTCGCGCAGAAAGGCTACGCCTACCAGTACGTCTTCTGCAAGAAAGCCGGGCACGTCGACGGCAAGGCCGTCGCCGCGACCCTCCCCTCGGCCCTCGAGTGGATTTGGAAGTGAGCGCGAAGGCGCGGCCTTCGCGAGGGGACACGCTGGCCAGTTGACACGTGGGCAAGGGGCGCGGCGTTTGCCTCTGACATCGCGCGCTTTGCGCGCGGGTAGGGGCAGCACCGCGTGCTGCCCTAGCTGTCTCTCCCGCGAACACCATTCGCGCCGGTAATGACCAGCGTCCCTGTTGGTCCCTGCTTCCCCCTCCGGCCAACCGGCCAACTGGTCAACCGGTCAACTAGTATCCGCCTCCCCTCGACTCCAACATCGACTCAACCCTCGACCCTCTCCTCGACTCTCCCCTCGACCCAGCCCTCCGCCTTCCTCACCCCCACCGCCCACTCCGCCCCTTAACTTCCTCTTAATCTCGGGTTTACTATAATTGTCACGCTACCCGTCCACCAAGCCTTCGCCATGCGCCCCACGCCCGACCCCGTCGCCAAACCGAACCCGTTCTTCGGCACGAGCCGCGGCGTGCCCGCTTTCGTCCGCCGCCAATTCGTCAGTCTCATGGCGCTGACCTTCGGCTGGGCCGTCCTGCGCGGCGCCGAGGGCGATAAGAAGGGCAAGGGGGGCGGGGGCAAAGGGAAGGGCGGCGGCGGTGGTGGTGGCGGCGACGACCAGGCCAAGGCCCGCGGGCCGGTCTTCCAGGGCGACTACGTGCTGCCCGCGGCGTTGGCCGATTTCGCCCGCCTCTCGGTGATCCTCGGTCGCGCGACCGACAAGTCGGTGACCGCGAGCCTCCTCGCGAAGGAGGCGATGGAGGCGACGATCGAGCTGGGCACGGCCCCGGGCAAGTACACCCGCAAGCTGGGGCCGCTGGTCCTGCCGAAAGGCGAGCCGGTCGAGGTGGTCATCGACCAGCTCGCCGCCAACACGGAATATTTCTACCGGCTGCAGTCCCGCAAGGCGGGCGCCGGCGCTTTCGTCGCGCGTCCCGAGTGCCGGTTCGCCACCCAGCGCGCGCCGGGGAGCAGCTTCGTCTTCACGATCCAAGGCGACTCCCATCCGGAGCGTCCGCAGAGCAGCCACCCGGACCTCTACGCGCGTACGCTGCAGGCGGCCTCGGCCGACCGCCCGGATTTCCATATCTGCATCGGTGACGATTTCAGCGTGGACAAGGCGCGCACGGTCGCGCGCGAGGCCCTGACCGAGCCGTACCTGCTGCAGCGGCCGTTCCTCGGGCTCGTGGGCCAGCAGGCCGGCGTCTTCCTCATGAACGGCAACCATGAGCAAGGCTCCCTCTTCAACTACCGGCAGACCGACGAGCGTCGCGACGTGGCGGTGGGCGTGCAGGTGGCGCGCAACCGGCTGTTTCCGACGACGGGCGCGGATGGTTTCTACACGGGTTGCGACACCACCTTGCCGGACATCGGTCGCCTGAAGAGCTACTGCGCCTTCACCTGGGGCGACGCCTTGTTCGTGCTGCTCGATAATTACTGGCATTCGCCGGCGCTGGTCGACAGCGGGTTCGGCGCCAAGGCCAAGGAGACGAAGGGCGACGACAAGAAGAACCGCGATTGGTGGGGGATCACGATCGGCGACGCCCAGTACCAGTGGCTGAAGCGCACGCTCGAGACGAGCAAGGCGAAGCATAAGTTCGTCTTCGCCCATCACGTGCTGGGTTCCGGCCGCGGCGGTGTCGATGAGGCGGACCTCTACGAGTGGGGCGGCCAAGGCAAGAAGGGTGAGGGGACGTTCAAGGAGAAGCGCCCGGGCTGGGAATTGCCGATCCACCAGCTGATGGCCAAGCACAAGGTCAGCATCTTCTTCCAGGGACACGACCACCTCTACTGCCAGCAGGAGAAGGACGGGGTCATCTACCAGGAGCTCCCGATGCCGTCCGACCACGGCTACATCGCCTACAACGAGGATCGGTACCAGTCGGGCAAGAAGCTCCCGAGCGCCGGGTATCTCCGCGTCACGGTCACGCCGCAGCAGGCCAAGGTGGAATATGTCCGCTGCTTCCTGCCGAAGGACGAGACCAAGGAAACCAAGCACGGCATGATCGCCCATGCTTACGAGGTGAAACCGCGGAACGCGTGAGCAGCTATCCCATGGCCTTGCTTCCCCGCCTCGCCCTAGCCCTAGCCTTGGCGCTCGCCCTTTGCTTCGCGCCCGCCTCGGCCGGCGCGAAGCAGCCCAACGTCGTCCTCATCCTGATGGACGACATGGGGTACCGCGATCCGGGGTTCGTGGGCAACAAGTACATCGACACCCCGAACATCGACAAGATCGCGAAGGGTGGGGCGACGTTCAACCAGTGCTACGCGTCCGCGCCCAACTGCGCGCCGACCCGCGCCTGCCTGCTGACGGGTCAGTACACCCCGCGCCACGGGGTCTACACGGTGGTCGACGATCGCTATGCGCCGGGTCAGGCCCACATGAAGGTGCTTTCGACCAAAGGAAACGACGAGTTGCCGGCGGGCACGAAGACGGTCGCCGATGTCCTGAAGTCCCAAGGGTACGCGACCGCGCTGATCGGGATGTGGAACCTGGGCCGCGGCCGTAACGGCTCCACCGGCTCGCCGACGGGGCGCGGGTTCGAGGTCTACAAGCGCCCGGACGACGTGAACTTCGCGAAAGACGCCTACCGCGACGCGCAGGGTCGTTACCTGTCCGACGCGCTGTGCGACGAGGCGCTGGCCTGGGTCGAGCAGCATAAGTCCAAGCCTTTCTTCCTCTACTACGCCGATCATTCGGTGCACGAACCGTTCGACCCGAAGCCGGAGCTGGTCGCGAAATACCAGAAGCGGGCGGCGACGGGCCTGGACAAGGGGATCACCCCGGAATACGCGGCCACGGTCGAGGCGGCCGACGCCAACATCGGCCGGATCCTGGCCAAGCTGGAGTCGCTGGGGCTGACCAAGGATACGCTCGTGATCTTCACGTCCGACAACGGGGGCCTGCCTTACGTGGTCAATCCGCTCCGCGGGAGCAAGGGCCTGCTCTACGAAGGCGGAATCCGGGTGCCGGGCGCGGTGAGCTGGCCGGGCACGATTCCCGCCGGCAAGTCCTTCGACGAGCCGGTCGCGAGCATGGACTTCATGCCGACGATCCTGGAGGCGGCCGGCATACCGCTGCCGGCAGGTCAGCCGACCGATGGCATGAGTCTCCTGAAGCAGCTGAAGACGGGTGCGCCGCTCAACCGGCCGGCGATCTTCTGGCACTTCCCTTGCTACATCGGCAAGGGTGAGCCGATGAGCCTGCTGCGCGCCGGCGACTACAAACTCATCATGAAGTTCACCGGGCCGACCTTTGAGCTGTACGATGTGAAGAAGGACCCGTCGGAGTCCAAGGATCTCGCGAAGTCCGAACCGGCCAAGCTCGAGGAGCTCAAGAAACAGCTCCTCACCTGGCAAAAAGAGACCGGTGCTTTCCTCGCTAACCAACCAAACCCCGCCTACGACCCCAACGCCAAGGAACCTCGCGGCGGTGGCAAAGGCGGTCAGGGCGGTGGTCAAGGTGGTGGTCAAGGTGGCGGCCAGGGTGGCGGCAAAGGCGGCAAGAAAGGGAAGTGAGCGCGAAGGCGTCGCCTGCGCGCGGGTAGGGGCAGGTAGAGACAAAGCTGGCCAGCTGGCCGGTGGACAAGTGGGCAAGGGGCGTTGCATTTGCCTCTTTCAGACGGAGTACAGAGTGCTGCATCGACCGCAGCTATTTCCGCGTCGCGCGCGCTCTGCGCGCGGGTAGGGGCAGCACCGCGTGCTGCCCTAGCTGTCTCGATTGCCTCTTTAGGCAATGACCAGCGTCCCTGCTGGTCCCTGCATCCCCTTTGCCAACTGGTCAACCGGTCAACGGGTCAACTCTGCTTCCCGCTCCGGTCAACTGGCCAACTGATCAACACACCGGCCGACCGAGGACGGTCAGCCCTACCTGAAAGAGACAGAGTACAGATGACAGAGTACGGAGTACTGAGTGTACCTGTAGCCGCATCGCCCCAACCGCCAACCCCCGCCGGCATGCTCTGTCTTTTCCCTCCGTACTCAGCACTCCGTACTCAGTACTCTTCTCCTTGCCCCCTGGCCAGCTGGTCAACCGGCCAGCTAGTATCTGCCTCCTCTGGCCCTCCGGCCAACGGGCCAACTGGTCAACTGGTCAACTAATCCCGTCAGTTACTTCCTCGTCATCTTCAGCGCCTGCTGCGTCTGCTCCGGCGTGAGCCCGGCCTTCTCGGGGTCGACCTTCACCGCCACCAGCCACTCGGTGCTCTCGGGCACATAGCCGAAACGCCGGATGAGGGCGTCCTCGATGCCGCTCAGGTGCGCCGCCCCGTAGAAGACGGCGATGGTCTCGCCGGTCTTCCGTTGGCCGATGAAGCGGCGCAGACCGGAGATCGCCTCCTGGTTGCGTTCCTCGACGATCAACCGGGCGATGCGTTTGCCTGACTCGCCACCCAATTGCTTGGCCATCGTCTGTTCGCTCGCGGTCGGATCGGTCCCGATGATGCCGAGGAGCACGGTGGCACGTAGCCGCGGGTTATACTTGATGAACGTCAGTCCGATATTCGCCATGGCTCCCATCAGGCCGCCGCCGTTCATGGCCTCCATCATCGTCTGGAACTTCGCCTCGGCCTGCTTCGCCGGCGCCCCCAACGCCTGGTCGGGACCTTCCGGCTTCGGGGTCGTCAACGTCTCCCCGCGCAACCGCGCCAGCATCTCGCCCTGCGTCAGGTCGGCGTTGTGGAAATGCTCCCGCCGGTAGTCGATCCCTTCGTATTGCGAGATCAGGCCCAGGGCGTCGGCCATCTTGGTGTAGAGGGCTTCCGGACGGCGGCTCGGCCCCTGCTTCTTGAAGTCATCCTTCTTGTTCGAGACCCCCTCGAACAACGTCACCGTGTCCTGGTCGAGGATCGTCTGCACCTGTCGGTAGTACTCGCGGGACGCGATGTGGATCGCCGCCACCAGGCGGACCTTCGGTCCCTGGCCGTTCAGCGGCGCCAGCGTGCGGCTCGCCAGCCGCAGCTCATACTCGCCCTCGTCGTTCTGGACCGTCCGCATCACCGGCTCGATGCGCAGCGGCACGCGCGGGTCGATCTCGGTCGTGGCGCACCCGGCGAGCAGGACCAGAAGCAGGAACGGGGAAAGCAGTCGGCCCATCCCTTGGAGTTAAACCATTACAGCCCTGGGTCAACGCTTTGGCTGGCGTCTCTGTCGCGGTCGGACAACCTCCGACCCATGAAGCTCTGGTTTCCGCTCCTGACCCTGCTCGCCCTCGTTGGCTGTCAGACCTCGCCTACGCCTGACGCCGCACGCGCGGCGGATAGCCTCACCCCCGAGCAAGTCATCGGCTGGGCCAAGCTCGACCAGACCCTCGCCAACCCCCGCCAGCTCACCGTCGCCCAGGCCGATGGACGTGCCGCCCTCGGCGAGTACGTCACCCTCCTCAACGGAGCCGAAGCCAAGCGCTTCCTCCGCAAGCACGGCTATGCGAAGACCCTCCGCACCCTCGCCGTCCGCCGGACGCCCAGCACCATCCAGGTCGACGTCGAAATCGAGGGCAAGGACGGCGCCAAAGCCACCCTCACCCTCTACGCCGACGGCGCCAAGCAAGGCATCGGCTAGGTAGGGACCAGCGTCCCCGCTGGTCCGCGCGCGGGTAGGGGCAGCACCGCGTGCTGCCCTAGCTACCTTTCAGTTCCTTCCCAACCGCCAACCGCTATCCCCCAACCGCTCGCGAACTCTGTTCGCGCTAGGTAGGGACCAGCGGCCGACCGAGGACGGTCAGCCCTACCTGCCTCTAGGCAGGGACCAGCGTCCCCGCTGGTCCGTGTCTCGCCTCCGGTCAACTGGCCCACTGGTCAACCGGTCAACTATGTATCCCTCGGGCTTCATTTCGCGCCGCGGGGCAGGGTGCTGCATCGAGTGCTGAATCGAGCGTACCCGTAACCTCATCGCGCGCTCCGCGCGCGGGTAGGGGCAGCACCGCGTGCTGCCCTAGCTGCCGCTTCTATTGCCCTTGCCCACTGGCCCACTGGTCAACCGGTCAACCCTGCCTTCCCACTGCCTCTCCATCGATTCAGCCATCGACTCAGCACTCTGTACTCGATTCAGCACTCTACACTGCCTCCCCTCGACTCTGCCCTCCGCCCTCCGTCCTCTATCCATCACACCCTCGCCCGGTAAAGGGCGACGAAGTGCAGCTCGCGGTGGGTGGCGTCGAAGACGTAATCGCACGCCAGGCCTTCGTCCTCGTCCTCGCGCCAGACGAACGACGACTTGGTCACGCGCATGGGCAGGCCGCGGACGAGGGTGGAGTAGGGGGTCGTCAGCGACTCGAAACGGTGGCGCATCGCCTCGTGGTCGCGCTCCAGTTCCTTGTCGGCGCTCACGATCATCCGGGCGTTGAGCTGACGGGGCTTGCCGCCGTCGATGAGGCGGTCGGTCGTCTCGCGGAAGGCCTGGAAGAGCGCCTGCCAGAGCATGTCGGGCGAGTTCATCACGTGCCCGCCGCGGAGGCCGGGCAGCGGCCGCGTCCCGAGCAGCGTCTTGGCCGGCGTACCCTTGAAGTCGTCGCTGAAGGTCACCCGGAGGTTCAGGCGGACTTCGTCGGCCATCTCCTCGAACGTGCTCATCGCATCGCGCAGCGCCGCCGCGCGCTCGGCCTCCTCGACGCTCCCCGGGTTCATGTCCAAGCCCTCGTCCTGCAGGTAGTCCTGCACGCGCTCGGCTTGCCGCTTGAACGACTCCCGCAGGATCAGACCCATCGTGCGTTCGGCGTCTTTCACCGAGTGGGCGTGGATCGCCGCGATCACCGTCCCCGGGATCGGCTCCTCCGGCCCGAACGTCAGGGCGAACCGACCTTCGGGCGTCAGCGTGAGCGCCCGCGTGCCCGGCGCGAGATCGGCCAGCACCTCGCGGCGGCGCGCTGCGGTCAGGTTGCCGACCACCTTGTGGCTCGCCCGCCCGCCGATGGCGCAGGAGAACCGCAGCTGCGCGAGCTCCGCCTCCGCCAGCGCCGTCAGCCCCAGCTTCTCCCCGGCGACCGCCAGGCCCGTACTGAAGCTATCCGTCAGCGTGTAGGGCGTCACCAGCTTCTGGAGCACGTTGCCTGCCGGCATGTTGATCACGTCCTCGCCGTTGACCGCAGGCAGTTCCCGCAGCGCCGCGAAGACCTTGGCCAAGTGCGGCTCCATCGCGCGGTTGGCCACGCCCGTGAGATACAGGTCGGAGACGCCCTCGTGCTTGTCGCCGATCGCCAGGATCGCTTCGGCGCCCGCCGGCATCCGCCAACGGATCACGAGCGGGATCCGGTCGCGACGGCCGAACAGGTTCCAGTCGTGGCCGTCGACGCCACAGTCGCCATCGCCGGCGCGCAGCAGCGCGAGGTCATAACCGAACAGGTCGACGAAGACCTGGAAGAGCGGGTCGAAGTCGACGGCCAGCTCGCCGGCCTTGTCGGCGCTCAGCGGGCTCATCGTCGCCCCGGCCAGGTGGCGCAGCGGGCGGTCCTCGGGCGCCAGGGCGACGTCGAGGGCGAGGATGAAACCGCGGGTCGGTTCGAAGGTCTTGCGGATAATCTCGGTGGGGATGGATTGGAGGGGTAGCATGGCATAAATAGGGGTCCCTAGCCCAAAACTATGCCGAGGGCGAAAGTCGCACAAAGCACGCCTCGCAAAACCATATCCCGCCCCCGCCTAGGCGTCCCACGTCGCACGAAAAAGGCCCGATTTCCCAAAACGCCCCTGGTAGGCGCAGCCCCAACCGCCAACCGCTATCCCCCAACCGCTCGCGAACTCCGTTAGCGCCGGTAGGGATCCCCGGCCGACCGAGGACGGTCAGCCCTACCTGCCTCTAGGTAGGGACCAGCGTCCCCGCTGGTCCGTGTCTCTCCTCCGGCCAACTGGCCAACCGGTCAACCGGTCAACTAGTATTCGCCTCCCCTCGACTCCACCCTCGACTCCAAGATCGACCCTACCATCGACCCAATCATCGACTCCGCCCTCGATTCAGCACTCTGTACTCGATTCAGCACTCTAATCTGCCCCCCGCGAACTCAGTTCGCGCGCACCCCTACTTCCTCCCAAACCTCATCCCCGGAATCGTCTTCAGGTCGTTGATCAGCGTCTGGTAATAGTCGGTCGTGGGATCCATCTCGGCCAACACCAAGGCGGTGTCCCCGAGGTTTTCCCAATCCGTATCTTCCAGGGACTCGTGCTTCACCGCGCTCGCCTTCAGGCGCTTCCGCAGCCGCTGGAAGCAGTCCGACTTGAAATCGGCGTATTCGTCGAGGCCGGCCGTGAGCATGCGTTCCTCTTCCTTGACGTCGAAATAGATGCCGTAATTGCGCTGGGTGATGAAGTCCACGACCTCGAGGGTGTGCAGCTCGCGGTCCTTGCGCTTGCGGACCTCCTGGAGCAGGATCTGCAGCTCGGGGAAGAAATGCACCGGTGCTTCGGCGTCGAAGCCGTGCTCAGGGTCGCGATAGTCCTTCAGCGCCGCACCGTAGAACTCGACCGCCTTGTGCGCGTCATCGACCAGCTCCGCCTGCCAGCGTTGCCAGTAGATCCGCCCCCGGAAGAGGTTGGTCAGGGAGCGCCGGGCGCCCGGCAGTCCGGCGTAGAGGTCGACCAGTCGTTCCTGGAAATCGAGGACCAGCCCGGAGCGGATGTAGCGCGGGTTCGTGGCGAAGCCGGCGGCGTAGCGCACGCAGGTCCGCTGGAGATCCGGTTCGCCCTTCAGCAGCGCCGCGGCGCGCAACAGCAGGAGCAGCACCTTCTTCGAGGCGGCGTACTGATGCTCCGTCGGCACCTTCGTCGCGTGCCCGAAGCAGGCCCGGGCCAGCCAGAAGGCCGCCCCGCAGGCCTCGCGTCCGGCCGCGGCCTGGTCGCCCGGGGCGGGGGCGCTCTCTTGTTCTGCCGCGAACTTATGGGCCACCGCCTGCTTGAGGTTGCGCTCGGTCTGGAGGCGGAACTTCCGCAGACCAGTCGCGTTGGCCGCGGCGAAGAGCTGCAGGCGGTTACGCAGGAAGCCCGCGCTATGCCGCGAATGTTCGGACGCCTGGGCCACGACCCGGGCGCGTTGCGAGCCGGCGACCTGCGCGGTGTAGTGGTCGCCCAGCAGTTCCCACAGATGCGTGTCGAGGTCGGTCAGCCGGCGCTCCAGCAACTTGGCGAGCTCGCCGCGCAAGCTCGTGATGCGTTCCGCTGCGAGCTGCCAGGCGGACTCCCCTTCGAGGACGCGCAACCAGCCCTCGACCATCCGGAGATAACGGAAGGTCAGCGGCTCCTCCTCGTCGCTCAGGCGGATTTCGGTCTGGTAGGGTTGGGGTTTCCCGCGGAAGTGGCGGGCCAGCGCCTGCTGCGCATCACCGCGGAGGTTCTCCGGCAGCTCGTAAAGATGGGCGACGAGTCCCCAGGCGAGCGCCGGCAGGACCGCCAGGCGGAAGGCCTCCTCTGCATGCTCGGCCAGCGGGCTCGCCGGGTCCTCCGCATGCTTGCCGATCGTCAGGGCCGTGAACCGCTCGACCATCCGGGCCGCCGGCACCAGCGGCGGCCAGTCCCCCGCCGCCAGGCGCGCCAGTCGCGGCCGGACCTCGGTTTGCTCGCGGATCACCTGCGCGCTCGCCGCTTCGGTCTCGGCGAGCAACTCGGCGGAAGCCCGCAGCGCCACCGCGATGTTCGCCCCGACCCCTTTCTCGCTCAGCTTCGGCAAGGCCGAGCGGAAAGCCTCCGTCGTCCGGTACGTCTGGCGTCGGTCGTTCCGGGTCGCCTTGCGATCCAGCCGGGCCAGCGCCTTCTCCAGCTCGCGCAGGATCGTCAGGTAATGGAAATCTTCCGCTTCGAGGGGCATGCCGTTGTATTAAGAATACCCAAGAGCGGGGAAAGGCCAAAGGCAGACCCCTGGTAGGGGCAGCACCGCGTGCTGCCCTAGCAGCCTCTCAGCCCTAACCGCCAACCGCTAACCCCCAACCGCTCGCGAACCCCGTTCGCGCGGTAGGGACCAGCGTCCTCGCTGGTCCGCGGCCAAAGCATGGGGTCTGGCTTCATCTCGCGCAGCGATGATGTGCCTGACCCCGTTGCCGAAGGCCGACCCCGGCCCATTGGCCAACCAGTCTATCAGCCTCAGCGCTTCTTCTTCGGCTCGGGCTTGTCTTCGGCTTCCATCTCCTTGGCGAACGCCTCAAGTTCAGGGCCCTTAAGTGTTTTACCGTCCACGGAAACTTCGAAGATCACCCCGTCCTCGTGGATAAGTCCGGAGGGGATTTTCTGTTCCTTGAGGATGTTCTCGGCCTTCTTGGTGATTTCTCCGACGCCGATGACCATCTTGATTTTATGGCCTTCCGATTCTAGTTCACAGAACGCAAGCACCTTGAGCGAGTCGATGACCGCGTTGGCCTTCTCGAAATTGGCGGAATCGGCGAACCGCGTCTTCCAGGTCTCGCGGAATTTCGGAGACCGCATGTTGATGACAGTCGCGATCTGGAGTTCGGGGTTGTCGAACAACTCGTCGAGCACGCCGCCGAAGGCGGCGAGGGGGAGCAGGAAACAGGCGAGGATGAGTTTGCGCATGGTCGGTGAATCAAAAAGCGGCCAGCCAAGCCTTGATATCGACGTTGTCTTGGGCGGGTTCACGGATGTAGGCCTTGAAGTAGATAGTGTTGCCTGAACGCTCGACACGGGTCGAAAGTTTAGTGGCGACGATTTGTTCCGCGTCGCTGGTGAGGTTGCCCGTCGCAAGGTAGACACCTGCGACCCGATCATCGCCCCGATAAACGCGCAGCTCCTTGATCTCGGTCACCCCGGTTCCCCGGAGAACGTCACGGCCGCTGCCGAACCATCCTTCAATGCGATCTCGGTCGGAGATTCGGGTCGTGTATCCCTTCGACTGGAGCCTTGCTTGCACCGCTTCGGGGGAGAGCAAGACCAGGTTGCCGAGCGCGGCAAGCAGGAGCGCGGCGACACCCGCGCCATAGATGATGCCGGCAATGCCCACGGTAGGCATCTTGGTCGGTTCGCTTAAAGCCGGAGCCGTATGGGCGTCGAAGGCCGCCGCGGCCCGGCGAATTTGCCAGATATAGGTTACCGTGAAGCCCACATAGGTGGCGTAGACCAGCAGATGCAACCAGGCCAGCGAAGCATGCAGGTCGGTCAGGCTCGTCACGCAGAACAGGATGGCGATGACCAGGCCAAAGCCTCGGGTCAGCTTACCTCCGCTCACGTTCGAGGAATCCGCCTTGGCGTTGGTCTGGGTGGCTAGGGAGACCAGGGCGGGGAAGATCCAGTAGAAGTTGAAGAAGGGAATGAACAGGAAGCCTTGGGCCTTGGCCGGGCTAACCCCGTTGGTACCACCGTCGATGCTGGCCCAGGCGCGGCGAACGATCACCGTGAAGAAGGCGAAAGCACAGACCTGTATCACCGACACGAACGAAGCGTTGTCGGCGGCGGGATTGATCGTGCGCCCGGTCAGGGCCAACAACGCGAGGGCCGCGGTGACGTTGTGGAGGATGGCGAGGGCGGTCAGTCCGTGGGTGCGCGGCATGGTCGTGGGGTTGAGTGAATCCTAGCATTCCTCGTCTGCTTGCGAACCTATTTTAGCATTTACTATCAGCATCCCGGGGCCTTGAGCGACCTCCTTGGAGCCTAGTATAATAATCCGGCGACCCACCGGCACCTTTTCATGCGACAACGGAATCCCCCAACCACTCGCGAACCCCGTTCGCGCCGGCAGGGACCAATGCCCCCGCAGCCCCGCGCGCGGGTAGGGGCAGCACCGCGTGCTGCCCCCGCCACCTCCCCTGCCTCCAGGTAGGGACCAGCGTCCCCGCTGGTCCGTGTATCTCCTTCGACCAACCGGCCAACTGATCAACTCCGTATCCGTACTCAGTACTCTGCACTCCGCCCTCCTCCCCTCGACTCAGCTCTCTGTCCTCGACTCAACCATCGACCCTCCCATCGACTCAATCCTCGATCCTCCCCTCCCTCACCTCCCCGCCTTCACCGGCACCGGACACCTCCGCATCCCCGCGAGGTGGACCCCGCCCGTTCCCGCCGCGAAGTCGATCGCGAGCGCCTGCGGATCGTCCGACCGCCAGACGACTACGCTACGGTCTACGCGTACCGGCAGGCCGAGATGGATACCGAAGGACGGCTTCTCGATCGGCATCAACCGCGCGCGCGGAGCGCCGGGCAACTTTCGCATATCCCCGAATTCCGGCACAGGGATGCCGGCCTTCGGCGGCTCGCGCAGTTCGGCGGGCGGTTGGCCCGACCGCAGGTGCTTCAGGTAGTGCTCCACCGCCAGGATCCCGAGCCCCAACAAGTCGATCCCGGTCGTGGCCTCCCGCCCGTAGGTGCGATGCTCGGTGCCCGCGAGCACCTCGTCGTCGGGTCGCCGGAACGCCGGCCCGACCGAGGTGTCGCCCAGGGCCAGCTGGTAGGTGCCGAACGGCCGGCTGAACAGCCCCTTGCGGTCGACCGGCAGGTACTCGATCTCGTGGAGCAGACCCGCCAGGTGCAGGCGCTGCGCGATGAGCGTCGGAGACTGCTGCCCCATCCCGAAGAGCAAGTTATCCGGACGTCGTCCGAATTCCGCCCGCCCCTCGAGGCGGCTGGCGATCGCCTCGGTCGCCAGTCGGCGGACTTCCCCGACGCTCTGCCGTTGGATCAACTCGATGATTTCCGGCGCCAGCGCCCGGTCGGCCGGGTAGGTCATGGTCGGCCCCGGTCCCGGGGGCAGCCAGAGCTGGAGCTCGTCCGGCTTCATCCCCGTCACCTCCACCTGCATCGAGCTCAGGTTGCACGACCGTGCGATGTCGGCCAGCCCCTCCGCCCGCGCCGCGCCGATCCGCCCCGCTGCGTCCCCGCAGACATGGGCGCCGATCCCGAAGCGGTTCAAGGCGATCTCGGGCACGAGCAGCGAATGCGTCCGCCCGTCGAATGCCACCGGCCCTTGGCACAGGTCGGGCCGGCACAAGTGGAACGGGGAGAGCGCCACCGCCAGCCGGCGCAGGATCGGCAACGCCGCCGCATCCCCCAGGACCGTCAGGCGCAGGTCCGGCCGGCCCCCGCGTTCGAACGTCTCGCACAAGGACAGCACCAGCTGGGCGTCGCCCGCCTCCCAGCGCACCAGCATCGGCAACCACGACTCGTCGCAATACGTCGTCCAGGAATGCCCCGGCACCCCCGTCTCGCACTCGCCCGCCGCGATCAGGTCGGCGTCATAGCCCATCTCGCGGGCGATCGCCGCGAGCAGCGGCCGCGGATCATGCAGGTCGAGCAGGTCGCCCAGCGACTCGAACTCGCCGCGCGCCTGTTCGGGCGTGAGGGCCGGCGCCGGCGTCTCGACCAGCAGGCCGCGGACCGGCCGGAACCCGGCGAGCACCAGGTCGGAAGGGAAGCCCAGGAAGGGCATGGAGGGAATGATCGGTTTCATGGGAAGAGAAGGGGTAGTTAAATAAAGAGGTTGGGTGAGAATCGTTCGAGGAGAGCAGCGGCGGGAATCCGTCTAGGATTCCTCTACGCTGTTTCGATATATTGGGAAAAAGAGGGGCCGACCGACAGCCCCTCGCGACCATCCGCTTGGCGGCTTACTTGCCGCGCGGGCCGTTGGAGCGACCGCCGCCCGACGAGTTGCCCGTCGTGCTGGGGTAACCGCCACCGTTGCCGTAGTTGTTAGCCATGTTGTTGATCCTTTCTATTCTGGGGGTTTCAGGACACGCCCAAAGGGGTTGTCGGCTCCGTGGAGTCGCCGGCCGATTGATTAGCGGCTTAGGCTGACTGGGATGCGGAAATGCGGTTTGGTTCGGGAGCATGGTCAGGTCAGAGGTCCAATCCGTTGCGGAGGTCGCCGCCGGCGGTGTGGCCGCCGTTCTTCTTAAGCTGGAATTCGACCAGCGCCTGCCCCAGGAGCTCATGTGCCGAACGGATGATGCTCGTTTGTCTCTCGGTTGGGGTGATGAGCGACCCATGTACGAGGTGGTTCCGGATCAAGGCACTTGCCCTGAGTCGTCGAGAAAGGTTGTCGCGCTTGAAAATCCGCGTCAGGGCCGGGTCGAGCCGCTTGAGCTCGAAGATGCTGGCTACGGCCGGGAGATGAAAATTTTTGTATTTTGAAGGCGGCAGTGCGTTCCGAACGTCGCTCTCGGCCTCAATCGAAAGATAGAGAGTTTCCAGAGTCGCGAAAGTTTCTTCAGCCTCGGCTTTGCCAGCTTGAATCTTCTCGACGAAGGCGATTCGGCTAAGCAACTCCGCTCGGGGTGTGCAGTGCTTGCCCTGTCGCAGCTTCTGGAAAACGGCTTTCACGCATTTACGTTGGCCGGCGCCGAAAGCGGGCTGTTTGCCATGCAGAACCTGGTCGCGAAACTCTTTGACCAACTTGATTTCCGCCAGCAAATCGCTGGCGATCGCCATTTTATGGTCGGCGGCTGAAATCAACTCGCCTAGCGAAGGCAGCCAGCAGGCAGGCACGTCCGCATATCGACCAAGTTCCTCGTCGGCGTCTTGGATCAAAAGTTCGCCCGGCTTTACGCCGATGGCCTCGCCCATCATCTGCTCGATGCCGGCGCAATGCAGGATGGTCTCATAGTTTTGCAGCAGTCGGGTTCGGTTGATACGGGAGGTAGTGCCGTTCGACATGTTTAGGAATGCTTTCTGTCCGAGCCGGATAGTTCTGATTACGTCGGCGTAGCTGTTGAAGGCCGGGGGGGTGTGGGAGGAGTCGATCATGAGGTCTCTATAAAGAGGGGTGGGAGATAGGGTGGGTTCGGGTGAGGGCGCTTGTCGCAGGAATTGGGCTTAAGTTGGGTAAGTGCTTGAAGCAGAGGGCGGATGGCCGGCCCTTGCGGGCCGGCCGAGCCCCGTTGGTTAGTCCTTCCCGCCGGAGCAGGCGTGCCAGCAGCGGCTTTCGCAGTCGTGCCAGCAGTTCTCACCGGCGTTGGCGCCGAGGGTCTCGTTGAAGGCCTCCTGGTAGAGGGCCTGCGTCCGGCGGAACGCGGCCTCGAGGTCCTTGGCGTCCTGCTCCCCGCGCATGCCGAAGTAGGGGTAGTGGTGCAGGTAGCCACCGAAGGTCCGCTCGCAGTCGACCACGTAGGCGCGGGTGTCGAGGATGTGCTGGTGCCAGAAGAGGTCGATCGCGTTGGTCGGGACCATGCCCTTGCCATGGCGCTTCACGAGGGTGAGCCAGCGCTTGTACTCGAGTTCGGCCTCGTCGGTCTGCTGGAGCGACCACCCCTGGCCTTCCTCCTGGTCGCGGAGCTTCATCTTGACCATCTCGAGGTCGAGGGCGGCGATCTGCGGGTCGACGCCTTTGGCGGCGAGCCAGCTGATGCGCTCCGAGGTGAGCGGGGCGGGGAAGACCATGTGGGTCGGCGCCGGGTTGAGGGTGGAGGCGTGGGCCAGGAAGGCCTCCGCCGCGGGGATCTGGGTCTGGGTGTTCATGGTTTTTGGTTTGGGAGTGCCGATTTAGCCGACGGCGTTGGCTTCTAGGCCGCGGGTGCGGCCGAAAGTGTCGAAAGGGGAGGCGATCCATCGGCGGATCAGGAGGCGGTCTTTGTCGCCGCCGAGTGCCGAGCGGCCATGCAGCATGCGGCCGTTATCGATGAGCAGGGATTCCCCGGGGTAGAGACGGAGGGTAAGGGTCGGGGTGGCCTCGAGCGCCTGGATGAACTTGCGGAACGCCGGCGAGGACTGCCCATCCGTCATCCAAGGCGTGAAGTAGACCCAGTCAGCGCCGTCTCTATCCTGACGAAGGACAGGATAGGCTCCCATATCGTCCGGAAAGACGACATGCGTGCGAATCGTCAGGGCTCGGAGTTCGTCGCGCTCGGAGTCGGAAAGGGAATTAAGCGCGGGCTTGGTGTCCTTCAGTAGGCTGTAGCCTCCCTCGGAGGACTGGCGGACGCACTCCCAGCTGATCCAACGGGCCCGGGGATGGTCCGTGTGCAGCGCCATCTCCTGATCGGTCGCCAAGGCCGCCTTGGCGTTGACCCGCGGGGTGATCTCCGTCGTCTGGATGACCGGACCCAGTTGCGCCAGGTCGGCCAGCAGGTTAGCCTGGGACTGCGGGCGGAGGATCGTCCAGCCATTGGCGCTCGTCCGGGATAAATACAGAAGAGGATTCATGCGTATGAAACCAAATATGCAGGAGATAAATCTTGGGTAAATAAGGAGGGGAATGATGGGTCCTCATTGTGGAGTAAATGTTAGCTGACGTAGAATATGCTCATAAAATTGGGGTAAACGCCAAGGATGACGGTTAGCGGCGCATCACCGCCTTGACCGGTCATTCGGGGCATCTAATAAGCCTATATATGAATAACCCCCCAGCTGGAGACGCCAACAAGTGGGCCGGGTTGCTTTTAACGGAAGCCTTGGCTGGCCTATATCGCTACGGCCTCAAGGAAATGAGGGGACAAATGACTGCGAAGATGCAAAGCGATCTTCAATTGGTGCGCGGCCAGAAAACTAGTTCATTTAAAGTAACACTAAGTAAGGCCCGCGCCTTTCTCAAAGATTCGAGGACGAAGTTGGTGGTGAGGATGAAGGAAGGCTTTGGAGTTTTGTTAAAAAAAGAAGGAGACTACTTAGAATCGGCGGTCCGCGTAGAGAAAGCCCTCATGGGTGTCGAAGCGGGGCTGTGCCAGATAATGCCCGACTTTTCTCAGGTTGAAAACGAGCGTTGGCCCGGGCCAATCGGCTATCGCGTCGCCCTTAACCATTTTGTGGCTGTATCGCTACGGCTTCACTCGATTTTCCCGAAGGTAGAATACGATGGCCTGATTAGTCTCGTTGGACGTGTGGTTTTGACCCCAATCATGGCGCACAACTTAACCTTTCTCCTGCGCTCCGATCCGTCGGTATTCAGAGTGATCGCGGTCGATGGTAGGGCGCGCGATGACGATCCGCCCAGCAAGTCGCTATTGGCTTGGTATGCCTCTGGCGCCCCGTCGAAGCCGGAGGAACTAGGTGCAGCTCGCGGTTACGCTAAGCCTACATCATTATCCACGTCCGAGATGGAAAAACTGCAAAGGTGGCAACTGCTCTTTGACGCCCTTATACATTTTCACCCCGTAAGATCGCAGGCTAACGAACAGTTTACGCTCATACGCGAGCTTGTGACCGAATATGTCGAGAACCCTGCGATAAGTCGCTTATGGTCCAGCCTCGCAGATCTTGCCTCGGGGGATCTTTCGGCAGACGAGATGCTAGTCGCTAAGGTAATTCAGCAAGATGAGCTTACGTTCAAGAAAACCGAACAATTGCCTTTAGTGAATTGCGCCCGGGCGAAGTTCGGACTTTTGAGATTTGCTTTTAAGATGGAAGCAGAAGCCGAGATGTTGAGAAAGAATCCAGATGGGGCGCTGGACACTGCGGAGAAGGTTATCGATGCCCACAAAGCCTATCCTTACCCCGACCATACGGATCATGATCAGGCTTCCAAGCTATTCGGTTGGGCTTACCTCCTTTCACGGCGAATACTTCTTGGACGAATGGTGAAAGGAAACCCTGCCCACGGGCTATCTGCGGACCTGAAAAATGCCGCGGTAGTATTAAAGCTAGAGTGGCGGGCGTCCGAACTGTTGGACAGGCTTTTAGAATCTCTTTCGAGGCCCGAGATTTTGAAGGCCGCTTCCAAAGCTAGGCAATTTGGGCTGCTTGCAATTAGGTACCGGGCAGGTCTGCGATCCAACCCGCGTTTCATCATTGATGTGAGGGGGAAGCCGGGGACCAGTTATATCGAGGAAGCCATCGCCTGGCTTAAGAAAGACGACGCACTCGATATTCCTAAAGGAATCGTCTGGATGCTGATGGCAAGAAACGCGTTACACAATGCGTGGCATTGCCAAAATGTTCCGCAAAAGTATATAGTTCAGTTAGATCAGGCGCTTTCCCATTATGCCCGGACACTCGACGCTATCTTTGATTCCAAAGTAAAGTTCGAAGAAGATATTTCAGTTAAGAATGACGAGGGCACGATGGATGGCGAGGTTGCTGCATGGTGTATACCCGAAATGGCAGCCGCCTTATGGATGAAGGAAAGGGCCACGGAAGATAAGAAGGCTAAGCTACAAATAGCGCGCTATCGTAAAGCCTTGATTACCGCAGGTGAAATCCAGTTCGGGATATATTTTAACTTTGATTTAGAATTAGAGAGAATAATTACGGGTTTGCGTATTAGGTGTGATCTAAGGCGTTAGCTTTGGCGTTTGGTCCTGCTAATGCATCCACCAATAAAAACGCGTTTTTAATGGTGAAAACACGAGTCTGCTAACAATTAGCCTCGGCAGGCTGCAGTATAAAGCTGAGTAGGTTGAGCATCTGTAAATCAGGCGAACGATGGAGGCGTCATGATCGACGTATCCAGCTACCTCACCACTGACGGCGCTCCGTTGCCCGTTATCCCCGACGTTCGACCGAAGACCGCGTCGGTTGTCATCGTCCCGCCGTTCCTCAAGCACTTCGGGGGGCCGATGGCCGGCCCCGCCTACCTGAAAGGGGCGGGCGAACGCGCCGGACACAAGGTCGACGTCCTGGATCTCAACCGAGAATGGATCAAGGAGCGCATCACCTCCGCCCATACCTCCGGCCAGATCAAGGGTGACCATGATAAGCCGTCCAAGGAGCTGAACCGTCTTTACCAGGAGTGGCAGGAGCTTTGCTCAACCCACTGGCCCGTCCCTGTCCCCGCTAATGAAAGGGAATCGCGAACTGTTGTGCTCTACGCTTCACACGATGAAATCATCGGCTGCGCCGCCAACCTGGCCGCAGGCTCATTCGGGGAATGGGTGCGTCGTCAGTTAGAGCAGGTTCCGCGTCCGGACTTGGTCGGACTCTCCGTCATGTTCAGCGGTCAGATCATCGCCGCTCTGGCCGTCACCAAGGTCATCCGCGCCGTCTGGCCTGGGGTCCCGGTCGTCTGGGGCGGTGCCCATGTCACCGCTTTGGCTGACCCTATCAGCAAGGATACAATCTATGGCGAAGGCATCGACGGCTTCGTGGTCGGGTACGCCGAGAAGACCTGGGTTGAGCTTCTCGACGCTGTAGCCATCGACAATCCTTGGCCGGCGGAAGTCTTCCGAGCTGGCACGGCTTCCCGGCGTGCCAAGGAAGACGGCGCTACGGTTCCCTCCTTCGATCTCGTGTCCTATGGCCAAGGTAGCCTGACCCTGCCCGTCCAGGCCTCGCGCGGCTGCGCCTACGGCAAGTGCTCTTTCTGCACTTACCCCAAAATTGAGGGTAAGCATCGTAAGATTTCTGTGACGGCCTTGGAGCCCGTCATCGAGCAGGCGGTCGCCCATGATGCCGTGGTCTCTTTCAAGGATAGTCTCCTTGTGCCCACTCAGCTGCGTGAGGTCGGTGCAATGATCAAGGGCCGGGTCTTGTGGAGCGCATGCACCAAGCTCCACGACAGCTTCAATCGGGAGACCATGCGTCGTCTGTACGGCGAAGGCTTGCGTACTCTAGAGATCGGCCTCGAGACCCTCGACGACACCTCCCAAAACATCATCAATAAGCCGCAGTCACCGAAGCTGCTCCGCGGCTTCCTGGATGCCGCCGCCGAGGCGGGCGTCGCGGTCGTCATAAACTACCTGACCGGTCTGCCCGGGGCAGATGTTCGCGAGGAGCAACATTGGCTCCAGGTTGTCCGGGACGAGGTCGCCGTGCGACCTGCGCTTAAGGCGATGATCGAGCATAACGCCTTCCAGCTGGAGATGCTTTCCCCGATGGGGAGCAACCCCTCGGCCTACGGCATCGAAGTGACCCGTCGCTGGCCCTGGTCGTCGTTGCTTGAGTACCGGATCCATCGCGGGTTCACCGACTCGGCCCAGCTTGCCGCTGCCTAATCTGACCATGGAAAACCTCATCATCTTGAGCGGAGAAGCCTGCACGGGGAAGACAACCGTGGGCCAGGCGCTGGCTGCTAAGCTGGGTTATGTCTTCCACTCCGCCGGCAACCATGCCCGAGAATTCGCGCATACCAAGTATGGCTTGGATGTGCACGCCCTCCAAGGCTTGTGCGAGGGTAACCCCGCGATCGACCTGCAGCTCGACGACGACTTTTGTAATACCATTCGGCAACAACTCGGTCAGGCTGCCGGCCTGGTCGTCGACTTCAGGATGGGAGCCCACTTTTTCTTGGGTGCCATGAGCATCTTCTTGAAGGCTTCACCCATGGTTGTTCGCAAACGTCTGGCTGGAAGGACCGGCGAGGATTTTGCCAGCCTGACCAGGCGCAATGAGGAATCTCGGCGCCGCCTCTTGGAACTATACGGATACGATTACGCTCTCGAATCCAACTACCGGCACGTGATCGATACCGACTATTTAGTCCCAGAACACATCCTTGAGGTCATCGCCCGCTTTGGCCGCCACGGCGGCTGCGCTTGATTAGAAATCAGAATGAACTAACTATAATGTTATTGAAACAAATAACCCTTAAAGAAATATACGTACATGACTACTAATCCCTTCTCTGCAGAGAGCCCCAAGAACTACGAACAGAAGTGCACGGTCGCGCTGGTTGTCGATACCTCCGGATCGATGTCAGAGCATAGTCGACTCGTTAACATGGTCGCAGGACTTGCCGCATTCATCAAGGAGGTCCAGGAGGACGAAAACTTGAAGAACAAGCTCGAGATCGGCATTGTCGCTTTCAGCCATGAATGTCGACGAGTCGTCGAGCCCTCGTTGGCTGCCGACATTCAGCTCCCTGAGCTGAAAGCCGAAGGAGGCACATTTTCGATCCAGGCTATCCGAGCCGGAATCCAGATGGTATCTGATCGTAAGGCTTGGTACCGCACCAATGGGCTTAGCTATTATCGGCCTTGGGTAATCCATATCACGGACGGCGAACCGGATTCGCGTGAGTTCGGTGGGGAATTCGAAGCCAAATGGGATGAGCTTGCGCAGCAGATTCGTCAAGCGGAGCAACAGAAGACTTTCTGCTTCCTTTCCTTGGGCGTAGATGAGTTCAAGCCGGCCTACCTTGAGCGCATCAAGCAGGCCCAAATCCCGGTTTACAAGATGTCGGGGCTTAAGTTTACGGATTTCTTCAAGTGGCTTTCGGCGACAATCGCCGAAGTTGCGAAAGGCGCCGATGTCGGTAAGGCTGTTCAGTCAAACACCGGCAGTTGGGATAGCGGACAGAGCCCGTCCTGATCCGAACTTTCATGCCAGAAAACGCTTGGGCGGCTTTGTTGATTGTTGTCTTGGGATTTGCATTAGGCTGTTTTTATATGAGCCGAAAAAAAGACCGAAAGACTGCAAGAAGGCTCAGGAAGGAGCGAAGGCAGTTAAATTCCGGACATCAGGTTACAGATCCTGAAGCGCCGCCGCGGGTTTTGAGCGATGCAGAAGAAGTGCCTGAGTTCAATGGTGCTGAAGGAGTAATCAAGCTTCGCCAAGATCTTGAAAAAACCAACAACGCGAATGCCACTCTTCAATCTGAGCTTAAGGCTCTCGGTTTGCGTTTGAAGAAGGTTCAGACGGAGCGAGACAGCCTAGTTAAGAAGGTTCAAACACAAGACGAGCAGCTGCAGACGCTTCGAGCCCAGGCGCAGCAGGCGGAGATTGAACAGCGGGCTCAGGCAAAAGCCAAAGTATCAGCACCAGTAGACGCACCGGATTTCCCTCCGCCTCAGGTGAAGGTTCTAACTGGAAGTACGGGCGGTCAATGGAGGCACGCTTGCGGGTCTGTGCATGGGAGCGAGAAAACTACAGACCAGTGCCAGGACCGCTCACAGCTCGTGGTCACTTCAGGGGGGAAGTTCGTGATTCTTGCCGTAGCCGACGGGGCAGGGTCGCTCAAATATTCAAATTTAGGAGCGGAAGAGGCGGTTACAGCTGCAGCCCGGGTGGCGCGAGACGTACTCGAGTCGATCGAGTCAAGCGGGGAAGCTTTAACACGGCAGGAATTCCTAAGGATTTCAAACAAGGCATTCGTCGGAGCGCTTGAAGCCGTTTCATCGCGGGCCGAAAGGGAGAAACGGAATGCGCATGAATATGGGTCGACCTTGATTCTCCTGATTGCCGGGCCCGACTGCACCGCATGCGCACATATTGGGGATGGTCGCGCCGGGTGCTGCCTGCGTGATGGTCAGTGGATTCCGCTACTCAGTCCTATGAAGGGCGGAGAGGCTAACATGACAAAGTTCCTCACGCATCTCCGTGACGAACCGGGATTGGTTCAGGCAAATTTCATACCTTTGTCGAGTTCCGCTGTCTTCTGTATTAGCGATGGATGCGAAAACGCTAGCTGGTTCACCAAGACTAAGTCACAGTACAGAGCCCATGGACCTTTGGTTGATCCCAATATTCCGTCCGCGGATTTCTGGGCATCGATTGCAATGACGGTCGTTGAGCTTCCTGGTCAGCTTATGACAAAAGGCATGGCTCAGCCCGAAGTCCAGAACGAGACGGACAGGCTTTTCGCTCAGTTCATTCTTGCAGGAAATCCGACTCTCAAGGCTGAGCGGGACGACAAGACCATTGCGCTCGCTGTTAATCTGCCATGAGGAACGGTGTCTATATTTCGGCAAAGTATGGGCAAGTATTCATATCTTCATATAAGTTAGGAACTGAAGGCGCCGAAGGTGCTGTTCTGCAAGTAACGGCCTTTCCCCATAACCAATCAGGATACATTGCGGCTGACTATTGCGCCAAGCTTTACGGCAAGCAGGCAATAGAGGGGAAAAAGCGAGAGCAACGGTTACGGAAAATCTGGGCAATGCTACAGAACCCGATGAAAGACGGGCCCAAGCATGCATTCGGATGGCCGTTATCTGAGCTAAAGCAGGGCTCGGTGTTCGTTGGATTTCTAATGAAGCGAGCAAAGCCGGGCAGCTGCTCCCTTGGCGAGTTCGTAGTCCCTGGCGCAAAGAGGCTTGATGGAGCTTACTTTGATTTCGATACCCTACGAGGCAGGGTAAATCGATTGGCGCTCATGTGCAATATCGCCTCCGGAGTTCATCGCCTTCATTCGGCAGGGCATGTATTTGTGGATTTTAAGCCATCAAACGTGCTCGCCCATCCCACCTCAGGAGAAATAATGTTCGTCGATCTGGACTCCATGCAGTTAAGCGAGAAGCTCGGCAAGTTTCTCGCTCCACTTGGGACTCCGGAATACATGCCTCCCGAGGCATATGTTGAGCCGGCCGACAAGCCTAGGAACCCGAGCTGGGATCGATTTTCAATGGCTGTGATTTTTTATCAAATGATCACGGGTATTCATCCATATTGCGGAACAGCAAAAGAGTTTGTCACTGGAGTCGACACACTTGAGGATAAGATCAAAGCGAAGATGTATGTAGGCGGAGTCGAGGCATCGAAGTTCGAGGTAATCCCGAGGCCGCATCAGCGACTCGTGTCATATTATCCGGAATTACAGCCTTTGTTTCGGCAGGCATTCGAAGGCGGCGCCTCCCATAGGCCTTCAGCAGAGACATGGGGGAAGAGCTTCTTTGAGTTGATGAAAAAAGCCAAGAACAGCTCGATTGTGCCATGACGCGCGAAATTATATAACGTCGATGCCTGTAATGTCGCCATCGGGAGTGGCTCAGTGACCCGTGAGGGCTAGGAAAGCCCAGGAGCTGGCATGACCTTCGTTGCCAGGGAAAATGAAGATAGATTCGTGTTTCTTAGTGATGCCCTGATTGCGAGGCATTTATACGCTTGGGCAGGTTCCGCCAACCAGAGGTGCATTACGTCAGCTCACGCTATTCGCCCGCTGACCAGCTTAGATCCGTCCGCGCCAAAGCCCACCTAGAGCCCGACGGCACCATCACTTGGACAGGTTTTCCAGAGAACTAGGCGGTAGACGCACAAGAATATGCAATAATTGGCTTCAATAGCCGGGGGGTGGGGATAGGGTGGGGGCACCCCATGACGGAAATCGTCCAGCAACTTCCCACCGCGGCCACCTGCTTGGCGCAGTTGGCCGCCGATCTGGCTACGTTATCGAAGGAAGACCTCCAGTTCATGTCCGAGGGGATGGAGCTCGATCAGACTTTGCCGCCGGTCGAGGCCGTGAAGAAGCACCTGGCCGAACACCCTGCCAGGCTGCCGCAGTTCATGGGGTTGCTAATCCGTGATATCAGCTACGGAAAGCTCCTTGAACCATTCGAAATCGTCGAGGGCGATTTGTTTTTCAAGAAACATGCAGATGAGTTGGTCAAGTGCTTAGGCACTACACGGGCTTACTGTTGCTTCGCTGGATTGCGTTATCTCCGGTCAGGTGAGCGGGGCGCCAAAAGCTTCTATGCCCCGCTTGAAGGCGAGGAGGCGCCAACTGATCCTCTCCCCGACGAGAAGGTAGTAGATTTACTCGCCAAGAAACTGGGCGCTGAGTTGATCACGGTTGGCTCCCTTTTGGTTCGTGACGAGGTCAAGGCCACACAGGATGCACAGCTTAGAGCATGTAAGGCCGAAAAAGAACTTAAGGACGCCCGACTTAAATGGACTAAGACGCAGGAGCGAATGGCTGCCGAGGCGCAGCGTGGAAAAGATAAAGCGGCTCAGGTCGCAGCTGGAGAGGTCGGCAAGGCCGATGAGGCTAAGTTGCAGAAAGTCGAGAGAGAGCGCGACGAGGCTAAGTCGGAGCACTTGAAGGTGACGGCGGAACTCAAGGCCGCCAAGGAACGCCTCAAGGAAATCGAGGATTGCGGTGGCGCCACCCCGGAGAGTCTGCAGGCGATCAAAGATAGCTACGCGCGGCATGCCGCGGAGCAGGTCCAGCATGAGGTCTCGGAGGTCGTCCGCCCTTGGCTTGCCAAGCTAATCAAAGCCGAAGCCGAGCAGGCTGAGCTGGCGCGTCTTGAGAAGGTCACCACGGAGCTGCTGGAGAAGACGAAGGCCGCGGTGCTCGAGCAGGACATCCTGCAGCGCTGGGAACTGAACCGAGAGCGCGCCTTGCCCGCTCTCGGCCGACAGCTCGAGGAAATGGACCGGCTGATGGCCATGGTCCTTTCCCCAAGCCCCGAACTTGTACGAGCCCACGCCACGCTTCGTGAGGAAGTCATGAAGTGCCGCCAGGCGCTCAAGCCTTCCGAAGCATTGGGCGGGGTCACAGCCGCTATGATGGCAGGCGTGCGAAGCGCTCCTGATGATGCTTTGCCTGGACTTATTTCAGCGATCGAAAAACTAGTGGATGCCAAGGTCATCGACGGGAAGGAAGGCGATGCCCTTCGTCGTTTCATCGCAGGGGAGAAATCCCTGAGAAACGACAAAAAAGCCGCGAAGACGTCGACTCGTCAGAAGCTCAGCTCCGCGCTGCACGCCGGAAAGCCCGTGGACATCTTCGTGGATGCTTATAACTTCATGCACACGGTCCATCAGCACTTCCAGAAGCTGCAGATGGAGTCAAAGTACCATAAGGGGAAGTTCTCGTTCGGTCCGGAGGCGCGCGCGCATTTGGCAAAGCTGGTCAGCAGAATCTATTCTTTGGACGCTAATGCGAGGGTCCTGCTTTTCCTAGATGGTGCCAATCACGAGAGCCTATCGCCCTATAAGGGCGTGAAGTTCGTGTTACCCACGATCAAGAAGACCGGAGAAGGCCAGGCGGATGCGGAAATCGTTCATTATCTGGCCCATAATGCCCGGAAGGACGCATTGGTGATTTCCGTATCAAACGACGGGCAGGTTCAGACCGTGTCGAATTACCATCTTAGTCCAGGCGAGTTCGCCCGGTTCCTGGAGGATATGGGCTAATGAAAATCCCTCCTCATCTCCGATCGCTCAAGCCCGGCATGGCCGAGAGGCTTGGGCATTACGTCTACCTGTATGTCGACCCGCGGGATGGTAAGGTTTTTTACATCGGCAAAGGGAAGGGCGAGCGCTGCCTAGACCACCTGTTCGAGGACGATGACCACCCGAAGGTGAAGCGCATCCGTGAGATCTTCGCCGCCGGCCTGGAGCCACGGATCGAGATGCTTGCGCACGGGCTTCGGACTGAGCAGGAGGCCTATAATATCGAAGCCGCCGCTATCGGTCTGCTAGGTTTGGAGAACCTGACTAATCGCGTCGTGGGCAAGGATAGTCTGCGTTTCGGCCGCAAGGGATTGTCAGAGCTCGAAGGCTACTACGCCGCCAAGCCGGTTAAGATCACCGACCCGGTCATCCTGATACGCGTGAATCAACTTTATCGGCACGGTATACCTGCTGCTGAGTTATATGACATCACCCGTGGGGTCTGGGTTCTCGGACTCAGCCGTGCCTCAAAGATGAAGTATGTCTTCGCCGTCTACGAAGGCGTCGTCCGCGAGGTCTATGAGCCGGAGAAATGGATGCCTGCACTGACGACCAAATATCCTACCCGGATCGACCTTGTACCTGATGACGCCAAGGGGCGAATCGAGTTCGTCGGAAAGGTCGCGCCCGACGCCATCCGCCTGAAGTATCTCCTCGGCGACGTCACTGCCTATACCAGGGTCAGCCTACAGGCTCCTTGCCTTTATATCAACGAGTCATAACTCAAAGGAATGGCCGCCCCTTACAGCATCCGAATCTTCCAATTGGATGGCGACCCCAACGGCATCCGTACGATTGAGAAGTCAAACTGGACGGGCCAAGGACTAGCTTTTCCTCGGTCGCTAATTCCCGAGGCTTCTAAGCGCAAGGAATTGAAACGGACAGGGGTTTATGTGCTGTTAGGGGATTCCGACAGCTCCAACTTGCCTGCGATTTACATCGGAGAAGGAGACCCGATCCTGGACCGATTGAAAAGCCACTCTAGTGGCAAGGATTTCTGGACCCGCGGCGTCTGTTTCACGAGCAAGGACGAAAGCCTCAATAAGGCGCATGTACAGTATTTGGAGTCCAAGCTGATAAGCCTAGCTTCGGCTGCCAAGCGGTGCGACATCAAGAACGGGAACGCTCCCGAGCTGCCATCGCTTTCCGAGGCAGATGAGGCGGATGCGGCGGGCTTCCTGGACGAGCTGCTTCTCTGCCTACCCGCTGTCGGTCTTAACATGTTCCAAGGTCGGCCAGCGAGCCAGTTGCCTGATGCCGAACTTTTTTATTTGGAGGGTAAAGGGGTTCGAGCAACCGGGTTAGACACGCCGGAGGGGTTCGTCGTGAAGTCCGGGAGTCGCGCCTCTATGCAGGATACACCGACGATGCCTAAGCGCGCCAAATCACTTCGCGAAACGCTTTCCGAAAAAGGTGTGATCAAGGAGGATTCCGGGACCTATTTGTTCATGCAGGATTACGTATTTGGCTCCCCCTCGTCGGCGTCCGATATCATCTTAGCCCGATCCTCTGCGGGTCCCTCGAATTGGAAGAACAAGGGCGGAGTCACTTTTGCGGAGATACAGTCCGCCAAGCTAGCAAAATAATATCATTAGTATTTACCGGGCTTGCCCGAACTCGATGCCCGGTTAGGGTCGAAGTCCCCCATGGACTTCACCTCCGTACAGCGCTCACATGTCGAGCAGGCGTTGGCCGATCTGGCCGCGGGGGTGGCGTTGCCGGGGTTCCGGGATTCGACGACGTATGATGTGGTCCATCAGGGCCGCCCGTTCCCGCCGAAGTTGCTGATCGCGTTGGCGCTAAAGCATGCGACGGGCCAGGTGGTGACGGGTGATGACTTCGGAGGCGGGGAGGGGACGGCTTGCTTCCGCCGACTGCGCGAACTCGGCTTCTTGATCACGGAGAAGATGGACGTCGATCGGCCGGATCGCCTTGCCAAGTTGGAGTACTGGGTCGGAGTCACCGACCGGTCGTGGTTCGAGTTCCATTCGGCCCATGCGACCCAGGAGGTGAATTTCTGGGCGCCCGGAGGTGAGCGTAGCTTCGGCGCCATCCCCGAAGGCGCCTTGTTTCTCTTCAAGCTGAAGGCCCCGGTGAACAAGATCGTCGGCGGGGGCTGGTTCCTAAAGAGCACGACCTTGCCCCTGGAGCTGGCCTGGAAGGTCTACGGCCCAGGTAATGGCTCCGACACCCTTACGGGCTTCCGCGACTCGATCACCCGCATGCGCGCCCGCATGGACAAGCCGACAGCCCATAATGAGGTCATCGGCTGCACCCTCCTCACGGAGTGCTTCTGGCTACCCGAGGAGCATTGGGTCGACCAACCGGCGGACTGGTCCCCTAACATCGTCCAGGGTAAGCGCTACACGGCCACCGAGGGGCCAGGCAGGGACCTCTGGCAGGCCATCCAATCCAAGCTCAAGGCCCGCCCGACCGCCGGGGAGGTCGCCCAAGAGCAGGAGCGGTATGGCACCCCCTATATGGCCAAGCCTCGTCTCGGGCAGGCCGGCTTCCGGGTCGCCGTCATCGACGCCTACGACCGGCGCTGCGCCGTCACCCAGGAGAAGACCCTGCCGGTCCTGGAAGCCGCCCACATCAGGCCCTATGCGGAGGGCGGCACCCATGAAGTCGGCAACGGCCTCCTCCTCCGGTCCGACTTCCATACCCTCTTCGACGCCGGTTACCTCACCATCGACACCGACTACCGCCTCCTCGTCAGCAAGCGCCTCAAGGAAGAGTTCTCCAACGGCCGCCACTATTACGAGCACCACGGTGTTCAGATTCCCAATCTTCCGAAGCGCACGGACCTTCTGCCCGCACGTTCCGTGATTGAGTGGCGGAACGGAATTTGGGTTGAATGATATTTAGGCTGAGTGGGAAAACTTAGCGCGCTACTTAGCTGGATGGGCTGCAGGTGCGGGCTCTAGTGCCATCCAGCAGACCAAATCGATGTTATCCTTTGTGATAGGAGGTAAGATATCGGCGGGCGTAGTAGGAGAAAGTCCCATGCTCAGGATATTCTTCACCAGTAGCTGCGCATGTTTATGTTTCGAAAGGCTGGTAAAGCCTTCTGCCGTAGAATTGACCCAAGTACGAAGCACGTTCTCGTCGCGGGTCGTCCATGGAGAAAGCACGATTCGAAGGGCTTTCTCTTTATCCTCCTTGGAGATGTCATTATCTTCAGCGCCAAGATTATCACGAATAAGCTCAGCCGCCTTTGAGTTAATTCTACTAACCTTGGGGGCCGTATTCATCGGGTCAGTATAGAAATCCCATTGCCTCGAGATGCTATCTAGCGTCAAGTCCCATGCGGCGTATACGGCTTCCTGCGCAGCAGGGCTGATTTGTTGATTATCCTCAGGGGTGCATTCGATCTTACGCAAGCAGGCGGCTTCCCGGTGCTCTATGACAGGGATCGCTTTTCCGTCTATGAGAGACTTGGTCATCAAGGGAGTGTAATCTTTGTCTGTCTCGACAAATCGCAGGTAGTGGCGCTGCTCGGTCTCTTTTACGCCGTTGCGGTCCACCTTGAAGCGAACTTTAGCTAGGAAGAAGTATCCGTAGGTCTTCCCCTTAGCTAGTCCGCTCCAGGCCTTGCCGGGCATATCCTCCAGTTTCTTTGAATCAATAGGACCTGAAAGAGCTTTGCGTAGCTCCTGCCGGTATTGCTCGGCTGTCTGCGAGGATTCAGCAGTGCCTCCATCCTCATAGATGCTGGCATCTCCGCCTTCGAGTCCCTTGATTACATCGACGCCTTCTGTGAAGTCCGCTTCTCGGCTGTGTTCTGTAGCAAGAGGTGAGGTTAATCCGACAGACGCGCGAGCCATGGCAATCTTGCTGTTGATGCGTTGTTGCAGCTGCAGCATTCCATCCAGTCGGTCATCAGGGAAAAAGGCTCGAAGGTAAACATGGGTATGTTTGCTTCCGATGCGGTCGATACGTCCGTGGCGTTGCACGAGACGCATTGGATTCCACGGAAGATCATAATTGATGATGTGACGTGCCTGCTGAAGGTTCACGCCTTCGGCGAGAACGTCCGTGGTGATGAGTATGTCGAAAAGGTCGACTGCCCCCTTGACGTCTACTGTTATGGGCGCGAAGCATGCCGCACCTGCTTTCGCGCTTATGTCCGAATCATCGCCTCCGGATACCCAGCACAGGCGAAGGCCTTTGTTCTGACCAGTAAGAGAAGAATCCGATTCGCGGTATGCAGCTAGGCGTGCGTCTTCGCGAATCGCCTTTTCAAGCCTTTTGTGAATCCATTCAGCTGTATCTGCAAAATAGGAGAAAATCAGAATTTTGCGTCGATCACGCAGGGTAGCGCCGCCCGAGCTGACGACTTCCGATTCGGCTTCCGCCGATATCTTGATGATTTCATTGATAAGAGAGTCCAGCTTGTCGTCGCGTTCGGTGTTTGCGGCCTCTCGAACCATGTCGCGAAGGACTTTGAGTTCCTTGAGGTCAGATTCGACATCTTTGAGCAGTTTTTTCTTTTCGTAAAGGTCGGCGCTTTCGAACTCCCCTTGTGCAATCGCCTTCTCTTGCTTCTGAATCGTATCAGCGTCAGAGAGGTCATCTTCGACAGTGCTCGCGTCACGTAATGTCTGGGTAGTGACGACTCTTCCTTTCTCAAGCTGCTGAACGAAGATTTCATGCTCTTTGACCATGCGGCTTACCGTCATGTGGAATGCAAAAGCGGAGGATTCGAGGCGCTTAAGAAGGCCGCTTCTGATCAGTCCTAGTAAAGCGCCTCCCTTGGCGCCGTCGGCCGGGCTTTCTTTGAGGTAACTGTCGGCCTGGTAACGGGCAAACTTGATGGTGGGCTCCCCGCCGTCGGCAGGTGCTAGGCAGTGCTCTAGTGCATTGAAGAAGGGCCCCAGTTGCTTTTCGAAGGAATAGCGGACTACTAATGCCTCAGGTTTCGGGAAAACGATGGGCACAAGCTTGATTGAGCCATCAGATTGGCGGATTTTAAGTTCTTCATTGGGGTAGTACTTCTTGATGAAGGCGCGCGTGCGTTTGACCGTAGTCGCGTCAATGATGGGGTAAAGCTCGTCGGGATTCAGGTTGTTCGGGTCCTGTGACATCGCATCGTCAAATCTCTCATGGAGAGAGGGGATGCCTCTAGCAGCGAACTGGGCATCTTGGCGCACAAAGAAGCGCAGCATGTTAAATAGATCCCAAAGCGAATTATTTACCGGAGTGGCAGTGAGCATCAGCACGTCCTTGGGTTGACCCCATAGAAGGTTTCGAAGCACGGCGGCCCTGGTCGGAGTGTAGGGATTACGATAGTTATGAGCTTCGTCGATAACGACCAGCGCGTACTCGTCTGGATGTCTTTCGAGCTTATCCTGCTTCAATCCAGCCCGGTTGCTGACGTAGGCATTCTGACCAAATCCAAAAGCGGAACCTCCTTGTTGCATGAAAGGCGTCTTGGGGAGCTTCTCGGGCGGCACCTTCAAGAGGCCCTCCAGTGCCAGCTGCTCATAAGAGACAATGTCAGCAAGAAGCTGGTAGTCCGATAAGAACTTCTTCCAGGTAGTGTCGCGTACGGCAGCCGGGCAGATTACCAACACACGCTGTCGACGTTGGTTGTATTTTTCGATGATGGCGCCAGCCGTGAAGGTCTTTCCAAGCCCGACGCTGTCAGCGATAATCGCACCGTTAAGCTCATCGATGATCTTAAGCGCACGCCAGACGCCATGCCGCTGGAATTCAGTCACGGGAATCTTGCTATCTCCATCTTCCCTTAGGACATCTGCGCCATAAATCTCACTGAGCACCTTGATATAGATATAATAGGGAGGATAGGCCTCCAGGAGGTGCCTATAAATCTCAGCCAAGTCCAAATCAGATGCTTCTTTCCACTGTTTATCGAACCAGTTTTCCACCTTTTCCGGTAAGGGACCTTCATAGATTCCCAGGTTTAGTTCGGCATTTCTCATGAGACCTGAGGGAGTGAGGTTTGAAGAACCAGCGATAAAGCCTCGCTGTTCCCCTTTGCCCCGGAAGACATAGGCCTTGGCATGCATGAAGCCTTTAGTGACTTGGCGTGCTTTAAGGACATTTGTCTCAAGAAATTTAACGAAGCGCTCCACCTTGAGCTGCGTCTCTTTGCTGAAAGGTAGACGATCTCGGTCATGCTTGAGCCTTCGAATCAGTTCTTCGGCCGCTTCTGCTGCCTTTAGCTTGCGGTATTCTTCTTCGGTATCGGCATCGCCAGGTAGCATGTCTTCTTCCTTGGCGGCTGGGAGAGGCTCAGCTCCGATCAGGAGACGGATGCCTTGAAGCTCTTTGAACGAATCCTGGAGCAAGTCCATCGCCTGAGGCCTAAAGTAGGCCGTTGCGATGCACAGTTCCTCCGGAGTGCTATTTCTAGTGCGGAGCTCCTTGAGGTGCCCTGCTATCGCCTCCGATAGCTTATTCCCTTCGGAGTTGTCGATGAAGTCGGGGCGGTAACTCATGCCCAACCCTAGATACTGTATTTTCTTTTGAGAAGTCTGTATTTAGCCAATACCCGCGCATGATCTGGCTTCCAGTCCCACCCCTCATGGAAGGTCTCAAAGACTGTTTCTAACTCTTGCTCGGACAAGCCGTAGAGAATCGCTGCCACGGCGTCGACTTGGTCAATCAGTTCTTGTTTATCCTCTGCCTTGAGTGGCCCGGATTCAACACCGATGGACTTTGCCCATCGCGAGAAGCGTTCATCCGGACTGGAAAGTCGCCCTGCGGCAGCGACCATCTCGTGATAAAGAGGGTCGTTTTCTTTAGGTCGTGGACAAGGAATCCCCCCAAAGATTACAAATGTTAGGTGGAGCTCGACCCATCTCCGTGCATACCAGTCGCATACACGTGAGCATAAGATGCCCAATGCATATGCCGTGGTTTTTTCGTTTCCATTTCGGAAAGCCAGCACTGGGGCCGTATGAACGCATACAACATTGGGCGGTATGAGCGCAGCATAGATAGTACGAATGTCTGTAGACCGAGTTACATCACGAAAAGCAATCCGAGGATTTTTAAAACCCAAGGTGTCCTTTGATTCAGCGGTAGATTTCGGCATTCCGTAAAATGGGGACCGGGGGCCGCGATCTAGACTGTTAAGACGGTCCTTAAATAGGTGTGTTTCAATGCCTTTGACGTCGGAAACATGTCCGTAATGGAATTCGAGCCCCTTGTCGGGCTGCCAAAGGCCAAAAGACTCTCCCTTGAAAACGTGAACCTTAGCTTTTGCGCTCTCGGAATTAGAGAGCACAAAAAGATTTGAGTCACTGGTGGTGTTTAACTCTTGAATGCCACGACATGACCAAGCGCCATTTGAAGCCTCTACTTGGGAAAACCCTGGAAACTTCTTCATTTTCTGAAAGATTGCTACGGATTTAGATGAAGGGAAGTTCGGCAAGGCAGCATTTGGTGACCATGACATCACTTCTTCCGTTTTAAATTTAACATAGTTCAACCTATCTTGGTTGAATGAATCTTTAGAATGAAATGGCCCATTTAAGTATATGTCATTACTGCCCGGACATTTGAATACTTCACAAAGGCAGACAGTGTACTTTTCAGAGACATCTGAAAAGACCCACTCGCCCTTATTAGCCAAAACACTTATCCTTAACTCAGCCTTTGGGATATTTCCTGATTCAGCGTCGCCAAGCAAATGCTTACGCCATGAAGAAAGGGCGTCTCCGGAGAATGCAGTTCTAGGCATAACAATACCAAGCCGGCCGCCGCTAGCCAACAGGTCCCAGAATCTCCACGCAAATAACTTGAAGAAGTCTGGGTGCCCACTTGATTTGCCGAACCTGGGTTTAGCCCCTTTATTATCGGAGTAAAGATTCCCATAGCATGTTGATCTAAGTTCAGACGCAGCATTTTCCTCCTCCATTAGACGTTTCACATCGGGCTGTTGCTCCACCACTAATGCTTCATTTGCTTTTTTCTTAGCCCCCGGCATTGCGTAATATCCAGGAATGTAACGAACCCAAAACTGCGGTTCCTCAAAATGAATCTTTTCCCAAGGCGGATTTCCTAGAAGGACATCAAATCCGCCCTTTGGTCTTAAGAAGACCTCTGGCCAAGCTGCAAGAAGGTGCCGGCAACCTATTTTCTTCAGTCCATGCGTAGCCTCACGGTACATTCTTGAAGAGGAGATTCTCTCGGGGTCAGCTAGGAGTCCCATGAGGTCATCACCGATCTCTTTACTCAGTTTCCCGGAAGCGCGGTGCCATACAGCGATGTCCATTGCTTGCACTGCATAAGAGATTTTGTCTAGCGCTTCAGCCCGGCATTTCTTCATCATCTTGACATCGGCAACTGTCCTGTCGGCCACAGCTGCCATCTTGGCTATATATGGTAGAGCGCTGCTTAAATATGGTGACACTAGCAGTCTAGCCTCATCAAGTAACTCCTCGAAGTCAGCAACTGTCGACACGCCAACAAGTGAATTTCCCTGAATCAAATTATGTTCAAGGAAGGATAGCGGCAGGCCAGGTACGAAGGTATGAATCCATACGGCGAGCTGCGCGAGCTGCACCGATATAGGGTTCATGTCTACGCCATATATGCATCGTCGCGCGATGAGCCGTCGAAGTAGCGCAGCATCTTCGAGCCGACTTTCAAGTATGTCTGCTGACTCGCCCAGTTCGGCTCTTGCGGCCTCACGCAGTTCACTTAACTGAATTCTAACTGGCGGCAGCGGGTGAGATAGGAGGTAGTCGCGGAACTTTCGCTCTATCCGGTCAATGGCGTAAATGAGGAAGTGCCCGGAGCCCATCGCGATGTCTGCGACTCGGAAGTCAAACAGCAGATCAGCCGCGTCATGCTCGCTCTTCTTTGCCACTTCGCTGACCTTGGCCAGGTGGTCGTCCAGCGCCTTGTCGAGCGCTAGATCCAGAAGGTGATCAACGGCGAATTCCTTTGTGAAGTACGCCCCCGACGCTTTTCGGGCTCCGGATTTGTTGTGAAGGTAAAACTCCCCTTCCTTGACAGCTGCGACGGCGCCCTTTGGCGTAGGCACGTAAATCTGATCTCCGTCCTTTGCTTTGATGGATAGGTCCTCCTTTGCTTCTGATAGCTCAGACTCAAGCAGTCCTTCATAAATAGTGCCAAACTCACGGACACCCAGGGAGCGGAAATCGACCGGCCCCAAATTGCCGTCTTTGCCCTTGGTCAGAAGTAGTCCAGCTAGCACGTGGCCAAATAGTGAATCTTTCAGCTTAACCTTGGAGATAGCCTCTCCGTGCGGGGAGTCTTCCTTATCGGAAGAAAATAGGACTCCGTTATACGCCGGAATATCGAGAACCTTGTTTCCCTTGCTGATGGAATCGCAAAGCATGGATACCTGCTCCCACAGCCTTGTCGTGTCGCCGAACTCTGTGCCCTTCCTGAAAGCTTCTAGAATTTCTTGAGCGATAGACTTCAGTGAGCTCTTTCGGTAGGCTGCCGAATGAGCGTAAGGCAGTAGGTCCTTGTCTTCTGCATAGGCGATGAAAAGCAGCCTGAAGAGAACGTGCGTAGCCATCTGAAGCGTGTCCTGAAGAAAAGCTGCATTCTTGTTGGGATGGCGTCGTGCGTCCGCGATTCCTTTGGCGAGTCGCGGCATCACCTCGACGTAAATGCGTTCCCGTAGGTCTTTGGCTAGTGAGCCTGAAAAGCGGGTAGAGTCTTCTAGTAGGCGTGTTACTGAGCCCTTGTCCGTCAGCGCATCGGCCGAGAATAACATCCAAAGTAAGCCGGCATTGTCGTCTTTAAGTAACCCCGCGTGTAATTCGATAAAAGTCTCTGTAGCTCCGCGTCTTCCTACGCCTACGTTAAGGACCGCAGGGTAAAGCCTGATAGTGCGATCAGGCGCTAGTGTGATAACCCATTTTAAGTTCCGACGACTCGCCTGTGTTAGCGCATGCGAGATGGGTGTCTGATTATTGAATGCCGGAGAAGCGCTGTCCGGGGATTCGTTTTCGTGCAAGAGGACTGCCAGTGCTACTTGTCGGTCGTCGGCGTCGATCAGGATGTCGGTGCGGGAGTCGTTCGAGGTGACTTTGAAGCCCAACCCATGGATGAGCTCCTTGTTCGATGTCGCAAGAAGGGGGAGGGCTTTTGCGGCCGCGTTCTTGTATTCGATGTTATACGGGGAGGCTGCCTCCTGGACAACTTCCTGAAGGACGTGATCTGCGAATAGGCCGCTGTTATTTAGTCCTGGAAGGTCCGAGTGAGCAGAGCCAAAGGCCAGGTGCAGGAACTTAATGGCGCTGAAGCTGTCGGGGCTATCCTTTGCCAGCTTAAGGATACGCAGTGCATCACTGATCTCGATCCCGCGCATGATGGGCAAGACTCCCTGTCGAGTCACTGGGCCGGCCATGTCGACCATCTTGCCATTTACCGCTACAATCAGCACGCTCGCGGCCGTATTACCCCTGCGAGTTTCCCAGGCATTCTCAATTTTCCCATCCGACAGCGCGACATTTGAGTCAAAGGCGCATATTTGTAATGGCTGACCGTGAGGGTCTTTACCTAGCCAAAGGCTCCCAGTAATCGCCTGAGTACTTACCCCTGTGAGTTGGAATGATCTCGGCTGGCCAAGGACTAGAGAAAAATCGCTTAAGGGCATAGTGATATTTTACTAAGGGAATTCCTAAGGTGAATGCCTATGCCCAAGCAATCGTTAGCTGCAGCTTACATCTCATCGGGTAGCCTGATAAGGTAGATCCGGAGGGTCGTGTTCCCGTGGTCTCCTGAGTGTTGCACGATTCCAATATCGAGCTGTTTTGGGAGCACGGTGTACACAAAGTCCCTTTCTTAAGCCCGGCTGTTAAGCTCATTGAGCCAAATGGACATTCAGGCACCAACCAGGAGATATCCAGCGGCCGTGCAATACGACCTTGGGCAAGCATAAGGTCGCCCCAAAGGGAGTGTTTGAGGTTTAGAACTGAGATCGAATTGGCGCGGTAATCTGTTCACTTAGACGACGAATTGTTATGCATAAAAGGGGAGGAAAAGGCTTGCCTTGAAGATTAATCCTGACAGTGTGCTGTTATGACTAATGAAGAGGCTAAATCTCGTACTGATAAGGGGATGCAGTTGGTGCTCGGTAAAGAAGTCCCCCAGAATATCCCCTTGGGATTGGCCCTGATTCAGTCGGCTGCCGAGTCTGATTATCACGATGCCCAGATCGCCATGTTCCTCTGGGACTCGAAGAACGACGGTAATCTCGCCGAGTACTGGTTCCGCCGTTCCGAGAAGACCAAACCGCGCCCGCCAGGCGTAACCTACACCGAGCCCCAGTCCGGAGGCTGCGCCGGCGTACTAGTCCTCGGCCTGGCGATTCTCACCTGGGCCGTTTCCTGATTGTATGCCTATCGCCGAGAATAGGTCTTACTTCGATTCGCTCGAAGACGCCGTCGGTAAACTGATCAAGGAGCTGAATCCCCGCGATAAACAGTCAGTCTACCGGAAGGCCAAGAATGACCTGTGTCGGGAATTCGAGCGGCGGAAGTGCCAGTTCTTCTATTTCCGCAAGGGCAGGATGGGCCTCGAGGAATCTAACGATTCGGTCCTTATCAAGGTAGGTCCTAAGAAGCGTGGGCACTTGGCGGCCTACAAGGGAGAGTGGGTGAGGGTCCACTGGATTTCGACCTATGGATTCAGCATGGAGTGCGCGGTTCAGAAGGTGAAGATGCCAAAGGGCATGGAGGGTTCGCTGATTCCGGCCGATGGCTTGTCCTCAGCGGAGTTCACCTCCGACATCGCTCTGAGGTACCCAAAGAATCGCGCCCAGGTGGATGGGAAGCCGATGATTCGCGGCATCAGGGGCGAATGGGTTAGCGCTACTCCTACGGACGAAGCCCTACAGAACCGCGAGAAGGATGAAATCCCGGACGGGGTGAGCTATGATAAGCCAATCGAACGGCCGGGTAACGACTACCTCTACATGGAGCAGTACCACAAGTATGCCGGCTACTGGATCAAGACGTATGCGACAAGGGAAGACCTGAGCACGGGTAAGCTGGATTGGATTCCCGTCGGTGGGAAGGTCTATGTAGACCGATGCGGAGACATCCCCAGCGGCTGGAACGTCCGGACCGCCGATGGATGGAAGTTGGAGGGCTAATCGCGAACCACCTGATATGAAGAAAGATTCCATTTGTGAGGGGCTTCTCAAGTTCCCCTGGTCGGACCTGGCCAAGCGCTTGGTAACGAAAAACGAATTGCGCGAGGCGGGTTGGTCCGAGGCGAAGATCAAGCGTCACCTCGGCAAGCCCCGGGGGCGGCATCCGAGCACGCACTTCCGAAATCCCCTCGGGCAGCCGTATTGGACGGGCCAGCAGGTCCTGGCGGCCGCGGTGAGGGCGGGGGTTCTGTCTTCCGAGGTCAAGTCTTGGCCGTATCAGTCCCCGGTGCATGGGTTGACCGACAACGGGAGGTTCATCTTGGCAATCGAAGGTCCGCATGGCTTGGTGATGCACCCGGAATTACAGGAGTCCCTAGCCGAACTGGCCCAGGCGAAAGCCGACGTGGTGAAGCAGGCCGAGCGGTTCACCACCGACCTGGAGAGTAATGTGCTGGCGAACACGGCGGAGACCTTCGGTCCGATGCTGGTACGCGAGTTCCGACTGGAGGAGAAGGTCTTTCCGCCGACCATCCCGGCCTCGGAATGCGTCGAGAAGGTGATTTGGATGAGCGGTAAGCCCAAGGAGCGGGCCGAAGAGATCCGCCGGTTCACGCAACAGCAGCTTCGTCTGACGGAACTCCAGCTGCTTGCCTCCGAGGAGGAGGTCATCGAGGCCTTGGCGGAGGATATCGATTCGACGGAGAATCGGTATGAGATGATCGGCACCTACGACCTGGCCCTGCTATGCGGCATCCAGCCGGGCGATGGTGATGCCGATCGGACGACCTATGCTTACTGGCATGACTTGGACGCTTGCGACCAGCACCACGAGCGTATGGGGGAGATGGAACCCTACGTCAGCCCGTCCCGATGGAAGCAATTCAAGCGCTGGACCGAACGCATCGAAGAGGGTGAGCTCGATTTTGACGACCTAAAGCTCACCGCACGGGAGCTCCAAATTATCGAACTGCTCCATAACGAGGATGGGTTCGAGGATCGTACCTATCAGGCCGTCTGTACTCACCATCTCGAGAGCCGCCAAGGACTACCGGTCGACTTCCAGTTCCTCGTCGGCGATGGCGGCGTAATCGAAGACTCCAGCGGCCCCTATTCCTTCACCGAGCCCGAAGGTATCAATTGCGACGAGGACATCACCCACCCTAAGACCGGCAAACGGCTCGTGGATCTCCTCTACAAACCGCGGAAGCGCAAATCTAAGTAAGCCAGCCAACCCACACAGCCAGGTCACACCAACTTAATAGGGTCAGATCTAATTAAGTTGGTTCCCAGCAGAATGGCTATGCCGAGTCTTTTATCTTCAGCTTCGGAAGGAGTGCCTCAACGAAGAGCAGCTCTGTGCCCTCTCCTAGGCCTAGGTCGCCTTTTCCGGCTGGATTACCGTAATCAGCATGAAGCCTACACATGACGGCGTGGTCTGTCTCTGGGGGCCGGGGCGTCACGTGCCTTAGTACTTCCGGGCAGTGTGCTTGACACTAAAACTCTCCAAAAGCAGAGTCTCTGTAACAGCCTAGGATTATAAATACGTCGGCATAACGACCGGACAACTCTTAGAATCCAATGATAAGCTGTCAGTATCTGAGCCCGAAGTCTTTGAAGAAGACACATAAGCGGCTCTCGAGAATCTTGGCCAAGTCCTGCAAGGAATCCGCCGGTAGCATTACGGTTGCCGGGGATATATGGGTTTGGCGTCCGTCAACCTCCAGCGCGGGTATCGGTATCCGATACGGTAATGATCCTGCCGGTATCCGGGTGGAGGTCGATTTCAGGGATTCATCGGATGAGACCAAAGACCTGTTCGAGTCATTGGCATGTTCGCCAGGCGTTTTCGAGCGCAGCCAGATCCCCGCCGTTTTCGAGCCCATCAAGATACCTCCATCTTGGGCGAGTTATTCGAGCGAGCTCATGCCCGCAGAAATCATCATGCCGCGCTGGGAAGGCATGCATACGCAGGAGAAAGCCTACGCCACTTGTCTCTTCGATTGTGTGCGACTAGAGCATATGCTCCGTAAACATCTACCTGATGATTGGCAGGCTACCGTAAGCAAGGAAGATATGGCTGAGCCAGATGATGAGCAGCCCGAGGAAAAAGAGGACTCGTCAGGCATGGAAATCACGGTGGCAAAAGTCACCTTGGGGAAAGTCGCATGGGAGTTCTCCAACCAACCCGAGCATGCCGACCTGCTACTGGGCATGGGATGTCAGCAGCATGTGGTCAAATTGGTAGCTTTCCGCAACTATCTGATTCACGGCGATGCTGGACAGCGCTATTTGATGAACAAACTACGTAAGAGGTTTGTGATGTTACAGCGGATGCTATATCATCTGAAGCGATGGCCGCAGTCGTTGCGGTTGCACCGGGCGCTCGCCAGGCTTATCCAACAATGGCACTCGCGAACCCAGCTGCTCGGTCCGCCAGCACCTCCCAGTCATTTGTTGATTGAAGCCCGCATGGGGCGGCTCGGTGAATTTTCCCTAGGATTACAGGGAGCCGAAGCCGAACTTCTTGCAACCGCGGTTGCTATGCTAGTTAAATGCGAGCCATCTTTCACCCCCGAGCAGATGGACGAACTAGGGGGCAAACTAGAGAAGGTCATGATTTTGTGAAGGTCGGCCCAGAGAGCACTTGGTCGATTCGCATTTGGAATTTCATCCTGCGGTGACCAACATGCCACCCGCCGCAGTGACGGCAGGGGTACGCGCTGAGATCGGCCTGGTTCATCTTCTTGAGATGCATGACGGCACCGTGCTTGGTGGCGTGCCTAATCTTGCCGCGGCAAGAGTTGGCAAAGTGCCTTTTCCGGCAGGCTCGTCGCTTGGCACTGGTAGCTTGTCTGGCGTTGCGACGTTGCTTCTCAGTAAGGTGATTAGGTTGGGTCATTTCACCTGCAATTTTCGCGGGCTGGTAGGCCGCCGCAAGTCTGGCTAGGGCCTTCAGGCCATGTTTCGGTACGTCATTGCATGCAATGGTGTCATGCTCGCAATGCGATGACGGATCGGACTGGGTTGAAGGACGGGGAGTGGCGCCTTCGGAAACGGAACACGCAGCAACACATTTGTAGATACATATAATATGGCATAGTTATTCGAAGAATCTCTTGTGAAAGTCGATGGACATGGCAGGATGCGGGGATGAAGTTCGAGCTTTGGGTGCTGACGGCGGCGATGGGGTGCGCGGTGATCGCGGGTTTCCATGGACAGAGAGAGCCGTATTATTGCTACGCTCCCCATATTGGGATGACGCCGGAGCAGATTGTCGCTGACATCCAGCGCCGTCCGATCGACGCCCGCGCAGATATCTGTCGCGCCGATTGGACGAATCTGATTTCAGATTACGCCACGGCCATGGGCGAGGCGCTGGTGCTCGAGCAGGTGAACTTACATCCCGAGCGCGCTAGATTGGTTCGGCACCTCATGGAACAATTGGATGATTTCTGCTACGATTACCTCGACGCCGAACATCGTCGGGTCGGCGGTAATGGGCATATGGCCGAGCATGGTGACAGGGTTTACGTCCAATTCCTCATGCGATCCATCGTGGAGCAGCTTCCGGATCAGCCAGTCGTCCGGAGTTATCCCCGCGTCGTGCTCCCTCGGCTGAGATCCTTTGAGTGGCGCCTTCATGGGCTGAAGTTTGATGATAACGGACCAAAGTATTTTCATGACGGCTCGGATCCCGAGTTTGAGGAGCAGTGCCGGCGTGAAAGGTTGTCGAACTACTTAACTAACAGGAAGGTGATGATGAAACGCTGGGATGATTTGTATGAAACCTTGGTTGAATTGCCGACTCCGGTGGTCAATCGCATCATCGCTTACCTCGAATGGCGGGTCGACCAAAGCCTGGGCACTTACTTCAAGGACGACTTCACCCGAGTTGATTTACCGGAGTCCCCCAAATAGCCCGGTGCCACACCCACTTAATAGGGTCAGACCCTATTAATGGGGTCAGACCCTATTAATATGACCTGGCACTCAACTGGCCGGGACACTCAGCCCTACGGAGAGACTTATGGGGTAGACAGATGGTCAGCATGTAAGACGTACCTCTTTAAACACGTTGTGCGGCCGGGGCGGGCGGGTAGGTTGGGGGGATGATCCCGATCCCGACCGGCTGCGCGCGTTCCCTTTGCTATGGCTGGATCATCACGGGGATCCTTTTCCTGCTGGGTGTGAACAAGAACGGGGAGGATTTGTCCGGGGCGGGGCTGTTCGCCGTGATCACCGGCCTGTGGGGTCTCTACGTCACCCGCCCGCGCAAGGATTGAACGCGCCCGCCCGAAAACCCCCGAACAAGGGGTCAGACCACCAGAAGAGGGTCAGACCACCATATGGTGGTCTGACCCCTTGTCAGGATAACCCCACGATGCTCTGGGAGTCGTCCTATGGCTAAGAAAGTGAAGTCGCTGATCTATCCAGCGTTACAGGTTTATGTGCGCACAGGACCGACCGCCCATTTCCCAAGCCAACCGATGATGGGGTTAGGCTACACCATGGGGGTCAGGCTACTACGTAGTAGTCTGACCCCCTGTTGAGATTGGATTCTTGCTCCGGCATGAGGTCAGGCACGTCATCGCTGCGCGAGATGAAGCCGGGGAGAGTTGACCCGTTGATCGGTTGATTAGTTGGCCGGGAAGAGCCAGCACTAGCTGGCTGGCTGGCAAGTTGACCATTGGGCAAGGTGAGAATGGGAGGACCGGAGGGCACGAGGGCCTGAGGACGCGAGGCGCACCTTTTGCCTCTTCAGCCTAACCGCTAACCGCCATCCCCCAACCGCTTGCGCGCTCTGCGCGTAGCCGGTCAGCCCTACCTGAGATGCACAGGGGACAAGTGGGCATGGTGACATGTGGGCGCGGGGAGTACCTGCTGCCCCTACCTGTGGCTGGATGATTTAACCTATGGTTTGAACCCCAGTGCGGGAGGGTTGCGTGGGCGGCTCATGCTCACCGTCGAGAAGTGGGCGAACTTGAAGTCGCAAATTGCGACTTCAAAGGGACGAGGTGGGGGTGGGGTTAAAGCGCATTCCACCCTATTATGTCACTCTATGACAAGCCGGTCGGTAGACGGCTGAAGCGGCGTGAGGTAAGGTGGTTCCACTATGAGCTACGATCGACGCGAATTCATCAAAACCTTCACCCTGGGCGGCATCGCCCTCTTCACCGCAGACTGGTTCGCCGCGGTACAGGCCAGGCAGCCCGCCAAGACGACCTTCCGCCTCCCCGCCCACGTCAATGAGCGGGTGCCGGATGGTCATGACGTGATCAACGCGGTGTGGAACGACGGGACGGGCTACCTGCTCTACCTGAACGGTACGCCCTACGGAGAGCCTCCGAAGATCACGTTGCGCGAGAAGTTGATCGAGGAGGGGGAGGAGAGCGTGTGCGACACCATCGACGAGTTCCAAAGGAAATACGGGGCTTTCATCTCGGACCTGGATGATCTCGAGGGCGAGGTCGAAGCGCGCCAGGTGAAGTCGCTCAACGAGGGTGGCGAGGAATATACCTTCGAGCCCGACGAGACCTGGCGTGACTTTGTGGAGCGTCATGACCACCAGCTGCTCAGTGACGTCGAGTGCTGCGTCGATGACTGGGGTTCCGAGGTGCTAAGACGGCTCGACCACGATATCGATTGGGACGAGCACGAACAATGGTTGACGGATTGGTGTCGCCACCAGAGTCCGGAGGCCGATGCGCTCGCTTACGTCGAGGGTCTCTTCGATGCCCTGGAGGCGCAGGGGGAGGAGGCGGCCGCGCTGCCGGTCGGCATCGAGTCGGACCTCGACGCCATCGTCTACATCGACGGGGCCTGTCCGGGGAACGATACCCTGCGTTGCGCCGTGGCGCCGGACTACACCCAGCTCGCGGCGCTCCAGCGGGTCATCGACGCCTTGGGGTGGAAGGCCACGGTCGTGTTGCTCGAACCCAACCCGGCCGACGCAGCGAAGGCCTGAACTCGCCCGGGGCATTTCATAGGTAGGGGCCAGCGTCCCTGCTGGTCCTCGGGATGCGTCGGCGATTCGGCATGAGGTCAGGCACATCATCGCGGCGCGAGATGAAGCCAGACCCCATGCCGGCGGCCGACCGGGGACGGTTAGCCCTACCTGGAGGCAGCTAGGGCAGCACGCGGTGCTGCCCCTACCGAGGGCCCCTAGACAACGCCCCGAGGGCGGGTATACCTTGGGTATGGGTTACTTTCAGGTCGAGACGCGCGAGAACGAAGAGCCGGGCGATTGGCAGCCGGGTAAGACCCGGTTGCTGTTCCAGTGCGATATCCGCCTGCGGTCGGGCGAGGATGAGGAGACCTTGTTCCTGGTCGGCCCGGACGCCGGCAATGAGGTGATGGTGCTCTGGAAGGAGGCCAACTACGGCGTGGTCGGGGCCGAGCCGTTGTCGTGGATCAAGATGGAAGCCGCCCAGGAGCCCGAGGTCTATGTCCGGCTGCTGGAGGGTTTCCTCTCGGCGGTGCACGCGGCCGGCACGGCGAAGGCGGCGGACTTCACTTCCATCGAAGTGCCGCCCGCCGGACTGTTGCCCGAGACCGAGATCCGGGCGATTTTCGCGAGAGCGTTTGGTGGGTAGGTGAGCAGGGGGATGTGGGCAAGGGGTGGGGGTGAGAGGACCGGAAAAACCGGGTCGTGACGAGCAGGTGTCGGCGCCGACACTGACGACGCGGCCCTGTCGCAATCGACGCGCACTGTTTGCTTTGCCGGGATTGCGCTAGCTCGGCCGCCCAGCCGCAATCATCCGCACCATGCGTCACCTATCTTTCGTCCTGCTCACCGCCGCCGCCGCCATCCCGCTTCACGCGACCAATTACGGTACGCCTTTCCTCGATACGACCGCTCCGACCGTCGCGAGCACGGTCAGTTTCGGCGGACAGAACTACGTCAACAAGGGACTGGTCGGCGTCGGTGTCTTTCCCGCCAACGTGCTCGACGGCCGCGGCGACACGTTCGGCTCCTTCTCCTCCTTCAAGGTCGACCATGCTACCTGGCGGAGGAATTCCGACGGGAGCTACGCCGGCACGCTCTACACGTTGCCCGACCGCGGTTACAATGTCGCCGGGCTGATCGCCTATCCGGCACGCATCCAGCAGATGGGGCTCACCTTCACCCCGGACTACACGGCCAACAGCGTCTCGCAGACACAGCTTGCCCTCACCTTGCAGCGTACCATCAGCGTCACCGACTTCGCCGGCCAGACGACGACCGCGGTGGATCCGGTCGGCGCGACCACCTTGCAGGGTTTCGGCAATGTCGCCACGGCCGACGGCAAGTTCTCGATCGACGGCGAAGGCCTCGCCATCCGCGCGGACGGATCGTTCTACATCTCCGATGAATATGGGGCCACCGTCTTCCATGTCAGCAAGACCGGCAAGATGCTCGGCCTCATCACCCCGCCGCAGGCCCTGCTTCCGCAGTTCAGCGGCGCGTCCGGCTACTCCGGCTTCACCACCGCCGCGGGCGCCATCGCCGCAGGCGTGCAGACCGGCGGCCGCCGCGACAACCAAGGGATGGAAGCCGTCGACCTGACGCCGGATGGCCGTTACCTCGTGACCCTGCTGCAGAGCGCCACCCGCCAGGATAACCCCGCGAACACCAACGACGGCCGGCTCTTCACCCGTCTCTCGGTCTACGACGTCAGCAACAACCCCACGCCGGCCTCGCCGGTCGGTCACTATTTGGTCGAACTTCCGACCTTCGACCGCGATGGCACCGGTGGCGTCGCTGACCGCGCCGCGGCCCAATCCGAATTGGTCGCGCTTTCGCCGACGACCTTCCTGGTGCTCACGCGTGACGGCAACGGGAATGGTTCCGGCGACAACGCCCGCCCGCTGGTCTTCAAGACGGTCTCGCTCGTCTCCTTGAACGGCGCCACCAACCTGGCCGGCACGACTTACGCCAACGATTACACGCCGGCCGCGAACGGCATCGCCGGCCCGGTGGCCGGCATCGTCGCCGCTCAGGCGACTCCCTTCGTCAACTTGCTCAACCCGGTCCAGCTCGGCCGCTTCGGCATCGACCTGAATGTCGCGGCCGAAGGGTCCGCGAACCCGATCTCGGCCAACTCCCTTGGTGAGAAGTGGGAGGCGCTTTCGATCGTCCCGGTGCTCGACCCCGCCGCCCCGAACGACTACTTCCTGTTGGTCGGCAACGACAACGATTTCCTCGGCACCAGCGTCACGATGCTCGGCGGCCCCGCCACCGATGCCACGGCCGGCCCCGGCGTCGCCGACAACCCGAACCGCATCCTGGTCTATCGCGTGACCCTGCCCGGCTACGTGGACCCGGGTCTGGTGATCTCGGCCAGCAACCGCGCCCCGCTCATGGCCGCCAAGAACCTGCGGTCCGCCCAGCTCATGGGCACCAGTTTCAACTCGATGATGAAGACGCGCCTGATCGGCAACCTGCGGATGACGGCGCCGCTCGCGTTCGCCGATACGGATGGCGCGTTTGCCGAACCCCGGCTGGATTTCTGCATGACGGGCGTGCCCTCGACCCACGCGGTCTCGCCGGGTCTCCGCTGGTGGTTCGACGGCAGCATCCGCGACATCACCGACACCCCGGGCGGTTCGGCGGCCAGCTTGGACGGTCGTTCGACCGCCGGAGCGTTGGGCTTGGAGTGGGACGTGGCCTCCGGCTTGTACGTCGGTCTGGGCCTGGGGATGCAGGATGGCAACTCCACCTCCTCCGACGGCTCCAGCCTGTCCTTCAAAGGACGCAGCGTGACCACCTATGCGGTCGCCCGCGGCGAGCGGTTCTTCGGCAGCCTGACGATGACCCTCGGTCGCCAGGATCTCGACGCGATCCAGTCGGCCGGGCCGTATGGCTCCACTCCCACGGGGGTGACCAATGGTCGCAGTCTTTCCGCCGACCTGCTCGTCGGCGCCAACGCCGGCGAGATCGTCGGTTGGTCCGTGGTCCCGACGCTCGGCGTCTCGCGTTCGATCTCCAAGATCAACGGCTACACCGAGGCGGGGGTCGGCGGCGTGACCTACCCGACCCAGTACCTGTCGACCAATACGGCGGCGGCCACGGTCGAGTTCTCCAAGGCTTTCGCGCAGACCTCCGGCACGATCACCCCGTTCTTCCGGGGCGGCTTCGAGCATGAGTTCGGGGGCGAGGACCAGGTCACCAATGTCTCCGTGCTCACCAACGCCGGCAGCGTCGGGGTATCCCTGACCCTGCCGAACGCGGACCGCGATATCGTCCTCGGGGCCGTCGGGTTGCGCTGGAAGCAGGGCGACCTCAATGCCGAGCTTTCCTTTGAGCGTCGCTCCGGCGACAACGGCTACCGCGAAAGCCGGTTCAACCTTGGGCTCTCCTCGAGCTTTTGATTATCGCGGGAGGAGCGAGCAGGGCCTGGCGGCCCTGCTCGTCCGCGGGGTGCGGCTGCGTCTGGCCTGAGGTCTGGGCCGCCATCGCTTCGCGAGGCGAAGCCGGGTAGAGTTGACCCGTTGATCCGTTGATTAGTTGGTCAGAGGGGATGCGGAACTCCGCGGGGGAATCATCCTGGTCAGCGACACAAAAGAGGGGGTCAGGCCACCGGATGGTGGTCTGACCCCCTGTCGGGAGCGCCTTAGTCAGCGATGGGGATTAGGTGATTTCGCTTTCCCAGCCAGCCGGGATGGGGCACTGGCGGAGCGCGGCGTACAGGATGCTTTGATACGGGACGTTGACGTGGTAGTCGCAGGCCAGCGCTTGCGGCATGCCTTTCCGCCAGATGATGCGGGTCTTGTCCACCAGGACCGGGAGCCCGCAGTGCATGGCGAAATACGGGCGGTCGAGGTCGAAGGTCTTCAGGCCGAAGTCGTTGGTGTCGCGCTGCGCGTGGAGGCTATCGTTGACGATGACCCGCGCCGGCAACTTGAACTGTTCTTTGAAACCCGTGTCCGCCAGTTCCGCGCAGGTCATCGCATAGGTCGATTCAATCAGGCGGCGGAGGAGGTCGGTCCCCTGCCGGACATTCCCGCCGATGAGTTCGAGGCACGGTGCGGTGCCGACGAGACGTTCGGCCGGGGTCGTCCGGAAGTCCCGGCTGAAGCAGGGTCGCAGGGGGATCTTCGGCTGAGAATAGCCGCCCACGCGGGTGATAAAGTCCCGGATGGGCAGGTTGATGTAGTGGTTGAGGACTCCGCCCCGCTCGGCCTGCTCGTGGTCGGCGAAGCTGGCGGGGTGGTAGAGCCCTTCTTCCACGAGGTAGCGCTGCACGCGCTCATCATAGGTGATAAAGTCGCGGTGGAGGATGGACTCGAAGACCCGCATCACATCGCCGAAGGAACTCCGTCGGACGTGGTCCAGAAGGCTGCCCGGGACCTGGTCCTTGGGTTGGAAGTCGAGATCAAGGTCGGGGCGGATGCCTCGGGGGACTTCGCCGTGGGAGAGGAGACGATGGTGCCAGCTCAGGTTGATGATGCCGGGTTGGCTGACTTGCGCGGCGCTCCGCCGCCAGTTGGCCGAGTAACGGAGGTCGGCCAGCTGCTCGATGAGGTTGTCGGCTTCGCCCTCACAACCTTCGTCGTAGAGCTCGACGGTGGTGCTCAGGACGGTCCGCTCCCAAGGGGTGAGCTGCGTCTTCGTCCTGGTGAGCACCGCCACCCTCCCGCCCGCGATCTCCTCCGTGGTCTGGCCGGGCTGCGCGTGCGGTAGGCCGTCGAGGACCTTCAGCACCTTGAGCACGTGCGGGGCCATGGTGCGGTCCGCCAGCGCCGCGAGGTAGATTTCATAGGGATTGTCGCCGCCCAGGGCGAGGATCGCCTCGCCGCCGAAGGCCCGCCAGCGGATGAAGAGCGGGATGCGGTCGCCCCGCCCGAAGAGGTTCCAGTTATGGTCCGCGACGCCGCACTCGCCATCGCCTTCGCGCAGCCGGGCGACATCGTAGCCGAAGAGGTCGGCGAAAACCTTGAAGATCGGCGCCGGGTCGAGCGCGAGTTCCGCGACACGGTCGCCGGTGAGGCGGTGGACGGTCTCGTACACCGAGCTGAGATGCCCCTGATGTGCCCGGGGCAAATCGTAGGCGATGGGGAGGACGAAGCCTTGATACGGTCGGAGCGACCGGAAGATGACTTCGGAGGGGATGGCGTTGAGCGGTAGCATAGGTGTGCGTGGTTTTAGGTTAGTGGTGACAACATCAGTGCTTTCGAACGGCGCGGGGCCCCCGGAGGTAAAGTCGCCCGAAGCCTTGCCGTAACGCGCTAAGCCTTTGATTTTCGTGGTGAAAGGTCGTCGCACAAAACGCGGTGACCTCGCCGAAGCCTGCTAAAATCGCTGTCGCATGAAAAACATCAGTTGTGACGAAATGCCCCGTGAAATGGGCCGATCAGGCGGGGCAGGGGAGATTACTCAGGCAGGGACCAGCGTCCCCGCTGGTCCGCGGGCGCGGATGCGTTCGGCCTGAGGTCAGGCACATCATCGCTTCGCGAGATGAAGCCAGACTCCATGCCTGCGGCCGACCGGGACGGTCAGCCCTACCTTAAGAGGCAGAGTACAGAGTACAGAGGACGGAGTGCAGAGTGCTGCGTCGAGTGTAGCGGAAGCTTCTTCGATCAAACCGCCAACCGCCATCCCCTAACCGCTCGCGAATACCGTTCGCGCTCAGGTAGGGACCAGCGTCCCTGCTGGTCCGCGCGACGATCCGCACGGTACGCTGGTTCGTGCGACAATCGCCGAAGCGTTCCGGGCTCGGCCAGGGAGGGGAATGGTTACAGGGCCTCGCATCCCGCGAGGCGCTGCCAACCCAAAAAAACCAACCCAGCAAACAACATGCAAATCAGCGAGTACCAACTCGTCATCATCCACAAACATAGCCTCGAGAGCCTCGGGGTCCGGGAACCGGAGCTGGTTCCCCGGAACGAAACCGGTGATTACCGGATCGAGTTCCGGTACGGCGGACTCGACTGGGTCCTCCGGCTCAACCCGAGCAAGACCCCGGAAGCGGTCGAGCTCGCGGCGGAGCTGGAACTCGGTCAGCCGCTGCGGCCGCCCCAAGGGGAGGGGCCCGAAGCTCCGGACCAACAGCGGTTCCAGCGGGAGTGGGACCGGCGAAGGCGGCGAGCCCAAGGGCTCTGCCGAAGCTTCGACCGGGACCTCCCCCGGGCAAGGGTCCTCCTCCGGGACCTGGAGCCGCTGAAGGCCCCGAAGCTCCGGTGCCTCTTCCGGACCGATTACGATCGGCCGGGGAAATGGCCGACGGCCCCGGTCGTCACGGAGTATCTCCGACAAACCCTGGGCGCCGCCCGCGAGGCGGTGGCCCGGGGCGGGGGGTGAGACGAGATCAGCAGTCCGGCGCCGGCCGGGGCGTCACCCGACGCCCCGGCCTTTTTGTACCCTGATTCTTACTAGGGTGCGGTGATTATTCCGCGCCGTCCAACGCTTGACGGCCCGCCCGGGCTCGGCCTCGCTCTTCGCATGAGTTTTTCCTCCGCCCAAGGCGCTTATCGCCACATCGTTCTCTTTCAGTTCAAGGCTGACGCGCCGGCCGCCAAGGTGCGGGCGATCATCGAGGCGTTTGCGGCGTTGCCGGCGAAGCTGCCGGCGGTGCAGGCGTTCGAGCACGGGACGAACGTGAGCCCGGAAGGCCTGGACCAGGGCTTCACCCATATCTTCACGCTCACCTTCGCTTCCAAGGAGGCGCTGGAGAAGCACTACCTGCACGAGCCGGCTCACCAGGAATTCGTGGCGATGCTCGGCGGGGTGCTGGAGAAGGCGTTGGTGGTGGATTACGTCGCGGGTTGAAGCGCGCGGAGGTAGGGGCAGCACCGCGTGCTCCCCTCGCTGCCTCATGGGTAGGGACCAGCGTCCCTGTTGGTCTGAGTTCGACATGAGGTCAGGCACGTCATCGCTGCGCGAGACGAAGCCAGACCCCCATGCCTGCGGCCGACCGAGGACGGTCAGCCCTACCTTAAAGAGACAGAGTATAGATGACAGAGTACGGAGTACTGAGCGTACCTGAAGCCTCTTCGGACAAACCGCCAACCGCTAACCCCCAACCGCTCGCGCGCTCAGCGCGCGCGGGTAGGGACCAGCGTCCCGCTGGTCCGCGTTCGGCATGAGGTCAGCCCGTCACCGATGCTCGAGACGAAGCCGGGGAGAGTTGACCCGTTGATCGGTTGATTAGTTGGCCAGATAAGATGCAGAAGTCGGCGGGGGAATCATCCTGGTCAACCTGTCAACTTATCAACTATTCAACGATGCCTGCGGCCGACCGGGTACTGTCAGCCCTACCTGAAGACAGAGTGCGGATGACAGAGTCCGGAGTAAAGAGTGCTGCCTCGAGTGCTGAGTCGAGGGAACCTGGCGTCGTCAAACGGTGGCCAGGCAGGGGTGTGCATAACTTGCCGGAAGCGGGATTGCGGAGCCGGAACGCGTCCGTTGTAATGGTTTCTTTATGACGATGAAGAAAGTATCCGCAGGGTCGCCCTGGTGGCGCCGACAGGGCGACGGACTCCTGTGCGTGGCGGTCGCCGCCGCCATGGCTTTGTGGGGCGCCTGGTACCTGGCGCAACCCGACTCCGGGCCGCGCTTCCGTTTCGCGCTCGATGAGCTGGCCCCGCCCATCGAGCTGACCTTGCCGGAGCTGGACCGACACAACGCGCGGATGGCGCGCCGCTGCGCCGACCTGCTCGCCGAGGTCAAGGTCCTGCGCGGAGCCCGGCCGGGCTCCGCGGAGGCGGCGCAGCTGGACCGGGCGGTCGAAAAGGTGGATTACGGGGCGTTCGTGGAGGATTACTTCCGACGCTATGTGCTCGCCGATCACGAGGCTCCGTTAGGTCCTTACCATCAAAAATTGGTGACGCTCGGCGGCAAGGTCGACCAGGCTAAGCGGTATCGCAACGTGGAGAGTTTCCTGCAGGCGCTCGCGGCGACCGCCACCGGGCCCGAGGAAATCGAAGGTTTCTACACCAATTTCTGGAGCCATGAGATGATCGTCCGCAAGCGTGACGACCAGTACGAGGTCGTCATCGGCGGCGGCTATTGGCCGACCTACAACGGTTCGTGGGTCCATTTTTTCGACCAGCCCAAGGGCAAGGTCATCGATACCCGCTATCGCGCACCGGACTGGCCCGACGAGGCTTTCGTGCATTGTACCGTGAAATTTGACCGCGGCCTCGTGGTCGTGGACGCCGACGGGCCGGGCCGGACGCTGTGCGTGTCGGGAACCTATGTCAAAGTGGCCGACTTCAAACCGATCGAGCGGGAGTTCGACGCCGATCCCACCTTGGGTACCAGCGGCTCCTCGGCCGACGCCTGGCATGCGCGCGAGGAACTGTTGGCCCGTGGCCTCGCCTGGATCAGTCCGGCCCGGACGGGCTTCTGTCCCTCGCCCTATGCCACCATCGAGACCTGTGAGAGGTATCTTGGCACCTACCAGGAGCCGCCACCGAAGTGACGGTGCCTTCGGCGTATGCGCGGATGAGCCCCGATTAAGGTCGCGGGGGTCGCGGGTCTCGGGTTGGATGGGTTCGGTCACTTTTCATGGATATCTTCCTTATCGCGCTCAAACTCATCGTCTCCCTGGGCATCCTCAACGTCTGGGTCCTGCGCCGCGAGCAGCCGACGGCCTACCGGGGACAGGCGGCACGCACGCTCCGGGAGGAATTCGCCGTCTACGGACTCACGCCGTTCTATTCCGCCGTGGGACTTTGCAAGGTCGCGCTGGCGCTCGCGCTGCTGGTCTCCCTTTGGTGGCCCCCGGTCGCCGGGCCCGCGGCCGGCGCGCTCGCCGTCCTCATGGTCGGCGCGTTCGTCATGCACCTCAAGGTCAAGGACCCCGCGATCAAGTCGCTCCCCGCGCTCGCGGTCCTGGCGATGTGCCTGGGAATCGTCCTGCTCTGAAGCCGCTCAGACTCCGGTCGCGGCCAGGTAGGCGTTGAGCACCAGGTAGCCTAGCGCCGGCAACATCCGCGGGAAGGCGTCGCCCAGGCGGATCCGCACCCCGAGCGCGACCACCATCATCAGGGCCAGTCCCCCGGCCGCCGCTTGCCCCAAGATAGGCCAGTTCCACCCGGCCACCAGCCCGCCGGCCGCGGCCACCTGCAGGGCCCCGACCCAAGGCCGCATCCGCTCCAGACCGTAGCGAGTGAACTCTCGGCGGACATAACCGGAGAGGAAGCAACCCAAGCCATAGCCCACGAAGGAAAAGGCGGAGAAGAGGACTAGGGCGGTTTTCAAGGAAAACGCAGGGGTATCGCCCGCCCCCGCATTCACAAGGTTTGCTTCGCCCTCGATAGGATTAAGCCGGGTGTGTCCCGCCAGCGGGCTAGCGGCGCCAAGCCCGAAGAATAGACTTGATGCTATCCGTATACCTTTAACATTTACTTAACACCATGAATGTCACTTTCCGGCAGTTAGAGATTTTCCGGGCCCTGGTGGCTACCGGCAGCATCAGCGCCGCGGCGCGGGATGCCAAGGTCACGCAACCCACCGCCTCCGTCCACCTGCGCGACCTGACCGAGGCCGTCGGCATGCCTCTCTATGAGGTGATCGGTCGCAAGGTCTACCTCACCGAGGTCGGCAAGGAACTCGCGAAGGCCGCGCAAGGGGTGCGGTCCGAGTGGACCGCTTTCGAGCAGTCCGTCCAAGCCTTGCAGGGGGGTGAGTCCGGCCTCCTCCGGGTCGCCATGGTCAATACCGCGCAGTATTTCGCGCCGCGCCTGATCGGCTCCTTCTGCGCCAGCCGGCCCAAGGTAGAGGTCGCGATGGCCTTGCTCAACCGCGACGGGGTCATCGAGCGGATGCGCGCGAACCAGGACGACCTCTACATCATGTCGCGCCCGCCCGAGGGCCTCGCGCTCACCAGCCAGGTCTTCATGCCGAACCCGTTGGTCGTGGTCGCGCCGCGCGGGCATGCCTTGGCCAAGCGCGGACGCCTGAGCGTCGACGATCTGCTCACCGAGCGCTTCATCGCCCGCGAGCCCGGTTCGGGTACCCGTCTGGCCGTCGACGATTTCTTCCGGCGCCACCACCGGACACGGGAGATCAGGTTCGAACTGGGTAGCAACGAGGCCATCCTCGAAGCCGTCGCCGGCGGCATGGGTCTGGCCATCCTCTCGGAGCATGCGCTGCGGGCCGGGGCGCGTCGCGACCTCATCACGCTCGACGTGGAAGGCTTCCCGCTGCAATCCAGCTGGCAAATCGTCCATCCCGCCGGCCGCCGGCTCGCGCCCCTCGCCGCCGCCTTCCGCGATCACCTCGTCGCCCAGGCGGCGAAGCCGGCCGCGGCGACGGCCTGAGTCGGTCGCCCTTGCCACGGCTCGCGTGGCCGCTAGCAACCAAGTCGCCCATGTGCCGTCGCCTGCTCCCTCTCCTCCTCGCGTGGGCGGTGCTCGCGGCCGGGGAGGTCGTCCTGCCATGCGGCCGTTTCACCCTGAAGTTCGACGAGCAGGGCGGGGCGGTGGCCGCGGTGCGGACGGCGGATGGCGCGGGCTTGCTCCGACCCGGTGCCCGGCACGAAGGACTCGCGCTCGTGGATCCGGACGGCACCGCGACGCCCTTGCCGGTGGTGCGTCGTCTCGCGGACGGGCGGGTCGAGTTCGCCGCCACCAGCGGTCAGCCGGCCGTGGTCTTCGCCGTGCGGGCCGGCGAGCGTCACGTTGCGTTCCGTCCGAGCGAGCTACGCGGGATCGAACCCTCCCAGCGGGAGACGTTGCGTTTCACGTTGATCGGCGGCCCCGACCTCCGGCTGCTGCCTTTGGATTACATGACGGAGACGACCGGCGGGGCGGGCCTCCTGCGCGTGACCTGGCCGGCCCTATGGAATCGGCATCCTTCCAATCCGCCCGGCGGTTTCGCGCTGTATGAGCGCACCGGCGACGAGGACGAGGACGAGACCTTGCTGCGCCTGTGGGTCGAGGAAGGCCTGCCGCACCCGCGCGTCGACGGACCGTGGGACCTCGCTCGGGCGCGAACGTGGGTGCGTGAGTGGCAGGCCCGGTTCGCCGATCGCTCGCAGCTCATCCTCGCGGCCAAGACGCCCACCGAACTGCGCGCCGGCCTCGCGCTGGCCCGCCGCGCGAACCTCCGTCAGGTCTACCTCTTCACCGATGTGTGGCGTCCCGACTCCTTCTGGCCGGATAAGCACTCGCATGTCGACGTCAACCCGGCGGTCTTCCCCCGAGGGGAGGCGGATCTCCGCGCGTTCGCCGAGGAAGCGCGGGCCGCGGGGATGTACCTCGCGCTTCACTCCATCTCCGCCGGGATCGGGAAGTCGGATCCGCGCCGCGTCGGTGCCAAGCCCGACCCGCGCCTAGCCTCCTGGGGTGAGGGCAAGCTCGTCGGCGCGGTCGACGCCAAGGCTACGACCCTGCGCCTGCGGCTCGCGCCCGGACAGGTCCTGCCCTCCGAGGATCCGCGTCGCGGCAAGTTCCCGTCCGTCGGCGAACGCGGCGCCACCATCGAGACCAACTGGCTCAAGGTCGGCGAGGAGATCGTCCGCTTCGACGCCGCACTCCGGATGGCCGACGGGTCGTACGAGCTGGTCCGCTGCCGGCGTGGCGTCGGCACGACGCCCGCGGTCGCCCATCCGGGCGCCACGGCGGTGGTCGGGCTGTATGCGCCCTACGGCGCGAACTTCATCCCCGGGAACGACACCACCCTGCTCGCCGAGATGGCCGCCGAGTACGCCGGCCTCGTCGAGCGCTGCCTCGTCGAGCATGTCGAATTCGACGGCGCGGAGATCCACGCGTACGAGGGCTTCTGGGGATATCGCAAATACGCCACCCTCGTCTACCAAGGCCTGACCCGTCCGACCACCGCGCACGACAGCCGCGGCGGCCGGCCCGACTGCTGGTTCGAGTACCGCCTCAACTCCTCGAAGCGGCTGATGGCCGGCGCCTGCGCTTACTCGCATGGGAATTGGAACGTGCCGGTCGCGCTCGATCAAGCCAGCCGGCCCGCGTCCAACCTCCTCGAGGCGCACTTCGTCCTCAGCCAAGGCCACCTCGGCGGCGCGCTCGGTCTTGCCAAGCCCGAGCCCATGTTCGGCGTCGGCGTGGCACAGCTTGCGCGCCACGGGCAGACCGAGGATTTCCTGACCGCCTTGCGCACGTGGACCGAGATCAACCGCCGCCTCACGCCCGAGCAGCATCGGACCATCGCCGCCTCGTTCCGGCCGCCGGCGGGGCCGCGCACCCTGAACTTCAGTCACCACGTCCGCTCCGAAATCGTCTGTGTCGCGCGCGAGCACGCCGACCGCTTTGAGCTCACGCCCACGACCGTGCTTCGGCGAGCCCAGGGCGACATCCTCTGGCACGTCGGCCAGGAGCACGGACCCGTCGCCCCGAAGCAGTTCGCTCCTGCCGGCCAGGCCGTCGAGCTCGTCAACCCGCTCGCCGAGCGCCCCGTCGACTTCGTCGTCCGCGTCCTGCCCGCGTTCGATCCCGCCGCGCCCACCGTGCGCCCGCCGCCGCCCGCGCGCACCAAGCCCGGCGCGGTCGCCGTCGGGCCCGCGGACTTCGTCACCGGCAATGCCGGCGGACCTGTCGCGTCCGCGGCCGGTCGGCCGACGAACTACGACCTCTTTCCTGCGCAGCCCTTCCATTCCGGCGAGGCCTCCTCGCGGCAGATCTCATTCGAGGATCAAGAGCTCTTCGTCGCCGACGCCGCGCTTGCCGATGGCCCGGGCCGCCAGGTCGCCGACGTTGCCGGCTGGTCGGTCGACCTCGACCTCACGCGCCACCGCGGGCTCGCCTGCACCGTCGAAGGCGACGGCTCCGGCGCCTTGCTCCTTTTCCAGGTCGGCCAGCGCGACTACGTCATCCCGCTCGATTTCACCGGCGAGCGCGAGATCGTCATCCCGCACGGGGAAGTCTCCTGGGCGCGGGCCGACTGGGGTTGGCGGATGGAGACCAAGCACAACGATTACGGTAACGTGCGCCGGGTGAAGGTCAGCCTCCCGCAGTGGGTTCGGCCCGGCCGCCACCAGGCCACCATCACCCGGCTGCGCGCGCTCGCGGAGATCCCCCGGCCCCTCGTCGACCCCGTCGTGCGGGTCGGCGAGCGCGTCCTGCGCCTGCGCGGAACCGTGCCCAGCGGCTACTATCTTAAATATGAAAATGGCCGCGCCCTCGTCTTTGATCCCGACTGGCGACCGGCCGGCGAATTGGCGGCCGAGGGCGCGCTCACGGCGCCCGCCGGCGCGGCGCGCTACCGCGTCGACGACGCGGCCGACGGCCCCGCGCCCTGGCTCGAGCTCCAGTTCAGCGTGCGCGGGGAGCCGATGATCGTGGGGAAGTGAGAGGGCAAACAGGAGGACACGAGGACGCCGTCGGCCTGAGGTCAGGCACGTCAACGCTGCGCCAGACGAAGCCGGGGAGAGTTGACCCGTTGATCGGTTGATTTGTTGGCCAGATAAAATGCAGAAGTCGGCGGGAGAATCATTCCGGTCAACGGATCAACTCATCAACTCATCAACGATACCGGCGGCCGACCGGGACGGTCAGCCCTACCTTAAAGAGATAGAGTACTGATGACAGAGTACGGAGTACTGAGCGTACCTGAAGCCTCCTTAGCCAAACCGCCAACCGCCATCCCCCAACCGCTCGCGTTCTGCGCGCAGACGGACAGCCCTACCTCGAGACCGCGACCCACCGATCGGGCCCAAACCATCGCCCTGTGACAACTGTGTCACGACATTGACTGCTTGGACCCGAACGTTACGTATCGCTCCTGATGGATGCGCATCGTCTCCCTTGTCAGGCTTGCACCGGTCCATCGGCCCGGCCGGTATCCATCGCTTAACATGCGTCACCTCGCCCGCACCTTGCCCGCGGCTATCCTGACCCTCGCGTTGTCGGCGGGCCCGGTCACGTATACCAAGCCAAACCTCGACCCGACGCCGGTCGGCGCGACGAAATCCGTCTCATTCGCCGGCGCCACCTACCTCAATAAGGGACTCGTCGGCGTGGGCAACTTCCCCGCCAGTGCGGTCGACGGGCTCGGCGATACCCTGGGATCCTTCTCGTCCTTCAAGGTCGACCCGGCGACCTGGCGTAAGCACGCCGATGGTTCCTACTCCGGGACGCTCTACACGTTGCCCGACCGCGGTTATAACCGTACGGCCTGATCGGCTATGCCGCGCGACTGCAGAAGTTCGACCTCGTGTTCCGGCCCGACTACACGACCCAGGTCGTGGGACAGACCCAGCTGACGCTCACCTTCAAGGGCAACCCGAAGCTCACCGATCTCGACGGCCAGCCGACGACCCGCGGTGATCCGGACGGTACGACGCTCGGTAGCCTGACCAACGTCCCGGTGGCCAACGGGAAGCTGACGCTCGACGCCGAGGGCCTGGCGATCGTTCCGGGGGGCGGTTTCTACGTCTCCGACGAATACGGCCCCATCATCCTCCATGTCGCCCGCGACGGTCGTCTGCTCGGGAGATCTCGCCCGTCCCAGCCTTGATCCCGCGGTTCACCGAGGCCTCCGGCCTGAGCGGTTACAACACGCTGGTCAAAGGCCTCGATATCAGCAAAGCCACCGATCCCATGGTCCAGACCGGGCGGACGGCGCGACAACCAAGGTTGGAGGCGATCGACGTGACCCGGACGGCCGGTATCTCGTGGCGATGCTCCAGAGCGCCACGCGCCAGGACACCATCGGCAACCTGGAAGTCAACCGCGCCTACACCCGCC